>JANINS010000008.1:1051-1631 GCA_024508725.1 Chitinophagaceae bacterium | reverse complement strand
ATCAGGGTGCAATACAACCACCAAACTTATAATGGCTGCGGCGTGTTGTATCAATAACTAGTCTCTCTCCGTCATTGCTTCCTTTCTTTCCTGTTCCATCTGCGCCTCTTCTTCAACATTGGTGGTGCTTTTTTCGTTGTGCATTGATGATTCCTTGAAAGGACTGGAGTGTGGCTTTTTCTGTTGATCACCTGCAGATTGATCGTTTTGTTGATTATCCCGGCTTTGATTTCTATCTGTATCCATATTGTTTTTTCTAGTTTAAAGAAAAAGAAAGGCCAAACTAAGTTTGAAGCAATTAAACTTTAAGGCAACCATTACAAATGGTATCAACGTTTTCATATTTCATCTTATCTTTCTGATCGAAAATCACAAAACACTGTTATGAAAAAAGTTTTAATCCCGGTTTTATTCCTTGCCACGGTTGTAGTTTTTGAGTTTTGCTCTTCTTCTAAAAAAGCACAGAAATCTGCACCAAGTGTTACTTACTCCAATCATGTTCAGGCAACTATAGCAGGCAACTGTTCTCCCTGCCACGTAGGAACCAATGCCCGCTCAGGTCATCTTGATTCTTATGACG
>JANINS010000008.1:0-1041 GCA_024508725.1 Chitinophagaceae bacterium | reverse complement strand
AGCCAAGTCTCATATTGACGAAATTGTAAGACGTATTCAATTAAATCCGGATGAGAAAGGGTTTATGCCTTTTAAACATGCCAAACTTCCCGATTCAACCATAAAGGCTTTTGTTGCCTGGAGAGACGCAGGCACACCTCAATAAGTTTTTATTTTACTTAATTGATAAAGATGGTAGAATTCACTTCCTGATTCTACCATCTTTCTTTTTATCTTGCCCGGGATGAAACTTCTCAGTCCTGCTATCTCCCGGCTTGCTCGTCTTCGAATTTGGTCTATTGAACAATGGTTGAACGACCCGGTCAGTACACAATTCAATGTTTGGCAGGATTTAATTGCCTCAGGGCAGTACACTGAATTTGGAAGACAGTTTCATTTTTCTGAAATACAATCTCTACAGGATTTTAAAATAAAAGTTCCTCTACAGGATTATGATTCTTTAAAACCCTACATCGAACGAATGATGGAGGGTGAAGAGAATGTGCTTTGGAATACACCGATCAACTGGTTTGCCAAAAGCAGCGGCACTACAAGCGATAAGAGCAAATTCATTCCTGTCAGCGATGAAAGCCTGAAAGAAAATCATTACAAAGCATCAAAGGATGTCTTGTCCTTCTATTATGTTTCTCACCCGGAAGTGATTTATTAACTGGCAAAGGATTGGTGATTGGTGGAAGCCATCAAATAAGCAGTATTAATAACGATGTTCACTATGGAGATTTAAGCGCTGTAGTATTGCAGAACTCTCCGTTTTGGGGACATTGGCTTCGCACTCCTGACCTTTCCATTGCTTTAATGGATGAATGGGAGAGCAAAATTGAAAAGCTTGCTCAAACTACCATCCATGAAAATGTAACCTCAATGGCCGGTGTGCCCACGTGGCTGATTGTGCTGTTAAGAAGAATTTTAGAGATCACCGGCAAGGCCAACATTAGTGAAGTATGGCCAAGCCTTGAATTGTATTTACACGGAGGTGTTTCCTTTGTTCCATACCGCCAGCAGTTTGAAAAGTTGATTGGCAAGCCAATCAATTACCTGGAA
>JANINS010000007.1:1300-1729 GCA_024508725.1 Chitinophagaceae bacterium | reverse complement strand
TGTTGGTTTATTGATAGATGGAAAGAGTAGGATCTTCGGGCTTTAATTCGGGATGGTATTTTGCCTCCGGCTTCGGTTGTAACAATTGATCTACAGAATACCTCCCGCTTCCTGCAAAAAATAATACTACGTATTCTGCCAGGTAAAGCACTGCCAGTTCTTTTTTTGCAAATACCTCTGATGCAAGAACGGAAAACACTGCCACCAGCATCGTAACAATTAATGGAATGCTAGCCAGTCTTGTTGCAAAACCAACAAGAATAAGAATCGAACAAAATACTTCTGCAAAAACAGCAAGTGCTAAAGAAAGACCTGCACTCATACCGGAAACGGAAGGGAATTGAATGGCATCACCTGAAAATAGCATTTGCATTTTTGGTAATCCATGTAACAGCATTAGTGAGGCGATAATAAGTCTTCCAACTAATA
>JANINS010000007.1:942-1289 GCA_024508725.1 Chitinophagaceae bacterium | reverse complement strand
GCAATGTCATTGTTTGAAGAACTTGTATCTGTTGTGAAAAGTTTTTTCATTGTTTTTGTTTTAATGTGTTGATTGAAAAAAGTTACGCACTGCTTCATCTCTCATTTATCATTTTATCTTCTTTCTCTCTTGCAATGCGTAACAAGTATTTGATTATTGTACAAACTCGCCATCTGCTTTAATACGTACTTCGTCGCTGATCATTGGAGCAGGGAAGCCGCTACCCAGGTTGAAATCAGAACGTTTGATAACACCAGTAACCTGGAAACCTGCTGTTTGCTTTTTGCTCATCGGATTTTCAACTGTTCCCCTGTATTCCAAATCCATTGTTACAGGTTTGGTAACAC
>JANINS010000007.1:582-932 GCA_024508725.1 Chitinophagaceae bacterium | reverse complement strand
TTTTTCTGCATCAAAAAAGTCAGTGCTCTTTAAGTGATTATTTCTTGCTTCAACTCTCGTATCAATTGAAGCAACTTTTGCATTGAGTTCAAACACTGGATCACTGAAGTCAGGTTTGGAAGAGTTGACCGTTACTTCAAAATCATTGAATACTCCTGACACATCTGCAATACCCAGGTGTTTAACTGTAAATCCGAGTTGAGAATGTGGAGGGTCGTTTTTCCAGATGTTATTAAGTGTTGTAAATGCTGTCAGGGTAATGAAGGCAGCGATAAAAAAGAATAGTTTTTTCATTTGTACTTGTTTATTTGGTTTTAAATTTTTGACTGATTAATTGTGTAAGATTTTCC
>JANINS010000007.1:232-572 GCA_024508725.1 Chitinophagaceae bacterium | reverse complement strand
TTGTTTGCTGTCAATAACAGGAGTTGAAAAATCGGCTGCGAAAGTGGTATTGAAAGCTTTGATCACCTTTGAATTCGACAGCAGCTTTTGCAACTCTTCTGCGGCGCTGGTGTCAGGTGGGGTTACCAACCCATTGTAGGTTTCATTCAAAGGATTGGCAATAGAGATCACAATTTTTTGATTGGCTACATCTTTGATCTTGGCTGCGATTTCTTTTTCCGCTTCAAACGGAACGGCAAGAACAATGATATCCGCTTCCCAGCTTGCTTCCGTGGGACAAGCAATTGCTTCTACATCGGCAGAAGGATTGTTTTTCCTGATTTGCTCTGCAAGCTTATCC
>JANINS010000007.1:0-211 GCA_024508725.1 Chitinophagaceae bacterium | reverse complement strand
AGAGCCCATATTTCCTGTGGCTCCTATTATTGCTATGGTTTGTTTTGTTATCATGATTTGTAATTTGATAATGCAAAGCTACCATTGCACCATGCCTCGCTCCATTGCGTTTGAGCAAGAAATAGCATTGATAAATGTCAATGGAAAACGTTAAGATGGATCAATCTACTTGCGTGAAATCATCTTCTTTCTTACACGGCTTAAGGTTTCG
>JANINS010000006.1:854-1827 GCA_024508725.1 Chitinophagaceae bacterium | reverse complement strand
GTTGCACGAACAGTTGTCCAATCCAACAAAGGCAGTTTGGAAGTTGGCAAGGTATAAGTAAGCGTTCCTTCATGGTGGTAATGTGTATTTCTTCCACCTGACCAGAAGTTTTTCTTTACAGAATCTTTTTTCTCTTTTGTATCGATACGCCCAAATGGTTCATCAACTCTTGCATTATTTATCGCATTGAAGTCGAAGCTTAGTGATCTTGTAAAATCCCAACGTAGGTTATAGTAACGGTCGAAATAAAAGAACTTATTGTACGTCTCCGGAAGTTTGAATGAGGTTCCAATATTTCTCGAACGGGTTGCACCAAACTGCCTGAACACATCTGCCTTAAAAGAAAGTAATGAAGGCTTGTAGTTAAAATTGAAATCTCTTATCAATGCAAACCAGGGCGATTTTGATTTGATCCATTTTTTAAATGGCTCAACAAATGTTGGCTGTGGTGCATAATTGTATCCTATTGCAGCTCTTGTTTTCTTGATATCTTCTAATTCAATAATCGGGTTCGTTCTTTCCTGGTGCGTATAGTTATAGTTCAGATCAATATTAGAGATATCCCACAACTGCGGTTTTTTACCATTGGTTTTATTCTTTCTTACATTGGTAAAATTGACTGTCTTAATAGTTGTTTGATCAATAGCCTGGTTGCGAATGGAATCTTTATCGTGAGAAGTTGACTCTTTGTTCCAGTGTACCAAAGCCCACACTTCTATAGCTGCTGCTTAATGTAACTGATCCAAGATCAGCTAAGCGGATATCTACTCTTCCCAGTGCAGCCCATCCACCTCTTTCATCCATCTTGGTCAGTCTCAATTCATCAAACCAAAGCTCTGCATCCATAATCTCTTTCTTGGCATTTTCCACTCCCATAAACATGCCCCTTACTTCCCCCAAATTCGGGTTACCAAAAATGGCATAACGTCTTCCATCAGCCTTAGTTTCGGAATAGTAACTATTGATGGATTGA
>JANINS010000006.1:395-844 GCA_024508725.1 Chitinophagaceae bacterium | reverse complement strand
CACTGCTGTTACGACGGATTTTGAGATCAGTCAATTCTTTCAAATCAAAATCCATGTTATTCTTTGCTGGCCAGATACGTGTAGTGTCCGTTACACCCCATGGTGTAATGTTTAAAGGAATACGGATCTCATAATAGTTATTCGTAAAATCATTCCCAATTCGGATCACTGCATTGGCAGCACCGTCAGCAATATCTGTCCCTGGAAAATTCAATGACTCAGCATGAACAAACATCGAAAGCCTTCCGTAAGAACGAAGGTCAAGGTTCATAGTTTTAAATACACCACGAACTTTTTCTTTTGGAAGTCCCTGGACTTTTAGGCTCAATGATTGCTCATTCAATAACAACTCAACATTATTGTTGCTTAGTTGTTCCTGACGTTCTACTCCCGGCGGCTGGCGATAAACAATTGGTGAACGCTGATCGTTTTCTTCAATGTTCACAGCA
>JANINS010000006.1:0-385 GCA_024508725.1 Chitinophagaceae bacterium | reverse complement strand
CAATTTCATTTGTGAATTTTCTCCATTGGTTTCTTACCAATTCCAATTTTGCAAAACGAAGAACAGCTGTGTCATCAAAATTGGTCATGAACATCCTGATGAAACGGATGGATTTAAAATCAGGAATGTTACCAATTTTTGCCTGGTAATCTTTTACTGGAATACGGAAGAGAAACCATGTTTCATCTCTTCTTGAACCATCCGCCAAAGTTGCTTTTACCTTGCGAACGTCGGTGATGTATGGATTGTTGTTGGCATCCATTCCGCGATAAAGTGGTATATGGTATTGAAAATATTCTTCCACTTCATTCATTGTGTTGTCACGATTCAGCTCTTCCTGGTCGGGATATAAAGTAGATGCATTGATTTGATCCGTTTGCGTAGC
>JANINS010000005.1 GCA_024508725.1 Chitinophagaceae bacterium | reverse complement strand
TTTCTTAAATCACTAAGAGGGTCGCTAATAGAGTTTAGTATTTTCTTTTTATCCAGCTTTGACTCAAAACTTCTTTGCAATTGTTTGAGATAAGCCGTTGTAAATCTTCAGCTTAAAGTGTACCGGTAATATGCTAATTTAAGAGAGTGTTTCCAGATTCATTAATCATTAAAACTTCTTTCATGGAAACAAAATCTAAAAAGCCATCTACAGAAAGTTTTGTAAAGGACATTCGCAGAAAAACAAGAAGGCTGTTTACTTCAGAACAAAAGATTTTAATTGTAATGGAGGCTATACGTGGAGAGAGTTCAGTAGCCGAGATATGCAGGAAGTATGGAATTCATCAAACACAATTTTACAAATGGAATAAGCAGTTCCTGGAAGCAGGAAAGAAAAGACTTCAGGGAGACACTTCAAGAGAAGCCACATCGGATGAAGTGCAGGACTTAAGAAAAGAAAATCAAAGGCTTAAAGAAATGGTAGCAGACCTCATGCTCCGGTATGATATTGTAAAAAAAAGCTTGAGCATTTTGGAATAAGCGAAAAGTGGAGGAAGTATATGAGACTATCTGCTCAGGAAAAACAAGAGATCATTCATCTTGTTGACCGTTCCGATCTTGGAGTAAACAGAACGCTTAAACAGCTTGGCATTCACAAAAGCACTTTTTACAAGTGGTATAAAGTGTACCAGGCCAAGGGACTACTTGGGCTTCATCCACAGAAAAGAACCAGCCAGCAGTGGAACTCCATTCCAGAAGAACAAAAGCAACTTGTGGTGGAAGTGGCTCTTGACCATCCCATACTATCACCAAGAGAACTTTCGGTGAAGATCACAGATGAACAAAGGATATTTATATCAGAAAGCAGTGTGTACAGGATTTTAAAAGCAAAAGGTCTTATTACAACACCTGCTCACATTTTACTTTCGGCATCAAATGAGTTTAAAGAAAAGACACTCTTTGTTCACCAGATGTGGCAAACTGACTTTACTTATTTTAAAATCCTGGGATGGGGATGGTATTACTTAAGCACGATCATGGATGATTACAGCCGATATATCATTCACTGGGAGCTTTGTAAAACCATGAAGGCTCAGGACGTTGAAAGAACAGTTGACAGAGCTCTCTTAATCGCTGGATTAAACTCTTATCAAAAACCAAAGCTTCTCTCAGATAATGGTGCTTGCTATATCGCCTCAGAACTCCAGGATTATCTGAAAAGTAAAGGCATCAGGCAAGTGCATGGAAAAATTAATCATCCACAAACACAAGGCAAAATTGAACGCTATCACAGAAGCATGAAAAATGTAGTAAAGTTGGATCATTACTTCTGCCCGGAAGAGTTGGAACAGGCACTTGAGCAGTTTGTAAACTATTACAACCATCAGCGCTACCATGAGTCCTTAAACAACGTAACGCCTGCTGATGTCTACTTTGGAAAACAAGAACAGATTTTAAGGAGAAGAGAAAAAATCAAACAGCAAAATTTAATGCAAAGAAGAAGAATCTACTTCACTGAAAAACTTATTAACAAATCCGTTTCCCTTTGATTACTAAAAACAATCACTAACTTAAACAAAAGAAATACTCTCTAAAGAAAAGTCCACTTTGTTTTGACGATATACACTTACAATGCTCTTTGGGGAATGACCATTTTTTCGTCAAAAGAAATAGAAGCAGCCAAAGCAAGAATACATGAATACTTAACCCTTGCTAAAAGTCCGAGAAAAGCATTCCTTTCTTTTTGCCAAAGAGTTTTGCTGGCACGTCACTACATCACTTCCTTCTGTTTGGTTTGACAAAGACAATCAAAACGGTTTTATTGGAACAAGAAGTTGGTTTCAGGAAATCAAAGCCATTCGAGAATCACTTCCTAATTACAAACAAGAGATTAAAGCACTTGCTGAAGCAGTTTTAGAATTCAGTGACGAACCTTCTATAAAAAATTACCAATACTGGAGACAATATTTTATTGACAAAGGAACACCGGGTCTTTTGAACCTGTTTCAAATAACAGCCATTCAACAACTCTGCAACTAAGAATTAACTCAACTAACGATTATGAGAGTAGTGAAAAGAAATTACTATGATGATGAAGGGAATCTTCTTATCAAGCCTTACAAAGTAAAAGACCTGGCTGCTATTTATGATGTATCCAA
>JANINS010000004.1:80162-1394606 GCA_024508725.1 Chitinophagaceae bacterium | reverse complement strand
CAGCTATTAACGAACCCAAGTAATGCGACAGCAGGAACAGTAGAGTATTTGGTTACAGCAACGAGTACAACAGGGAGCTGTCCGTCAGCAGCACCGTATTCTATCATCGTTACGGTTAATCCAACACCACAGATAACCACTGCGTCAACCAAAACTATATGTAACAATACAGCAACTGCTATAAACCTTACTTCATCAACGCCTAGTTCATTTACATGGAGCTTAGTTAATATAACAGGTGGTATTACAGGTGCAAATAATGGATCTGGAAACAGTATCAACCAGGTGTTGATTAATCCAAATAATGCCACTGCGGGAACGGTTGAATATATTGTAGTACCAACTTCTGTTGTTGGCTCATGCGAAGGGTTTCCTTATGTTATTACAGTTACTGTTGATCCAACACCAGTTATTACTAGTGCTGATTCAGCTACTATCTGTAATAACACTGCACAAAATTATTTGCTGACCAGCTCTGTAAGTAATGCAACTTATACCTGGAGTCGTGCTGCCGTAGCAGGAATCAGTAATCCTGGAGTAAGTAATCAATCTGCTAATCCAATTACCGAAATACTGGTGAATACTACAAACGTTCCTATTAATGTAACTTATACCGTCACACCTTCGGCAAACGGATGTTCCAATCCTACACCATTTGATTATACAGTAACAGTATATCCTACTGCTACTATATCAAGCATTGCAGCAGATGAGATATGTAATAATACAGCTCAGAATTATCTTATTGCCAGCAATGTAGCAGGAGTAAGCTATACCTGGGACCGTAATAGTATTCCGGGAATAAGTAATCCTGCAGTAAATAATCAAACAGCAAATCCTATTGCTGAAACTTTAGTCAATACTACAAATGCTCCAATCGATGTTGTTTACAATATAACTGCAACTGCTAACGGATGTACTAACCCGGTTGTTTTCAATTACACAGTCACAGTTAATCCTACACCAACAATAACGAGTGCAGCAACAGCAGCAATTTGTAGTGGAAGTGCAACAAACTATACAATTACAAGTAGTGTAGCAGGAACAACATATGCATGGGGCAGAGGATCTGTTACAGGAATAAGTAATAGTGCAATCTCAGCACAAACTACGAATCCGATTAACGAATCCCTGATCAATACAACGAATGCTCCTATTGATGTTACCTATGTAATAACTCCTATTGCAAATGGATGTGCCGGACCAGCGTTTAATTATGTTGTTACGGTTGATCCTACTCCGACAGTTAACAGCGCAGCTACTGGAGTAGTATGTAGTGGAGTTGCTCAGAATTATCTGATCACAGGTGCTGTTACAGGCTCCGCATTCAGATGGTCAAGAGCCACTGTTCCAGGAATCAGTAATCCTGCAGTGAATAATCAAACAGCAAATCCAATCACTGAAACGCTGATAAATACAACTAACGTTCCTGTGAATGTTAAGTATGTGATCATTCCTTCAGCTAATACATGTGCTGCCGGTGTTCTGTTTGAATATGTTGTTACGGTTAATCCAATATCACAGATCACTAGTTCCGGAATCGGAGTCATCTGTAATAACACAGCTCAGAATTACCAGATCGCAAGTTCCGTTTCGGGTACAACATATACATGGAGTCGTGCAGTTGTAGCGGGTATCAGTAATCCTGCGGTAACGAATCAAACTACTAGTGCAATTACAGAAACGCTTTCGAACACGACGAATGCACCTGTTGCAGTTACATATGTTATAACACCATCTGCAAATGGCTGTGCAAACCCTCAACCATTCAATTATACTGTTACTGTAAACCCAACAGCACAGATAACCAGTGCTTCTTCGGGAATAGTTTGTAGCGGAATGGCTCAAAACTATTCATTGAGTGGTTCTGTAACAGGAACGACTTATAACTGGACAAGAGCTGCTGTTGCTGGTATTACTAATGCTGCAGCAACAGGCACCTCATCTTCTATTACCGAAACGCTTACAAATACCACGAATCAACCGATCGATGTTACTTACTCTATAACCGCTGCGGCAAATGGTTGTGCTAATCCTTCTGTTTTCATTTATACAGTCACAGTTAATCCAACACCATTAGTAAATAGTGCTGCAGCAGGAACAATTTGTAGCGACGTAGCGGAGAATTACAACATAACAGCATCAGTAACAGGAACCACTTTCACATGGACAAGAGGAGCCGTTACAGGCATCAGCAATGCAGCAGTATCCAATCAAACAAGTAACCCGATCACGGAAACCTTGATCAATACAAGTAATGCACAAATTAACGTTCCATACACCATCATTCCTGTCGCCAATGGATGTACCGGACCGACATTCAACTATACGTTGATCGTTAATCCAAATCCAACAATGTCAAGTGCTGCTGCCGGAATTGTATGTAGTGAAGTGCCTCAGAACTATCTTATCGCAAGTCCTGTTAGCGGTACAACTTATACATGGAGTCGTGCTGCTGTTACAGGAATTAGCAACCCATCGGTAAATAACCAGGCTGCCAATCCAATAACAGAAACATTAATAAATACAACCACCAATCCGTTGAATGTTACATATGTGATCACATTATCTGCTAATGGATGTACCAATCCAACCAGTTATAATTATGTAGTGACCGTAAATCCAAGACCAACTGTTACCAGCACTGTAAGCGGTATAGTATGTAGCGGAGCAGCTCAGAATTATACTTTCACAAGTGGCGTAAGTGGTACAACATACAGCTGGACTCGTGCTGCTGTATCAGGTATAAGCAATCCCGCAGGAAATGGAACATCAACAGGCATCACCGAATCTTTAAATAATACTACGAATGCTCCGGTGGATGTTACGTACAACATCACTCCAACAGCTAATGGATGTATCAATCCTGTACCTTTTGTTTATAAAGTTACCGTGAACCCAACTCCAAATATTACCAGTGCAAATACAGGTATCGTTTGCAGCAGTATCCCTGATAGCTATACAATTACCAGTGCCGTTTCAGGATCATCATTTGCATGGAGTCGTGCAAGTGTAGCAGGCATCAGCAATCCTGCTGTTACAAACCAGGTTTCAAACATCATTGCTGAAACATTGGTAAACACCACGAGTAACACTATTAATGTCAATTACCAGATCGTGCCATCTGCTAATGGTTGTACAGGACCTGCATTCACTTATTCTAAATCGGTTAAACCAACACCTTTAACTCCGGTAGTGAATAATAACGGACCGCTTTGTGTTGGAGCAAATCTTTTACTATCCACTAATACAGTTCCGGGAGCTACTTACAGTTGGACAGGCCCTAATGGATTTGCAACAACTCAACAAAACCCATCAATAGCCAACGTAAGTTTTGTTGACAACGGTGTCTACAGTGTAACATCCACTTTAAACGGTTGTACCAGCCCAGCCGGAACAACAAATGTGAACATAAGCAATAGTCCATCAACTGCAAATGCAGGAACAGATGAGATTATTTGTGCAGGAAATACGGTGAATCTTTATGGTACGATCACCGGTGGCAGTTCTTCTGGAATTTGGTCAACTTCAGGTTCAGGTTCATTTGCACCATCCAATACTTTCTTAACATCAATATATACTCCAAGCAATGCAGATACCGCAGCAGGAAGTGTAACACTTACGCTAACATCTACCAATAATGGTGCATGTCCTGCTTCATCTCATTCGATTGTTGTAACGATCAATGATGCAGCAACTGCAAATGCCGGTTCCGATCAAAGTATCTGTGCCTATAAAACAGTTTCACTGAATGGAAATGTAACTGTAGCAACAGGAGGATTATGGACCAGCTCAGGAACTGGAACATTCCAACCTTCACCAACAACCTTGAATGCAGTCTATGTTCCAAGCACTGCAGATATTGCTAAGGGTAACGTAGATCTTACATTAACAACTACCGGTACAGGTTCATGTAAAGTAGTGAATGATAAGATGACGGTTACAATAATACCTGCACCAACTGTTAATGTGGGTGAAGATAAGATCATACTCTTAGGACAATCTGTTACATTACTGCCATCGGTAGGAGGTACTTCATTATCATTCCAGTGGACACCTAATGTATGGATCAATGGAACAACTCAACCTAATACCATCGTTACACCACAAGACGATGCAACGTACATACTCACCGTAACAGGCCAGGGTGGTTGTATTGCTAAAGACAGTGTTAAGATCACTGTATTATTCCCGCCACAAATTCCAAATGTGTTCTCGCCAAATGGTGATGGCATTAACGATAGATGGGAAGTGCCGCATCTTGCAAAATATCCTGGATGTACTGTTCAGATATTCACACGCTATGGTCAGCAGATATATTACAGCGAAGGTTATGACCAGCCTTGGGACGGAACACACAAAGGAAAGCCAATGCCTGTAGGAACTTACTATTATGTGATTGAGCCTAAAAATGGTGTACCACGATTCTCGGGATATGTTGTTCTCCTCAGATAATTCAGAAGCTGCTCTAATAACGAGCAGCTTTTTTTTGCTTCAAAGTACATTGATAAGAATCATATCTGCCTCTGCTTAGTATCATATTATCCCCCTGTAGCTAAAACTATTTTTGATAAGTGTTGATAATGTTGCCTTAAGATCGCATGCTGATCTTCGTCATGTTTTTGGCTAACAATTATCATGATTTTCGAATTTGCAGAAAATAGATTTGCATTGAATGTGATGTGCGATATAAATGAATTAGATAAACCCTCCTGTATGGAACTGTGCATAGAAAAGGGTAAACCGATAAGAGATATTCAGAAGGAATTCAACGAGTTATACCCATTTCTGAAAATAGAGCTGATAGAAAAAGGTCAGCCTGCAGCCAAGGTGGTTAGCGGTATCAATTTTACCGGTAACTGTAAACACGTGGATGTAAGTGGCGGCAGAACTGTAGCTGAACTCGAGGGAGACTTTAGAAATTTTTTCAATATGCCGATCCAGGTATTCAGAAGAGCCGGAAGTTTGTGGATCGAAACCTCTTTAACACACGACTGGAGTTTGGAACAACAAAATACAGAAGGAGAATTGTTCAGTAATATACACGCCAGCCTCAATAAAAAATAGCGATTGCCTGCTTGTTATAAATGTAAACTGCGGAATCATTTGGTTCCGCAGTTTATTTTTTACTATATCAGATCTGTTTAGTATAAAAGATTCTTAAGCCTTTTCTCATCAAGGATGATGATCTTGCCATGTTTAATATCGATCAATCCTTCACTCTTGAAGTCACTTAATGTTCTGATCAGAGATTCTGTAGCAGAACCGATGATATTAGCCAGGTTCTCTCTTGATATCTCCAGTGTTCCTTTCTCATCTTTGAACTTGGTAAGAACCTGAACCAGTCCATTCGCTACTTTCTTTCTCAAAGAACTGTAAGCCAGGTTCAGCAGGCTTTCTTCTTTCTCTACAACATTATGTGTAAGCAACTTGATGAACTGTCTTGCAACAGTTGCATCATTGTTGATCAGTTCGAGAAAATCTTTCCTGGGTATCAGCATCAATTCTGCATCTTCCAGTATCTCTGCATTATCCCTGTAATTTGTTTCTTCGAGTATTGCAGTGTAACCAAAAAATTCTCCCGGGCCGTGAATACTTGTGATCAGTTCTTTCAGATCTTCATTCGTACGGCTGACTTTTACTTTTCCTTCTACTACAAAGTATACTGCTACCGGTCTTTGCCCTTCAGTATATAATGTTTGTTTCTTCTTGTAGTTATGAACTTCTCTTTCATCTGATGTGAGCTGAACCTTTCCTGTTTGCTCTGCACTTTGAAGAAATTCATTCACGCCTTTCATATCATGAGTGAAATTCTTCTTCAGCGATTCTGTTTTCTTAAGCCTTGCCTCGATCGCATTCAGTAATTCTATCCCATCAAATGGTTTGGTAAGGTAATCATCAGCACCCATTTCCATCCCTTTCCTGAAATCGCTTTTCTCTGATTTCGCAGTCAGGAAGATAAAAGGTATGGCAGATGTTTGTGGATTCTTGCTCAGCATGTGCAACACTCCATAACCATCCAATACTGGCATCATGATATCGCAAACAATAAGATCAGGCAATTCACGAAAAGCAACTTCAACACCATCTTTACCATTAGGGGCTGTAAAAACCTTGTAGTTCGATAGCTCCAGTATCTCGGCAGTATTCTCTCTCACATCATCATTGTCTTCTATTAAAAGGATCTTTTTCATTCTTCGGTTATTTGTTGTGTTTGAGGTATGTGAATATAAAAACTTGTTCCTTTATCTAATTCACTTTGCATTTCAATCCTTGCATTCATCAGTTCAACATATTTGGCTACGATGTGCAGACCCAAACCTGTTCCTTGAATGTTTGCCGCATTCTTCGCTCTGAAAAATCGTTCAAAAAGATGCTCCTGGTCTTCTTTAGAGATGCCCATGCCTTCATCAGATACAGAAAGTACAAGGTCAGATTCTCCTTTATTCAACTCTACATGAATACCTGTATTCTCCTGTGAGAATTTGATGGCATTCGATACCAGATTCAGCAGGATATTTCTGATCAGTGCATTGTCAGCAAGCACTTCTCCATCTCCTCTGTGAGTAAAATATATCTTTTGCCCCTTCCGGGTGATCTGCTCTAATCCATTCAGCGTATCTTTTATCACAGCAACAACATCTTCAAACAAAATCAGTTCCAGCTTGGCTTTAACAGAACCTTCCTCCAGCTTGCCAAGTGATAAGAAATCTTCGAGGATACTTTTCATATCACTAACAGCACCTTTTATTCTTTCTATGTGTTTCTCTCTTTTAGGGCCATCGTCAACACCATTATATTTCGATAATAAAAAAGCAGATGAGAGGATCGTACTCAACGGTGTTCTGAACTCATGCGAAGCCATGGTAACAAACCTGCTCTTCAGGTCACCCAGTTCTTTTTCTTTTTCCAGTGCTTCACTCACTTCTTCTTTACTCTTCTCTAACTCAGCCAAAGTTTCACGGAGCATCTTTGTTCTGTTCTCTACTTTCTGCTCCAGTTCCATATTCAGATGCCTGACCTGGCTGGTGAAATGTTCCAGCTCTGCTTTCTGCTGGTACACCAGCTTTTCATTATTTTTCCTGATAGTGATATCTATCACAAAAGCAATCGCATACACTTCTCCATCTAAAGTATAATTACTAAGACTTACTTCTACAGGAAACTCATCACCATTTTTTTTCAACCCATGCAGATCTCTTCCGGCTCCCATTGTTCGTGGATGCGGATCAGCATAGAAGCGGTCACGGTCACCAACATGTTTATGCTTATACTTCTGTGGGATCAGTATTTCGATCTTCTTTCCAATGATCTCATCTCTCGTATATCCAAACTGAAACTCAGCCTGGCGATTGAAGTCCATGATCTCTGCTTGTTTATTGCAGAGAATGATACCGATAGTGGCATGATTGAATAAAGCTTCAAATTGTTGTACGTTCTTCATCAGATTATCTCCGTTGCAGTGCCGCCAAAAATACCTAAAACTTGCATAACATAGTGCAATCGTTACCGGTTGAAAAACATGATATCAATCCTGTATTTTGATGTGCATCACTGACAAGTGTCATGTTTTCGCCCTAAGCAGCTTTTTAGGTTTGTGGCTCAATTTACTTCCAAAACTTTCGAAACATGGAGCCCACAGTATTATCAGCAACCGAAAAGCAGGTATCAGATAAAAAAGCTTCTCTCGCTATAATGGACGGAAACGAAGCTGCTGCCTACATCGCTTATAAAACAAATGAAGTTTGTGCCATTTATCCCATTACACCATCTTCTACAATGGGTGAGTGGGCCGATGAATGGAGTGCAAAAGGCATGAAAAACATCTTCGGTGGTGTGCCAAGAGTAGTAGAGATGCAAAGTGAAGCCGGAGCTGCAGGTGCATTACATGGTGCATTACAGGGAGGAACATTGGCTACAACATTCACTGCCAGCCAGGGATTGTTATTGATGATCCCAAACATGTATAAGATCGCTGGCGAATTAACACCTTGCGTTATCCATATTGCTGCAAGAGCTTTGGCAACACATGCCTTATCAATATTTGGTGACCATAGTGATGTGATGTCTGTTCGTTCTACCGGTTTTGCGATGTTATTTGGCAATAATGCACAAGAAGTGATGGATATGGCTATGATCGCTCACTCTGCCACACTCAATGCAAGAATTCCTTTCTTAAACATATTCGATGGCTTCCGCACTTCTCATGAACTTTCTGAAGTGGAAGTGATCGCCGATGAAGTGATCGAAGACATGATCGATGCCGATGCAGTAAATGCTCATCGTGACAGATCGCTTTCGCCAAACAATCCGTTCATTCGTGGTACTGCACAAAATCCTGATGTGTATTTCCAGAACAGGGAAGCATCCAATCCTTACTATAACAATGTCGCCGGTATTGTAAAGGAAAAGATGGATCAGTTTGCAGAACTCACCGGAAGAAAATATGATCTCTACGAATATTATGGCCATCCACATCCTGAAAAACTCATTATTATTATGGGTTCAGGTGCAGGTGCTGTACAGGAAACAGTGGACTATATCAACAGCGAAGAGAACGGTCGTGTGGGAATGTTGAAGATCCGTTTGTATCGTCCATTCTCCATCAAAGATTTCTTAGATGCGATACCTAAATCAGTAACAAGTATTGCGGTATTGGATCGTTGTAAAGAACCAAATGGTTTAGGCGAACCTTTGTACATGGATACTGTTTCGGCCTTTGCTGAAATGGGTAGAAATCATACAACCATCATTGGTGGTCGTTATGGATTGTCTTCAAAAGAGTTTACTCCGGCAATGGTAAAAGCAGTGTATGATGAACTGGATAAGAAACATCCTTTGAATCACTTCACTATCGGTATTGAAGATGATATCACACACCTCAGCCTTAACTACGATAAACATTTTACACTCGATAAGCAGCACCTGTTCCGTGGATTGTTCTTTGGCCTTGGTGCTGATGGTACGGTGAGTGCCAACAAGAATTCGATCAAGATTATTGGTAAGAAAACCGATAACTACATACAGGGATATTTCGTGTACGATTCCAAGAAATCAGGATCACTCACTGTATCTCACCTTCGCTTTGGCAAAAAGCCAATCAACTCTACTTACCTGGTAAGCTCAGCCAACTTCGTAGCCTGTCATCATTTTAATTACCTCAGCAAATTCGATATACTAAAAGATGCAGAGTATGGTGCAACTTTTCTTATCAATGCACCTTATCCCAAAGAAGATGTATGGGATAGCCTGCCTAAGAAAATCCAGGAAGAGATCGTTCATAAGAATTTAAAACTTTATGCGATCAATGCATATGCTGTAGCCAAAGAAACAGGCATGGGCAACAGGATCAATACCATTCTTCAAACTTGCTTCTTTGCTATCTCTAATATTCTTCCAAGAGAAGAAGCGATCGCTAAGATCAAAGATGCGATCTATGATTCTTACTGGCGTAAAGGTGATGCAGTAGTTCAGAAGAACTATGAAGCGGTAGATAAAACGCTGGAGCATCTTTACCAGATAGACTATAAAAAGAACATTATAGGAAACAAGCCCCTCGAGGATGTGGTTCCAACTTCAGCTCCCGACTTTGTGAAGAACGTACTGGGAAAGATCATTGCCGGTGAAGGTGATGAGTTACCGGTGAGTGCATTTCCTGCGGATGGAACCTATCCTTCGGGCACAACCAAATTCGAGAAACGAAATATTGCTGATGCAGTACCTGTTTGGGATGCCGATCTGTGTACACAATGCGGTAAGTGTTTCCTGATCTGTCCACATGCAGCGATTCGTCCGAAAGTGTACGACAAAGAACTACTGAAAGATGCTCCTGCAACTTTTAAATATGTTGACCCGATCGGAAAAGAGTGGGACAAAACAAAAGAAGCCTATACACTGCAGGTGTCAACAGAAGATTGTACCGGTTGCCAGCTATGCGTTGAATATTGCCCGATGGCAAGTAAGGCTGATCCTTACCACAAAGCCATCAACATGTTTGATAAAACTTCTTTCCAGGAAGAAGAAGTGAAGAACTGGGATTTCTTCTTATCACTCCCCGAAGTAGACAGAACAAGAGTGAACCGTTCTACAGTAAAAGGTTCACAGTTCTTCCAGCCATTGTTCGAGTTCTCCGGTGCATGTAGTGGTTGTGGTGAAACGCCTTACATCAAACTATTAACGCAGTTGTTCGGAGAAAGAATGATTGTTGCCAATGCAACAGGATGTTCTTCCATCTTCGGCGGTAACTTACCAACAACTCCATGGACCACCAACAACGCTGGTTGCGGACCAGCATGGGCTAACTCACTCTTCGAAGACAACGCAGAATTTGGTTTAGGTATTAAACTCGCCAATGAGAAGAAGAAAGAGACGGCTGTAAGAATGCTGAAGCAAATGGCTCCATTGGTTGGAGATGATCTTGCCGAAACTATCATCAATGCTCCTGAAATTACAGAAGCCGAGATCAAGACAAAGAATGAACTGATCAAAGAACTGAAACACCGTTTAGAGCAGGATCCATCATCTGTTGCAAAGAACCTCTTGCATATTGCCGATTTTCTTTCGGAGAAATCTATGTGGATCATTGGTGGTGATGGCTGGGCTTATGATATTGGTTATGGTGGATTGGATCATATTCTTTCTACAGGTGAGAACGTGAACATTTTGGTACTCGATACAGAAGTGTACAGCAATACCGGCGGACAAAAATCCAAATCAACACCAATTGGTGCTTCTGCAAAATTTGCGGTGAATGGTAAGACCACAGGTAAGAAAGATCTTGCGCTACAGGCCATTGCTCACGGTACGGCTTACGTAGCACAGATCGCAATGGGTTCGAACGATGCACATGCATTAAGAACCATTCTCGAAGCTGAGGCATATCCAGGACCATCGATCATCATCGCTTACAGCCATTGCATTGCTCATGGAATCGATATCAGCCACGGTGCAGAAGAACAGGATTTCGCAGTGAAGAGTGGTTACTGGCCTTTGTTCCACTACAATCCAATGAAAGAAGAAGGACAAAGATTCGTGATAGACAGTAAAGATCCTTCAATACCATTGAAAGACTTTATGTACCACGAAAACAGGTTTAAAGTGATACAGGCCAAGAACCCTGAACTAGCTGAAGAGTTCTTAGAAACCGCCGAAGCACAAAAAGCCCAGCGTTGGCACAGGCTTCGTACGCTGAAAGGTTTATAATAGAAAGGATAGTTTTTCTCATATATAGGTAGGAAGCAAGCCTTTTCTAAGGCTTGCTTCGTTTTTTTAGATGTCATTATCCCGGCAATAAAAAACCGGCTCAAATCAAGCCGGTTCCGTTTCAACCCACACCCCTTAAATACTTCTCCAGCTACCTCCATTATACACTTCCTTAAATCCATTATTTGTTAATACTGATTTAGCTGTTGCACTTCTCATACCGCTGGCACAACAGGTAATGATCGGCTTATCCTTCGGTAATTCTTTCATTCTCGTTGCGAGTGAGTCTAATGGAATATTCAAAGATCCTTTTACATGGCCCGATGCAAACTCTTGTGTTGTTCTCACATCCAATACTACAGCTCCATTTGCCATTAGCGCAGACGTGTCTATTTTAGGACCCAATCCGAAAAGTTGTTTAAGCATTTCTATCATCTTTTTGTGTTTGTTGTTGTTCAGTTTTATTGATCGTTTTCTTTGCCGGGGTAAATGCATTGAACAGTAATGCACCGATCAAAGCACCATACAAAGTGCTGGTTAAAGGCCTTGCCGTAATAGGGCATGTTCCTGTTGTACAGCCAATATATTTCCAGTACAGCCATCCACCCAATGCACCAATACCTGCTCCTATCATTATTAAAATGTATCCCATCTTCATACAGTTGCAAGTTCTTCTTTTTTGTTAGAGAAGATGATGTTTCCATTATATACCACATCCCAGGTCACCGGCATGATCTTCTTCAGCATGTGGCTCACACCACAATATTTTTCCTGTGAAACAGTTACAGCACCTATTGCATCTTCTTTAAACGATTCATCTCCTTCAAATTCATAAACAAGGTGTACAGCTACATACTCGATCGGTGCCTGTTTACTGATCTCTCCCTCCACTTTAATATTGAAACTGTTTACCTGTTTCCCACTTTTTCTTAGAATGGCAACAATATCCATCCCGGTACATCCGCTGAGTGCCGTAAGTACAAATGGCTTTGGTATCGGGCCATGATCTTCACCACCCACACGTTCAGGTGCATCCATCACGATTGTATGTCCATTTACCAGTGCATTGAACTGCATTTTACCCATCCATTGGGTTTCTACCTCATGCTTCATCTGTTTGTTTTTATTTGAAACAAATTTGACGAAACACACATTCCTGTTTTGCTACTTTGGTTACAGAAGCGTAATTCCCTTACGTGAAAGCTTCAATACACCCGATTGTTCCAGTTGTTTTAACAATCTCGAAACAACTGCTCTTGCTGTACCAAGTTCGGTAGCCAGTTGTTCATGGGTGATGTGGATGGTGGCGGAACCTGACAGCGAAGCTTTCCTTTTAAGCAATTGCAATAAACGTTCGTCTATTTTAGTGAACGCCACTGCATTTACCACCTGCAATAATTCTTCGAATCGTTTATGATAAAGCCTGAAAATATAATCAAGCCATTGCGGATAATCTTTGATGAACTGGTGAACTTTTTCTATCGGTACCATCAGTATTTCAGTTGCTTCTTCTGCAACTGCTTTTACTTTACTTTTTTCATGGTGAATGCCACCAAGAAAAGACATGATGCAACTCTCTCCCGGTTCTATAAAGTAGAGTAGTAACTCATGACCACTTTCATCCGTCTGCAGTACTTTAATGGTGCCCTTTAATACGATAGGAATGGAACGGATGTAGCTGTCTTCATTTACGATCGCTTCTCCTTCGGTAAAGGTTCTAACCGTTCCATACTTTATCAAAGCTTCCTTTACTGCAGGAGCATCATTAAACAGGTGAATGTCTTCTTTTGCCGTCATTTGCAGCAAGATACTGAAGATAAAACCTTCCCATTCTGATAGTCATCATTTTCCTCCCATCATCAGTGAAGGATACAATCTCAGGTACACCTCAACTGCCATTGGATTGTTGCCATATAATGCATCTAACCGTTTATCGGCACTGTACAAGGTAAATTGGCCACCAGCCGCCAATCTTGTTTTACCAATGTTCAGCACATCATAATTCAATCCCAGCGTTAATGCATTCACCGGGAATACGGCATCATGTCCGAAAATATTTTCATTTAATACAAGCTCTTCAACCGACTTCTGAACATACTCGTACCTGGTGTGTAAAGTAAGTTTGTTCATATTCCATGCAGCCTCTGTGAGAAACGCATGCTCTCCATCATGTCCTTTGGTTTTATTCATTCCCCACAATGCAGTTGCATTCAGCGAACCGTTTCTGGTAGGCAAACTATACACAGCAGATGCAGTGGTTCGATTGATGTCTTCCCCGGGATGTAATGTTTCCGGGCTTTCCAAAAATGCATGCGACACCTGCAAAGCCCAATTCTTATTTGGATTGAATGAAAGTCTTCCACTCCAGCTGTCGAACCTAGGCTTATCAAAATTATACCTGTTCTCATCCGGCTCTCTTCCTGTAAATGAAGAACCTTCTAACTTGAACTTGCCTGCTCTTATACCTAAAGTGGCAACGCCAAAAGTAATGTGCGTTGCATCTACCCAATGGTGGGAGATAGGAGCATCAGGATTGGGTAAGGCTGAAGGCCTGTGCATAAAAGCCACCGGACCTAAAGCAGGTTCACCAGGATAACCAACATAAGCGAATACATCTGCTTTCTTCGAGAATGCATGCGAATAACTTACCGACAGCTCGGAGAAAAGATCATGCGGATGCTGCCTGTCAACCAATGGCTGATCATTATATAATTCACCTGATTGAAATAATAGCGGATAGCCTTTTCCACCTGCAACTACAGCATCTAATGAAAGCATGGTGTTGAAATGAAACAATCCTTTACTACCGATTTTTCTTTGACCCATGAACATTATCCAGTTAGGAGCATCGAACATTTCATCTCCTCTTACTCCTTTATTACCGATGTCTTGCTTGTTATAGCGAAGAAAAAGATTGCCATGTAACATGTACATCCACTTAGATGAATGATACATGTATCCAAACATGGGCGAAGCATCAGGTAACCAACCTGTACCTGAACCGTTCCTGTTCATAGGAAGATTGAGTGAAAACGCATGGCTCATATTGTCGTGCGATGTATGATCACCATGTTCCATCTGTTCTGCAGAGCCAGTATGCTGCTGATGATCCATCTTCATCGTATCTATGTGCCCGTGATGCTTTGGGGTAGTATCTATCATCATATGTTGATGATGTGCTGCAGAATCCAAGATTTCATTGTGATGCTCATCGTGGACGATCACGGTGCTATCGTTAAGTTGATGCGTATGCCGGTGTGCATGGATCGAATCTTTCGCTGTTTTTGTTTTTGCAGTATCAATTACAGCTTTGGATTTTAAGACCGGCTTTTTCTTCTCCTGTTTAGCCGGAACTTTTTTCTTGCTCGTTTGTGTTGGCGGCTTTGTTTCTGTGTGATGTTCGTGCTGTGCACTTGCTGCCGTTGTTATAAACAGCAGCAGTAATAATGTATAGTAATACTTCATTGTCAATTGTATTTCAGTTATGCAGTTATCAAATACTTTGCTAGATCATGTTAATAAGCATGAATGCACTCATGCCGATCATCAGTCCATCTTCAATAATGGTGATCGTACTCATCGGCAGGTTAAATACCGCACCAAGACAAGCACAGCGTATCTTACGTTTATTCAATACAGATCGTAATACACCAATAATGCTCAGGCTCATTACCACAAGCGTTACAGCATTGGTGATCACTGGGGCAAAACCAACCAGGTAAGCAATACCCAATGCCAGCTCAACAAATGGATACACGTAACCCCACCCAAACCATTTCCTGGCTATGATGTCATAACTGAAATAGCTTTCTGCAAATGCTTTTACATCCAGCAGTTTAAAAAAGCTGAATACTAAGAAGAAGGCAGCCATAAAGCTGTCCATCCAGCTATATACATTGAAACTGGTATTGTTCAGCTGTACCAATAATGTAGCACCTGTGATAAATGCGAATACCAGTAAGATGGGTTTATAGGTTTGCAACCAGCTCTTCTGTTCTGTTTCATCAACAGCAGGTGCAGTATGGTGCATCGTTGAGACAACTTCTGTTAATTGATATTTGGGATAATCCTTCAATGCCTGCTGTAATAAAGCAGTATCTACGTGGTGATGCATCGTAATCGCTGCCTCACCTGTTGCGAGATTGGTGTGAACGGTATCTACTCCATTTACTTTGGATAAATGTTCTTCTACTTTCTGCTGGCACGAAGAACATGTCATTCCCGATACTTTATATGTGTGTGTCATAACCTTTATTTACACACAAAATTATTCCAGCCTCCAGCGGCTGCTGTTATACAATTATGGAAACGATTTACATTTAAATGGTCAGATCTTATCCAGTGGTTTACGATGACCACTGCTCAGCTTTTTAAACTCCGATGGTGTTAAGCCGGTTACTTTCTTGAACTGCGCCGACACATGTGCCGCACTGCTGTAATTGAGTTGAAAAGCGATCTCGTTCAAAGAGAGTTCATCATATACCAGTAACTCCTTCACTTTTTCTATTTTTTGGTGGATGATGTATTGTTCTATCGTAATACCCTCTACTTCGGAAAAGAGGTTGCTGAGGTAGCTGTAATCATGACGCAGATGTTCCTGTATCAGCTGGCTGTATTTCTTTTTCAATGGCTCATCATTATAATGCACCAGTTGAATGATGAATGTTTTGATCTGCTCTATCAGCTTTTGTTTCTTATCATCCAGCAGTTCAAAGCCCAGTTGCTGTAGTGAATGTTGTAACTGTTGTAATGTATCCTTCTCAATACGGTCTTCTGCAATACTCACTTCACCCAGTTCTATATTCACTGGTGTAAGCCCGGCTTTCTGTAACTCAGATTCAACAGCCAGCTTACACCGGTGACAAACCATGTTCCTGATATAGAGCTTCATGCAGCGAAAGTATGCACTGCCCAAACAGTAATGAAATGTTTAATTGGTGGGGAGTACCGGCTTCACTACCTTGTGCCTTCCTTTAGTATAATAACTGACAGACTAACACCACCAACGTTTTAACAACGCTATCGTGTCTCTCCACTTTTTAGCTCTGGGATAAATCGTCCTAATGGATAAAAAAACACATCTCAGGGAACAACGGGCAAAGCTCATTGCATTAAGTCTCAGGTTTACCAATCTCCTGGTAGAACGACGATCGGTTATAGAATTAGCACCGCTATTTGCAGTGATCTCTTCTACTTTCATTGAACTAAAAGCGACAGAAGAAGATATTGAACAGTCTGTCTCACCATCCGATCTTGGTTTAACAACTGATCCTGCTAGTTAGAACCTCGCCATTGCTGCTCGCCTAGCCAGCAAGTAATAGGTGCTTATAACAACAATACTCATACAGAGCACTTTACACAAAACCCCGCCTTTAACACTTTAAAAGCCTACCTTCACCGCTATGAGTCCAGAATCTATTGCACGTTTCGTTGAAACAGACAAGCCATCTACAGACAAGCACATGAAGATCGACCTCAAAAAGAGGAACCCGGTTGTGGGAATGTTGATCCAGGGAAAAGACTACCAGGACCTCAAGAGTAAGAACTTCTGGCGGGTTGTGAGCAGTGCTAACCTCGCTGCCTGGAAACGTACCGGTAATCTTGAATTTGCCAAGATCTACAGCGGTGCTGAGTTTAATAAGATATCACTCGTTGATGCAGTATAATCCGGCTAACTGACTTCCCATTCCTTTGCTTCCAGAACATCCTTCAGCCATTTGGTTGATATCCGGCTTTCGTATTTAAAGCCTCCCAACATCAGGCACCAGCCAAAAGTGAACATAAAAGCCGGAGCGATCACTGCAGATGAAACAAATGCCATCAATATTGTGGCAACACCTGTAAATCCAAGCCAGGTTATCATGAATAAGATAACAAAGATGTTCATCTGCATCTTTATGTGTACTTCCGTTACCGTAAATTGTTCAATGATCTTTCCATCAATTTCAGGCAGAAAGGAGTTGCGGTAATTGATGATCCTCGTAATATTAAAATAACCAAAGTGAACCGATCCCTCGTAGGGTTTCCCAGGCTTTTTAAAAGGTAAACGCAACCACTTCTTTGGTTCTACATGTTGCTGAAGTTTTTGTACGATCTCATCACCTTTCAAATGCGTAATCAAAACAAAATGTTCATAGGGCAACCACTTAGTCAGTTTCATCGTTCATAAAGATACCACTCGTTGCAGTGTAGCTTACATATTCTGTTTTTCATTCCAGCTCATCATCCAGTTGATGCCGAACTTATCTGTGAGCATACCAAAATAATCACCCCAGAAAGTGCTGGCCATAGGCATGGTAATGTTACCACCGGCACCCAGTGCATTGAAGATCCGGTCTGCCTCATCTTTACCGGCAGCAGTAACCGATATCGAAAAGTTATTACCCTGTTTAAAATCTTTCGCCCATTCACCACCGGTATCACTTCCCATCAGCATCGTTTCTTTACTTATCGGCAGCGACACATGCATGATCCTGTTACCATCAGCTTCACTCATCGGCGGCATACCTTCCTGTGGCGGCATCTCGTTGAACCTGCCCTTATAAGGAAATTCCCCGCCAAATACTGACTTATAAAAATCAAAAGCCTCTTCGCAGTTACCATTAAAGGTGAGGTACACATTTACAATAGCCATAGTGTTTTGGTTTTAGACGGTAAAGGTAGAGGGATTTACTTAGCTGAATTACTACTATTGAGCGTCTGTTGTGTCACTCACTTGTACGTTCTGAACATTACGCAGCAATTCGATGCATCAGTTAATGTTCTCATCAATTAAACAATTCTAAATAAAATCGGTCGGTGAGTACACCGGCAATAGAAAAATGATTTGAAGTATGTAACTACTAATGTTCGAAATCTTTAACTACTGAATATTATTTTCAATTCTGGATAAATATAGCTTAGAGATTTACTGAGTAAATTCAGCATTGCTATCTCGTATAAAGTTAAATAATGCAGTACTTATTTTTTTTGCTTCAGTCGATAAGTGTTCGTAGGAATCAAGGACCGATATTGCCGATCTGCAAAAATCTAATTTACAGGAGATGGTTCCACTTTTTGCAGCATATTTTCTCCTTAACAGTTTGAAATGAGACTCAATAAACTTCCCCAATTTCTCATCTTTATAATTAGCATAGATAATTTCATCTGGGTCATAAACAATAGCTGAATCGTTATTAGTCTCTAGTTTTTTAATTGTTTTTATAAGAATCTCAGGTGAAAGAATATTTTCTATTTCTCTGCCATCGATCATGTGAAATCTTTTGCCAAGTTTTCTCTTAAGCGTGGCTAGTCTTTTATTTTTTGCTGAATTAGCAGTGTCTTGTGAACTGTCTTTGTCGGCTAAGACGAAAATCTTGGAGCTTATTTTTGTTGCAGATATTTTTTCCCATCCCAGTTCATTAGTAAATGACCAATGTACAATATTACCACCACCATATTCTACAAAAGAATAATGGAAATCTTCTTTGAAAGAAGCTTGAATCTTATTTGACTCTAATAGGTAAACTTGGTAAAGGTCTAAATACTTCTTAAGGTATAATCTATCTGTGATGCCCTCTACCCAAATTGTGCAGTTACTTAAAAATACTGAGGATGCTCTTGCTCCTATAAGTTCTAACACCTTAATATCCGAATTTGAGGTGTTCTCAATATGATAGATGAAATTGTTTCTGTCTTTTTTAAAAGTATAGACAGAGATATGTTCGAGATCTAGAGTAAGATCTAAAAAGTGATTTGAATGTGTAGTGATGAAATACTGATAGGTTTTGAACTGTTCACTTAGTAATGTTTCTAAAAAAAGTCGTTGCAACCCTGGATGCAAATTGTTTTCCGGCTCTTCTATAAAGACCAACAGATTTTTGCCTTGATGGAAAAATAATGGATATAATAAAATTATAATTGATTGTATGCCGTCGCCTAATTCATATACTGGACGTTCTTCTTCTCCAATTCCGATCAGCAAGACATCATTGTTAATATCAGGGATTAAAGTGACAGTTTCTCCTTCAAAGAATGCATTACTTAAAAATTCTTCAAAGGATTTTATTTTTTGTCTGCCTTCCTTGTTTCCCAATAATAATTTTTTTGTTTCTGTGTATAGACTGTAGCCTGTAAATATTTCATTCGCAACTTTTTCCTGATCTAATCCTTTAAAATAATCACGAATAGTTCGCCTTTGATAATTGTCTTCAGTTGCTGTATTTATAAATTCATTGCCATGCCATTGCATCGGTCTAAGTCCTCTTAAAATTGGTACATAAATTTTGTGGATAGGAAAATCAAAATCATCGGGAAACAATTCTTGCAGTTTCTCTGTTATCCATTCACCCATCTTATTTAACTGACGAATAAAATATGTGGGAGGTACACCGCCGAATGTATTAACCTTTCCAGTCCATCCGCTGAAGGACTGAAGCTTAGTAAGAAACCTAGCTAAAGTTCTCACTTGCTCAATCACTTCCTTAACTCGTCCTTTTTTATAACTCTTTGTAACATTGCAGAGTTCATTAATTCTCACATATACTGAATCAGCATCCTCTATTGAATGTTCGTCAAATTTTTGACGGATTATAGTTCGGTATTCTAACAACTTATTGTGAATCTCGCTGAAATTGTTTTTTTGTAACTCAAACTCGTATGTTTCATCTGCAAATAATGAACGTAGGAACCTACTCTTGCCGGAATTGTTTTGACCAATAAAAACATTGATCTTATTAAGGCGACTTAGTGTTTTTATTCCTGTATCGTTTAAAACGAAGTCCGAATAATTAGAAGAGGATAGATGAAGTTTACTTAGCATAGGGTTTTTAAAATTACAATTATCTTATTTACAAAAAGCCCCACCTCATCAGCAGGGCTTTCTCTTTTCTCTTCTTACTAACTCATCTTATCATCCTCTTTCTTCTTCGGGTTATCAGCTTTCGATTTTCCCTTGCCATTACTGTCAACGATCTTTCTCGCTGCAGAGTAGGTGTTGTAAAACTCAGCCTCGCTACTGCGTTTACTCACCGCAAGATTGTCGAGCCTTGCCAGCACTCCATCCATTTTTTCAAAAGCCGTTGCAAGACCTTGCGTAGCCACCGACTTCGCCAAAATGTTAGCCCTTGGTGCACTCAACAGGCTGTTGTAATCAGCCGTTAATGTTTGCAGTTGCGTAAGCTGTGCTGCAGTAATGCCATAGTCGGCAAGTTGTGTAAGCATCGTAACCGCATTGTCGTGTACCAGTGTAAGCGTGTTCACCAGTTGCGTGTCACGCATCTTCACCAGTTCCGATCGGCTGTAATTAAAGAGTGCCGCCAGCGAAGGTTTGTCTTCCTTCAGGGCATAAGCCCTGGCAGCACCAATCACAACGATGGCAACATCCAGTGCCAGGTTCATGGCCTTGGTCTTGTCGGCAGACGTCACTTTCCGTATCTGCGTCTGCATCATACCATCAATTTCCTGGATCACCTGGTCAAGTTCCGTCTTGGCATTTCCAAACGCCGGAACAGAGCCAACGATGGAGGTGTTGTTACCGAGTGCATCTTGCACAGCTCTCGCCATGCTGAGCTTGTTTTCTTCTCTTTTTCTCATAATAGAGGAGGTTTAGTATTAAAAAAATAGTTAGCCCTTTGTTGTTTCGGTATCGTCACAAACCATTTCTTCCATGTCCGGAGCCATTTCTCTCATGTCCGGAACCATTTCTCTCGTGTCACGGGTCATTTCTTTCATGTCCGGGGCCATTTCACTCGTGTCACAGGCCATTTCTCTCATGTCCGGGGCCATTTCCATGCTTACCGATGTCGTTTCTGTCAGGTACGATACCATTTCTCTACTGTCCAACTGCATTTCCGTCATGTCCCGCTTCATTTCCATACCTACCGGGACCATTTCCGTACTACCGGAACCATTTCTTTCATGTCCGGCAGCATTTCCTTACTGTCCGAACGCATTTCTTCGTGTACCGGAACCATTTCCATGGTTACCGTACAGGTTTCTATATGTTCCTTCCTTAGAGATTCACCTGCCGGGCAATAGCCAAACATGCCACAGCGGTTGCAGGGAGTGTCGAATCGCCCCCTTTCGTTTCCGGATCGTCATCAGCCCATGACGTCCGTAATTATGAAGTTGTCAGTTGGATGTCCCTGGCGGGACGGAGATTTAAGATGTACTAATCTACGAATTATCTTAATTCCTGCAAACGCTTTGCTCATGCTTGAGAAAGTTGCAAGCGCTTCTATGAAATCAAACCACCTCACTGTTTATCACCTTGTTCAGCAAAGTTCCATTGTTGAAGTCTCAGTAGTAATGCAGCCAAATCAATGCGTGATGAATGCCGGTGCTGAAATCGAAGATTAGCGTAATCAAAAATATTCTAATAAATAACTCTTTCGCAATATCCGGCATTCTTGACTTTTTTCGTTCTTTTTGTCAAGACAAAAAGAACATAAAGAAGCCCTGCGGCTTGAGCAAATCACTATGCATTCAATAATGATTGAATCCAATCAAACGCTTTGCATGTTTCTCTAATAAACAAAAGCTACTGCTTATACCCCACAAACCCCATCTTCACTCTTCCACCTGTTGCTGCATTAACGGCTTCAAGATTCAGAGAAAGTGTTTTACCGTCTTTATCCAGCGTGATCAATCCTTTCGGGAAAGCAAGATGTGTGGCATTAATGGTTTTGCTGCCATGATCGAAGTAGATACGCCTGTTCAGTATATAATGATCACCCAGTTGTGCAGGCGCAAACAATGTATCGTATGGTTTGATATTACTGGTGATGAGTATTGCTTTCGTATCAGCGATCCTGTCAACTGCTTTGGTATTTATAATAACGGTAGCAGGTTCATTCACTCCATTGAAATAACCTTTATACATGCCATCTAACCGTGTGTTACGGTTGAGCATGAAAGTACGGGTAGCAGATCTTGTTTCGATGATGTTTCCAAATGCACCCTGGCGTTTAATGGTGAGGGTTACGGTTACTTTATCGACATCCTGTACATGATAGGTGAAGTATTTCTTTCCTTTCACGATGGTATTATTAATGTTCCATTCATAAAGTAACCTGTCTGCTGTACGTTGGTTCGCTACCAGTTCAAAAGTGGAGGTACAAAGACTGTCAGTATCGTAGGTGATCTTATCCCTGAAGTCGGGATCGGTGATCACTTCTTTTACCAGAAAAGTAGGATCAAGCGTAACCGGTTCTGTTTTCTGTTTTTTGCAGGCTGATAATATGACAAGTACCAGGCAAGCACTGAGTATCTTTTTCATAGAACTTGCTTTGTTTAAAGTTCGTTTTATGAAAAGCAGGAAACTATGACTTTTGACAGGGTAGGAGGTGATGGTGGTTGGTCTCACTGTTCCATTGTTCTATACACAAAGAGGTTGATAGAATTCAGGCATTGCTGATTGCGTGTTGATTTCATTTTTGCTCAAGCCGCATGGCTTCGTATCTACAACGACGCTGCACCTGCTTCTTTCCTGCAATATGGCTGTGCCATTGCAGCAATTTCGTCTTCGACGAAACCGAACCAGCTGAGGCGTCTTATGTAGATACTGGTGGAGAACCCGAGTATTAGAGAAAAGTGCAAAGACTTCTATGAAATCAAATTACTCTGCTATTGATTATCGTGTACAGTAAAGTTCTGTTCCTGAATTCTCAGCAGCCGTGCGGCTTGAGCAAATATTTTCAATCAAAATAAAAAACAATGCGGTTCAGCGATCAATACTCCATCTTCCGCAATGCCGGAGCTTTGAACCATGTAACAAACACTACAGCGATGGTCATACATCCACCAAAGATCACCGAAGGCACAACACCTAATAACCTTGCAGCAACACCGCTTTCAAACTGACCTAATTCATTACTTGAATTGATAAACATAGAGTTTACACTCATTACCCTGCCACGCATATTGTCGGGTGTTTTTAATTGCAGGATGGTGCCACGTATCACCACGCTGAATCCGTCGAGAATTCCGCTGAGCAGTAACGCCGCAAAAGAAATGATGAACCATTTCGATAGTGCAAATATGATGATGCATGCCCCGAAGCCAGCGATGGCAAACATGAGTATCGTTCCCTGTCTTCGCCTGAGTGGAAAGACAGTAAGTAGTATCACACTAAGGATCGCTCCCATATCTGTTGCTGCATTCAGGAATCCGAAGCCGGTAGAGCCAACGTGTAATATGTCTGTTGCAAATGCAGGTAACATGGCAACAGCTCCGCCAAATAATACAGCGAAGAGGTCAAGCGTTAAAGCACCCAGCACTTCTTTGGTTCGTATCACGAAACTCAATCCTTCGGTGATGCTTTTCCAGGTTTTCTTTTCACCGGCTTCGTTTAATGCAGGTTTTGGTTTCAGCAGCATCATGTAAATAAATGAAATGCTTACCAATGCTACGATCACCAGTAATGTTCCGGTGTTTCCTACACCTGCGATCAAAAATCCGCCTAATGCATGCCCGGAAACAGAAGCAGTGAGCCATGTGCCCTGGTTCCATGTTGTTGCATTGGAGAGAATTGGTTTGGGAACGATGGCAGCCAGTAATGTATGAAATACCGGGCCAGTAAAAGCCCTGATAATTCCTGTGCAGAAGATGATGAAATAAATACAGTAAGTAAGTGAGTGATTTGATAAATGTGCAGCAGTGTAATTGGTAGATAGTGCTAAAAGGATGGCGGCACATGCCAGGTAAAACGTCATTCCTTTCAGGAGTAATCTTCTTTTCTCACTGATGTCGATCACATGACCGGCATATAACGCAAAAGAAAGAGCAGGTATCACTTCACTCAAACCGATCAACCCGATAGCGAAAGGATCTTTTGTTAACTGGTACACCCACCAGCCAACAAGTGTTCCCATCATGCGTAATCCCATGATAAAGAGAAAACGGCCCATTAACAGGTTACGGAATTCGATGATCCTTACCGAAGCAAAAGGATCATGTTTGGTGGTGCTGCTCGTCATTCGGTGTTGTTAAGGAAGCGTAACGTAGTGCTGACCCGTATCGTAATTCTTGTCTAAGGCATCGAGTATCACCTGCAGGTGTTTTTCGTTGCCCAGGAAATCAGCATTGCTTGCATCAACAAATATCGTTTTAATGTTGTGTTGTTTGATGTAGCTGGTGTAGGTTTCCTGTAAGCTGAAGAGGTATTGATCCGGTATCTTCTGCTCATACTCCCTGTTCCGCTTCTTAATATTGGATTGAAGCTTTTGAACAGGCGCATGCAGGTAAATCAGGATATCAGGAAATACCAGTTGCTGGTGAATGATGTCGAACAACTTCTGGTATAAACGAAACTCTTCATCGGGAAGGTTCACCTTGGCAAATAACAAGCACTTGGTGAAGAGATAATCGGATATGGTAACGCTTTGAAAAAGATCTTTTGTATGGATCATTTCTTTCAACTGCTTGTACCGCTCAGCCATAAAGAACAGCTCCAGCGGAAAAGCATATTGATCCGGGTTATCATAAAACTTAGGAAGGAAAGGATTGTCTGCAAATTCTTCCAGTATCAACCGGGCATTAAAATGCTTTGATAATAAATGTGCCAGTGTTGTTTTTCCTGCTCCGATATTCCCCTCAACCGTGATAAAATGATACTGCATTGCCGCCCAAAATTAATAGGGTAATGCTAAGGGTGGCTCACGAAATTTTTGTGACAGCAAGTGTATCTGGACAATCAGTTAATAACTCTGCGATGCTTTTTTTGAGTGTTGGATGAATTTTTACAGGAGCTACTTCAGCCAGTGGAATCAAAGCAAATCTTCTTTGTGGTAAAGCCGGATGTGGAATGGTTAGATGATCGGTCTGCAGGATAAGATCATCAATCAAAAGGATATCGATATCGATCGTTCTGGGACCCATTTTCTGTTCCCGAACCCTGCCCAATTCCTTTTCAACAGCTAATAGTTCGTGCATCAGTTGTTCGGGCTCCAGTTGAGTATTGAGCACCAGCACCTGGTTGAGAAATGAAGGTTGATCAGTAAATCCCCATGCTGCCGTTTCGTAAATAGCAGAAAGGGAAATAATATCACCGCAATGTTCTTCTACCAGTTGAGCCGCCTGCTGAAGGTTGGATTCTCTGTTGTCGAGATTGCCACCAATAAGTAAATAAGCTGTATGCATGTTCAATAATTACACGAAAGTAAAAGGAAGACGCACTACAGAAGAAAAATTTCCGTTTCAGCTTTCTAAGAACCTATAGATTTGTGACTCACTTACACTTATGAGCAAACAGTACAGCCAATTGAAAGCCATGCTTGCCATTACCAAAGCAAGTTTGAGAGCGGCTTTCAGAAGTCCGCAAGGTGTTTTCTTCAGCTTGTTTTTTCCCATTGTATTGATCGTCATTTTTGGATCGCTGGGAAGAAACAGTGGTGTGAGTGTGGATGTTGCTTTTGACAAACAATCGGATACCACAGGATTGGTTTATCATCAATTAGCAGATAATGAACTGTTGGATATACAGCATGGCACACCACAGGAGATCGATGATCTTTTAAAGAAAGGAAGGATTACTGCCAAGATAAGAGTGGTGCCGGTAAAGGATAGCAATACCACCAAATACAATATTCACCTCATCACATCTTCTGCAAGTATGAGAGATTATGGTGTGTTGCGATCGATACTGGAGAACTCCATCCAAAAAATGGATGCAGCGCTTTTTCCCGGAAGACCCTCCGTTGCTTTCATCAGCCAGGAAATGGTGGAAGGAAGAAAGTACAAGCAGATCGATTTTTTCCTGCCGGGGATGATCGGCTTTTCCTTGATCGGTGCTGCAATATTTGGTATTGCCTTTTCTTTTTATTCGTTGAAAGAAACATTGGTGCTGAAAAGATTGTATTCAACACCCATTCGCAAGCCATATATCGTTTTAGGAGAAGGTATTGCCAGGGTGATCTTCCAGTTAACTACAGTGGTGGTGCTGATCGGTTTCGGATATTTCTTTTACCACTTCACACTTGCTCATGGTATTCTCACTTTCCTTGATATGATGTTGCTGAGTTTCCTGGGTTTGATCGTGTTCATGGGTTTTGGTTTTGTGATCAGCGGGTTGGCAAAGAACCAGAATGTTATACCGATCTATGCCAACCTTTTTATGTTCCCGCAATACTTTTTATCCGGAACATTCTTCCCAAAATCTGCTTTGCCTTTGGGCTTGCAAAAGGTGATCAATTTTTTACCATTAACAGCACTCAACGATGCAATGCGAAATGTAGCATTCGAAGGTAGCAGCTTGTTTTCTTGCTGGAAAGAGATCGGCATTTTAACGATATGGGGCATTATTGTTTATGCTATTGCGATCCGTGTATTTAAATGGGAATAGTATGAACTTAGCTTTTGAAATTTCTTCAAATTCCGTTGTGTCACTCACTTGTACGTTCGGTAATTCTATTCAGCTTAATTTCTCATCATGCGTTTTGTAAAATTAGCGATCATCAGTGTTATTGTGTTGTTTGTTATTCTTACGGCGATCAGTTCCCTGTTACCTTCAAAGGTATTGGTGTCAAGGGCTATCGATATCCAGGCTCCGGTTAATACAATCCGTGAACAAGTCTTTCAATTAAAGAACTGGCAAAACTGGATGACGGATGCAAGAGGAGAGAAGGCTGCTTACCAGCTTACGGCTAATGGCGGACTTTCTATCGGAGAAACAACGATTCAAAAGATATCTGCCAATGATTCTACTTTGGTTAGTGAATGGAGTGCATCACCTGTAATGAAAGCTACTTTCCGGATCATCGATCATCATAATGCAGATTCTATCATCACCGTTCAATGGCAAATGGAGCAGAAAGTAAAATGGTATCCCTGGCAGAAATTTGCTTCGATAACGAAAGACGAAATATGGGGTGGCTCAATGGAAAAAAGCCTTGACAACCTTAAGAAGCTGGTTGAGGCTCGCTGACCTGTTTGTTTTGAATGAATTTAAGGTTACGCTGAATACCTTTCCATTTGGTTCGTTTCAACGGAGAATCTTTAAATATTTGTTTGAACTGTTCTTCCGTCATCGATTCCCATTCTGAAGTACTCAGGTTGAGTATCTCCGGGATAGGCGTAAATGCAGCTTCAGTATTTGGTTTGCTAAAACGATTCCACGGACAAACATCCTGGCAAACATCACAACCAAACATCCAGTTATCAAACTTTCCCTGCATTTCCTGTGGAATGAGTGCATCTTTTAATTCGATCGTATAGTAAGAAATGCATTTACTGCCATTGATCACTTTATTGTCGAGAATTGCATTTGTTGGGCATGCATCAATACATCTTGTACAACTTCCACAATAATCTTTCGCAAAAGGATCATCGTATTCAAGTTCAATATCTACGATCAGTGTAGCGATAAAAAAGAATGATCCCGAATGTTTGGTGATAAGATTTCCATTTCTGCCGATCCAGCCTAATCCACTTTTGGTAGCCCAGCTTCTTTCTAAAACAGGTGCAGAATCGACAAAACCTCTTCCGTTAATGGCACCTATCTTTTCCTGTAGCCGAAAAAGAAATTCTTTAAGCTGCTGCCTGATCACTTCATGATAATCTTTGCCCCAGGCATATTTAGATATTTTTGAAGTTTCGGAATTTGATTGTTGTGAAGGATAATAATTCTTCAACAGCGTAATCACCGACTTTGCACCGGGAACGATCTTCGTTGGATCGACTCTCAGATCAAAATAATTTTCCATGTATTGCATGCTGCCATGAAAAGAATTATTCAACCATGACTCAAGTCTTTTGGCATCTTCGTCCAGAAACATAGCTTTGGCGATACCGCAATGCCCGAAACCCAGTTCGGATGCAAGCTGTTTTACTAAATTGCTATTTGCCTGTGAGGTCATTGTTAGATTTCAAAACTAAACCTATATTTAGAATAAGGTTGATCCTTTAACCTTTTTGTTACACCCCTATACTAATTGCTATGAGACATTTTCTATTGCTAGCCGTATTATTTGTTCCTGTTTTGTTGTTTTCTCAAAACGATGCAAAGTCTCCCATCAGGTTTGGAAAAGTTACGCCTGAAGACTTCGAGATTCAGTCGCCACTGATCGATTCTAATGCCAATGCTGTGATCATTTCTGATGTGGGTTATACCGGATTTGAAGCAGATGCACACAAAAAGAAATTCTTTCTTGAGTTCAAACGGGAGAGAAGGGTCAAGATACTGAATCCAAATGGATTTGATGTAGCTACTATGATCATTCCTTTATACACATCTGGAGAAAATACTGAAAAGCTGGATAAGTTAAAGGCTTATACATATAATCTGGAAAATGGAAAGGTTGTGAAAACTGCGATGGAAAGTAGTAGTGTATTCACTGAGAATGCAACCAAAAAAGTAGTGCTTAAAAAATTTACTTTACCAGCCCTAAAACCAGGATGCATTATCGAGATATCTTATACTGTTGTATCTGATTTCCTCTTCCATTTACAACCATGGACTTTTCAAAGTGAACATCCAAGTTTGTGGAGCGAATACAATGCAGAAATACCAAGCTTCTTTACATACCTGCCTTTATCACAAGGGTATCAACCATTCTTTGTCAACAGTCAAAAATCATCTGCTGTTAAGTATACTTTTCGTGATGAAGCCAGCTTTGAACCTGGAATAAGAGGTGGAAGAACAGCAGCGGAATCATGGGACATGAGTGGTGATCTACATAAGTTTCGTTGGGTAATGAAGGATATTCCGCCATTAAAAGAAGAAAGCTATACAACAACACTCGATAATCACATTGCCAAACTAGAGTTCCAGATGATGAGCATTCAATATCCTAACACAGTTCCCAAAAATGTGATGAGTGATTGGAAGAAAGTGGGTGAAGAACTGATGGATGATGAGAAGTTTGGAAGAACCTATACCCGTGCCAATAACTGGCTCGATAATCAAATGGATGCAATCATTGGATCTTCAACTTCTAAGCTCGAAGTAGCCAGGAAGATCTATAATTATGTTCGTGACAACTTCACGGCTACCCGTAACGGGTATATGAGCAATGAACAAAATCTGAAAGAAATATTCAGCAAACGAAGCGGAAATGTTGGAGAGATAAATCTGTTGCTTACGGCAATGCTCAGGCACGAACATATCAAAGCTGATCCGGTAATTCTCAGTACAAGAAGTAATGGAGTGATACATCCTGTATATCCGTTGATGGATCGGTTCAATTATTTAGTATGTGCTGCTACTATCGATTCTGTGACACATTATCTGGATGCTACCCAGCCTTTGCTGGCGTTTGGGAAACTGCCTGTGAGATGCTTTAACGGTGGTGCATGGATGATTACCTATGATCCTGTTGAACTAACCATCGATCCCAATAATCTGAGAGAGTCAAAAATGACAACATTCTTTTTTATCAATGATGATAAAGGAAAATTCACCGGCAGTGCATCGTCTGATCTGGGATATTATGAATCACTTGGTATAAAACAGAATGCAAAAAAATCAGGAAAAGAAACTTTGATCAACAGTGTACAAAAATCTTATCCTGATGACATCCTTGTTAAGAACGTTGTGTTCGATTCGCTTTCATCTACCGATGCACCATTGAAACTGTCTTACGATCTTCAACTAAATATGGACGAGGATATCATTTACATCAATCCCCTGTTCACTGAAGTGATCAAGAAAAATCCATTCAGCACTTCAACAAGAGCATACCCGATCGAAATGCCATATACCATAGACAAACATGTAGTGGTGAACATGGAAGTCCCGACGGGATATGTTATCGATGAAATTCCTAAATCAGCAAGAGTGAAATTGAATGATGATGAAGGTATGTTTGAATATATCGTAGGCGTAAATGGCAACAATATCCAGCTTCGCTGCCGCCTCCAGATAAACAGGGCTGTTTTTGAGAAGGAAGATTATGAAACATTGCAGAATTTTTATTCATATGTTATTAAAAAAGAAGCAGAGCAGATCGTGTTTAAAAAAGCCAGGTAGTATGAAGAAGATTGTAGCAACACTCATTCTCTTTTTTCCAATGATTGCAATTGGACAGAATTATAGTTATTACCTAATAGCAGACTCGCTTAAACAAAATGCTGATGCGATTAAACGATATGAGAAACTGCATGTGCAGATCAAATCACCATCAAAAGCCGTAGTAAAGCATAAGTGGGCTATTACCATTCTTAACCAGGCAGGAGATGAGTTTAGTGGTTATTACAGCTCGTACGATAAAATGAAACCTCTTACTGAAGCATCAGGTCGTTTGTATGATGCCAATGGAAAAGAGATCAAAAGCATCAGGAAAAAAGAAATGGAAGACATTTCAGAGCATGATGGAATGAGCCTTGCTTTAGATGACAGGGTTAAAAAGCACAACTTCTATTATAGAAACTATCCTTATACAATCGAATATGAGGAAGAACAGGAATACAATACCATTTTTTTTCTTCCTGCATGGCATCCGGTGGAAGGTGATAATTTTTCAGTTGAGCAAAGCACATTTATTGTAGAAGCACCTGCCGATTATACATTTCGTTATAAGCAGAACAATTATCCCGGTAAACCTGAAATTAAAAATGGTAGTTATACCTGGACACTGAATAATTTCGGTGCAGTATTCTATGAACCTTTTCGCCCTTCTTTTTCAGATATTCTAACTACCGTTTATATCGCTCCTTCGGAATTTGAATTAGGAAAGTACAAAGGTGATATGAGTAGCTGGAATGGTCTTGGAAAATTTATTGCCACTTTAAATGAAGGGAAAGACCAGGTTCCTGAAAATATAAAACAGCAGGTGATCGCAATTGCACAAAAAGGACAAACAACAGAGGAAAAGGTAAAACTGATCTACGAGTTTATGCAAAAAAGCACTAGGTATATCAGTATACAATTGGGAATTGGTGGCTGGCAACCTTTCGATGCAACTTATGTAGCTTCTAAAAGTTATGGTGATTGTAAAGCATTATCTAATTACATGGTTTCACTTTTGAAATTGGTCGGCATTAATGCTAATTATGTTTTGATCACTGCCGGACCAGGACGAACCGGGTTATGGGAAGATTTTCCATCTCCTTACTTCAACCATGCCATCATGTGTGTGCCTGGTGAAAAAGATACATTGTGGTTAGAGTGTACAAGCCGGACAGAAAGTGCAGGATTCATGGGGTCATTTACAGACAATCGCAAGGCGCTATTGATCAATGAAACCGGTGGTGTTGTTGTAAAAACACCTGCTTACTCAGTAACTGACAATTTACAGATCCGTAAAATAACTGCTTCTGTTGATGCAGAAGGCAATCTGATCGCTGAAGTAAAAACCCGTTTTACGGGTCAGCAGCAAGAGGAACAGCATAGGTTGATACATTCTTATACGAATGAGCAGCGACAAAAATACCTAAACTCTCAGATCGGGTTACCAACTTATAAAGTAGAGAAATATGATTATGTTGAACACAAAGGCAAGATCCCGGAAGTGGAAGAGTATCTAAAGATCACATCACCGGTATATGCTAACGTTTCAGGTAAACGGCTTTTTATACAACCTAATTTATTCAATAAGCTGGCAACAAAACTTTCAACAGATAAGACCAGGAAATATGATATCAAATTGAGCAGCTCTTACAGAGATATAGACTCCATAGAAATTATACTTCCTGAAGGTTATCAGCCAGAATCTGTTCCGAAAGAAATGAGTGTTCAACAAGAATGGGGTAAGTATAATATCACTTTTAAAGTTTCTGAAAACAAGATAGTCTTAGTCAGGTTGCATGAAATGTATGCAGGTACTTATCCTGCTGCTGTCTATGCTTCTTTCGTAAAATACTTAGACGATATATACAAAGCAGATCGCAGTAAGATCGTTCTTGTAAAGAAAGAATGATCACTTGTCTTCAAGATGTAGTTTATGAAAGAACCTGTGTGCAATCGGAGCGATCAAGACGCCGATATTAGTGATAAAAGCAACGCCACTGAACAACGCATACATACTCGAAAACCACTTCCCCGAAGTGGTTTTTATTTCTATCACAGGTCCCATACCCGATAATATCATTGACGCATTATGCAAACTGTCGATCCAGGTTACATCACACGTATAATGATAACCGATGATGCCGATAACCAGGCAGATCAATAAAATACTTGCTGCATAAATTGCATTTCTTGCTACACGTTTGTAATAAACATGTTTGGGTGCTAAACGTTGTGTTTTGTGCTCGTACATCGTTTATTGTTTAGCTAAAGCCTTGTTCAGAATATTTTGAAGTTCTACATATTTTTCCTGCCTTCCTTTGTGCCTTAGATTAAAGGTGAACAATATTCCGCAATAGTTTTTATCCCTGTCCACTACGGGAAAGCTTCCAAACAAACCAGGACTGCTCACGACAAAACTTCTTTGTCCTTGTGCAGCACCATCAACGATCCATTCTCCCAGGCCATATCCCCAATTGGCAACTTCAGCAGGAGAGTGAGCAATAGTAATATCGTTCCCTATTCTGTTCTTCTGCATTTCAATAATACTGTTCTTACTCAAGACCTGCTTGCCATTGAACATTCCGTCATTCAGGATCATTACAAGAAAGTTCATATAATCTTCAGGCGTACTGAAAGCACCGCCAGCAGGTAAAGGAACTTTACCTTTCCCAAAATCGGTGTTCTTCATGTTCAATGGCTTGGCAATTCTTTCAGCAAAGAGAGTTTCAAAATCTTTTCCACTGATCTTTTCTATTACTGCACCGGCTAGCTGCAAACCAACATTGCTATAACGAAATACTTTTCCAGGTTCTCCTTCCATTGGTAACACAGCGATCTTTTGCACAGCTTCATCCATACTGTTGATGTCTTTCATATCCTGCAAACTTTCTTTCAAGTCGGGAGCTTTGATCGATGTTAAGTGGCTAAGGCATTGCCACACCGTAATATTTCCTTTACCGTGCTGCGACATCACCGGCAAATATTTACCGATCGTATCATTCAAACTTAATTTGCCTTCATCAATAAAGGTCATTACTAAAGCGGCACTCAACCATTTACTGCAGCTTGCAATCCGCTCTTTTGTAGTCGTGGTATAATCTTCAAGGTTTGCTTCTTTGCCTTGCCTTTTTGCAATGAATTTTCCAACGACTTTTTGTTTTCGACTCAGCTTATTTTCTGCATGGCTGTACACCACTTTTCCATCTTTATCATCATTACCGCACGTCCACCTAATTCCTTGAGATTGTCTTTCATCCAGGCATCAAGCTTCGAAAAATTATATTGAGCATTACCCAACTGAAATATTAGCAGGAAAATCGCAACGGCACTGACTTTGATGCAGTTAAATCTGGAAAAAAGTGACATAAGTTCTCAATTTTGTGGTTGGATAGCGATTTGAAGATAAAGTTTAATGTTTTTACCGGCTTCAGTTCTTTGATCATCGTTGGTTGCGTCGCACTCTTGTACAGTTGCACGCAAAGCAGCAAAGAAAGGCAAGACACCAACTTTAATTCTTTGCTTACTTATCACTTACGTGGAAAATGTTCAAAAGATTTCCGAACGTACAAGTGAGTGACACAACGAAAGATCGATCGGGTTACAAAAGCTGGCACCATAAAAAGCAATATCAACTATGAATTTAAATAACTATACAATTAAAGCACAGGAAACCATCCAGGCTGCACAGCAGTTTGCTTTCAATTCTGGTAATCCAAACATTGAAACAAACCACTTATTAAAAGCGTTGCTTGCAGACGAAGATTCTCCTGTTGAATTTTTGTTGAAGAAAAATAACGTCAACCTGCAGTATGTAGAAAGCAAGTTGGAAGAATCTATCAATAAACTTCCGAAAACTTCTGGTGAAGCTGCACAAATGATTGGGCGTGACCTCAACAATACTTTGCTCAGAGCGAATGCATCATTGAAAACATTTGACGATGAGTTCATCAATCCAGAACATTTGTTATTAGCATTGGCCCAGGGTTCTGACGATACCGCAAAAATTTTGAAAGATGCAGGTTTAACTGAGAAAGGTTTGATCGCTGCAGTAAAAGATCTGCGTAAAGGTTCAACGATCAATTCACAAACACAATCTCAACAATACAATGCCTTGCAGAAGTATGCAAAGAACTTAGTGGAGTTTGCAAGAGCAGGAAAGCTTGACCCGGTTATTGGTCGTGATGAAGAGATCAGGAGAACCTTGCACATACTTTCCCGTCGTTCGAAGAACAATCCAATTCTTGTTGGTGAGCCAGGTGTTGGTAAAACAGCAATTGCAGAAGGTCTTGCAATGAGAATCGTAAACGGTGACGTGCCTGAGAACCTGAAGAGCAAGATCATTTTTGCACTTGACATGGGACAGCTTATCGCCGGTGCAAAATATAAAGGTGAATTTGAAGAACGTTTGAAAGCAGTGATCAATGAAGTGGCAAAGAGTGAAGGCGAGATCATTTTGTTTATAGATGAGATACATACACTTGTTGGTGCCGGTGGTGGTGAAGGTGCAATGGATGCTGCGAATATTTTGAAACCAGCTTTGGCAAGAGGGGAGTTGAGAGCAATCGGTGCAACAACACTTAATGAATATCAGAAATATTTCGAGAAAGATAAAGCTCTCGAACGTCGTTTCCAGAAAGTGATGGTAGATGAACCAAGTGTTGAAGATGCCATTTCTATTTTACGAGGTTTGAAAGATCGTTATGAATCGCATCACCATGTTCGTATCAAAGACGAAGCGATCATTGCTGCTGTTGAACTTTCCAATCGTTATATCACAGATAGATTTTTACCAGATAAAGCAATTGACCTGATAGATGAAAGTGCAGCCAAGCTTCGTCTTGAAATGAATTCAATGCCGGAAGAACTCGATGAGTTGGAAAGAAGAATTCGCCAGTTGGAGATCGAAAGAGAAGCCATCAAGAGAGAGAATGATGAGGATAAATTGAAAGAGTTGAATACGATCATCAGCAACCTGATGGTGGAAAGAGATACCTACAAAGCAAAATGGCAGCAGGAAAAAGAACTGGTAGAAAAAGTTCAGACGGCTAAAGCAGAGATTGAGAATCTAAAACTTGCTGCTGAACGAGCCGAACGTGAAGGTGATTATGGTAAGGTAGCAGAGATCCGTTATGGAAGAATAAAAGAACAGGAGAAAACGATCACAGATCTTTCAAAAGAGTTAGAAGAGATCAGTGAAAAGCGTTTGCTAAAAGAAGAAGTAGATGCGGATGATATTGCTGAGAATGTAGCGAAGGCAACAGGTATTCCTGTAACAAGAATGCTGCAGAGTGAAAAGGAAAAACTGCTGAACCTTGAAGAGCATCTTCATGAAAGAGTGATCGGTCAGAACGAGGCCATCACTGCTGTTGCAGATGCGGTAAGAAGAAGCAGGGCAGGATTGAGTGATCCAAGAAAGCCGATCGGTTCATTTATATTCTTAGGTACAACTGGTGTTGGTAAAACAGAGCTTGCAAAAGCACTGGCTGAATTCTTATTTGATGATGAAACGATGATGACCCGTATCGACATGAGCGAATACCAGGAGAAACACACTGTTTCAAGATTGGTTGGTGCTCCTCCGGGATATGTGGGATACGATGAAGGTGGTCAGCTTACAGAAGCTGTGAGAAGAAAACCTTACAGTGTGGTGTTACTCGATGAAATTGAAAAAGCTCATCCTGATGTTTGGAACGTATTGCTTCAAGTACTAGATGATGGTAGATTGACGGATAATAAAGGTCGTGTGGTGAATTTCAAGAATACGATTATCATAATGACGAGCAATATTGGTAGTCACATTATCCAGGAAAGGTTTGAAGATGTTAGTGAAAAGAATCTTGATGAAGTAGTTGAGAACACGAAAACTGAAGTGATGAACTTACTTCGTCAAACCATTCGCCCGGAATTTTTGAACAGGGTAGATGAAGTGATCATGTTCCAGCCACTGATGAAAAGCGAGATCAAAGGCATCATCAACATCCAGTTAAAACAACTGAAAGAAATGGTAGCACAAAGTGGTGTGCAGCTTAAGTTCAGTGATTACCTGTTGGATTATCTGGTAGAGAATGGATATGATCCTCAGTTTGGAGCAAGACCATTAAAGCGTCTTATTCAAAAAGAGATAGTGAACCAGCTCAGTAAAAAAATACTTGCCGGTGATATTGATAAAACGCACCCGGTACTTATCGATGTATTTGATGGAGTGGTTGTATTTAGAAATGATGTGGCAGAAAGTGTGAAGTAATCATCATTCTATAAATTTTCAAAGCCTTGCATTTGCAAGGCTTTTTTGTTTTGGTATATATTCTTAACAGTTCAGATTCTACACTTTTCTACATGTGTTTTAAGCGGCTTTGTATCATTTTAACATCATCTCCAGTTCGTTGATTATTAGTATCTACTGATGTTGAACATTTGAATATGCGTTGGCAGAGACTGCTTTAGAATGATTATTGAACTACTATCCATAAAAGGATCATTATGGAGAATCTGAATAAGAATCAACAAAACAGTTGCAATATTCCTCACAGGAGAAATGTTGTTGACGAAAGGTTTGAGCAGAATGCCGGGGTAAAGATCTATAATAAAGAAAAGTACAGTGGTGGCAGTGGCTTCTATTCAACGAAGCCTAATGCACAATGTCCAAATGTTTACGATAACATGAATCAGCCACGTAATGATTCAAAAAAATAATGTTATGAAAAAGACCAATAGAAATCAGAACATGCCCGATCAATCTTTGAGAAATAATGAATCTGTGAACACAGGGTCTTTATCAAACTCAAAGGATAGATCAGTAAAGCCTGAACGATTTAAAGATTCCAATCTTAATCAATCAGGCACAACGAAACAGCGTTATGATGATCATACCGGAACAGTGGAGAATGGAATTGGTTAATCTAAATTGAATGTTATGATCTTAATGGCAATTGTATTACTATTCGTGTTGGTTTTAATAGGCATGTTCATTACCATGAATGTTAAGAAAGGTGATCATGGTAACAGACCAATGTAGGCCTTAATATACGTTAGGTGCAGTGAGGGATATGTTGCTCACTGCATCTTTTTTTATCAGCTCTTTACTTTTCATTTAACAACGTCATCAAACCGATGGCATGACTTTTAAACATTGTATCATATAAAAAAATGGAGATTCTATGAAATTCATATCAACAAAAGTTCACGGCGTGTTGGACTATATGATGGGACTATTATTGATCGCATCACCATGGATATTTGGCTTTGCAGATAACGGCATGCAATTGTGGACACCGGTAATTCTTGGTTTAATGACTATTATTTATAGTTTAATGACCGATTACGAATTAGGTTTGTCAGATAATATCAGTATGCGAACACACCTGATCATCGACTTTATGTCTGGTCTGTTATTAGCAGCTTCACCCTGGTTGTTTGGTTTTGCAGAAGAAGTTTATTTGCCACACCTCATTCTGGGTATTGTTGAGTTAGGAGCAGTATTGTTTACTACAACAACTGTTGGTGGCCATGCGAAATTGCATCATCACACTCCCAACTTACGTATGGGCAACAGGCACAAAACAGCACATGGTTAATATAGCCGAATCCAATAAAAAAGTGGATGCCAAAAGCATCCACTTTTTTATTTTAGACAATTTAAAATTTATCGCTGCAACTCTTCTTCAATGGCATCATGAAGTTTAGGCTCAGCCTCGGTTACCCATTTAGGAACACTCTCTTCTATGATTTTCCAGGTTCCATTTTCAGATGTCATATTGAACATGATCCTGTTGCCACGATCATCATTTACATCAACATGAAATCTCTCTGTTTCACCAGGCAATTTCCGAAAATTGAATTCTTTTAAATGTGCAGGTGCTTTAACCAATTTTGTGAACTGTATATTTTTTCGAACGTTTAATCCCATGACATAAGGTATTGATCAGGTATGTATGCAATTTTTATACCTCGTCACAGATCAGTGTTCCGAGAGTTATTAGCCAGAGGTTTAGCACTTCGGTTAAGCTTCCGTTGCGTCGCACTCTTCAGCTGCAGTAAAAATATGAGGCAATTTTACCTCGTAAGTTTATTACTCTCTGATTCAAAATTCATATAGCTTATGCGAAATATTCTTCTGTATCAGAAGATTTCAGCTGCGGTTCCGTTTCAATAATTTCATGAAGCTTCGATTCAACTTCATTCACCCACAACGGAAGCCGCTGATCAACGATCTTCCAATAACCGGTAGCTTCTTTTTCCATTCTAAAAATGATGCGGTTCATTTTGTCGTCACTTACATCAACATGGAAGGTAGCTACAGTGGTGTTCGGGATCCTGCGAAAGTTGAATTCTCTTTGTTGTACAGGAGCTTTTACCAGCCTGGTAAACTGGATGTTCTTAGTTACTCGGAGGTCCATAGCATATTAGATTTAGAATTGCCGTTTTGCAAAATCCGTACGAGAATTTCTAAAAATAAAAGCCACATTATTCATGTGGCTTTTAATAAAAAAGGTTGCTAATGGTTCTCAGCTATATACGAGAAGTAGTTGATTTATTACTAAGGATATTTTAATATTCTCCCTGCGGTTTTTCATTGGTTGGCTTGGCTGGAGCCCTGTTCTTATCATTCTTTTTCTGTTCTTCAGCTTTCTTCATTGTTTTCTCAGACATCTCCTGGAGCTTGGCCTCATTGCTTTTGCCTGTTGCATCTTTAATAGGTGCTTCCATCGGAAACTGTCCATCCTGCAATTTCGTCTTAAACACTTTTTCTATATATACCCACTGTCCGTCCTTCCATTTAAAACCTTCCTGGTCACCATCCGGAACAAGTGTATATTTTTTTGTAGGATCTTTTGAATCGCTTACCAGGTGATCAAAAATGATCAGGTCCATTTCAGGATCGTAACTGATCCTTGCCGCAGCATCTTTTTTATATTCCAATAAAAAACGAAAAGCGGGTTGCGGTGCTTTGATATCATCTGCAGGGTAATTGAAATACCTGCCTCCAAATTGCGGCTGACCTTGTTCATTAAACGTCAGAACTTCAAGCCATTTCCTGGTGCTGCGGAAGTTGTTATCATCATAACCAAACAACGTGTAGTATTTCTTGTTGTTGAATGTCTTCATCACCATGTTATAATATATGGCACCCACCCAATTGAAGTTGCTGCGTACAGAGTCAACAGGATTTTCAGTGAAGTCAGACATATCGATCAATGGAAATAATTTCAACGAACCATCCGCTGTTTTCATTTGTATTGCACCACGTTGTCTGAAATAAGCTTCATCTCTCATGAATTGCCAGGTGATGATCCTGAAATTACTATCGGGAGAATAAATTCTTGAAACAGTTTTCAAACTATCAAAAGGGTAGTAGAATGAATTGGGCGTTTTTAAAGTTCTTACCAGTGTTCTGATGAAAATACTGTCTGCAGTAAACCGTTGAGAAGCTTCCCGCTCATGAATCATTTTATTTGCAAGCGTTTTCAAAGTGTCTTCAGATCTCTTCAAAGATGCCTGTACTGTTTTGCTCAACTGTGCAGTTGAAGCAAGTGACATCAAACATAAAATAAAAAAGGGCAGGAGTTTCGCAGCTTTCATTACTGCTAATTTACACTTGCTACCCAGCAGAAAGAACACAAGGAGAGTGGTTTTGAATTTTTTATGATTTTCTTGCAAAGGCCTCAGCAAATTCTTTCAGGTTGCTAAAGCGCAAATCTACATGCTCGTCTTCAGCAGTTACTTCAGGATTGGTGGTGGCAACATACACTGTATGCATACCAGCATTTCTTCCAAATTTCATATCGCTGAGTTTATTGCCAACAATCATTGACTTGTTAAAATCAATCTCAGGAAAATCCTTTTTTGCCAGTTCAGCCATTCCCGGGTTAGGCTTTCTACACGGACTTTCATGGTCAAGATCAGCACAGAAGTAAACTTTATCAATTCTTCCTCCTGCAGCTTTGATCCGTTCCATCATATTTGAATGAATATTCGCAAGATCATCTAAGGTCATCAAGCCTTTGCCAATACCTCTTTGATTCGTTACCAGAACGATCACTCCAAACAATTCGTTCAACTGTTTTAAAGCTTCGAGCACACCATCATAAAACCTGAACTCGTCCCAATGAAGAATATAATCTTCCTTTTTTTCGTGGTTTAGCACACCATCACGGTCAAGAAATAGCGTCCAGCTTTTATCAACTTGGGCGAGATCCAACATGCTCCTTAGATTTTGTTAAACGGCAGCAAAACTAAGCTTTTGCAACTGCCAAAAAGACGTGCAAGTGAACAAAGGCACTCTTGTTGAAATACTTAGAGCATGGCATTGAGTAATAAAGAAGTAATCGATCCACAACATACGATCATTGGCAGCGAGAATGCACCGGTAATCATCAAATTTTATGTGGATTATGAAAGCCTGGCTTGTTTACAGGCGAATGAAGTAGTGAAGCAGGTTTTTGAATTGAACGGCGATCTCGTAAGCCTTAACATTCGGCATTTTCCGCTTACGAATAAGCATCAGAAAGCCATGAAAGCCGCTGAAGCTGCTGTTGCTGCAGCACAGGAAGATAAGCTCTGGCAAATGCACAATCTTTTATTCGAAAACAGGAAACAATTAGGATTGATCAGCCTGAAGAATTATGCAAAAGCAGCAGGGTTGACCAACAAGAAATTCTTTGATGAACTGGTGAATGGAAAATATGCCTGGGCGGTTCGTGGTGATCTGATGGATGCTGTTGAAAAAGGCATCCGGAATGTACCGGCAATTCTGGTGAATGATAATTTATTTGAAGAAGAGATCACTGTTGAGAAACTGCAGCGGTTTATCAATGATGTGTTGCAAACACAAGAGTGAAAAAAAGGAATAGCTTGTTTACTTGTTATAAAAAAGAGTGGCTCACTCTTAAAGAGTGAACCACTCAAAATAAAAAAGGGAGCAACCGCTCCCTTTTTGTATCGTTGTAGTTAACAAATTACCATCTGTTACCACCACCGTTTCCTCTGTCGTTAGAGAAAGAACGCTTTTTGAAGCCGCCACCACCGTTTCCAGCAGGTCTTTCTTCTCTAGGCTTAGCTTCTGTAACGTTGATTGTTCTGCCTTCAACAACACCGCCGTTCAATTCAGCGATTGCTTTTCTTGCAGCTTCATCATCAGCCATTTCAACGAAACCGAAACCACGGCTACGGTTAGTGAATTTGTCAGTAATAACTTTAGCAGAAGTTACTTCTCCGTACTCTGCAAAAAACTCTCTTAAGTCTTCATCTTGTACGTTGAAGCTTAAGTTTGAAACATAAATGTTCATGTTTTGTCCTTAACAATTAATTAAAAAAAGATCTTGAGAACCCGCAGTGGAAAGAAGACTAACTTTTAGCAGAAATGCGTAGCAGAAATCTATCAGTAACCAGATGCAAAAAACTCAAATTAACAGGTCAAAGATAGGTGTAAAACTGTTCCCTCACATTTTATTTTTCAGTATGCTTTGTTAAGTAAATATTATGGGTTTCAGCTGTTGGTTAGTAATGAAGCTTCGGTTGCGTCGCACACTTGTACTGTAAGAGGGAACTCTGCATTTACATCTTCTTATCAAAACGTCCATTAGTGAGACGAATGGTGTCGCATGAAGTTTGGCTATATAAGCTGCACTCGAATTCGCCTGAAAAGATACCATTGACGAGATCATATCTTGTAATGTTCACGTAGCCTTTAGAGAAATTAGCTGCTGAAAAGAGAAATTCACACCCAGTATCGTCATTATAATAATCAACGAATAAATTACTAGTCGGTGATATGGTGTAGCTGCCCGTTTGCTTTATGTTATTACTGGCAAAACTCAAAGCTTCATACTTGTTGTCTTTTAAACGGTAAACTCTCATGAGGAAAGTTCCATTTTGAAAAGATGGATCAATGATTAATGAAAAATTAGGTTTATTTCCATCCCATCCAGAAGGAACGTAAGCCTTACCATTTATCAGACAGCCAAAAGTATTTGCACCGTTTTGAGATATGGCTGGCAGTTTTTGTAATTCAGTTATATTTTTCTTGCAACTGCAACAAAGTAATGTACATACAAGTGTGGAAAATATAATTCGTAGCATCTTCCCTAAATGTAAGAAAAGCTCATCATTATTCCGAATGTACAAGAGTGCGACGCAACGAACGATGACCACTGAACCTGTAGCTCGTCAACCAAAATATCTTTACTTTACAACCGTTGAATAACCGCTTTGCAAATATCACTGACCAGGAACTGCTTGAGAAGTTCTATGCCGATAACAACAACGAATGGCTCGGCATTTTACTACAGCGCTATACACTTTTATTGTTCGGTGTATCGATGAAGTACCTGAAGAATGAAGATGAAGCGAAAGATGCGGTTCAACAGATATTTTTAAAAGCCATCACCGAGCTTTCTAAATACCGTGTAAGCTATTTTAAAAGCTGGCTCTACATGGTGGCAAAGAACTATTGCCTGATGAAACTTCGGGATAAGCAAGTGAATGTGGATATAGACAAAGTACAGATCTCAGCAGAAGAAACACAAAAGCAGGAACACATCGACAAAGACAAAGTGCTGAGTGCAATGGAAGCATGCCTGGGAGAACTTAACGAAGAGCAGAAACGCTGCGTAACTTTGTTCTACCTGCATAAAAAGAGTTACCAGGAAATCGCCGATGAAACAGGTTATTCAATTTTACAAGTAAAAAGCTATATACAAAACGGCAAACGTAACCTGAAGAACCTCGTAGAAAAGAAACTAAAACAAAGCAGTGGCAGACCTTAAAGACATATTGAACGAAGATGATGATCTGAGAGATGAAGACCTGCTGAAATATGTGCAGGGTGATATCTCTAAGGAAGATCAGCACAAAGTAGAGCGGCAAATGGCTGACTCTGACTTTGTGAATGATGCTATGGAAGGTTTGCAAGGTGTTCGGAATAAAAGATCCATCGATCAGTATGTTGAAGAGCTGAACAGAAATCTTCAGAAGCAGGTTTCCACGAAAAAACAACGTAAGCAAAAACGGAAATTGAAAGATCAGCCGTGGATCGTTATTACTGTGGTAGTGGTATTAGCACTTTGCGTGTTGGCTTATGCAGTGATACGATATCATCAAAAGAATTTAAATCCATCTTCGCCAACGCAAACAGATCAGAAGAAGAATTAGTATTCTACTTTATCGGTTTTGCTATTCCATTCTTCAAAAACCTTGATGGCGGCATCTCTTCCAATGCATTCAATGATGATCTTTCTTTGATCAAGCGGAAGCACCAGTTCATCATAGATCAATGAATCATCAAAACCAATGGCAGCAGCATCTGAACGTGTGTTGGCATAATACACTTTCTTTGGTCTTGCCCAGTAAATGGCTCCCATGCACATGGGGCAAGGTTCGCAGGAAGTATAGATCTCGCAATCATCTAACTGGAAAGTGCCAAGATTTTTACAGGCATCACGAATAGCAACCACTTCGGCATGAGCAGTAGGATCATTGGTTGAGGTTACACGATTATTACCCCTTCCAACGATGGCATCACCTTTAACTACGATGCAGCCAAATGGTCCACCATCATTGTTCAACATTCCCTGGCGGGATAATTCAATCGCTTCCAGGATAAATTTTCGCTCTCTTTCCATTTGCTCAGGTTTGAACCGACTGCGAATATATCAGTTCTCCCCAAACGGAAAGAGCAACTACCGGCCAAAAGCCTTGGAAACATCAAAATAAGATGGAATTACACCTTCGGCTTTCAAAAAAAATATCATGCGGTTCACCAGGTTGCTTCCGGTGATCTTTGCTGCCCTTATGATGTGTAAGGGTTTAACTTTCAACAGCTTTGCCCAATAGGCCAGCTCTTCAGGCTTTGAAAGGTTCACGGTTTGCTGATCCATGTTTTGCATGAATTACGTTTTTTACAATAAACCACAACAACTATACCCTCGAAAAAACCGTTTCAATTTGTATCTATGCAGCATTGCAACGGTTTTTTTATTGGAGATCATGAGGAAATGACTGTTTTCTTTTGATTTCTTTTTAAAAAGCTGCAACTTTATTTAACACTTTCCTTTACAGCATGACTGATAATCTCATTGGAGAACAGGCTCACAATCTGCTAGCGTTTCAACAAGCTGTTGATACCAACCTCCTTGTATCTGTTACTGATGAAAAAGGAGTGTTTAAAAGTGTAAATAAAAACTTCTGTACGGCTTCTAAGTACAGCGAAGATGAGCTGCTGGGAAATAATTTTCGTCTTCTGCAATCAGGCAATGCCGACCAGTTTTTTAAGTTGATGTACGAAGCTTTAGAAACAACCGGCGGATGGAGGGGAGAAGTGCGACATAAAGCGAAAGATGGTTCGTTTTATTGGGTAGATAAGATCGTTGTGCCGATAAGAAATGAACGGGGTATTATCAACGAATTGCTTTCCATTTCTACACTCATCAACGATAAAAAAGATGTTGAACTGGCCCTGCTGAAGAGTAAGGAAAGAAGTGATGCACTCTTTAACGCCATTCCCGAGATGATCTCTCTTTCAACACCCGAAGGCAGACGTTCGTACGTTAATAAAATATTCTGCGAGTTCTTTGGAAAAACAGCCGAAGAGTTGAAAGACCGGAATTACAATTTCGCTGATGAACAGGGTATAAGCGAGTACATTCAGCAGTTAAAAGGATTGAGTCCGAGAAATCCTAACGTTACCAATCTTCACCTGCTTGAAAATGCACATAAAGAGAAACGGTGGATTTTATGGACCGAGACAGGCATTTTCGACGATAAAGGCAACCTGACCGAAATCCTTTCATTGGGTAAAGATGTTACCCGTATGAAAGAAGCACAGGAAGAGATCGATAGCCAGAAACGATTTACAGAAGGTATCCTCAATAATATTCCGGCAGATATTGCCGTGTTCGACGATCAACATAGGTATGTTTTTGTAAACCAGAAAGGCCTGACCAATGAAGGCATGCGAAACTGGTTGATCGGAAAAACAGACTTCGATTATTGCGAATTAAAAGGCCTTGATCCTGCACAGGCTATAAAACGTAGAGAGTATTTCAACACAGCGATCACCACAGGAGAACAGATCGAATGGGTAGACGAACATGAGACCAAAGCCGGGGACAGGAAATACATCCTCCGAAAATTTTATCCTTATAAAGAAGATGATAAGATCAAATATGTGATCGGTTATGGAATTGATGTTACCAGCATCAAGAAAGCCGATCTGCAAAAAGATGAATACATCAAACAATTAGAGGAGATCGCTTTCACCACTTCACATAAAGTTCGTCATCCATTAGTGAACATACAGGGCTTGCTTCCCATGCTGGAAGATGAAAGCCTGTCAACCGATGATCGGAAAAAAGTGTTGCAGTATATGAAAGACTGCACCATTCTACTGGATGAGTTCACAAGGGAACTTTCTAAAAACCTCCTTTATTACAAACAAAAACTCACTCCAAAAGAACAGGCTGAATAACGTTTGTAATAGGTCTTTTGACGAGCTAAAGAATTCTATTCTGCTTCTGTTGTGTCACTCACCTGTCCGAATGAATTCATTCAGGCGGGCTTGTACTGTATCACTTTATTCGGCTAATTTAGCCAGCATGAAAAATGTTTCCTGCTCTGTAGTTGTAGCTCCTTTAAGAAAAGAACCTTCTCACAGAAGTGAAATGGTTAGTCAGCTATTGTTGAATGAACATGCAGCAGTACTGGAAACAGAAAAGCAGTTCACTAAAGTGCGTTGCTTGTATGATGATTATGAAGGATGGATCGCCAATAATCAAATCGTTTCTGTCGATCAGCCTGCATCCGTTACAAATGAGAATGTCATTTTCTTCGATGCCGATACAATGAGGCAAACTGCATCAGGTTATTTGGATGTGCCCTATCTCTGGGGTGGAAAAAGCAAATGCGGAATTGATTGCAGTGGATTTTCTCAGCAGGTTTTCAAATCATTTGGCATTAAACTTCCGAGAGATGCTTATCAACAAGCAGAGATGGGAGAAGTAGTTGGTTTTTTACTTGAAGCCCAATGTGGTGATCTTGCATTTTTTGATAATGAAGAAGGCAGGATAACTCATGTTGGAATTATGCTGAACACCGATGAGATCATTCATGCATCAGGGAAAGTGAGGATCGATAAAATAGATAACCAGGGAATCGTTCATTCAGAAACAGGAGCCAGAACACACAAGTTGCGCATCATTAAACGATATAAAAAACCTTGAGCTTTGAGAGCTCAAGGTCTATATAAAAAGATGATTGCTGATCTTAGTTACAGAAGGTCCATTGCCAATGCAAAGTAGGTACAAACACCCGGTAATGCCAGCCAGAAGAATGGTCTTAAGCCCGGCATGATGAGCATAACGATCATGATTGCCAGCCAAATGAAGCACCAAAGCCAGTATTTCGCAGTTGATTTTTTGTTCACTTCCATCTGTAAAATTTTGCGGCAAAGATAAGGTTACAGGTTATTCTCAGTTAATTTTTCAGCAACGATTTTTTTCTCAGGCGTTGCTGCTTTTGGCTTGTCAATAAAAAGCATTTTGATAGCTATCAACATCATGAAAATAGCAAATACCTTTTTCACTGTTGCATCAGGTAAGAAAAGGGCCAGTTTGCTGCCGAAATAACTTCCTGCAAGGAAACCCAGTGTTATCAGTGCTACCACCTTTACATCGAGATTTACTTCCGGATCTTTATAATAGTTCAGCACGGCTAAAATACCGATGGGCAATAGCAAAATGGCCAAAGAAGTACCCTGAGCCTGCTTTTGTGAAAATGCCAGCAGATACACCAAAGCAGGAACGATGATGATACCTCCACCCACACCAACCAAACCACTTAACATTCCGGCTGCAATTCCGATAACAATGAGCATGATAATGATGTAGGCAGACATAGTTCTCATTTTAAGAAGGTTTGTTTGTAAAGATCGATGGCTTCTCTTACAATATTCAAAGCCGTTGCTTTATCGCCAAACTCTTCAACGATCACTGTTTTATTCTCGAGTTTTTTGTACTCTTCAAAAAAATGACGCAGTTCATCAAAAAAATGTTTGGGCAATTCTTCGATGTTGTTATAGTGGTTTACACTTGGATCTTTATCAGCCACTGCAATGATCTTATCATCTGCATCACCACTGTCAACCATCTGCATTACGCCAATGATCTTAGCTTCCATGATAGTTAATGGTTGAACGGAAAGTGAAGTGATCACCAGTATATCCAATGGATCTTTATCGTCACCATACGTTTGTGGAATGAATCCATAATTCATAGGGTAGTAGAAAGAAGAATATATCACCCTGTCCAGTTTAAGCAAACCACTCGGCTTGTCAATTTCATATTTGGCTCTTGAGCCTTGCGGTATTTCGATAACAGCATTCACAACTCTCGGTGCCTGTTCACCAGGCTCCACTCCATGCCATGGATGTAAAACGGTCTTGTTCATAATCTCGTCAGTTGAATTCCTGCAAATGTAGCTGCTAATCCCAGAACGATGCTTAAAGCTATGTAGCCAAGGGTTGCAGCATAACGTTGTTGTTCCAGCATTTGTATACATTCCAGTGAAAATGCAGAAAAAGTGGTGAAACCTCCACATATTCCGGTTGCCAGGAATAGTTTCCAGTTTAGGTTAAGGGATTCATTCTTTAAAACAAACCCGATGATCACTCCGATCAGTAATGACCCGATGACGTTCACCGATAAAGTAGCATAAGGAAAGCTTTGTGGTTTTATCAGTACGGCAAAAAGATATCGCAGTATAGAGCCGATCATACCTCCAAGCCCTACTAATAAAAAGCTTTTAAGCATTATAGATTTGGATTGAGTGTGTATTTAAGATCTACCAACCAGTTTCCATCCAATTTGATCACTTTCACCTTTTTCGGAGCCATATCGTATGAACTTTTGTATTGGATGATCACTTCATTTTCGGTAACCTCGTCCACCTCTCCGATAATAATAGATGCTTTTTTGTACCCTTCCTGTGTTTCTGTGCTACTTGTTCTTAACTGGCGGTGCAGCCTGGTGAGTAGTGCTTTATTTTTCTCATCATTCACCATATATGCTTCTGCTTTCTTCGTGTTGCCTTTCATAAATCCATCAATGAATTCTCTCCCGGCATCCAAAGCATTCTCGGCCTTTGGAAATTCTGAATTGCTTTTACAAGCCAATAAAAAGCACAGCGAAAACAGGAAAATTAGCCTCTTCATGGCAGCGAAGGTAACTTTTCACCTGCTGAAATAAAAAAGAGGCTCGCTGTGCAACGAACCTCTCTACTTCTTAGGGTTGGAGTTTATGCCCGGTTTTCCATGTTTTTCTGTTCTTGTTTCTGCTCCTGTTCTTTCTTTTCCCTGTCGTAAGCTTTAATGATGGCTTTCACCAACCTGTGTCTTACAACATCTTCTTCATCCAACTCAATATGTGCAATTCCTTCGATGTTTCTCAGGATCTTGGTTGCTGTCCATAAACCGCTTCGCTGGTTTTTAGGTAAGTCAACCTGTGTAGGGTCACCCGTAATGATCGCTTTTGCATTGGCACCGATACGGGTAAGAAACATTTTTATCTGCAGGTCATTTGCATTTTGTGCTTCATCCAGAATAATGAAAGCATTATCCAGGGTTCTACCTCTCATATATGCCAAAGGAGCGATCTCGATGGTTCTTGTGCTCATGTAATATCCAAGCTTATCAGCAGGTATCATATCATCCAAAGCATCATATAATGGTCTCAGGTATGGATCGATCTTTTCTTTCAGGTCACCAGGTAAGAAACCAAGACTTTCTCCCGCTTCAACCGCAGGACGAGTTAAGATGATCTTCTTCACCACTTTATTCTTCAATGCTCTTACTGCTAATGCAACTGCAGTGTAGGTTTTACCTGTACCTGCAGGTCCGATAGCAAAAACGATGTCATTCTTGTCAACCGCAGTAACCATTTTCTTCTGGTTATTGGTTCTGGCTCGAACAGTTTTGCCATTCGGACCAAAGACAAGAATATCATTTGGATTTTTATCAACAAAAGCATCGATTGTCTCAGCATCATCACCACCAAGGATCTGTTCAAAATAGTTTTCACTAAGGTGACCATTCCTTTCGAGGTACTGGATAATAAGATCGATCTTTTCTTTTGCTGAATCTATTTGCTCGGGAGCTCCGGAGAGCTTTAGTTGGGTACCTCTTGACAAGATCTTAAGGAGGGGAAACTTTTTCTTTAACAAATCAAGCTTTCCGTTGTTTACTCCAAAAAATTCGATTGGATTTACGGTCTCGAGGTTAATGATTACGTCTGTCAATTCAGTCCGATTTAAATGAACAATCTGGTTTTGAGCCTACTATACTTATCTAACCAACATCTATTCCAAATTTAATCAATGCTGTACCACACTTCCATTTCATCTTTCCCACAGCTTGTGGGAAAGTAAATCATTTGGAGGTCAGCTTTCTGGCACAGATCAACTTGAGTTGTGTCACTCACTGCATCTTTCGGAACATTGTTCATCAGTATTTCAACTCGTCTTATATAGACGACATCAACTGAAGAATAACACTAAGCGATTGTTAATTAAACCAATAAAAAAGGCTGGAAACTTCCAGCCTAATTCAAGAGTTAGATCATTATTTAGAGTTTCGGCTTCTTTTTAAAGAAATCCGGATACGCATAACTCCGTGTACCGTATTCGCTTTCCTGGATATTATTTTCTGCAGCATCCTTTGTATCTGGAGAATGAGTGCCAGTATGTTGCTCAGTAAGTTTATTGTTTTCCTTTTCTTGCTTCTGCATATTACTGTTGTTTATTTCCTGTTGCTTCATGATACGTGGATTTGTTTGTTATGCTTCCAACATTATGCCTTCGGGGAAGAATGAACGTTGCTTTTTTGTTATAACAATTCTAAGTGGATGCAACATTTTTTCGTTAAATAGTTAGTTTTGAAACTACTTGAGATGTTTCATTCAATGTTTTTATTCCCTAACAATTTTAGATGTACTTGCCTGGCATTAACAGTATTCTTTTGCAGCTGTAATACAAAGGAAAAATTCGATAGTAAAACCTGGAAAGAAAGATCAAAGTCATTTACTTCAACAGCCAGGCAAAAGATGGTTGATGATCTTATTGCTTCGAGAATTCTTTTAGGATCTGATAGTGCAAAAGTGACCGGGTTGATCGGTCATCCTGATCACAGGGAACCTGATCTGTTCGTTTACGATATTGTAATGAACTACGACAGTGATATCGAACCAAAACATGTGAAAACATTAGAGGTGCACTTTACCGAAACATTGGTTGATACTGCTTTTTTAAGAAACTGGAAGTAGTTTTATCAAGTCCTGATATTCACAACAAACTGATCTAAATCATAGAATCTCAATCCGCCGAATTTGAATTTTGGCGGCGATGAACTGGAAAAAGAAAACAACTGTTTTTGCGATTCTGTTTCTCAGCTATTCTGCTTATAGCGGATGGGTGTACACACAAGGAACAGAGGATAATCACAATCTGAAATTCTCCGGACAAGAGCAACTTGGGAAGCAAGTATGGCAAACCAATAACTGTGTTGCCTGTCACCAGCTATATGGTTTGGGAGGATACCTTGGTCCTGATCTTACCAATATTATCTCTGATAAAAGACGAGGAAAAGAATATGCTGCAGCATTTATCAGATCCGGTGGAACAACAATGCCCAATTTTCACTTAACTGATGAACAGGTAAATGCTGTTCTTGCTTACCTCACGTATGTTGATGCTTCAGTTCATAACAATCTAAATCCTGCACCATGACAGGTAAACGTGTTGCTTTTGGTTTCTGGGTATTATCACTTTCGTGTTTGATCCTGGGATTGCTGTTTGGAATGTCGGGTAGTTTACAATACATTTGGCCAGGCTTTTTAAAAGAGCAATTCAGCTTTGCTCACATGCGTCCTTTACATGTTTTCCTGATCACACAATGGATCAGTAGTGCTGCAACAGGAAGCATGTATTATTTTATTCCTTCGGTTGCTAAAAGAAAACTCTTCTCACCAATCTTAGCACAGGTACACCTGTTGATGCAGGTATCTATTATTATGGTGGCCATTAGTTATTTCTTTCTCGGAAATTTTACTGGACGGGAATACATGGAGTTCCCTTTATGGATGGCTGGTGTAATGATATTGGGTTGGATACTGGCACTTATCAATTTTATCGGCACAGTTCGTCCGAACTTTAATAAAGCTCCTGTGTACGTTTGGAGCTGGACTACAGGATTAGTGTTCTTCATCATCACCATCACCGAAGCAACATTGTGGCAATTCGATCATTTTAATGCGAACATTATCCGTGATATCACCATACAATGGAAAGCCTTGGGTTCAATGGTAGGAGCATGGAATATGTTGATATATGGATCTGCTATGTACGTGATGTGTAAGATCAGCAAGAGCGATGAAATGGCAAGATCAAAACCTGCATTTTTCTTTTACTTCCTTGGATTAACCAATCTTATGTTCAACTGGGGACATCATACTTATGTTGTTCCTGCTTCACCTGCTATCAGGATCACAGCTTATGCGATCAGTATGACAGAGCTACTCATCCTATTTAATATGATCTGGAAGTGGAGTAAGTCGCTTACTAAAGAAGATAAAGAGCAACATTTCTCTTACCGCATGTTAAGATCAACCGATAACTGGATATTACTTAATCTTACTCTTGCAATACTTATTTCCATACCTGCACTCAATCAATATACGCACGGCACTCATATTACAGTAGCACATGCAATGGGAGCTACGATTGGTATCAATACTACTATTTTGCTTGCTGCAGGATTCTATATTCTTTTTCTTGAAAAAAAATTACCTGCTTTAAATACTACCGGCTGGAATCAGTTTGTAATGGGGTTCTTTAATGTTTCTTTACTGGTATTTTGGATATCACTCATTGGAAGTGGAATAGCTAAAGCTGCATCACAAAGTGCAAACAAGCCTTTTGCAGAGATCATGATCAAATTAAAACCATGGTTTCATGTGTTTTCTTTCAGTGGATTTTTACTCACTGTAGCTATTGTAATACTGGCTGCACCCCTCATTCGTTTTTTTGTGAAGCCACAAATTCGGAGGCAATTTGTTATATCAGACCAACCTGTGTCTTCAACTTATGTGATAAACGTGAAGAAGCAAGAACAGGAACATGCTGAGGTGTGATTAACTTGCACCACGATTGTTTTTATTACATTCGCCGCCCCCAAAATACTTAATATGAAACTCCAGGATAAACTCATCAGCAGAAGTGGAAACCAGTGTGAATTATGTTCGGCTTCAAATGATCTGCAGATATATGAGATACCCCCACAGGATCAAAGCAATGAAGACAATACAATATTGGTTTGTAACAAGTGCATGGCACAGCTCGAAAAGAAAGAACACCTGGATATAGAACATTGGAAAAAAGCTTTACCTGTGTGTATGTGGAGCGAAGTTCCTGCAGTACAGGTGGTGTCATGGAGAATGTTGAACCGGCTTCGCAATGAAAGCTGGGCTGCAGACAACCTGGATATGATGTATTTTGATGATGAAACACTTGCCTGGGCAAAAGCTACCGGTGATCATGAGAACGATGCATCAGTTGATCTTCACCAGGATGCTTATGGAGCTTTACTGCATGATGGCGACACCGTGATACTTACTAAATCTCTCGACGTGAAGGGCACATCACTGAATGCAAAAGTTGGAACAGTGGTTCGTAATATCAGAACAGTGAAAGACAATACCGAACAGATTGAAGGTAAGATCGAAGGTCAGCTTATCGTCATCCTGACTAAATATGTTAGAAAGCAGGGAGCCTGATCTTACTTTTTCCTTGTTGTTACTACTGTTTTAGCGATCTGCTCGTAAACCGTTTTGCCAGCCATTTTCTTACAGGAATATCATACAATCTTAAAGATAAATAGGCCAGTAATATAGATGATGCCAATGTAAGCAGACCTGCAGGCAAAGCCGCATCTAAAGTAATATTGTTATTTACTACCCAGGCAGAGAATATATAGATCAGCGGATAGTGTGTAATATAAATTGGGTAAGATATATCTCCTAAAAATCTGCAAACACTATTCATATACCTGTTACTGATCTTTCCACTGGCACCAATATAAACGATCACAGGGAAGAGGAGTATGATACACAATGAATCATACAATCCATTCATCCAGAGATGTTCACTTCCTCCAACTCGTGGAAAAGAAAGAATAACAACGATAAGTACACTTGAAATAAGAAATGCATGTTTGATATGTCCGGGTTTAATGGTACGTGACAATAGCAAACCTGCAAGAAATGGATAAGCCAGTCTTGTAAAGCCGATCCGTAATTGTGTAGCATCAATAGACCAGCCTCCGATCACATCTCCGTTTGCACTTGTTACAGCCATATGTACCAGTGCAACAGCTGCAATAATGGTGAGTATTGAAAGAACGAGTTTTGAAATCTTTCTCAGAATAAGTGCATAGGCAATATTGGCAATGTATTCGAAGAAAAGTGTCCATGCTGGCCCGTTTAAAGGATGCATCTCTGTCCAGCCACGAATATCTAATGAAGTGGGTACAGGTATCAACGTATATCCTATGAGCATCACCATCAGCATTTTCCAGAGCGGAACATGGCTGATCTGCGGAAAAAGTATTGGAGATGCACTGTAATAAAAACATATCGCTCCAACTGTCATTCCCATTAATATCATTGGATGAAGTCGGATCAGCCTTCTTTTAAAAAAATCTTTGATCGTCATCTTCCTCCAACGGTCATCATAAGCATAACCGATCACAAATCCTGACAGTACAAAAAAGAAATCTACTGCCAGATATCCATGGTTAATGATCTGCACTAAGTGGTTACCGCCTGAAAATATCTCGAAAATGTGAAAGATCACCACCATAATAGCGGCAACACCACGAAGACCATCTAATATCTGGTAATGACTTTTAGAGTCTGAATAAGAAGTTGCTGCAATGGTAGGAGCGATCATAAGCAGGCCGGTTCTGGAATATGTATAAGCTTGTTAAAGATATATAGCAGGGTACAATATAAAAGATGATATTTCGCACAACTGTGAATAGCTATTAGAATAAAAACCTGTAGTGAAACATGATTGAAGAAAAATGGGTATTACTAATATCACATCAGGAATAATATAGTGCAGTATCCTTAATTTAGGTGCGAGTTTGAAACATGAAAAAATGGATGTCATACCTGTTCATCTTCTGCCTGGTTTGCTCTTTCCAGCATCCAAAGGCAGTGGTAGTAAAATGGGTGGCAACCAATGGATGCTCTCTAAAAGTTAGTGGCAGCACCAATATCAATAACTTCAATTGCGATATCAATAGTTATGGAAGGATGGATACCATCATTGTTAATAAAACATCTACCCAGCCATTGCCATTGAATGGCATGATCTACCTGAATGTTCAGAACTTCGATTGCCATAACGGCATCATGACGGCTGATCTTCGCAAAACACTCAAGTCAAAAGAATTTCCTTATCTGGTCATTCGTTTTCTCTCTATCAATAAATATCCTGAAACTGCACAGGAAGTAACTAAAGGTGTCGTTAATATACAATTGGCAGGGGTTACCAAACAGTACGAAGTAAATTATCGTGCAGCGGCAGCGAGTAAGAATCATATCTTTTTAGTAGGCTCTCAAAATGTTACATTCTCTGATTTTAATCTTACACCACCACGTAAATTAGGTGGGATGATCAAAACCAATAACGAGCTAGCTGTAACTTTTAACCTGAATCTCCAGGTGATCAATTAAGGATTGAATTTCGCAAATACTACTCCGGCAATGGTGGCTTGCACCAATCCATATAGAAACCACGTAGCTACTGTAATAAGCGTAATATCGAGAGAGCTGTAAGTGATCCACATAATGGGTAATAATGCAACGAGTCCATACATAAAACCAAACTCTAAACCTCTTAACAGGTAATTTCCATTAAATAAACCTTTGAAACGTTGCCATAGCATTGCCAAAGCGAGGCTTAATACCAATGCATGCGTGTAGAATAGGATGTCTCTTTCACTATCAGTTTGGAATAAAGGATAATTGTATTCAAGAAACGCTTCAGGAAAAAACTGGATAGCGAGAAATAGTCCGCCATAACTTACAATTGATAAAATCACACCAGCGATCAGTCCCGAGGTAAGTACTTTCTTCATTGCTTCGTAAAGATAATACTTCTTCAAACAGGGAATGATGTTCACAAATATTGTATCCCTGTAACGTCCCTTGATAAGATATATTATTCTTTTAATTCAGATAACAGCATCTCCAGTTGTTCAAGATAATTACCATACAACTTTTTAAGATACCACTTTGTAAACCGGAAACTCAGGTAGCTGAATATCGACATGCCGATCAATAAATAAACAAAATTGTCTTTATAAAATGGTTTCACTACACCGTCTTTGGGATAGTAACTCAGCCACAATGCCAGGGCAAAACATAAAGGTATCAGACCTATTCCCAGTCTCAGGTATAACCATACATATCGATGAATAATTGAAATGATCTCTTCAAGGTTTTTTCTAACAGATAATGTTGAAGACTTCAGTTGATCTGTTTTCCAAACCAGATAGCCAAGTATGCAGGAAACGATCAAACCTATAATAGCAGCACCGGTTAAAAACATCAGGTAAGCCCATTCTTCAATAAAAGCAATAGCAATGCAACAACCAATTGTAAAGAGTATGGATAACGCAAACTCTATCCACAAACTTCTTTTGATCTTTTGCAATACAGAAGTAGCCTGCTGTTGCAGCATTGCACTGATCTCACCGGCAGAATGCTGCTGGCTCACTGCCATTCGTTGATTGAGTTTTCCCTTTAATTCATCCAGTTCCATTATATCAGTTTGTAGGATGATAATATTTTGCTGTTTCTTCTTTCAGCTTTGTCTTGATACGATTCATCTTCACGCCAACATTCGTAACAGTCATTCCCAATACTTCTCCCATTTCTTTATAGCTGTAATCGTCCAGGTACAACATCACCAAAGCCTTATCGATCTTCGAAAGGTGGCTGATGGCTTTGTACATAGCCTGTACCTGCTCTTCTATCGGGTTAAACTCCTCTGTTCGTTCAGGGAAATGTTCGGTGAGTGTAGTGGATTGTTTCTTTCCTTTTTTAAAATAAGTGATGGCAGTATTCAATGCTACACGATACAGCCAGGTAGAGAATTGTGCATCACCACGAAAGTTGTTAATGGCTTTCCATGCCTGTAATGTGATCTCCTGGAAAAGGTCTTCTTTGTCGGCCGGCTCATCCATGTACACATTGCAGATCTTATGTACAATGTTCTGGTGTTTGTTCAGCAGTTCAACAAATTCCTTTTCCTGCATCTTAATACTTAACAGGTGTTACTTTGTATCCTTTTTGTCGTAAGAGATTGATGACTCCAAACTCTCCACCCAAATGTGCAGCACCTACTGCAAAAAAACTGGGTTTCTTTTTTGCCGCTGCTGCAATAACAGGTATCCAGTTCTGGTTTCTTTTGCGCAGCATGATGTATTCATAATTACCGGTCGTTTCATCTTCAGCAGTCATGCTCACCATCTGCTGAATATCTTGTTGTTTATAAACATCCACCATCTTTTGAAACTGTAATTTGCTGCTATCAAGATTCAGCACTGTTTTCTTGAACATCTCTGCCTGCTCGGCATATGGAATAGAATCCAATACCGCTACCTGGTCTTCTATTTTTTCCAGACCTAACATCTTCATCTCCCGTTCTGTTGCCATTTTGGTGAATTCACCTTCCCATCCTTCAGGTTTGCAACCCAAAATAGAAGGATAGATCATCTGCATCAGCATGATCGGTTTTATACGGCTCATTGCACCTAAACTCATTCCTGTAGTTCTTTTAAATACTGCGGCAACAGAATCATAATCTTCCTGCGAAAGCAATGTTTTCAAACTGCTTCCATCGTTCATGGTCATGCCAAACAACATTCCCATTGCACCGGTAATATCAGACATGTCAATTTCCAAATACAGTTGTTCTGTACTGTTAAAAGCCGATTTGATCTCGGGCTTCACATCAATATCATCCGGGCACATCAGGTGAATGGTACCGTATAAATATGAAGGTTTGGCAAGTCCTTTTCCCTCGATCTTCCATAACAACGATTTCTCGGTTGGTATCTGTGCAAATGATGCAACAAAGGCAAACAAACCAGTGAGAGTGTACAGCAGCTTTTTCATCAGTTCATTAGTAGTTAGAAGTGGCAAATTATTACAAACCGGCAAACAAACAGCTTATACGTTTGTTATTGGCAGCATATACTTTCATTCAATCTTATCATCTTTGCAATCTTATGGTATTGGCATATAACTTCCTGGCGAGCTGGCAATTGTTTCCTGAGAAAGGCAATTACGAGTTCGGTGAACGTCCCAAGAGTGGTATTTATAAGATAGAAGCCATTGGTGATTCTAAAGAATTGATGATACATCATAATTGGGTCACACTCGAAAACCAGGCATTTGCAGCTGATTATAAAGTGAATGCAGATGGTGATCTCAATGAATTTGAGAATAAGCAACTGGCAGACCAGGTGCAGGTGAATTTTCCTGACGGAATCACTTTCGAGATACATTTCTATCGTGCCGGCCAGGTTGTATTGCATGTGGTGCATGAGATCATGCCTAACGGATATATGCGAATCACTCAACAGGGATTTAAAACAGATGGTGCTGCTTATACCAATACAGAGCTGTATCACAAGCAACTGAGTGTGCTGCCATATTCAGCTTCGGTGGCAGGAGCTGTGATCAAAGCAAATGAAGAAGGCATCATCAAGCACAAAGCACTTACTGCAATGGAAGAGCAGACGAATATGCAGTTGGAGCAGATCCGTAAGCAGATAGAATTACTGGCTTTACAGGCACAGGAAATTCAGAAGCGGAAAGATCTTTCGATGATGATCTATGAAGCAAAACTTTCTTTCAAACCCAATATTGGCCAGACATATTATCTCTATGAAAGGAATGACGGCACACACATGCTAAGCCTTGTTGCTCCGAAAGAGTGGGGTAGCAGCGGACCATTTAAGAAGTTCATTGCTGCTGTGCAATTATTGGCTGATCATACGTGGAAGGAACTTTGAATAAGTTGATTGGTTGAATAGTTGATAAGCCAGCGACAACTTAGATAATTTATAAACCAATCAACGGGTCATCTTTTCACCCAGGTACTTTTTCTCCCCGGCTTCTACAGCCAGCTTCAAAGTATTTTCTTTTGGTGGAATGGGACAATTATAACCATCTGTAAAAGCGCAATATGGATTGTAGGCTTTGTTGAAGTCGATCATTAATTTGCCATCATTAATATCACCTGCTTTAAAGTCAAGGTACCGGCCGGAGGCATAAGTAGTTTTACCGGTAGTGGCATCTTTAAACGGAATAAAAAAGTGATCAGCCATTTCTTTATTCTCTTTTAGTTTGGTGAGTTGGTAACCAAACAATGTATAATTCTCCCCTTTATAACTGAATGTTACTTTAACGAACTTCTGTGCATCTTTCTTCATGCCTGATGAAGTGATCATCTCAAACGTTGGCTCATCGTTCAACACTTCTACTGTAGCTGTAACGATCAGTTCAGGATTGAAAGAATAAAAATCAACCTTGGCAGTATCCGCTTTGATGTCTTTTGCCAGATCGGCTTTGTATTGCTGGCGATGTTTGTTTAATTCATCAGCCGTTTGGGCAGACGCCGATATCGCTACACTTAAAAGCAATACACTCAACAATACTCTCATCATTTTAAAATAATAGGTAAATAAGAAAGCCCTGTTTCCAGGGCTTCAATTTATTCTTCGGCAATTACCGGGTTTTTCCTGGTTGGGATCACCATGTCTTCATCTTCACTTAGGAACACCCAGAAATCATGAATTTCATAAATGTCGCCTTGTGTTCTTTTGCCACCATCTTCACTTGGTCTTTCATACGGTCCAAGCAGGTTGCCATTATATCTTATCTCTTTCAATTTCTCAGGGTGTGAAAGCTCTTTAAATTGTTCGATGGTCATATTGCTGCATTTGAGGCGGTAAATTTAGTCCTCTGTGAGTTAAAAGCATAAAATTCAGGCGGAAATCTTCTGTTACTGCTGCAAATCACTGATCACTTCATCCACAGTTCTCGCAGCATCATAAAAGCTAACCAGCTTGCGGATCACATCTTCTACCAAGGCATCCGGACAACTTGCACCGGAAGTGATCAACACTTTTACAGGTGTTTTCTCAGGAAGAAAATCAGCGGTAGTGCTTTCCACTTTGGTTCTCCAGTCTGCATGAACAATAGCGTTTTTGTTCAGCATTTTGTCAGCATCTTTAATGAAGTACGTGGGCAGTTTCTCTTCACACAATTCTACCAGGTGAGATGTGTTGGATGAATTATATCCACCAATTACAATAGCCAGGTCGGCATCTGTTTCCAGCATACCACCAACTGCAGTCTGGTTATCGAGTGTTGCGTAACAAAGTGTATCTCTTGTATCGGCAAAACGTTCTCCTATATTTTCTTCGGTTAAACGGAAGTGCTGCATCACCACATGCTTCAGGTATTCAGCGATCGCTTGTGTGTCTGAGGCAAGTTGTGTAGTCTGGTTGATCACTCCAAAACGTTCAAGATCTTTTCTGATATCAAAACCTTCGCTGAACCTTCCTGCAAACTCAGTGTAGAACTGTTCAGCAGGTTTTTCACCGGTAATATATTTAGCCAGTTCTATTGTTTCGTTCATATCATTAACAACAATCGTTGGGGTATGATATGAGGCATGGGAAAACGTTGCCCTTGTTTCTTCGTGTTTCGGCTTACCATGTACTACAATGCTGTAACCTTTTTTCGCCAGTTGTTCACCACGGTTCCATACTTTCTCAACAAACGGACAAGTAGTATTGTATTTTTCTGTCTGAATGCCTTTGCTTCGAAGTTGTTGTTCGATATCAAGTGTAGTACCAAATGCAGGTATCAATACCACATCATCACCGGTGATCTCTTCAAATGGGATTACCTGTTTACCATAAGTATCCTGTAAAAATCGAACACCTCTTTCCTCGAGGTCGGCATTCACCTGTGGGTTGTGGATCATTTCGCTCAGCAGGAAAATACGTTTGCCGGGATTCTCATCAATGGTTCTAAAAGCAATTTCAATGGCATTTTCAACGCCATAACAAAAACCAAAATGACGGGCAAGGTAGATCTGTATCGGTCCGAAATCGAGTAATGTGGGAGAGAAGTCTTTTTTTAGTTTATCCTGTTGCTTTCTCCTGGTTTTCACAGCACTTATCAACTGGCTCCTGTAAATATTGGGTACTTCGAACTGCTTCATAGCTGCTGCAAATATACCATATTGCGGTGGTGAAGATTGTTAAGTTATAAAGACAACAGTATTGGTTTTCAATCCCTGCCATTAGTCATCAGGCTGTACGAAGTTGCGTCTTGTCTTCTTCACCCATTATCGCCAATATCCAGAAAGCATTGATCATATCCATCGCTGCAGGGAAAAGTTCACCAGCTTTTACTCTTATCTGTAATTCAAAATTGCCGAAGCACCTGTATATACCTGAGATTGAACAAAGTTCGCCTGTTCTTCCAAAGATCATATCTGCTGCGTTTAATAAGCCAAATTATTTTAGTATTAAAACACACCAACTGATGTTCGTCAGTTACAGATATTTTACCTTAAGGTTAGCAGTTTAGAGAAATAGCCTGCTGGCTTAAATCTTGTAAAGATTTCTTCAAAAGAAAATCATGGATAAAAAAAATCAATACAATCCAAAGAATGATCCGGCAGCACAAGATGCATTAAGAGATGAAGCCAATAAACCAGAACCTTTATACGATAAAACGAATCGTAATTTTCAACGGGAGAATCAAGTTCCGCAGCAGGGGAATAATCATGATGTAACCGGTAAAGAAGAACATGAACAGGAGGGAAGCAGCTCAGGTGAAGAAAAAGATATTATTTAGATAAAAGCTCTGTGATCAGCAGCGCTTTTTTAATAAGTCGGAAATTTCTTTTGCCCGGTTCATGATCATCAAATGACCTCCTCCTTTGATAGTATAATCGGGATGTACATAATGGAAAGGCAGCAGTCTGTCTGCTGTACCATGAATATGAATAACATTCGGTTTCGGTTCCTGTGAATGCCACCTGCTGATAGCCCAGATACACCATTTTACAAAGGATAGATCTGTTCTGTCGATCACGCCAAAGAGATGTTTGCGATCAGCTTTTGTTTCTGCTCCAAGGAACCAACTGCTCACAGGAAATATGATCCGCATGATCATCTTAGTGGTGAGTTGATACACCGGGAAATATTTGCTTAGCAATCTTGTGTACTTTGGAAACTCCTTTGCACATCGGTTACTGGAGACGATCACCACTTTCATTGCAGGATTTGCTTTAGCAATCTCACAAGCCATCATGCCACCCATAGAAAGCCCAACAATCGTAGCATCCGGCTCTTTAATACCTTCTGCCAAACGCAAGGCATAATGTTGAAGAGACTCTTTTTTAAGTGGAGTGATCCAGTCAAGAAACACAGGTTCGCAAAAAGAAAGATCCAGGTTTTTGAATACAGTTCTATCTGCACCCAATCCGCTGATAAAATATACTTTCTTCTTCATAATTGTTTTCGCACACAGCTAAGGAGTAATAGAAAAATCCTTTAGCTCTGTTTCTCTGTGCGACAAAACTCACACCGCTTTTACAAAGTAGTAATTCTTCTTTCCTTTTTGTACCAGCATATACTTGTTCTGCAGCAGATCTGAAATATCCACTGTTGCCTTCTCAGCACTTACTTTATTCTTGTTGATACTGATTCCGCCTCCCTGCCACATTTTTCTTGCTTCTCCTTTACTTGGGAATATCTGTGTATCAGCCAGGAAGCTGATAAGATCATAGCCTTTTTCTAAACTACTCTTCTGTACTTCAACTGCAGGTACACCTTCCATCACCTGTAATAATTGTTCTTCATTCAGGCTTTGTAACGCTTCTGTTGTTGCATTGCCGAATAATATCTCCGAAGCTTTTACTGCAAACTCATAGTCAGCCCTGCTATGAACGAAAGTAGTCAGCTCTTCTGCCAGTCTCTTTTGTAACAATCTTATATGCGGCGCATTCTCATGTTCTGTAAGCAATCCATCTATCTCATCCGGTGGCAGCAGTGTAAATATCTTGATCCATTTCTTTGCATCTTCATCACTTGCATTCAACCAGAACTGGTAGAATTGGTAAGGAGATGTTTTCTTAGCATCGAGCCACACGTTTCCTTTTTCGGTTTTACCAAACTTGCCACCATCAGCTTTTGTAATTAACGGACACGTAAAAGCAAAAGCTTCCCCCTGTGCTTTACGCCTGATGAGTTCTGTTCCGGTAACAATATTTCCCCATTGATCACTACCACCCATCTGCAGCTTGCAGTTCTTGTTCTTGTACAACCAGTAGTAATCGTATCCCTGAATAAGCTGGTAAGTAAATTCTGTAAAGCTGATCCCGCTTTCGCCTTCCAAACGTTTCTTCACACTGTCTTTGCTCATCATGTAGTTCACCGTGATGTTCTTGCCGGTATCACGAATAAAATCGAGGAAGCTGATGTTCTTGAACCAGTCATAGTTGTTCACCATTTCAGCGGAGTTGGGCTTACTCTGATCGAAATCAAGGAATTTCTCCAATTGCTTTCTAACACCTTCCTGATTTTTCTGCAACACATCTTCGCTTAACAGGTTGCGTTCTTCACTTTTTCCGCTGGGATCACCCACCATTCCTGTAGCTCCACCCACCAATGCAAAAGGCTTATGACCGGCTTTTTGAAAATGAACCAGTAATAGAATAGGAACTAAGCTTCCAATGTGCAAACTGTCAGATGTAGGATCGAAGCCAATATAGCCACTCACCATTTCCTTGTTCAGCAGTTCTTCGGTTCCGGGCATAATGTCCTGTATCATACCACGCCATCTTAGTTCTTCTATCAGTGTCATTTCCGTTTGAGATTTCGGCAAATGTAATTATTCAGCAGCCTGTTATAAAAGGAGATCGGAATTTCTGTTTGGCAGGCTTCAGAATCTTTGGTTGAACTTCGTTGTGTCACTCACTTCAGGGTTCGGTTCAGTGTTGAGCAACCAGCTGTGGTGTTTGAGAACAACAAACTCTTAAAAATTTTAAGGTCAAATACTTTGTTTAAGTTGTTTTTAATATCAACTTCCTTCATTATTTTGCGCCTTATGTACGTTGAGACAGGACAAGTTTCTAAGCAAGGAGGTGTTTACAAATGCTTTGGTCACCCTGATTTTACAATAAAAGTGAATGAAGGAGACATATTACCCAAATGCACCAAGGATAAACCACATGATGCTTTGTGGGTAAAAGTTGCCATTGCCAAAAAAGAATCCGAACAAACCAATAGCGATTAAGCATTATCTTCATAGCATAATCATTACTGCTTCTGCCAGATATCTACACTAAAGCTAACATTCAAGCCATCCGATTTTGGTAAATCTTCGTCGGACAAGTCAAAGAACAGGAACCTGAAGTGAGTGACACAACGAAGTTGAACAGAGTTGTTGCAGCTGGCTACCTAATTAAAAATTAAGCAGTTTAGCAACGTTTCTTCAGGTTAACGTGCCTTTGTTTTGGCTATTTTAGCAGCTTACAGACTTATGATGAAAAAAGGCTATTTAGCAGGCTTGTTTTTGCTGGTATTTTTCTCTTCCAAAGCCCAGTTCAGGAAGTATTCAAACGAATTTCTGAATATTGGTGCCGGAGCCAGAGGACTTGGAATGGGTGGAGCACAAGTGGCTTCAACCAACGATGCTACTTCAGGTTATTGGAATCCTGCCGGTTTGGTAGTAGTAAGAGATCATCCTTCCGTATCTTTTATGCATGCCGATTACTTTGCAGGAATTGGAAAATATGATTTCGCTTCGGTGATCATTCCTGCAAAGAATGTAAAGCGTACGCTGGGTATTTCGGTGCTTCGTTTTGCTGTTGACGATATTCCCAACACCTTGTTTTTAGTTGAACCTGATGGAAGTGTGAATTATAATAACATCCGTACTTTCTCTTCTGCGGATTATGCTTTCCTCCTTTCTTATTCACAGAAACTGAAAGATGAGGATGATAAGAAACTCAACATTGGCGGAAATGCAAAGATCATCTATCGAAAAGTGGGAAGCTTCGCAACAGCCTGGGGTTTTGGAATAGATGCAGGTATTCAATACAAAACGAAGAAGTGGCAGCTCGGTTTGGTGGCAAGAGATGTTACCACCACATTCAATGCATGGAACTTCAATTTTACCGAGAGAGAAAAAGAAGTGTTGTATCTCACGAATAATGATATTCCGGTAAAGTCAACCGAAATGACTGCTCCACGTTTGATAGCAGGAGGAGCTTACACTTTCAAACTAAGCAAGAAAATAAACCTGATGGCTGAAGCCAATCTTGATCTCACTTTCGACGGAAAAAGAAATACAGTGATAGGCAGCGATGTGGTGAGTATCGATCCTCATATTGGAGTGGAAGCAAGTTTTGGCAATGCATTTTTTCTGAGAGGCGGTATCAGCAATTTTCAGAAAGCATTATCAGATGGTGATACATTGAACCAGAAAAAGGTTTGGATATATCAGCCGAGTTTGGGTGCTGGTTTCAAAGCAGGAAATGTGAACATAGATTATGCATTCACCAACCTGGCAAATCAATCAAATCCGTTATACACACATATCTTTTCGATCAGGGTTGATCTTGTAAGAAAGGAAAAGAAATAAGAGCATGAGAAAATTATTGTTCATCATTTTATTGCTGGCTGGCAAATTTGCTGTTGCTCAGACCTACAATAATGAATGGATCGACTATTCAAAAACTTACTACAAGTTTAAAGTAGGTGCAACTGGTTTATACCGGATCCAGGGTTCAGCTTTACCAGCAGCATTGACGAATATTTCAGCAGATCAGTTCCAGCTTTGGAGAAATGGAAAGCAGGTAACACTCTATACTTCTATTGTAACCGGGCCTTTGGGAAGTGGTTATATCGAGTTTTGGGGAGAGAAGAATGATGGTAAGCCAGATCAGCCATTGTATGTAAATGCTACTTACCAGCTTTCGGATAAGTTGAGCTTAGAAACAGACACTGCAGCTTATTTCTTAACGGTAAATCCCAACACTGCAGCCAATCTCAGGTTTGTGAACCAGGCAAATCCTGTTGCGGGAAATGTTTTGCCGGCTTCGCAATATTTCATGCATACGGCAAGGCATGATTACAAAGAAATGATCAACAGGGGATATGCCCAGAACCTCGGTTTGTATGTATATTCTTCAGATTATGATGAAGGAGAATGGTGGAGCAGTGCCGAGATCAGATCTGCTATACAACCCAGTCCTAATTATTATCCCGCAGGAGCACCGGCTGCACCTTTGGCTTATACTTTCACTGGTCTTAAGCCTTATACTGCAGGACCAACATCCAGCTTTAGAATGAGCGTTGCAGGAACGGCTCCAAATGGTTCAACATCGAACCCAAGGATGATCAGAACATTGCTTAACGGAACAACATTGATCAATGCACCACTGAATGAATTCAATGTGGCGATACTTAGTAACAGTGTTGTCACCAATACACTCACCGATAATACACAGGTAGGCGTTAACGTTGATTTTACCATTATACAGGCAGCAGACCGTGCTGTTGTTGGATTCATGGAATTGACTTATCCAAGACTGTGGGATTTCAACAACCAGAATAATTTTCAATTCTCGCTTCCGGCGACTTCATCTGTTTACCTGGAGATCACCAACTTTAATGCAGGAACATCGGCACCTGTTCTATACGATCTCACTAATAGAAGAAGATATGAAGCTGATATTACCGTTTCGGGTAAATATCGTTTTGTTTTACCTGCTGATGCGGCAAGAGATTTTGTATTGGTGAGCCAGGTGAATGGTATTAAGGATATTGTTCAATCAGAATTGCAACAGAAAAACTTCGTTAACTATTCAGCATCTGGCAACCAGGGAGATTACCTGATCATTACGCATAAAGATCTGCGTACATCAGGAGATCCGGTAGAGCAATACCGTCAATACAGGTCATCTGCCAATGGCGGAAGTTATAATGCCAGGATATATGATATCGATGAGTTGACAGATCAGTTTGCATTCGGCATACGAAAACATCCACTGAGTGTAAAGAATTTCCTGCGTTATGCAAGAGCTAACTTTTCAGCGCAGCCAAAATCTGCTTTTTTAATTGGCAGGGGAACCACGTATGATGAATATTATTTTCACCAGGGAGAACCAGTGGGAGAAAGGCTGAACCTTGTTCCTACTTTTGGTTACCCGGGATCAGATATTTTGCTGGCATCTAATGATAATAATCCTGTTCCGGCTACTTCGATTGGAAGATTAGCAGCCATCACGCCACAAGAAGTGGTCAATTACCTTACTAAAGTACAGGAGTACGAAGCTGCACAGCGAACACATGCTCAAACCATTAACGATAAATTATGGATGAAGAATATTGTGCATTTAGCTGGTGGATCGACCGCTGGTGAAGATGGCAGTATACAATCCATTTTGAATAATTACAAAGCGACATTAGAAGATAGTTTGTATGGTGGCAGAGTGTACAGTTTTAGCAAGTACAGTAATACAGCATCAACGGTTATCAATGATGCAATACTGCAAGGTTTACTAAAAAATGGTACCGGTTTGCTCACTTATTTTGGTCACGGATCTTCCACCAATCTTGCATACAATCTACCTGCAGTGAATACATGGAATAACGCTGGTAAATACCCGATTTTTGTGATGCTGGGTTGTAACGTAGGTAATATTTTCGGGTATGATCCCGGTCGTTTGTCAGACCTTGTCACCCTAAGTGAAAGATATGTACTTACACCGCAGGTAGGTGGTATTGGTATGCTGGCCAGCACCCATTTTGGTACATTGGGTGAACTTGATATTTATGCCAGCAATCTTTTCAGAGCGGTTTCTAAAACACAATACAATCAGCCATTCACTAAGTCTATTCAGGTAACAGACCAGGCATTAAATACAAACAGTTATCTAATGCGTTTGCACCTGGAACAACATATTTTACATGGAGATCCGGCGTTGAAGGCAAATAGTTTTGCCAAGCCCGATTATGTAATGGAAGAACCACAGGTGTACATCAATCCTGCATTTATTTCAGTTGCGGATACCGTGTTTAATGTGAAAGCTTACATCTATAATATTGGAAAAGCAGCTGGTAATACATCTTCTACTGTTTCGTTAGAAGTGAAACGTCAATATCCGGATGGATCGATTGCAACCGTTTATACAAAGAACATACAACCAGCGATCAGGAATGTTGATTCTGTAAGTTTCAATCTGCCCATTATTCCAACAAGAGATAAAGGCCAGAACAAACTTATCATTACCATCGATAATAATAACCAGTATGATGAGCTAAGTGAATTAAACAACTCAGCCGAAAAGCAATTCTTTATTTATGAAGATGAGTTGAGACCGGTATATCCTTACAATTTTGCGATCATCAATAAAAACAATCAAAAAGTATTTGCCTCTACTGCAGATCCGTTATTGGGTGTAAAAACCTATCTCATGGAGATGGATACGACTGAGTTCTTCAACTCTCCGGTTAAGATCACTAAAACCATTACAAGTGCTGGTGGCGTAATAGAGTTTGATCCCGGAATTGTTTACCAGGATTCGATGGTATATCATTGGAGAGTGGCGATTGCTCCTGCAACTGGAGCGCCAAGATGGAATACGTTTAGCTTCCAGTACATCACAGGTTCAGCTGTAGGATTTAATCAGTCAAATTTTTACCAGCATACAAAATCTGATTTCAACAGGGTTTATCTCGATAGCACTGAAAGAAAATGGAAATTCAGGCCTGCTGCAACAAATGTTGTTGTTAAGAATACAGTGTATCGTTCCGGAGCTGGTCTTGGAGATTCTGAATTTTCAACAGCGATCAACGGAATCATCGTTTCACAAAGTGCATGTTTAGGCCATTCAGTTATATATAACGTATTTGATCCGGTTACGTTAAAACCTTATTTTAATCAACCGGTTCCTTCAACTGTTCAGTCAACACCAAATACTGGTGGCTTTTTAGGTAGTGCAATGAATACCTGTGGTGCGAAACGTGAGATCAACTTCGAGTTCTCTTATTTAGATACTACAGGACGTAGAAAGATGAGAGATTTTCTAGACTGGATTCCAAACGATGCAGTAGTAACTGCCAGGCTGGTACTGGATCCTGTAAGTGGAGATTTTAATCAAAATCCTTTTGTAGCAGATTGGCAGGCAGATGCTGCTGTATATGGTGCAGGGAATACACTTTACGATCGATTCAAGAGCATTGGATTCAATGGCATTGATTCTTTCTCTTATCCAAGAACTTGGGCATTCGTTTATAAGAAGAACAGCACAACCTTTACCACACATTGGGATGTAACCCAGGATATCTTTAGTAAACTCACTATTAACGTAAATGTTCCATCACCAGATACACTTGGGTATGTTACATCTCCAAAATTTGGTCCTGCAGCAGCATGGCAGGATGTTAAATGGAGAGGTGCATCTTTAGAAAACCCATCTACTGATAATTACAATGTAAAAGTGATCGGTATCAGAACAAATGGTCAGGAAGATGTACTGTACACTTTAGATAATACGCAGCAGGATTTCAATATCTCATCTGTAAGTGCTGTTACTTATCCATACATCAGGTTACAGTTATTTACGGAAGATAAAACCAACCTTACTCCATACCAGCTTCGTTGGTGGAAACTGTATTACACACCGGTTCCGGAAGGTGGGCTGGCTGCTAATTTAAAATTCACTTTTAAGGATACTTTGGAAGTGGGAGAGGCATTGAACTTTTCAATTCCATTCAAGAATGTGAGTGATGTTGCATTTGCAAATCCGATCAAGGTAACCGCTACTGTTCGTGATCAGAACAATCAATTAGCTACATTATCAGTTCCGGCACTAAAAGCCATTGCTGCAGGTGATACAGCGATGTTAAGCTACCAGATCAATACACAAAATCTATCAGGTCTTAATACATTATTTGTAGATGTGAATCCCGATAATGATCAGCCGGAGAATACACACATGAATAATTTCCTTTACAAAACATTCTTTGTAAAAGGAGATATTTATAAACCAACATTAGATGTTACGTTCGATGGAGTGAGGATTTTGAGCGGTGATATCGTCTCAGCAAAACCCCGGATCTCTATTAAACTGAAAGATGAATCGAAGTTCCTTTTGTTGAATGATACTTCATTGGTAACACTTCAGCTGCGCTATCCTGACGGAAGTCTCAGGAGATTCAAGTACGGCAATGATACACTTCAGTTCAATCCGGCATCAGCAACAGATAATGTAGCTACAGTTGATTTTAAACCATGGTTAACGCTTGATGGTGAATATGAATTGATCGTTACTGCCAAAGACAGGAGTGGAAACTCGGCTGGTAACCTTGAATACAGGGTGATGTTTACCGTGTACAATACTCCGATGATCAGTAACATGTTCAACTACCCAAATCCGTTTACTACATCTACTGCTTTTGTATTTACATTAACCGGAAGTATTGTTCCGCAGAATTTGAAGATACAGGTGCTGACGATTACCGGTAAGATCGTAAGAGAGATCACGAAAGAAGAACTCGGACCTATTAATATAGGGAGAAATATCACTGAATTTAAATGGGATGGAACCGATCAATACGGACAAAAATTAGCTAACGGTGTATACCTGTACAGGGTGGTAACAAACCTTAACGGAAGTTCGCTGGATAAATTTCCAACCTACGATCAAAGCGGATCGAAGGTTAATACTGATCAGTATTTCAATAAGGGATATGGCAAGATGTACCTGATACGTTAAGTTTGCAGCCATGAGAGTTGGCATTGGTACCCGTGTTCTGAATTGTTTTGTTGATACACTGCTTGTGTTTCTATTGGCTTATGCTGCTTTCAACGGATGGAACTGGTATGTAAGATATTGGGGATATACCTATTTTAATTTCGGGTGGTTCTTCTGGAGTATGTTGTTTGTTTACTACATGTTTTTTGAATCGATATTCAAAAGAACACCTGGTAAATGGCTCAGTTATTCAAAAGTGGTGAGTGCATCAGGAAAAAAGCCTTCTATCGGTCAAATATTTATCCGGAGTATTATTCGATTAACCATCATCGATATGTTTTTTTTCCCATTTCTTGACAAGACCTTGCACGATCATCTCAGTAAAACAGAAGTTGTAGAAGTGTAATTTGCAATTCCTCCGAGCATTCAGCATCAACTTCCGGTTTAACGATTTAAGGAAAAATCTCACCACTTACTTAGTTGTTCCTTGCTTTATTCCGAAGTTTGCAGCTCTCAAAAGTGTTTATGGCAAAGATCGGAATCAATATCGCAACAGGAAGTTTACAGCAGGAAGAGATGATCGTGGGCATTGATCTTGGCACAACAAACAGTCTTGTTGCCATCATTCATCCCGAAACAAAAAAACCGGTAGCCTTAAAAGAGCACAACAGCAGCAGCCTCGTTCCCAGCATTGTTCATTTCGACGAGTTTGGAAATGCATCAGTAGGCGAAATAGCTAAACAATACCTGGAAACAGATCCTGCAAATACCATCTTTTCTGCCAAACGACTGATGGGAAAAAGCTATAACGATGTAAAGGAAAACACTTCATTCTTTTCTTATAAAGTTATTGATGATAATACCGAAAGCCTTGTAAAAGTGCAGGTCGGCGATAAGTTCTATTCTCCGGTTGAACTTTCATCTTTTATTTTGAAAGAGTTGAAACAACGGGCAGAGCACATTTTAAAAACACCGGTGAACAAAGCTGTGATCACCGTTCCGGCTTATTTCAATGATGCACAACGGCAGGCGACACGAGATGCAGGAAAATTAGCGGGATTGGATGTGTTGCGTATCGTTAACGAACCTACTGCTGCAAGTCTTGCTTATGGCTTGGGTTTGGAAAAAGAAGGGGAGAAAACAATCGCTGTATATGATTTGGGTGGAGGAACTTTCGATGTATCTATTCTAAAAATCAACAATGGCATTTTTGAAGTACTCAGCACAAACGGAGATACTTATTTAGGAGGAGATGATTTCGACAGGGCTATTGTTAAACATTGGTTGAAGGAATTTAATATCTCAGAAGCAGAGATTCACCAGAACAAGCAATTGGCTCAATCGTTACGATTAAAAGCCGAAGCAGCAAAAAGACACTTAAGTGATAATGATGAATTCTCTGATGAACTGAACGGAGATCAGCTTAAGATAACCAAAGATAAATTCCAGGAACTGATCCTTCCGCTTATTAAAAAAACAATTGAGTCTTGCAGTGCTGCATTGAAAGATGCAAAACTAACTGCAAGTGATATTGAAGAAGTAGTGATGGTAGGAGGAAGCACACGTGTTCCTTTGGTAAAGCAATCAGTAAGTGAATTCTTTGGAAAAAAAGTTCATGATGAAGTGAATCCTGATGAAGTCGTTGCTTTGGGTGCAGCCATACAGGCAGATATTCTTGCAGGTAATAACAAAGATTTTCTTTTGTTAGACATCACACCACTCAGTCTTGGAATTGAAACTATGGGTGGCTTGATGGACGTGTTGATCCCACGTAATTCTAAAATTCCAACAAAAGTGGGTCGTCAATATACAACACAAAAAGACGGGCAAAGTGGAATGCGGATATCTGTTTTCCAGGGAGAAAGAGACCTGGTGAAAGACAACAGGAAACTGGCTGAGTTCAATCTCACCGGAATTCCGGCAATGCCTGCAGGATTACCTAAAGTTGAAGTAAGTTTTTTAATCAATGCTGATGGTATTCTCGTTGTAAAAGCAAAAGAGTTAAGGAGTGGTGTAGAGCAATCCATCGAAGTAAAACCTCAATACGGTTTAACCGATGCCGAGGTAGAGAAAATGTTGCTCGAAAGTATCACACATGCAAAAGACGATATCGCAACAAGGGCATTGGTTGAAGCTAGAACAGAGGGTGAACAGATATTACAGGTGACGGAAAAATTCATTACAAAAAATGCTTCGATATTGTCTGCTGATGAATTGCGAAACACCGCTGCAGCAATGCAGGCTTTGCAACTGGCATTAACGATGGAAGATAAAGACCTGGTCCATACAAAGATCGAAGAGCTGAATGAGTTAACACGTCCTTTCGCAGAGAGAGCAATGGACGAAGCTGTTTCGCAAGCACTGAAAGGTAAAACCATTTAATTCTGAATCTTTATTTTTGAACGAATCAGAGAACGACCAATTGAATGCATTGCAGATTTTGTAAAACTAAGCTCACTCATCAAGTCATCGACCTCGAAAGCTGTCCACCTGCAAATGCATATTTAACTAATCCCAATTTGGTCGAAGCTTACTATCCACTTCAGGTGTATGTATGCACCAATTGCTACCTTGTACAAACACTGGATTATGTAAGTCCGGGAGAAATATTCAATAAAAATTATGCTTTTATATCTTCTGCATCTCAAACATGGAAACAACACTGCGAAGATTACACTGCTTCAGTAATTAATAAACTAAGACTTGCATCTGGAAGTTCGGTCGTAGAGATCGGCAGTAACGATGGTATACTGCTGAGATGTTTTGCAGAAAACCAGATGAACGTTTTGGGAATTGATCCTGCAGCATCAACTACGGATTATAAAGAAAAAGGTTTAAAATTAGTAGATGAATTTTTCAATGCTGAACTTACTGAATCACTTACCTTGAAAGGAGTAAAAGCAGATCTTATCATTGCTAATAATGTAATTGCTCATGTGCCGGATGTGAACAGTTTTGTAACTGGAATTAAGAGGCTGCTTGGTTCAAAAGGTATTGCTACTATCGAGCTGCCTCACTTGTTAAACCTTATTCGATACAATCAATTTGATACGATCTACCACGAACATTTCTCTTACTTTTCGCTTACCGTATTGAAGAAAATATTTTCAACGCATCAACTGAAAATATTTGATGTAGAAGAATTGAGTATTCATGGAGGAAGTATTCGGATATACGTTACTCACCAGGAAAACGAAATAACAGAAACAGATAGCTTTAGAAAAATACTGGAACAAGAAGCGGAAGTGGGTGTGGAAACATTAGAATATTACAGTCATCTTCAGCTTTTTTCTTACAAGATCAAATCTGATTTTCTTTTATGGCTGATGAATACATTAAACGATCGAAAGAAAGTCATGGCTTACGGTGCTGCAGCAAAAGGGAATACGTTGCTGAATTATTGCGGCATTAAAAAAGATATGATACCCATGATCGCTGATGTTACGCCAAAGAAACAGGGTAAATATCTTCCGGGTAGTAGAATCAGGATCGTAGATGAATCGGCAATAGCTGAATATAAACCCGACTTTATCGTCGTGCTTCCCTGGAATTATAAAACAGAAATCGATCAGCGACTTGCTAATACAAAAGAATGGGGATGCAAATTAGTCTACCTTATTCCCGAACTCGTTATTGATTAGGAGGGATCACTTTCCGTATTGCATCTTTTGTAAACCAGAATACAACGTCTTCCTTTCGCAGTTGAATAGTTTCGCTGCTGTCTTTTAAAATATAAATGTTTGAGGGCAAGTTATTGCTAAGGGCAAATTCATTCCATTTTGCTTCAGCGGTTGTAAAATTTCTGCTGCCTTCAAACTGTTCTGTTTGCGATAGAACAACGATCTTTTTATAACCTGAATTCGGACTCATCCACTCCACTGAAGCGTCTAATCCAACCCTAAAGATCAAAGCACCACCAGAGGCTTTGGGTACATCAACAAAATAGGCAGTCCCGTTGGTTTGATATTGTTGTATCGACTTTACTGTTGTCCTCGTAACAGATGAGGCCTTACTAAAGTTTTGCTGATAACAACAAAGCAAAACGATGAACAATATCGATATCCCTGCAACTGAAACGAATTGTATCTTGATATGCCTGGTAAGTATTAAAATCATTACTGCTATCAGAATGCAATAAAACACCGATGAATAATGTAAATACCTGTCGGCTTCACCTCTGTGAGTGTCAATTCCAAGAATAGAAGCAGTTGCAACACCTGTGATGATCGCTGCTACCAATACCAAAACAAATCTTGCAATATTCTTACTTCTTTTAAAAACAAATACAAGTGCAATGCTATGCAACAGCGCCAAAGAAGCACACACCAATAAAAATGTTTTAGTGCTGATGAATGCTGGTGTAAATACTCTTGCGATCAGCTTGAACCAGTTTGCAATCAGAAATGGAATATTCTTTGAGTTCTCTTCGAAGCTGTCGTATCCATCTCCTGTCAGTGAACTTAATACCTTCACCCGAATCAGCAGATAAATAATAAATGTAATAAAGAATATCAACCAACGAAAAGCTTCTCTTCTTGCCGGCTTCCCATATTTATAATTGGCGACCCCGATAAAAAGAAAAAGTAAAATAACATTCCACATGCTCTCGTAAGTAAATAAAGCGATCACAAAACATATCCATGATAATAAAGCATGCGTTTTTCTTTCTGAAGCTGTAAGATAGAAGTGTAAACTTAATATCGTGAAGGTCGTAGCAATGGTTGCGACCCGGCTGATCGTCCACATCAAAGCTTCTGTATGAAAAGGGTAGAAGCAGAATAGAACTGCTGCAAATAATGGCAGCATATGCAAACCACTTTCATTAAAATATTGTGTTACCAGCTTCCTGCAAAAAGCAAACACACAAAACACACAAATAAAATGCATCAATAAAGTAGTGCAAAAGAAACCCAGAGCATTCTTTCCGTAAAGCCATTTGTCTAACTCAAGAAATATATTGGGAACGGGTCTCATAAATCCGCCACGTTCAAACAGGTAGCGAATGTCCATGGGAATATGAATAAAATCATCGTTCAGGAAATATAACTCCCAGGGTCTTACAATAAAGATCATCAGTATGCAGCAACCTGTTAGTATCCATAACTGTATTTTAGTTTGCTGTAACACCTTCATAGGATCATTTTCCCTTTATATCCGAATAGATTTTCTTCCCTGCTAAAAAATATTGAGCAATGATAGAACTCTTGAATGTTGTATCGATCTCCAGAAGCGATAACTGCTTCTCAGGATATTTATTCTTTTCATTCAACCACCATTTAAAGAATCCGATATAAGCCTTTATAACTGACTTTGCATTGGCTCCTTCACCTTTAAAGAGATAAAACAACAGGCTGAGTGAATCTGTAAGCATCCTCACCGGTAGCCACCATATCTTGTAACTCCATGGCGAGTTTCTCACACACATCACCAGGTTGTTCTTAAAATTGTAAAAGGTCTTGCGAGGTGATTGATAAGACAAACTGCCTCCACCCATATGATACACTACTGACTCATTACAATAAAAAACTTTATATCCTGCTGAATAGAATTTCCAGCAAAGGTCCACTTCTTCAAAATGCATGAAGAAATAATCATACATGCCTTTTACCGCTTCATATGCACTTTTCCTGATCATCAAACAAGCTCCGCCACCCCAGAATATCTGTCCGGTTGTATATTGGCTCAGGTCTTTTTCTACAGTGGTAAATAATCTTCCCCTGCAAAATGAGTAACCCAGTGCATCTATCAAACCTCCGGCGGCACCGCCATACTCGTATTCGTCTCTTTTTTCGTACGAAAGCAATTTACTCTGGCAAGCTGCAATGGTTTTATCACTTTCCAGTATTTCAATCAAAGGCTCAAGAAAGTTCGGCGTTACTTCAACATCCGAATTCAGCATCAAAACATACGTCTCTGGCATCTGGGCAAAACCAATGTTATAACCTCCCGCTACACCATAATTTCCACCGGTCTCAATGATCTTCACCCAGGGGTGCGAACTTCTTACAAACGCAACCGAATCATCCGAGCTGGCATTATCGATCACATAAACTGTATAGTTAGGATAGGAGAGATGCTGCAAAAAAGGAAGGAACTGTTCAAGATATTTCCTGCCGTTCCAGTTTAAAATGCCAATACCAACTGAGGGAACGTTCATCATTTGCTTAATTCAGAAATTCGGGAGATGTATTTGCCTATGATATCAAATTCTATATTCACATGATCACCACACTGTACCTGGCTGATGCTGGTATGTTCAAAAGTATAAGGTATAACGGCAACAGTAAAGTTGTTTTTGCCCACATTAAAACATGTCAGGCTAGTTCCGTTCACCGAAATAGATCCTTTCTCGATCACCAGTTGAGCAAAACTATTGTCAAACTCAAAACCAAATTCCCAGCTTCCTTCCAGCTCTTTCCGGCTCACGCAAATCGCAGTGGCATCCACATGGCCCTGAACAATATGACCATCGATTCTTCCATTCATTTGCATACAGCGTTCAAGGTTCACCAGTTTACCTTTCGTCCAGTTACCAAGCGTTGTTTTTTTCAGTGTTTCATCGATCGCTGTAACCCTGTGCCTGTTATTTTCAACAGCTTCCACCGTAAGACAAACACCTTCATGAGCCAAACTTTGATCAACCTTCAACGCTGCTGATATTGGCGATTCAACCCAAAAACTTTTATTGCTACCAGCTGATTCTATGGCAGTTACATTCCCAATAGCTTCAATAATTCCTGTGAACATAGTTGCAAATAGAAACAATATTTTTATACCGGCTGCTGATCTTCGTAGCATCGTCTGTTGCGTCGCAATCACTTCAGCGTACTTTTTTCATGGCATCAGGCCAACAACTTTAAGTACTTTTAACAGATTTGTCAGCTATTGTCTTTCAATTTTAAATCTCAAATTTGAAATTTCAAACTCAACTCCTATCTTTGCCAACCTAAAAAATTACCAAAGGAGGTATATTACCATGTTAATCATTGACTCAAAAGATTGCGAAAACATCGACAAGGCGTTGAAAAAGTACAAGAAGAAGTTTGAGAAAAGCAAAACGCTTTTACAATTAAGAGAGCGTCAAAGCTTCACTAAGCCTTCTGTAAGACGTCGTGGAGAGGTGCTGAAAGCAATCTACAAGCAGCAGATTGCCAGCGGTAAGATCGAGTCGTAAGATTCCACCTCTGCATCATATTATGAGCCCCGGGTAAATTACTTCGGGGCTTTTTGTTTGTAGTAAACCAGAAAGGTTATAATAGCTATTACAATAACCAACCAGGCGTAAAATGCATACAATATTTTTTCGGGAGAATATTTTATTACGATTGAATGAGTACCTGGTTGGGTTTGTAACGACATTAAAGTGTTCCTGAACTTTCCTATCTCAGTTTCTTTATCATCGATAAAAGCAGTCCAGTTTTTTTGAAAATTTTGAGTGATTACGATCGTGTCGTATTGTGATGACTGTAAAGTGAAACTGATTTCATTTCCTGTAAAGTTGAGATGGGTTGCAATGCTTTTTTCTTTTATTGAAAATACACAAGGCCTGGATTTGATCTGGTCTAAATATCCATAGTTTCTGAAATGCATATAATGCCTAAAAGAAGAAGGATAAGTTGATAAAGGATAGTATCCCGGAAAAGGACTGAATAAAACTTTTGTTGATATAAATTTAGGCATATCAGAAGTATCACTTATTTCCCGTAGGCTGTAGGATTCAGGAAATGCCCTAACCTGTGCAATAGTCTTATCAATTGTTTTTTGAGCACTGGCTGTGTTACTCAGGCCTAATCCAGTATAGGGTAATCCAACCCAGAACATTAAAATAATGTCTGCTACAATTACAGCACTTAATCGTTGTTTATTGTTTATAAATTTTAAAGCAAGCCCTATTATCAGCAATCCAAAAACAGATTGTACCAAAATCGTAAAACTGTCTGGAGGCTCCTTTAAAAAATGGTAAGACATATTAAACTCACCCGCATTCATGAAAAAGCCAGATATAATTATCGAAATAAGGTATAGCATTCCAAGGATTATCAGAATGCGTTTAAGTTTTATTCTAATAATTGGTCCTGACAACTGTTCCAAGGCTAATCCCGTAATAAGAGCGGAAACCAAAACAAAGTATATCCTCAACTCGCCGTTGCTGCGAATCATATTGAACAGTGGTAATCTAAAAAATAGGTATTCTTTAAGTATTCCCTGGTGAGATAATAGCAACATTAGAATTCCAGCGATGAGCAGCGGTAGTTTCAGGTAATGCTTAACATGTAACAAACTGTAGATAAAAAAGGCAAAAGCAATAGTGCCAATGTATATGTTATTCCAGGTGATCGATGTAGGAAAAAGTGTTGTGTTTGTAATGGAGGGGAGAGGGAATAAAACAGAAAGAACAGATGTGCTGGTCATTCCGCCATTTTCAATAGATTTTCTGAACGTATCAAGTGGTACAAAACGATTGAAAGACTCAAGATTTTCGAAAATGGAAACCAAGTAGGGTAGAGATAAACCAATAGCAATAACAAAACTGAGGTTGAAAAATCTGGTCAGCGATTTTAAATGTTGGTTAGTTCTCAGATTTTTATCTCTTATTATCACTATTGCAGCTAATGGCAATAAGAAATATCCCAGCGACATTGGAAATGCAGGATAACCCGAGTTTACAAAAAAGAAAATGGAAATAGATAATAAAACCGCTGAACGTGTTGTGGGTTTAAGTAACGTTTGTAGAAAGAACATTAAGATAAATGGCAGGTACGCAGCCTCCAGCAAATTGTTGGGATGTTGTAAATGCGAAACATAAAAACCAGAGCAAACGTAAACAACACCTAATACTGTACTCACATTATCTGATAGCTTTAACCATTTGCTGAGTTTGAACATTCCTGTTGCAGCTATAAGAATATGGAGATAAATAAAGAGTGTATAGATATAAATGTTTTTCCCAACAAGAGCAAACATCCACCAAAGCGGATTCCAGAAAGGGGTTCCGGGATCAGCATGTAAAGGGAACCCCATATTCATATTATAATGCCACCAGGGCAAATTCCCATTCTGAAGCTCATTGCTGAAGAAATAAAACACAGGATAACTAACAGATAAAGCATCATTTTTGATGCTCATGAAAAAAGTTACCATTGGCAGATAAGCAATTGTAACTATCAGCAAACATGAGAGCAGATGCCTGTTAATTTTGTACATTTAAGCAAATAAAGTAAAATCACCAAGAGGAACAAGAGCAAATGCAGAGTTATTATAGTCATAACCTGAAAGAGTTTCTAAATTACATCAAGTTTGAAAAAAGATATTCTCAACATACGATTATATCTTACCAGAACGATCTTGAACAATTCTTTACATTCCTAACCGAATATGATTCTCCACCTGTACAAAAGATCACGGCAACATTCATCCGTAGCTGGCTGGCACAATTAAAAGGAGAAGAAAAACTCACTGCAAAAAGTATCAACCGAAAAATATCTACCCTCAAATCTTTCTTTAAATACCAGTTAAAGAATGGTGTGATTAAGGTTAGTCCAATGACAACGATCACTTCTCCTAAGATCGGTAAGCGATTACCCCAGTTCCTAAAAGAAAGTGATGTCGAGACTTTGTTCCAACACGTAGAATTTCCTGATGACTGGGATGGCAGGAGCACAAGACTGATCCTCCTCTTATTTTATAATACTGGCATTCGTTTAAGTGAACTCATCAATTTAAAGCAAAGCCAGTTGGATGTTTACAATCGTCAGATCAAAGTGTTGGGTAAAGGAAACAAGGAGAGGATCATTCCTGTTTCTGCTGATCTGATAAAAGAACTAACCGATCTCATTGCTAATTCACCTGGGAAAGAGATACCGAACGTTTTCGTTACTGAAAAAGGCAAACCTTTAAATCCACGTAACGTTTATTCACGCGTAAAAACATATTTATCCGCAGTCACCACTTTAGAAAAGAAGAGTCCGCACATTCTGCGACACACCTTTGCCACGCACTTAATGAACAATGGTGCTGATCTGAATGCTGTTAAAGAATTGCTGGGTCACAGCAGCCTTGCCGCTACGCAGGTATACACACACAATACAATTGAGAAGCTCAAAGATGTATTCAAAAAGGCTCATCCAAAAGCCTGAAGCAACCGGTGTTATTTTTTTGAACTGTTGCTAGTTTGGCACACAAAAAAAATGGCAATAATCTTTGGAATTTTCCATTAGCTGAACTAATTTGAAGTTGCAAATAAATGCCTATGTAATGTATCGTTACCCTCTAGTTCTTTCATTTATTATTTCACTGTTTTAAAACGATGCTATGAATGTTCGTATTCAAACTGTGCACTTTGATGCAGATGGTAAACTGACAGATTTTGTAACCAGAAAATTGGAAAAACTCAACACATTTCATGACCGCATTGTAAAAGTGGATGTATTCTTAAAGCTCGATAATGTAGCGCATGCGATTAAAGACAAGATCGCTGAGATAAGAGTGCTGGTACCAAGGCAGGAATTTTTTGTAAAAGTTTCTTCCAAGTCTTTTGAAGAATCTTTTGAATCGGCGCTTGAAGCAATGATCAACCAGATAAAAAGAAAAAAGGAGAAATTGGCTGCCGCTTAACAAATTGCTTAAAAGGACTCTTCGGAGTCCTTTTTTCATTGATAGATTTGCAAGATGAAAACAATCCCGATCATATTATTGTTTTTTGTTGCCTGTACAGCCAACCGCAACGAAACAAAAGCAAAGATCATCGAACGAAAAATGTTGCCCGATTCCCAACTGATGTTGCATTATACTTATACGATAGGCGATAAGATTATTACCGATAGTGCGATAACAAATAACAGGGTAATCCCACACGATTCTGTTACCGTGATATACTCATCTTCCGGTGGAAAAAAAAGCGAATTGAAATTCCCGTGAAAAAAACTGTGGACAACATCATAAAAAATTTGTTTTCAAAATTTTGCTGAAAGTAGTTTTCCATTACCTTTGCCATCCCAAAAAACAACTAGTTCTTTGTTTTGGTGTTTAAAAAAGCCACTTTAGCTCAGCTGGTAGAGCAACTGATTTGTAATCAGTAGGTCGTTGGTTCGATTCCGACAAGTGGCTCCGGAAATTTCAAATTTGAAATTTCAAGTTTGAAATTAAGTTGGGCAGGTTCCAGAGCGGCCAAATGGGGCGGACTGTAAATCCGCTGTCTTTCGACTTCAGAGGTTCGAATCCTCTCCTGCCCACCGTTCTTTGAGCGTTTTGATTGTTTCTTTGTTTGATGATTTTTAATTGATCACTCGAACTTTGAAATTCTGGAACATTTAAACTTATAAAAGCGGGAGTAGCTCATTTGGTAGAGCGATAGCCTTCCAAGCTATAGGTGGCCAGTTCGAGCCTGGTCTCCCGCTCAAAAAAGTTCTTTGGAGAAGTTTAAGTGAGATGATCTCACACTTTACCAGCCGTTGTAGCTCAGTGGTAGAGCACTTCCTTGGTAGGGAAGAGGTCGTGAGTTCGATTCTCACTAACGGCTCTGTTTCAAGCTTAGTTGATGAGTTTGGCTGCAGGGTAAAAGAACAGAAAGATGCAGTGTGCGACGCAACGGAAGATCAACAGAGATTCAAGAGCCGGCACCATAATAAAAAACAATTAGTATAACCACAACTAAAAACCGATAAGATGTCTAAAGAGACCTTTAAGAGGGAGAAACCTCACGTAAACGTTGGAACCATCGGTCACGTAGACCACGGTAAAACCACATTGACAGCAGCTATCACCACTATCCTTGCTTCTAAGGGTATGGCGCAGGCTAAAAAGTATGATGAAATCGATGGTGCTCCTGAAGAAAAGGAAAGAGGTATCACGATTAATACAGCTCACGTTGAGTACCAGACGGCTAACCGTCACTATGCTCACGTTGACTGTCCTGGTCACGCTGACTATGTTAAAAACATGATCACTGGTGCTGCTCAGATGGACGGTGCAATCTTAGTTGTGGCTGCTACAGATGGTCCTATGCCTCAGACTAAAGAGCACATCCTTTTGGCTCGTCAGGTAGGTGTACCTCGTATTGTAGTATTCATGAACAAGGTTGATCTTGTTGATGATGCTGAATTGTTAGACTTAGTTGAAATGGAAATCCGTGAGTTGTTAAGCTCATATGGTTTCGATGGAGATAATACACCAATCATCAAAGGATCTGCTACAGGTGCTTTGGCTGGTGAAGAAAAATGGGTTAAATGTGTTGAGGAATTAATGGATGCTGTAGATACTTACATTCCATTGCCTCCACGTCCTATCGATATGCCTTTCCTTATGTCAGTTGAAGACGTATTCTCGATCACTGGTCGTGGTACAGTAGCAACTGGTCGTATCGAAAGAGGTATCATCAAAGTTGGTGAGCCTGTTGAGATCGTAGGTTTGATCGAAGCTCCATTGAGCTCTACTTGTACTGGTGTTGAGATGTTCAAAAAACTTCTTGACGAGGGACAAGCTGGTGACAATGCAGGTTTGTTATTGAGAGGTATTGAAAAGAAAGATATCCGTCGTGGTATGGTTATCTGTAAGCCTAAATCAATCACTCCACACACTGAATTCAAATGCGAGGTTTACGTACTGAGCAAAGAAGAAGGTGGTCGTCACACTCCATTCTTCAACAAATACCGTCCTCAGTTCTACTTCCGAACTACTGACGTAACTGGTGAAGTTGTTCTTCCTGAAGGAACAGAAATGGTTATGCCTGGTGATAACATTGGATTGACTGTGAAACTGATCCAGCCAATTGCGATGGAAAAAGGTCTGAAGTTCGCTATCCGTGAAGGTGGTAGAACAGTAGGAGCCGGTCAGGTTACTGAGATCATTAAATAAGCTTAAGCCAAAAGCTTTTAGCTTTAAAGCAAATGAATCATTACATTTGCAACATAATACTAAAAGCTGTTCCGGTAACGGGATAGCTTTTAGCTTTCTACGGGCATGGTGCAACGGTAGCATACGGGTCTCCAAAACCTTTGATCTGGGTTCGAATCCTAGTGCCCGTGCGAAACAAATTTGACATTTGAGATCTAAGATTTGAAATTACTTCGGGTCTTGATCTCAAATCTTAGATTTCAAATCTCACATTAGAAATGAATAAGATTTCAACATACTTCAGAGAAAGCTACCAGGAGCTGACTGAGAAAGTGACCTGGCCTTCATGGATGCAGTTGCAGCAAAGCACCGTGATCGTGTTAGTAGCTACTGTTCTTATTACAGCAATGGTTTGGGTTATGGATTTCGCCAGCAGCCAGATCTTAAAGCTTATCTATTCATTCTTTAAGTAAGTACTGATGGAAGAAACAACAGTTCAGCAACAACAGGATACTACTCCTCAAAAAGAGAGCAAGTGGTACGTGTTGAGAGTGGTGAGCGGAAAAGAAAGAAAGGTAAAAGAGTATCTTGATAAAGATATTTCAAGAAGTGGATGGACTGAGGTAATCAGGCAGGTGTTCTTACCAATGGAAAAAGTGTACAAAGTACAGAATGGTAAGAAGGTGATGAGAGAAAAGAACTACTTCCCGGGTTACGTTATGTTAGAAGTAGCTGATGGTAAATTAACAGATGATATTATCCAGCACATCAGTAACGTAAGCAATGTAATGCACTTCCTTACTGATGGTAAAGGCTCTAAAGGCAACATCATTTCTTTACGTAAGTCTGAAGTGAACAAGATGCTGGGTAAGGTAGATGAAATGAACGATCAGGGTGTAACAATGAGTGAGCCTTTCATCGTTGGTGAAACCATCAAGATCATCGAAGGACCTTTCAACGACTTCAATGGTGTGATCGAAGAAGTTAATGATGAAAAGAAGAAACTGAAAGTTACAGTTAAGATCTTCGGACGTTCAACTCCTGTTGAATTGAATTATATGCAGGTTGAGAAACTCAGCTAATAATAGTTGCTAATATTTTTGAAAAGTCCTGTTGAAAAACAGGACTTTTTTATTTCGCTATTCTGAAGGTGATCGTAAAGCTGAACGTTGTCCCAAAACCGGGTTCGCTTTCCAGTTCAATCTTACTGTTCATCAACGTAAGCAGGTTCTTAACGATGCTCAAGCCCAGCCCGGTTCCCAGTTGTGCAGATTTGTTCTGGCTCGATTGAACGTATAGCTCGAATATTTTTTCCTGGTCTTCCTTCGGTATTCCGACCCCGGAATCTGACACCTGGAAATAAACCATTGCCTCATGAACAGTTTTGGTAATAAGCTGGGCAGAGATGGTGATCGTTCCTTTATCTGTAAACTTGATAGCGTTATTCAAAAGATTGCTGAACACCTGTGTTAAACGTACAGGATCCCCCATCAAAGCCTGTGGTATCAATTCATCATAGTCGAGGTCGTAACTTAGTTTTTTCTCCCTGATGTCATTTTGATACAGTGCATATACCTGGTAAAGTACATCTCTTAAACTAAAACCGATATTATTCAATTCGAGCTTACCCGATCCCAGTTTCTGGTAATCCAATACATCATTCATTAATGAAAGAAGATGGGTCGAAGCTTTCTTCTGGTAATCTAACAATTCCCGTTGCTTTTCAGTTGGTTTTTCTGAGAGTAAAAGATCAGTCAAGCCAATGATACCACCCAATGGATTTCGTATTTCATGTGCAATAAAAGATAGTAGCTGGCTTCGTAATACAAGCCCTTCTTCAATCTGTTGTTTCTGTTGCCTTAGTTGCCTGTTCGAAAGTTTTTGTCGCTTGAAAAGAATCAGTAAAACAATTGCACCGATTACGAGAGAAATAATAAACAGAATGAAGATGATCTTTTCTGTTTTAAACTCAGCTTTCTCCATTTCTCTCATCCTGCGGCCAGCAGCGAGTTCATGATCTTTTTCTTTGATCACCAGTTCTGTTCTGAACCTGGTGTTTGAAAGTGAGTCTTCCAGGCGATGAAACGAGTCGGCAGCCATGTATGCCGTTTTAAAATCACCTTGCTTTTCAGCCAGTCTTGATTGAATGTAAAAACAATCTTTCAGGTAATCGGTAGATCCGGTTTCCCTGGAAAATGCAAACGCTTTCTCCAGATATGGGGACACAAGTTTCAGTTCATTCGTTTCGATCAGCAGGTCGGCATATTGTTTATACGAATTAGAAAGAGAACCCTTCAGTGCAAGTTTCTCTTTTAAAGCAATAGCCTTTTCAAAATATTTTTTCGCACTATCGAACTGTTGCAGGTTTTTGTAAGTATCTGCAATATTATGATAAGAAGATGCGATGTACGATTCGTTTCCGCCGGCAAGATCTGATCGTAATATTTGCTGAAAATAAAGTAAGGCGGTATCGGATTGCTTTAACTCATTGTACACACCGGCAAGATTGCTTAACGTCATGATCTCTTCATCTGCATACTTCTTTTTACGACTTATCTCAAGACAACGATTCAGGTAATCTTTTGCCCGTTCCAGGTCACCGCTGTTCCAATAAATGATCGCAATATTATTGTACCCTTTTACATACCCAAGCGTATCTTTTGCTTCTTCAAAATGCTCCAGAGCTATCTGGTAATTCTCTAATGCATTCCGGTAGTCAGATTTGTAATCGTAGTTTACACCCAACTGATTATACAGCTTTGCTTCAAGTGATGCATCTTCTTCAATTAATGCTAAACCTTGCCGGGCGACATTGATAGACGAATCATAATTCCCCATCAGTTCATAGGCACTTGCCATTAATCCCAGCAGTTTTGCCTGGTTGTTAGATTCATTTGTAGCTGGATATACAGATCTTGCCACCTTCAACACACTATCCGGATTATTATATGCCGCCGGGTATAAGTGATTGATGAGCGAATCTGTTTGTAAAGCTTCAGCTGATTTTTTTTGATGGAGACCAGTGCAGGAAATAATTAATATGCCGCTAAAGAGGATGAAACATAGACGTAGGAAATAGTCTTTCATTAAGGATGACGGCATAAATATTTGCAAGATAACGTCTAACCCATAAACTCCCTATTTTTGCCAAAAGCCTGATATGAAAAAGATATTATCCCTGGTTGTTTTTACAGCGATTGTAGCAATTGGAAATGCCCAACCTCCAGATGTACCTGCTGAGAAAGGTGCAAAGTTTGGTGCCGAAGTAACAGCAGATAAAGCAGTTTCTGTAGAAGAGATGGTTAAAAACCTTGATGCGAAAGAAGGAGAAAAGAAGATGGAAGTAAAGATCCAGGGAGTGGTGGTAGAAGTTTGCCAGGCGGAAGGATGCTGGTTAAGAATGAAGAATGGTAATGATAAGATCATGGTGCGGATGAAAGATCATAAATGGTTTGTACCCACAGCATTGAACGGAAAAACGATCATTCTCGAAGGCGTTGCCGAAATAAAAGAAACTTCAGTTGCCCAGTTAAAGCATTACGCTGAAGATGGAGGGAAAAGCCAGGCTGAGATCGATGCCATCAAAGAACCAAAGAAAGAAGTGTTGGTAAACGCAAAAGGAATTTTAGTTATTTAATTGGTTCCGATATTTATAAAAATTGCTTTAAAATCCTGCCGCAAGGTAGGATTTTCTGTTCTAAAGCCTTGTTTTTCTGGCGCAACTGCTTACCTTTGCCGTCCCAAAAAGTTCTTTAAGATTAAGAATGATTGAATATCACGCTAAAAGCGTGATGCTTGGGAGTCGCAATCTCAAATTTCAAATTGCTTTTGCGGCGCTATCACCAATTAAATCGTAAACAATGGCAAAAGAGATCACAGGCTATGTGAAGTTGCAGGCAAAAGGCGGTCAAGCCAATCCTGCACCTCCAATTGGTCCGGCACTCGGTTCTAAGGGTGTCAACATCATGGAGTTCTGTAAGCAGTTCAATGCTAGAACTCAGGATAAAATGGGAAAAGTTGTTCCTGTTATTATCACTGTTTATTCTGACAAGTCTTTCGACTTCGTTATTAAAACCGCTCCTGCTGCAGTTCAGTTAATGGAAGCAGCTAAGATCCAGAAAGGTTCAAAAGAGAGTAACCGTCAAAAAGTAGGTAAAGTAAGCTGGGATCAGGTTGAAACCATCGCTAAAGACAAGATGGCTGACCTTAACGCATTTACTTTAGATTCTGCAATGAGCATGGTTGCTGGTACAGCAAGAAGCATGGGCTTGACTGTTGAAGGAACAGCTCCATGGGATAAAAAATAATTATTCACCTGAAAAACTTTAGAAATGTCTAAACTGACTAAAAAAAGAAAAGTTGCTGAAGCTAAGGTGGATAAAAACAAAATTTATTCCCTGAAAGAAGCTGCTCAGCTTGTAAAAGAAATCAACTGTACAAAATTCGATAGCTCTGTTGACCTGCACATCCGTTTAGGAGTTGATCCTAAGAAAGCAGACCAGCAGGTTCGTGGTACTGTATCATTACCGCACGGTACTGGTAAAACAAAAAGAGTGTTGGTGCTTTGCACGCCAGATAAAGAAGCTGCTGCAAAAGAAGCCGGTGCTGATTATGTAGGTCTTGATGAATTCGTTAGCAAGATCGAAGGTGGATGGACTGATGTAGATGTTATCATCGCAACACCATCTGTAATGCCTAAGATTGGTAAGTTGGGTAAAGTGTTAGGTCCTCGTAACCTGATGCCAAACCCTAAAACAGGAACAGTTACTAACGATGTAGCTGCTGCTGTAAACGAAGTAAAAGGCGGTAAGATCGCATTTAAAGTAGATAAAGCTGGTATCGTTCACGCTTCTATCGGTCGTGTATCTTTCGATGCAAAGAAGATTGCTGAGAACAGCCAGGAACTGATCACTGCGATCATCAGGTTAAAACCATCTGCAGCAAAAGGTACTTACCTTAAAGGTGTAAGCATGGCAGCAACAATGAGCCCTGGTATTACTTTAGACGCAAAATCATTAGCAAACTAATTCCTCTGGATTCTGGCAGAGATGCTGGAAGATGAAAGGGGTTTTTATAAAATTTAGTTATGACAAAAGATCAAAAAAATGAGGTGATCGGACTTCTGAAAGAGAAGTTCTCTCAATACAATAACTTCTACATCACCGATACAGAAGCGTTGACGGTTGAGCAGGTTTCTAAGCTCCGTCGTGCTTGTTTCGATAAGAATGTAGAGATGAAAGTGGCTAAGAACACTTTGATCAGGAAAGCACTCGAGTCTATCGATGCTGAGAAATATTCTGGTATCTACGAATCATTGAACCAGGTTACAGCCCTGATGTTCTCTGAGAATCCTAAAGAACCAGCTCTTATCATCAGCTCTTTCCGTAAAGAAGCAAATGGCGAGAAGCCAGTTTTAAAAGCTGCATTCATCAATGGTGATGTATACAGTGGAGATAATCAACTGAAAGCACTTACCCAGATCAAGACGAAGAATGAATTGATCGGTGAGGTGATCGGATTGCTCCAGTCTCCTGCAAAAAGAGTGTTGGCTGCTTTATTGCACCACCACGAAAAGCAGGCGAATGGTACTGCAGAAGAAGCCACACCGGCTCCTGCTACCGAAGCTCCAGCAGCACCAGAAGCTTCTGCTCCTGAGGCCCCGGCAGCTGATGCAGCAAGCGATGCTCCGGCAGCTGAATAAGCACTAAATTCTAAATTAGAAATTCGAATTTGAGTATTTTTCGAATTTCGTTCTTAGGATTTCGAATTTGAAATTACCAAAGCCTGTGAGGTTCAAACAAGGCAACATTTATAACCATCCGCCGGAGTCTAAACTATGAAGGCGGTTAAAAAGTAAAAAAATGGCAGACGTTAAACAATTGGCTGAAACATTAGTAGGCCTTACAGTAAAAGAAGTTCAGGAATTAGCTGATGTATTAAAAGCAGATTACGGTATCGAGCCAGCTGCTGCTGCAGTTGTAATGGCAGGTGGTGGAGACGGTGGTGGCGCTGCTGCTGCTGCTGAGCAAACTGCTTTCGACGTTATTCTGAAGAGCGGTGGTGCTTCTAAGTTGAACGTGGTTAAGATCGTTAAAGAATTAACCGGTCTTGGACTGAAAGAAGCGAAAGACTTAGTTGACGGTGCTCCAAAACCAGTTAAAGAAGGCGTTTCTAAAGGGGAAGCTGAAGAAATCGCTAACAAGCTGAAAGAAGCTGGTGCTGATGTTGAGGTTAAGTAATCACTTACTCATAGAATTAAAAAAATCCCGTCCTTGTGGCGGGATTTTTTTGCCTCATTGCGAACAAACCAATTAATATGATTATTCCAGGCAGTTATTTAGGTTTAGTTTGCCCATTTGTTCGCCAACAGGTTAGCTGTTACACCCAATAAAGTTTGTAATAAAGAAACGTTCTGTTCAAGGTCTATGATCAGTACTCTTTTTTGTTCTATGTCTGCTGGAGGGGCATTGGTGTTTTGCAGGGTGAGTAATTGTGATCTTGCTCCGGTTAAACGTTCAAGGGCATAATCAAGTATCGATCTGCTGTAAAGTACCTGCTCCTGTCCCGATTCGAGTACATTGTAATAATCTGTCCTTCTCCTGATAAATACATCGCTATAGTTGCCTGTAACTGCAGGGCATTCACCCATTACATCTCCATGGTTCAGATGTGCTTTAAGTGCAGGTTCTGCAACACTTATGGTTACTCCAGTCTCATTGCCATTCTTAAACTTGTGGCAGAGGGTTACCTTGTTCATATTATTCCTGATCTTCTTGCGGTCGGCAAAAGTTTCGTTATCCCACCGGTAACCATCTTTCATCTTATTCCTGCTATTACCTGGAGATATATCCTCGTCTTCGTGTTTATTGTTGCCACGGCCATTACCATGGTCTTTATCATTTCCATTACCATTGTTGTTGCCATTATTCTTATGATCATTGCCCTTTCCATGGTCCTTGCCCGAGTTGCCAGGCTTGTTATCGTTGCCTTTGCCATTATTGCCATGCTGCTCTTTTCCATTGCCCTTGCCTTCTTTTTTACCCTGGGCGAAGCTGGTGATGGCAACTGCAGCAAAGATCACCAATGCGAAAGCCAGGTAAGATATCTGTTGTTTCATGTTATTTGGTTTGATTGGTTTCTTTAAAAGAATCATTCAGTTTTTCGAGAGCAGCTTCCACTTTCTCGGTCTGTTCTTTTAAGCGTTTGGTGCTGTCTTCAATAGCAGAAGAAGTAGAGTCCATCGATTTCATCTGCTTTTCTTCTTCGGGTGATGACTTGGCTTCACCACATGAAACAAAAATCAATGATGCGAGTGCCAGCAGTGGCAACCATCGATTACATAATTGGTACATAGTAAAATGTTTGTGTGGTAAAGTCTTGCACAAGAACTACACCAAAGCGGGTGTACTCCTGTTAGCTTCCTGTACATTGATTATCTGCATTAAATCTTACCAGGAAACTTGGCTCTTTAACCATGCAATCGTTACCGTCAAACCTCCGCAAACGTTAGCGTGAATAAATACGTTAACTAACATCTATTATTGATTGGCAGGTTCTAATTTGGTGTATTCTATGTAAAAGAACCCATATGCGATTGTCACACACAACCTTGCCAGGTCTTGCCACCTACCCTGAAAAAGTTCTCCAGTTTGGAGAAGGAAACTTCCTTAGATGTTTTGTAGACTGGATGTTTCACCAGCTTAACCAGAAAACAGATTTCAACGGCTCAATAGTCGTTGTGCAACCGATAGAGATGGGCATGGTAGACATGCTGAATGAACAGGACGGACTCTACACTGTTTACCTCCGTGGATTGGTGAACGGCGAACTAGTTAGCTCACACGAAACAATCAATGTGATCAGCAGGGGATTGAACCCTTATACGCAGTTCAATGAATACATCAGGACTGCAGAGAACCCTGATATACGTTTCGTGATCTCTAACACCACCGAAGCAGGCATCAGCTTTAATGGCAATGATAAAGCTTCTGATACACCACCATCATCCTATCCTGCGAAACTTGCAGTATGGCTGTATCACCGTTATAAAACATTCAATGGAGATCAAAGCAAAGGCGTTCACATCATCCCTTGTGAACTGATCGATAAGAATGCCGATGTACTAAAAAAAGTATTGTTGCAGCTAGCAACAGAATGGCAGTTTGAAGAAGGCTTCACACAATGGTTAACATCAGCCTGTACATTCAACAATACACTTGTGGATAGAATTGTACCAGGCTATCCGAAAGACAGGATAGCAGAGATAACCCAGGAACTGGGATATGAAGATAAGATTGTAGTGGAAGGAGAGCCTTTCCACTTATGGGTAATACAACCCGACAACGACCAGTTGGAAAAAGAACTGCCTTTCCCTTCAATAGGTTTAGATGTATTGTACGTGAAAGAAGTTACTCCTTACAAGGTGCGTAAGGTTAGAATATTGAATGGTGTGCACACGTCACTCGTTCCGGTGGCTTACTTGTATGGTATCGACACGGTGAGGGAATCAATGGAAGATCCTGCCGTTGGTAAATTCATCCGTGAACTTCTGTTCGAAGAGATCATTCCTACATTGGATCTTCCACAACAAGAGTTGGAAGACTTTGCCGCAGCGGTGCTGGAACGTTTTGCCAATCCATTTATCAAACACCTGTTGATGAGCATTTCGCTCAACTCATGGGCGAAGTTCGAAACAAGGGTACTGCCATCCATTCTCGAATACAAAAAGAGAAAAGGCAGCATCCCAACCAAGCTTGCATTCTCACTGGCTGCTACCATAGCATTCTATAAAGGCAAACGTGGAGAAGAAACCATTGCTTTGAACGACGATGCCCACCTGTTACAACTACTGCGACATGCATGGAGTAAGTATGATGGAACTGATGCGTCTTTAAAAAACGTGGTGAGCACGGTGCTGGCTTACAGCAAAAACTGGAAGCAGGATCTCAACAATGTTGAAGGCCTAACAGAAGCGGTAACAGAGCATCTCACCAACATCCAGAACCTGGGAATGAAAGAAGCAATTAAAACGGTTAACTTCCAATTAGAGGCACAATAATGAAAGAGTTTGTAAAGATCAATTCAAGAGATAACGTCATCATCCTGCTGCAACCTTTCCAGAAAGGAAAAGTGTTGAACGTGTATGGCACCGACATCACTTTACAGGAAGATGTAGAACGTGGCCATAAAGTAGCCATCGTTCCTATTAAGGAAGGGGAAGACATTCTTAAATACGGTTTTCCTATTGGTGTGGCTACAGCAGATATCGAGGTAGGGTATCATGTACACACCCATAATGTAAAGACCAAGTTGGGAGAGGTTTTCGATTATACTTACCAGCCGGGCTTTGCAGAGCTACCACATAAGTTCAGGAATCTTACTTTCAACGGATACAGGAGAAAGAACGGTGAAGTAGGTATCCGTAATGAAATATGGATCGTACCTACGGTAGGTTGTGTAAATGGTATTGCAGAGCAGATCATCCGTGAGTTTAAAGCAGAGGTGAACCCATCTGATATTGAAGGTATAGAAGTTTTCAAACACAACTATGGCTGTTCGCAATTGGGAGACGATCATGAGAATACGAAACGCATCCTCAGTGATCTTGCGTTGCATCCTAATGCAGGTGGTGTATTGGTATTAGGCCTGGGTTGTGAAAATAACAAGATAGACGAATTCAAGGCAAGCCTTGGTGAGTATGATGCTGACAGGGTGAAGTTTCTCTCTACCCAGAAGGTGCAGGACGAAGTGAGCGAAGCCATCGCTTTACTGAAAGAGATATACGAAGTTGTAAGGCACGATAGGAGAGAACCCATACCACTTGCAGAGTTGAAAGTAGGATTGAAGTGTGGTGGATCAGATGGGTTAAGCGGTATCACTGCTAATCCATTGGTAGGTTATTTCTCTGACTTTTTGATTTCACAGGGAGGCACCACCGTACTAACCGAAGTACCTGAAATGTTTGGTGCAGAGACCATCCTCATGAACCGTTGTGTGAATGAAGAAGTGTTCGAGAAAACAGTACACCTGATCAACGATTTTAAACAGTACTTCATAGACCTTAAGCAGCCCATTTACGAGAACCCATCACCAGGTAATAAAGCAGGTGGTATCACCACGCTGGAAGATAAAAGCCTTGGGTGTACCCAGAAAGGCGGTATTGCTACCGTAGTGGATGTACTTAAGTATGGCGAAAGACTCAAAACAAAAGGCCTCAACCTCCTGAGTTCACCGGGTAATGATCTTGTATCTACTACCGCATTGGGTGCTTCCGGTTCACACCTCGTTTTGTTTACTACAGGCAGAGGTACACCATTCGGCAGCTTTATACCTACACTAAAGATCGCTACCAATTCAGAGCTGGCTAAGAACAAACCGCACTGGATAGATTATAATGCTGGTCCGTTGGCAGAAGACAAAACATTTGACGAAGCACTGGAAGAACTGATCGATAAGATCATTCGTGTAGCCAGCGGCGAAAAAGCCAACCATGAAAAGAGTGGTTTTAGAGAGATTGCGATATTTAAGAGTGGTGTGACTTTATAGTACGTCATTTGCGAGGAACTGCCAAGCCAACGACGAAGCATCTGGTGAAGCGAAATAAATTTGCGTTATTAATAAGTCCTGCCTTTGGCGGGACTTTGTTGTTTTAAGCACTATGCGAAAAATCAATTTCTGATAAATACTCAGCAAAATAGCAACTCACGAATCTCCGCCCTGTTGAATTGGGACAAAAAAAGCCACTGTGAAAACAGCGGCCGCAACCAAAACTAACTGCTTATGAGAAAATTGACTACTTGCAATAAATATGAGGCAAATGCAATGCCAGTGTTGTTGGATAAATGAAATTACAAACAGCTAAACACCTAAAGCCAGGATCCGTTGCCATAGTAAAAAATTTACAGTGTTGTGGAATCGTCTGTATCATAAACTGACCTGCAACAGCTAATTAATCACAAAAAGGTGCGTTTTTTGTCAATGCTTATTTAGTGCTGGTTAATCAAAACACCGGCAGATCAAAACAGCCTTGCCCATGCAAAAAACAGTAGCAGACCTGGATATCGAACAAACCAATCATCGCCCTCCTACAATAGTAGATCATGATCATAATTACGATCCTGCCACAGCTGAGCAAGACCATGCACACCGTGGCATTTTAGGCGAAAAAACAGAACTGATCTTTGCCATCATTTGTGGTGTGTTATTAGCCATAGGTTTTGGCTTGTCATTCGCAAATGGATTATCACCTTATGTGTCCATCGTTTTTTATGCCTGTGCCTATTTATTCGGAGGTTTTTATACTACCAAAGAAGCAATCGAAGGTATCAGTAAAGGTCATTTCGAGATTGACTTTCTAATGCTTGTTGCAGCCATTGGTGCAGCCATATTAGGCCAATGGGCAGAAGGTGCGTTATTGCTTTTCTTATTCAGCCTGGGACATTCTTTAGAGCACCATGCTATGGCAAAGGCCAAAAGATCGATCGCAGCATTAACGGAACTGGCTCCTAAAACGGCTTTCCTTAAAACAGGTAACGATATTAAAGAAGTAAAGATCGAAGCGCTGCAAACAGGTGATGTAATTGTAGTAAAGCCCAACTCAAAGATCTCGGCAGATGGTATCGTAGTAAACGGTACTTCCAGTGTGAACCAGGCACCCATCACCGGCGAAAGTATTCCGGTAGATAAAATGGCTGTAGAAGATCCGGCAGTTGATATTACGGTAGCCGATAAGCTGGATGAAAAATACAGGGTATTTGCAGGCTCCATTAATGGAGCCGAAGCCATAGAAATTAAAGTAACGAAAATTGCAGCTGATAGCACCATCGCAAGGCTGGTAAAACTGGTGAACGAAACCCAGACACAAAAATCACCCACTCAAAACTTCACTGATAAACTGGAAAAATATTATGTGCCTTCAGTACTTGTTCTGGTAGTATTACTATTGTTTGCTTTCGTGGTGATCGATGAACCTTTCAGTGCAAGTTTTTACAGGGCAATGGCTGTATTAGTAGCAGCAAGTCCGTGTGCATTGGCAATATCCACACCCAGTGCTGTATTAAGTGGCGTGGCAAGAGCAGCGAGGGGTGGTGTATTAGTGAAAGGGGGCAGACCCTTAGAAGAATTAGGTTCTCTCAACGCTATCGCATTTGATAAAACCGGTACACTCACTGAAGGCAAACCGAAACTTAGCGGTGTGTATCCTTTGAATGGTACTACCACTGAACAACTCCTGCAAATAGTGGTGGCAGTAGAAAAGCTCAGCGATCATCCACTGGCTGCAGCTATCGTAAAAGGCGGTAAAGAGCAATTGGGAAAAGAAGTGCCTGCTGCATCAAATGTATTAGCCATACAAGGCAGAGGTATAAAAGCTGATTATGAAGGTACCACTGTTCATGTAGGTAATAAAGAATTGTTTACAGAAAAAAACAATTCGTTACCCGATGATATAAATGCTAAGGTGGAAGAGCTGGAAAGCAAAGGTAACACAACGATGATCGTTCATCAAAACGATAGGTTCATTGGCATCGTTACCCTGATGGATGTTGCCAGGCAGGATGCAAAAGAAACATTGACCCAGTTAAAACATGTGGGCATACGAAAGATGATCATGCTCACCGGTGATAATCAAAAAGTGGCAGAAGCAATCGCCAAAGAAATAGGCATTACCGATGCATGGGGTAACCTCTTACCCGAACAAAAAGTACAGGCTATTGAAAAACTAAGAAGCAGTGAGAAGAAAGTAGCCATGGTTGGGGATGGTGTAAATGACGCTCCGGCAATGGCAAAAAGTACAGTAGGAATTGCCATGGGTGCAGCAGGTAGCGATGTTGCATTGGAAACAGCAGACATTGCATTAATGGCAGACAAACTAAGCAATCTTCCTTTTGCCATCGGGTTGAGTAAGAAAGCACATACTATTATCAGGCAAAACGTGTTCATCAGCCTTGGAATGGTGGTGTTACTAATACCATTAACCATTTCAGGTATTGCACAAATGGGCCCTGCAGTGATTGGTCATGAAGGATCTACTATCGTAGTAGTGATGAATGCACTGAGGTTATTGGCATATAAAAAATAAGACAGTTCATGCAGGATTGGAATCAACTCTATTTGCTGTTGTAAGCATCAATCCTGTCTGCGGTTGATCTGTTTACCCTGAAGATAATTTCATCTTTCTCTACTCTATTTACTTCAAATACTTTAATTCTTACTTATCTATTTCATCTGCAAATCCACTTCCCCAACAAACTACCGCTCCTGTAATTCTTGTGTAATACCAAACTGCTGTTGCAAAAACGAGCTGTTGATTCGTTATTTTCACGAAGATGCAGAATGGAGAAAAGCCAGGATTAGATGACAGGTACTAAGACAATACCGTTGCTGATTGCTGTGTTCTTGTGTCTTGCAACACAGGCTCAGCGAAGTGCCAATTGGTTCTTTGGTGATCATGCAGGCATTCGTTTCACTGCTACAGGTGTAATAAACCTTTCGGGAAGTGCATTAAAAACCGAGGAAGGTTGTGCCACCATCTCTGATACCGCTGGCAATCTCTTGTTTTATACTGATGGCTCTACAGTGTACAATCGCAATCATATTGTCATGGCTGGCGGTACCGGGCTGATGGGTAACATATCTTCTTCACAATCCAGCATTATTGTACCTATGCCGGGCAGCGATAGTCTTTATTACATCTTCACCGCTGCAGTACCTTCATTTACGGCCAGGTATTATTACAACATTGTCGACATGTCATTGCAGGGTGGTTTTGGTGAGGTGATACAGAAGAATATATCTCTCAGTAATGATATGAGTTCAGAAAGGATCACGGCGATTCAGCATAGAAACAGGCGTGATTTCTGGATCATCACCAACCCTGTAGGCACATCTGTCTTCAAGGCTTTTCAACTTACCAGTTCAGGGGTTCAGATCAACCCATCCATTACCAATATCGGATATGTACCTCCAACAGGATATGGTATGATCAAAGGTTCTCCTGATGGGCAAATGCTGGTGCAAACTGCATCTTTTTCAAGCAACATGCCGTTTCCATCATCACCCAGTACACAGATCTTCCGGTTCGATGCCGCTAACGGGTATTTGTTCAAACCCATATCACTCTTTTCACCACAATCCACTTATGGGTGTGCATTTTCGCCTAATTCGGAAAAGCTCTACCTAACCAGTGGATTTCCCAATCCATCGATTGGCGGACCGCTATCTCAATTCACCGTAAGTAGTTATGATTCTGCCAGTATAAATAATTCGTTTTATGCGTTTAATATAACCACACCTGGCGGGTGGGGTGATATTTCTTTGGGTCCTGATTCGGTATTGTATATTTCAAGATGTCTCGAGAAAAAATTATCTGCTATCAAAAATCCAAATGCAGACGGACCATCCTGCACTTTTGTTGATGTAGCAGTAGCCTTATCCGGTAAATGCATCTTCGGGTTGCCCAACTTTTACAACAACATCAATAATCCTCCTTTTTATATTGATGTACAGCAACAGGGTTGCATGGAGTTCCTTTTTTCATTTCATACCAATTACCAGGGAACAGGTAGTTATTCCTGGGATTTTGGTGATGGACATTTTAGTTCGGATTCGGCACCTGTTCATACCTATGTACGAAACAACAACGACAGTTTCCTGGTAACATTCTATTTCAGGTCGGCCGATATGTCAGTAAAAACCTATTTACAGCAGTGGGTTACACTTCCGCCAAAACCGGAAGCTGTATTTACGGCACAGACAAATGGTTGTGTAGGTAATACTGTTGCAATAACGAACAACAGCACCGGCAATGGTACACCGGTTTTTCATTGGAATTTTGGAGATCATACCACTTCATCACAACAGAACCCGGTGAAGCGTTATGCAGATAGTGGCACCTATACGATACAACTGAGTGTTGTTGATTCGCTGGGTTGTAAATCAGATACGGCATTTGCAATCGTGGCAGTAAATAAAAAAGCGATCGCTGCTTTTATACTGTCGGGTGATCAATGTGAAAATAAAACACTGGCAATTGCAGATGCATCGGCGGCATGGAATACAACGATCAATGAATGGCGATACGATATTGGTAACGGATGGATTTCATCAACTACACCATTACCATCTACCAGCTTTTCCACTCCCGGTACCTACGAAATCAAACTGGTAACAGTGGCTGATGCAGGTTGCACCAGTGATACAGCAAAACAATCGATCAATATTTATGAAAGACCTGTAGCGGGTTTTATCATGCCGGAAAACTGTGTAACAGATCTGAGCAGCTTTACTGACACATCGAAAGCTGGTGCATCTGCGATCACTTCATGGGAATGGAATTTTGATGACCTTTCTGCTGCAATAAGCACTTCGGTTTTACAACATCCCAGTCACCAGTATTCCGATGCCCGCAGCTACAATGTTCAGTTGATCGTTGCTAGCAATCATGGTTGTAAAGACACTGTGGTACAGGTATTCACGGTGAATGGTGCTGCACCAAAAGCCGCACTGAATTTTGTGCAAGATCCTGTGTGCTCAGGAGATGCAGTGGTGCTTGTAAACAGCAGCAGCGTCAATTTTGGAAAACTCACGTCGCTACAGGTAGACTGGACAAGTAGTAATGTAAGTATAGATCTATCTCCGGCAGGAGGTAAACAGTACTCACATCATTACCCGGTATTTGGAATGCCGGCAACTTCCGTACAACCCATTCGCCTAACGGTACAAAGTGGTGCCAGTTGTATCAGTGTGCTAGATACTTTCATCACTTTAAAAGCACATCCATTGTTGGATATACAAGCCATTGCTCCGGTGTGTGCTGATGCAGCTGCATTCATTTTATCTCAGGGATCAGTTATCAATAATGCAACTGGTACTGCACAATATTCAGGCATAGGTGTGCAACAAAATCCTTCAGGCAGTTATATGTTTTTCCCGGCACAGGTGCAAGGGAATAAGGCTTTGATTGAATATAGCTTTACTACACCTGGTGGATGCACTGCCGATACGGTACAAACGATAAACATCTTACCAAAACCAATTGTATCAGCCGGACATGACCAGTCTGTCCTCTCAGGCAAAACAGTACAACTCAATGGTAGCAGTAATGGCGTTACACATCAATGGTTGCCACCGATATGGCTTAGCGATGTTACTTCCCTTGCACCGTTGGCAACTCCGTTGAACGATATTGCATATACGCTTGTATCTACATCCGCAGATGGTTGCATTGATAGTGCATCTGTTCAGCTTCGAGTATTGCAATCCATCAGCATACCCAATGCTTTCAGCCCGAATGGTGATGGTATAAATGATAGCTGGGAAATAGCAAATCTCAGCAGGTATCCCAAACCCACTGTGCAGGTATACGACAGGTGGGGCAGGCTTGTATTTCAAAGTACAGGATATGCACGTGCATGGAAAGGCACTAGCATTAATAATATTCCACTGCCGCTAGGTGTGTACTACTATGTGATCATTCCCGGAGAAACCAATGAGCGGTTTACCGGTTGGGTGATGCTGCTTAAATGATGTTGATTTCTTCTGTAATGTAAAAAACTGTCAGACAGTTCATCCTTCTGTCAATTAAGAAAATCGGAGGTAACAGGTTGCAGTACCTTGATATGAATTTCTTAACCACTAAATAAAATGCTATGAAAAGAACATTGCTCACAGCACTCGTTATGGCAGCCTCTGTATGTACTGTTTTTGCACAAGATCAGAAAGCCACAGCTCCAGTAGCTGCACCTGCAGCACAGCCTGGTCAAAAAACTGCAGCAATAAAACAAGCACAGGATTGGCAGGATCAGTTAGTAACAGAATTAAAGCTCACCGATGATCAGCAGAAAAAGATAGCCGATCTTAACAAGGCTTTTGGTGAAAGAAGAAAAGCAATCGAAAACAATGCAGAACTTACTGATGAAGCCAAAGCAGAAAGAAAAGCGATGCTGAGAAAAGCATTAGAAACACAGTTCCTGCAATTGCTCACTACAGAGCAACAAGCGAGGTATAAAGAACTTTTAGAAGCAAAGAATAAGAAGGACTGAGAAGCAATGCAATGATTCAAAGCCGGCTTGGTTGCCGGCTTTTTTAATCTGGCTTGTGCAACAGGCTACTGATCCTTTTTACTACCTTGTGCAAAACCTTTTATATGTCTGAGAAAGGAACCGTAAAATTTTACAACACGAACAAAGGTTATGGCTTCATAAAAAGAGATAGTGGTGAAGATGTGTTTGTACATCATACTGCGATATTGGGTGGTGGTTATAAAAGCCTGAGCGAGGGTGAACAGGTAGAGTTTGAAGTGAAACAGGGAAGTAAAGGCCCCGAAGCACAGAATGTAAGAAGAGTTTCCGGCAGTGATGAATGATCATCACTTCATGGTATTTTCTACATCGCACTTCTGTTGTAAACAAATCGTTGCATCAGCCATGATAGCAACACAACAGCAACAGCACCGGCAACATTCAGCCAAAGGAAACCAAAGCCGATCACTTCGTATTTATCAAGCATAAATAAAGCGATAACGATCAACTCTCCAATGATCGCTGCTGCAAATACAGCATTGCCGCCTACTTTCTTCAGGTAAAAACCTACGAGGAATATTCCGAGGATCACGCCGTAGAACAAAGAACCGAGAATATTCACTGCTTCGATCAGGCTGCCCATTCGGTTGGCAAACTGTGCTACTGCAATGCAGAACAATCCCCAATATAAAGTGTACAATTTCGAAAGCCTGTATTTCTTCAATGACATTGCATCATCCTCTTCAGCATGTGCATGATGTTTTTTAAACCGAACGTAGAAATCGATCATGGTGCAGGATGCAAGTGAATTCAATGCTGCTGCAATAGACCCCCAGGCAGCAAGAAAAATGATGGCGATCAATAAGCCGATCAATCCTATCGGTAGATTATCAATTACAAAACGCAGGAACACATAGTTGGTGTCATTTGTATCAGCCGATGGAATGGCTTGCTGTAATGTTTTCTTGTATTCCTTCCGCAACGAGTCTGATGTAACAGCCATCGCTTTTGCAGCATCTTTTTTTGCAAGGTTATTTTCATCAGCGATATATGCTTTATTGGCTGTGGCTGCTAGCAATACCGTGTTCTTATATGCAGTTTCCAGTGAATCGAGGTGTGGCTTGTAAATGGTTTGTTTTGCTTTATCGGCAACAGGCTGGTTGTGAAATATTGGCCCGGGATTGAACTGGTAAAATGCAAACAACAATGCACCGATCAATAATATCAAAAACTGCATCGGCACTTTTACCAGACCATTCATCAGCAAACCGATCCTGCTTTCTGTATTGTCTTTGGCAGTTAGATATCTCCCCACCTGGCTATGATCGGTTCCAAAATAGGAGAGAGCAAGAAAGAATCCGCCGATCACTCCACTGATCAGATTGTAACGGTCTTTCAGGTCAAAACCTTTTTCTGTAATACCGGTGGTGATCACATTCAACTTTCCCGAATTGCCACTCACTGTTAACGCATCAACAAAACCTACATCTTCCGGTAATAGATGAACAATAAAATATCCTGCAATGAACATTCCCGTGAAGATGATGATCAGTTGTAGTTGTTGCGTGTATGCTACCGCTTTGGCTCCACCACTAACGGTGTAGATGATCAGCAATCCACCCATTACGATATTGGTCCAGAAAATATCCCACCCCATCAAAGACGAAAGAATAATAGATGGTGCACATATACTGATGCCTGTAGATAATCCTCTTGAAATGAGGAACAATGCAGAGGTGAATGTTCTTGTCTTTAAATCGAAACGTTGTTCCAGAAACTCATAAGCGGTAAATACTTTCAGTTTATTGAACAGCGGAACGAAAGTGATGCACAACACTACCATGGCCAAAGGCAATCCAAAATAATATTGAACGAATCGCATCCCATCAGTAAAAGCTTGTCCCGGTGCCGACAAAAAAGTGATGGCACTGGCCTGTGTTCCCATGATGCTGAGTAATACAAGATACCAAGGCATGGAACGGTTGCTGAGAAAATACCCTTCCAGGTTTTTTGACGTACGGCTTTTATACAATCCGTAGCTGATGATGGCCACTAAAGTAAATACTAATATGAACCAGTCGAATTTGCTCATGTAAACTGTTTAGTGAACCACCAGAAGAAAATGATCAATAGAACAAGGAACAGCACCACGAACAGGTACCATTGCTTCCATGTTTTGAACACCGGTATTTTTTCGTTTGGCACTGCTATTTGTTTTTTGGTAAAGCGATAAGATTCGCCAGTAAGCGGTAGGCTCCCGGAACTCCAGCAGGCAATTGCCTGAAGAATGACAAACCTGTGTACACGAAATTGCCTTTGCCATATTTTGCAATGATCAGGCTTCCATTGCCAGGCTTTTCATTCTTATCATTCATTTGAATAGGTGTTACGAAAGATGAATCAAGCTGGTCTGCCTCGTACACACTTCTTTCCTGTACCCATCCTTTAAAGTCATCTGCAGTGATCTTGTTGGGATAGTTGAATATTGAATGATCAGGCAAAGCAAAAGTTACAACAGCATCTTCTTCGGTTACCCTGGTTCTCGAGATATTGAAATTGTATGGACCGATCTTAGCTCTTAACGGTCCTACACCATTATTCGTGTTATATTGAACGATAAGGTTACCACCGTTTTGTACATAGTTCATCAATACATCATACTTCGCTGTAAGATAAAGATGTGTATTGTAAGCCCTGATGCCGGTGATCACTGCATCCAGTTTTTTCAATACTTCCGGCTGAATATTTTCCTGTGTAAGTATTGTAACATTATAACCCAGGCTTTGAAGTGCTTCTGCAACTTTATCGCCTGCACCTGGAATATAGCCGATGTTTTTCCCTGAAGTTTTTATATTAAGATTTACTAACGTAGATGCAGCGGGAGAGAACCAGGTGATGTTGGGAATATGATCGTACGCAATGGTTTTAGTGGCACCACGATAAACGCTATCGTTTTGCTGTGTTAAACTGATGCTTGCTTTACTGTTGAGTTGTTTGTTCGATGGCAACACCTCGAACATCGCATTGTTTTGTAACGAAGCCTGCGATGATGATGTGCGTAGTTGCCATCCTTCAGAAACGATGGGCTTAACATCTCCATGTAAGTTGCCTCCTTGCTTCGTATTTGCTTTCAATTGTATCGCAACCGAAACAGGTTTTCCATTGCTGGATATGTAAACAGGCTTATTAAAGTTTTGTTCCCATGCAGGTATCACCACCACAGGTTGGTATATTTCTCCTTTAACCGGATCAGTGAATTTATATTGCACAGGTCTGGATACGATAAATGTATCGCCTTCGATCCTTAACCTGTAATGAATGATAAAAGCTGGATCATTCTCTGATTTGCCGATCAATTGCTGATCTCTTACATCAAAGCTTCCATTAGGCATAGCATGTTCCAGCCAGTAAGGTTGAGATCTTTTCTTATCGAACGGAACGACAATATTCTTTGGTAAAGTGAAGTTCCTGTTTGTTGATAATGTACTTCTGAATGTAGTATCGAAATCATCTAAACGATAACCTAATATCTGTGCGTCGATATTGTTTCGCTTGTTAACGATCAGCGTAATGCGAAGTGAATCACCTTGTATGGCCTGGGTAGTGTTGGTAATGGCATCTGCAAATAAACCTGCAGCTGACTCGATCAGTTGTTGTGTTTCTTTCAGTTTCTGTTGTTGCCAGTAACTCGCAGGAAGTTGTTTCAGCATTTTCGATAAGTTAACTAATGCTGTAACAGATTTATACGGTTGTTCAAATGAGAAATTATTCTGGATCTGCAAAATCTGTTGTTGAATATCGGGATGGTTGATACGGCTCCAGTTGGTGTTCACCTCATCAAACAGATCTTCTTTCAACGGATCGCCACCTGTGGTAACGAAATATTCAAAAGCCTCACCTCTCGTTCTTGTTGCACCAAAGCCCTGGCTTTTATGATTGCTTCTGCTTTCACTGGCAATCTCGCCATAACCTTTTCCCAATATATTGTTGTAAGCACCTACGTCCAGTTTAAATGCTGAGTCTGGAACTGAGTTGGTGCTGAACAGAAATGCATTCCATAATATGCGTTTGGCCTGCCACGGTTTTACGCCATATCGAAATTGTTCAGGAAAACGATTGGTATCTGCAGCAGCGGTAAAAGCTTCGTTGGCCAGTAATGCAGAAGACCAATGATGCCCGTGACCGGCACGACTATCACCGGGAAATCTTGTAATGATCACATCCGGCTGAAATTTTCGGATCACCCAAACCACATCGCTTAATATTTTCTCTTTATCCCAGATCGTGAGTGTTTCGTCTGCTGTTTTAGAAAATCCGAAGTCAAAAGCACGACTGAAAAATTGTTCGGCACCGTCAACTCTCCTGGCAGCAAGCAGTTCCTGCGTTCTGATCATACCCAGTTCAACTCCCTGCTCATCACCGATCAGGTTCTGGCCTCCGTCACCACGTGTGAGACTTAAATAGCCGGTGCGGTATTGTTTTTCCCTGGCGAGATATGCTAACAGCCTGGTATTTTCATCATCCGGATGGGCTGCTATATACAATACACTTCCCAGTACATTCAGTTTTTTGATGCCTTGGTATATGTCGGAAGATGACAAACTTTGCGGGAGTTGTGCATGGGTTATGCCATACAATTGAAGTAGTAAGATTGTGGCGAACAGTCGTCTCATTAGTTCGTATTAAAATGCTGAATATATAAGAGTTCCTGATACAATGCGTTAATTGGATATTTTTTTTGCATTCCAACAAGGCAATACTACATAACCAGCTTCTCTGATAATTTTAGCAGGAGTGATATAACCGTGTAAATTCGTTTTTAAGATGCAACCTCTTAACAGTATTTCTCCAAACAACAAGCGTTTTGTTCTGTTTACATGGCTGAGTTATCTCGCTGTTCTGGGGTTTACCATGTACTTTCACGAGCCTTGGCGTGATGAATGGCAGGCATGGCTTATTGTTAAGAATAGTGATAGCATAGGTTCTCTTTTTCAAAAACTGGGATATGAAGGACATCCGTCTTTGTGGTATTTGCTATTGTGGATAGTACAATTATTTACAAATAATATTGCAGGAATGCAGTTGTTGCATTTCATTATAGCAGCGGCAACAGCTTTAGTATGGCTCAGATATGCCCCATTCAATAAATTGCAAAAAGCATTATTTCTTTTTGGTTATTTCCCGTTGTATGAGTATGGTGTTATAAGCCGCAATTATGGTATCTCTCTGTTACTGCTCTTTGTTTTTTTACTTGCTTTGACCAAAAACCGAAGTAATTATATTCTGCAGGCTTTCTTGCTTTGCCTGCTGATGCAAACAAACCTGGTCGCTTTTATTGTATCTGGGATTCTTGCCCTGAGTGTCGCTTATAACATGTGGCAAAGCTGGAAAACAGCAGCAGTTTCTCTTTCCCGATGTATAACTGTAGCTTTAATTTTATCCATAGGAGTATGGCTTTGTGCATTTACTGTATGGCCACCTGGCGATATACAGATTGCCGTATGGCGTTCGAATATCTCTTTTCGGGGCATAGGTGGTGTTTTCAAGTTTATTTGGCAGGTGATGTTCCCGATTCCCCAGGCACAAATGCATTTCTGGAACACCAATTTTATCCAAAGCTCTTGGCTGATGTTGGGCCTGTCAGTCCTGATCTTCATCGGTTTAGTTTTCCTTTTTGCGAGAAACCGCCAGGTCTTGCTGATATTTTTTGCCGGTAGCTTAGCCATATTGGTTTTTATGTACCTTAAGTATCTACTGTTTATCCGTCATTCTGGCCATATCTATTTATTATTTATTACATGTTTATGGCTATTGAATATTCATTCTAGACAAAAGCCTGCAGGTGGTAATTGGATATACAGACGAAATGTACTTGTTACAACGATCTTGTCCTGTCATGTATTAGCTGGCTTGATGGCTTGTTATATTGATTGGAAGCAACCTTTCACAGGGGCGAAAGCAGCAGCATCCTTTTTAAAGCACCAGTATTCCAATACTCCCATTGCAGCAGACCCCGATGTTTTCACCTTCCCGATCAGTGGCTACCTGGGTAAACCACTTTATAACTTGCGGACGAAAAAGGATTTCGAATACATAACCTGGAACACAGAAAGGGTTGTTCCGGCTACCGATTCCGGTATCATAGAATCTGCGAAGGATTATGCTTTTCACCAGCAAACTAATATCATCCTTATTTTAAGATATCGGTTAAACAAGGAATATGAAGGCGTGAACCTCATTGCGTCTTTTGAAGAAAGCATAGAAGAGCAGGAGATGTATATTATTTATGAACTTACTCCAAAAGAAACCTCTACTGATATTCCCTATGGAAATAAATTAGGTATTATTTTCCCCAAAATCAACTCTTTTTTATGTAAAAAAGATGTTATGGCTTAAAATTTGTTTGCGCCGATATTTTTTTATTACCTACCTTTGCTGTCCTTTATAAATTTGGGCAAATTAAGCAACCGGCATTTCAGCAAGGCGCCAATATGTTGAACTGCCAAAGATGCATGCATTGGGAACCTGTAAGTTCTCCCCAGATTCATTGCAAAATAACCGGTTTACAAATAATTATGTCAACAACACAACTCAACAACAGGTTCAGCTTTGGTAAAACGAAACACCTGGCTGACGCTCCTGATTTGCTAGACATTCAATTAGAGTCCTTCAGAGAATTTTTCCAGTTAGAAACCACACCAGACAAGCGTAACGTTGAGGGTTTATTCCGTGTATTTAAAGAGAATTTCCCTATCACCGATACGAGGAACATTTTCGTACTGGAGTTCCTGGATTACTTCATTGATCCACCCCGCTACACTATTGAAGAGTGTATGGAACGTGGACTCACTTACGCTGTTCCTTTGAAAGCCAAGCTCCGTTTGAGCTGTAATGATGAGGAACACGTAGATTTCCAGACCATCGTTCAGGATGTGTTCCTTGGAAATATCCCTTACATGACACCAAGAGGTACTTTCGTTATTAATGGTGCTGAAAGGGTGGTTGTATCTCAATTACACCGTTCACCAGGTGTATTCTTCGGTCAGTCTATTCACCCTAACGGAACAAAGATCTACTCTGCCAGAGTGATTCCGTTTAAAGGTGCATGGATGGAGTTTGCTACAGACATTAACAATGTAATGTATGCTTACATCGATCGTAAGAAAAAATTCCCTGTAACAACATTGCTTCGTTCTATCGGTTTTGAAACTGATAAACACATTCTCGAATTGTTCGGAATGGCTGACGAAGTAAAAGCAGATAAGAAAACATTAGAAAAACATGTAGGTAAGAAACTCGCTGCTCGTGTTCTCAGAACATGGGTAGAAGATTTCGTTGATGAGGATACCGGTGAGGTAGTGTCTATCGAACGTAACGAGATCGTTATGGAGAGAGACGTGATCCTCGACGAAGCTGCGATCGACATGATCACTGAAATGGAAGTAGGAACGATCTTCCTGCAAAGAGAAGATGTGGGTGGTGATTATGCAATTATCTACAACACTTTAAATAAAGATACTTCTAACAGTGAACTGGAAGCGGTTCAGCACATCTATCGCCAGTTGCGTGGTGCTGATGCTCCGGATAATGAAACCGCACGTGGTATCATCGATAAATTATTCTTCTCTGATAAGCGTTATGATTTAGGAGAAGTTGGTCGTTATAAGATCAACCGTAAACTCAATCTTAATTACCCGCTTGAGAAGAAAGTATTGACCAAAGAAGATATTATCGAGATCATCAAATACCTCGTTCGTTTAACGAATGGTAAAGCTGAGATCGACGATATTGATCACCTGAGCAACCGTCGTGTAAGAACGGTGGGAGAGCAGTTGTATGCTCAGTTCGGTGTTGGTCTTGCACGTATGGCTCGTACCATCCGTGAAAGGATGAACGTTAGAGATAACGAGGTATTTACTCCTGTTGATCTGATCAATGCGAGAACACTTTCTTCAGTTATTAACTCGTTCTTCGGTACTTCACAATTATCCCAGTTCCTCGATCAAACCAATCCGCTTTCTGAGATCACTCACAAGCGTCGTATTTCTGCACTCGGACCCGGCGGTTTGAGTAGAGAAAGAGCAGGTTTCGAGGTTCGTGACGTACACTATTCTCACTACGGTCGTCTTTGTACAATCGAAACTCCGGAAGGACCAAACATCGGTCTGATCTCTACACTTTGCGTTCACGCTGCTATCAACGATATGGGCTTTATCGAGACTCCATATAGAAAAGTAAGCAACGGTAAAGTGAACATGAAAGAACTGGAGTTCTTAAGTGCAGAAGAAGAAGATACAGCGAAAATTGCCCAGGCAAATACGCCTTTGGATGAAAAAGGAAACTTTGCTGAAGACAAGATCGTAAGCCGCGAAACAGGTGACTTCCCTATTCTTGACAGAAATGAAGTAGAATATATGGACGTTGCACCTAACCAGATTGTTGGTTTGAGTGCTTCGCTGATTCCGTTCCTCGAGCATGATGATGCTAACCGTGCCCTGATGGGTTCTAACATGCAACGCCAGGCTGTTCCATTGATCAAACCTCAGGTGCCTATCGTGGGTACAGGTTTAGAAGGGAAAGCTGCAAGAGATGCGAGAATCCAGATCCATGCTGAAGGTGATGGTATCGTTGAATTTGTTGATGCAAACGAAATTCACGTTCGTTACGACAGGAACGATATTGATAGATTGGTTTCTTTCGAAGATGACCTGAAAGTGTACAGACTCACTAAGTTCATCAAAACAAACCAGTCAACCAGCATCAACCTGAGCCCTGCTGTTAAGAAAGGACAGAAGGTGTCTAAAGGAGATTTCCTTACACAAGGTTATGCAACGAAAGATGGCGAATTAGCACTTGGAAGAAACCTTGTTGTGGCATTCATGCCATGGAAAGGTTACAACTTCGAGGATGCGATCGTTATCAATGAAAAAGTAGTTCGTGAAGACCTCTTTACTTCAGTTCACATCGATGAATATGAATTAGAGGTTCGTGATACAAAACTGGGAGAAGAGGAATTGACTCCGGATATTCCAAACGTTTCGGAAGAAGCAACCAAAGACCTTGATGAGAATGGTATCATTCGTATCGGAGCTGCGGTAAAAGAAGGTGATATCCTGATCGGTAAGATCACTCCTAAAGGTGAATCAGATCCTACTCCTGAAGAAAAACTCTTAAGAGCGATCTTCGGTGATAAGGCTGGTGATGCTAAAGATGCGTCACTCAAAGCTCCAAACGGAGTGGAGGGTGTGGTGATCGATAAAAAACTCTTCCAGAGAGCGAAGAAAGATAAGAATGCGAAGGTTCGTGAGAAAGCTCAGTTAGAGAAGATCGAAAAAGTACACGAGCAGAATGTAGAAGAGATCAAAGAAGCATTGTTGAGCAAATTGCAGACGTTATTGAGAGATCAGTCTTCTGCAGGTGTTACCAACAACTTCGGTGAAATGCAGATCGGTAAAGGTGCGAAGTTCAATGCGAAGAACCTTGCAACGATCGATTACCAGAACGTAAATCCTTTGGGTTGGACTGGTGATGCAAAAACCGATGATCTCATCAACACATTATTGCACAACTACAGCATTCGTTACAACGAAGAGTTGGGTAGATATAAGAGAGAGAAGTTCAACATCTCTATCGGTGACGAGTTACCAGCAGGTGTATTGAAACTTGCTAAAGTTTACTTAGCTGTTAAGCGTAAACTGAAAGTGGGTGATAAAATGGCGGGTCGTCACGGAAACAAAGGTATCGTTGCCAAGATCGTAAGAGCTGAAGACATGCCTTTCATGGAAGATGGAACGCCGGTTGACATTGTGTTGAATCCATTGGGTGTACCTTCTCGTATGAACCTTGGCCAGATCTATGAAACCATCTTAGGATGGGCTGGATTAAAGCTGGGAATGACGTTCGCAACACCAATCTTCGATGGTGCTACTGTTGAAGAAATTGCAGATCGTTGTAAAGAAGCTGGTATCCCGCACATGGGTCACACACACTTGTTCGACGGAGAAACAGGAGAAAGATTCCACCAGAAAGCTACCGTGGGTGTTATCTACATCATCAAACTACACCACATGGTGGATGATAAGATGCATGCCCGTTCTATCGGACCATACTCTCTTATTACGCAACAGCCATTGGGTGGTAAAGCACAGTTTGGTGGTCAGCGTTTTGGTGAGATGGAGGTTTGGGCTCTGGAAGCTTATGGTGCATCTAACATCCTGCAGGAATTACTTACCATTAAATCGGATGATATTATCGGAAGAGCGAAAACTTACGAAGCCATCGTTAAAGGAGATAATATTCCAAGAGCAGGTATTCCTGAATCGTTCAACGTATTGGTGCATGAATTAAGAGGATTAGGTTTAGACCTGAAATTCGAATAAAGTGAATCGTTAGTCGTGAGTCGTGAATCATTCACCACTCACGGCTCACCATTCACGAATGCCCCACATTGTTCAGAACGTACAAGTGAGTGACACAACAGACGATGAGTAGAGATTCTGCAGATCGTCAAACAAAATCAAAAAACTTAAATCGTACAATACGATTATGGCAATAAAAAAAGACAACCGTCCGAAATCAACATTCTCAAAGATCACCATCAGCCTTGCTTCTCCTGATGCAATCCTGGAACGCAGCTTTGGTGAGGTGTTAAAGCCAGAGACCATCAACTATCGTACTTACAAACCCGAAAGAGATGGTTTGTTCTGCGAAAGAATTTTTGGCCCGGTGAAAGATTACGAATGTGCCTGCGGAAAGTATAAGCGTATCCGTTACAAAGGCATCGTTTGTGACCGTTGCGGTGTTGAAGTGACTGAAAAGAAAGTTCGTCGTGAAAGAATGGGACACATTAAGCTTGTTGTTCCTGTTGTACATATCTGGTATTTCAAATCGCTTCCTAACAAGATCGGTTACCTGCTTGGAATGAGCTCTAAGAAATTAGAGAGCATTGTTTATTACGAAAGATTCGTAGTGATCCAGGGTGGTGTAAAAGAGAACCTGAACCCGGGTGATCTTTTAACGGAAGAAGAGTACCTGGATATCATGGAAGCACTTCCAAAAGATAACCAGTACTTACCTGATGAAGATCCACAGAAATTCATCGCTAAGATGGGTGCAGAAGCTGTGCATGATCTGCTGGCAAGAATTGATCTTGACGGATTGAGCTTCTCTTTAAGAAATGCTGCAGCAAACGAAACTTCTCAGCAACGTAAAGCAGATGCCTTAAAGCGTTTGAGCGTTGTGGAAGCTTTCCGTGATGCAAAAACAAGAATTGTGAACCAGCCAGAGTGGATGGTGATGCAATATATTCCTGTTATTCCTCCAGAACTTCGTCCGTTAGTGCCTTTGGATGGTGGTCGTTTCGCATCTTCTGATCTGAATGACCTTTACCGTCGTGTGATCATCCGTAACAACCGTTTAAAGCGTTTGTTAGAGATCAAAGCACCTGAGGTGATCCTGCGTAACGAAAAAAGGATGTTACAGGAAGCTGTTGACAGCTTGTTCGATAACTCAAGAAAATCGAACGCTGTTAAAGCTGAAGGTGGACGTGCCCTGAAATCTTTGAGTGATGTACTTAAAGGTAAACAAGGTCGTTTCCGTCAGAACTTGTTGGGTAAGCGTGTTGACTATTCTGGTCGTTCGGTTATCGTGGTAGGTCCTGAAATGAAAATGCATGAGTGCGGATTGCCAAAAGATATGGCAGCTGAGCTCTTCAAGCCATTCATCATTCGTAAACTGATTGAAAGAGGTATCGTAAAAACCGTTAAGTCTGCTAAGAAATTAGTGGATAGAAAAGAAGCGGTAGTTTGGGATATTCTTGAAAATATATTGAAAGGTCACCCTGTAATGTTGAACAGGGCCCCAACACTTCACAGGCTTTCTATCCAGGCTTTCCAGCCTAAGTTGGTAGAAGGTAAAGCGATCCAGCTTCACCCTCTTGTAACAACAGCGTTCAACGCCGATTTCGATGGTGACCAGATGGCGGTTCACGTTCCTTTGAGCAATGCTGCTATTTTGGAAGCTCAGTTGCTGATGCTTTCTTCTCACAACATTTTGAACCCACAGAACGGTACACCGATCACCCTTCCTTCTCAGGACATGGTTCTTGGTTTGTACTATATCTCTAAGGGTAAGAAATCAACCGAGACTGAGAAAGTGCGTGGTGAAGGAAAAGCTTTCTATAACATGGAAGAAGTTCTTATTGCTTACAATGAGAACCAGATCGACCTCCATGCAAATATTAAAGTGAAGACCAATGTTCGTATTGACGGACAACTGGTGAATAAGCTGATCGATACAACCGTAGGTCGTGTATTGTTCAACCAATTCGTTCCTAAAGAAGTTGGTTACATCAATGCATTACTTACTAAGAAGTCTTTAAGAGAGATCATTGGTGATATTATCAAGATCACTGACGTTCCAAAAACGGCTAAGTTCCTTGATGATATTAAAACACTTGGTTTCCGTATGGCCTTCAGAGGTGGTTTGTCGTTCAACGTTAACGACCTCATCATCCCTGACATGAAGAATGAACTTCTTGAAAATGCGAAAGCAGAAGTAGATGAGGTTTGGGAAAACTACAACATGGGATTGATCACTAATAACGAACGTTATAACCAGGTGATCGATATCTGGTCTCGTGTGGATACTCGTATCACTGAGACTTTGATCCGTGAAATGCAAAGCGATAAGCAAGGCTTCAACTCAGTGTACATGATGCTTGATTCAGGTGCAAGGGGTTCTAAGCAACAGGTTAAACAGTTGGCTGGTATCAGGGGATTGATGGCTAAGCCAAGAAAATCTGGTAGCACCGGTTCTGAGATCATCGAGAATCCGATCCTTTCCAACTTTAAAGGTGGATTGAACGTATTGGATTACTTTATCTCTACCCACGGTGCCCGTAAAGGTCTTGCCGATACTGCCTTGAAAACAGCCGATGCCGGTTACTTAACAAGAAGATTGGTTGACGTTGCCCAGGACGTTGTTATCACTGAAGAAGATTGCGGAACATTAAGAGGTATTGCAACTTCTGCATTGAAAGATAATGAAGACATCATCGAACCTCTAAGCGATAGAATTGAAGGTAGAACTTCACTCCATGATGTGTACCATCCGGTAAGTGATGAACTGATCGTTGCTGCAGGTGAAGAGATCACTTCTGATATTGCTGATAAGATCGAAGATTCAGGAATTGATACAGTAGAAATTCGTTCAGTACTTACCTGCGAAAGCAAGAGAGGTGTGTGTGTGAAGTGTTATGGTAAAAACCTTGCAACAGGTTACATGGCACAGCGTGGTGATGCTGTAGGTATCATGGGTGCTCAGTCAATTGGTGAGCCTGGTACACAGCTTACACTTCGTACCTTCCACGTGGGTGGTGTGGCAGGTTCTGCATCAGTAGAATCTGGCTTGCCGGCTAAGTTCGATGGTACTGTACAGTTCGACGGTTTAAGAACGGTTGATACAACAGATAGTGAAGGCAACAAAGTGAAGATCGTTATCGGTCGTACAGGTGAGGTGAGAATTATCGACGTGAAAAATGATCGCTTACTTATCACCAACAACGTTCCTTATGGAGCTACGCTGAACGTAAAAGACGGTCAGCAGGTGAAGAAAGGAGATATGATCTGTACATGGGATCCATTCAACAATGTGATCGTTGCAGAGCAGGTGGGTAAAGTGAAGTTTGAGAATGTGATCGAAGGTATCACTTACCGTGACGAGGCTGATGAACAAACAGGTCACAGAGAGAAAGTGGTTATCGAAACAAAAGATAAGACCAAGATACCTACTGTTATCATCGAAGGTAAAGATGTGAAACACTATAACCTTCCTGTAGGTTCACACATCATCATGGAAGAAGGCGATGAAGTGAAGGCAGGCCAGGTGTTGGTTAAGATTCCAAGGGTGTTGGGTAAACTGAGAGATATCACCGGAGGTCTTCCAAGAGTAACCGAGTTATTCGAGGCAAGAAATCCAGGTAACCCTGCAGTGGTTTGTGAGATCGATGGTGTGGTTGCTTTCGGTAACGTTAAGAGAGGTAACCGTGAGATCATCGTTGAAGCGAAAGATGGTATCGTTAAAAAATACCTTGTTCCTTTGACCCGCCAGATCCTTGTTCAGGATGGTGACTTCGTAAAAGCAGGTACACCAATGTCTGACGGACAGATCGCTCCTGCTGATATCCTTACTATCAAAGGTCCATTCGCTGTACAGGAGTACGTGGTGAATGAGATCCAGGAAGTATACCGTTTACAGGGTGTAAGGATCAACGACAAGCACATCGAGGTGATCGTTCGCCAGATGATGAAGAAAGTGGAGATCGTTGATGCTGGTGATACCCGTTTCCTTGAAGAAGACCTTGAAGACAGGTTCGAATTCAACGAAGAGAACGACAGGATATTTGACAAGAAAGTTGTTACGGAACCAGGTGAAAGTACAAAGCTGAAAGCAGGTCAGATCGTTACACTTCGTGAGTTGAGAGAAGAGAATTCAATCCTCCGTCGTAACGATAAGAAACTGGTTGAAGTGAGAGATGCTCGTCCTGCAACTGCAACACCTGTATTGCTTGGTATCACCAAAGCTTCATTGGGTGTTCAAAGCTGGATATCTGCAGCTTCATTCCAGGAAACAACAAAGGTGTTGAGTTCTGCCGCTATCAACGGTAAAGCCGATGATATGATCGGTTTGAAAGAGAACGTTATCACTGGTCACCTGATTCCTGCAGGTACAGGTTTGAGAGAATTCGAAAACATGATCGTAGGAAACAAAGAGGAGTATGAAGTTCTTGCTACTACAAGAGAAGCAATGAGCTTTGACGAAGAAGAATAACCAGTGATTGATATGATTATAACGATTAGCAGGAAGTTTACTTCCTGCTTTTCTTTTTTAATGAACTAAACTGTGTGCTACTATTTGGCTTTCGTTGCGTCGCACTCTTGTACTTCAACAATTCTATTCAACACATGAAGTAACCTGGTTCATTACTAATTCATTTTTTCACGAAGTGAAAAACCCTTTGCGTTCTTTGCAAAACGTTTTGGTATAGATCAAATCAAGCCCTTGTGCAATCAAACTCAAACATTCATCTCTAAAATTATCTCTGCGTTACTTTCTATGCCAACGGATGTTCTCATTTTTCACGAAGCGAAAACCCTTTGCGTTCTTTGCGAAAAGTTCTGGCATAGATCAAATCAAGCCCTTGTGCAATCAAGTTCAAACATTCAGCTTTGAAATTTCCTTTGCGTTACCTTCTATGCCAACTGATGTTCTCATTTTCACGAAGTGAAAATCTTTTGCGTTCTTTGCGGAACGATCTTGCATAGATCAAATCCAGCCCTTGTGCAATCAAACTCAAACATTCATCTTTAAAATTCTCTTTGCGTTACCTTTACTCAAACAACCATCACATTGCTTAAAGTTGGACTTACAGGCGGTATTGGCAGCGGAAAATCCATCATTGCAGAAGTCTTCAAAGTGTTAGGCATTCCTGTATTCGATGCAGATACTGCTGCAAAACACATCATGCAAACCGATGAGCAACTCATCAGCAAGATCAAAGCTGCATTTGGTGAGGAAACCTACACAGGAAACAAACTCAACCGTAAAATATTAGCTGATAAAGTATTCAACAATGCCTATCAGTTAGAGAAACTAAATGCATTAGTGCATCCTGCTTCTATACAGGCAGGATTAGACTGGGCCGACAAACAAACGGCACCTTATGTGATCAAAGAAGCTGCGTTAATGTTCGAAGCCGGATCAGCTTTCAATCTTCAATATGTAATTGGCGTGTATGCACCTAAATCACTCAGAATAAAAAGGGTGATGGAAAGAAGCAACATGACCAGGGATGAAGTGTTGGTAAGAATGAGTCGCCAGGTGGATGATAAAATTAAAATGCGTCTCTGCGACTTTGTAATCGTTAATGATGAGCAGCAAATGATCTTACCCCAAATTCTTTCTCTTCACCAACAATTACTCGATAAAGCTAAACAACATGCTGCCCGATAAAGTTAACCTACTGCATAAGTTCGAGTTGTTCAATGAATACTGGAGTCCTAAAATTGTAGGAGAACTGAACGGTCAGCAGGTGAAACTGGTGAAGTTCAAAGGTGAATTCGTATGGCATCACCATGAACACGAAGACGAATTATTTTATGTAGTGAAAGGAAGTTTCGAAATGCATTTCAAAGACAAGATTCAACACATCAACGAAGGTGAGTTTATCATCGTTCCAAGAATGATCGAACACAAACCTGTAGCACCTGAAGAAGTATGGATTATGTTGTTTGAACCGGCTTCCACACTCAACACGGGCAATACAGAAAACGAACTCACTAAAACCCAACTGCAGCATTTATGATCGCCAATACTCCCAAGCCTCCCTATTATGCTGTGATCTTTACCTCTACACGTACAGCAGTGGACGACGGTTATGCAGCCATGTCTGAAAAGATGGTGGAACTTGCAAAAAAGCAACCTGGTTATTTAGGACATGAATCGGCGAGAAACGAAGTAGGCATCACCGTTTCTTACTGGGAAAGTCTTGAAGCTATTAAAAACTGGAAAGCAGTTGTAGATCATCTCGAAGCACAGCACAAAGGCAGGAAGCAATGGTACAGTGCTTATACTACAAGAATTTGTCTGGTAGAAAGAGATTACAGTTTCAGCAATGAGTAATAAAAAATTGATTATACGTTCATTAATTGTTACAACCATTCTAGTTGGTCTATGGCTTATTTATTTTGAAGCAATCGTTCCATTTGCTGCAAAAGCTAACATTCCATATCGCTGGCAAAATATTCCGTTAGGGCAGAAGAGAAATATTGTACATGACTATTTAGGAGCACCTTCAATAAATAAATGGAATATCAAAGGTGATGAGTGGAATCAACGTAAGAATAAGAACAGGATATTCCTGAATGTAACCTATAATCCCGATACAACTGCCAAACGTTATCGCATCGGTTTCGTGTATAATTATTGGTTTGGAAAACGAACCTATATCCTTAAGAGAGATTCTATTTAGTGATCTTATAGCACCATCTCTTCAACTTGCCTTCAAAGTCAAATGGTGTGGTTGTTCTTGTAATGTCTTTGATCTCCGTTGCTTTGATCTGCTCCTGCTCTAAAACAAACCTGGTGAAGTTAGTGCTGAAGTAAACAATTCCACCTTTAGTAGTGGCAGCAAGCACATCATTCAACAACTCCACATGATCTCTCTGAATGTCGAGAAAATCCTTCATCCGTTTACTATTGCTGAAAGTAGGAGGATCCATCACCACGATATCAAAACTATCGGGCTGTAATGTTTTCAGGTATTGCTTCACATCAGCATGAACGAATTGATATTTACCTGTATCCTTGAAAAGATTGATTACCATATTATCTTCTGCCCACTTGAGGTAAGTCTTCGAAAGATCAACCGAAGTAACCGAACTTGCTCCACCTGCAGCTGCATATACCGAGAATGATCCGGTGTAACAAAAGAGATTCAACATTCTTTTTCCTTTGCTTTCACCTCTCACCATTTGCCGTGTAATTCTATGATCTAAGAATAATCCTGTGTCAAGATAATCAGTAAGATTTACCAGGAACTTCAACCCATTTTCTTCAGCAGTAAAGAACTCCTGTTGCATGTTCAGCTTTTCGTACTGCTTATCTTTATGGTTCATTCTTCGTCTTTGGCGATCGTATATTTTATCGACAGGAACGGAGAGTATTTTGCTGATCACATCTTTACAGCTTTCCAGCCATTCATCGTGTTCCTCTTCTTCCATGCCATGGCGTCTCAGGTATTCTGCGAGATACACTTTGTCTTCGTATAACTCAATAGCAAAAGGAAACTCCGGCAGGTCATGATCATATACACGATAGCAGGAAACATTTTGGCGTCTCGCCAGTTTGCTTTTGTGCTTATACACTTTCAGCAAACGATTCTCGAACATCTGGAGTTTATCAATCATCTCGGATGTTTTAACTGTCCAAACAAATTATTCCAATATGTTCTTGTAGCAATACCAATGTAGAAACGGAACGAGATAATAAGATGTATTATGAAAACTGCAAGAAAGTTGATATCTCCAAATCTAAAAGCAAATTCTCCTATCGTTGTTGTTGTGGAGGATGGAGATAACATTATAAAACCAAAAAGTCCAAGGAGACAAAGCAGACCTATAAATAAAACTGACAACTGGTGATACCTTATAAATAGAATTGCATTCACCAGAAGTAGAGAAATACCTGCAAAAGTCTGCCAGGAAATTTGAATACCATTAACATAATGCGTCATCCATTCAATAACGGTATAGATGATCAATAATGTAAAAGGCAAATAATCGAGAAGCTGTTTCGCTTTGCTTTTCATCGAAGAAACTATTGCAGTTTACTCAACGCTTCTTTTATTTTCTTCAATCCTTTTTCAAGATTCTCCGAGCTATTGGCAAAAGACAATCTTATACATTCAGGATTTCCAAAAGCCCTTCCTGTTACCGTACTTACATGTCCTTCCTCTAATAAATACATGCAAAGATCATCCGCATTATTGATGATCGTTTCACCTGCACGTTTGCCAAAGAATGAAGTCACTTTTGGAAACAAATAAAACGCTCCATCCGGTTCAAAACATTCCATACCCGGAATATCTCTTACCGTCTTCAACACTTTCTTACGGCGTTTCTTAAACTCTTTCACCATCTGTTCAGTGGGTCTCAGGTCATGTCGCAATGCTTCTATTGCTGCACGTTGTGTAATAGAATTTGTTCCACTGGTAAACTGGCCCTGTATCTTTTCACAAGCTTTCGTGATCTCTGCACTGGCTGCTAAATAACCTAAGCGATAACCTGTCATTGCAAAACCCTTACTCAATCCATTAATGATGATCACACGGTCTTTCAAATCATCAAACTGTGCAAGACTTTCATGTTGTCCAACATAGTTGATGTATTCATAGATCTCATCAGCCATGATCAACACCTGTGGATGTCTTTTAAAAACTTCTGCTAAACCTGCTAACTCTTCTTTGGTATAAACCGCACCGGTAGGATTACAAGGTGAAGAGAACATGAACAATTTTGTGGCAGGCGTTATCGCTTCTTCTAATTGTTGCGGCGTGATCTTATAACCGGTCTCTAATGTTGTTTGCACCAGCTTCACCTGTCCGTCTGCCAGCTTCACGATCTCGGAATATGTAACCCAATATGGTGTAGGAATGATCACCTCATCACCTTCCTGTATCACAGCCATTACCAGGTTGGCAATGCTTTGCTTGGCACCTGCAGAAACCAAAATGTTCTCGGGTTTATATTCAAGCTCGTTATCTCTTTTAAACTTATAACAGATCGCTTCTCTCAGGTCTAAATAACCTGCAACAGGAGGGTAATGGCTCCAGTTATCTTTAATAGCATTGATTGCTGCTTTCTTAATATGCTTTGGTGTATCAAAATCCGGCTCTCCTAAACTCAGGTCGGTGATGTCTAATCCCTGGGCTCTCAATTCTCTTCCCAGCTTAGCCATTTTTAATGTCTCAGGTTCATTGAATTTCAGCAATCGTGACGACAAGTGCATATCGCAATCTTTGGTAAAGAACAAATGTAGGGTTTAAGCGGATAATTTTTGGTTCACCAGCAGAAGTACTACTATTTGGCTTCTGTTGTGTCACTCACTTGTACGTTCATAACAATATTCGTCTTTTTTGAACCACAACGACACGGAGACACAACGGAACACAACGTTGTGACTCGTCAGTGACGTTGTGTCGTTGTGGTTCAATATATCTTGTAATAAAAAAAATCCCACCATTACAGTGGGACTTTCATTCTATCCTTGCTTGCCCTTATTAGTTATGTTGAATAACCTGTAACCCCAGTTGCTGTGTTCCGGTACCTGTAGGAAAACCTTTGATAATGATCGTATAGATCTTTCCTGCTGTAAGAGTAGCAACAGGGAGTGTAAAAATGTTTGTAGTAGTGGCAACACTATTTGCCTGTATAGTTAATCCTGCTGCGTCTACTTCAGTAAAACTTCCAAATGCTGCGTTTGTTGCTACATCATTAAAAGTCCTGTTGTTACTGGTGATCGCTGCAGAACCACTTCCCGTAATACTAATGTTCACTGCAGGAGCATCAGGTGCTAAATGCAGTATCCTGATCTTTGCTTTTCCAGCTGATGGTGCACTCAGATCATCTCTAACGATCGTTGCCTTTCTTTCGTGAGATGAATCAACCACGTAAAAAGAGTAGTAAGCACCGGATTCAAAACTAAATGAACCGTTCAGCACTTCAGCACCACCTGTACTTTGTGTAACCTTTATGTTCTGTGTTCCGGTAGCTACTGTTTTGTATCCTGAATTATTTGGATAAGCAATGTTTGAAGCTACTACAGAACCACCAACAGATGCATCAATGTTTGCGCCGTTAGGTGATACGTTCACGAACATGATGCTTGCACTTGCTTCAGTTTCATCTTTTGAACAGCTTGCAAAAAGCACTACACTGCAGATCGCTGTGCAGAAATAGAGAAGTTTTCTTTTCATAGAAATTGCATTTCGATTGTGCAATCGTATAGGCAATCTTTATGCCAGTAGCATAAAATTCTGTTACCACTCCCGGGTATAGTCGAATTTAAAAGCAGAAAGATCAGGCTGGTGTTTCCGCTGCCGCTTTAATTCATATTGATAAACAGCTTTTCCCAGCTCCTGCATAAATGGATAGCCCGTTTTTTCAAAGTCATAGCGGTCGTCATTAAAAATGCCATCGCTATTGCAGAGTATGGTGGCACTCAGCATGAACTCAACCTTGTTCTCTATATCTATTACATAAGCCACATCCGTTAAAAATCCATATGCCCAACCCGATTTACTGAATATGCGGATATTCGGGTTTGGCAAAATTTGCCTGCCTAAGAATTTTGCATAGTCATCAGGATGTTCGTTAGTATCGTAATAAGGATATTTACTTTCTCTCGGGAAACTGCTCATGTATCGCAAAACAAAACTGCGATCTTCTTCTGATATATCGAATCGTTGATCTTTGTTCATTGCACCAGGAAAGATCATCGCTTTCATCACCTGGTGCAGATCTGTGAGTGATATATGATTCTTCAATGAGAAATCGAATGGCTGATCAATTAGTTTATTACCGCTGTAATATCCTCTTCCCAGTTTATCATTGAACTGCGGGAACACTGCATTACTCATTTGAGCTTCTTGATCATATAACACATTACCTGCGGTGTCATAAAAGCTTACAGGATTCGTATGCCTGTTCTGTTCTGCAGAACGGATGATCGCCAAACGGTGACGAATAACGCTATTGTTCAATCCTTTTTTCCTGAGCTGATCATAAATATATTCCTGACCTAAGAACTCGTACAATCGGTTGAATGCATCATTATCACTCACCAGGAATATCTGTTTTATATAATGTGCGATACTTGCTTTGCTGTCTTTCGCCGAGGGCAAGGTATAAGCCACTTCTTCTCCGTTAAAGCTGCTATCCGTTACCATGATGGAGTTTCTATCAATGCCTTTGCCTCTTAGTGCATTCAGTTTTTCCAATGCGAGAAATGCAACAGGCATCTTCACCGTACTGGCAGGGTAGAAGTAACTATCCGGATCAACGTTGAAGTGATAGTCAGTAAAATGCGGTTGGTTTTTACCGTCACGGTCAATCTTTGTATAAACGATCTGTATCCGCAGCGAATCTTTACCCTGGATAAATGGCTGCAGGCCTGGTGACTCATTCAAAACTTCGATCAAAGAATTCTTCGCTGGATCGTTGGATGTTTCAACTGTTTGCATGGCTGATCTGCAGGCAATCGTAAGAATAAAAAAGGAGAGTAGTGTACGTTTCATTGGCTCATCAAACCTATTGTATTTTTTGTAATCTTCGTAGCAAATTGACTGTAATGAAGAAGTACTTCCACCTTTTGATCTTGTGCATTGTCTTTACTACTACAACTAAGGCACAGGCAGTTTCTGCAGAAGAGCAAAAGATCGTTCAGTCGATACAAAAACATCTGCAAGAGAACCTGCAACTGTTGCAGAAGATGGTTGACATCAACAGCGGATCACTCAATATAGAAGGCGTTAAGCTCACCGGTGATGTATTAAGAGCCGAGTTTGATAAGATCAAATTCAGAACAGAATGGATCAGTATGCCAGACTCTGTGAAACGTGCAGGTCATTTGGTTGCATCTGTAAAAGGTAAAAAGGGAAAGAAACTTTTTTTGATCGGTCACCTCGATACTGTGTTTGAACCTGATATGCCGGCTAATCCTTATCGCAAGATCAACGACTCTACCGTTACGGGGCAAGGTGTAGAAGACATGAAAGGTGGTGATGTGATCATATTTGCGGCATTGCAGGCTCTATATGAAAATGGATTACTTAACGATGCCACCATTACAGCATACTTCACCGGTGATGAAGAGAAAACCGGTTCGCCTTTGCATGTGAGCCGTGGTGATTTTATCAGCAGGGCAAAAGAGCATGATGTTGCATTGGCTTTTGAAGGAGCCATCGGTTCAACCATCGCTACTGCAAGAAGAGGTATTGGCGGATGGAAATTACACGTATATGGACAACAGGGACACTCATCAGGTATCTTTCAAAATGGATATGGTGCGATCTATGAAACGGCAAGAATTCTCAATGAATTCCGTGTACAACTTGGCCAGGAAAAATACCTCACCTTCAATCCCGGTATCATCGTTGGCGGAACAGAATTGCATTACGATTCTTCGAGAACAAGCGGAACTGTTTCGGGCAAAACGAATATCATTTCACCAACTTGCATCGTGCAGGGTGACCTGAGATTTCTTACCTATAAACAAAGAGATAGCGCTATCGCAAGAATGATGAGGATCGTTCAGCAAAACAACCTGAAAGGTACAAGCGCAGCGATCACTTTTTCTGAGGGCCTACCTGCCATGGAACCCACCAAAGGCAATGACGATCTTGCGAAACTTTTGAGTAAGATATCTGTTGAACTGGGCTATGGACCAATTACTCCTGGTGATCCTTCCGGTCGTGGTGCAGGCGATATTTCTTTTATCTCTAAGTATGTGGATGCCTTGGATGGATTGGGAGCTGAAGGCTGGGGTGGACATGCACCGGGCGAAACAATGAGCCTGAAAACTTTCGAGAGGCAGATACAAAGGGCTGCATTACTCATCTACAGGTTAACACGATAACTCAGGCTAATAATGCACCTGCCAATGCAGCAATAAATGTATTGAGTGTATTCACGGCGTTGTTGCCGATCATATTATGTCTTTCCAAGGTGGCACCTAAAACGGAATCAGCAATATTGCCGACTGTTCCTGCAACCACCACTACCATGATGGTGTACCAGTTTAATTCAGAAGTAAAGGCATACAGTATTGCGATCAGCACACTTCCCATAATACCGATCAATGTTCCTTCCAGGCTGATCACACCATTTTCACCCCTGGTATCGTTTTTCCAGCTGATGATGTTATAAAAGCGTTTGCCGTATATCATTCCCAGCTCTGAGGATAATGTATCTGCTGTAGCAGCAGAAAGACTGCAAGCCAGCATCAGGTACAATACAAAGTCATATTCAGGAAATATACTGCAGGCAATCCCGATAAGGGCTGCAACAGCACCATTGGCTAAGACCTGTTTCGCATTTCTTTCTTCATGATGTTCTTCCACCAATTTTAGCCTTCGTTTTTCATCCCGCTTCCAACGGGTTGATGCCACACCCAGCACAAAGAACAATGCAAGTAAACTGATGCCTGGTAAACCGGTGCCAATGTAAATACAGGTGGCAACGATCGCTGCTGCCACACCTCCCAGCTTGCTCAGCTTCCGGGTTTTGATCACCAGTATCACTGCAATAAGCAGAAGGATAGAGAACAGGATGTCGGTCACAGGCATGTTTCGAAATTAGCGATTCTCAATAATTGCCTGCCAATACAACTATCTGTATGCCAGATTCACGGGTAAAGGAAAGCGGCAGTATTGGTAAATGATGTTGCCTTGAGAGATAGCTGAATGATAGGAGTTTTACCTATTTGAACGTGATACTTAGTCCGTACTTAGTCCGTACATGTACGGACTAAGTACGGACTAAACCTTTATCCTGTAACTAAAAGATGTATCTTAGGGATACCGCTAAACCGAAGCTTATGGCTAAGAAACTGCCTGTGGTGATTTACTACATCTATGGTAAGCAGGTGATGAGGAGTAAGCCTGCCACACTAAAACAAACCACGAACACTAAGAGAACGGGGAAGGCATTTGGCAAAACCTCAAGCCTGGCTGCAACCATATTGCAGGCTATGGATGCTTTGGTGCCGTTCAGGGAGAAAAGGGAGCCGTACAATACATTCTTTAAAGCACTGGTGAACTGGTTGCATGCAGAGAACAGCAACCCGCAACAGCCTATGAAAGATAGTAGCTGGCTGAAGGATGTGCGTTTTGTAAAGGAGTGCAGTGTAGAAACAAGATTGAATGTTGATTACGAGATAAGCTATGGTAATAGTAATGATGTAGTGATACACCTGCCTGCATTTGTACCCAGGAACAGCATTACCGCACCACCCGGCTGTAGCAGTATTGAATTAAAAATGATGGCTGTTAGCTGCAAGCCAAAAACAGGAACGATGCTGGGGCAGGCTTTAGAAACAATCACTATTGCGTATAACAAAAACACCCATGCAGCAACAGCCGTCACTTTGAATGTACCCATGCCTGCAGATAGTTTAACCGTTGTTGCTTTTGAATTGAAGTATGATAATATTGTTTGGAGTGCTGCTACACGAAAAGCAGACAGAAGATGGATGCCTGCAGGGATTGTGGGGAGTTGGTGGAGGTGAGTGAAGTAATGCTAACTAAACGAAATTGCTTTTACTTAATTTACAGCGCTGAATATTGAACCAGCTTACACATCATATAAAGAGTATAACGGCAGATATTAGCTGATCCTGAATATGCAAAGATTACTTACAGATACGAATTACCTAACCTGGCTTTCGTTGCTTGATGTGCGATTGAGCGATGAACTGGAAAAGCTAAAGGCAAAAGAATGGACCGCTGAGAACTTCAGGTTTGCTACAGCGGTATCGGTAATGTCGTCTTCCAGGATTGAAGGAGAAACATTGGAGGTAGATAGCTATGTGAAACATAAAATGCTGGATATTGAGTACCTGCCCAATCTTACTGAAAAGCCGGATGATCTATATGCTGCTTATGAATTTGCAAGAGATAACCAACTTTCTAAAGAAGCTTTTCATACAGCACATGCTATTTCCACGTTGCATCTTTTGCCCGAGGCACATCGAGGGCAGGTAAGAAAAGGTAATATGCTGATCATGGATCAGCAGTCGCAGCGTGTGCAGTATGAAGCTGCATCGGCCGGGCAGGTAGCAGGTGAATACGAGACTTTCTGGAAGGAGTTGAATGAACTACTACAAGCCGAACTGGTTGTTGAAGAAGTGGTCTATTATGCCGCTCTGATTCACCTGGTATTCGTGAAAATTCATCCTTTTAATGATGGGAATGGAAGAACAGCAAGGTTGCTTGAAAAATGGTTTTTAGCAACTAAGCTGGGAGAGAAGACATGGTATGTACCAAGTGAGTTGTACTATTACAACAACCTAAAAGCCTATTACAGTAATCTTGCTCTTGTGGGATTGTTCTATGATGCGTTGTTTTATGAGAAGGGCATACCGTTTTTATTGATGCTGCCGAAATCGTTGGCTATTCAGAAGTAGAGGGCAGAAATAGTTGATTGCCTCTTAACTACTAATTAAAGTTGTATTGGCGCTACGAGCAAATACGAAAAGCATAACGCTAATCAGTTGACTTTTAATAATATCATTTTTTGCCTACTACATCCTATAGGGTAAATTAGCGTGTTGCCTGCCATTATATTCGACACCATGCTATTCAAAAAAGACGATCCGACAATAAGTGTGACAGAAATCAGTCTAAAGAAAGACTATGCATTTATGTATGAAAACTTTATTGTTTCAAGCCAACAAAAATTATTTCTACTACTTGAGCAAGCTGACGACCTAATCGACACTTTACAATTTGACTTTTTAATTTATAAATACGGCTATCCTAATGACGAAGTAAGTCATCCGCTTTCAAAATATGGACTTGGTTCTTACGGACTTTTCCAAGTTACTAATTCGCCTTGGGTGACAGAACTCAGAGATAACAATAGACAACATCATAGACACACCGACAGTTCATTTGACGATTACAAACATTATGTAGCTAAATTTAAAGATGTTACTGTTGAAGTTATTTGTACAAATATGCAAGAAATACAATTGACAAAATCTGAGTTGCTTGTTTTCCTTGACGATCAAATTAGCTATCTCGTAAAATAACGGCAGGCAACAAAAGGTTTTGTGCATTTGGGGCATGACGTTGCAGCAATCATCGGCGGTGCATATCCAAGCTTTGGTTTCGGCGGACGTAATTCTGCCGGGCAGTAGTTCTAAACTTCGGCATTTAGTTATAAATTTAGCTTCAGTTCCAGGCGGACAGTTGGTCAATTCCCCAACTGCACAAAGCCCTGAACGTACGCCACTTCTTCAGAACTCATGCGAAAGTTACCAGGACTCATATTGACGCTTACTATCTTCTTGACAGTCTTATTGGTGACAAAGACAAGTTGTCGACTTTTCCAACCAACAGCACATTTTTTTATCTTCAATGAAAGTCAGGATAAAAAAGCAGTGGACATCAATATAAGATTGGGTGGACAAACAGTATTTAGCGACACAATCAAATACACTAACGTTAGACCCGACCTTCAATATACACCAAGCAAAACGTTATCAAAGGGAAAGTATACAATATTCGTAACTGCTGACAGTGGAAAAGTACATGTACAGCAACCAATCATGCTCGACGGTGACAGGTTTATTTTCGTGACCTATTCCTATAAAGCACCCGCAGATAGTGCGACTTTAATAAGAAATCTTGGATTTCCATTTGCAGACAAACTGAAAGGACAAGAACCAAAAATTGGAATTTACATTACCGACAAAAAACCTGTACATATGTAATATGACTAACAGCGGCGTACAACAAAATATGTCAAAAGAGCGGCAGACGCAATAAATTCATCAGCAGTTGTTTGGCTTTTCATCTTTAGTTTAGTGTGACCGGATTCGCACTAATTCTATTTAACTTTAGTTGCCAGGCTGGATGTCACAAAATATCCCGCCTTCGGAAATACCTGAACCGATATCGCCTTCTAACCGTCAGGTCAAACTCCCACCTTACTTCTCATCCCCATCAACACTACCAGCACAACAATCGAAAACACCGTCCCCACCGGTAAATACCACAACGTAAGAACAGCGATCAATATGCCCAACATATAAGCCCAGCTTTGATGCGTTAGAATACCAAGAACAAAGCTGAGCCATGCCATACCAAACAACACGAATAAAGGTCCGAGTTTGAAAACATCAACACCGAAGTATTGAAACAGATTTGCCCATGGTCCGGGTTTGGGTGGACCAATATACCTGCCCTTCAGCATTACGTAAATGCCATCGAGTAACATATAGCCTCCATTAATGAGACTGAGTATGATAACAAGTAGTTTCATGTTTGCAATAATGAAATATAATGCCTGGTATTTGTTTGCTTTAACGCTGTGTGTTTAGCTTATATACTTCTATACTTTATTTACTTTTTCAACACTTCTTCAAACAACTTATAAATACGTTTGTATTCATCTGTCCAGCTACTCGGTTCTACAAAGCCATGATCTTCCATCGGGTAAACGGCAAGGTCCCAGTTATCTTTTCCCAGCTCGATCAGTCGTTGCGTTAGCTGTACAATATCCTGGAAGTGCACATTGGTGTCGATCATGCCATGTAGCATTACCAGCTTTCCTTTTAATCCTTCAGCAAAATATAAAGGCGAACTTCTTCGGTAAGCGATACTATCAGTAAAAGGTTCATTCAAAATGTTAGACGTATAACCATGATTGTAGTTAGACCAGTTGGTAACAGAACGTAAAGCAGCACCTGCAGCAAATACATCCGGCTCTGTAAACAAACCCATCAAAGTGATGAAGCCTCCGTAAGAACCACCATAGAGTCCTACGTTCTTTGGGTTTATACCGTAGGTCTTCACCAGCCAGTTCACACCATCTACCTGGTCAGTAAGATCTTTTCCGCCCATGTGGCGATAGATGCCTGTGCGGAAATCCCTGCCGTAACCTGCACTTGCACGGTAGTCAATGTCCAATACATAATAGCCTTCATCAGCCAGCATATTATTGAACATGTATTCCCTGAAATAAGTGCTCCACCATTTGTGTGCATTCTGCAGGTAGCCTGCACCATGTACAAACAATACTGCAGGTTTATTGGGATGCGGGTTGGCCGGTTTATACAAACGAGCATACACCGTGGCACCATCTCTTGCGGTAAATGTGACGATCTCAGGATCACGCCAGTTGTACGACATGAATTCTTCACTTCTGCCGAGGTTGGTGATCTGCTCAGTTGATGCATTGGGTTTATTATCCTGAATGTATAATTCACCAGGCTTGGTGCTGTAAGAATAAATTACTGCTATTTTGCTTTCATCAGGAGAAAGGGTGACCTGGTTGTTACCAGTCATGGTTGTGATGCGGTCTTTCTTTCCATCGGCAATGGATAAACGATAGAATTGTTTTTCGCCGGGATGTACTTCGTTGGTGATGATGTAGAAATATTTTTTGTCTTTAGAGAGTTGCGCCTGTTGCACTTCATATTTACCACTGGTGAGCTGGCGTTTGCTGCCTGAACGAACATCAATGGTATAAAGATGTGAGTAGCCCGTAGCTTCAGACTGGAACCAGAAGGTGTTTTCGTCTATCCAGCCAACAGCACCGAAGTTAATGCCTGGTCCACCGATCCATGCTTCGTCTCTTTGCCTGTCGAGTAGTTTCAGCTTTCCTGTCTCCAGATCAACCAACATGATCCAGCGATCCTTATTATCATCGGCCGTGATCTCTACCACTGCATTCTGACCTTTGGGAGACCAGCTCACCCAACTAAAGGTGACATTGCGGTTAGCGTTCTTCTTTTTTCTTTCCGCAAGAAGCTTAGGATAGTCTTGTAAATAATCCGGTAAGTCTTTAATGCCGGGAATAGAATCGGCTTTGATAGAGTAGACGGTATCTTTCTCACGATCGTATAAAAAGAATTCTGATGTGCCTCTTGGAGCACCCACTTTCGTTCTGCCGGGTATATCAGTCGTGAATCCTGACTCTGTTACATAGCTGGGAACGATGGTGTTTATGCCTGTTGTATTTGCACGAAACAAGCTGAAGGTGATAAATCTTCCACCCGGACTAACATTCAGTGCCTGCACTCTTTTATCTTCAGCTATTAAGATGCTGCGTAATTCTTTTGCCGCAGTGTTCTTGTTGTACGCTTCGGCTTCTTCTCTTTTTTGTTTGCGTTGCTTCAACACTTCAAAGTATTCGAGCTGGTCTCTGCGTAGCCATTGTTCCTGTTGGGTAGTGTCTTTGCCTCTCTGGCGGGTTTCGGTTTTTATGTTGGTGAGTTGCTGTGTTTCGCCGGTAGCAATATCCCAGCTATAGAGATTGCCGCCTCTGTTATATACGATCTTCTGCTCACCAAAAGAGAATACAGGGTTGTTTTCTCTTTCTGTGGTTTGCGTTACGAGTTTTGTTCTTACGGGTTTTAGTTCAGTATAAAAGACATCGCCGTCTTTTACATAGACATAAGCCGTTTTATTGCTGTTGTACGTGATATCGTCAGCAGTAACGAGTGTTCTTTTTTGCTGCGTAGTGGCTTTCTGCGGTTTTTTATTGTCAAGACTGATGAAGTACAGCGAATCACTTGTTGCTTTCTCGGGGTTCCAGTAGAAGTAGAGTGTTTTGCCATCGATACTCCATGATGGGTTGGAAGGAGAGGTGCCGATCCATTTAGGATCTCTCATGATCTTCTCTACAGTGAGTTTATTGAGCTTCTGGCCAAAAGAAGTAAAAGATATGAGCAAAGCAGCTCCAAGCAGTTTGTAGTTCATTGGTAAGGTTTATCAACGCTAAAATACTGTATAAAAAACGATGCTTATTTCCTGGTGATGGTAAGTGTGTTTATAAACTGGTCTTGTACCCTGCTCGTTTTAACGATCACGGTGAATTGATCATTCTCAAAAGTTTGAGGAGCCAGAGAGTAAGGCATATTAGCAGCTTCGCCAACACGGGTAAAACCGGCTGCCAGTAATTGTTTCGGATAAAGAAGTGCTCCTGATCCCTGGCTGGTGAGCACCATGTATTGATCGTTCATTTGTAAGAGGATGTTTTTCCTGTTGTTGATCCATGTATCGCCAGGTGAAGTGTGATTCCATCCGAAGGTGATCTTATCCAGTTTAGCAGATATATCATCAGGCTTTGTATTGAATAAAGATAACAAGTCAGGGATCCTGATATCTCGTTCTTCTGAGTGGGTTACATCCTGTGCACTCATTCTATCGGTAAGTATTTCGATGATCTGGGGATTGTTTTTTGAATAGAGTACATCAACGGTTTGCCCTTTATAAAATTCTTTAAAGTCGTATTTACTGATGTCTTTATTGATGGTGAGTAATTGGCCGGTTTTGGTTTTAAACTGAACCGTTACTTCGGTAAAATCGAATTTCCGGGAAGAATAGGAATGACCGTCCATGATGGTTCCGGTAGTTCTTTCCATGTTGGCAGTAAGATCGCTTTTCGCTTTAGCATCGAATACCCACGACATAATGAAGAATACAATAACCGCCGGGATGATGAAAATGGGAAGAAAGCTGAAGTTGTATTTGGGTGTATCCCGGTGTTTTAAGAACTCGGGTGTCCAGGTTTTATAATGTAATATCAACAGGTAGCAGCAGAAGACGAATACGCCGGAACCCAGTATTGATAACATAGTTGAATAACCGATCAGGCTGGCTGAAGGAAGCACAAAAAAATCGATGATGAGTACCAATATAGTAATAGCAACCAGTATCCAGAAGATGCGTTTATTGCGTTGTGGCAGGTAGGTCATCTTTTCGGCAAGCCTTTCGGTTTTTGCAGCTTCGATGATGGGTGCGATTTGTTCAGGTTCGAGGCCTTTTTCTCTCAGGTAAAGGGTGATGTCTAACTCGTCGTATTTGTCTCGCAGCATTTGCACAACTTCTGAAACGAGTTGTTTTTCGTTGGGGGAATTCATTTATAGGTTTTTTGAAAGGCTAAATATTGATAATTTGTTGCATTTGGCAAGTATAAGTCTTGAAAAGTGAATAAAGAACTGCAGTACAAGGGTGCGACGCAAGGAACGATACCATGAAAGGCTAAAGCTGGGCTCAAAATAATTATCAACCTAACACCTGTTAGCTTATTTTTGCCGCCAGAAAAAAGAACCCCATGCATTTTCAATTGAGCGAAGAGCATTTGATGATCCAGAAAGCGGCAAGAGATTTTGCCCGTAATGAGTGTTTACCAGGTGTTATTGAAAGAGACGAGCAACAGAAATTTCCCCGTGAGCAGATCATGCAGCTGGCTGATCTGGGTTTTATGGGAATGATGGTTGATCCGCAATATGGCGGTTCAGGAATGGATACAGTGAGTTATGTACTGGCTATGGAAGAGATATCGAAGATCGATGCCAGTGTGAGTGTGGCAATGAGCGTGAACAACAGTCTTGTTTGCTGGGGATTGGAAGCTTATGGTAATGAAGAACAAAAGCAGAAATACTTAACGCCGCTTGCACAGGGCAAAAAAGATGGTGAGTTATACATTGGTGCATTTTTATTAAGTGAGCCGGAAGCAGGAAGTGATGCAACATCTCAGCGTACCACTGCTGAAGATATGGGAGATTATTACCTGTTGAACGGAACGAAGAACTGGATCACCAATGGATCGTCTGCCGAAGTTTACTTAGTGATGGCCCAGACCGATCCGGGAAAAGGAAGCAAAGGCATCAACTGTTTGATCGTTGAAAAGAACTGGCCGGGAGTAACTGTTGCAGCGAAAGAAAATAAATTAGGTATTCGTGGGAGCGATACACATACGATCTTGTTCAATGATGTAAAAGTTCCTAAAGAGAACAGGATAGGAGCAGATGGATTTGGTTTCACTTTCGCCATGAAAACCTTAGCCGGTGGAAGAATAGGTATTGCTTCACAGGCTTTGGGAATTGCGAGTGGTGCATACGAACTGGCATTGAAATATTCAAAAGAGAGGAAAGCTTTTGGAAAAGAGATCGCTCAGCACCAGGCGATACAGTTTAAGCTGGCTGATATGGCTACTAAAATCGAAGCAGCAAGATTGCTTTGTTTGAAAGCAGCATGGGAGAAAGATAATGGATTGGATTATGCTTTAAGCTCTTCGATGGCAAAAGTATTTTCTTCTGAAACAGCGATGTGGACGACTGTTGAAGCTGTGCAGATACATGGTGGATATGGATTTGTGAAAGAATACCATGTAGAAAGGTTGATGAGAGATGCGAAGATCACACAGATATATGAAGGTACCAGCGAGGTACAGCGAATTGTGATCAGCAGGGCGATATTGAAATAGTTTGAATCCCGCTTCGGCGGGATTTTTCTTTTTAGTACTTCTTCTCCTTGATATCTTCAGCAATCACTTTGTTCACATCCAGCTTAGCACCTTTTAGCAGGAGGATTGTAGTACCAAACTCCCTGGCATCTTTGTTTTCGATGCTGCCGATCTGCTTAACTTCATCAAACAATGATAGCAGTTTCGGCATGTCTTGTTCTGCCTCACCTGCATCGTACACACGAATAATGTTTTTGATCGGTTTGTTTAACCGGATCCAATTGATGTAATCTGCATTGTAAGAAACAGCATTGATATTTTTGTATGTAGAATAATAGTTGATAGCACCAGCCTGGCCGTAGTTGTCGCAAAGAACGATGGAGTGCTCTTTATCTTGAATAAGATTCCAGGCACTATCGGCTTTAGCGGCTAATTCTCTCCATCCCAGCATGTCGGCAAAGTCTTGCGGCAGGTTGTGTTCCTTCCCATCTTCCCATCGTAGCATGCCTAGTTTTTTATGCATGGAAAGATCACCAGCTAGTTGTTGAGGATCTTTAATAGGAAACGCTAATAAAAGAAAAGGAATAGCCATCACCACAACAACAGCTACGGCTACAGGTTGCAAATATCTTTTCCATCCATTTGAAAGCAGGTGTTCAAGGTAAACACATCCGAACGGTAGGAGAATAGGGTACAATCCCAGGGCATAATAGCTTTTTGCCTTCATCAATGTGAACAAGGTTATTGCAAGAATGAAACTCCATACTATAAAACGATACTTTGAAAATGGCTTATAGATAGCAAAGCCAATAAATGCTGCCATGAATATGAAGAAAGCACCGATCGTGAATAGTAATTGCTCTTTCAAAAAATCTGTTCTGTTCACATGAACCAACTGTGTATCCTGCAGTTCTTTTAACTGGTGCAGTGTAGGAAAATTGTTGCGATACTGCCAGATTAGATTAGGAGAGATCAATAACAAAGCAATTACCGCAGCGATGTAAAGATGTTTATTGGCAAATACCACACGCTGTTTGGTTAGAAGTAAGGCAGGTGCGAGTGAAGCCAACAGAAAAGCAATATTGTATTTGCTCAGGAAGCCAAAAGCTGCAGCTACTGATGTAATGTAAATCCACTTGTTTTTGCCTGAGGTGAAGAATTGAATAAGGCTATAATAAACCCAGGTAAATGCAAAAACATCGAGGCTGTTGGGCTGGAAAAGTATGTTGAGTCGGAGAATTGGTGACAAGAGGAAAGCAGTTCCGGTAAGTAAGAACGCAAAAGTTCCTCCTTTTAGCAGTTCCACTATTTTCCAAAGTAATATCAGTGTAAGGCAGCCAAACAATAGCGGGAAGAACTTTACCCAAAAAACACTTCCACCCAATAATTTGATGAGGTAAGATATCCATGAAGTGACTGGTGGCACTGAGATATATCCCCATGCTAAATGATCTCCCTGGTCGAGATGCAGGTACTCGTCTCTTTGAAGATCATAGGCAGGGTTGATAAGACTGTATTGGAGGATGAATTTTAATACAAGAAATCCGACCAATAACCAGGTTGTTTTCTTCATACACATCGTTGCATTGACTTTACTAAAGTAAACCGAATATGTTTAACCGGCTGAAATGCACGGTTTTTGTAAGCATTCTACCCAAACTAAACATTATCAATGAAACGCTTTATCTATGTTTTCATGGCAGGCACACTTACTGCTATGACGATCACAGCTTGTAACGATGCTCCTAAAGGAGACAATGCAACCATCACCGACGAACAAAAAGCTGCAGAAGTACAAGGTCAGCAGTTCGTGGTAGACACTTCGGTTTCTAAACTTCGGTTCACTGGCAATGGAGTAGGAAAGAACCACAAAGGAACATTCCGTCTTTCTTCCGGGAATGTGGCAGTGAGTGGAAATCAAATTACTGGTGGCAGCTTCATCATCAACATCAGATCAATGGACCTGGATGAGAAAGGTGGAATGTTTGATGATAAGTTACGTCCGCATTTGATGAGTGGCGATTTCTTCGATGCAGAGAAGTTTGGAACTGCAAAATTCGAGATCACGAAAGTAGAACCATATACAAAGAATGGGGGTGACAGTTCGATCGTTGAAGGTGCCAATTTCAGCATCAGTGGTAATCTTACTTTGAAAGATGTAACGAAGAATATCACTTTCCCTGCGAAAGTGGATCTTGATGACAACACTTTAAAAGCAAAAGGCAACTTCGATATCGACAGAAGACAATGGAATATGAATTACGGCAACGATAAAACGCTGGGCGATAAATTCATTTCTGAGAAAGTGAATATTGAGTTGGACTTGCAGGCAAAAAAGCAATAAACCAAAGATCAATGGTAATACTGAGCTGCTCGTAACAGGGCAGCTCTTTTTTTGTTACTATGATTGTTGCAGTACAAAACTGTTTCTGTTGTTGAGTGTACAGGCAAGTACAGCAGTCGAAGAGTGCGACGCAACAAAAGCTACATAGCGTAACTAAGCTGGCAACATAATAATCCACACTTCATCCACTGTTGTGCAAAAGCTTTCATAAAAAGCAGTAACAGTGAAATTTATTCACACATTGGTCGTTGATTTGTTCATTGCAAGTACATTTATCCATAATACTTCTTACCCATGGGCATTTTGTTACAGGCTGTAGATTCGGTGCAACGAGCTGCTAATGCGGTTCAGGGTTCAGATAAGTCGATATCGTTATTCTCTTTGTTGCAGCAAGGTGGCTGGATCATGTATCCATTGTATCTCTTGTTTGCAGCTGCATTGTTTGTATTCTTCGAAAGATTGATCGCTATTCGAAATGCATCTAAGATCGACAATAACTTCATGAACATCATTCGTGATAATATCATCACGGGCAACATCAGTGCTGCAAGAGCTTTGGCAAAGAACACCAATAATCCTGTGGCAAGAATTATTGATAAAGGATTACAGCGTATTGGTAAACCGATCGATTCCATTGAGAAAAGCATGGAGAACGTGGGTAAGCTGGAGATGTATAAGATGGAAAAAAATCTTTCTATACTTAGTCTGATCGCTGGTATTGCACCAATGTTTGGATTTTTGGGAACCATCGTTGGTATGGTGCAGTTGTTCTATAGCATTGCCTCAACAGGTGAACTAACATTGAATGGAATTGCAGGTGGTATCTATACAAAGATGATCACTTCAGCAACGGGTTTGATCATTGGTTTGATTGCTTATGTAGGTCATAACTACCTCACCACACAGATCGATAAAACAGCGTACAAAATGGAAGCGGCAAGTGCAGAGTTTTTAGATATACTGCAGGAGCCGACGAGATAAAACAATTTTTAGTTTAGGGTTTTCAGTTTTTAGTTTAGTTAGAACATTAGCGTATGGACATCAGGAAAAGATTAAGGGCACATCCGGAAGTACATACAGGAGCGTTGAACGACATCCTGTTCATCCTGCTATTGTTCTTCCTGATCGTTTCCACTCTTGCGAATCCTAATATTGTAAGGGTAAACAATCCACGAGGTAAAGGTGATACGAAGAGTAAACAAAACATTGTTGTTTCAATAGATAAGGATAATAAGATGTATTTAGGTCAGCAACCGCTGGCTGAGAATATGCTGGATTCGATGATCAGCTTTGAAGTGAATAAAGCAAGAGCATTTATGGACACTCCGGCTGTTGTGATCAATGCTGATACTATTTCTTATACCGGAAGTTTCTTCAAAATAATGGCTGCTGCAAAAAGAGCAGGAGCAAAAGTGGTGGCGAATGTTAAGCCTTAGTTGGAATAAGGAATAAGGAATAAGGAAGGTTGATCAGAAGTTCCAGGCTTTCAACATACGATCTTTTTCCTGCATATCTTTTCTGAGTTCGGTTTTGTAACCATGGTTGTTATACAATTTCACTACATCTTCACCTAAGGCTTCATTGATCTCCAGGAAGATCACTCCGTTTTCTGTAAGATGGTCTTTAGCGAATTCAGCAATCTTTCTATAGAATAGTAACGCATCTTCATCCGGAACAAACAAAGCCAGGTGGGGTTCATGTTCCAGTACATTCTGATGCATTGTTTCGGCTTCTGAAGCTTTGATATAAGGTGGATTGCTCACGATAATGTCAAACTTTCCCAGCTGATCCCAGGTTTGCTGATCAAGAAAGTCTAAACGAAGAAAATATACTTGTGTAGCCTGCAACATTGCATTCTTAATAGCAACATTCAAAGCTCCTTCACTAACATCAATAGCGGAAACAGCTAATTCTGGAAGTTGCTTCTTTAATGAAATAGGAATACAACCACTTCCTGTACCTATATCTACGAGCTTTTTGACTTTTGACTTTTTGCTTTTGACTTCTTTAGCGATCCAATCCACCAGCTCTTCAGTCTCTGGTCTTGGTATCAATACATTTTCATCTACATACAACTTCATTTCTGCAAACCATGCCTCATGCAATACATATTGAACAGGAGTATGAAGAAGTAATGCATCCGTAATTACTAAAAGCTGATGTTGTTGCTGTGCTGTAACCGGAAGATCTTTATACATGATCCTGTCGATCTTTCGCTGACCTGTTACATGCTCCATCACCATATCAGCAATGTTTGCAGCTTCCCGATCGTCGTATATCTCGTATAGCTGCAGCAATAATTGTTGATATGCCAGGTGAATGGTCATGCTGCAATGATAACCAATTTGCTGTTTGAACCACATTGGCACAGTAGAAACATAGGATTTATTGATAGGTAACGATGAGATATTTCGTACCATTACCTTTGATTTGATTAGAAGCAACAATTTTGACGACTGAAGAAGTATACATGCATCGTTGTATTGAGCTGGCAAAGCTTGGTGCAGGTAATGTAGCACCCAATCCCATGGTGGGAGCTGTGCTGGTATATGATGGAAGGATGATTGGCGAAGGTTATCACAAACAATTTGGTAAAGCACATGCTGAAGTGAATTGCATCAACAGCGTTGCTGATGACGATAAGAGTTTGATCGCTGGTTCAACTCTGTACGTTTCTCTCGAGCCTTGTGTGCATTTTGGTAAAACTCCACCCTGTACTGACCTGATACTCCACAATAAAATAAAGAAGGTTGTAGTCGGTTCAAGAGATCCTTTTAAACAAGTTGATGGAAAAGGAATCGATAAACTGAAAGCTAATGGAGTTGAAGTTGCATTTCCTGTTTTGGAAAAAGAGTGTGTAGAATTGAACAGAAGATTCTTTACGTTTCACGAACTTCATCGTCCGTATGTTGTTTTAAAATGGGCACAGACGGCTGATGCAAAGATCGGTTCCGGTACTGCAGATCGTTTGATGATCTCTAATGAACTCTCTAACAGGATGGTTCATAAATGGAGAAGCGAACAAGCTGCGATTCTGATCGGAACGAATACTGCTTTACTCGATAACCCGTCTTTAAACGTAAGATCATGGAAAGGAAAGAACCCTGTAAGGCTTGTAGTTGATATGCAACTTCGTCTGCCTTATCATCTTAACGTATTTGATGAAAGCCAGCCAACGATCATCTTTAATTCGCTTAAACACGAAGAAGGAGAGAAGTTGAGTTACTACCAATTATCACATAATGCGAATATTGTGCACCAGCTACTCAATGCATGTTACCAGATGAACATACAAAGCATCCTGGTAGAAGGTGGAGCAAAACTTTTGCAATCGTTTATTGATGATGGAAGCTGGGACGAAGCAAGAGTGATCACCAATACCGAGTTATATATTGATGAAGGATTGCATGCACCATTGCTTTCCAATTTTTCGTTGACTAAACAAGAACACCTGCTTACAGATAGTATTGGTTATTTTCGCCGCAATGTCAACCAACGCTGAGTTTTATTATACCATAGACAAACCTTCTTTTGCCGAATTCAAAGACCGTGGAAGCAAGTTCCTGGCTTTCGCATATCCTGTTGATACGATTGAAAGTTTCAAGAAATATTTACAGGAGCTGAAGAAAGAACATCCCAAAGCAGTGCATCATTGTTTTGCGTATCGATTAGGGATGGATAAAAATAATTTCAGGGTGAATGATGATGGCGAGCCTTCCGGTTCTGCGGGAAGACCAATACTTGGCCAGATCGACAGTAAAGAACTCACCAATGTAGCCGTGATCGTTGTTCGTTATTTTGGTGGTACGTTGTTAGGTGTTCCGGGTTTGATCAATGCATACAAAACAGCCACAGCAATGGCTTTACAGTTAACACCCATCATTCAAAAACCTGTGCTCATCAATTACCATCTCCAGTTCGATTATACTAAACAGAATGATGTGATGATGATCGTTAAGCAATACAACTGCAATATCATTAAACAGGAGCAACAACTTTTTTGCATGTTGGATATTGGTATTCCAAAATCGAGAGTGGAAGAAGTTGAATACAAATTAAAAGATCTGCATACGGTAGAATATCGACAGATCAGTTAGGCTTTACCTGTGATCCTGTAAACTGCGAATCCAACAATTTCTTTGAGGAAGAAATTCCAATCGGTCAGAACATCTAACGATGGGATCAAATCATTGATATTGAATTTTTGCTTTATCTCGGTGTAAGCAGAAGGATAAGGGATCACCTCAAGTCCGGCCTTTTTGAAAACAGCGGTTGCTCTTGGAACATGGATCGCAGAAGTGATCAATACGTAAGGTGGTGAAAGTTTAAGTGAATCAAGAATGTGTTTTGTGTTCACTGCATTTTCGAATGTATTCCTTGATATGTTCTCTGCAATAATGCTGCTATCGGGAATTCCCTGCATTAATAATTGTTGATGCAATTGATCCGCTTCCGAAACAGTGCTTTTACCAAATATAACCGGTGATCCTCCTGTAACAAGAACATGCTGTACCACACCCGTATGATAAAGTTTTGTGAGCTGTATAAAACGGTCTGCAGCTTCACCAAAGTACATTCGTTTGTCAATATCAGTCATTGAAACACCACCGAGGTGAATGGCAGCTGAATATTTTTTTCCTTTAGGCAGATCAACTGGTGCAGGTTGCCAGCCTCTAACTAAAACATTTAATAAAAATGGATTGCTGAAAACCAGAAACAGGCAAAGCACCGTTACCCTTAAAACTTTTTTTCGTCTTTCTTTTTTTGTGAGGAAACTCCCAACCAATAAAGCAATGATCCAGAAAGATGGACTGATGAGGAACAGTAATAGTTTGGAGAGTATGAAAAACATTTTTTAAGATACTATTATGGCATCAGCTGAAGTAATACTATTTTACTTCCGTTGCGTCGCACACTTCAGCTGGGAAAACAATGTTGAACAATGTTCAGAACGTACAAGTGAGTGACACAACGGAAGTTGATCTTAGCACAAAAGCTCGTCAATAAAAATTTTTACTGCTTAAATCTCTTGCTCACCACCAGGTCTTTACTGCCTGGCGTATAAGTATAAAATCCTTCTCCACTCTTTGCTCCAAGTTTTCCTGCCATTACCATGTTCACCAACAACGGGCAAGGAGCATATTTCTGGTTACCAAATCCATCGTATAAAACGTTTAAAATGCTGAGGCAAACATCCAACCCGATGAAATCTGCTAATTGTAAAGGCCCCATCGGATGTGCCATTCCAAGTTTCATGATGGTATCGATCTCTTCAACTCCTGCAATGCCTTCGTATAAACTATAAATCGCTTCGTTGATCATTGGCATGAGTATCTTGTTGGCAATAAAGCCAGGATAATCGTTCACCACACTAGGTACTTTACCCAATTGACGGCTCAGTTCAATGATCTTTTCACTCACTTCAGCACTTGTAGAATATCCATTAATGATCTCTACGAGTTTCATTACAGGAACAGGATTCATAAAATGCATCCCGATCACCAGTTCCGGACGTTTTGTTACTGCAGCAATTTTTGTGATGGAGATAGAAGATGTATTTGTGGCAAGTATAGCTCCCTGGGGTGTTACTTCATCGAGCTGTTTAAATATTTTTAGTTTGAGGTCTACATTTTCTGTAGCAGCTTCAACCACCAGCTCAGCGTTTTTTACTGCTTCAGCTATATCGGTGTACGTTTTTATATTATCTAAAGCCTGGCTTTTTTGTTCTTCTGTAACCGAACCTTTGGCTACCTGGCGATCGAAATTCTTTGAAATGGTTTGTACGGCCTTCTCGAGTTGTGCCGCATTTACATCGGCCAGTGCTACATTAAATCCGCTTTGTGCAAATACGTGAGCAATTCCGTTTCCCATGGTTCCTGCACCAATCACAGTAACATTCTTCATAAGCAATCAATAGTTTAAATGGGTTGCAAGATGCCTGAAAATGTTCATAGCTCCAAGTCCCTGCAACTAAGTTTATTACGGCTCAAATGTAGAATCTATTCCTCAAATGAATGGTTTAGATAAGATAAATCGGCCGCTATATTGCAACCACAAGGCGGCAAGAGATTTGTTTTATAACTGCTTGAGTTTTCATCTAGTATAAATACCTATGCCGTTATTCGCAAAGTTTTTTAAACTGCTTACGCTGCCGTTGTTGCTATCTGTGATGGCTGCTTGTTCAGGTAATGGAACGAGAAGAAGCCATCCTACGCCACCAGAATATGATTTGAACCATCCCAAGGTGATCAAGTTGGGCGATAAGCTGAATGAAATTTCAGGACTGGCCTTCTATCAGAAAGATTCCAGTGTTTTTGCGATCGTTGATGAAGTAGGAGTGTTATTCAAGATCATTTTAACCGATGATAAACCAGTAATACAGCAATGGCATTTTGCAACTCATGCTGATTATGAAGATATGGTATTGCTTGATAGCACTTTTTATGTGCTAAAGAGTGATGGCGATATTATAGCTGCAAAGTTTACTTCACCAGATTCAGTTAACTCTCAGAAATATGATATCCCGTTAAAAGGTAAAAATGAGTTTGAAATATTGTATTACGATAGTTCGTTACGCAAGTTGGTTTTGATATGTAAAGATTGCGAGGCAGATAATAAATCAACTGTAAGTACATGGGCTTTCGATCCACAAAGCAGGTCGTTCGATTCCGGGCCATTTATCATCGATGCAAACCTGATAGATCGATCAAAGACAGGAGCAGAGAAGGAAAAGAAATTCAAACCTTCTGCAGCAGCTATCAACCCGATAAGTGGTGATCTGTATATCGTTTCATCAATCAATAAAGCATTGGTTATTGCAGATAAGTCGGGAAAAGTGAAAAGCGTTTATCCACTTCCGGCAGACCTGTATAAACAACCGGAAGGAATTGCTTTTACTCCTTCAGGTGATATGTTCATTTCTAATGAAGCTGCAGGAGAAGGGTTACCTAACCTGTTATACTTCAAATACAAAAAAGCGGTGCATGAAAAGTAGATTATTAGGGTTCTTTTTATTGATCTCTTATGTAAGTTTTGGACAGGATGACAGCTTGCAGGCAAGGGTTATTCTGATTGGTGATGCAGGTGCATTTGTTACTGATGGTAAAACAGCAAAAGAAGTACAAACCTCAGGAAATCATCCTGTGATCGAAGCAGTAAAAAAACATGTAAAACTTGATAAGAAAACAGTGATCGTTTACCTGGGTGATAACCTGTATAAAGAAGGGTTACCTGATGACCAGACATTAGGGTATGCACAGGCAAAAGCAGTATTAGATACACAGATCAATGTAGCAAAGAATACAGGGGCGAAAGTTGTTTTTATTCCCGGTAATCATGACTGGAACAATGGTGGTCCTCATGGATATGATGCCATTTTGCGAGAAGAACAATACATCAATATACTAGGAGATAATAACGTGAGATTTTATCCGGGTGGCGGTTGTCCTGGCCCGATAGAAGTGCCGATAAGTGCTGATGTAACACTGGTGGTGATGGACTCGCAATGGTGGTTACATGAAAGTGATAAACCCGGAGTAGAATCAGATTGTCCTACTAAAACAGAAGATGAAGTATTGGTGCAGTTAGAAGACATACTGCAGAAGAATTCTAAGAAGCTGGTGATCTTTGCTACGCATCATCCTTTTAAAAGTTATGGAATACATGGCGGTAACTTCAATATCAAGCAACATATATTTCCGCTAACAGATCTCAATCCTAAATACTATTTTCCTTTACCTATTCTCGGAAGTATTTACCCGATAACGAGAGGCATTTTTGGAACAGTCCAGGATCTTCCGCATCCGAAGTACCAGAATATGATCAATGCTGTTACCAAGGTTTTGAAAACACATCCCAATGTGATCAATGTTGCAGGGCATGAACATACATTGCAACTGATCAAAGACAGCAGTCATTATTACATTGTTAGTGGTTCAGGATGTAAATCATCAAGGGTAAATAAAGGAAGAAATGCAGAGTATGTTGACAAATCTTTGGGATTTGCCACTTTAGAGATCACAAAGAAAAAAGATGTAGATGCCAGCATATATGCTGTAGAATCTGATTCAACAGGTGCTGCACCTTTAAAGAGATATTCATCCAGGTTATTTAATTTCTCTGTACTGCCAAATCCAGCAGCCGATACGGTAACAAAGGCTACTATTGTTGCCATAGAGCCTTTCAAAGATTCAGTAATAGCAATTCCAAATCCTAAGTTTAACCAGGCTGGGTGGCTTAAGAAATTCTTCCTCGGAAAAAATTATAGAAAAGAATGGGCTACACCTGTACAGGTAAAAGTATTTGACCTTGCAAAAGGAGGGTATAAGATCAAAAGTATAGGTGGCGGAAAACAAACTAAATCACTTACTATTACTGATAAGCAAGGACATGATTGGGTGATCAGAACAGTGAACAAAGATGCTTCACTCATCATTCCTGAAGGATTTAGAAATTCAGTAGCAGAAGCGGTAGTCCAGGATTTTATTTCCGGTTCACATCCATACGCACCGTTGGTAGTTCCACCGCTTGCAGACAAACTAAAAATCGCTGCACCGCATCCGCAACTTTTCTTCATTCCTAATGATCCGGCTTTTGGTATATACCAGCCAATCTTTGCAAACCAACTGGTAACGATCGAACGAAAAGATGCTTCTATAGATGGAAGAGATACAAAAAGTAGTGCGACTGTTTTCGAGCATCTTATAGAAGATAATGATAATCGTGTTGATCAGAAAGCTGTGCTTAAAGCCAGGTTATTGGATATGTTGATCGGTGATTTCGACAGGCATTTCGACCAATGGAAATTTGGTGTTGCTGATACTGGAAAAGGTAAACTGTATTATCCTATTCCACGAGATCGTGACCAGGCATTGTATCATGCAAATGGATTGTTGAACAAATGGGTGTCTGGTTATTTATTGCCTTTCCTGAAAGGGTTTAGAGAAGATATTCCCAAGGTGAATTGGTTTAACTGGCCGGCAAGAGATTTTGACAGGCTCTTCCTGAATCAATTGAATTGGAATGACTGGCAGGCTGCCATTACAGAAGTTCAGACTTCTTTATCTGACGATGTATTGCAGGAAGCTGTTTCAAGATTACCGAAAGAAGTACAACCAATTTCCGGTGCAACAATACTGGAAAAATTAAAAGGCAGACGTAACCTTTTAATGAAACGTGGTGAAGAGTATTACCATTTTCTTTCTAACCAGGTAAATGTTCTGGGCAGTAATAAAAAGGAATTATTTAAGATCACACCTGCTGATAAAGGATTTCGTGTACAGGTATTCAAGCGTAATAAGGAGACAGATTCTGCTTCGCTGATGTATGACAGAACGTTTGTTGCTTCTGAAACAGATGAAGTTCATTTATATGGGTTTAATAATGAAGACATCTTTGATGTTGATCCGAATGTTGATTCGAGAGTAAGGTTAAGGATAATTGGAGGAAGAGGATTGGACACTTTTAATATCAGGGGCAATGTAAAGAACTATATCTATGATGTTTTCCCAGATAGTAATTATGTCGCATCAAAAAGTCGATCAAAGATTTTTATTGATGATGATCCATCAAGAAACCAATTCAAGTTATCAGGATTCCAATACAATACAAACCGATTTCCGACTATTAACCTTGGCTACAATGTAGACGATAAATTATTGGTGGGAATCGGATTTCAACGCAAGACTTTTGGTTTTAGAAAAGAGCCTTATGCATCATTTCAAAAGCTAACAACGCTTTATGCAACAACTTTTCATGCATACCAGGTTAAATATACCGGAGAGTTTAATGAGCTGTTAGGCAAAACGGATCTTGTTATAAATGCTCAACTCGTTGAACCTTCTCTGAATAACTTTTTTGGTTTGGGAAATAATACAGAGTTCAAGAATAGCCTGGATTATTACAGAGTGCGTTACAATTATGCCACAGCAGATCTGATGATTAGAAAACGGCCGAATGGTATCATGAATTTCAGCATCGGACCTTCCATCTTTCATTACTGGAATCACCAGGAAGATAATAACAACAGGATATTATTTAAACCTGATCTGGTAGGACTAGATTCTGCAAGTGTGTATGCCACTAAGACATATTACGGTGGAAAAGCCGGAATGGAGATCAATTACATCGACAATGGATTGATGCCTACAAGAGGAGTGTATTGGAATACAGAGTTGTCAAGCTTCGCCGCATTGCATAGTAGTGCCGATCCTGTAACAAAGATCGTCTCTGATATGACAGTGTATGGAAGCTGGAGTATACCTGCCAAACTTGTTGCCGTATTAAAAGTTGGTGGCGGACATATTTTTAATAAACAGTTCGAATACTTCCAGGCTTTGAGTCTGGGTCAGAATAATTTCTTGCGTGGATTTAGAAAGAATCGTTTTTCAGGCAGATCGCTGGCTTATGGAAGCCTGGAATTAAGACAGAAGGTATTTGGATCAAAGTCCTTTTTATTCCCGGGCGATATTGGAGTAATTGGTTTTGGTGATATAGGAAGAGTATGGATGCCTGGTGAAGATTCAAAAAAATGGCATACATCATATGGCGGTGGTTTGTATTATGCACCATTTAATATGGTAATTGTATCAGGAACTGTTGCTTTTTCTAAAGAAGAAACACTGTTCAATCTTTCAGTAGGTACACGAATCAACTTAACGTTTTAACAATGGAATCTGATCTTTATAAGAAAATAGAAAACCACGTAACAGCATTGTTTGAGAAAGCATCTGTTAAGGGTTTGAGTTATCACAACCTGGAGCATACTAAGCAGGTTGTTGCACGAACAAAGGAAATAGCAGCTCATTATAATGTTAGTGAACAGGAAATGCTGATATTATATGCTGCTGCATGGTTTCATGATATAGGGTATTTATATTCTGATGCTTCGGACCATGAAACAGAGAGTGCAGCAATTATGAGATCTTATCTCAAGGATTTTATACATGATAGTGATGTCCTGGACTCAATTGAATCCTGCATCCTGGCAACCCGCTACCCGCAATCTCCAAAGAATCTGTTAGAAGAGATCATCTGCGATGCAGATATGTATCATCTCGGCACAAAGGATTTTAAGCAAAGCAATAAACGTATTCAAAAAGAAAGATTAGAGAGCCGGGGAGAGATATTCAGTAAAACAGTTTGGTTAAGAAATGCCATTACTTTTTTAGAAGGTCATCATTTTCACACATCTTATTGCAGAGATCTGTTGGAAAAGAAGAAACAGCAGAATATCGAAAAGCTAAGAAAACAGTTGCAGGCAAGAGAAGAAACGGAAAGCCAGTTGTCGATCGTTGGGCCAGAGATAAATCCAAAGAATGCTTTAATGACAAAAGGTATTCAAACCATGTTGCGGCTTACTTCCGACAATCATTTGCAGCTAAGCGAAATGGCTGATGGCAAGGCTAACATTCTCATCTCGGTAAATGCGATCATCATCTCAGTAATTCTTTCTGTATTGGTAAGAAGACTTGAAGTGGATACTTATCTTACCATTCCCACTATTATTTTCCTGGTGGTTTCTGTAAGCACAATTGTAGTAGCGATCCTTGCTACCAGGCCAAAGATCAGTGAAGGAAGATTTAGCGACCAGGATATCATTAACAAAAAAACCAATCTTTTATTCTTTGGTAATTTTTATAAGGCTTCGTTAGAACAATACGAGAATGCAATGCGTATAATGATGGGCGATTCAGCTTATTTATATGGATCTCTTATCAAGGATATCTATGCTTTGGGTGTTGTACTTGCCCGAAAATATAAACTCATTCGACTGGCGTATAACATTTTCATGATAGGGATCGTTGTTTCTGTACTTGCTTTTGCACTTGCTGTATATCTTAATAATGTTAATAGCGGAGCGGTAACTTCTTCAGGTAATTCTGCAGTTATGCCTTTGTAAAATTGGATGGGATATGTTATACAATCGGGATCTTAGTTGGCTTGGATTTAATTTTCGTGTACTGCAGGAAGCAGCTGATGAACGTGTGCCTCTCTTTGAACGATTGAAGTTCTTCGCCATCTTTTCGGCAAATCTTGATGAGTTTTTCCGTGTGAGATATCCATCTATCGTTGCATTCAGCAAGTTAAATCGCAAAACACAAATACAAGCCAAAAGTGAATTCGAAGAGAATTTGCCGGAGAAAGCTCAAAACGAGATCAACAGGCAATTACAGGTATATAGTTCTATCTTAAATCAATCGTTACTGCCTGAACTGAATAAAGAACACATCCATCTATATTATAACGAGCCGATAAAAGAAGAACACATTACCGAGATACGTGAGATATTCCTATCACAAGTACTAACTTTTATCCAGCCATTGTTTTTGAATGCAGATCTGAGTACACATTTTATCCCGGTAAATAACTTCCTGTATTTTGTTATCACCTTACGTTCGCCTGGAGAGCAAACTTTACGTCATGCTGTAGTAAATATTCCTTCTGAAAAGCTGCAACGTTTTTTTACGCTTTCTAATATTGATGACACCAACTATGTGATTTTTATTGATGATATAGTTCGTGAGAATATTCAGTGTCTTTTCCCGGGATTTGAAGTGGCAGGTGTTTACAGCATCAAGTTCAACCGTAATGCAGAATTAAGACTTGATGAAGAATATGATCCTGATGTTCTGGGTAAGATAGAAAAACAGTTACAGAAAAGACAATACGGCCCGCCATCACGTTTTTTATATGAAGCCGGTATGCCAAGGAATGTGCAAATGTTTCTTGCATCGGCGTTTGATATCAAACATGAAGAAATGTTTGAAGGTGGCCGTTATCACAATCTATCAGATTTTGCAAAATTTCCCACTTTCGGGAAAAATCTTTTTTATCCTGAGCTCAAGCCAATTTCATTTGCCACACCAATGAATTGTGGCGACATATTCGACGTACTTAATAAAAAAGATATCCTGCTACATCTTCCGTACGATTCATACAATACGGTTCTTTCATTTTTCAACCAGGCTGCTGTAGATGCAAGTGTAACTGATATTTACATCACTATCTATCGTGTAGCTTCAGAATCTCACATCCTTAATGCATTGATCAGTGCTGCAAAGAATGGAAAGAATGTGACTGTTTTTGTGGAACTGAAAGCCAGGTTCGATGAAGCAAACAACATCAAATGGAGCAGGAAGATGAAAGAAGCTGGTGTGCAGATCGTATATAGTCCGGCAGATATCAAAGTACATTCTAAGATCGGACTTGTAAAAAGAAAGATAGGTGATCAGACTGTTTGTTACTGTATTCTGAGTACTGGTAATTTTCATGAAGTAACTGCAAGATTTTATACTGATCATGTAATGCTTACTACCGATCCGATCATTACAGAAGAATTGCTGCAACTCTATCGATTCTTATCAAAAAAGAAAAGAGAAAAGGTACAGTTTGAGACATTATTAGTGAGCCAGTTTAACATGAAAGAACGATTCGAGAAACTTATCGAACAGGAAATTGAAAAAGTAAGATTAGGTAAGGATGGATTGATACGAATTAAGATCAATAACCTGGAAGAAGCTTCCATGATACACATGCTATACAAAGCAAGTAATGCAGGTGTACAAGTTCAGTTACTGGTAAGAAGCGTATGTTGCCTGGTTCCGGGAATTGAAGGACTAAGCAGTAACATAACCGTAAAAAGAATTGTTGACCGGTATCTTGAACATTCAAGAATATTCATTTTTGGATGTGACGACGATTGTGAAGTTGTTATCGGTTCTGCAGACTGGATGAACAGGAATTTGCACAGTAGAATTGAAGTATGCGTACCGGTTAAAGACAAAACATGTAAACAGGAACTCCTTGATTATTTTAAATTTCAATGGCAGGATACCGATAAAGCTGTAACACTAAACTCGGCATTAGAAAATATGAAAGAAATGAGTGGGATAGGAGAAGGCCTGAATGCACAGCAATCGATTTATAACTATTTGAAGAACCGTGAATGATCAGGTGGAAAAAAATATTGCCTGAAATATCCAATGCAAAAAGGCTTAAACTAAAGCTGGTATTAGCTATTGCATGTGTATGGACATTGGTAGATATTGTAAACTTCTTCACCTCTCTTTCTAATAACCTTGGTCACTCGATTGTGTACAACGTTATTGAGAAATCTCTTTGGCTTAGAGAAGTATTGGTATTTCTGATGAGTGCTTTGGTTGCTTATATGTTAGTGTTCGTGCTAAAGAAAGCTTTCAGAGAATATTCAATGTGGTTTGGTTTATTGGCAAAAAGCCTGATCCTTATCTGTGCAGCACTTATTATCAGCTTTCTCATTCATATTAGTTATTCGGTTGGTGTAAATGGACGAGACTTCGCCTATGCTGTACACAAGTTTTGGAATGATGCATTTCATACTTACTGGCTTTTTCAAAAAGTGACTTATTGGCTGGCTCTACTGATAATTACACAAGTATTGATTGAAGTGCATGACAAATATTCGCCGGGAGTATTCTTCGATATTCTGCTCGGAAAATACTTACGGCCTAAGGTTGAAGAACGGATCGTAATGTTCATCGACTTAAAAGATTCAACACCCATCGCTGAAAAGCTAGATAATATTCCATACTTTAAATTCATCCGTGAATTTATCTACCAGATATCTAATGCATTGATTGAACATGATGGCATCATATATCAATATGTAGGAGATGAGATCGTTGTTTCATGGCCATTCAATGAAACGAATACCAGGAAATGCATGGCATCATTGATCGAGGCTAGAAAGAATCTGCAAAAAAGAGGAGAGCATTTCAGAAGAAGATATGGTGTACTACCTGAGTTCCGAGTGGGCATTCATGCAGGAGAAGTGACCATTGGAGAGATTGGTGTGATCAAAAAAGATCTGGCCATGAGTGGCGATACGATGAATACAACAGCAAGGATAAGAACAGCCTGCAGCGAATTGAATCAAAAGTTTATTGTATCCAAGGCTTTCCTCGACCACATTGATCTTGCAGAATGGCAAAGTGAAAGCCTTGGTGAAGTAGAGCTTAAAGGTAAAAACCACACAATAGAATTATTTGCTTTAAAGATCTGATCAGCGTTTGAGAAAGTGACCAATCCTAAGGCTTATTCTCTGATCTTCCTGTGAAACAGCATATGTTCCGGTAATTGAAACAAGATTGAAAGGAGCGATCATAATTCCACCGCCAATTGCTGTATGCCATTTGTCTGATTTTTCACCAGGTTGCCACACTCTTCCGTTATCGAATAAGGCAATCAATCCCATCTTTCCACCAAAGAGATAACTCTTTACATCAAAATTCCATTGCAATTCATTTTGATTATAGAAAGCTGTTTTTCCGTAGAACCTGAACCTGGCAAAACCTCTTAGCGTTGGCCCGCCTCCTAGTTTATTGTATTGATAAAATTCTGGTTCTCCTGCTAAAGTAGCCGCCCCTGTTTTTACAGCCAATGTAAGTGGACCCAATGGTACATAGAATCCAAATAATCCCGAGAAGCGGGTAATGTCATTTGAGTTCTTTAGATTTTTTGTGTATTCAGCACCTGCATGAAACTTTATTCCTTTATTAGGAGCAATCTTGTCATTGATCTTAGTGAAATCATACTCTATTCTTGCTCCACCAAATTGTTCAAACGAAGTAAATTGACTTTGATGTGCAGGAAAATAATATTGTGAAAGGAAAGTATTTGCTTCGTTGATCAGCTCTACTGCCTGGTAAAATCCTGTGAATGTTATTGTATGAGTTGAATCAAATGTTCTGTAAACAGATAAGCCAGTATTTAGTTCTTTGTTTTTATAAAGATGGTAGTGCCGAGCACTGTTTTCAAACTTTAATGTATTGTTTCCAATTCCCATAAAGTATGCATCTCTTACAAGATCATAATCTGCCAATAATCCAAGGTTCCATTTGCCAATGGCTTCGTTAAATACTCCTTTGTAAATGAACCTGAAATCTTTTTGGGTGATAGAATACAATACTGCCAGGTCGTTGCTATATCCAAACGGCGCTTTTCTCCATTGATGTTTTTTCATTTTATAGCCAAAGCCAACAAATATTCTGTCTTCGTTTGTATATCCGATACGAGGTCCAAAGCCAGACTTATTTAATTTAGTACCCTTACGATCGAAATGATTGATCGCAGTATCACTTGAAATGTATTTGCGAATGTTTGAAGAGAATGTGTTGTCTGGATTGTCATACACTTTTATATTACCAGAGAAATTTGATGCTTCATAGCTGTCTTTTTCTATTCCACCAATTAACCTGATCAGTATTTTTTTTCCTGTATTTCCATCAGCTACAAACTTATCATTGCCGCCAATTCCATACACACGAACTTCATCGGTTTCAGCAGAAGAAAAAGTCCTGGTATAATAAGGCTGTGATTTCGGATTGCCATTTTTATCAAGATCAAAAATGCTTACAGTTACATGATCATCATCTACTCCCTGAACTTTAATAAGATCATCTTTTTCGGTTGCCTGTATATCTACATTCTTTGAAAGGTCATAGTAATATCTTTCTGCAAAACTTACAAGTTTATCTCGTCTTGCTTTTAACTTAATGATCATTTCCTCTCCTGTAACGGCAAAAACTTCCGGTGGTAACAGTTTTATCGCTTTTTCAATTGCTGCATCTGTTAATGATTGCTGCATGCTTGTAGCGATGTTTCTCCATGTGTCGATCGTAACCCGGTTGGTGATCTGCATATCCAATGGTCTTGCTTCGAAATTAAATCCACCAATATCTTTTATATCGTTACTGAAACCTTGTAAGTAAGGCAGATTCGCAGCACCTGCAGCAATACCTACCAATAATCCATCAAATTTTGAAAATGCCTGGTCCCGATCTTTGGGAATCGCTTTATAAATATGTTTTCCGTCCTGTTCATATTCTGCCCACTTCCATTGATCATCATGCCTGTCCCAATCGCTGATGAACATATCAAACAATCTTGCTCTTATGAAAGATTCGGGGTCAGCATAATGATCACTGTTCTTCCTAAGTTTTTCCAAAAAATCTTCTGTGTCATGCACATCTTTAGCTCCGTAAAATTTTGCATTATCATCTGTTGGACGATCTTCCATCGAATACAGATCATTTTTAAATTCTTCTCTAAACTTTCCAAGTCTGGCGTCATCACCTATAAAAACGATCTTCGGATTTGTAGAATAAACACCGGCTGCAGCAGACAATGCTCCAAGGGTTGAACCAGCATAAGGATGAGCAACAGACATCTGGTCTTTTATAATAGTCTCTATAAAAGTTCCCTGTGCAACTTCAGGTAAAGCCTCGCCATAATCTTTATTGATCGATCTAATGGCGTATTGTCTTTTATTCGCTGCATCCAATCTTAGATTCTTGGTTTGTCTTCCGCCACCTTTTTCCACAGGTCTTACACCACCAAACGTTGTGTCCAGTTTAATTTTAGAAACATTCACCGGCATCGTCCATACCTTTCTATAATGTTCTCCCCAAAGTTTCTTACCAAGCCACCCTTTCTTGTATTCTGCTCCGGCGATAACAGTAGCAGTAGAAGGATTAGTGGTATCAACAATCGTCGCATTCTTCTGTGCGAATATTGCAGTACAGGATAATGTTAAAGCAAAGGCCAGCACCAGCGTATGTAAGCTCCACTTAAAATGTGTCATTAGTCGTCTTATATTGATGACCATCAGTAACAACTTAAATGCCAATACCTTAACAAGAATTTTGATATGAGTTTATTTCTTAAATAATGAATACGGATGTTGTTGATTTTTTTTCCTCGTTTTGTAGTATTCAACCAGCAGGCACAGCATTTGAGAAAAGAAAAGCATATGAAAAAGTTATTCCTCTATACTGCTTTGTGCTGTAGCCTATTTGCAGCGTGCCAGTCAAATTCAGGTAATGATGGTGATGGAGATGGTGGATCAGAAGGTAAAAAGAATGTTACCAAACGGGATTACAGCATCACAAAAGCCAACTCTTACAGTGATCTTTTCTTTGATAGTACAGCGATGGAAGGTTACATCACCCAGAATAAACTTGCAGATACACTTGCAAGGAGGCTCAGGAGTTTCTATAATTCAAGAAACTACCAGTTTGCATGGTTCAGCAGTGATGGATTAACAGAACAGGCAAGAGGTTTTTGGAACCTGCATGATTATGTTACATCCTACGGTTCGGATTCTACCTTGAAGGATAAAGAACTTCAGAAAAAAATGGATGGACTGGTAATGCAGGAGAAACTGAGTGTAAGTGCCTCAGACAAATCGATTTTAAATACCGAATTAAAGCTTACGCATCATTTCATTCAATACATGCTGGGTAATTATGAGAAAGGATATGTGAAGCGTAAAGAAATGGAGCGATTTATTCCAAGAAAGAAGGAAGATCCGTTGACAATTGCAGATTCACTCATCAATAAAAAGCACAAAGACGATAAATATTATGAGGATGTGAATGAAGTATATGGTGCTTTGAAAGAACAACTCAAAAAATATTATGGAATTGCAAAAGCTGGTGGCTGGCCAACAATACCTGCTGCAGGTAAATTATCTTATAAGAAAGGAGCAAGTTCTCCTACGATAAGAACAATCAAAAAGAGATTACAGATCGAAGGTTATTTACCAGCTTCAGATACCTCACAGGTATTTAATGATACCCTTGAAATGGCGGTAAAAAGCTATCAGGAAATATTAGGTTATAAACCTGATGGCGTTATCGGGCCAAATGTTTTAAAAGAAATGAATGTTCCTGCAGTAGCAAGATTGGATCAGATATTACTCAACATGGAACGTATGAGATGGACTCCGATCAATCATGACGGTAATCTCATCGTGGTAAATATTCCTGAGTTTGTATTGCATATTTATGAAGGAAAAAAAGAAGTGGTCACTATGCCTGTTGTTGTGGGTAAAGATGGAAACAATACGATGATGTTTAACGGAGATCTGAGTACGGTGGTATTTAGCCCTTACTGGAATGTTCCACCAAGCATCGTTCAAAAAGAGATCATGCCGGCTATGCAAAGAGATCCTAATTATCTCGCAAGCCAGAATATGGAAATGGTAAGTTCAGGTGGTGGTACTCCAAGCATCAGGCAAAGACCTGGTGAGGGTAATGCATTGGGAAAAGTGAAATTCCTGTTCCCGAATAGTTTCAATATTTATTTCCATGATACGCCTTCGAAAAGTTTGTTCAGCAGGGATAAAAGAGCTTTCAGTCATGGTTGTATTCGTTTGTCAGATCCTGAAGGAATGGCGAATTATGTATTGAGAAAACAACCTGAGTGGACTCCTGAAAAGATCAATGCAGCAATGAATGCCGGTGTAGAGAAACAGGTGAGAGTGAAGGATCCGATTCCGGTGATCATCACTTACTACACAGCATGGGTAGATGAGAGAGGAAGAGTAAATTTCAGAGAAGATATTTACGGCCATGATAAAAGAATATTAGGAAAGATGTTCACCAGGTAAGCAACAACATCTTTTAGAAAGCGGTTGTATAAGGCTGATTCTGTTTCTTTGTAGCAGATGAAAACCTTGTACAACCTTTTTTTATTGCTGTATCCTTTAGGGGCTAAACTCATTTCTGTCAGAAATGAAAAGGCAAAAAAATGGTTGCTGGGAAGAAAGAACGTGTTTGAACAATTGAGGTTAATCACTCATGACAAAAAGATCATTTGGGTACACTGTTCCTCACTTGGTGAATTTGAACAGGGAAAGCCCTTGATCGAAAAACTGCGTGAACAGTTCTCAAACGTTAAGATCGTTCTTACCTTTTTTTCACCTTCCGGTTACGAGGTGCAAAAAAATTACAAGGGTGCCGATCACATTTTTTATCTGCCTTTAGATTCAAGATCAAATGCCATAAAATTTTTCGATTTGGTAGATCCTGCCCTGATTGTTTTTATCAAATACGAATTCTGGCATTATTACATCAGCGAAGCAAAAAAAAGAAACATTCCTTTGATACTTGCTTCCGGGATATTCAGAAAATCACAACCATTTTTTCAATGGTATGGAGGTTTTCATAGAAAGATGCTGCAGTCGATCTCTTACTTTTTTGTTCAGGATAAAAGATCAGTTGAGTTATTGAATTCAGTAGGAGTGGAGAATGTTTCGGTAACAGGCGATACCAGATTCGACAGGGTTATTGAGATCGCTAACCAGTTTCAACCCATAAAGGTCATTGAAGAATTCTGTAGTGATCATCCTGTAATTGTTGCCGGAAGTACATGGACGGATGATGATGAAGAACTGGATCATTATGCCAATACCAATCAGCAGATCCGGTTCATTATTGCTCCACATGATATCAGCAAAGCAAGAATTGATGAATGCCTGAGCCTATATAAACATTCAGTAAAGTTGTCTGATCTTCAACAGACCAGCATCCAGCATCTGGCATCCAGGTTTAATGTACTAATCATCGACAATATTGGCCTCCTTTCAAAACTCTATTGCTACTCCACCATTTCGTATATCGGTGGTGGCTTTGGTGCAGATGGCGTACACAATGTATTGGAAGCTGCCGTGTATGGTAAACCTGTTGTATTTGGACCGGAGTATGAAAAGTATATTGAAGCTGTCGAACTTGTTGAAAGGGAAGGAGCGTTCCCGGTAGAAAATGCACTGGAATTAGAGCAGCAGTTCAATATATTATTGAACGATGAAGTTCTTTACAGGCAAGCTTGTTCAGCCTCTGAAACTTTTGTAAAGGAAAATGCAGGTGCAACAGAAAAGATCATCAGCTATATTCAGGAGAAACGCCTCTTCACCACCTGATCAAAATCTTTTGTCGTTTCATTTTTATCATTCCAACCCAATTTCACTTTCAGCTCACGTTGTATCCATGAATCGGCTTCTCCAAACGTACCAAAGCTATTGATCGTTTTGATGCTTCTTTCATACATCGCTTCATCACCTCTGAACAATTCATTGATAAAACGATAACGATCATTAATGCCAATTGCTTTTCGCAGATCAGCAACATGATCAGCTTTAATGGTAGCACCAACTTCTGTTTTGGATTCTTTCAGCTTATCATTTAAACTGTCGCCATCAATGTGTACGTCATTCAATTCATACACTTCTTTGTGTTGGCGTAAAGTTGGAATGTCTTCATTCACAGGATCGAATAACCAACCTGTTTGTTCTTCTTTTTTTGCAGCCATCTTTGGTGCAGGAGGCTCAACAGGATCTGGTTTTATTTCTGGTTCCTGTTTTATTTCAGGCTGAGGTGCAGACACAACCGGTTCTTCTTTTTTGGGTTCAGGAACAGGTTCTGTTTTTACTTCCTCTTGCGGCACAAACCTCGATGGTTGTATCGGTTGTGGTGGAGGTTTTAATACATACGATCTGATCGTCTCAGGTATTTCTCTCTCTGGCTCTGAAGGTTTTTGCTCAACAACTTCCGGCGTTATTTCAACTTGTTGGATAGCTGGTTCGGGGATGGAAACAACAGGTTCTAGCTTCTGTTCAGGTTCAACACTTGGTATATCCTGAACAATTCTATGCACCTTCGGCAGTACAACAGATACTTTTCCTTTGTTCAGATTTGCTGTTTCCGATTGTTCTAACTCTGCCAGCAGCAACTGCACCGTGACCAGCAAACTTTTTTTATCAACATTCTGGTCATATTGCTCCTTTAATTTATGTATGAGAGCACCCACTCTTTCCATGGATGTAATATTTTTGATGGTTAGTAAGCGGTTAAAGTTACTTACACTTTCATCAACAATAACATACCCTGCAAAATGTTTATTGAACCCAATATAAGTGGTGAGCGAAGAGGTTGGATCGAAGTGATCTGCGGAAGCATGTTCAGCGGCAAAACTGAAGAACTCATTCGTCGTTTAAAGAGAGTAAAGTATGCCAATCTCAAGGTTGAAATTTTCAAACCGGCAATAGATACCAGGTACGATGAAGTAAATGTGGTGAGCCATGACAGCAACGCTATACTTTCAACTCCGATCGATAATTCGCAAACGATCTTGCTGATGTCAGAAGGTGTAGACGTAATTGGTATTGATGAAGCACAGTTCTTCGACGACCAGATTTGCCATGTTTGCGAAACCTTGGCTTTAAAAGGTATCCGTGTGATCGTTGCAGGATTGGATATGGATTACCTTGGACGACCATTCGGACAAATGCCAGGCTTACTAGCCATTGCAGATTACATTACAAAACTTCACGCCATTTGCATGAAGTGCGGCAATATCGCCAACGTTTCTTATCGCAAAACCACCCAGGAAGGACAGGTGTTGTTGGGTGAAAAAGATATTTACGAACCACGCTGCCGTGTTTGTGCACAGGAGAAACCGCATTAATGTCTTTCGTGAGAAGCAAAGCAACATTTCGTCATTGCGAAGGAAGTACGACTGACGAAATCTCATAAATAGAATCAGGCTTAATGTCAGGAGATTAGTTCACGAATATTATGTAACCAGCTTTTAATCTACTATTTAACTTTCGTTGCGTCGCACACTTCTACTGCAGGAATTCTATTCGAGAAGTTGATTTCAAAATCATAAAAAAGGCACTTAATTTAAGTGCCTTTTTTAAACTCTATAATTGTTTTCAACTACTTCAACTCCGTAATAGGAGCCGGATCCATATCAGTGAATTGCTGATTTTCTCCCGCCATACCCCAGATAAATGAATAATTCGAAGTGCCACAGCCAAAATGCACACTCCACGGTGCAGAGATCACAGCTTCATGGTTCTGCATGATCAGGTGACGGGTTTGTTGTGGTTCGCCCATCATGTGAAATATTCTTTGCTGGTCTGGGACATCAAAATAAAAATACACTTCCATTCTTCGGGTATGTGTATGTGGCGGAACAGAATTCCACACACTGCCTTCTTTCAAAACAGTTAAGCCCATTACCAGCTGGCAGCTCTTAATGCCGTCTGCATGAATGTATTTATAGATCGTTCTTTCGTTAGAAGTAGCCGGAGATCCAAGATCAACCGGAGCAGCTTGTTCTTTTGTATATTTTGTTGTTGGATAACTATGATGAGCAGGAACGGAAAGCAAGAAAAATATTGCAGGCTCAGCTTCGTTCACACTCTTGAACGTTATTTCCTGAACTCCTTTACCGGCATACAAACATTCGAGTTTGTTAAGTGGATATTCAGTACCACCTGCTGTTACTTTTCCTTCTCCACCAACGTTGATGATGCCGATTTCTCTTCTTTCTAAAAAGTATTCTGATTTTAACTCTGGATAATTCTTCAGCGACACAGCTTTCTTCACCGGCTTTACACCACCAACGATCATCCTGTCGTAATGAGAGTAGATGTAGGTAATATCATCCACTCTCATCAGGTTCTCGCAAAGAAAATTCGAACGAAGTTCTTCTGTGGTCATGCCCTTGGTTTCTTTCGGGCTATTTTGAAAACGGATTTCCATTACAAAGTTTTTAGTTTACAGTTTTTAGTTTTGAGTTGGCTGTTGAGTAATGCTCATAACGTACAAGTGAGTGACACAACAGACGTTGATAGCAGTACCGCAGCTAAGTTCATAAATACTCTTCATTAGCAAATTTGCACATCTGCAAAATTGCAAATTGAATTATCTTCCCATCCAGCCTCCATCAACAGTCAATATCGTTCCATGAACATAATTCGCAGCTTCAGAGGCAAGGAACACAACCGGACCTTTAAAATCTTCGGGCTGTCCCCAACGATTCGCAGGAATACGACCGAGAATTGATTTGCTTCTTTCTTCATCGTTACGCAAAGCCTCGGTATTGTCTGTTGCAATATAGCCCGGAGCAATTCCATTTACGTTAACTCCTTTACCAGCCCATTCATTTGCAAAAGCCTTGATCAAACTTGCAAGAGCACCTTTGCTTGCCGCATAACCAGGAACTAAAATGCCGCCCTGGAAACTGAGCAATGAACAGGTGAAGATGATCTTTCCGCTATCTCTGTGCAACATGTGATTACCGATCTCCCGGGCAACAATAAATGGAGCATCAAGATTTATGTTCAGCACTTTGTCCCACATTTCATCAGGATGTTCAGCGATCGGCTTTCGCATGATGGTTCCTGCATTATTGATCAGGATATCGATGTTGCTGTTCTCTTCCAGTACTTTTTTAATGAAGGCGTAAATGCTTTCACGATTGCTCATATCGCATTGGTAGGGCTTAAAGTTCCTGCCAAGGGCTTTCACTTCATTCTCTACTTCGCTGCCGGGCTGTAAAGACGAAGAAACACCAATGATGTCTGCTCCGGCTTCAGCAAGTCCGAGTGCCATGCCTTTACCAATGCCTTTATTGCAGCCGGTAACCAAAGCAGTTTTACCAGTTAGATTAAATAGGTTGCTCATAAGCCGCAAATATAGTTGTATCGCATTGCACAGAATAATGACTTTGGTTAGAACAACTATTTGGCTTTGAGGAAACAAAGGACTGATTTTTGTTAATTTTCCTGCTTAAATACCGCTGTATGAATGGTTTCAGGCTCTTGCTGGTTTTGTTATTCGTTTCCACTACATCGATTGCGCAGAATTTTGGTGGAAATCCTCCTCAAAAATGGGCTCAGGTTAATACGAATGCAGCAAGGGTGATTTTTCCAGTAGGAATGGACAGTGTTGCAAACAGGATCGCTACCATAGCAGATCAGTTGCAACGAGATTCTATAGTAACAAAGCGTTTTAGAAAGATCAACATCGTTCTTCAGCGTAATTCAACCGTATCGAATGCTTACGTGCAACTGGCACCATACAGAAGTGAATTTTACCTGATGGCTCCGCAAAATCCTTTCGAGTTGGGAAGTATGAACTGGGCTGATAATCTGATCATACATGAGTGGAGGCACGTTCAACAATTCAATTATTTCAACAGAGGAATCGCAAGAGTTTCTACGGTATTATTAGGACAGGAGGGAAGGGCTTTGCTTAATGGAATGGCGATCCCCGATTGGTTTTTTGAAGGTGATGCGGTTTGGAATGAAACAAAATATTCAAGGCAGGGAAGAGGAAGATTGCCGCTGGCTTTTAGTGGATATAAAAGTTTGTTCTTGGAAGGGAAACATTACAACTACATGAAGTTGAGAAACGGATCGTTGAAAGATCTTGTTCCCAATCATTATGACCTTGGTTATTTATTGGTGGCTTATGGTGCAGAGAAATATGGAAATGATTTCTGGAATAAGGTTACTGCAGATGCATCTGCGTTTAAACCATTGATCTATCCTTTGCAGGGAGCGATAAAGAAATATGCAGGAATTCCGTACAAACAATTTGTTGACGAAGCCTCGAACTTTTATCAGAAACAATGGAAGCAGGAAGTAGAAGGCTCTGAACTGAATTGGATCACGATAGCAAAAAATTACAGGACGGATTATTTATATCCATACACAGATGAAAACGGAGACATCATTGCCGTAAAACAAAGCACAAAGAACAATCCTGCTTTGTACAGGATTGATAAATCAGGAAAAGAAGACAGGCTTGCTGCCATGAACATTACGCAGGATCGTTACTTCTCTTATAAAAATGGGAGAGTGGTGTATGCAGCTTATGCATTGGATGCAAGATGGAGTAACAGGGAATACAGCAATATTGTAGTGGTAAATGTCAATAGCAAATCTGAAAGAAAGCTTACATCAAAAGCAAAATATTTTTCGCCTGATATCTCTGCAGATGGTAAAACAATTGTGGCGGTTGAAATGAAAGAATCTGGTGCTTCGAGATTGGTTGTGTTGGATGAATTCGGATCAGAAACAAAAGCTTTTGAAGCCGGTACTGGTGAAGTGTTCAGCCAGCCAAAATTTGCAACGGGAGATGTTGCTGTGTATGTTCCGGTAAGAAATAGTTTGGGACAAATGGGCTTACGCCAATACCAAACAGGAAAAGATGTTGGCTCAACTACTGTGCTTCCTTTTGGCAATTATATTATTGGTTTCCCTGTAGTAAATGGCGATACCATTTTATTTACTGCTACCAACAAAATGAGAGATGATGTATATGCCTGGTTGGAAAGTTCGAAGAAGTTGTATCATATTGCTTCGTATCCAACAGGAATGTATCAATCTACTTTTAGCAATGGGAAACTGATCGCCTCCGTTTTTACTTCTAATGGTCATCGGCTTGCTTCCGTGCAACCAAAGTGGCAACAGGTAGAAACTCCTGGAGGTTTGCAGGATCTATATGTTAATAAAGCTTTAGAATCAAACATCAGTGTTGAGAAAATAAAAACAGAACGTAAAGCATTCAAGAAATATTCAACGCTATCTCATCCTTTTAATTTTCATAGCTGGAGACCATATTACGATCAGCCGGAATTTTCTTTTACGCTGTATGGACAAAACGTATTGAATACGCTTCAAACGCAGCTTTCGTATATCTATAATCAAAATGAAAATACACATGGTGCTTCGGGAAGTTTGATCTATGGCGGAACTTTTTTTCAACCTTTCGTTTCGTTAAGGCATACCTGGAGCAGACCATTTGTTTACAATGCAGATACCACAGCTTACTTCAACGAATTTGAATATGCCGGAGGTTTTCAATTGCCATTGAATTTAAGCGGTGGAAGAATGTATCGCTTCATGAACTTGTCTGCAAGTTTTCATTCGGTTGATGTTAATGTAACTGGTAAGTATAAAACCTTTTTTAAGCCTTTCGAAAATGATGTCCAATACCTGCAGGGATTATTTAGTTTCAGCAGCCAGATACAAAAGCAAAGTCAACAGATATATCCCCATTTCGGCATTGCCACTTCCATTCGTTCGAGAAATGCAGTGAATGTAAAAGCAAGTCAATTGTTGGCGACAGGAAGTTTATTCTTACCCGGATTGACAAGAACACACAGTATTGTTTTGTCCTTAGCTTACCAGGGAAGGGATACAATGAATAATTATCCATTCACCAATAATTTTCCTTATCCAAGAGGTTTCGATGGTGGTTATAACTTACCAAGGATGTGGAAGGTTGGAGCCAATTATCATTTTCCCATTTTGCATCCTGACTGGGGTTTTGCGAACCTCGTTTACTTTCAAAGAATTCGTTTGAATGGTTATACTGATTATGCAGAACTACAAAGTTTGAGAACAAAAGCAGTGTATCGTTTTCAATCAGCAGGAGGTGAAGTATTCTTTGATACGAAAATATGGAACAACTTACCTGTTACATTTGGTTTCCGTTATAATCATCTTGTATTGGCAGATGTTGGTGGAATACCATTTAATAGCTGGGAATTTATTGTTCCGGTGAATTTGATTCCGTAGCGATTAAAGCTGAATAAAGTTTATAAAGTACAAGAGTGCGACGCAACATAAGCTCAATACAAGTACTAACTTCTGTTCAATAATTTATTGTATCACATTTCTTGGATCAGGCTTATTCTGAAATTCAAATTCTTTCGGTGGCTCAGCACCTAAAAGATGTTTTACAAAATAATCCCATCGACGACGCATCATATATTGACTGTAGGCTCCGTAACCATGTCGTGCATTTGGAAATACAACCAGGTCATAATCTTTATTGGCTTTGGTCAAAGCTTCAATTACTAACCACGTATTATAAGGAGGAACGTTGTCGTCCATCAAGCCATGGGCTAACATCAATTTGCCTTTGAGATTTTTTGCATACACCTGGTTGGCCTGGGCTTCGTAATTGTCTTTACCCTTTGCATCTTTTGTAAGCAAACCAATATAACGCTCACCCCAATCATCTTCGTAATTCCTGTTGTCGTGGTTACCACTTTCAGAGATTCCAACTTTAAAGAAATCAGGGTAACGAAACATTGCTGCAGCGGTTGCAAATCCACCACCGGAATGTCCCCAAATACCCACTCGTGTTGTATCCATGTAACTGTATCGCTGTGCTAACTGGCGAATACCGGTGATCTGATCTGATAGAGTATTTTCAGCCATGTTGCCATAGCACATGTCGTGATAACTTTTTGAACGAAGCGGATTGCAAGTGCCTTCTATCAGCACAACAATAAATCCAAGTTCAGCCAACGCCTGGTGATCAGACCGGCCGGAAGAGAATGACCAGCTTCCTACACTTCCACCTTGCGGACCTGGATATATATAATCGATGATGGGATATTTTTTATTTTGATCGAGATTACCTGGAGTGAACATCAAGCCGTAAATATCTGTTGATCCATCTGCAGCTTTTACAGAGAATGGTGTAGGTGGCTTCCATCCTGTTGCTTTTAATCTTGATACATCAACTTTTTCTACTTCGATGATCTGTTTTCCATTTATGTCACGCAGGATCTCTGTTTGAGGGACATCCGGTTTAGAAAAAATATCGATAATGTAATTACCGGAAGGAGAGAAGCTGGCTGAATGATTTCCGGCACCGGGAGTTAATAATGTTAAGTTCTTTCCATCCATATCGATGCGGTATAACTCAGCGAAATATGGATTTTCTTTTTGACGACCTGCAGTATAGAAATAAAGTTGACGTTTCTTTTGGTCAATTTTTTCTAAACGGGTTACCAGCCAGTCACCTTTTGTAATTTGTTGTTTAAGTTTACCCGTTGTTGCATCGTATAAATACAGGTGTCCCCAGTTATCTCTTTCAGAATACCAGATGATCTCGTTAGTTTTCGAAAGATATTTCCAGTTGATAGTACCTTGTCCTGATTCGTATTGCGTTTGCACCACTTCTTCAAACACTTCACGAACTTCTCCTGTGATCGCATTTGCAATTCTCATTTTTTCGATCTTATGATCTCTTGAAGTTGACAAGAATGCAAGCTGGGTTGCATCTTCACCCCAGTCAACATCATCAAATGTTCCGCTGCTGCTGATGTCGTCACTTAAAGATGCTCTGTGTGGATCGGGATTAATATTTAAACGGATCACTTTAGGATTTTCCACTTCAATGATCACACGATGGATCATAGGAATCACCGAATCTCCCGGTAACGGATATTTCCATGATTCAAGTTTTGGATGACCAACATTGGTTGTAGCCAGGTACATTTCTCCAACAGCTCTCTGGTCTTGTTGAAATGTTGCGATCTTTTTTGAATCGGGTGACCAACGAAGAATGGGAGCATCGCTGTGACTCCATCCTGCATTGTCGGTAGCGTAGCCAAAATCTTTTATTCCATCGGTTGTTAATTGTGTTTCTTTACCGGTTTTGATATCACGAACCCAAAGATTGTAGTTGCGAATAAAAGCTGCCTTATTTCCATCTGGTGATAGGACTTCTGATCCACCTCTTCTGCCTACGCCTTGCTGGGTTCTTGCCGTAGATTGTGAAGAATCTTTGACGATATTATAACGCTGCAAGTCAGCTTTCCAGTTCTCGTTATTCGCTTTAAAACTGATCGTCTTTCCATCTTCCGAAAAAGTAATTGTTTGAAAAGGAAGCATCTCAGCTTTATATTGTTTTCCTGTTACTGATGACAGTGCCGCAGCAAGTTTCTGCTGATCAAAAGCAGCAGTTCTTGTTCCTTTTGTGGGATCGACTATGATGAATTCACTTCCCTGTGCTGTTAATGTGCGATACCAGAAACGATCTCCTGCTAACCAATTTGGAATAATGGGTGAACGATCAACAAATTTTGAAGTGTTGGTTCCTAACATGCTTTCAGCTCGTTTATAGTCCTTTACACTTACTGAATGTTGAGTGAATGCGGAGTGGATGAAGCTGAAAGCGATCAGAATAAGGGAAACTCTCTTCATGTGGAATAATGTTTGCAAGATTCTCTGTCGGATAAAGCTAAACAATGCAACGATAAGGCTGATGAATTTTTAGCGAAGCAACATTTACTGAGTTAACCGAATCATTTCAATGATTCATCGAGTTTAACGGATGTTGCTTTCAACTTATATCCATCTTTAAAGTCTTAGTTGCTCACCAAAAAACCAATAGCTATGAAACAAGTGCTGTCTGTCTTTTTACTTATCATTGGTTTTCTTTATTGCGGTTTCGAACGAGACGAATATTAATTTTCATATTTCTGCCGCACCACTTCTATTGTAAGAATTTACTTCATGGTAGATTCTTTTTTGCTTTCATCTACCTCAGAAAAAAAATCTAAAAACTTTTGTTTTAAAAAAGTCAATCCCCTTATCTTTGCCGTCCCGAAAACGGAAGTGATTCTGTAGAAAGGAACGGATCGGTAGTTCAGTTGGTTAGAATGCCGCCCTGTCACGGCGGAGGTCGCGGGTTCGAGTCCCGTCCGGTCCGCATAGTTTAGAACTCCAATTTTGAAGAAGGATGCTGAGAACCAGCATCCTTTTGCTTTTAAGGGAATTGCTTCCCCTCCCGATAAGTGTAAAAATGTGCTGTAAGCTGTATTAAGCTACATCGATTTACATCAACCGGTGCATCAACCTACCTCAACCAATTTGAGTAACATGGAAGCAATTAACATTTATGCCATGTTGGTAACATGGAAGAAGAACAAAAAGGGAGAATGTCCGATCGCCATCAGCTTTGACATTAACTCCAAACGTGTCGGCCTGCAGAACATAAAGAACCAGCGAGTACCTTCCGATTTTTGGGATTCTAACCGGAGAGTAGTGAAGACAAGCTATCCCAATGCATCACTGATCAATGCAGTAATTGAAAAGAAGCTTCACCATCACCGGGAGTTCATCCTGAAACGTCAGGCCTTAGAGATGACACTTAACGCAGCTGTCATAAAACAATACCTTGCCGGAAAGCTCGTGGATTTTTATACCTATGCTCAGGATGTGATCGATAACAAGAAACTCGATGACGGTGAAGGTTATAGTGAAGACACCAAAAGAAGGTACCGAGACGAGATCAAACGAATGCAACAGTATCAGGAATCCCTACAGTTCAATCAGATTACCGTCAAATTCCTCGAGTCTTATAAACTGTGGCTCCAGAATACTTACCGGAAGAAGGATCAAAAGAAACTGCATAAAAATAGCATCTGGAAAGCTTTAGGTTTTATCAGGATGGTATACAACCAAGCCGTCAAAGATGAGATCATCCTGAATGAAGATAATCCGTTCAAAAAGTTTGAGGTGGGATCTTATGAAGAGAACTACCAAAAAATAAAGTACCTGGAACTTAACCAGGTGCAGCTAATTGAAAAAGCTTTACTGGAGAAACTGGAGCTGCTCGATCAACTTACCATTTCCATTGGCTATCGGTTTCTTGCTATGTGTGTCCTGGGCATGCGTATCAGTGATGCAATGCGATTAAATGAAGCTTTCCTGAATGATGCCGGACAATTAGATTTCAAGCCTCATAAAACAAGACGTTACAACAATACAGCAGTGGTACCGATCCAGACAGATAGGCAGAAGAAGTACCTGCAGGAAACTTTGCGGCGACCATTACCGGAGACTGATCCGAAATCCTTCCGAACTACTTTTAATAATCATCTGAAGATCTTGGCTGCTGCTGCAGGTGTGCCAATGATCACCTCTCATGCAGGCAGGCACACCATGGGTTCGCTATTAATTGATGCCGGGATCGACAAGCCGGCCGCAAAGAAGATGTTAGGAGTGAAGAGCGATCGCACCTTTGATGTGTATGCTCATTTGAAACAAAGCAAGCTATTGTCGGAGGCACAAAAATTGAATAATGTAATGTGATATGGCACTAACCGATAACGATATCATGCCTTTCGGAAAGCATAAAGGCAAAAAGCTTTCAGATGTCCCTCATGGTTATTGGCTGTATATGTATGATGGCAAAATGCTCAACAAGGATTATAAAGAGTATGCAGAGGAAGCCGTACCATCGTTGCGAACACTGAAAGAAATGGCTAATCGTAATCAGGATCAGGAAAGAAGTCGCTAGTCGGAGGAGGAACATTCCCGGTTCTCTTCACTCTTTTGCGAACATCATTTGGAAGATCCTGGTACCATCTTTCCATCGTTGGAAAGTGAGACCGGTGGGCGGGCCTGAAACCTTTATAATAGTCTTTCAATAACCTGGTAGTCTCTAAATCCATTGTATAAGTAATTCCGTTCTCAGAAACATCATACATCCCGATTTCTGATGTGTTAGCGGTGATCCGCATTCCTAACGGTGTTCCTCTCCTTGGTCTATATGCCATGGGACGAAAATAAAAAACCCAGAGTAGAAACTCCGGGTTTACATCGCAACCGATCTACAAAACCATTAAAAATCCTTTTGCTCCAGAAGGGTATAGGTATAATCTTTTTGCTTGGTTTTTTTGGCATTATCCTGCACTAAGTTCATCATATCCTGATGGGCTTTATGAAAACGCCATACCTGGCATCCTGCAGACCATTGACCGATCAGATTTACATCACTCAATGCACCATGGTGGCCATTCATTCCAAAATATCCGGCTTCAATAGTTTTTGGATCAAAGTCCATTTTACCATCCCTGTTTCTATCCCGGTATACTTGCATCGGTGCTCCTGTTTGAACAAACGCAAGCTGCTTGCCTTTATGCATACCTACCTGCCAACAATTAATATGTTGACCAGGACATAAGATCAAAGTGCCTTTGCTTCCAGCAATAGGGTTCTTTAAATAATAAGTACCAGGGTTTGTTGTGATCGTATAGTTTTTGGAGAAAGCCAACTCTCCACCTTCATACCACCAAACGTGACAGCGATCATCGAAGTCTTCTCCGTCCAGTTCAGTACTACGGATGCCGACTATATTGGGAACGAGGTCACTTGTAAATTCTTCGAAGCCTTTCAACTTCAACATTGCCTGTACTTCGGCTAATGTTATTTCTAAGATCTTCTTCATAATGATTACTTTTTACGAAATGAGATAAGCCAGAACTTCTTGAAACCGTAGATCTTTTCGGTAGTGTTGAGATCGTACTTGAAGGATAATCCCAATGCACCGCCTTTCTTGCCTCTGATCAAAGCCTCAACCTCTGCAAGTTTGAGAGGATCGATACGGGTTCCTGACACTCCACCACCGAGGAGCACTTGAAGTCCCGGTTTCTTATTCTTGGTAATCGTTGTGGTATTTGTAATAACCGTATTATACCACATGTACTGATAACCTCTTCCAATCAAAGTATTGGCAGCAAGCGTATCTGTTAATAGTGCATACCCTTTAGTATGTGAACTATCTAACCAAATAGTGTCCTTCAATTCGGTTTGAGTAGTGAACTCAGCATACAGATCTCTGTAATTCTCACAACACTTGGTTGTATCAGGTTCATATATGTAAACCGGTACGTCCTTTCCAGGAAGCCACATTGTATCTGGTTTATCCGGATTGAAATTGTGGGGTGTCTTTTTAGTCACCTCAGGTTGGGAAGTCCCGGTACCGGTAACCTGCTGTTGAGATGTATCAGAAATAGTTACAATTGTTGTTTGATCAGGCTTAACCGGATTGATTCCACATCCACGAAATAGCCATACTGCAATCAGAGTGATAATCACTCCAAGAACAAATCCTTTAGCTGTATTCATACTTACTTTTTTTGACCTAAAATGTTTGTTTTATTCTTGATCACCTGAGCTAACTGATCATTGCATAACCCAATCGCTATTGCCCAGAACTCATTCAGTTGAACTCCGATCAGCTCAGGTGTGAATCTGAGAAACACATAAATGAGAAGGAAGGAGGTGAGAGCTCTTTTCCAGTTATCCTGAATGAAGAAGATCCAACTAAAACGAATGGGTGTACTCGAGCTCACTGGATCTCTCTTTGTTGTGTGAAATAACAAAGAGATCAAAGCGCCGAGCAATGCAAAAAATAGGAGAGCGGCAAAAGCGCCTGCAGTTTGCCCTCCCAATAAAGTTGAAATGAATTCTTTCATTGGTTTATTTTTTATTGATTAATTGAATAAGAAGATTGATAGTGTCTTGGGTGCCTTTCATAGTGCCCTGTAGTTCTTTAAAGGCAGAGGTGTTTTCTTTGATCACCTCCAGCAGCTCTTTCTTTTCCTTGATCTGCTGTTTCCACATTATGTAGATGAACATGCCAAACGCAATTGCGAGTAGGACAAGGATCATCATTGCAATTCCATACTTAGCTGACTCTGATACCAGGTTCTTTGCTGCTGTTTCCATTTTTCTTGATTTTGGGGGTATTGGATCTTCACTTCTTAGGGTGAAGTGTTTATGCGATTACCATGTTGCCAGTGCTGCTCTCACCCATGTATTGGTTGCAACACATACATAGATGTATGAGGAATCATACGCAATTGTTCCTGTCACCCCAGTTGATGTCGCTGTAGCGGGTGCAGCCACGATTCTTGCTAATGTTGTTGTAGTTGATGTTCTGAATTTTAAATCAGTACCATCATACCACATATCGCCGTTATTTGGTGACGTTGGAGCTGTTCCTGAAGGTATCCGAACTGATGCGTATGACGTTGTAGATGCTGGAACATGCAACCATGCTGTAGGTGATGTGATTGAACCTGTGCCTACTCGTCCATCGCCCATAGTGTTTAACAAATCCGTTGTCCAATTGACTAACTTAATTGCATTATCAGTAGATGATATAGCTCCATTTTCGCTTGCATTAGAAACTTGTAACCACATTGAAGCAGTTGAAGCCCCACCTGTAGCACTTTTTACAGCCCTAACTGTGAATGGCTGATTACCTACAGGCTTGGCTTTGAAAGCTGGAGCAAAATCAGTTGACGAACTTGTAGTATTTGAAAAAGATGCAAATCCACCTGAAGCACTGCCTCCTGAGGTTAGATCAGTAAGTACAATCCCATCATTAATAGAGAAGTCCTTTTGTACATGTAAAGAATATGCAGGGACTCCTCCGATACCAAGTTTGTTATTTGTAGTTGTAGAATCCCAGTATGGACCATTAGTAAGTACACCAAAAGTAGAAGCAAATGGTATTCTGCTTGTTGTTAATGTTCCATTCTGCAATGTAAATGTTGCAGTACTTACATTCTGTAATTTGAACAACTTATCGGAATTGAGATTAGATGCATCAATAGTTGCCTTATAAAATGAAGGGATAATGAACTGATTACCGAACATGTAATTTATGTTCTTGGGTATAAGTGTTGTTGCAGGGAAGATGCTTTGCAATAGTGAAGCTGAATCTTCATTTAATTTAATCTTGCTATACTGTACAACTACATACCCATTATCTCTAAATATTGTCGGCTGATGCAAGTAATACCCATCATACTTAGGGAACACATAAACAGGCGAAAAACTACCACCACGATCACTTGATGCATCTATTTGAAATATTGCCCTTGATGACGCTCCATAAGCACTACTAATGTATTTGTTATGAACAGCAACAAGCAAATCCAGATCAGAGAAATACTTCATTGTTGTCATACTGCACGGTGCAGTAATGCCATAACTAAACTGTGATCCAAATGAAGTTCCGCTATTTGTAGATTTTGAACCAAGAACAAAACCTGTAGTATTACGCCAATAGTAATATAGGCTGTCAGCTATGCGATACATTCCCGGTTCTTCAACTTTATTATCACTGGAAGTAATGGTTACTCCTGATAAACTCCATGTATCACCGTAATCAGTCGATGTAAGAAACTTTCCCGTAGAAAGGACGTTGGCACAATCCATTGCACCGTTACTACTAAGCTCAAATGGATAGAACCATTTACCAGAATAACTGTAATCATCAAATATTCTGCCTGCTGCTTGAACCAAATATGCAGAAGGATTATAAACCGAAGTAGGGGCATCCCATGTAGTTGCACCATTGGCTAATCTTCCTTTATAAATTTCTGCTGTATTCGTTCCAGTCTTTACGTTAAAGAGTATAATAACATCCCCGTCTGGTTGAACTTTAATTGATGCCTGATATATTGACGTAGAAAAATTACTATAAGCTCTGCCGTGTTCAGTCCAACTTATACCACCGTTCAAACTTGTTGCCCAGTTTATATCCGAAACATTACCATCACCTGCCCCTGTTCTATATTTCGTGTACACCATCAACCAGCTTCCATCAGGAAGCTTTACGATATCACTCATATCCTTCCTTACCGCAGTATCATTGTGAGCTGCTATGGTAGTTGTTAATACACCAACGCTTCGTGAAATACTATCAGCAACCCTGTAGTTGGCTATTGTTAAACTGTCAACTTTTAATGATGCTGTAAGACCATATCCTGCTGTGGGTATAAGCGAACGAACACTATCAATTCCTTTCTGCCTCCACAATCTTGTTGATAGATTGAAGGTGTCTAATGGGACGCCATTAGCACTTACTATTGGAGCATCTAAATTTATAAGATTAGAAGAAAACGCATATACATTTGCTCCTGATATAGAAACGATATTATCTCCTGTAAGTGTAAGTGCTCCTGAAGGGTTAAGTGTTAAATTATTACCACTAACAAAGTATTTATTACTACTTGTTACTCCTGTTCCAGTACCATATACAAACTCACCTGTGGGGATGGATAGCTTCTTTTGGATAACAGTTGTATCAGCTCTTAAAGTATCTGTACCTGCTAATCCATATCCGGCTTTGTAATCTTTCCCTACCCTTTCCCAGTAAGTTCCGTTACCGGAATAAATGATACCAGACAGTGATACTAATCCGGTTTTATTGGATGTTGTATCCGAAGGAAGCCTGAATATATCTGTAACCCAAACGCCTCTTGGCTTTTGATAGTTGCTGATAGTTGTCCATGTCTGGCCGAATGAACACACTGATATTAGTGGGAAAAGCAAAAGGGGTATGTATCTTTTCATAATAAGCAAATTTATTTCTTACAAAATGTTTTGTTTATCAACGTTGCAAACAAATGTTTATATCCTGATGAAAGGCTTCAATGCAACGTTCTTCATTGTAGCCTCCAGATTACCTTCCTCACTTATGGTCTTATTAGCTCCAGCTTGTCCACGATCATTGGCATCGCCGATGTTGTTGCCTCGAATTGGATCTGTGCCGGAGCTGGAGGAAGCTCCTGAATTTGTAGTCTTGATCGAATGGCCATGTTTCTTGTTGCCATCTGCTTGATAGCTCGCAATCACATTTTCTGTATTGTCTGCAGTTCGCATAGTGTCAAGTCCTCGGCCATCATCCAATCCTCTTATGGCAACTCCTCTGAGATCAGGTACCCGTACTGTGGTTACTCCATCACCTAAAGTCCATTTACCTCTGTGAGTTGTATTATCACTATTCCATTCCGCTTCGGTAACAACACCTTGTCCGGGTAACAATGACAATGCGAATTCAGTAGCACTCACATATACATCCCTCTGTAACACTGATCCGTCTGCAGGTATGGTGTTTCTAGGCTGCTTGTATGCATACACAACTTCACCTACCTGGTTACGAGCTTCAGGTGCATCCTCAACGTATATCCTGTTATCCTTCCTTAGCAATCGGAGGTTTTCATTCTTGCCAAGAACAATCTGATTTACCTCTTGTCCATCCCAATATATCTTTTCCCCAGCCTGGGCCTTTATAACTGCATTGATCTGAGAACCTCTGCGAGTAATAAAAGAGATGGGTCTCATCTCTGACCAGTCTGCGATTGGTAGAAGAGTTATCGTGATTTTATTGGTAGCGGAATTGATATCAATCAACTTGCTTACATGTGTATTGGTTAGCGTCGTGTCAACGGTTAACGTGATAATATCCTGTATCACACCAGTGGTACTAACTTGGTAGTTTGCAGGATTGATAATAATGCTTGGCAGGAACTGAATCCAATAAGTGTCCTGATCATTAAATGTTGCACCATTCAGCAGTTTCCATTTAAACGCAGTTCCTCCGGATGAATCATCTGCATATTCATCATCTCTAAGTGGACCAATTCCACGTTGAATAATTCGGTAGTTGATTTTAGCAATCTTACCGATGTACTGAGGATAATCTGCTGAGCCATCCCAATTATCGCCGTCGATCGCTAGTTCGTCTGCAGGAGTTGCCCCTACAGTTAATTCAATATCACCCGGTGTCTGAATTGTTTCAGCAGTAGGCTGCACCTTTTCCTCAGCAATCATGCTGCCTAACACACCACCAACCACTTCATAAAGTCTCGCATAGTGCGCTACTTGATTTAGTCCAATTGCATCAACAGGTTGAGATGTTGAGTGCGGAGGTGGATAGTCAACCGAAGTAAACACTGGCGTATTTGGAGCCGTGATTTCATACATGATGAGCCTTAACGTATTCGGGTTGCTGTTCGCTGCGATCGTGAATGTCTGATTCATATTATTCAACTTTTGTGATGTAGCTATCTCCTGTAAGACCAAACAAGGCGTTCTCGCCTATGTAAATCAGGACTACACTATTGTTTTGAGGAATGTCGTTTTCTATCGTAAGACCGTTACGGTTCTTCGCTTCTCTTATATCCATTTTCCAACCTCTCATAGGATATCCTTCTTCACCCTTCGGTTCCATTTTACCTCCTTCTGGACGGACGAATTGTTTTCCATCCAACAAGACAGAATCGCAACCGAAGATCCTGTTGACCTTATCGGCTACCCAGTCTGGTACACCTGCTTCGTTACCAATCGAAAGTTTAAAGGAGCGATGTGTAGTGGAAGAGAGGCGAACGATATTACCCGGATCATCCTCAAAGACTGTTTCGGTAATGCCTGGTGTGAAATCATCGATAACCCCTTCAGTTCTGAAATACATCTTCTCACCATTTTGAAAGATTGCTCCATACTCATTCTCTGAATGAGAGTATTCAAATTGAATGGTGCCTGGCCAGTCTTCAGCGATCATCATTGGTTCACTGATCAGCTTGGTTTCAGTGCCAGTTCCACCAACCAAAACCTGTAGCCAGTAAATACCTGCAGTAATACCTGCCAGGTTTACTGTTATGCCATATGCAGCAAATGGAGTGAAGTAGAATGATTGACTGAGAGTGGTAACAACTGCCGGAGCTATAATGTTTTCTTCAGCATCAATTAAACGTGCAGTAACTGGTCCGAAATTGCTTGCTAACTGTACATAGATATTCTCATTGGTTTGCCACTTTTGACAATAGATCTTTCTCTCCTGGAAGTATAACTGAGAATCATAAAAAGAATTCACATTAAAATGCCACGTATGATATCTGCTGTCAAGCGTTTGTGTTTGCAGGAACAATTTAACAGCTGCGATATCTAAAAGCACGATTTGATTAGCCATAGATCAAATTGTTTAAGTCATTATCTGATGAGAGCAGGAGAGACCATTCCTGCGATTCTTTATCTGCTGGTCGTTGTGAGCATTCGTCCGCCCATCCTTTGTAGATCTTACCGCGATACGTGAATTGATATCTTCCGTAACTGTTACCATCCATCAGCGTTAAAAGATTCACCTTCAAGTTTGGTTTGAACTTAGCCCGGATCGGTATCATAAAGGGAGCAGATAGATTTCCAATCTGCACATCTGCACTTTCTTTTATTACGGTTGTTCCTTCAGTGGTGGAAAGGTTAGGGTTCTTTTCAGTTGTTTGAAACTTGAGCAGATCTCCATCCATTGGCCACATGATGCTCCTGATCCAGCTGCCCCATATAAGTAGACATCGTTTAACAGACAGCTCAATGTTAAAAGCAGAAACTGCATCGATTAATCCGGAAACACTTGTGTAAGCTTTCCTATACAATCTATATGTGCCATCATTTGCGTCAGTGTCTGGCTCTACCATGATCATAAACACAGTATTGTCACTACTGTTATCTGTAGTTGTTTTACCATCCAGGTTGATCCTTAGAAACTCGATACCATACATGTCCGCTCTATATGGAGCAGTGAGATCAAGCTCTTTATTGATCCGGGTAATAGGAGCTTTGTACTCATGAGTATTATTAAACTCATCACGTCCATTCACATCATCATAATCCTGGGCAGGATAACCGATCTTGATCTTGTTAGCCAGCAGATCTTCAGCAAACACAAATTCGCAATCATCCACCTCACCCAGGTCCGCAATAATGGATGATTGATAAAGATCAAGCCGAGACTTCATCTCTGCAGTATTGCCGGATTGAGACAATCCAAGCATAAGATTTCTGCTGAAGGATGCATAGAAATCTTTCCATGTTGTTTTGATCTTCGCTCCAGCAAGACCACGTATAGCATCCCCGCAAGTCAGGTAAATCTTGCTGTTATCTAGTGAGGTAGAGGTAAAGTTGTAGTCACTTCCACACATGCTCTGAATGAGTGACTTTCCTAATGCAGAAGCCTTGATGGCCTTGATATAAGTTGTTTTGTAGCGGGTATAAAATGAGGCTTTGATCTGTGTAGATTCCTTATAGAGCATCTTCACATTGGTACTGCCAGTCCGCTCACCGTGAATAAAAAGCCTTTCACCATCAACAAGTGGAATTGAAAGATTGAGATCGACAGTGTAGTCAGTTGATTCTGCAACTGGTGAATTAAATATGGTATATTCTGCTCCAGAGCTAACTACAAAAAATACCCGCATATTTTGACTAATGCCACCAAGCCTGAAACCAATCCTGAAGTCATAATTGCCTTCGAACTTTATTGTAACCGATTCGCCAACACACTTGAAGATCCAACGATCATCATTCGTAGACGGGCTGTAACCACTTGTGCCCTGCACAGGCGAATCACCGGATAACACGCCAAAAGAAGTTCCTTCCTCATTGATCACTACAAGTGGTGCCGTGTGGAAGTCTTCATCTATTTCCGAATCATACCCTTGAAAGTTTACTGTCTTTTTAAGTTTCAAGCCATCCATCTTCACATCGACCACATCCGGTCCATCGAGAAGTTTCTCATATGTAACACCTTCGTAAGCCTTTAATCCTTTCATTAACCCAGCTTCGATAATGTTTACCTGGAAGTAGTTCCTTTTGTTTGATTTCTTGCTGAAGTCAATCTCTCCTTTGAAGTAGGACTTATGTTTTCCAGTAACAGGATCGAGCTGCAGTATGATCAGGAAAACAACATCTTCCATACCTTGGGTATATAACCGTTGCCGGAGAATGTGTGCACCATCTTTGACGAACCGAAGTGGTACAGAGAAGGAACGGAAAATACCTTGGTAAGTAGCATTCCTAACATAGTTCACCACCTTTTTATTCCAGCCATCAGGATTATACTCCAAAGGTCTGAGAGCCCCAGACCTTTTAACCACACCATTTTCAACGTAATAACTCATGCCGGTGGAGTCAGTAAGAAAGTACAGATATCTTTTTTTTGTCATCCTCTAACCATTTCGTTGATGTATTCAGTGAAGTGTTCTCCATTCTGGATAGCCTTACGGTAACCTTCTTCATCCAGGTGGAAGTGATTTATAGGAAGAGATTTGATTGCATCTCTTGTCGCTCTCATTTCCTTTACTAATCGATCATCCATATATCGCTGATGGTCGACAAGGCTCGGCATATCGGGTGATTTGAATGATGCATTGAAAGCAGCTTCACGATACTTCTCCACGTCCGGATAAACCTTTGCATGTGCAGGCAGGTAAGTCAATGTATCTGTGTCCGGAGTTAAGAAGTCTCCGACGCCGGGTATCGATACGACTTCTCTCTTACCACCATCACCCACGATCGCAAGAGTAGCTGGTCCATCCTCACGGCCATGCTTGTATTTGGGGATTGGTGTAGCAAGTATCTGAGCAAGTTGAGCAGCTCCAATAATACCAGCAACAACGGCCTGTGCCGGGTTACCTTGTGCCAATGCCTTAGTGATGGCCATAGCAGTGTTACCGATAACAGAAAAGACCTGGAAAACCCGTTCCGTTTGAGCTTTCTTCCTATCAAGTTCTTTCTGCTTACGTTCGATTGCTTCTTTCTCTGATGCAGCTTTCTTTTCTGCTATAGTGATCCTTGCAGCTTTTTGTTCTGCAGTCAAAGCCTGGGCATTTATAGAATCGATCTCTGCAGCCTTTCTTTTATCGATGCCATCCATCTGCTCCTGAAGAGCATTCTTCTGTCTTTCGATCCCTGCTGTCACCACCGATTCAATCGCTCCTGTAATTGCATCTGAAACAGCTTTCACATTGTCCAGTAACTCGATCAGCTTCTCAACTCTCTTCTTATCAGACTCGGTTTTGTCGTCGTTCGCCTTTTTCGTGTTGTCTACATCAAGTTGAGATAACTGTGCCTTCAGCTCAGATATTTGAGCTTCGTATTGAGTACGCTGTTCTGCCGTGATTGCATCACTCTTTAGAAGTTCTTCCGCAGCTTTTATTTGAGCTTCGATGTTCTTCCTTGTGTATTTCTCAGTGATGTCGGCTTTCTGCTTCTCATACTCTTCGTAAGTGATCACTCCCTGCAGGTATGCGTTTGCAGCTTTACGCAGTTCCTGGTTAAGCAGATTCTGATTCCTGTTGGTTCTACTTTCCAGAGATTTCCCGATCCGCTCAACTCGCTTAGCCTCTGCTTCTACCTCAGCTTCTTCCTGTTTCTTAAGTTCTTCTTTCTTAATTGCAGTGATCTGTTTCTGCACTTCAGACTCCAATTGTAGAAGTCGTTGAGCTGCCTGTACCTTTATCAGCTCCCTTTCATTTTCGGTCAGGTCAGTATTCTTTAGATCAAAATCTCTTTGTGCAATAACGGCTTGCTGCTGCAGTTGATAAAACCTTCCGAGTGCTGCAATGCGTTGAGACATTTTTACCTCATCATTATCGCTGATTGACTTATACAGATTAGCCTCTTCTTCGAGGTTTGACTTGATGATATCGAATCCTGCTTTGGCATCACGCTTTTCTCTTTCTCTCCGTTTCTTCGTTTCTTCTTCCTGCTGTTTTTTACGTTTCTCACTAGCCTTCTTCTCTTCCTCAAGCCTTTTGTCATCCTGATCCTTTATCTCTTTGTTGATATCACGGATCTGATTCTGCTTGGTGATGTATAATTCATCTTCGATACCCATACGCTTCTTCTGCGTCTTTTCGAATTCGTCAACGACTTTCTTTGCAGATTCGATTTCCTCCTCATCAATGTCTCTTCTTTTATTGGCGACATCGGATAGTATCTGATATGCAACATCAGCTTTACCTCGTTGAGCATCCTCAACAGCTTTAGCCTGTTGTAGCTGTTCTGCCATAGCTTCCCTGGTTGCAGCTCTTATCTTAGTTTGCGTTGCACCCTCTGCCTCCAGCTGTGCGATTCGTTTTCTTCCAGCTGTTCCTATTGCATCAATAAATCCCTCATTCAACTTATTCTGCTCTTCCATTTCACGATTGAAACGAGCCAGTGATTCTTTAGCGTCATCGGTATCAGCTTTGAAGGAAGAGAGAGCAACCAGAATAAGACCTAATCCTGCTACTAACGCACCGGTAGGAGTGAGGGACATTACCAGGTTCAATGCCTTTTGTGCGGCAATGGCTGCATACCTGATAACGATATTCTTACTCTCAGCGGCTCCCTGCAGATTGGTTTGCAGGATGGATACTTTTTGAACACCGATCGATAGAATTTGATTGCGGTATTCAGCAGTTGTAAGGAATAGATAAGCCTTACGAAGAATAGCATCTTTATTTTTCAACTCGTTTTGAACTGCCTGCAAACCGTTCAAAATTGTCATTGCAGCCTGCAGCTTTACGAATGTCTTTTCAAGATCTTCGTTCTCGTCACCTAGCAATGCAGCGGCACCTTGTGCAACAGAAAAGCCTCCTACGATACCAGACGTCGCACTGATCAACTTATCCAGCTGATTGGTATCAGATGCGGCAAGTTTGATACTGTCACGGATATCGTTCAACGCATCTACTCCTTCACCAACTTGTCCTTTGAACTCCTGAAATAATTGATTGTTTTCACCCAGTGCTAAACCCAGCTGAGTAGTGGCTTCTTGATAAGCCCTGCTCTGCTGTTTCATTGTGGTGAATTCCTTGCTTAAGTTTCCTGTCACCTGCAGGAGCAACTCTTCTCGTTTCTGAAGATCAGCGATCGCTTGTCCACCCAAATTACCAGATGCAAGATCCTGACGGACCTGGTTAAGTTCCTGTTTCAGTACATCAAATGCATTACCGAAGGCATTTGCATAGTTTCCGACATTACGTTGGAATCTTCCGGTATCACCTTCCAATTTCTTGAGTTCTGCATCGATCTGTTGGATCTGTGTTTTTAGATTGGTTCCTTTCCCTGATTCCCTTTCAGTTTTTGAAAGGTTATCATATTCCTTATTCAAACGAATAAGAGTAGCACGAAGCTTCTCCAATGATCCTTCAGCTGCATTCTGTTCACGCACCTGGTTCTTCAACTCAGCATTACGTTGACGCATGAGCTCTTTCTCTTCTGCAAGGATCTTAGCCTGTTCACTTTCCAGAGCAATACGCTTCTTGTAAGTAGATTCAATTTGACCTTGAATCTTCAGTAACTCGTCCTCTTCTTTCTTCAACCGGGCAACGGAATCGGCCACGTCCTTAAAAGACTTATCGCCATCCAGTTTTAGCTTGATGGCGTTGATCTTTCTGAATTGTGTAAGTATCGCTTCCAGGTTATCGAGGAAGAAGTCAGCTTCGGATTTGATCTTCTCCTTATCAATGAACGAGTCAATTCTTTCTTCAGCCATTATTACCTCACTTTCTTTTTAGTTTGTTCAACATACTGGTTGAGTCTCCTGATCCTTTCGCAGTATTCGTACACAGTGATCGTGTCGGGGATGGCATATTTAGCATGATCACTTAAGCTGATAAGTATCGATTGGAAATAGGCCTTAGTAGGTTTTTGAGATTTCCCTTTCTGCTTTGATTCAATGACTTCAAGGTTTTTACTCTTGATGTCAAGCTTCATCTTATACTGTTTTGCCTTGGAGAGGCACAACTGTAATTCACGCTTATATGCCTTTGGGTTCTTTACATCAAAGTGGTAAGCTGTTCCCAGAAGCTTGTTTAATTCCTCTGCTAACTCTTTATAGTAAACCATCTGCAGAATACCAACAGCATAGTGCACCAGTTTGAAGGAAGTGGTAAGCTGAGCTACTTCTTTTTGCAGTATCAGGCATAATTTGAATTCATTGTCACCAAGAGCAGTGGTGTACTCATCTGATATCTTTTCCCATGCATCCTCAAGTTGATCTGGTGTAGGTGTGCCGGTGATGATCAGTAAGCTGAGGTTGTCTTCAACTAGACAATTAATGAAGATCCTTAAAGGAAGATCATGTATGCTTTGGTACCAGGAGGAATGACGTTTAACTCTGGTTAAGGATTGCTCACTCCCGTCACTAATGATAGGGGTGGATGCACTGAATGGCCATAAATTGGAAATGTTGTATCGCATACACTTGTGAAATACCTGTGATGTAAATCATTACTTCAGTTTCAGCCCGATCGCTTCCTCGATATTCTTTGAGAACGTTGGCCGCAGATGATCATTCAGGTACTCACGTCTATACGGATCACTTAATCCAAGGATATTGCCTTTTGCCTTCGAGTACTTCTTGTTTAGCTTTTCAGCTTTTGGATCATTGTTGATGACTTTGGTTTCACCGCCACTGCTTACCTCAACTCTAATGGCTTTGTAGTAGTCACCGGTATCTTTCAATGTTACTCGGTCGGTTGGCTGTCCTTTTTCTTCTTTGATAGCAATGGTCAAAGGCGAGTAGCTGGGGGTAATCTCTGAGCCATCAGCCCGAAGCCCTTTATTCATTTGCTCAGCATTCAGATCAGCGATCACTTCTTTGGTTTGTACGATAGCTGATTCAATAACAGCTTCCGTATCCAACGCACTCACTTTTCTGTATAGTCCTAAGATGGTCTGCATAAAGGGGAAAGGGAAACGTGATCTCTCACATTTCCCTTATTGGTTTTTCTTCTACTGGGCTTCTTCTTTTGCCGGCTTAGTAGCTAAGGCATAGAGTTCTTTCAGCTTTTTTGTTCGATCAGTATCTCCTTCGAAGATGTGCTTCTGACCTTCAGAATTCATCTCCTTCAAAAAATCTGATTCGTTCTTAAACTTTTGGATCCACTTTTCATTGAATCCGATTCCTTCAAACTTCATAAAAAGAGCTTTGAGATGATAAAAAATTGTTTCGATCCGGACACTAGCGAACACCGTAATTACTTAGTAGCAATCACAGGTATACCTTCAACTTCAACTACACCTGCAGCATCCAATACCGGAGGAGCAGCGAGAGCGAATTTGATTTTAGCTCCATTTGCTAATGCTGTGAACTCGGTACTGTCCAAGGTTACAGTCCACCATTTGTTAGCTGAGTCATATGCAACGGAAGTAATTGTTACAACGGTTCCGTAATTGGTACCGGTAGTAACTACCCACATTGCATCATCAGCCAGCTCAGCTCCGAAATAGTCTCCCAAATTCAAAGCTTCTCCTACCTCAGCAGTAGGGATCAATCCTTGGATTTTGAAAACGTTTGATGCATGAGCAGTGCCTTCAGAAAGCTGAACATCCAGCAAGCTTTTGATGTTGGAATAAGATTCCACTTCACCATAAGCTGCGTTATCATTCAGCTCGGTGGGGTCCAGATAAGATACAGCGATAGTAACAACGCCCTCTTCTACGTTCTGGCCCGTTGGATCTTTAAGACCTTGTACGAATATCTTTGCTTGGCGTCCGATAAAGCTATTTCCGCTTTTTACACCCCAAACACGGTTGTTCTTATCGAAGGTGAGCAAACGAACAGATTGGTTATTGAACTTACGGAGAAAAGGCGTCTGAGTAGCTCCTGCGAATACTTTGTATTCATATGCAGGCTTACCTTCAATCAAGGTAATTTTGAAGCCCTGGTTCAACGATCCTTCTTTATTGGCTTCGCTCTTGTCAGCGATATCCTGTATATCAGGGAACAAGAAAAGCTTGTCTCCATCAGCTTTTGCTTTAACAGAAGAAGCTTCAAGGAAAGGTTGAAAAGCTGCACCAGTGATTGCACTGATCGCCTTTGATCCATTCCAGATAGCGAACGTCTTTATAATACCAGGAGATACATCCCCGAGAATTCCTCCGGTGTTCGCAACAGATGTTGTTAATAAACTGAAACTCATTTTATTTCAATTTTGGTGATGAGAATTTTTGGTTTGCTTTATATGAAAGGGAAAAGTTGAGTCTGAAACAATGCAATGGATGTGTATCGAACTTGGCCAGCTGGGCATCTTTCCTGGTACCGGGATAGTCTCTCAAAACATTCTCAGTCCAGAGGTCAATGCTTTTTAGTGTGAAGCCGTACAGTCCTCGTCCAACAACTTCCAATACCTGTTGTCTTACCTCTTCGTCAGCTCTATGAATAGTCAACTGCAGTTTATCCAGGTCAACAAAGAATATGAGATGAGCATCAACTTTACATTCAAGCTTTTGCTCTATCGTTCCTGAGATTCCCCAAAACGAAATAGCACGTTTGGTATCATCCCAGTACACTTCTTTGTATTCGCCACTATCCAAGTACATCTCTGCCACGTAACCATCCTTAGTCTTGTTCCTGTAGCAACGGCCATACATGTCGTAATTGAACTTCTCTTGCCAGTACTTATCTGAAACGAGCGTGTTGTAGATATAGGTCTGGAACTTGTGAATGTGCCAGTCCATACCAACCGGATCTATCTTTGTCCAATTTGCCATCAAGAAAAGTTTACTGTTCGTGATTTCTGAATTGGATAGAAAGCCTTTTTAACCTTCGTAAGCTCTGCCTCGATCTTCTTATCCATTCCCTTTTGAGGAGGAGGTCCATCAGATACCGGAACTGATCCATAGAGAAGCTGCTGCACAGTCATTGCTGAAACACCATCCTGAAGAATCCTGCTAGTGCTGTTAATTCTGAGAGAGAACAATATCTTCTCCAACGTCATAAAAGCTACCTGCAGACCAACCACTTCATCGAACAAATGCGACTGGTTTAAAATATGCTGAGTGAAGTCTTTAAAAACACTCACTTGCAAATTCAGGCCATAAGTAGTGTCAGGATAAGCGAGGTTGATTCGATCAAACTGATCATCTGTTGCAACAGAGTAAAATGGCTTTGCACTGAAGCAGACAGTTTTGTTGAATGATGGATCTTCGCCGATCGCTTTTGCAGTATCGAGATCGTCCTGAAAATACCCGATGTACCAGGTATCACTTTCTGAATACCTCAATACCCAGTCAGTAAGAGCTACAGTAGTTTTCTCTCCTGCAAATGTGATCACCTGCTTTGTTTTATCCGGAGTATGACTGCCAGGACGAAACAGGTAGATGTTGAACGAAACTGCAGAATCGAAATACAGCTCAAGATTGTTGATCTGGATCGCCTTATCAAATGCTTTTGCCAGCTTGATCTCATAACCAACAAACTTTCCATCATTGGTAATGGGTGTTTCAGTATTGCCATACCTATCAAAGAGCCGCACCTTCTGAATGAACTCAGGTTCGTTGAACACTCCAGTAAGACATTTCATGATTGCATCTTTCTGCAGATTCAGCAACACTGCATTAAACTCAGAGTTGTCTGCATTGTAGTCGTTCTGAATCTTTACCAGGTTCAATGCATTCACTAGATCATGAAAGCTGTCGAAATAACGACCTGATCTGCTCGTGGCATTCACTTCATCAATTGTATAGTTCCAATCATTCCGGGTTGGAACTCTCCATCCCAGTCTGCCGACCATTTCAGTCAACACACGAGCAGTATCGAAGCCGTTAGAGTAAGCCATTGTTTCTAGTCTTTGGTGTAAGGTTTAAGCACGTAGTACCATCGTAGAACAACCGTTTGTGTATTGTTACTCCCATCAGGTTCTCGCACTACATATTTGTAATACACCGGACCGGTTGATGTGGATTCCAATAGTACTGTCTGTACCGATGTTGAATTGGTAAATGCAGCAGTGGAATCAACCAGTTTATAATTCACACCGGTTGCACTCTTATACGTGTAAAGCTTCAGGTTCGTAGTGCCAGCAGTTTTTGTATAATCTAACTGCACGGTGTAAGCTGAATAACCACCGGTGATCTGGATGATCTTGGTAGCAGTGTCCTTGCTGCTACTGGCTATGATCGTATCACCTGCAGCAACGGTGAGTTGCTTTGCCGTTCCGATCTGGGCATGCGTTTGATACCCGGTGAAAGTTGCAAGAGCACAGATGAGAATCGTTATAGAAAGAAAGTGTTTCATTTGCTAAATTGTTTGAATGATCATTGATGTCAGGCTGTCGGACCTAACTGTCTTTGGTGATGGGCTATACCAACTGAGTGATCAGGTGAATAGGCGAATCGTTAGCTGTAGATACCGGAGGTAAATGCAGACCGATCGTAAGAGAAACTTCCCATTCATCTTTGATATCCTGAACGTTTCCACCAGCTCCACTTTCGTCAGCTCTTTGAGTGTATTTAGACACGTCGAAGATTACTCCTGAACCAAATGGATCTAACAGTGTTCCTAGCATACCGACATTGTTGTCACCAGCATCCAACCCTTTCCTGTTCTCTGGATCATTCCAAACCAGTCCAGCCATAGCACCACGAGGAGTGATGATTGCAGTACCAGCTCCACCAGCATAAGCAGCCAGGATATTATCTACAGTAGGAACTACATTCCATCCTAAGCCTTGGTAGCTAAGGTTAGCAGAGTTGCCAGCGCCCTGGTTCATCAGGTGTTCGAATTCACGATACGCAGCCAGATCAGCGATGCCATCCAATTCACCACGATAGAGACGACCCATCATGAATGATTTAGCGAACTGGTAAAACCTGTTCTTATTTGCCGATGCTACTTCAAGTGCATAGTTGGCTTCATTCCATGCACCGGTGCCACTGGTTTCAATAGCTGCAGCAGCTAACTGACATCTTGCATCAACAAGAGCAGAGATCAAATAAGTCTCGGTACGATCAAGCAAGTTGCTGATGGCCTGCTCCACTTCGTGATTGAACATATCCTGGAATCCGATCACATTGTTTTGTGCCTGCTTTCTACTTACACGGAATGTTTCAACGAAACGAGAATAGGCGAGAGTAACTGTGCCAGAATCACCTTTATTACCTGTGTGAAGAGCTGATTTTGCAGTAGCGTTGCCAGCTGCTTTTTTCAGTAAGTACTTTACGGTAACAGGACGATCATCGGACTTCTTCAGTTCTGCGTGGTTAGGGATAGCGTAGTCCTGATTCTTAACTGCCAGATTTGTGGCTGGTCTTTGTTTGCGTCTCAACTCTGCCTCATTGTATTTGCGGTTAAGCATTGCCTGGGCAGTGGTCAATACGCTTGAGGCGTAGTTTGCCATGGTGCAAAAAAGTTTGTGTGAGTAATGTTGTTTGGAATTGTGGAGCACCGCTCCGGGGTATTGTTTGAGGCACCGCCTCGGCTTGCATTTTACAGGCACCGCCCGCTCAAAGAAGTTGTCATTTGTGCAGTACCACTGACCGAATGACACAACAAAAATAAATTATTTTTCTAACAAACAAATAATTTACAAAAAAGCCCTGTGGATAACAGGGCTTACAGCATAGGGGAGTATGTAATCTCAGCCTCTGAGATCGAATTCTGAGTTCTCCTTCGTCAGTCCTTGAACGTATGCCTGGAACTCTGCACTTGCAGTATTCTTACCGTCAGCTTCCCACGCCTTTTGAGCTTCAGAAAGCTTTGTGATCTTACCGCCTTTGCCATCATTACCACCTCTTCCACCAGGACCACCATTCGTTTCTTTGAGCCATTTCCTGTCTGTGAAATAACCTTTCAAAGCATCTCCGATCGGGAGAGGGTTTGTAGTGGTCTTATCACGTAATACTTCCTGACCTTTCTTTACCAAAACTCCGCTCTCTGTTCTCTCAAAGCCTAAGTTGGTTTTGATGATAGTGAGCAATTCACGATCTGTGAAACCACCTTCTTCAACAGACTTACGATCTGCAGGGAATTGCCCGATCAATTCAGCATCGAATAAAGCATCATCGGCTTTCTTGTTTGCATCCTTGAGAGCATTTTCTTTTTCCTGTACTGATGACTGAAGGAGTTTTATCTGGTCCTTTAGAGCCTGATCACCGGAGGAATATTTATTAGTGATCTCTGTTTTCAGCTTGTCGAGATCCTTTCCTTCGAACTCAATACCGAAAGCTTTTTTGATATCCTTTACAGCGATCTCTTTTCCAGCAGATTCTCCTTCTTTCTTTCCGATAGTTTTCCCTTCAGAGATTTTAGCTTCATCTCTTTTGGTAATCTCTTCAGACGTAAAGGTTATGATCTCAGGTACAGAGAACTCTTTTTCTTCGGTAGCCTGTACGTCGGCTACAAATGTTGCAGGATCAACTTTTAGAAATCCTGCAATCTTTTCTAACGTTTCTTTTTTTAGTGCCATATAGAAGATTAAAAGTGAAACAATAGGTTAAACAGCTTCATACCAGATCTTGCTATTCTCAACCTGGGCGTTGAGTTCATCAGCATGACGCTTTTCAACATTAGTGTGACGGAAAGGCTCACCCTTCTTATCAACTCCTTTGAATACCCGAACCTTGTCGCCTGTTTTTCTGTCGATCTCATATTCGTAAATCGGCTCTGCTTTATACACAGCATATTTCCGAACAGCTAATGGATCTTCGTCGTTTTTGGGTGTAGACGGTGGAGTTTTAGTTTTCTTCTTCTCCTCGTCATCTTTGGAATCGGAACCTGCTCCGTTATCTCCTTCAGGAAAGAGAACATCCAATATCTCTTTTTGCTCTTCGGGAGTATAGTTCTTTTCATCAGCTTCTAATAAGGCTGTGATCTCAGCCTGTGATTTACCCTCTGCTATCGATTGCTGATATCTTGTAACAGCAGAAGTCTTACGTTTTACGTTCATACTTGACGTTTTTAGTGATTGAATTATGATTGAGGTTAGGGTTAGAATATTATGTCATAGCACCATTTCAAAAGCACACACCCACAAATGCAAAGGGCTGCTATGAAGCAGCGCCATGTCCAGGTACTATCTATATCTGGTGGACCCGGGATATGAGTATACTTTTTACTCATGCTGCTACCTCCTGAGATTTTAGAGGATCTACTTTGACCGATTCTTTCTGAACTTCTGAGACCATTCTTATTGCATCTTCTTCACTTACACCAAAGAGAATCTGTAGGGTATTCCTTTTACTTACCGGATCGATATTGGCATCAGCTAAGATTAATTGCAAGGCCTGTGTTCCACCTACTCCGAGTTTAACAGCGAGAGGTGTGTCATCCTTGTTTAGATCGTCTTGTTTTGATTGCTCTACGACGAATGTTTCCAGGTCCTTTCTCATAGCTTTTACATCCATCAGGAATAGCTCATGATCTTGTTTAGTGGCAAGCCATTCACCAAACATTGACTTTTTAAGTTTTTCAAATGGCGACGCAGAATACTTCTCTAAATCGTTCATGGGTACATGAACAAAAGGTTCTACCTCTCTTAGCTTGAGATTGATGTTAAGGCTTATCGGATCGCTTCCATATTTTGCCTCTAAGTAGTCCACCAACAAATCATCAAGAATCGCAACAGGAGCTCCGTCTTTCCTTGCAAGTGAATATTTATCCCAAAGCGAGTCCGGTCCTTCCAATTGAAAACGTTTTCCGTAGTTAACTGTTGTACCTGTAAAGCGAGGGATAGTAAGTTTGATGACATGATCAAGGATAAACTTATGTCTTGTCTCTGCTGATTCTGATATCTGCATAAGCCTATCGATCATAGGTTGCTCGTCAGAGATTACCTCAGTAGCTGTCTTCTGGCCATCATTGCTCATTCCTTGTTTCACTCTTGGAGTGTCGTACTTACCCCATAAAGTAAAATGCATAGCAGCCTCTAACAATGATAGATCAGAGGTTGCAATTTCATGGTAGGTCTTATCGGGTGAAATGAAAGCTCCGGTATTTGCAGGAAGAACAACAGCCTCTTCTTTTGATTCAGGAAACTTGAGCAGCTTGGTATCTGATACCGATGTACGAATCGTTGCTCCAGCTCCTTTACATGTAGGGCATGGATCATTACCCTTATAACCAGTACCAACGCAATCAGTACACTGGTCAGCATATTCAGCATATCGAGGGAATCCATGTAAGAAGTCGTGAGTGACCTTTATCGATCCTTTGAGAAGAAACTCTTTTGCAAGCTCCATGCACTCATCAAACAAGCTGATCATTTTGCCATCAACCAACGGATCATTGAAGTCGCTATTCAATATTGCAGGCACGGCAAAGAAGTAGTTAGGGTAGGTGTGATCTTGCAATATGGTTGCTGTAGTACCATCCCATTTCACCATATAATCAAACAGATCGTCCACGATCCTGAAGACCTTGCCATCAGATGCAATTTTCGCTTTCCTCTTTTCTGCATCGGACATTGTGAATACAACATATTCCAATTTATTACCTGCAGGGAGATAGTCGAAAACAGTGGATATGCTTTTGTAAGTAGGGTAAACGTTGAGGTAAGGAGGCTTGGAGTTACGATTGTCTCCGACTTCGATAAAAATAAATCCATTAGGATCATCGAGGAAATGAGGCTTCCAAAAGTTCTCTATCCACTTCTTGACGCTATACCCATCACGTACATTCAAAGCTTTCTCTCTTGCCCAGGCTTCCTGATTTTCCGCAAGATTGTAGTACACCGATCCACCTCGTGCAGAGAACACTTTGTCGACCGGACGTGCTAACCTGGAGAACAGGTCCTTCGTGCTTTTTGTGTACTTCACTCTTAGATCTCTCATCTCCGGTTTCTCGAAACCTCTGATGATTTCCAATGATTCACTTAGACTGAAGCCATACATATGGGTTTTCAGTTTCTTGTTGTACTCTGCTGCCTCCGCAATAAGCTTAGAGTTCGGATTCTCTTTCAGGATGTCTGTGATCTGGGGTAATGTCAGTATCATGGATATGGGTTTAACTTGATGATGAAAACACTCTTAGTTTTTTGCCCTTTGCTTTGTAGCGGGTGAATTCCGCTGCTAACAATTTGCAGATGAAATATTTCTTTTGATCGCTGAAGTGGCCATGTGGCTCATAAGTCACACCGGTTTTCGGGTCTTTGATCTTCGGTTTCAACATGCCTCCGTTCTTATCTTCCTGCACGGTGGTATAGTCGTCAATACTAACCTTGCAATGATCACCGATCTCTATGGTGTAACCGAACAGTCCAAACTCATACAGGTCATTTATGAATGCATAGGAGAGAGCTGTTTCCGGTGCAGCTTTGGCAACCCTGTTAACGACCCTGTATCCTTCCTCCTCTAGTACTTCAATGAATTTGTCATAGAAGCTTTTACTGTTCTTATCAACCGTTGATCTACGTGATCCTGATGGGTCACCATACACGAAGACAACATCGGTGTGATTAATGGACCTGAGCCATGATGCAGTTTTCTTAGCTGCTTTCGGTGCATTGTTGTCAGGAGTTCTACAAGGGATCTCATGTACCTGGGTGATCTTGGTAATGCCATTGTTAGGGATCAACTGCCAACATCCAACGGTAACGTATGGGTTAACGTTTTCATCTAAGGAGAGATGCATGGTAGACTTAACTGCCTTAACCGGTCTTACATGCTTGGTCTCATCAAATTGTTTGAACAGTTCACCTCCGGTCCTGATAATGCCTCGTTCTCCATTTGCATAAACACGGTACATGTTAGGTTTATGGATACGATCGTACTCGAAGTCAGCTAATGTGTGCACGTCGACATATCCACCTTTTTTTGTAGGATGGCCAACGATCCACCAGTTATCCCGGTATGTAACTTTGATCCAGATGGAATCGCCTCGTTTATTGATCTTCTTAAAGGCGAATTCAGCGTTCAAAGAGCTGTGTTTTGTTGGAGCACTCTTTAGCTTCAACGGTAAATCCAACCACTCGTCCTTATCCAACCATTCGGTGTATTGCCACATTTGCGATGAGATCGGGTTCCAGTCACATAGGAACTTTTGATTCGGTTTACCTCTCAACCTCTTCCTTTGCTGGCTCCATTGATCCTCGGTAAATTGATTCCACTCGTTGTTATATACGAAGTCGAAATCTTCCATACCCTTGATCGCCTCTTCATCATCCAGACCTCTAAACCTCACCCGGTGTTCTCTTGCCTGATACCTGATCATAAATTCAATGAACTGCAGGTATCGTTTTAATTCCATCGATTCAGCACTCTTTCTGAATGAGCTATAAACCGAGTCTTTTATGTGTGCTCCGTAACGTCTAAACGTCATCACATTGCACCCACGGCTAAACATCATGTAGTAAAGAGCTTGACAAATACTGAAGGTCTTAGCTGCTGATGATCCACCTTCTACGTATATGTATCTGATCTTCTCATCTTCCAATGCATCTACCAGATGCCAGAAGAGAGGATTGAACATTCGTGTATTGTAGACCAGGCTATCACCCATAGTTTTTTATGTTGCTCACTAATCACCTTCAAAACCGATTCTTTGTACACCAGGAAGAGATACCTCAGCCGTAAATACAGGTTTACCCTCTACACGGTCCATCACTTCACGTATCGCTGCGATATCGCCTTGTGCTGCTTTTTTTAATAGTGCCAGTATGATGATGTCCTGGGTAGGATGAGCAACCTTGAATTTTGATTTCTCTCCGCAACAACTGCAAACACCCTCCATGATCACTTCCTTCTTACCGCCGAGGTTTTTGACGATAAGATCAGTCAGGAATTTGGTGCTTTGCTTCCTGTTTTCAGGCTGGTACTCGGAAGAAAACTTCTTTCCCTTGTCTTTAATATTTGGGTTACCAGTACGGGGCATGATTTGGGGGTGCTAATAAGTCGTGAACCTGTCGTATTGATACAAAAATAAATCAATTATTCAGCAAACAATTTATTTGTCTTAATCACAAATGTGAATATTGTTAACAAGTAACATTTTATTATATTAGCTTATAACTATCACTTATGAACTTTGAAAAGCTGAAAACAAATTCTGCCGTAGCAATATCGTTGTGCGCAAGCGTTTTTGTTTCTGTTGTATTTATGATTTTCTTATACGATCGGCCATTGTTTCTTCAACTTGATCTTTGGCGAATAATCTTTGTAGGCTTAGGAATAACTGCACCTATCTTGTTTGTGAGTTATCTGTACACTTTAGGAGCTCATGAAGAAATTGAGTTTAAAAAAACTGGTAAGATATCTGAAACTCTTACTGATGAGGAGAGAATACAGATATGGGCTGGTGCTGGATCCTTTGGATTTGTTTTTGTTTCACTGATTACATTTATCAACATTTTTGCCAAGTCAGAGCTAAGGGATATGTTTGAACCTATCGCTTCGGTTTGGTTAATACTTGCAGTAATTATAAGTATTGGGCGCAAAATCCTGGAAATAAAAGTTACAAAGCTTCAAAAGAAAGGTGATGCTACGAAGGAGTCCAAGCAGATGAAAACTGAGCCTGAGTTACGATCTCCGTCTTCGGAATCCCCTTCCGATTCGCAAGACGATACACCTCTTCCGCCTCCATCCCAAACTCCAGCATAATATATTCGAGTGTTTTTCCCTGAGCAATTAATATCTCGATAATATCAGCCATACCCAGGACAGTATGTGTTCCTTTTACTCGATTCATTCGAACGGTTGTAGCGATGTGATCAACGCCAGAAGGAAAAACGATAGGAACGAATCCATCTGTAAGAGAATAGACTTGAGTCTTTCCGGAAGTTTTGTAACGATGAAATCCATCTATGATGGTATATCGATCTTTTTGCGAATTATCGGTGAGCCCTTCAATGTGTACGTCCTTAGGAAGAACACAAATAGGAAAGAGCCATCCGTCTTTTGCAATTGATTCAATAAGAAGATTCATTTCCGGTGGCGCCATCTTGTTGGGATTGTAAAGATTCGGATTTAGTTCGTCCCGGTGAACCCAATGAATGTTGCTAATGGGTTGGCGAGAAATCCTTTCCTGCACTTCCGTGGAGAGAGAATCGATGTTTGTAAGTTTAGATCTGGTTTTCATTCTGTCAGGTTTTTGGGTTATCTTAGTACTTTAAGGGTTTAGGGTTGAAATCGAGTCTTTGTCGTGGGACTCGATTCTTATTTAGAATAGATCCGCTTTGCTTCTTCCAATGTTATCCCGAGTTTTCCGAGCTGCTTAACACCTTCGCCAACCATATTCTGAGATTGCCGTCCTTTGAAATCTCCCTTCTGAGCGATTTTTGCGAAGAATCGCCATGATGCACCGGAAACAGGATGAGGATCTTCATCAGGAATTGCACCTTTCGTTTTACTGTAATGTTGACGGATAAGCCGATTGACATTTTCTTTGATCATATCCTGGTACTCCGGATCATAATTGCTGAGAAGGATATCGAAATACTCTTTCCACGTTTTATTTTCCGGCTTTTCCCAATTCGAATACAGTTCAGTGTTCGCATAACGCCATGCAGTGGATACACCTTTAACCCGGTGCAACATTTTATGCCAGAGCTCAGGGAAACATTCAGCATATACCCACAGACCACGAAGCGGTTCTTCTCCAAATGGAGGACACACCCTTTGATGAAGCAACTTCCCGTGTAACTCCGTTTTATTGAAGATGTCATAGGTGCGGTTATAATCAAGATCCTTTATCTGCACCAACTTCCAAACATCTTCGGAGCTCCAGTCATAGATGGGGAAAGCTCGATAAGCGTTTTTATTCTCTGCAGTCGTAGTGAGAAATGCATCGTTCTTCTTTACTGCAATAACCCTGTAACGGCGAAGGCTCTCCTGGGTACGTATACCGGTGAGGTAACACACCTTTCCATTTTCAGGACCGAACATCGTAGGCATCCATTCCTGAAAGCTCTGTCCGAATTGAAAGGTTGGATGAGTAGTGATGCCGTGATCAGGAAGTGTTCTAACCCAGAGATCCTTTTCCTCCGGGTGCCAGCAATACCAAAATGGTTGTTCGTTGCTGCAGGCGTTCCGATGTTGCACCGGTAGGCAATACCACTCCAATTTGACATCAGGATTTTTACGGACACGTTCAACATAATCTATGGTAGGAGGGTGGATCGCTTCCTCGTCCACGAATATCGTGTGCACCGGTAACCTGTTAAGTTCTCTGGCCACTTCAATTGTGAGGTTTAATACTGCTGTCGAATCCTTACCTCCGGAAAAAGAAACGATGACCTTATCAAAGTTCTTATAGCAGTAACGTATTCTTTCGAGAGCTTCCTCGTAGACGTTCGTCTGTAGGTAGCTCTTCTTTCTCATCTTCATTGCCATGGTTCGTAATGTTAGCCGAACATTTACTTAGTTCGTATTTCTGTAATGTGCTTTGCTGATACTCCATCAACGATCGTTCGATTGATCATTGGGTGCTCTTCGTCTTTTGGACCAAAGTCGCTGTCCGGATGATATGCGATAACATCCATTGTGTTGTCAAATGTTCTGAAGCAATGCGGACCTTCTTCGTGGATGATGAATATCTGACCAGGAAAGAGAGGAATGTTTCCGTAAGGCGTCACACATTCTCCATGGCCACGAGCAACGAGACCAACACGCATTGAGGGGTGGGTGTGCATCGTTTGTTCTATACCTGCAGGGAAGTGTAAATGATTCAAACAAGGGTCACCATATTTCACGGGAGCGATCAGCAACGAATCTGTACAACCATCGATGTATTTGAGGCGGCCAGTTTCCTCGATCGAACCACCGATCGTAAACACACCGGCGTAGTTTATCCTTTCAATGATGATCGCTTTTGCATCAGGACTGCCCTGGATGAAAGAATCTTTACCGGTAGCTGATGCGTAATAAAACTTCGGTACTGGAAATCTTCCATGAATAAACGAAAAACCTTCATGCTGAAAGATGTAATAAGTAGATCCTTCCTGGAAGTGGAAAGTAGTTGCACCGGTTAGAGCATGCAGCCTGGTTGGAAAAGAATTGGCAGAATAGTCATACAATAGGCCATTCTGCCAATTGAAAGCAGAGAAAGAAACATTCATAGGTTAGCATTTAGGGTTTAGGGTTGGTTATTCTAACAAGAAACATAAGAGACTCCTCCAGCTTTTCAAATGAATTCTCGTTTTTGATCTTGTTCAGTGTCTCCAGCAGTTCAAGTTTGTTCGGATGTAACATCACAATTTCAAAAACCGAGTATTCATCATCTGTCGCCGAAGGAGTTTTCCTAATCTTCTCAGGAGCTGTGCCGGTGGCCAGCAACTCCGGCATTTCTATCTCTGTTATAAGACCAGGTATCTCGATATTCCAATCTTGCAATTGATCAAGATCCCAATCTTCATTTAGTTTGGATATATCCCACGTTCCTGAGTGGTGGTTATCCAACAGGATGAACTTTCTTTTTTGCTCATCCGATAATGAGTCCGCATAGATGATCCAGGTTGAAGGAATTTCTGTATGGCCGAGATCAAGCAAAGCCTTATACCTCTGTTCTCCGGCTAGGAGCTGCAGGTTTTCTTTGGAGTGAACTACCAAAGGGCGAACTGTTAAGATCTCTGGGTCTTTCTGGATAGATGCCTTCAAGGCTTTGAACGCTTTGTCCTCAATCACTCGTGGATTAGCCGGGTTAAGTGATATTGAGGCAAGCGGGATCAACTTGCGACTCATGGGTGTAGGGTGTTTTTGCTAATAGGTTTAGCAAACATAAGACTAAAAACATTAGCTGGTGTTGATATCTCGTTGATAAGTTGAATTTTCATGGAAAAAGATATTCACTTGCTTGGTTGTATTTAAAAATTCCCTATACTTTTGTTTTAATGCTCGGAAGAGCAATAAAAATTGTCCGAAAGGACGAACTGTTTAAGAAAACTGCCCCAAACTCAGCTGATGCGACCGAGGTCAGCTGGGAAAAACAAAACCAATGCTTAATCTCGGTGTAACTGACCAAACTTTCCTTGCGTAGCAAAACAACGCCCGAGGTAATAGTTGTGATCAGTCCTTTTTCAAAATAACCGTTACTTTTTGGGTATTGAGCTATGATGTTATGCATTGTAGTGAACAATGAAACACGGAGATGATGGCGTGTAATCCATCGACTGACTATAACGTAGGCTGCAAAGCCGAATTATATATAAAAACAGGAACAGGGATGATCTGATCTACTGTTCCAAAAAGCTAAATATTGTTTATGAAACAACTGCAAATGCCTCCATGGCAACCAAAAAATGAATCACATGAATTGTACTCACAATCCGATGAAGGGGTCGAAAAAAAGAAACCGGCGCTCCATCATCAAATGGACACGCCGGTTTCTGAAAGTTGGTGAATTCTGCCTCAAGCTACTTCCGATAGCGAAAGGAATTATTGAGATCATTGACTGGCTACCAAACCTATAGTAAATGACCTTTAAAACTGGAGTCGACCTGGAGGATCGGCTCCTTTTATTTTTCAAATGTAGATGCTAAGATCTTAATAAGGTGTTAGGGAGTGGTTATCAAAGGGACATTAGACCAGCCCAAAAAGACAATCTTGTGCGAATAGAACTCAAAAGTAGGGTATTAGTACTGAAATACCCAATTGCCTGATTTCGCCCAGGTATTCAGGATCTTGACATTCTTAGCCGTCCAAGGGGATGCATATTGAATCCTTGAACGATGAGTCATGGTGACAATTCCCTGAGCAAGCTTAACCGTATCCTTGTATGTTGCCTGATATGCACCGGTGCCATTGTGAGCATCCCATTGCACAACAACAAAAGCGGAATCAGTTACGGACCTGCTGAGCTGAGCTGTACTATTCCAAAAGTTCACCGGGAATCCAGTCGAATTATCGGTTTCATTTCCTACGGTAGCCGTTACATTAACAACGTTATTTGGTGCATCGTCTGTCTTGCTGCAGCCAGCAACATTAAGTAGGATAGTGGCTGCAATGATTAGAACTTTCATAGTCTGAGTTGATTTTTAAAAGTAGTGAATAATTGGTTATGCGTACCGCTGGTTTGGTTCAATCCATTGGACTCCGATCCAGTCAAAGAATTCTTCTTCACTTTGCCACACAGGAGGCTTTTCGCCTTTCTCGTTGAAGCAATACCAGCCGGAGCTTTTCTGAGTGCAATCCCTCTGATGCCTCAGGCCTGCATTGGTGGTACCACACCATCCTTTCTTTACCCAGGCTTCAGCAATTACTTTGTGGGAGTATTCACGTGATCCGGTCCTGATAGCATATTGTCTGTAATAGTCATCCGGATCAGGCATGAAGAGATCGAGCTTGATGTCTGGATCGGTGTCTTTTATCTTCTTCAGGATGATTTGAATGTACTTGCCATCGTCCTGACCTTTGATCCTGGTATGAGTGATCGCCTCGAGTACTTTACTGAATTCGGGATCGATGATGGTGTTGCCAGCTCCGAACAGATCGGTAGGGATGAAGATCTTCTTTGGCTGGCAGACGATTTCAATATCCTTGACTTGTTCCTTTTGTCTCCTGATGCTCCCGGCGATATGAATGCGGTCAGTTGATGGAGTAAATAACTCCACCAACCGATCGGCAATCTTCTTTGCTTTCAAATAATTCATAAATTGAATCAAACTTTTTAAAATGGCTCATGAATCTACCTGTCCAAAATGTCAATCCTCAAATTTTGAATCTGTGACTCGCTCACCAAAAGGATCGAACTATAAGCTTCTCTTTACTCAATGTGCAAATTGCGGTTGTGTAGTTGGAGTCACTGAGTATTTCAACATTGGTGTGCTCCTTCACAAATTGGCTAAAGCTCTTAACATCGATTTCGATCGGGTTAACCTTTAGAATTTGGCAACAAAGCTTTGAAACCTTGCTCCTTTATCTGTTCGTAGAAGGTTTGCTCTTTAGCAGGATTGTATGCGTAAGGAAGAAACACCTGCAGCAGCTCAGCTTGTTCCAACCTGATCATTGATAGTTGGCACTCTACCCAGTCACTAACAATCTTCCATGCGGTACGTTCTGCCTGTTGCTGAGTCCTTTGCTTAGTTCCTTCCACCGGACGTTTTACTTCCTTCCAGAGGACTTTAAAGCAGGCATCTACTCGAGCAGGTAATTCAAAGAAGAGTGGATGATCATTTACCACCATTCTGAATTTGATGGCCACGCAGACACCTTCTTTATAGTTTTTACTGATGTCCGTTGCTCCAGCTTCAACTAAGCATTTTTCAATTTTGCTCATTGAGTTCGACGCCGGAACTTCCGATGTGTAGTTTTTGAGATTAACTGGCATACTCTTCTGATTTAAGTGATGTGATAGATCTAAACTCGATGCAGTATTTTATCAAATCCGGAACTCTTTCATGCCATTGATCAACCATCTTGCTCATAAGTCCAAGATCTTCACCTTTTGCAAAAAGTCCGATGATCGCCTTCTTGCCGGGACCTACGTTATGAGGATCTCCATATCGGCTAGCCCATGCGGCGCCCAGTTCAGCATGTGCGTCTTTCCCCGCTGGAGCGTAGTAGATGAAAATGTCACAGTAGATCGCTCCGTGTACATCGAACCAAAACGATTCGTTCGATTCTGGAGACTCCATCCATTCTTGAAAAGAGAACTTTTTCGTTACGTGATTGTGATTCTCTCCATAATTGTTTTCGATCCAACTGATCACCTCAAAGCCTTCAGCTCTGAGTTTCTCAGTAAGCATTTCAACTCCGTGTTGGTTCTTCCAACTACTCGCGATGTAAATTTTCATTTGAGGTTTGTTTATTGTTAGGTTTTAATTTGCGTAGTAGTCTTGCTATAACTACAGCGGTCTTTCCGCTTTCAAACTGAACTAGCATGTTGCCATTCTTACCTCTGATGCACTTACCGTCTGATCTTCTTACTGCAGAGCAAAGAGATCCTCTAAGCTTTGCATCGGTCATTCGATCACCTAGGTATTTGTATTCCATCAGAGAATAAGTTTTGATGGAATACCATTAGCCATTTCTCTTGGTGCAGCACATTCATACAATTCTGTCTTGAAGTGCTCAGCGACTTCTTCAGGCTCGTTTGCGTCATGAGCCACCCTGGTGATAAATGCAACTACTTCGATCCCTGATGCTGTTGTGCCCTGCCAAACTCTAGCGGGAACTCCATTAACCTCCACGATTTTTGCTGTACTCTCAATAGTTATTTTCATATCTCTACGATTTGAATTTTATGAATCTGCTTCATCAGCTTTTTCTTTTTCTTGTAAACTGCAGTTCTCATTCCTTTCACATCCTCTACCACCTGAACACCTTCCTTCGTTGTGTAAACAAAGTCTGCTATGTACATGAGTGAGTGAGATCCTCCAGTATTCAATTCGAACTGCACCTGTTTTGCTAAGAACCCGATCTCACCTTTCTTCAGTAACATTCTGAGTTCCTTGTAACGCTTGTATTCCTTTTTCGAATCGAAGACGCCATCCTCAGTTTCAACTTTTACATTATTGTGCTTTGATCGCTTCTCTTTCTTTGTAGGCTTATCGATACTGAAGCCTTTTATTAATCCCCGATCCAGAAGATCCTGCAGGTGTGCTTCGGTCCAACGTGTTGTCATAAATCAATTGCTTTACTTTCTGTAGTGTCCATTTACTATCGATCCTGAGTCTCTTGCCAGGGAAGGAGAGATAGCCCCAACCTTCCTTGGATGAATACCACTTGTGTATTCTAGCACACTGTTGACTCTTCAGAAACTCTACGATCTTTTCCCAGTTGTTCATAGTAATCTCGTGTTACTTGTTTTGCTAATCCATGTTTGATCAATTCGAATACGTCGATCCTTTGCTGAGTGAGATATCGAACTGCTTTTGCTTCTCGTTCCGGACCGGTTCCGCCTTTTAGTTTCATTCCAAACCATATAGCGGTTTCATCATCGGTCATATCATCTTCAGGCCTGAGGAGCGGAAGAACTTTGATGGAACCGATACCTACTGCATTCAATAGTGTGGTATTAAGGATTTGTATTTGCCGTTCCCATCCTGCATAAGATCCACGCTCATCGGCGAACACGATCTCAACATGACAGTACATGTAATAGGGTAGTATAGCTTCGTTTGAAATCATTTGTTAGTTTTTAAAATGGTAAATCGTCGGTGAGTTCATCTTCAAGTGAGAAACTTGAGTTAGCGGTATATATCACCGGTGTTCCTTCTTTCCGGTTCTCCTGGTATGTATCGAAGTCCTCCAGATCAAAAACTCTTTGGATAGACAGGACTGCTTTCAACAGAATGTTCTCCAGTTTGCCATTACGATGCTTCTTGATCCACAGTTTTATATCATGTTTCATCGTATGATCAACCTCACCTTCTTTCTTTTGATAATCCGGGCGAGTAAGGAATGCCACCAAGTCCGCATCCTGTTCAATTGCTCCCGATTCACGTAAATCCGATAGCTGAGGATCTCGCTTTTCTTTATCCTGGGCACGGTTCATTTGAGACAAGGCAATGATTGGAACATTCAGTTCCTTGGCCATCTCTTTCAAAGTGCGGGAGATGCTAGATATCTCTGCTTCTCTGTTATACTCATTACCTGAACCCCTCATCAGCTGCAGGTAATCAACGATGATCAATCCTACATTTCGTCTTGTGACCATTCGCCGGGCACGTGATCTAAATTCCATGAGACGCAGAGCCGGAGTATCATCTATGAAGATTGGCATGTCTCCAACTTTATCTGCAACAACCTTGAAGTATTCGTATTCAGCTTCACTTGTAAACCTGCCGTTAGATATCTTCTCAAGATCAATTTCACCTTCGCTTGCAATAAGTCTGTTGATCAACTGACCACCACTCATCTCAAGGGAGAAGAAACCGACACCTTTCGGCTTTCCTTGCTTTCCTTCCGCCATCCACCTTTTTTGAAAATGGTTGATTGCATTCCGGGCAAGGTTTAAAGCAAAGGCTGTTTTACCTACTGATGGACGAGCGGCAAGGATGATAAGATCAGTTGGTTGCCATCCATTGGTTACACGATCAACGGGTCTGAAGCCGGTAGGTACACCGGTGAGCATCCCTTTGTTATTCCTGAGATATTCGATTCTCTCCTTCGCAGCGATCGCCAGCTTTGGTGTTTCAATATGAGTGCCTCGAGTATGCTTAGCAGTTACACTCGATATTCTACCTTCCAATTCATCATGCAAGTCGAACACATCCACTGTATCATCGAATGCGTCAGTAAGTGCTTCGGCTGAAATCTTTATGATCTCTCTTTTGAAGTACTTCTCCAGAACAATACCGCAGTAACGTTCAATCTTTGCGATTGCATCACCAGGTACACCCTTCGTAACTTCAACTATCGCTGTAGGTCCACCGATCAATTCTAATTCGGCGTGTTTCATTAAATCTTCCACAACGGTGTGCAGATCTACAGGAGAAGATGCTAATGCAAGGCGTTCACATGATCTGAATAGTCGTTGGTATGCATCCACATAGAACACATCGGGTGTAAGTAGCTCCATCACTGTTTCAAAACAGTCACGGTTTATCATCATAGCACCGATGATGTCTTTCTCGACGTCGTTGGCCTGTGGTGGAATTTTTCCACCCGACAAAGACCACGGATCGACTTTAGTCTTGTTGCGAGAGTTCCCTCGTCCTCTGTTCGTCTTTTTCTCGTTGTCTGAGCTCATCGTCCGTTTGGTTTTGATTGTTTGTAGATCCTGCTCCTGGGCTATTGAATTCCTTTTTGCTCCAGTTCCTGAGTGTTAGATTAGCCGATCGATTCTTTTTAAGAAGAGGCTCATAGTTGTGCATCTTGAGAATGATCTCCTGCACCTGGGCTTTAGTGAAACCGTCTTCTTTGAGTTTGTAATACTGCTCGATGCTGAAAGGCTCTTTCATCTTAGCAACACGAGGAGCATTCTTATCGATCCATTGTTGGAAGTAGGCAAAAGTGGCTTGCTGCTCTTCTGTGTATGCAGGAGCATCGGCTCCGTTATTATTACTATACTGTACTGTACTGTTCTCTACTGTACTATGCTGTACTGTACTCTGTTTATTTCTGCTGTCAGAATTCCGTTTTCTGCTAACAGAATTTGATTTTCTGCCGTCAGAAACGGTTTTTCTGCTGTCAGAATTCTCCACCTTTTGCTTGTAACGTTCACGCATTCGCTCTCTTTTCTCCGTTACACCATTTAATGTTTCAAGCGTTCTTTTTGTGGTGATTCCATTTTCTGTTGGCAGAATGAGTTTACACTTGTCTATCAGGTATTTAATGAACTCTTCAAGGTCCACTAACTCCATATCCAAGTCTGCAGCAGCAGCAAGCATGCGATCCTCATCAGTGGTATCAAGAATGCAGTCTGCAGAATCTCCTATCATGTTGTTCAATGCCCAAAACCTTCCTTCACCTTCCCACCCATACTTTCGCCGGAGAGCTTTAAACTTCCAGTGATTATGCGAAGTGACCTGGTGTTTGTAATAATCTATATTATTCTTCATGGGGTATCTCCAGCTTTTAGTAATTCTTAGTTGCTCTTTTCAAGTAATGCCTTCTTTGATCTGTATATTGATCGCCTTGCCTTTTCTATCTCCTGATCGATAAACTGTTTCGAGGCATCAATTGGCACGTAGATGTGATTCTTATCGTCTACCCTAACTGTTTTTAGTTTGGAGTAATCAACTTTCCTGGTTTGATAAGAGCGATTCCAAGCACCATTCTTGACCGTCATCTTATTGGGTGCAGAATTATTTTTGATCACACGACTGATTATCGTGGGTTCCTTCTCTTTCTTTTGCTTTGGTTCTTTTGGTTTCTGTTCCTTTACAGGTCTGTTGCTTCTTTTTGCATCCAGCTTATCCTGGTAACATGGCAATCCCTTTCCATCTACATATCGCCTGATCTCTGCAACATCACAATCCAGAAGAAAGGCGATATCGGCAAATGATTTTCTGTGAAGCTCTTTTTCGATGAGCTGCTGATCCAGCTCGGATAACTCATTCATAATTTGTCTGTGTTACAGGTGATCAATAGATGGTTACTCTCTTTTGCTTTCCCTTACTCACGATCTCTTCCATTGAAGTCAGGTACTTTCTCCAATGATCTTCAGTAGTCAACAGCGAAATGTTTTCATTCACCTGAGCAACTAGCTTATCGAAATCGTATTTACCTGCAGTCAGAGCTTTGTCAATAGCCATCAGGAAATGACGGGAGAACTTACCCGAATAATTGAATTGATTAACCTTATCCAGAAGGGAGAGAGCAGCTTGCTCATATTCGATCACAAACTGACCACGGTGGAATTTGTCCATGGTACTGGCATAGCTCTGTTGAACGATCTTGCCTGTAGTGAGGACAGCGATCGCATTCGTTGCAGTTAGTCTAGGATATTTTGTAAGGATCTCCTCGAGTTTGATGTAGTGCTCGTTGCCAAGTTCTTTATAGCAGTTGATAAAATCGCTGATCTTCCACTTCTCCTGGTTACTGTTCATCTTAGCGATTTCGTAAAGGCTTAGATCTTCAGCGATGATATAATGAACCGGATGTTTGATCTTCTTTGCAACCTGAAATCTGTGCTGGCCATCGATGATCTCCAGTTTATCGTTTTTAACTACCACTAGGATCGGGCAATACTTGAGCAGGTTTGTACCAGCTTCTATATCAGCGAGGATCTTCTTGATTTTATTCAGGTCAAGAACCCTGTTTCCCTTAACGAGAGCGAAGTTTTTATACTGATCAGTCATGTAGACTGGCACAGTGCTTATTTGATGTTGAATAGTGCTCATCTTGATTCAGTTTGTTTGTTACGACGTTTTATGTTTTCGGTACGGACCAGCTTATCGATCTCTGATCCCAATCTGCGCTCCTTGTCAGCAGCTTGTTTACCACGATATTTCTTCGCATCCCAGTGTGCAGTCCTGTACTGCGTAACCAGGTGGTGAAGTTTCTCGTAGTATTCAAGCTGCTCAGGAGTGATCATTACTTTTTCTTTGCAGCTTTTTTAGCAGGTGATGAATTCTTGGCTGGAGCTGCTTTTTTTGTTGCAGATGATGGCTGTTGCAAAGACTTTCTTGTTTCTTTTAGCTGTCCCAACCTCTTATTAACTCGTTCTATTCTTCTTGCCGCTACTTCATTTTGAGCCTGGGTAATGCCTTTCACATCGACGCCACTATATTGTGCCATCGTATAAAGAATTGTGTCATCATGGGTGATGGAGTAAACAAGGTTGGCGTTCCCGTGTTTGTTCTTAGCTAGAGCTCGGACTACCATCGCCAGTTGATCGTCTGTGATCTTAGAAAGCTGTGTGAAATATTCAGGGGTGTAACCGTGGCCGGAAGGTTTTTTAGGTAGGAATTTCATTTTATTAACGGCCTCATGGAATCTGTAATCACCACTGTTCAAAAGAAGATACACCATGAAACCGCGATCAATCGGCTGCCACTTCACATTCGCACTTTGAAAAGGATAATCTTTTTCTAATACGCCCAGGATATTTTTGTGAATTTTGATTCCGTCAAGTTCTTTTGCTCGTTTCTCGTTCTCCTGAAGACGCCTGATTTCAGCATCAACGTCAGCTGTAGTAGCCTTGCCTTCTTTGATCTTGTCCGCAGCCTTTGGACCAGATTTAGAAGATGATGACTTGGAGTTCGATTTACGCACATAAACAACTCGACCACGTTCTTCACCAGCTACATAAAAGGCTTTTAATACCTTGCCTGCTTCAATATCTTTTTTATTAGGACTATGCTCTACCTGCACATCCTCACCGTACCCAGTACGATAGATTTTGTGCTCTTTGCTTAATTTCTCAACTAGCTTTTGATCGTCGTTGGAACGACAATAATTGTAAACGAGCAATACTGAAGGATCTTCCTGTACTTCTTTTAGTTTTGATGCAAAGGCTGTATCGCTTTTTATCTTGAAACAGCCGCCATTGTTGCAGATGGGATCTTTTGCGGAATCAGGAAATAAAGACGCTACAGCTGTATTAAAAACACATCCAGTACAAGCTCCCATTTTGGGATTGAGGGTTGCATCCTTAGTATCAAAAGGGGCTTTATTCAGTGATCTACGTAGTTTGTCAAGATTCCATGAGTCTATTCGAGGATAATATGTTGGATCATTGAGATACTTTTTTTCAACCGTGGAAGAATACAGTTCAGCTTGTTCTTTATCTGCAAGCAATGCAATGGCCAGAGCCATAGCAATCTGTATTTTATTTTTGTAAAAGATATCCTGCCATTCTTTCGATAAGGCATTAAGCTTCATTCGTTGTTTTACAAAGTACCCGGTCTTTCCAACCCGAGCAGCGACGTCATCGATAGACAATGGATTTTCTTTTCTTTCCAACAACGACTTAAAAGCAACAGCTTCTTCCATAGGGTGAACGTCTTTTCTCTGCAGGTTTTCGATGATCTGCAGTTCGAGAGCTTCTTCATCTGTCAATTCTCTGATCACAGCAGGAACTTCTTTCAATTGTGCTGCGGTTGCAGCTCTGAATCTTCTTTCACCACATACGAGGATGTAGCCTTTGCCATTTGGACGGATGAGGATTGGTTGCAGGATGCCTTTCGCTTTAATGCTATCAGTTAACTCCTGCATAGCAGTTTCATCGTAAAATTTGCGAGGCTGGTTTGGATCTGGCTTGATGTCCGCAATTGGGACCGGTTTAAATTCTGCCATTTTTAGTTGTTTATTGTTAGGAAATGATGAAAGGAGATCTTTAAGAGGCTGTAGCTCCTTTTCATGCTTTTGCAGTTTCTTATGTAGATGAATCTTTTCTGTAAGACTTTCCAGCACGTGCGTTGCTGATTCGATAATAGCAGCTTCTTTAGTTGAATATCTGTCATGAGTCGAGGCGGGACCGCTCGATATAGACCATGCTGGTTCATAAGCTAACTCATACCGATAACCTGATGTCCAACCATATTCGTGTTCAGCAACATCGATTTCATAGCTAAACACCTTGCCAACATTTAATAGAACAGAACTGGGGTTGAGGCATACCTCGAACTCGTTGTATCTGTACTTACCGAATGAGGTCAGAACTTTGTTAGCTGCCTTATCTATCTCGCTCATAGATCAAGTTTTTGTTGAGGATCGGGAGCATACTTGCCATTCAAATACTCTCTTAGTTGATCTTTACACTCGTTGATTGCTGTTTCGAGCTGCTCCATAAATGGATAGGCCGTATTGCTTTCATCTTCAAATCGGATAATAGGAGTGTTGAAGCCTAGTGACTTTCCTGATCTCAAAGTCTTGTGTGCTGTCAGGATCACACCTTCATCATCATCACCGCCGGTGATGGTGAATCCGGTTACTGTGAAATCTTTAGAGTGCTTCGCATCAGGTTTGCTTATATCCTTCACAGCGGATATGGCAACGAACTCACCCAGGAGTGCAGCATGAATCGCTAACGCTGCGAATGCGGTCTTAAGATCATCATGTGGAGGATCAACGTGCTCCTCACTGCACTTAGCTGGTTTGGAAGCAGAGTTCTCTTGTTTCGTGTACTCCACTTCGATCTTGTCTCCCTTAAGGAGCTTTCCTTTTGTAATTGTGATTTTACTCATATTGTGATTGTTTGTAGTTGAGGGAATATTGTTTCGGTATCGTACTTCTCAACATCAGCACTACCGAGTAACTGTATATCGCTTTCGTAAATCCAGCACAGAACAGATATCCTGAAGACAATTACACCATAGATGAAAGGATGATGGCATCTTATTGCATTGAACGTTCGTCCAATCTTGTTTGTATACCACATGCCGGGCTTGCTGCAGTCTGTAATTTTGATGTTATAGATCTTTGTCTTCATTGTTTTGGTTTAGAAGAGTAGTAACTGATTTTTCTTTCCCACTTTCATCTGTTCCTCTTGTGCCTGTTCCTTTTCCTGCAGAGAGTTCTTCAGTCTTTCAATGAAGTGTGTTTCTCCTGGTCCTGTTTCGATGTAGTACGGCACATATCCAACACCGTTAAAGACCTTCCTGATGTGCCAGCTTCTCCAATGTTTCATTGCTAGTGAATCCATCCAAGCAACCTCACCACACATCGTGTTCAACATCATATTGATGACTGTCATCTTACAGCAATTGATATCTACATCTGCACCGTAAAAGATCATCTTCCGATTGATCTTGGCAGCAGCGATAAGGGTTCGTCCTGATCCGCAGGTCGGGTCGCATACACTTGTTCCATCTGCTACATCAGAACTCATCGTTAGTTGAGCCATCATATCGCATATCGGCTGAGGCGTGAAGAATTGACCTTTGAATTTGTTACTGAAGTGTTCCATGAAATAATCTCCGAACACATCGTGAAATCCTTCACCGTCGTTATGTGCTATGTCGGCCATCGCTGTAAAAGCTTCTGCAAAGAGCTGGTGTTGTTCTTTCTTCGGATATCGGTTTTCTAACTCCTGAAAATGCTCCGGCTTTAAATCTTGCCACCGGAGCATCAACAGGGAAAAGCTGAGAAAGTCTTCAAACACATTCCATATTCCTTCACTGTATGCCACACGATCAAGAGCTTTCTCAAACACTTTCATCGCCTGGGCTTTTGTTCTTAACTGTTGCTCCACTTTTTTTTAAACCGATGCCAGTTGTGGTTCATAAATACTCCAGTCAGTTTCGAACGATTCATGTTCTCTGAATGACCAGAATTGTTTTGCATTCAAGTGGTAGCCTAGCTCGTCAACGATATGACCACTTCTCATCGTGATAAACTCAGTAGGAGTGAAGAAGCGATGTGTTACTTTCTTCCCTTCCTTCATTGCCTGTATAGCTTCGTCTTTACTCATTTGAAACAGATTTGTTTGAAAGAATTTTGTTACTTCAATCGCATTAGAATAGCTCTGTGAGCGATATCACTCAGCATACCAAGAGGCATTGGAGCCTTATCTGATTTGGTAGTCTCTGGATGATATACCTCAACTGTTGCAACCAGGTTAACCTTTGTCTTTCGAAGCTGGCTGATGTAAAGAGTATCATCAGTTCGTCTAACCTTAATCTCTGGTTTGAAGTTGATCACGTCGCCTTGCTTTCTTGTGCTGTTGTCAAAAGCTTCTGTTATTTGGTCAATCATAAGTCTAGCTTTTGAGGTTCAGGTAATGTGATTGCACCTCTCTTCACCATTTCGAAAAAGCACTCCATAGTAGCCTTGATGTCTGCACCAGCATCGTGAGCATTATCAAAGAATTTGTTGAAGAGGAAATAGTAGAGTTCTTCCAGCTTTGGCCATTTGAAACCTCGAGTTCCTGGTAATCTGCAGAGGCTTGTTCCTTTCATCATCGTGCAGATCTTAGGCATTCCTGATCTTGGTGTCATTCCTGCACGGATGAACTCAGCCCACATGATCCTGTGGTCAAAAGTTAGATTGTGGCCACAGATGATATCGGCTTCTGTTTTTGCCTGATAAAACCACTCGAGGATAGTCTGGATAGGAGTACCTTCTTCGAGGCTTTTCTCTGTGCTGTAGCCGTTCTTAATCCAGAAATCTTCTTTCGGAATTTCCCATCCATCAGGCTTTACAAGATCACAATGCTGAGCGATGATGGTACCATCTTCTGAGGCAAGTATCCAAGCCAGCTGAATTACACGTGGCCAGTTGTCGACATCCTCGTATGAGGCTTTATAGTCTTTAGGCACACCGGTAGTCTCGGTGTCAAAAAATAATATCTTTTGCATCTTCTAACGCAGGTTTTAAAAGTGATTGGAATTGACGATTGTTGATGTAGGATAGGAAGTCATTCAGGAGCGTAAGTAATTCCGCTTCCATGCCTTTGTATCTGTTGCAGATGATTGGCTCATGTGCTATTACATCCACATCGAGTTTATGAGGAGAACCGAAGAGTTGTTTGAAACCTTTGATCTCAAACACATCATATTGGAATATTCCAAGCTCCAGCATATCCAGATAGAATTTCCACTGGCTGCTATCCCGGTATGACTGATCATCTACTGCACGAAAGCAAGTTTTAAAGTCATGTGCTTTCGTGAATTCAATTCCATCAATTCTTCCGGTAACCTGGATAGGACCAAATGACGTGTTGTAAATCTTGCGTACATCCTGTTCATAGATCATAGCAAGACGTTGCTCTCTGAATTTTAGAGCCGGATCATATTGCTTCTTGGTGAAGACAAACAAATCATTAACGATGTTAACCGCAACCTCACCTTCACAAGCAACATATTCACCTTCGATCAGCTTATGATATGCCGAGCCATACAAGGTTTTGTCTGTTCCTTTAAAGATGCCTTTGAGGCTTTCGATCAATGATTCTTCGGTATCGTAGGGAGAAGCTTCCGCCATGTATCGGCGGAACTTCTCCAATGTTGTTACGCTAACTCTGTGCATATTACCTCCAGTTTAGCGTAGTGATAATGAGGTGTCTTGATAGATGCGTACACCAGGAATCTCTCTGATACCACCCTGCACTGCTTTTCTAATTGCAGTCTCATTTACTTCGAGATATTCACGAGGCACAGCATTCGGATCAGTTACTTCAAACACCCAGCGTTTAGTTGTTCCTTTCACCGTATCAACCTTATGTCCGTTAACCGGAAGGGTAGTTGCTCCATTTGCTACAGCGGTGCCCAGGTTGACAGCTTCGGCGATCTTTTGGCTGTGTGCTGCTTTTTCATCATCAGAACCAAATGCCTCAAGCAATTCCTTCTCTTCCTCCAGCTGAGCTACCTGCTGTTCGCTCTTGCTCCTGATCTTTTCAACAAAGGCATCAATGCAGCTTTGCCACATGTCAGCTGAAAGCATTTCTAACTCCCTTTGAGAGCATTGTGGCTCGCCGTTCAGGAAGTACATATTGGAGTTAGCATCGTAAGTTATACCCAGCTGTGCAAGCTGTCCCTGACGTGCCGTGATCATTGCCTGACGAGCTTTCTCTTCCTCTGCTTTCTGGAAAGCCATTACAGCATTTTTGCCTTTGCCGATCAGCTCTTCAACCTCAGAACTCAAATCCTTTGCATAGCCATTGATCTTCTTTACAGCATCATTGAAAGGACCTACCAGCTCCTTTCTCTTTGCTTCGATTTGTTTAACAACCACTGCTGTGTCTTTTAGGACACGTAGCGACCAGTCCTGATCTTCTTTGCTGTTAATGATCAAAGCCTCAGTAAGCAGTTCTTTTGCTGTGCTTACTACTGCTTTTGCTTTGTCGAACCTTGAGAGGTCAACAGCAATATTTTGTATGTCACCGGTGGTGATCGCTTCGATTTTATATTCTTGATTCTTCATTTTGAAAGTTTGATGATGATGAAATGGATTACTTGAAGTCGATCTCCTGTTCCTGACCTGCAGGAATTTCATTAGAGAGAGAATTACCAGGGATCTTATCGGATAGTTCATCCTTGCCGGGTTTCTTTTCGTCCTTTGGTGGAGGAGGAGCAACGAACTTCTTAGCAGCCTGATCAAACTCCCATTTGTTGGATTCTTTCACTGCACGGATCGCATCCTGTACAGGCTTAGTGAGCTTCATTGGTGCTGTAAGGAAGAATTGTAAAGTTTCATTCAGGACTTCCACTTCTTTGATCTCAGGGATAAGAAGGAAAGCTTTGTTAGTGAGAGCTGCCACGAGCTGCACCTGCAGATATACTGGAAGCTCTGTCAACGTTGTGGCAATCATGCTGAGATCAGTAATTGATTCGGATGTGCCGATCTCGTCCTGAATGCGAGAGCATTTCTCTTCAGCTTCTCTTTGCTCTTCACTCATGGCCACCATAGCTTCTTTTACTCTCGTGATGATGTTAGCCATGAATGATTTTAAAGCTGGATCTGCACGGTCAGGAATGATCGCTTCTTCAAGACCCGCTGTATTCTTTCCGATCCACATATCAGTCGGGTCCCACGTGATCACAGGGCGATTGTTCTTCGAGTAGATGTAACCAACCTGGTCAGCAACTCTCAACATAAGATTGTAAGACTGACCTGTTACATCAGGGATCATCTTCTTCAGATCTTCATCCTTCTTAGCGTGAGCAACCAAGATGATGTCTGCACCTTCTTCACGACGTGCATTAACGAAGCGTTTGAATTCTTCACCGATAGCACCGTATGCCTGTAGTTTGTTCTTCTGTAGCTTGAAGTCATTCTTTACAACCCAAGCCATTAAGAAATCATCCAGAGCTGCTTTCGCTGTGTCGATGATGATCGTCTTGTACAGTTTGTACAAACCTTGTTGTTCATACTGGAGAACTTCATCCCATCCACCTTCGATAACGATGGCATCCTTACGACCGAAACTTCTGGCCACACCTCTGTCAAAATCGAGGAATAGGGGAGAGTCAGCTGTGTGAGCGATGGATGATTTTCTTAATCCATAGTCGCCGAAGTAGGCGATGACCACAGGCCTTTCCGGCATTGGGTCTGTTGCTTTGAGTAAAGGCATTTTGTTTTTGTGTTTATTGTTAGGAATTGGCTGTGATACAGCCGTATTTTTGAAATGTTTATTGTTAGGAGCCCGCAAGGGCAACTATCATTGAGCTGCCGTGTCTACGGTGGCTCTTTCCTTTTCAGCGGCCTGCCATAGCTTTAAAGCCTCGTCCTGAATTGCTTTGTACATGCGTGGTGGCAGGTCGATAGCATCCATATCATCAAATAATCCTGAGATGTTTACCATGTGCCCTGCGTAAGGGACTGCGATAGAGGTAACATCCACTTGCAGAGCTGGAGATACTACTCCTACGTTGTAGCAGTTACACGAGATCACCGCTACTGTTCCTGAGGGTGATGTGTAGTTGAAAGAGAAGGTTCGTTTCATGTTGCGATGGTTTTTTGTAGATTAATCTTCTTCATCAGGAAGAAGGCAGATTATAAATAGTATGGCGATCAGCAGTTCCATCAGGACATTGTGCTTGTTTTTTCTTTGAACTTCAAAATGCTCTTCCGGTTGTACTGATAGTTTCTGCCGTTGGTGTGTCTGAATTCGATAAGAGAGAATGGATGTTTTGCTTCAACTACATTATTGCGAAGTGAGCGTGGGCTCTTATAACCCAGCATCTCTGCTGCAACATCTTCACTCACCCAGGTATCGTCCACTTTATTCTTCATCACCAGGATAGTGAGTTCATCAACCTTCCGAGTAAGGGTTTGAATCATGATGTTCTGTTGTTGTACCAGTTGAACCAATTCACTCATGTTACTTGCGTTTAAGATTCCAAGACTTATTGATGATGATCATTCCTAGAGCGATAAGCAAACCCATTGCAGCAGCTCCAGAGAGGAAGGCAATTACCTCGTTAGTGATGTAGTTACTCATGGCTGCTCCTGTAGTTTGGTGAGGGAATCGATGAGCTCTCCTTGTCGTTCGCTGATCTTTTCCATCATCTCTTTCTTTGCGGTGAAATAGTTTGTGATGAGTTGAACAACTTCAATTGTCGTGGTGTACTGGCGATAGAGAAAGTTTCTGATCATCTCATTGCCATATCCTTTTCCATCTCTCAATCCCTGTTCTTTCGTTAGTTCTGAAATCTTCTTTACGTCAGATGGTTCTAGAAGCTTTGCCTTCTTTATGGCGTCCAGATATTCCTTACTGATTACATTGGGCACTGTCATATCCTATGATTGTTTTTAATGTGAAACATTTTGATTCTTCAGCTTTTTGTATATTTTTACTCCCGTTTTTGTTTGAAATTTGTCTTTCGAACAATCTTAGAACAAAAATAGGAGAATAATCGAACTAACCAAATTATGTGTAAAACTTTTTTAGAACACATTTAGAACAATGGAAAACACCCTTAATCCTGAACTCCGGACTGCTGTTGCTCACCTGAAAGCGGAGAAACGAATACGGTTTGATGCTGATATTGTTAGAGCGACAGGGTACTCTAAAAGTGTCGTATCAGCTTACATAAATGGCAACCTGGAGGCGAGCCGAGAATTCGTGCAGAAATTCGAAGAAGCTTTCAAGCTTGATTTAAAAAGTTTCAAAAACGTTCCACACGAAACTCCTGATAATGAAGATGCCGGTAAAACTTATTTGGAACAGCGGAGGGATCAAAAGCAGGATAGCAAGTGGCCAGAAGCTCCATTCATGCCTGTGTCTGCTCAAGCTGGATATGTGAAGGCTGTAAATCATCAGCAGTACATGAATCAACTTGATAAGTATCCATTGCCTCCTGGTGTAGATCCTCATGGTCACATATGGGCATGGTGGGAAGTAGAGGGCAATAGTATGTATCCTGAATATTGTAACAGAGATATGGTTCTTACGAGCCTGGTGCATCCTATGGATTGGGATAACATGCGTCAGAAGTATGCATATGTAGTAGTAACAGAAGATCATGTGATGCTAAAGAAGGTTTACCATAGGAATGAGTTAGAATGGGTGCTACTCAGCGTGAACGAAGAAGAAAATAAACCTCAATTACTACCGGTAGAATATATCAAAGAAGTGTGGGTGGTAAGAAGACATGTAAGGGCAGTGATGCCGGCAACTAAAATGCTGAAAGAGTTGGAAGAGGACGAAAAAAATGATCGTTATCCAATCGTTTAACCAAAACCTGTTATATGAAATACTTTTTATTCCTTTTGTGTCTTGTGCCTACGGTTGCATTTTCACAAAAAGATGAGTTGACAAAGTTTCTTACAGCACTATCTGCACCTGAACTCCAATCCTCCAAAGAGATTATCAAACAAACTTCTTACCCTGGAGCAGCTGATTATACACTAGGAGCCTTTAAGATCGGAGCAGGAGAAAAAATGAACACAGACAATCCTGCCGTCAATGGCTATTCGTGCATCGTGACTGCTGAAGCACTTAACAAGGCTGGCACAATGACCGAAAAAAGATTCATTGCAGTATTGTATAAAACAAAGGAAGGGAAGTGGAAAGTTTTTGGTTTTAGGACTGCAGCTGATCCTTGTTATGAATATGAAGCATCTCAAAAGAATGTGGACGCGGGTAAATTTTACACCGATAAGAAATTTGTATATAGAAACCTTGCGTATTGGGCTTTAATGTGTGGTAAAATTGAAGCTGCTAAACAGGCTATCTCTAATGCTAAAAAAGAGGCTGAGGGTGATTCTGAATTTCAGTTAACCCCTAATGACGTTCTTAACGATATACTTTAATGGCCAGCAAAAAGACGATAGAAGAGCAGATTCGTGATCGTTTCCTTGAAGCAGTTGAGGAACTCAAGCTTGCAGGTTTCACCGGCAACAGGCTAGATGATGTTTCATATAAAGACATCTTCGAATCAATAGGAGAGTTCCCGCAGGCTCATAGGCAAATGAAAACAGGAACCAGATATCCGACTCTTGCTAACATTGTTCGCATGAGCCAGGAGCATGGTTATCGTATTGAATGGTTGATGCTAGGATTGCCACCGAAAAGAAATAAGATCGTCAAGAGTAGAACGTTGGAGGATAGACTAAGTGCAGTGCAGGAAGAATTTCTGCAGATCATAAGTGAAGTAAGAACAAAGAGATCAAACACTAAATAGTACCCATTTAACACACAATAAATACCCAACTATGGCAGATGAAAAGAAACCCGGGCAGGGCTCCAGTAACAAAAGTCAAGAAATCAAAAAAGGTCATGACTCGTTCAAGATAAACGAGCAAAGAAGTTATTCTGATAAAGCTAGCGGCAATGCTGCTAATAAAAGCTCTTCAGATCCAAAGAAACCTGATGTAACTAATTGGACTGGACCAAAACGCAAAAGCTAATGCGGCTCAGCGAATACAGAAGTGTTGCAGACTATTACACTGGCAAAACGAGTGATGTAACAAGGCAATTAATTCTTGGTGGAATTGCGATCGTATGGCTGTTCAAGGCAACCGACGCAACCACTAACACAACGTCACTGCCTGCAATCGGGATATGGCCGTTGATCACTTTAAGTGCGGCGGCCATGTTAGACATTTGCCAGTACTTCCTGGGTGGGCTTCTATGGACAAACTTTTACTTGAATAAAGAAGAAGAACTTGCAACAGAAGAAGATCCCGATCCAGAAGTTAGAGGACCAAAAGTTTATGGAGACACGCTTCAATGGATTTATTATGGAAAAGTCATTTTGATGATTGCATCATACATGTTGATCGTCATAATGCTGGCTAAGGAATTAGCTTTAAAATAAGTATTCACCTCAACCAATTTTTGGGGAAGCATCACTATCAAGGTATTGGAGCTATAAAAGCCGACCCGTCCGGTCCGCAAAAAGCCTTGGATTAAAAGTTCAGGGCTTTTTTGTTTTTACACCGGTAAATTTGTCGGATAAACTCCCATCAAACACGTAAACATGTTGTCCAAAGCCATCAGAAAAGAGATCAAAAAGATCCTTCCTGCTTATAAGCATGCTAAAACATCTTATTCACAGGAAGGTGAGGATATGATCATCAACCGTTTTTTTGAGCATAAAGAGAAAGGGGTTTATGTAGATGTTGGAGCTCATCATCCTTTCCGGTTTTCCAATACGGCTTTCTTCTATAAAAAGGGATGGTCTGGTATTAACATCGATCCATTACCCTCTGCAGCAGCGCTTTTTCAGAAATATAGAAAGAGAGATATTAATATTCAGAAAGGTGTCTCATTAGAAGCCAAACAACTTACCTATTACTCTTTCAACGAACCTGCATACAACACATTCGATGCAACAAAAGCTAAAGAATATGTGGATGCAAAGCTGGTAAAACCTGATGTAAAGAAAATTCAGATCGATACAATTCCGCTTCGAACAATATTGGATGAACACTTGGCTGCCGGAACAACGATCGACTTTCTATCAATCGATACCGAAGGGCTGGAGATGGAAGTACTTCAATCAAACAATTGGGAAAAATACCAGCCAACGATCATTATACTTGAATCTCATTTTATTGAAGTGGAAAAGTTCTTCAACTCACCACTTCACTTGTTCATGAAAGACCTTGGCTATACCGTTGTTGCGAAGAGTTATTACTCTTATTTCTACAAGAAGACAAGCTATGATCTGAAAAATGCGCTAGATCAATCTTCGAATTGAAACATTCATGAATTAGACAATGCGTTCTATAGAATGCAAAGCGCTTCAAAATGAGGTGTTTTTATTCTCATAACCCCTAATTTTACCGCCTTAACTGAAACTGAAAACATGCCGCAATATCCAAATCGCCAGTTTTTAGATTTTGAACAGCCAATCAAAGAGTTATACGAGCAGATCGAACAGAATAAAAAACTGGCTGAAAAGAATCCGAAGATCGATTATACCCAAACCATTCAGCAATTAGAATATTCGATCATTCATAAAAGAAAAGAGATCACTGAACATCTTACACCATGGCAACGTGTTCAGTTGAGCCGTCATCCCGATCGTCCATATACACTAAAGTACATCACCAAAATGACCACCAATTTCCTTGAATTGTATGGTGACAGGAATGTGAAAGACGATAAAGCAATGGTGGGTGGATTTGCAGAACTGAACGGACAAACCGTTATGTTCATTGGCCAGCAAAAAGGGATCAATACAAAAACACGTCAGCAGCGAAATTTTGGAATGGCAAATCCAGAAGGATACCGAAAAGCTTTAAGGCTGATGAAACTTGCCGAGAAGTTCAATAAGCCCATTGTTACCTTAATCGATACTCCTGGTGCTTACCCAGGATTAGAAGCAGAAGAAAGAGGACAAGGCGAAGCTATTGCCCGTAATATTTACGAGATGATCAGGTTAAAAGTTCCTGTGATCTGCTGTATCATTGGTGAAGGTGCCAGTGGTGGTGCTTTGGGAATTGGTGTGGGCGATAAAGTACTGATGATGGAGAATACATGGTACACTGTAATCTCTCCTGAAAGCTGCAGTTCAATTCTCTGGAGAAGCTGGGAGAAAAAAGAAGTAGCTGCAGAACAATTACGCCTTACTGCAACAGATATGAAAGGTTTTGGTTTGGTGGATGAGATCGTATCTGAACCGGATGGCGGAGCACATTGGGATTATGATGCTGCAGCAGAAATCCTCAAGAATAGTATCATCAAAGCGCTGGAAGAATTAAAACCGCTTGGAGCAGAAGAAAGAGTGAACAAACGAATCGAGAAGTTTGGCAGAATGGGCTTTTGGGATGAAGTTGCTGCAGAGTCAGTAAGCCAGTAGGTAACCGAATACATAAAACAACAAAATGTCTTTACGAGATACTTTAAAAGGAACTGGTGTAGCAATGGTAACGCCATTCAAAAGCAATTTTGAAGTGGATTATGATGCACTAGCTAAACTGATAGAATTCATAATTGATGGTGATGTTGAATATGTAGTGAGTTTGGGAACTACCGGCGAAACTCCAACACTTTCAAAAGAAGAAAAACTGGATATCCTCAATTTCACTTATCAACAGGTAAATGGAAGAGTTCCGGTTGTGGTAGGTATCGGAGGTAATAATACACAGGAGTTGATCGGTGACCTGGAGAAATTTCCTTTAGAAAAAGCAACAGCAGTATTAAGTGCATCGCCATATTATAACAAGCCTTCGCAGGAAGGTCTTTTTCAACATTATAAAGCCTTGGCCGCAGCCTCTCCAAAACCATTGCTTTTGTATAACGTTCCGGGAAGAACAGGCAGAAACATCAATGCTGCGACAACTTTGCGTTTAGCTGAAGTTGACAATATCGCCGGAATAAAAGAAGCCAGCGGTGATCTTTCTCAATGCATGCAGATATTGAAAGACAAACCATCAGATTTTCTGGTGGTGAGTGGTGATGATAATCTTGTGCTTCCGCAAATGGCTTGTGGAATGGATGGAGTGATCAGTGTTGCGGCAAATTGTTTCCCTAAACATTTCTCTGATATGATCAGGCATTGCCTGGCCGACGACTATCGTTCTGCAAGAACACTGCATTATCAAATGCTCGAAGGCTACGATCTGCTTTTCGCAGAGAATAATCCTGCCGGAGTAAAAGCATTCCTTACGGAGCTTGATGTTATCCAAAATTATCTAAGACTTCCGGTAACACCATTAAGCGATGCACTTCATCAAAAAGTGAAAGCTTACCTGAAGAACTTTAGTTAAAATAATAAGCCACTCAACAGAGTGGTTTTTTCTTTATTAATTTTCAGAAATATGAAAAATATCCTGTTCACAATTCTGCTTTTGATCATCTGCTTGTATGGCACCGCACAATATACTTTGAAGCTGGTGATCACATCCACTCCCAAGCCAACAGTAAACGTTGCACAAAGAGCTGCAGAGCCGGTTTTTGTAGCAGGAAATTTCAATAGCTGGAATCCAAACGACGATAATTATAAACTCAAACCATTAGGCAGCAGGTTAAGCATCGTTTTAAAAGATCTTCCGGCAGGTACTTATGCATTTAAATTCACCCGTGGTGGATGGAACAGGGTTGAAACAACTGCTGATGGCAGGGATATTGCTGACAGGGTGGTGGAATTAAAAGGAGATATGACACAGGAATTTGTAGTTGAAGGTTGGAAAGATGATTATCCCGAGAAACCTAAACCATACACAGCCACACCACAGGTAAAAGTGTTGGATTCAACATTTTACATGCCTCAGCTCGATAGGAAAAGAAGAGTGTGGATTTACCTGCCAAAAGGTTATGCTACATCCAAAGCAAGCTATCCCGTATTATATATGCATGATGGTCAGAATTTGTTCAACGAACAAACCGCACCATTTGGAGAATGGGGTGTGGATGAAGCAATGGATTCCCTCCAAAAAGCAACAGGTAAACAGGTGATCGTCGTGGGAATTGATAATGGTGGCGAAAAAAGAATGAGTGAATACAATCCATATGACTTTCAAAATAACAAAGCAGAAGGAGAGAAGTATGTTCAATTTATTGCCGAAACATTGAAGCCATATATCGATTCGAAGTTCAGAACACAAAAAGAAGCAGCTCATACTTTCACTGCAGGAAGCAGCATGGGTGGTTTGATCAGCTTGTATGCAGTGCTAAAATATCCGAATGTATTTGGTGGTGCCGGCGTTTTTTCTCCTGCATTCTGGACAGCTCCACAACTTTTTACTGACGTTGAGAAAACAGACTGGTCCGGAGCCAGGCCAAAATTCTTTTTCTATGCCGGTGGAAAAGAAGGTAGCAGTGCAGCCGACCAGGCCAAAATGGTTGCTGACATGAAACGTATGGTTTCTATCATCGAAAGTAAAAAAGGTAATGTAAACACTACGACTATCATAAACCCTCTGGGTCAGCATAATGAGCCAACCTGGAGAAAGCAGTTCCCTGATTTTTATAAATGGTTGATTGGAATATTATGATTTAGGTAGTCTGCTGCAAACTTCGTGGCATCGTTCCTTGCGTCGCACTCTTGTACTTTCATATCTCTGTGCAGCAACTTCAGATCCTGTAGGTACAACCTTCAATAGCCAGTTGTGTATTAGAAAATATCTCTTTTGCTTCGGCTAAGAACTCATCCAATACCTCGTACTTACTGCTAAAATGTCCCAACAATAATTTTTCAACTCCTGCTTTAGAAGCAATAGCAGCTGCTTGTACCGTTGTTGAATGAAAACGATCTGCAGCTCTGTCAACCTGGTCTTTCAGATAAGTAGATTCATGATAAAGCATTGTTACACCTTTTACTTTATCTGCGATCTCTTCAAAGTAAACTGTATCCGCAGCAAACGCATAACTTTTTGCTGCCTTCGAAGGAACAGTTACCGCTTCATTCCTGATAATGTTTCCTTCTTTAGTAATGTAATCTTCACCTTCTTTCAACCTGTCGTAAAAAGCTGCCGGAATATCATATTGGTTGATCACATCTTTGTTGATCTTTCTGGGCTTCTTCTTTTCCCTAACAATAAAACCCCAGCATTCTATTCTATGCCTGGTTGCAAAACATTCTACGCTAAACTTCTTTTCATCAACTAAAATTCCTTCACTGGTTATCGGGTGAAAATGCAATTGGTAGCAAAGCGTTGTACTTGCCGCTTCCAGTTGCAGCTTTAATATCTGCTCTAAACCAGCCGGAGCATACAGGTGAAGATCCTGTGTCCTGGAAAGCAAACTAAAACTTGTGATCAAACCGATCAAACCAAAATAATGATCACCATGTAAATGAGATATAAAGATGTGATTGATGCGGCTTCGGCGAATCTTGTAAGCAGAGAATTGCATCTGCGTTCCTTCGCCACAGTCAAATAAAAACAATTGATCGTTCAATGTAACTACCTGAGCAGTCGGATGCCTGTCAAAAGCAGGAATCGCAGAATTATTGCCTAGTATCGTTACTCCAAACATGTAAGCTGTTTAAGTTTTGAGTTTTTAGTTTATGGTCTTTGCATTAATACCAACTCTAAACCAAAAACTGGAAACTGGAAACTTTTATTCCGTTTCAAATTCTATATCGTCGCTGTCTAAAAGTTCTCTCTCTACTTCTTCCATCTGCACAATATCCCAGGCTTCACTTTCGGTTGGCGTGTAATTCAAAAAATCAAGCAACTCCAGTTCGTCGAACTTTTGCTCTAGTTCTTTAGTCATTCCGCAAACAACAAACGATGCACTCTTCTCATAAAAGTTCTGTTGAACAGAGGTGATCGTCGAAGCTGCTTCTTCATCAATATTTTGTACCAGCTGTAGATTTAACACTACACTTTTTGGCATATTCTCTAATTGCGATTCACATATTTGTCGCAACTCTTCTGACACATTCGCAGATAGCGTGGCATCTTCGGGAGTAACAACAGTAAATTTTTCCTTGGTATCAATTTTGACCTTCATACTCAATAATCTATTTCAAGATTCATTAACACCTGTGCATAATTGCTCTATGAGGCAAGCCAAAAATATTCGTTATTATTGTACAACTCTAAATATAATTATGGATAATAATTTTTCGGCCCAGGTTAAGGAGATCATTTCTTTTAGCAGGGAGGAGGCTCTGAGGCTCGGAAATGATTTCATAGGAACAGAACACCTGTTACTTGGGCTAATACGTGAAGGCGAGAACACTGCCATTAAAGTGCTCAAACAATTAAATATTGATCTATACGAACTCCGCAAAGAAGTTGAACTCGCAGTAAAAGACAAAACCGGAAAGAATATAGCCAATATAAACAGCTTACCCCTTACCAAACAGGCTGAGAAAGTGATCCGTGTGACCGTACTGGAAGCCAAAGCAATGAAAAGTCCCCTGGTTGAGACAGAACACTTAATGCTTTCAATTCTTAAAAACAAAGAGAATATCGCAACGCAGATCTTGAATCAATTCGAGGTGGATTACGATATTTTCAGAAACGAACTGGGTATGGTAAGAAGTAATGACGTTAGAAGCGAGTACACAGAAGACGACGACAACGACTTCGATGATGAGAAGAAAAGTTATTCTCAGCAACGTAAAGGCGGTGCCGGTGCAAAAAGTAAAACTCCTGTTCTGGATAATTTCGGAAGGGATATTACCAAGCTGGCAGAAATGGGAACACTCGACCCTATCGTAGGTAGGGAAGAGGAGATCGAAAGGGTTTCCCAGATATTATCTCGTCGTAAAAAGAACAACCCGATCCTTATTGGTGAACCGGGTGTTGGTAAAACAGCTATCGTAGAAGGGTTAGCGTTGAGAATTGTTCAGCGAAAAGTATCGAGAGTATTATTCGATAAAAGAGTGATATCTCTGGATCTCGCAGCTTTGGTTGCCGGAACGAAATATCGTGGACAATTCGAAGAAAGGATGAAGGCTATCATGAATGAGCTGGAGAAGAACCGTGATGTGATCCTGTTCATTGATGAGATACACACAATTGTTGGAGCTGGTGGTGCTTCAGGATCGCTTGATGCATCTAACATCTTTAAGCCCGCTTTGGCAAGAGGAGAACTCCAATGTATTGGTGCTTCAACTTTAGATGAGTACAGAATGCACATTGAAAAAGATGGAGCGCTGGATCGTCGTTTCCAAAAAGTGATCGTTGATCCGCCAAGTGTGGAAGAAACAGTTCAGATACTTACCAATATTCAAAGCAAATACGAAGACTATCACAATGTATCTTATTCAGAAGATGCCATTGAGGCTTGTGTAAAGTTGAGTGATCGTTATATGACCGATCGTTTGCTTCCTGATAAAGCTATTGATGTATTGGATGAAGTAGGAGCAAGGGTTCACTTAAAGAATATCAATGTTCCTGAGAATATACTTGAGTTGGAGAAAAAGATCGAAGACATCAAGCAGGAAAAAAATAAGGTTGTAAAAAGCCAGCGTTTTGAAGAAGCTGCTTCTTTACGAGATACCGAAAAACGTTTGGGCGAAGAACTTGAAAAAGCGAAGGCTCAGTGGGAAGAAGAAAGTAAAAATGCCCGCTATCCAATAGCTGAAGAAGATATTGCGGAAGTGGTGAGCATGATGACCGGTATTCCTGTAAAAAGAATGGTTCAGGCTGAAAGCGATAAGCTTCGCAAGATGAACGAAGAGATGAAAGGAATGGTGATCGGCCAGGACGAAGCTATCAGCAAAGTAGTGAAAGCCATTCAACGTAATCGTGTAGGATTGAAAGATCCGAAGAAACCGATCGGTACATTTATCTTCCTGGGCCCTACCGGTGTTGGTAAAACTGAGTTGGCAAGAGCTTTAGCAAGATATATGTTCGATTCTGAAGAAGCACTTATCAGAATTGACATGAGTGAATACATGGAGAAGTTCACCGTTACCAGATTGATTGGCGCTCCTCCGGGTTATGTTGGTTATGAAGAAGGTGGTCAGCTTACTGAAAAAGTTCGTCGTAAACCTTATTCAGTGATCTTGCTGGATGAGATTGAAAAAGCTCACCCGGATATTTACAACATCCTGTTACAGGTGCTGGATGATGGCCAGTTAACAGATGGACTGGGTAGAAAGGTTGACTTCAAGAACACACTCATCATCATGACATCCAATATTGGTGTTCGCCAGTTGAAAGATTTTGGTGAAGGTGTAGGTTTCGCAACTGCATCAAGAGTGGCTAACCAGGATGAAGCCAACAAAGCGGTGATTGAAAAGGCGTTGAAACGTACTTTCTCTCCAGAGTTTTTGAACAGGATCGATGATGTGATCATCTTCAATTCTCTAACGAAAGAAAACATCTTCTCTATCATCGATATCCTGATGAAAGGTGTATTTAAACGTCTCAGTGCATTGGGTTATACTTTAGAGATCACCGATGAGGCGAAAGACTTTATTGCCGAGAAAGGATATGATGTTCAGTTTGGTGCAAGACCATTGCACAGAGCGATACAGAAATACCTGGAAGATCCTCTGGCAGAAGAGATCCTTAACCTGAGTGTGAAAGAAGGTGATACTTTGATTGCTGAACTGGATAAAGAAAATGAGAAGATCAAATTCCAGCTGAAGCCAAGCAAAGGAAAAACGAAAGAAGAAAAGAATGCAGAAGCATAAATGAAAATCCCGCCAATCGGCGGGATTTTTTTATTGTCTTTTTCTAATACCTAATGCAAGATATATCCAGCCAACAATAAACAACACTCCACCAATAGGTGTGATTGGTCCGACCCATTTAAAATTAGGCGATACAGTAGCCGCAGCATAAGTTAGTACATATAAAGAACCACTGAACATCACAATTCCAAGTAAGAAAAATATACCAGAAGTCTTGATCCATTTATTGGAAAACTCTTTATAGAGAATTCCGGCTAAAGCAAGGGCTAATACATGATACATCTGGTAACGAACAGCAGTCTCAAAGGTTTTTACAGCTCTATCAGAAACCTTTCCCTCTAATCCATGAGCACCAAAAGCTCCCAAAGCAACTGTTACTGCCGCAAGAATGAAAGCAATGGTGAGATATCGTTTATGCATGTCTCTGTTCTTTTATTAATGCTATCAGATTGGCTTCGGTAATGTTTTTACCGGTAACAACAATCTTTGCTTTTGAGTAAAACTGTTTTCGTTCTGCTCTTTTCGATTCCAAAAAAGTGTACAGATCTTTGCCAGGTAATTTTGCGATCAGCGGACGATGATCTTTCTCCGGCAACAATCTTTTAACCATTGCATCTATATCTTCATCGATCCAGATGGTGATTCCTTCGCTATTCATCCAATCTATATTGTCGAAGAAGCAAGGTGTTCCACCACCTGTCGCTAATATGTATTCATCTTTATCGGCAAACCATTTCAGTACGATCGATTCCATCTTCCTGAAATGATCTTCCCCGCTTTCATTAAATATCTGTTCGATGCTTCTGTCTTCCACTTCTTCTATCAGCTGATCCAGGTCGTACTTTGGCAATTTCAGCTTCTTTGCAAGCCGATCTTTCCAATAGCTTTTACCGCTACCCATCATGCCGATGAGAAAGATTTTCATGTAAGGTTTATGAGTTAAATTAACGCTTAGCTAAAAGCATTCATCCCTGTAACATCCATACCCGTGATCAGCAAATGCACATCATGTGTTCCTTCGTAGGTGATCACACTTTCCAGGTTCATCATATGTCTCATGATGCTGTATTCTCCGGTGATTCCCATTCCGCCCAACATTTGTCTTGCATCTCTTGCAATGTTTGTAGCGATCTCACAGCTATTTCTTTTCGCCATAGAAACCTGCTGAGGTGTTGCCTTTCCTTCGTTCATTAAAACACCTAATCTCCAAACCAGTAACTGGGCTTTTGTGATCTCGGTGATCATCTCCGCTAACTTCTTTTGCTGTAACTGAAAACCACCGATGGGCCTTCCAAACTGTTCTCTTTCTTTACTGTAACGTAAAGCAGTATCGTAACAATCCATCGCAGCACCCAAAGCTCCCCAGGCAATTCCATAACGGGCTTTGGTTAAACATCCTAACGGACCTTTCAATCCTTTCACGTTAGGGAAAATATTTTCTTTCGGCACTTTTACATTATCGAACACCAGTTCACCTGTTGCAGATGCTCTTAAACTCCATTTGCCGTGGGTTGTTGGAGTGGAGAAACCTTCCATTCCTCTTTCCACGATCAATCCATGCACAACACCTTCTTCATTCTTTGCCCAAACAACAGCCACCTGTGCAAAAGGTGCATTGCTGATCCACATCTTCGCTCCATTTAATACTACATGATCACCTGCATCTTTAAAACTGGTAAGCATTCCTGCAGGATTGCTACCATGATTTGGCTCCGTTAAACCAAAGCATCCCAACCATTCTCCACTTGCCAACTTTGGCAAATACTTTTTACGCTGCTCCTCACTTCCATAAGCATAGATCGGGTACATCACAAGCGAACCCTGCACCGATGCTGTTGAACGTACACCACTATCACCTCTTTCCAGTTCCTGCATCATCAAACCGTACGAGATATAATCCAAACCTCCACCACCATATTCCTGCGGTACTGTCGGACCAAAAACACCTAAGTCACCCATTTGCTTAACAATCTGCTCTGGAAACTCAGCTCTCTGGGCATAGTCTTCAATAATCGGAGAGATTTCCTTCTTCACATAATTACGAACCGTGTCACGAATAAATTTGTGTTCATCGGTCAGCAATTCATCAACCATATAATAATCGGGAGATTGAAACGTGTCAGTTTTGGCAGCCATCGCAAATTTGAAATTTACTTCGTTTATAATTATTTTTTATCTCAGTGAATGCTTCGCATTGGATATTTGAAATTTGATATTATTAACCCAACAGTTCTGCTACTATTAAACTTCGTTGCGTCGCACTCTTCAGGTTTCTGTTCACCACTCATCAGGTGAAATCATTGGGGCAAAAATAAGCCTCTTGGGCTAAGCAGCTTTTCTTTTATATTCACAAAAATTAGCTTGTATGGGAAAGGTTTTCATATTCCTGGTGTTTTCTTTCTTTTCATTGGCTGCAATTGCCCAGCAAACAGATGATAAAGTAAAAAAAGAGATCGAACAGATCAGAAAATACTGGTTTGTGATGTTGAAAGCAGGTAAAAATACCAGCCAGGATTCTGCAACAAAAGCACAGATACAAAAAGGTCATTTAGAGAATATCGATCGATTGTATTATGAAGGCAAGATCAAAGTAGCAGGTCCGTTTGGTGAACCTGGTGAGTGGAGAGGCATTCTCATATTTGATGCAGAAAGCAAAGAAGAAGTTGAAAAACTACTTCAAACTGATCCTGCAGTGGCAGCAGGCAGACTTGCTTACGAGATCAAACCTTGGTACACTGCACCAATCGGAAGTTTTGTTCCTGGTAAGCCGAAGAAAGATTGATGAATAGAACTCATAGAGTAAAAGTGAGTGACACAACCAGGCTGATAAAGAAAAACTGAAGCTTGTTACCCAAAATTATTTTTCGCTAAACTTAAATCGGTGGATAATGATCTCTGCTTCATTTCCCTTGACCGGAGCCTGGCCTTTAAATAACCAGAAGTTGATGAATACAGGCATTGACTCAGTACTGATTATATGATAATTATCGCAGGTCCCGGAAAAAATTCCATGTTTCTCATCCTCTTGAAATCCATGCAAACTTTGAAAGACCACCTGAGATCTTGAACGAATAAACCGGTGAGTAGAGTAGGAGCCATTCAACTGCAACAAGCCCGATGCTTTCCAGTTGATTCTTCCTTTCTTCGGGTAAACTGTATAGTATAAATTATTTTGCTGGAAATTGCCCCATCTTGAGATCTCGATATCAATTTCGTCTTTATGATCTCTGCCAGAGTAATTGAACATTCCCAATACGATGTTCTTGTCTAGTGTATCCAATTGTCCTTCCACCCAAAACTCATATTCACCCAACCCAAATTTCTCAAGTGTTCTAAGTTCAGCACAATGCCAAAGTCCATTATTGTCTTTGGTAATCTTAAGATGCAGCAAACCTTTGTCATCAACCCAAACATTTTGAGCATTCCAGAAATTGGGTCCGGGAGCTGAAAGTTTGCCTGATTCTGTTACTAACCAGGTATAACCACTGAATTCGATTGTTTTCTGGTTAATCAAAGGCGTATTTGATTTTGAGATACGGTTAGAGCAAGAGAAAACTAAGATGGTAAGAAATAAAAGATGGCTTCTGCTCATTCAACAAAATTCAAAGAAAAAGGGCAACCGAAGTTGCCCTTTCTGTAATGCCGATGTTAAGATTATTTTACTGTCTCTGGTAACAATATCATTTTAGCAAAATTGTCCATGCTGAAATATTTGTTTGCCAGTTCTTTGGTACGCTGAACATTTAATTTCTTCAGGTTATCCATGTCTTCCAGGATCGTTTTAGGATCTTCATTCCACAAATACTTCTGCTCCAGGTTGTATTGCCAGTAGCTGTTCTGTTTCAACTGGGTCTCAAGGCTACGAGTATCTTCAGCAGTTACTTTGTCAATATTCACCTGGCTTGCACCTTCTGCTTTTAGTTTGTTGATCTCTTCCATCACTAATCCAACCAGCTTATCAACATTCTCTGCTGAGCAGCCAAAGCTGATCGCAACAGAATAATTCTCTGAAGGAATTCTGCTGATAGAACCTCTTACGCCAACACCATACACACCACCCTGGTCTTCTCTCAACACTTCTCTAAGCCTGATGCCAAGAATACTGCAGATCTGATCTATCTGAGCAGATTCGAGGTCTGAGTAATTGGCTGGCCCGTTAAAATATAATCTGACGGTCGCTTTATTTTCCTGGCCTTTCTTTACCACTCTTGAGATCTGGCCTTTAGGATAAGAAAGTCCTACATCTTTCCAGTTTTCTTTCTCTGCTGTTGCAGGAAGTGAACCAATGTATTTCTCGATCAAAGGAACGATCTGCTCTAATTTAAAGTTTCCTACAAAAGTGAAGATGAAATCCCCGGCATTTGCAAAACGCTGTTTGTAGAAATCGTACGATTTGTTGAAATCGATGTCTTTTAGTGATTCCAAATTCATAGGCTTACGGCGTGGATGATAGTTACCCATAACGTAGCTCACTGTATCCATGAAAACAGAATTCGGATCTTTGCTCTTGTTGGCAAGAGATGCTGTTAACTGTTGTTGTATCACTTTAAAAGAGTTCTCATCTCTTCTTGGGCTTGTAAAGTAAAGATGGATCAACTGTAAAGCAGTTTCAAGATCTTTAGGCGTAGTGCTACCATTCAAACCTTCGGTATAATTACCGATAGATGGGAAAACACTGACATTCTTTCCTGCTAATGTTTTCTGCAATGAGATCATATCAAAATTGCCCACACCGCCAAAATAGATAACAGAATTAGCGTTGGTTGCAGAAAGATAATCAGCATCAGAAACCAGGGATGTTCCACCTTTACTTACTGCTGAGATCGTGATCTCGTCGTTCTTGAAGTTGGTTGGTTTTAAGATAACTCTTGCACCGTTAGAAAGTGTAAGTTCAACTGCTTCTACTTCTTTCGACACATTCATGTTTGTTACTTCACCTGCCGGCGGTAATTTTCCGATCAAAGGTTCATCAACCGTTTTGTCTTCATATGCAGTAAGGTCTTTGAACGTCATGTTCATCATAGCCATTACATCTTTCTCAACCGGTAATTTGCTTTTGGCATCTTCTGGAGCCATTACGATCACTGTACGATCTGTTGGTTTGATCCACTGGCCTATCAATGCATTCACATCTTTTACTGCGATAGCAGGTAAATACTTTTTATAAAGATTGTATTCGTATTCAATTCCCGGAATCGGTTCATTCTGCAAAAAGTTGCGAACATATTCTCCAACGTAAGCAGATGAATTGGTCTTGTCTTTTTCGTTAAAGCTGTTTTCGATGTTCGACATCATCGTTGCCTTCGCTCTTTCGAGTTCACCTTTTGTAAATCCAAAACGTTTTACTCTTTCGTTCTCCTGCAATAATGTTTCGATGCTTTCGCCAACTTTTGAAGGATCTTGCGTAATAGCGATAAGCATGAATGCGTCTTTATCGCCGATCAGTTTATCATAACCGGTGTTTGCAAAAACAAATGGTGCTTCACCGGATTGAACGAGTTCTTCTAATCTTTGATTGATCATCTGGTTGAAGATCTGCCTAACCAACATGGCTTTGTAACCCAGGTCAGTAGTAGCTTCAGGAATAGAAGGCTGCTTATAAAAGATCTGAACCATGTTATACTGCTGTTCAGGATCTGTAACAATGGCAACATTGGTTGCTTTGTTTGCAGGCACACCGTATTTGGTTCTTGGCTTTGGATTCACTGCTTTCGGAATACTTCCAAAGTGTTGTTTGATCATTGCTTCAACTTGTGCAACATCAAAATCACCTACGGCAACAACTGCTTGCAGATCGGGTCTGTACCAGTCTTTATAGAATTGTTTTACCGTTTCGTATTTGAAGGTGTCAAGGTTTTGCTTTGTTCCGATAGGAAGCCTGTCAGCATATCTTGAACCTTTCAGCATTACAGGGAAATACTTTGCTCTCATTCTCTCCTGTGCACCCTGGCCCAAACGCCATTCTTCTACAACAACGCCTCTTTCTTTATCGATCTCCTCGTTATCAAAACTTACATTATGTGCCCAGTCTTCTAATATCTGGAAACCTTTTCTAAATACATCTGCACTGTCTGTAGGCAACTGCAGTTCATACACTGTTTCGTCGAAACTGGTGTAAGCATTAAGATCAGCTCCGAAGTTCACACCGCTTTTTTCAAGGAAATCAACCAACTCTTGTTTCTTGAAGTTCTTTGTTCCATTGAAAGCCATGTGTTCGGTAAAGTGAGCAAGGCCCACCTGGTTGTTATTCTCCAGAATAGAACCTGCTTTTACAACCAGTCTAAGTTCAGCCCTGTTCTTAGGCTCAACATTTTTGCGGATGTAATAAGTGATGCCATTTGGCAGTTTACCGATCTTCACATTAGGATCGGTAGGAATTTTCTTGTCAACTACTGAAGGTGGTGTTTTGGTAGCTGGAGTGGTTTTCGTCTGACTGATACCAGTAGTAAAAACCAACAATGAAATACTACTGAAAAGTAAAACTCGTTTGAGCATAGAAATGAGGTTTTCGGAAGGTCGAAAGTAGCGTAAAAACGGCTTGAAAGTATTGCTACTACCGCTTTTTTGATGTAAGCATCACATTGGGTTGTAAATGGTGTAAAAGATGTTGGGACGGAGTTTTGTACTACTATGCAGCTTTTCTTGCGTCGCACTCTTCAGGTTCCTGTTCAATATTGAACTAAACGTACACGTGAGTGACACAACCGGTGCTTCATCGATGTTCTACCGCTGACCTCCCAAAAATCACAACTTATTCAAAGCAGATTCAATTCTATCCAGACCTTCTTTTAAAATGTTGTGTGATGTGGCAATGCAAATCCTGATATGACCTTCGGCACCAGGTCCGAACCACTTTTCTGCTCCCGGAACCACGGCAACTTTACCTTCTTTCATCAGGAAATCAGTCAAGGCTGTGCTGGAACGTTGGGTGCCGGTGATATCAGGGAAAACAAGATAACATCCCTGTGGATGATGACAGGAAATGCCCGGCATTTTATTGAACCTGTCAACCGCATAATTTTTATTGATGGTGAGGTGTTGTAAAAAGCCATCAACCCAATACCAGCATTTCTCAAAAGCAGCCTGTGCAGCCACCTGCGAAACGGTAGAAACGCCAAAAGCAGTGGTTCGAACCATCGAAGTTTCTACAATGCCTTCATGGATCATGGCAGAAGGAGAGATGATGAATCCAACTCTTAACCCTGCTAACCCAAATGATTTACTGAAACCATACACCGTTAATGTTCGCTCAGCAATTTCGGGTGAAAGTGAAGCGATGCTGGTGAATTGGTTATGCGGAAAGATGATATCACTCCAGATCTCATCGTTCATGATCCAGAGATCGTGTTCTACTGCAAATTGCCCGATCTGTTCCAGCTCTTCACGGGTGTACACTTTGCCAATTGGATTATGCGGATTGCAGAGGCAAAGCATTCTTGTTTTTGGTGTAACAAGTGATCGCAACAGATCCATATCAAACTTTCCTGTGGCAACATCTATTGGAAAAAGGATAGGAATAGCTCCGGCAGATTCAACGCTTTTCTTAAAAAGAAAATCAACCGGGTCGAAGACAATGGCTTCGTCACCTGGCTGCAGACAATATTTTGCGATAACGAACATGCCTTGTGCAGCACTGTCAACCGGCAAAACAAGATCAGGTGAAGTTTTTATGTGCTTACGTTCACCAACCACTTTTGCGATCACTTCTCTGAACTGCGGTAAACCTTCTGCAGGTCCGTATGCAAAGGTTCTTTCTGCTGAATAAGCATTAATGGCTTCAACGATCTCGGGAGCACAGCGAAAGTCAGGATCGGCGGCAGTTAAAGGAATAACATCCTGTGGAAGTGTAGCCCATCTTAAGTTAAAAGCTCTTTGGCGAAGAGCCGGCATGTTGATCTGTTCGTCGGTGAAATGCATCATTTTGCCAAAGGTAACGGTACATCCTCATTTTTATAATGAAGCGGATCGAGGAAACGTTTTGCCATCATCTTACCAAATAAATGATATTCTTCCAGTATCTCTTTACGGCATTGATGATAGGTATCAAAAGCATCTTCTACTTCAGCATCACTATGTACATTCTTCAGCAGCTTGCCTAAAATGATTGCATCCTGCAAAGCACTGTTTACACCCTGGCTGGTGAAAGGCAAAACGAGGTGTGCTGCATCTCCCGCCAAAACAATATTATTCTTATGGAAAGAAGGTAATACCGCCATATCTTTTGTGAACCACATGAATGATCGGCTATAATCGGTACTTTCCAATACATGTTGAATAGGATCAGGCCAATTCTGCAGCATCTTTTTGGCAAAAGCCTTTTTGTTTTCGCTGGTGAGTTCTGTGATGTCGTTTTTAAGACAGTCGAACTGCATGTACCAAACGATCTCTTTATCATTACAGGGAACAAATCCTATCGATAAACCTTCTGTTAAGCTTTGTGTTTTCAGAAATTTATTGCCAAGGCTTTCTACGAGGTCAGGCAATTCTGTTATAGCAACCAGTTCTTTGATCTTTGTAGGAGCGATGAGATGAGAAGGAAAAAGTAGGTTCCTTATCATTGAATTAGCACCATCGGTCGCAATGAAAACGTCGGCTTCTTCACGTCTGCCATCATTGAAATGAGCCGCAATGGCTTTTCCTTCGTTGTTGTATTCAAAATGTGAGAATTCTGCACCATTGGTGATCACATCTGCAGGAACTAATGATCTTAAAGCATCAACAACGGTAGAACGTTTTATGCCTACACAACTTTCCAGTGCATCGTCTTTGATGATGGTACCATCAGGAGTTCTTATCGTGGCTTTATTGATAGTTTTTCCGTGTGCTCTTACATAAGCTCCGGCTCCAACCTGATCCAATGCTTCCAATCCATTAGGCAAAATGATAAAACCCAAACCAACTTCGGTGTATTCAGCAGCTCTTTCCTGAACAGAAACATCCCACCCGGCTTTTCGTAAAGTGATTGCTGTAGCCAGTCCTGCGATCCCACCACCTATAATCAACGCTTTCATTCTGAAGTATGTATAAATTCCGGGTGCAAAGTATGTATTTGCAACAAACTAATGTGATAAAACTCGACCAGTGATTAATGTGTTTGTTTTACACATTAGTAAACTCTATATTTATCGCCTCAAACGATTATCGCTTATGAAACCAAATGCTTTACTGCTGGTTCTTCTCGTCGTGTTTTTTATTAGCTGTAAGACCAGTAATTCTTCCGAAACCAATGATGTTGCAAAAACCGATGGTCATCCGGCCTGGATCATGCAAGGAAATATCTATGAAGTAAATATCCGTCAATACACACCCGAAGGAACTTTCAATGCCTTTTCTGATCACCTGCAAAGACTAAAAGATATGGGTGTTCAGACACTTTGGTTCATGCCAATTAATCCTATTAGCGTAAAAGACAGGAAAGGAGTGATGGGAAGTTATTATGCTGTGGCAGATTATACCTCGGTAAATCCTGAATTTGGTACACTGGAAGACTGGAAAAACCTGGTAAATAAAGCTCATACAATGGGATTTAAAGTGATCATCGACTGGGTTCCGAATCACTCAGGAGCAGATCATCGTTGGTTAACTACCAATACTGACTTTTACGAAAAAGACAGCACCGGAAAACCAATTTCACCGTTCGACTGGACAGATGTAAGAAAACTCAATTATAAAAATCCGGCTTTGGTTGATAGTATGACCGCTGCCATGAAATATTGGATCACTGAAACGAATATTGATGGTTACAGAGTAGATGTTGCCGGTGATGTGCCGAGAGAATTTTATGCTCATGCCATTCCTGAACTGAAAAAACTTAAGAACATTTTCCTTCTTGCCGAAGCGGAAAAACCATGGTTACACGAGGTTGGTTTCGATGCAACCTATGGCTGGAACTATTTCCAGATGAGCAAAAAAGTTGCTGCCGGACAAAGAAATGCATTGGCGTTAGACAGTACCTTAAATGCAGATTCACTGTATCCCAACAACAAATTAAAACTACTTTTCACCAGCAACCACGACGAGAATAGTTGGAACAAAGCCGACTATCAAACCATGCCGGGTCCTTTGCATGCTCCGTTTGCAGTGCTTACTCAAACATTGCCAAAAGCAATACCATTGATCTATAGTGGCCAGGAAGAACCAGTAAGAGACAGCATTAGTTTTTTTTATAAGAATCCGATCAAATTTGGCAAGTACGAAAGAGCTGGATTTTATAAAACATTGTTGGAAGCAAGAAAAAGAATTCCTGCTTTGGCAGCAAATGCAGGCTTTACCAAACTCAATTCAAACATGGATCAAAATATCTATGCCTTTCTTCGCTATAATGGAAACAGCAAAGTGTTGGTAGTAGCAAATTTCAGCGATAAAGCACAAACATTTAGCATAGGGAATGCATCGATCGCTGGTAAAGCAGTCAACATTTTTGATAAGGCTGATATGAATATTGCTTCAGGAACGAACATGCAATTGCCAGCCTGGGGTTATGCAGTGTACGAGTATAAATAACATACTCTTAATGATATCATGAAGATCCTGCTGGGAACGGCAGGATTTTTTGTTGCACCAGGTTCTGAAATGCATGGCATCGTCCCTTGTGTCACTCACTTGTACTGAAGAAACTTTGTGCATCTCCCTGGCTTCTTTTGCAGCTTTACACGAAACCAATAATTTCGCCTCCATGGAAAATAAGTCCCTGGGAATTGGTTCAAGAATAGAACATCCGCATTTTGGAAAAGGAGTAGTGGTAGATGTTGCCAGTGAATTTTATATTATCTGGTTTAAAACACAGAACGGAACAAAGAGTATTGCAAAGGATTATGATTTCAAAGTGCTCGAGAAAACAGAAGGAGAATCTACTTCCGGTTCATCCATCACCTTGGCTGATATTGAAAGAGCAGTTGAGAATATTCTGGATCAACGTTTACATGACGTTCAACTTGTTCCCATGGCAGGCAAATGGAATAATGGAACGATGATCCTGAAACCATCTGATGCATCGCTGCAACCAAAAGAAATTCCGATTGAAACTTTCTTTCATAAGATCGTAATGGTGAGAGACAGGTTAAGACTGATCGAACAAAAGATCAATTCTCATAAAGGCTTAACAGACGAAGACAAAGTTGACCTGCAGCAATATGTTACGATGATCTATGGTTCACTCACTACTTTCAATGTGCTATTTAAAGAATCGATTCACCAGTTCAAAGGTGCTGGTGGAAAAGAGTAGGCTTAGAAGTGTATCCAATTCCCTTTCAGTTTTCCCTGGCTGAGTTCTAATGATGGTGCCGGGAATTTGAAACTGTTCAAAACGAATAAAGCAACTTTCAAAGGTTTACTCTTCGTTTTAATTCTTGTAAGATCAATGTCCGGAGAAATATAAAACTGCCTGTATCGAGGAATGTCTGTTCTGTTGTGCGGTATTCCGGCTTTGTCAGTCCATATATTTTGATCACCACCATACATTCCTTCTGCTCCATAACCAACAGCGATATTTAACCAGGCTGGTAAGTTGGATTTTTTAAAAAATGATTTGAGGTTAGCACTCAACCATAACGTGTTTGAGTTGTAATCTTTAAAGACTCTTTCGGTAAAGCTTTTTCCAAATAACTGATTACCTCTTTCAGCCAATTCACCTTTAGGATAGCTTTTATGGTGCGTTGAAAATTTAAAGCTGATCCGTTGTTCATCCCAAAGCAATTCCTGGCTGATCAGCATTCCACTGCCGAACATATTGGCTGCAAAATCGCCCCAACTCCAGCCCCATTCTGCACTGAAACCGTCGAGTGTTTCTATCACTGTTTGGTAAACAGCACCACTCATTCCACCGATCCAGATACGTTGTTTTCTTTTAAGTCCAGCCCAACGCCACATTTCCATTGAAGCACGGCTGGCAACATATGCACTATAAGCATGACCAACTTTATCTACCTGTAACCATTCACTGTTATCGTTGAAGAAATGAAAATGCGTTTGCGGATAATCTTTATACCAGATCTGGTATAAGCCAATCATTGAACCGGTATAAGCAGCAGCATTGCCGATGGCGAGAAAGTGAATGCGTTTTTTGTTAGCTGGATGCTGGATGCTGGATGCCGGAACAGAATCATAGCGTAATTTACCTTCCAGAGCTTGTTGGATATTAACAACAGGTAGCTTTTTTAAACTGTCAGCAGAAATTTGTTCGGTATCCTGACCAAAACAAATAACGGTATAAAATGATGTAAAAACGATCAACCACCAACGACCAACAACCAACAGTTTCATATGCTCAAACATACGGCAGTAAATTGTAATTGGATTGTTTTGTCGTAAACTTGCTGCCCCAACTTCGGAAAGATGAAGTGATTGCGACGCAACAGACGATGCCATGGAAAACCGAAGCCGGTATAATAAATTATAACTCAAAACTGAAAACTAAACATATGGATGCTGCAATTCAGGAAAAAGTGAACGTTTGGCTGAACGGCAATTACGATGCAGAAACTAAAACAGCGATTGGTAAGCTATCACCTGACGAACTTGCCGAATCATTTTATCAAAGCCTTGAATTTGGTACCGGTGGTCTTCGTGGAATTATGGGAGTTGGTACCAACCGAATGAATAAATATACTGTTGGAATGGCAACACAAGGTTTTGCGAATTACCTGAAGAAAACACATGGCGATAAAGAGATCAAAGTAGCTATCGGGCACGACAGCAGAAACAACAGCAGGTTTTTCGCAGAAACTGTGGCAAATGTTTTCGCAGCAAACGGCATTAAAGTTTATTTGTTTGAAGCGTTACGTCCAACACCTGAGCTGAGTTTTGCGATCCGTTATTTAGGATTGGATGGAGGTGTGATGTGTACTGCATCGCACAATCCGAAAGAATACAATGGTTACAAAGCGTATTGGAATGATGGGTCACAATTGGTGCCGCCACATGATAAAAATGTGATCAAAGAAGTAGAAGCCATTACAAGTGTTGATGAGGTAAAGTGGAGTGGAGGAGAAGCGAATATTTCGATCATGGGCAAAGAAATGGATGATGCTTACATGAGTATGGTAAAAGGATTGAGTGTAAATGCAGAAGCGATTGCCAGCCAGCATGATCTTAAGATCGTTTATACACCGATACATGGAACAGGAATAATGATCGTTCCGGAAATATTGAAGCGATATGGTTTTGATAATGTAACCTTAGTGGAAGAACAGGTAAAGCCTGATGGCAATTTTCCTACAGTGGTATATCCAAATCCTGAAGAGAGCGAAGCAATGAGCATCGGCTTGAAGAAAGCACAGGAGTTGAATGCTGATATTTTATTGGGAACTGATCCTGATGCCGACAGGGTTGGAATCGGTGTGAAGAATCACAAAGGTGAATGGGTGTTGATGAATGGTAACCAAACAGCTGTTCTTGCATTTACTTATGTGATCGAATCAAGAATTGCCGCAGGACTGGCCCAGAAAAATGATATGGTGGTTTCAACGATCGTTACTACTGACATGATCAATGAAGTGGCAAGGCAAAATGGTGTTGCCTGCTATCAGGTGCTAACCGGATTCAAATGGATAGCACAAAAGATCAGGGAGGAAGAAGGTAAGCAGAATTATATTGTTGGAGGTGAGGAGAGCTTCGGTTTGATGATCGGCAGCGGTACAAGAGATAAAGATGCTGTTAGTGCAGTTGCTGTGCTTTGCGAAATGGCTGCTGTGGAAAAACAGAATGGAAAGAGTTTGTTTGATAAATTGATCGAACTGTATATTAAATATGGCTTTTACCTGGAAAGCCTCATCAGCATAACGAAGAAGGGCATGAATGGTCAGAGAGAAATTGCTGAGATGATGGAAGGCTACAGGAGCAATCCACCACAAACGATCAATGGTTCTGCTGTGGTTGAGTTGTTGGATTATCAACTACAGAAAGGAAAAAATCTTAAAACAGGGAAGGAGTGGAATATCGAACTTCCGAAAAGCAATGTATTGCAGTTTGTTTTGGAAGATGGATCAAAGATATCTGCAAGACCAAGTGGTACTGAACCAAAGATCAAATTCTATTTTAGTGTAAATACCAAACTCAACAGCAGGGACGAGTATGATGCAAAAGAAGCTGAGCTACAAAAGAAGATCAATGATATTATTTCAGATATGAAGTTAAAGTGACGAGAGTAGCTCACTCTTTAAGAGTGAACCACTCATATAAAGCTGTGAGGAACTTCTTCACAGCTTTTTTGTTTTCACAAATGCTGGTGTCGAAGTGCCAAAAGTTACATTTGCATCATGTTGCGGAAGTTTGAAGATACCTATCAGCACAAAGGATTACGTAAACAACTGGTGCAGCAGTTGAGAGATAAAGGCATTAGCGATGAGAATGTACTCAATGCAATTAATAATATTCCGCGGCATTTCTTTCTTGATTCGGCCTTTGATAAAATCGCTTACGAAGACAGGGCTTTCCCTATTGGCGAAGGTCAAACAATATCACAGCCCTACACGGTAGCTTATCAAACGCAATTGCTGAATGTAAAACCAAACGAGAAAGTGCTGGAGATCGGAACAGGTAGTGTTTACCAGGCTTCGGTATTGGCAGAAATAGGAGCGAGGGTTTTTACCATTGAGCGACAGAAGAAATTATACGACAAACACCGCAATTTTATTTTCAGGAATAAATATCCGAACATCAAATTCTTTTATGGTGATGGATTTGAAGGATTACCTACGTATGCACCATTCGATAAAGTGATCATAACTGCAGCAGCTCCGTTTATTCCGCCAAAGCTGATCAATCAGATGAAGACCGGAGGCGTGATGGTGATACCTCTGGACGAAGAGAATGTACAACGCATGTTACGCATCACCAAACTGGAAGATGGCTCGTTGAAAGAAGAGGCATTTGAACAATTTTCTTTTGTGCCGATGTTACAGGGGAAAAATGATTAACGCTCAATAAAGCTTTCCGATAAGTATTGAAATTTCACCTCCCAATGCAGTTTTATTATTTTGAAATTGTACCACTGGTGAAATATGAATTCCTAATACACGATTTGCAGTGCCTTGGAGTGAAGCAGAGATATAAGCTCCGCCACCGTTATTTGTATTCGGAATTTCCTCATAATTTGAAGAGTATCCAAGCCACCCTTGCCTGGGTGTTATTGGTTTAAAAGTATTATACCGTTGAGAGAAATAGGAAGCACCTCCGATTACTAGTATTTTAAAAGCTTTCGAACTGTATACATATTTTCCAATTCCCAAAGAATAGGTTTGTATAACGTCTTGCGGACCTACAGGTGTACCTATAAGCGACGACGCAGGATAATAATCTGAAGGTTTTAGGTTGGAGGCAAAGTTGTTTTTATGATATGCGATTTCAATAATGATGTTCTTTTTTAGTGAGAAGCAAAACCCAGTCCCTCCAATATATCCTTTGTTAATTACCCCAACAGAGCCTTTTAGGAAGAAGGTACTGCTCTTTTTCTGTGACGAATCCTGGCTATGAGCCTGGCTTTTTAGCAGTATGAAAAGTAATAGTATACCCAATCTTTTCATATACTAAATATACAAAAGCCTGGTTAACCAGGCTTTTGTATACGTGAAATTATATGTCGCAATAAATCTATGGTTATTTACATTCCACCCATTACACCACCATCGCTATCTTCCTGCCTGTTGTTTTTACGTTTGAAAAGGTTTGCATCGAACTTACCAAATCTCCACTGTAAGTTCAAACGAAGTATCTGTGGATCTCTTCTTCTTTCGCTATCCTGCACAAAGTAAATAGACTCTGAATGTGTACCGTATTTCTGTGTTCTAAGGAAATCGTTCATCGCAAGATTTGCAGAAAGGGTGTTGCCTCCTTTCAGCTGCCATTCTTTTCTAACAGCAATATCGAAACTGTAACGAGGTAAGATGTAACCCTGTGCTGTTACCTGCTGTCCACCACCGAACATCATTCCACCACCACCAAATCCACCTCTTCCACCACGTCCACCTTCTTGCGGAAGAACGGTTTTAGCATAATAATCTCCCGATAACTGGATCGTAAATCCTTTTGGAAGTTTGATGCTGTTGTTCACTTTTACAAACCAGCTGGTACGTTGTTGTTTCAGTTCCTGTCCAAGGATGTTTCCGTTGATCTGAGAATTGAATACATTCAAATTCACAGTCAGATCCCAGTTCTTTACTACAGGCATACGGTTCGTAAGTTCAATACCATAAGTGAAACTTTCATTGGCATTGGCATAAGTATTAAAGATCACACTGTCTGATGGTTCGATCGGACTAGGAGCTTTGTATTGATATCTTGTAATAAGATCAGTATTGTACTTCGCAAATACACTTGCCAGGAAGTTTGCTCCTTTCTTGTAATTATTGTTATAGGATACTTCAAAAGAATTGGTGAACTCTGGCTTAAGCCCGGCATTACCAACATTCAGGTTTTGTGGATCTGAGAAATCGATGAACGGCATTAACTGGAAGAAGTTAGGACGATTTATCCTTCTTGAATAGTTGAACTGGATATCTTCTTTATCACTCATTTTATTTGTGATGAAGAGACTTGGGAACAAACTAATCGGGAAGTTAACATTGAAAGCAGAATCTTTACCGGCAAGTTTTCCGTTGTAATCAGAGCTTTCTGCTCTCAATCCAAATTGATAACTCCAGTTCTTTGCTTTAAATCCGTAAGTGCCATAAGCTGCATACACTTTATCAGTATACATATAGTTAGCACTGATACTTGGAATGGTAATGAATGAACCCGTGGTCGAATTATAGAAAGCCTGACTGTTCACATTTTCAAAATCTCTGATCTGTACTCTTGCACCAAACTCCACTTTCTTTTTGTCGGTGATAGGATTGTCGTAGTCTGTTTGAATAACCAAGTTGGTTGATTTTCCACCACCTGTTGTTCTTTGAATGAAATCAGGATAGGAAGATGCATTTACAACATTATATGTTTTGGTAACAAAATTTCCGAGGTTATCATTTTTGCTGCTGTTATAATTCACGTCAGCTGTCCATTCGTGACCTGCTTTAGCAAAGTTGTGTTTGTAGCTGAACTGTGAGCCCCAGTTCCTGAAGTTGGCTTCAGTTGTGGTTGTTCTGTTGCTGTTCGAAAGTGCAGTGCCTTGAGAAAGTGAATCGATCAGTTGTGTCTCCATATTAGAGAACTGACCTCTATTGTAGTTACCAGATAAAGTGAATGTATTACGATTGTCTGCAAGAAAATCAAATCCACCACGAATAAACGCCATTGAACCTTCATTTCTTCCATTGCTATTCTGGGTAAAAGCGGTGCTTTTCTGATCAAAATTCTGGCGTTGCGTATTTGAGGTTGATTTCGATAAACGCTGGTTATACATTCCATTCAGGAAGAAGTTCAGCTTTCCCTGGCGTAAGTTAAAGTCTCCACCTGTATTGATCTTTCCACGGGAATCTACACCAAACCTTAAACCTCCATTATAACCGATACGTTTGTTCTTCTTCAATACTATGTTTAGAATTCCGGCATTACCACCAGATGCATCAAAACGAGCTGATGGGTTGGTGATCAATTCAACTCTGTCAATAATATCTGCAGGAATTTGATCCAGTGTAAGTGTAGTTGGTCTGCCATCAATGAATAACTGCGGAGTAGCATTTCTCATCGTAACATTTCCATCGATATCAACACTCAAAGAAGGGATCTGCTTCATTACTTCCGTTGCAGTTTGTCCCTGGCTAACGATATTCCTGTCTACATTAAACACTTTTCTGTCAACACCCATTTCAAATAACTGCTTAACAGATGTAACCGTCACATTTTCCAGGTTTGTTTCTGCTGGTTCTAATTTGATGTTGCCGAGATCTCTGTCGATCATGTTCATCATATTTTGCATAGCTGATGAAGGATCTCCGGAAGTTGCAGGAGCCTGGGAACCATTGGCACCACCTTTTCTTCCACCACCAAATCCAAAATCGATGGTTTGACTAACATCTTTATAGCCAATTGCTGTTACTCTTAATGTGAGTTTACCAAACACTGGTAGTTGATCAAAATCAAAATCTCCGTTCGGCTGGGTAATACCTGCACGTAAAGTGAACTGAACCATTTTCTTGTTCACACTATCAAAACGGTTACCGATCAACTGTAAAGAAGCTCCATCCAAACCTCTGTTGGTTTTTGCATCTACTACTTTACCGTAAATATGACCGGCATTCATGCTTGTAAAATTTCCGGCACGTCCGGCACCAGGTGGTTGAGCTGATAAACCAAGGCTTAAGGATAAACAAACTGCTACGAAAGCAATAATTCTTCTCATGTATTGAATTTGTAATGTAAAAGGGTACACAAAAGTCACATCGCTGTGTTGAATAGAAGTGTTTTATAGTACCAGCGGCAAAATAACGCCATACGAACCAGATAGGTTCACCAGATTCGGTGTAATAAGGTTGTTTTGAGGTAAATTAACTGTTGGTTAATAAAGTGATGAGTACTTGTATCAATCCGATGATAAAGCCGAGCACACCACCAATGATTTCTACAAACTTGAATTCTTTGGACATGATCTGGTTAAGAATACTTTCAAGCTTATCAGATGAGAATGACGCCACTTTATCTACCACGATCTTTTCAAGATCAAGTTGATCTTTGAGTTTGCCCATGTAATTACCCATGATTACAGGGAAAAGTTCCTGCATTTCTTTCAGGAAAACTTCTTTTAGCTGATTGATGGTTTTCTCGCCAATAAACATACTGATCATGGGCATTGCTTCAGCAAGCTTCACCCGTAAAAAGTTGTCGATATGCTGATCAACCATCGGCATGATCTTATCAAGATTCGATGGGTCGGTGATCTTGCTTTCTATGTCGGTGAATGAGAGTAGTTCCTGGCTAACCAGCTTTCCAAGCTTTTCCGCAAACTGGTGTTGTCTTTTAGGAAATATTCCATGAAAGGTTATACCCAGCATCTTCTTCGGTTCACGTGGATGGAACAGCATTTTGATAGCGATCCAGTTGGTGAACCAGCCAATGAAAGCAGAGATCAGTGGAATTAATATCAACCAATAATTCATAAACTTCATTTAAATGAAAAACCTTGTAACGATGTACAAGGTTTTCGGGAGAATGATGGGTTTCGAACCCACGACCTACAGTGCCACAAACTGTCGCTCTAACCAACTGAGCTACACCCTCCGTGTTTGGACGGCAAAAATAATCGAAAACTGAGTTGAAACAAAATTATTACGGCTGCTAAAGCAACTTTATTTCACATTGATTTAATTTTAGAGAGTAAACTTTCACCGCTTTTCACGTCAATACTCTACCTCTTATAAGCATCTTTTCCCTTGCAAAATATTTTCGGGCAAAAGTTTGTTAATAAGGATGGTATGTAAAAGCACGAGATGGTTTTACATTATTTTTGAAACGAATGAAAAAAATCTCGCATTTTATGATGAGTAAAAAAGGATTACCACTTGTTGGAATTCTACTGATCTGTGGTTTGTTTTTCGGATTTAAATCATGGGGAAGTGATGACAATAATACTACAGCAAGGCAGGAAAAGATATTGAGATCTGTTGCTACACTTTTAAAAGAGAAGCATTACAGCCCTAAGAACATTAACGATGCTTACTCAAAAGTTGTTTTCAGGAAATTCTTAGAAGACCTCGATCCTGACAAAAATATTTTTACACAGGCTGATATCAATACACTGAAAAAATTCGAAACCTCAATTGATGATGAGATCAATGGGGGCCAGATCGGATTTTTCAATGCAGTTAATGATATGTATCAAAAAAGATTACCCGAGGTGATCGCTTTGTATAAAGAGATATTGGCTCAGCCATTTGATTTCAATACTAACGAAAAGGTGGTGCTCGACCAGGAGCAACTTAAATATGCTTCTAACGAAGCAGAAAGAAAAGATGCATGGCGTAAGCGTTTAAAATACCTGGCTTTGGAACGTTATGCAGATCTGATCGATCAACGTGAAGCCAACAAGAAAAAAGATTCTGCTTATAAATCTGATGCCGAATTGGAGAAAGATGCGAGAGCAAGAGTGTTGAAGATCATGGATCGCAATTTCGACAGGTTGAAAGTAAAGTTTACAGAAGATGAACGTTTCAGCATGTACATCAATGCCATCTCAGAATCGATGGATCCTTATACTTCTTATTTCGCCCCGGTTGAAAAACGAGCTTTTGATGAACAGATGAGTGGTAGGTTCTATGGAATCGGTGCACAGTTAAGAGAAGAAGATGGCGTGATCAAAGTCGTAAGTCTTGTAACAGGCAGCCCGGCATGGAAGAGTGGTGAGATACAATTGAATGATGTATTTCTGAAAGTTGCACAGGGTAGTGGAGAAGCTGTTGACCTGGCGGGTTTTGCTGTAGAAGATGCCGTAAAACTTATTCGTGGTAATAAAGGAACTGAAGTAAAGCTTACGATCAAAAAAAGCGACGGAAGTACCAAAGTTGTTTCATTGGTTAGGGATGAGATCATTCAAGATGAAACGTATGCAAGAAGTGCGATCGTAAATCAAAGCGGAAACAAGATCGGTTATATCTATTTACCTGAATTCTATGCTGACTTTGAAAAACCTGATGGTAACAGGTGTTCAATGGATGTTGCTGCAGAGATCGTAAAACTGAAAGCTGAAAAAGTAGATGGGATCATTCTTGACCTTAGAAATAACGGCGGCGGATTTTTATACGAAGTGGTAAACATGGTAGGGCTTTTTATTAAAGACGGTCCTGTGGTTCAGGTAAGAGACAGAGACGGTAAAAAATCTGTGCTGGAAGATAAAGATCCAAGTGTTTGGTATGATGGTCCTTTGGTGGTGATGGTGAACGAGCTGAGTGCATCTGCATCAGAGATATTTGCTGCTGCGATCCAGGATTATAAAAGAGGGTTGATCGTAGGTAGCAGTTCTACTTATGGAAAAGGAACCGTACAGAGAAGTATTCCTTTTGGTCGTCCCGTTGATTTTCTTACCGGTGCCACAGATCTTGGAGCATTGAAACTCACTTTGCAGAAATATTATCGTGTAAATGGTGGTTCTACTCAGTTAAAAGGAGTGGTTCCTGATGTAGTGATTCCAGACATGTATCAGTTTTTAAAGATCAGGGAAAAAGATAATGAAAATGCTTTGCCTTGGGATGAGATTCAGAAATCAGGATATCAAACCTGGAACAGCGGTATCGATTATGAAGCAGTAAAAAGAGCTGCATCTGAAAGAGTGGGTACAAGTGCAACTTTCAGCGGAATACAAAAGAATGCAGAATGGCTGAACAAGAATGCCGATAAACAGTACGAATTGAATCTTGCTAAATACCGTGAAAAACAAAAGCAGATAAAAGCTGTGGTGAAAGAGACTGATACACTGGCTAAACTTGGAAAAGAGCTGGATGTGACTTCTCTCGAAGCTGATAAAAAGAAATTCTTTAATAACGATGACAAAGCAAAAGCTGAACGTTATCAACAATGGCTGAAGTCTCTGAAAACGGATATCTATATCGACGAAGCAACGAAAGTAGTGAGTGATATGATCAATTCGCAAAAAGGACTTGCATTAAATAAATAATCACTGTTTGCAATACTACGAAGTGTGTTCTGGTTACAGGGCACACTTTGTTTTTTATGGCTATTTTTGTTTTAGTATGGAAACGGCAGATAATTCTAAGAAGTGGTACGCTTTATATACAAAACCAAAGTGGGAGAAAAAAGTAGACTCGGTGTTGATACGAAAGGGAATTGAAAGCTGGTGCCCATTACAAAGAGTAGAAAGGCAATGGAGCGATCGGAAGAAGATCATAGAAGACCCACTTTTTAAATCCTATGTTTTTGTACACATAAACGAAAGTGAAAGAACTAAGGTCTTAATGACGGATGGTGTGCTCAATTTTGTTCACCAGGAAAAAAAACCGGCTGTTATTCGTGAAGAAGAAATCGATCTGATCAAGAAATATCTCTCAGAAAAGGAAGCTTTCCTAAGTATTCATGCATTAGACGGTTTTCGTGAAGATGAACGGATAAAAGTAAGTCATGGCATTTTTATGGACAATGAAGGAACAGTGGTTCGTGGTGGAAAAAAGAAAGTATACGTAAAGCTGGAAAGCCTTGGACAGGTAATGATCGTTGAGTTTCCTGTTGAATACCTAATACCAATTTATTAACCGGATATGTTTAAGCTGTTTGGAAGTTCAAAAATTGCTGCTGCTGATCTCTCTTTTCTGGGTGTGGATATGCACTCTCATTTACTCCCAGGTTTGGATGATGGTTTAAAAACCCTTGATCAAACCATCAGCTTTATGCAGCAACTGCAGGCTATGGGTTACCAGAAGTTCATCTGTACGCCACACATTCTCTCAGACATGCATCCGAATACACCTGAAACCATCTTACCAAAACTTGATCTTGTTCGAAACGAATTGGCAAAGCAAAGCATCAACATACAAGTAGAAGCGGCTGCAGAATATATGATCGACCTGGAGTTTGAACAACTCATCGAATCGGGAAAACAATTGTTGAGTTTTGGACCAAACAATTACGTCCTCATCGAAATGTCTTATATGGCTGAATCACCAAACTTTGAAAAAGTGATCTTCAACCTACAGATGAAAGGCTTAAAACCCATCTTCGCTCATCCTGAAAGATATACTTACTTCCATGGTAAATTCAGCCAATATGAAAGATTGATCGATCTCGGTTGTGTATTACAGGTAAACTTACTTTCATTATCTGGCTATTACGGAAAAGAAGTAAAAAAAGCCGCCGAACTATTGTTTAAGAAAAACATGGTGAGTTTTCTCGGAACTGATATGCATCACGATAAGCATTTGTCAATGCTTAAAGAACTCGCAGTCAAAAAAGATTTTCTCTCTCTCGTTTCAAAAGCAGAGCTACTAAACAAAACGCTGTTAAGCTGATCTTGATTAGTATCTCCAAACCTATTGAAGGTTATTTTTGTTCTTCATTCAAAAACTGATCGAATGGCTTTTAAAAACCTGCAGGAATTCATTCGCTTACTGGAAAAGGAAAACGAACTGGTACGCATCAAAGAATATGTAGATCCACATCTTGAAATTGCAGAAGTAACGGATCGAGTGTCGAAAATGCCTGGTGGTGGAAAAGCGTTACTGTTCGAAAACACGGGTTACAATTTTCCTGTGTTGATGAATGCTTATGGAAGCGAAAAAAGAATGTGCCTTGCACTTGGTGTGAAGCAATTAGACGATACAGCTCACGAGATAGAAAGTTTGTTCAAGATGCTTACTGGTCCCAAAGAAAACATCATGGACAAACTGAAGCTATTACCTAAGCTTGGCCAGTTTTCCTCCTGGATGCCTAAAGTAAAAAGTGGAAGAGGAGAGTGTCAGCAGGTTGTTATGACCAATCCTGATATTACCAAACTTCCTGTGATAAAATGCTGGCCGAAAGATGGAGGTGCTTTCGTTACACTTCCTGTAATTCATACCAAAGACCCTCATACTAATATTCGTAACGTTGGTATGTATCGTATGCAGGTATTTGAGCCTACACTCACCGGAATGCACTGGCACAAGCATAAGGTTTCTGCCCGTCATTTTAACGAATACAAAAAGCTGAACAAGCGAATGCCTGTTGCAGTTGCACTAGGTGGAGATCCTGCCTACGCATATTCAGCAACAGCACCTTTGCCTGATAATGTGGATGAATACATGTTGGCAGGATTTCTTCGCAAGAAGAAAGTGGAACTGGTTCGTTGTATCACTCAGCCAGAGATTGAAGTTCCTGCAGATGCAGATTTTATCATCGAAGGTTATGTTGATCCTCATGAAGAAATGATCTGGGAAGGTCCGTTTGGAGATCATACCGGTTATTATTCTTTACCTGACTGGTACCCACGTTTTCACATCACTGCTATTACTCATAGAAAAGATGCAGTGTATCCTGCAACAATTGTTGGTATTCCGCCACAGGAGGATGCATGGTTGATCAAAGCTTCAGAAAGAATTTTTCTTGCACCAATGAAGATGACGATGGTGCCCGAGATAAAAGATATGGACATGCCGGTTGAAGGTGTTGCACATAATCTTGTTATCGCACAGATCAATAAATCATTTGCAGGCCAGGGACAGAAAGTGATGAATGCCATGTGGGGTGCCGGTCAAATGATGTTCAATAAAATTCTGGTACTTGCAGATGAGCATGTAAAGATCCAGGATTATGAAGCTTTGGCTAAATATGCTTTCCATAATCTGGATGTGATAAATGATATTACTGTTAGTACAGGTCCGATGGATGTACTCGATCACAGTTGTAATAAACTTGGATTTGGAGGAAAGATCGCTATCGATGCCACAACAAAATTTAATGAAGAAGTAGAAGATGCCAATCATTTGCAGGTGCAACCGATAATGCTTCCGCCAAATTTCGCCGAACGTTTTAGTAGTGTCATCAGGATTAATGAAGCTTTGCTGAAAAGAAGTATTCCTTGCCTGGTCATTTCAGTACGAAAAGAAAAGATCGGTCATATAAGAGAATTACACGAACAGATTTGCAGTTCACCCGAAATTGAAGGCATTAAGATGATATTGTATGTTGAACATACGGTTGATGCTGATGATCTTCCTGTAGCGTTGTGGCGTTTCTGCAATAACCTTGATCCCAAAAGAGATTCTATACTCATCCAAAGAGCATCGTTCAAAGAACCCGGAAAAAATTTCGCATGCCTAGGATTGGACGGTACAGTTAAGACAAAAGAGCTTGATAACTTTCAAAGAGATTGGCCGAATATTATTGTAGCAGATGATGCAACCATCAGATCTGTAGACGAAAAATGGTCAATGCTTGGGTTGGGAGAATTCGTTTCATCTCCATCACTTAAGTTTAAAAGCCAGATGTACGGAGAAGAAGCTGTTGCTGCAGTATAAAAAAAGTCCTGCACGAAAGCAGGACCTTGAGTGTGCAAATTCTCAACCTAAAGCACAAGTTTTTAACGATGATTAAAATCGGTATGGTGAAACTGATTGATGTTAGCAACAACTATATTGTATAAGTTGGTGTTCGATGCTGCAGAGATCACTATTGTACCATTTGTTTGTGTTGCATTGGTCATTGCTGCCTGAGAAATGCCACTCATCAGACTATTTAAGTTCAGTGCTGTTACAGCAGTAAAAGTGCCACCCGACACAGCAACATTGTTACTCTCTGTCTTTACAAGTAAAGGAGTAGTTACCAGGAATGTTACAGGAGTATTTGTAGTTCCATTATTATATGTGCCGTTAAGTTGTAAAGCAGGATTAGCATTACTGCCATTGAGTTGGATCTTTAATTCTATTTCGCTGTAAGTTCCATCAGGCAAAGTCATATTACCAAATGTGCTTTGAGCAATATTAAAAAGATTCACTTGCTGATTAGCTGTTGACGTGTATTCGATCTCTGATGTGCTTTTCTTCGCTTCAAACTTAACGGAGGCTGGTGTAGCAGTTCCAGAAGCCCATTGTACGCTAGCTGCTGTTGATCGTTGTAACCCTACAACTGTATTGGTTGCCTGCAATTGAAAATCGACCGAGGCTGGTCCGGAAGAATCTTTTTTACAACTACTGAATATCAATGCTGCTACTGCTACGCTATATAAGCTTTTCATCTTCATACGATCTGTTTTGTGTGTTATGAGTGATTTGGTTTAGTGATGTAAATATGAAATGATAATAAAGCCTTAGAAAATCAAATCCACTGAAACGGTAAATTCTCTAACTGAATCAGGAATTCAACTCAATACCTCATGCTTAATCTAAATTTGTTGCATGTATTCTAAACAACAAGCCTCGCAAATAAGGGAAGCATTCTGGACTGCATTCGGTAAATACATGCAACCCATTTTGTCGGCAGAAGGAGAGAAGATCAATTGGGTAAATTATAAAACCGGCATCAAGAATATTTATTTCAAAATGCAGGCAGGAAAAGGTGGCTTTATATCAATTGATATAACGCATGCTGACTTACAGGAACAAAAGCTAGTATTCGAAAAATTTCAGCAACTAAGAAGCTTACTCGAAAATGCTATTGGAGAAGAATGGAATTGGGTTTCACAGGTAGAAGATGAAACAGGAAAGATCATCAGCAGGATTTATGCTGAGTTAGAGGATGTAAACATTTTCAATAAATCAGACTGGCCAGCCTTGATCTCTTTCTTTAAGCCAAGAATACTTGGGCTGGATGAGTTTTGGTCTAACGTAAAACCGGGATTTGAGATTTAATAGAAAATATTCTACAGTGCCAGGCATTTTAAAAAGAAAGAGGTTTTTTGTTAATACGAATTAACTTTCGCATAGTATTTGTTGTATTTCAATATCTTCTAAAAACTATAACCAAAGCATGAAAAAGATCTACACCCGTCTGCTTGTTGCATTTTTTGCAATGAGTATGGTATGTTCACCTGTTTTCGCCATTAATGTAACCGAAGTTTCTAAAGAAGGAACGCCTGATGCTAAAACTGTAAATGAAGCCGTGTCTGCTTTTAAATCTCTTTCTAAAAGAGAGAAAAAAGCCAAGCTGAAAGAAGTTAAGAAAGTTGTTCGTGATTTTAAAGCAGCAAAGAAAGCCGGAGCCGAGCCAAGTACAAACACCTTATTGTTGGTGATCTTAGCCATTTTGCTTCCGCCTTTGGCTGTTTACCTGCATGAAGGTGCAATCAATGGCAAATTCTGGTTGTCACTGATCCTTACATTATTATTCTGGTTACCAGGAGTGATATATGCACTCTTTGTGATCCTTAGCTAATTAAATAAGTAGCCACTTTTATTGAGTGGCTACTTTGTTTTTGCTTACATATCCATAATAAGATATTGCCTGTCTGTTTACACTCGTAACATGCAATGTGGCATAACCGTCTGTACCAATACTCAGATGTAGTTCCTGCACATTTTCTACATCTTCAGGGATTATCTGTATGCTCCAACTTCCTTTATCTCCACTTGTAACACTATACCTGAATTTATTAGACGTGAACCTAAATCCACCTTGTGTTGGATCTGTTGGTGGAAAATATGCTCTTCCAAAATATGGCAGCGTAGCTACAACACTGCTACTGTTGATGATCAGGTCGTAACCTGGAGTCATTGGAATGCTTCTTCCACCCAATGGCTGGACTGATTCAACGCTGAAAGTATAGTTCTGAGTGGTTATTGCTTCCTGGATAACAGAAGACTCTTGTGGCGACATTCCTTTATTACAGGCTGAAAATCCTACAACGGATATAATTAATATTCCAATCCATCTTTTCATGATAACTGCTTTGATAGATCAGAACAGAATTAATGCCTTGAAAAGACAGATACCTAAGCGTTTTCATAAAGTCAGGCGAATGAGCAAGCACATCACTACTGAATTCGTATCTTCATGGTTCACCAAATAAAAAGGAGGTATTCATGTCTACAGATCATTCATGGACGCTTCCGGTTAGTATCGCCTAACTGGTCAACTTCATTCAAATATCTGGTCCGTTTAACGGACGAAAGCCATCGATTAATCGGTGGCTTTTTATTTACAGATTACGCACACCTGTTGTTAAAAACCCGCTGCTGTTAAGATTATCCACAATAAGGGAACGTTTATTGCTTAGGCTGTGAACGACAGTAACTTAGTGCAATCTTTTGCGTTTCATTAAGAGACTGATGCAAATATTTGCTTATCACATACGTTAGCCAACTATGATACAACGCTGTAAAACGTTCAGCTTAGCTATCCTGATGATTGTTGCAACTGTAACAGCACAATCGCAGGCTTCGAAATTTCACAATAATCCTGATGAGAACTTTAAGCTTGCAAAAGAGCTGTATCAGAAAGATCAGTTCAGTCTTGCTTACCCACTCTTCAAGAATTTATCGGCAGATGATATTCAGTACAGCAATATCCCAACATCTGTAAGGCAGGAAGCAAAATATTATTCACTTGTGTGTGGGTTACAATTGAATGATGCGACAGCTGAAAATGCTGCAGTAGAGTTTGTTGAACTTGATTATAATACGCCCAGGGTTCAGATCATGAGCTATCACCTGGCTGAATATTATTATCGCAAACAGGACTTTGCAAAATCACTCCAGTATTACGAGAAAACAAATGTTGGCAACCTCAGTAATCGCCAGATCGCTGAAATGAAATTTCACCAGGGTTATAGTTATTTCACGCTTCAGCAGTTTGCACAGGCAAAACCTTTATTCAACAGCATCAGGCAGATCAAAACAGATCCTAATTACCTGGATGCAAATTATTATTACGGATTCATTCTCTTTACTGAAAAGAATTACAAACAGGCTTTGGAAAGTTTTCAGTTGGTAGAAAAAGAGCCAACGTATGAAAAAGTAGTTCCTTATTATATCACACAGATATATTATTTCAACGGACAAAGAGATCAGGCAATTGAATACGCCGAGTCTGCTTTAAAAAGAGGTGGACAGTACTATGAAGTTCAAATGAAGCAACTGCTTGGTCATGCTTATTTCGAGAACCGCGATTTTGCAAAGGCACTACCTTATTTGCAGGAATATGTTGGTAAAACGCAGAAAGTAAAAAGAGAAGATCTGTACGAGTTGTCTTATTCTTATTATGCCACTCAAAACTGGAATAAAGCGATCGAAGGATTTAAACAGTTGGGCGGAAAAGAAGATTCACTAGCACAGAACAGTATGTATTTATTAGCTGATTCTTACCTCAAGACCGGTCAGAAAGCCAATGCAAGAAATGCGTTTTTGTTTTGTGCAACTAATAGTAGCAATGCTTTTCAGAAAGAAGTTTCCCGTTTCAATTATGCCAAACTTTCTTACGAGTTAGGATTTAATGATATTGCTTTAACTGAACTTCAATCGTTCCTTACCAGTTATCCAAAATCAACTTACCTGCAGGAAGCAAAAGAATTACTGGTTGCCGTAATGGCAAATAGTAACAACTATGCTGACGCTTTGGCTTTGTTTGAAAGTTTGAGTGCAAGGAGTGAGAATGTAAATAAAGTCTATCCGAGAATATTGTATGGAAGAGCTGTGGAGTTGATCAATGACCAGCAACTTTCACAAGCAGAAGAATTGATCGATCGACTGATGAATATTCCTTACAACACTAACTGGTTGCCATTGGCTAATTTTTGGAAAGGAGAGATCAGTTATCGCACAAATAAGAATGACCAGGCAATCTCTTATCTCAATAAATATTTGTCTGCTTCACAAACCAATGGAGAAGTAAATCCTTCAAACGCCAGGTACACTTTAGGTTATGCGTTGATGAATACTGATCAGTACCGCCAGGCTTTGGGAAATTTTGAGCAGATCACTAAAACGATATCTGCGAGTTCATCGAATGTTCAGCAGGATGCATATCTAAGAAGTGCAGATGCCAACTTCATGTTGAAGAATTTCAGTACGGCTTTGCAGATGTATGATAATGTGATGCGAATTGGTGCTGCAGGTTCTGATTATGCACTCTATCAAAAAGCGATCATATCCGGTGCGTCAAATAAGAATAATGAGAAGATCGGTTTATTGAATAGCCTTGAGCAGCGTTATCCAAATTCTAATCTTATCGCTGATGCACAATTGGAAATTGCGAATACTTATTTGGGTGATGAAAAGTTCAGGGAAGCGATCGATCCGTTAACCAGATTGGTTAAAAATAAAAAAGGAGAGAGCCTTTATCCTCAGGCTTATTTAAAACTTGGTGTTGCTTATTATAATCTTGACGATAATAATAAGGCACTTGATAATTTCAAACTTCTTGTTTCTAATTATCCAAACTCTGCAGAAAGCGATGATGCCATCGAATACATCCGTAGCATCTTCGTTGAGAATGGTCAGCCGGGAGAATTTGTTTCTTTCATGAGAACAAATGGAAAAGACATCAGTTTCAACGAAGAAGACTCTCTTACTTATGCTTCAGCACAGATACAGTATAACAATAAAGTTTGGGAAGCTGCATTATCAGGATTTAGGAGTTACATCAGCAAGTTTCCGAATGGAAAATATTCAGTTGATGCTAATTTTTATGCTGGCGAAATACTGAACAACAACAAAGATTATTCGAATGCTATCACACATTATGAAGCTGTAGCTGCAAAAGCTCCTAACAAGTTCGCTGAAAAAGGTACACTCCAGGCTGCAAGGATCAGTTATTTTGAATTAAAAGATTATGCTAAAGCCGAACAATATTTCGCCCAGTTAAAAACAATCGCCACACAGGCTGATGTTAAGCTGGAAGCAATGAGAGGATTACTTCGTTGCCAGTATAAGCTTGGTAAATGGACAGAAGCCGTTACCAATGCACAGGAATTATTGCAACAGAAAGGTGTTGCCACAGATGATAAGATGATCGCTAATATGGTATTGGCTAAAAGTAATCAACTGAATAATGATCTGGCAGTTGCAACAACATATTACAAAACTGTAGTGGGACTTGGCAAAAGTGAGTATGCCGCTGAAGCAAGGTTTAGAATTGCTGAGATATTATTACAGCAGAATAAATTATCCGAGGCTGAGAAAGCAGCATTTGAAGTGATCAACAAAGCTGGTTCTTATGATTACTGGATCACAAAAGCTTACATTTTGTTAGGTGATGTTTATTACCAACAGAAAGATTATTTCAATGCTGAAGCTACCTTAAAGAGTGTAGTTGATAATGCAACAATAGTCGAGTTGAAAGCAGAAGCCCAGCAAAAACTGGATAAAGTAATTGCTGAGAAGAATGAAAACAGTAAGATAGAGTAGACTAATAGTATAGTGCGATCCGCCTTCGCTAAAGCTACGTCGGACAAGCGCAACAGAAGCTAAATTGAAAACAGAAAGCCGGTATCACAAAAAGATAACATGAAGCAACTTAGTATAACATCATTTATCGTTCTATTGAGCCTGGGTTTGTTTGCTCAAAAGAAAGTTACGTTAGATACAACCAAGCCTACTACAGTGGTGGTTACATCTGCATTCAAGCCAACATTAAAACCTGCAGCTAAGATCAACTTCAGTGCAGCATCTCCTGTGGCTGATAGTTCAAGACCCAACTTATTTTATACAATACCTTCGCAGAATTTGTTTTTTGCATACCAGCCAACACCATTGCAGCCTCTGGCTTTGTCGCCAGACACTGCATTTGCTTGGCAAAATCACAACTATGTAAAAGCTGGGTATGGAAATTTTACTACTCCGTATGTAAGACTGGGCTTGAGTTTTGGCGATGGACAAAAATCATTGGTAAATGTTCATGCGAAACATGTGTCTTCTAAAGGTCAGTTGCCGTTTCAGCAATTCAGCAGAACAAATCTGGAAGGCTTGGGTGTGTTTGCATCAAAGAATAACAAGAGTGAATGGAATGCGAAAGCACATGTTGATCTTTCGAATCAATATTTATATGGTTTTGCTGACAGCATGAAGTACACAAACAAAGATTCGCTGAAACAAAACTTCAGCTCGTTTGGTGCAAGAATAGGATTGCGGAATAAAGTTGCTGATGCTCCGATAGATTATAACCCGTCTGTTGGAATGGAATTCTTCAACGACAACAGGAGTGGTAACGAATCAACTTTATCGTTTGCTTTACCTGTAACGAAGAACTTTGGAAGAGTGTTTGGCTTGTCGGTTGGTTTGTTTGGTGATATCACTTCTTTAAAAACGCCTAAAGCAACTTACGATAATAATCTTTTTTATCTAACGCCGGCTTTCCAGTTTAAAACGCCCAACTTGAAAGTGAATGCAGGATTTACACCTTCCTGGGATAACTCGGTATTCAACCTGCTGCCAAACTTTAGAGCTGAGATGAAAGTAAAAGATCAGCCTTTCTCTATCCAGGCAGGATGGATCGGTTATTATCACAGGAACACTTACCAGAATCTTGCAACATATAATCCATTTATTGCTCAACCCGATTTCTCTAATAACACAAGGATCAAAGAGCAATATGCAGGATTAAAAGGTTCTGCCGGAAATCACTTCACTTACAACGCAAAAGTTTCGATACTCAACTATAACAATGTTGCATTATTCGTGAACGATACATTAGATGGTAAAACCTTTAATGTGTTAATGGAACAGTCGATGAAGAGTTTCAGAATTCATGGTGAGATCGGTTATATGGTTCAGGAAAAATTTTCATTCCTGGCGGGAGCCACTTTCAACAGGTTCTCGAATCAATACAGCTATAAAGATGCTTACGGATTATTACCATTAGAAGTTACCGGAAGTCTTCGCTGGCAGGTGTTAAAGGATCTTTCTGTTACTTCAGATGTTTTCTTTTGGGATGGTCCGCAATACAGGGCAAGAAATGGTGTAAGCCTGAAGCAAAAAGCTGCGATCGATATGAACCTTGGACTTGAGCTCGGCATTACCGATAAGTTTAGTGGATGGTTACAGTTCAACAATGTTTTAAACAATCAATACCAACGCTGGAATAACTATAAGGTTCTTGGCTTTAATGTTTTGGCCGGAGTTGTATATTCGTTCGGTCAAACTGCTAAAAAATAATGCTGAATTCTCTGTATAAGTTTCTTGTTTTAAATGATCATGTGAGTATTCCGGGTGTAGGAACTTTTTCGGTGCAAAGAACTCCAGCATCATTTGATGGAAATACTTTTCAACCACCGGTGCAAAGGATAAGTTTCGAAGCAGGAACTGCATTAGCTGAGAAGAAATTTTACGATTTCCTGGCAGCAGATCATGATTTCTCAGGAGTAGACGCCGTAAGAAAATTCCAGGATTTTGCTTACCAGCTGAAGAAAGATATTCAATCACAAAGCTTCGTTGAGCTTTCTGGTTTGGGTGTTCTGAAAAGGAATAATCTTGGTGCAATTGTTTTTGAACCTTCAGCGATCAACCAATACTTTCCTAAATTAACTCCGGCTGAAGTTGAGCAACGGCAGAATATTTCTACCGAAAATGTTGTTTCATCTTCCGAGACTGCAGTTTATTCTGTAGATGAAACAACAGTGGAGGAGATAGTAGTGAAAGATCGTTGGTGGATATGGGCTACTGTTCTTGCTTTACTTGCTCTTGCAGCGATCGGTTATTTCTACATGACCAATATGTAATACGTTTCTTCCTCAAAACTTTGTTTCTTTGCCGCTTCCAATGAGTGAGGTGATCACATACCGTCAATGTCCCATTTGTAAAAGCAGTAACATCAACTTCGCTATTACTGCTAAAGACTATACAGTTTCCAAAGAAAATTTTGAAGTATGGGAATGTACCGATTGCACGGTCAGGTTTACACAGAACATTCCATCAGCAAATGAGATTGGCAGATATTATAAATCGCAGGATTATGTGTCTCATTCAGATACAAAAAAAGGTATCATCAATCGTTTGTATCATTGGGTGAGGAGTTTTACGCTGAGTTCTAAGAAAAGACTGATCTGCAAACTTACTACACTTAAAACAGGAACTTTGCTTGATGTTGGTGCAGGAACCGGTGCTTTTGCAGCAACAATGAAGAAAGCAGGATGGCAGGTCACAGGTTTGGAGCCTGATGAAACAGCACGACAAAACGCAAAGCAGAATCATCAACTGGAACTTAATTCGCCGGAAGAATTGTACAATCAACCTTCCGATCACTACGATGCAATTACCATGTGGCATGTGTTAGAACACGTGCATGATCTGCATGGTTATCTCGATACATTCAAACGAATATTAAAGCCAAACGGAACATTGTTCATTGCTGTTCCCAACTACACCAGCTTCGATGCTGATACTTACCAGGAATTCTGGGCTGCTTACGATGTGCCGAGACATCTCTATCATTTTTCACCACACAGCATGGACATTCTTGCAGAGCAACACGGAATGCAGGTGATTGCTCACAAACCGATGTGGTTCGACAGCTTCTATGTTTCTATGTTGAGTGAGCAATACAAGAATGGCTACAATAATCTTATCACTGCCTTCTGGAATGGCTGGCTTTCTAACTGGGAAGCGTTTAGCGATACTTCGAAATGCAGTTCAGTGATTTATGTAATAAGAAAGAAGTAAGAATTATTTCTTAGGTATATAGAAAACTTCAAGCTTGACTGCTGGGAATTTTTCAATTGTTGCTACCCAAGCTCTGGTTTTAGAATCTTGAACATTTTGTTTGCTTGCCATTAATTTGTCAAAAGTCTGGATATAATAATCGTTTGCTATTGAATCTTCAGTAATGATAAGTAGGAGTGAGTGAGAACGAATAGTATCCTTCAACAAGCTATCCGTTCTTTTATAGCCTTCGACAGTTTTGGGATTTGCCCAAACTACTTCAACTGTTTGTTGAGCTGTGGCAGATAAAGAGAAAAATAAACAAGATAGGAGTATACGCATGGTCCAAGTTACGCAAAAGCTCAAGAAAGTTCAGTAAGTACAAGAGTGCGACGCAACGAAAGTTACATCGTTGTACTTGAGCTGGCTACCTCGGCAAAACTTTTCTTCATCTGGCCGCAAACATCTGTTTCGATCATTCTTTCTGCTAAACGAATCATGTTCCAGAAAGCCGTAGCATTCGAAATTCCATGACCGATGATCACAGGTTTGGCTACACCCAGAACCGGTGTTCCGCCATAATTTTCGTAGTGAAAGCGTTGAATGTATTCGTCTGTATGGAAATTCCTGTGGTGAGCAATTTCATAAAAACTCTCTGCCATTTTCAGGATAATATTGCCGGTAAATCCATCGCAAACCATCACATCAGCCTTATCGCTGAAGATGTCTCTGCCTTCGATGTTTCCAATGAAATTTACCTGTGTATTTTCCTTCAGCAGGGGATAAGTGGCTTGCGCCAAAGCATTGCCTTTACCTTCTTCCTCACCCACATTCATCAATCCAACAGTTGGCTCGTCAATACCAAGAATGTTTTTAGCGTAAAGGCTCCCAAGCGTTGCGAACTGGTCTAAATGTTCAGGTTTGCAATCTGCATTCAAACCAACATCAGCTAGTAAACCTGTTTTGCCATTCAGCTTTGGAATTACAGTAGCGATGGTGGGTCTTTGTACACCTTCAATGGCTTTGATGCTGAACATAGCACCAACGAGCATAGCTCCAGTGTTTCCTGCACTGATGAATGCATCTGCTTTTCCTGTAGCCAGTAAATGAAAACCGATAGAGATAGAAGATTTGGGCTTTTCTTTCAAAGCCTTGGTAGGATGTTCGTTGTAACCGATCACTTCAGGAGCATGAACAACATGAATGTTCGGAGAGATCACCTGGTGTTCATCAAGTAGTTTGCGAAGCTCCTCTTCGTCTCCAACACAAAGAATGGTTGCCGGAGAACCATTGCCAGTCATATACTGTTGCAAACCTTTTACAGCTTCCAGCGGTGCAAAATCACCACCCATCATATCAACGGCAATATTCATATCCTCGGCAGTTTAGTTAAGAAGAAAGACCTGACAGGTTTCAGGAACTTGCCAGGTCAATCAATATTGTGAAGCGAACAATTAGGCTTTAAGAGGTGCTTTTTCAGCAACTAATTTTCCTTTGTAGTACAATTTACCTTCACTAACATGTGCACGGTGACGTGGGTGAATTTCACCAGTCGTTGTGTCTTTGCTCAGCGTAACTTCCTCAGCTTTGTAGTGAGTTCTTCTCTTAGCACTTCTCTGCTGCGAATGTCTGCGTTTAGGATTTGGCATAACCTGTTGTTTTATCCTTTATTTAAAAATCTTTATTCTTTTTTGTTGAGCCAGCGACACTACTACTATTAAACTTCGTTGTGTCACTCACTTGTACGTTCTGTTCTTTACTCACCTGTAAACCGTCATCTGTCAACCGTCAACTCTTCTTTAATTCTCCTTTTCGTCAATATCCTTGAACTGCTCCAAACCTTTCCAGATAGGATTGGTGGTGTGTTCAGCTTCGTCTTCCATCTTTCTCAGCTTCTCCAGCACTTCAGGATTGCAACCTGATTCTCCGTTCTCTTTCTCCGGACAAACTTTCTGCATCGGCAAGCTCAGGTTAATGAACTCATAGATCCAGTCGGCTATGTATAAATGGCTTTCGTTATGACCGATATAATAAACATCAGGATCTTCTTCCTGGTCATTCATCAGTTCAGGCTCTTCCACCATTTTCACTACAATGTTGTATTCATCCCAAAGCTGCACTTTCAGCGGATTTCCACATCTATCGCAATGTGTATCAACCGATCCGTCGATATCAAACTTCAACATCATGAAGCCTGAATTCTTCTCCAGTGTCAGCTTTACATTAGCGTCTACATGTTCAAAATCCTGCTCACCATATTCTGTAAAGAACTTATCTTCTACCCTGTATTCAAATACATGAATACCCGGCTTTAACCCAACAAAAGCAATTTCAAACTCCCTTCTGTTACTCATGATGCCGGTTTTTTGGGTGGGCAAAGGTAGCACAAAGCAGGTGAAATCCAAAGGGAAAATTGGTTTTCATTCCAATCTTCCGTTATTTGGCAAATTGTTATGCAAAACCCTTCAAAAGCAAGGCAATATAATACGAAAGACTGGTTGAAGTGGCTGGTGCCGGTTATACTTAGCATTTTAGTAACCATAGCTACTTATTTCCATACATGGATAGAGGATGTTTATTCTATCAGTATCTATCCATATATCGCTCAATTTCTACGACAGATTACAGGATGGCTGCCATTTAGCATCGGCGATATCCTGTATTTTATATTGGGAGGCTGGCTGTTGATCAAAGTGATCAAAACCATCGTCGCTGCTTTCAGGCGAAAGATCACCAGGCACAAAACGGTACGACGAACTTTCAGATTAGCCAGGATGCTGATGTGGATCTATATCGTCTTTAATTTGGTGTGGGGTTTTAATTATCATAGAAAAGGACTTGATCATCAATTGCAATTGCCAACGGGAAGTTATTCATCCTCAGAGGTTATGCATATTTTAGATGAGGTTATTGTGCGATTAAATGAGAACCGGTTGCTGATCTCAAAAGACACGATCCTGCCTATACAATCATTCAAAGAAATGCGGAGCGGAGCAGTTGAAAGCTACCGTTTGGCAGCCCAGAAGTTTCCTTTTCTGAAATATTCCGTCACCTCAGCAAAAGCCAGCACTTATTCTTCTTTGGCGAAATATTTTGGATTTACCGGCTACTATAATCCGTTTACAGGAGAAGCACAGCTCAGCACAAAAATCCCTGAAGTGATGAAGCCGTTTATTTTGTGCCACGAGATCGGTCACCAGGTGGGTTATGCAAAAGAAAATGAAGCCAGTTTTGCCGGATACCTCGCAGCATCGGCTTCCAATGATCCTTATTTCCGTTACTCAGTTTACCTGGATCTGTATTCATCTCTCAGAAGTAAACTGGTGTACACCAAATTTGCAGAAAAGGATACTGCTGTGATCGAAATCCTTAGTGCATATAACCAGAAACTGGATACACTCATTCGGTTTGACAGGAGAAAGATCAGGGAATATTTCCAGCGAAATCAAACCGCTGTTTCCGAGCAAACTTCAAATGTAGTGATGAATATGTATGAGCAATATCTCAAAGCCAATAATCAATCAGCGGGGCTGAAGAGTTATGATGATGTGGTGAGTTTATTGATTGCTTATAGGAGAAAGTTTGGAAGGTTATGAGCACCATTTTACTAATATTATAAAGGGCTGAAGCCTTCTTTCTAAAACCTTCCACTCAATTTCTCCGGCATGAATGCCGGAGAAATTATCCTGAGTTTTAATTCGTGCTAATCCTTTTAATTCGTGGCAACTTAAAACTTATTCTTCCACATCATACTTTCAATTGGCTTATCGGGTTGCCCGCTATACTTGGCATTTTTCTTCTGGTTGTATTTTACCTCAATTTCACCATCAACAGGGAAATAGATCAATTGACCTACCGGCATCCCTTTATACACCTTAACCGGTTGTTTTACAGATATTTCCAAGGTCCAGTTGCCACAAAATCCTACATCACCTTTTCCTGCCGTGGCATGAATATCAATTCCCAATCTCCCCGTCGAAGATTTACCTTCCAAAAAAGGCACATGTGCATGAGTTTCAGTGTATTCATCTGTTACACCTAAATAAAAAATATGAGGGTATAGCACGAATCCATCCTCCGGAATTTCAAAATACTCTATCTCATTGTGTTTTTTTGCATCTAATATGTGTTCACGATAGGTTGCCAGCCATTTTCCCAGATGAACATCGTAGCTGTTACTGCCAAGGCATTCCCGGTTATAAGGTTTTATTACAATGGTTCCCTGTTCCATTTCCTCAAGAATTCGTGTATCAGATAAGATCATGTTATGTAGGATTTTCTGATGTTAGATGTATGATTTGTTAACCGGCTTCAGTTTTCATTGCATCGTCGGTTGCGTCGCACTCTTATACTTTTTGAAGCGTTTGGCAACTGCAGACTGCTTACCTTTGCAACCCTCTTTGAATTTGAGAGGGTATTTCGGCATAACTGCTGCAATATAAATTCTAAAACAAAGCTCCTCTTCAGGAGATTGGGGGAAGTTGCTGTATGTCTTTGTTTTATCAACAAGATATCAACGAGAGTACGAAATTGGGCGTCTGGAAGATAGAAGAACCTGAGCAGTTTTTCCTGGATGTAGTGCCATTGCAAAGAAGCATCACACATCCTAATAAGAGGTTACAACATCTGGCTGGTCGTTACCTGCTCAAGCATTTGTTTGATGATTTTCCTTACCGTGAAATCCAGATTGCCAGCACCCGAAAGCCATTTCTGCCAGATGAGCAATATCATTTTTCTATTTCTCATTGTGGCGAATATGCTGCTGCCATTGTTAGCCGAACGAACAGGGTAGGTATTGACATTGAAATTCCAACCGAGAAAGTCTTCCGCATACTTCACAAGTTTTTGCATAAAGAAGAACTAATGCAGTTTAAACTTGCTTCGAGCCAGGTTGTTTTATTAGATGAACAACTGGGAGATTTTGAATTGGAAGAATCAGATCCACGATTACCTACACTGCTTTGGTCTATCAAAGAAGCGATCTTTAAATGGTGGGGTTGGGGAGAAGTGGATTTCAGCGATGCAATGAGGCTGGCAAATTTCGATCTGTGTGATAAAGGCAATCTTACTGCTATGTTCATCAAGAATGAAATCGAAATTCCGTTAAAAGTACAATACCAGCAATGGGAAAATCTTTTGCTTACCTGGACTGCTACCGAACCTGATGTGATCAAGAGGGTTGACTAAATGCTTGTACCAGGTAGCTATAATAACTTGGTAGTTTACTCCATTTTCAGAATCTATAATAGAGAGCTGTCATAGTCAGACCGGGACAGTCAGACTATTGCCCATTGAGCAATTCATAGCATTGGTTAACGATCTCCAATTCTTCATTGGTTGGGATCACCAATACTTTTACAGGTGAATTTTCGGCATTGATCTCTCGGATACCATTGCTCCTGGTGTTATTTTTCTCAGCATCGAAATGTATTCCGAGAAAATCCAGGTTGGTGCAAACTTTTTCTCTTATCAAAGCTGAGTTTTCGCCAACGCCTGCTGTGAATACGATTGCATCCAATCCATTTAATGCAGCTGCATAGGCACCGATGTATTTTTTTATCCGGTAACTATATAATTCAATTGCTAATGCGGCGTCTTTGTTACCTTCTGCTATTGCTGAAGTAACATCTCTCATATCGCTGAAACCGGTTAAACCGATCATTCCACTTTGCTTGTTCAGAAAATTGCTGACTTCTTTCGCACTATAACCAAGTTGTTCAATTAAATGAAAGATCACAGAAGCATCGATATCGCCTGAACGGGTTCCCATTACAAGCCCGGAAACCGGACCAAATCCCATTGTTGTATCAACTGATCGTCCTGCATCAACTGCAGTCATACTACAACCATTTCCCAGGTGAATGGTGATGAGCTTTGTATCTTTTTTTTCCAGATATTTTGCAGCCTCTACACTTACATATTTATGAGATGTTCCATGAAATCCATAAGCCCTGATTGCTTTCTGGGTATATAATTCTTTAGGAATCGCATAGCGAAAAGCTTTCTCCGGCATTGTCTGATGAAAGGCAGTATCGAATACACCAACTTGTTTTGCTTTCGAAAAGATCTTTTCAGCCACCTGGATCCCTAAATAGTTAGGCGGATTGTGTAAAGGGGCTAATGGGAAAAGTTCTTTGATCTTTTCTTTCACCGCATCTGTAATAATTGTAGTTGCGGCAAAAGCTTCACCTCCATGTACCACACGATGACCAACAGCTTCAATATCTGCCGGATCTTTGATTACACCTTTCTCAGCATCGGTGAGTAGTTTGGCTACTTCCATCAAGCCAATTTCATGATCTTTTATTGGAAGCGTTTTCTTTATTACCTCTTCGATTCCGTTCTTAAATATCTTATGGGTAATGTTCCCTTCATCCAAACCAATTCTCTCTACCAAACCACTACACAATGGCAACTGATCTGGCATATTGAATAACTGGTATTTTATCGAACTACTTCCTGTGTTGATCACTAAAATATTCATCGCTTCTGCTTTAATTCTCCTGTGCCTGTATCGCTGTTAATACAACGGTGTTATAAATATCATCTACTGTACATCCACGACTCAGATCGTTGATCGGTTTATTCAAACCTTGTAACATTGGGCCAATAGCAAGTGCTCCTGTTTCTCTTTGCACCGCTTTGTAAGTATTGTTGCCGGTATTAAGATCAGGGAAGATGAGCACACTTGCCTGTCCGGCAACTTCCGACCCTGGTAATTTCTGACGACCTACAATCGGATCCACTGCTGCATCGTATTGAATGGGGCCTTCAACTTTTAAATCAGGACGTTTTTGCTTTACGATAGCCGTAGCTTGTCTTACTTTATCTACATCAGCACCTTCACCTGACGATCCCGATGAATATGAAAGCATGGCGATCTTAGGTTCGATACCGAAACGTTTACTGCTCTCGGCAGATGAAATTGCAATTTCTGCAAGTTGTTCTGCGGTAGGATCAGGATTTACCGCACAATCTCCAAATACTGAAACTCTATGTGGTAAACACATGAAGAATACTGATGAGACTACCGAAATTCCAGGTTTTGTTTTTACAAATTGAAGTGCTGGTCTGATGGTATGTTGCGTTGTATGCACAGCACCTGAAACCATTCCGTCTGCATGACCTTTATACACCATCATGGTTCCGAAATAAGAAACATCTGCCATAGTATCGTGAGCCCACTCTAACGTAACACCTTTATTCTTTCTTAATTCATATAATGTTTGAGCGTAGTCTTCAAAGTATTCAGAAGATGTTGGATTGATAATGTTCACCTGGCTTAGATCGAAATTCAAACCAAGACGTTTGATCGATTTGCTGATCTCGGCTGCATCACCCAATATGCTAAGTTTTACTACATCCTGGTTGATCAGTCTTGCTGCAGCTTTTAAAATACGATCATCATTTCCTTCAGGTAAAACAATGTGCTTGATACTGCTCTTTGCTTTCTTGCTGAGCTGGTATTGGAACATGTGAGGTGTGATACCTTCTGTTTCGAAAGTAACGATCTTCTCATCCAGTGCTGCTACATCAATATATTTTTCAAAAGTGTTGATCGCTAATTCTATCTTTTTTGTATTGGAAGATGTTATTCGTGAATTGATCGCTCCAAGTAGTGTTGTTGTTCTGAAAGTACTTGTTTTAAGTGCGATGATCGGTACCGTTGATTGCAATCCTTCTACTAACCTTAATATTGGTTCTTCGGGAATGATTCCACCTGTCAACACAATTCCTGCAACTTTTGGATAGTTGGTAGAAAGATTGGCCTGCAATGCCCCGATAATGATATCTCCACGATCACCTGGTGTAACGATCAATACATTTTCTTTGATATGGTCTAAGAAATGCGGCAAATGCATGGCACCGGTAACAAAATTATCTACCTGGTTATTCAGCTGATCTTCACCAGCGATCAGCGAACCACCCAATTGCTCATGAATATCTTTCATGGTTGGGTTTTGCAGGTTCTTATCTTCAGGGATAACAGAAATAATCGTATCCTTTAGCGGTAAATTGTTCAATAACTCACTAACATCTTTAACCGATTCACTCTTCACTTTATTCACCACGATTGCAAGTACCTGTACATCACGGATTATGAAATTGTGTAATGCCGATTGAACATTCGATATTAACTGTGGTGTTGTTTTTCCACTTCCTGAAACAACTAATATTACCGGTGCACCCAGGTTTTTAGCAATAGTGAGATTGGCTTCAAACTCGAAAGCTGTTCCTTCACCCAGGTAATCACTTCCTTCTATCACGGTGAAGTCATAGGTTTCTTCCAGGCTCTTTACTTTGGAGATCACAGTTTCAATTAACCGGCTTCTGCTTTCTGCTTCCATTTGCTGCATAGCCTGCTGCCTGGTATAAGCGAAAGTATCTTCATACGACACCGGTAGTCCAAAGTATTCAACAACCGTCTGGATGTCAACATCTCTTCGATCCTGTGGATCATCATTAATAATCGGTTTGAAGTAAGCTACTTTATGTGCCTTGGCTAAAAGCATGTTCACTACACCAAGGGCAACGATCGATTTTCCACTATACGGTTCCGTAGTGGCAATAAAAACAGACTTGATCATAACAACTAATGTAATGCAAAACTATCAGCCATATTTCATCGCTCAGCCAATCAAAATCATGAAAAAAACTGAACAAGATCAGTTAAACCAATTCAATCAGCTATAAACAAGCGTCCATTATCTTTGTTGCCTTGCCAAAATCATATAAAAATTTTATGTCAACTACCAGTTTCACCAGATACGATGTAGCCAAGTATAAAACGCCTACCGGAACAACGCTCAATTGCAAAGGCTGGATCCAGGAAGCAGCATTGAGAATGTTATTGAACAATCTTGATCCTGCAGTAGCAGAAAGACCAGATGATCTTATCGTTTATGGCGGACGAGGAAAAGCTGCGAGAAACTTTGAAGCCTTGGATAATATTATAGCGGCTTTAAAAGTGTTGGAAAATGATGAAAGTCTGCTGGTGCAAAGTGGAAAACCAGTCGCTATTCTCAAAACACATAAAGATGCACCACGTGTACTCATATCCAATTCCCAGCTTGTTCCTAAATGGGCAAACTGGGAACATTTTGATGAGCTGGAGAAGAAAGGGTTGATGATGTATGGTCAAATGACTGCAGGTTCATGGATTTACATCGGTTCGCAGGGAATTGTACAGGGAACTTATGAAACGTATGCTGCTGCAGCAAACAAACATTTTGACGGATCGTTGAAAGGAACTTTAAATGTTACTGCCGGACTTGGTGGAATGGGTGGAGCTCAGCCTTTAGCAATAACAATGAATGAAGGTGTTGCATTGATAGCTGAGGTAGAAGAGTGGAGAGTTGATAAACGTTTGGAAACAAAATATCTTGATGAGAAGTTCATGGATATTGATGCTGCGATCGACAGAGCTATTACAGCAAAACAAAAAGGTGAAGTAGTAAGTATCGGAGTTGTTTGCAATGCTGTGCATTTGTTGCAAAGATTGATAGAAAGAAACATAATCCCTGACACACTCACCGATCAAACTTCAGCTCATGATCCTTTGATCGGTTACATTCCTCATACGCTTTCTAATGAACAAGCCAATGTACTTCGTCAGCAAAATCCTGATCAATACATTGATCTGAGTTATGAAAGCATGAAACTGCATGTTGAATTAATGATCGAGTTACAAAAGCGTGGCGCAATCACTTTTGATTACGGTAATAATATTCGGGCAAGAGCAAAGGAGAGAGGCTTGCAAAATGCTTTCGATTTTCCAGGGTTTGTTCCTGCTTATATCCGTCCATTATTCTGTGAAGGGAAAGGCCCTTTTCGCTGGGCTGCTTTAAGTGGTGATCCGGCTGATATTGCCATTACTGATGAAGTGATCGCAAACATGTTTCCTGAAAACAAATCTTTACAACGCTGGTTGAAACTTGCCAAAGAAAAAATTGCATTCCAGGGATTACCTGCAAGAATTTGTTGGTTAGGCCAGGGTGAAAGAGAGAAAGCTGGTCTTGCATTTAATGAATTGGTAAGAACCGGAAAAGTAAAAGCACCAATTGTGATCGGCAGAGATCATCTTGATACAGGAAGTGTTGCTTCGCCAAATCGTGAAACGGAAGCAATGTTAGATGGAAGCGATGCTGTTGCAGATTGGGCTGTGTTGAATTTGCTTGTGAATACAGCAGGTGGAGCAAGTTGGGTGAGCTTACATCACGGAGGTGGGGTTGGAATGGGTTACAGCATTCATGCAGGAATGGTGATCGTTGCAGATGGAACAGATGATGCTGCGGCAAGATTAAGTCGTGTGTTGAGAAATGATCCGGGTATGGGTGTGATACGTCATGCTGATGCCGGTTATGATATTGCAAAAGAAACATTGAAGCAGCACAATCTTGACTTCAAACAAAAATTGTAGTAGAAATGATCTTTAAGAAGCGAGCCCGGAACGGTTATTAAAAATGATCATTCGGGGCTTTTTTATAGAATGTTCATCTATGATTCGAATCACAATACCGCTAAAATATTTCTGTGAGTTTTGTATAAACGATAAAGATGGTGAACACTGAAACAGTGATCAAAAGATTAAAGACCATTTATGATCCCGAGATACCGGTGAATATCTACGATCTCGGGCTTATCTATGGTGTAGATGTAAATGGAAGGAATGTTCACATCACCATGACACTTACCACTGCAAGTTGTCCTGCTGCTGCATTCATGCCTGAAGAAGTGAAAACAGTGTTGCTTGAAAATGGTGAAATAGATGATGTAATTGTTGATGTTGTTTATGAACCAAAGTGGACAAGGGAAAAGATGAGTGAAGATGCCAAACAGATATTAGGCTTTGATTGATCTGCGGCTGATCTTCCTCCATTCTGCAACTGCTGTTACTGCGATCGTAATAAAAAATAATAAGAGGCTGATTCCATTTACCAATCCCGATAACTTTCTTACTTCGAAATATCCATAAACGTCAGCAGTAATTCTCATGATGAGTGATAGTTGCAGCAATACAAACCAATAATACAGGCTAGGTCGATAGATTCTTATCGGCTTTTTTATTACAGCAGGTAAAATGATCGGAGCATGAGAAAATATCATGGAGAATACAAATCCAATAAAAAAGCTGTGTAACATGGCATCATAACCAAAAGGTATATTCTGCCAAACGAATAAAATTACTGCGGTAATGATCAGCCAGAAATATCCTGCGATCAGCAACAAACCCGAATAGCGATGATGCCCCTGCATTTTCATGGCTTTCTTTGCCATATCAAATTTCAATAGCCAGGCTGCACACAATAAAAATGATAATGCAAGCAAACTACTTCCATAACTATGAAAAGGAAGAAACACAGCGATGATCATTAATGTTAAGATTGCATAAAGGCTGATATGAGCTTTTCTGCTAACTGGTAAAAAGCGTGTAAGTTCCAGACGTTCGGCAACAATTGTGAAGAGTAAAAATAGCATCCAGAAAACAACAGAAGCTGGGTAGAAGTTGGACTTTAGTAACAAACTATTTCCGGTGAGTAAACAAAATGCCCCAATAAAGAATACATAGTAATAGGGGTCTTTATACTTGTAGATAAACCAGCCACACATCACCATAAATCCGAATGAGCCAAGCAGTGATAAAAGGAAAGCAACATCAGGACGATCTGATGCAAATGCTACAAGACTGAGTGCATTAACAAAAGGCAATAGCAATAACCATTTTGATTTAAAGCTTACAGCTCTTTCAAGAAATATCACCGAAGCTAAAAAGGAGTTCACCATTAAGCTGCCATGATGTGCTATGGCTAAACTGCCAGGCATTCCAACTCCAATACGAAGCAATCCAGTATAAATTGCCAGCAACAGGCTTAATAAGATCAATGGTAGTATAACAACTAAAGGCCTCATAGAAAAAAGAATGTCCCGCAAACTACTACGGGACATGATTGTTTTACAAGCTTTTTCTCAATTCTTTTTCCAACGCAAGTGCTTTAGGGAAAAGAACATTATTCTCGAGATGAATATGCTGGTGAAGATCCTGCTCCAACTCTTCCAGTTTTTTATACATGAACCTGTAACTGTTACATGCACTTGCCGGTGGAGTGTAATCGTTGGTTAATGTTCTGATCTGTTTTAAAAGATCACCTGCAGCTTCATGATCGCTTTCCATGATACGAATTGGCTCCGTAATAGACATTTGTTGTTCCAATAAACTTCTGTCTCCTGTTCTAGAGGCTAACATCAAAGCTTTAATGAAAGGAAATACGATCTTTTCTTCTTTCATGAAGTGAGTAGTAAGTTCTTTTACCAGCACATTATACACGGATCTCACCATAAGCAAAGTGTTCTCGCTATCGCCATGATGATCTGCTACTTTGTTCACTAAGCCTGAGATCGTAGGCTCTTCTGTGTAATAATATTTATGGTGTTGATTAAAGATGTAATCTGCAAGAAAATCAGGATCCCATTTATCAAAATTCATCACCGGAACATTGGATGTGATACTCCCTGCATTCAGGTCTGCTTCAACAGCAGCAACATCCAATCCTTTCTCTTCACATACTTCCTTCAGACTCTTCTTTCCACCACAGCAAAAATCAATTCCATATTTTTTGAATACCTCTGCTTTTCTTATGTCCTTCGCTGCAATCTCGCCAATTGTTTCACCTTTTTCAGTATCTAATTTCTTGATCTGAACTTTCCACCAAACCGGACCTTTTTCAAGGTAAGTCCAGCTAAAGATGTTTCCTCTTTCGGCGATCAATTGATAATATAAAGGTTTGGGATCGTGGTCGTTTAGTATTCTAAAAGCTTCTCCAGGTTGTAACATGTCGAATCTTTCAAAGATGGTTGGGTGTTTAAGTTTGGGAGGTAGTTGTGTAACATTCAGCTCAAACACATCATCTGCGAGGGTTATTGTTTCTGTACTCATGTTGTTCGTTTAGAATACGAAACTATACCTGCTAAAAAGCAGCTTTTATGATTCAACTCAGAAAACACATGGTTTAACTTTCGACTTCAGGAAATCATTTTTTTTGTTGAAAAACTCTCAACACTAATTTAATTTACGACCCTGATCGTTTAAGCAGTTTAGGTGTAATTTGACTAATGTTCATCAACAAAATACCCAGGAACATGATCAGGGCTATTGCAAACAACAGCTCATTTGTATAAGGAACGTTGTTATAGCTTAACGCTGCAGTACCCTGGATCATTAACAATAATTCATTTAAAAATACGCCGGAAGTAAAGATGATGGCTCCAGATGCAAGTGTTCGATTTACCTGTAACTGACCAAAAGCGATTGCTACACCAATCAGAAATAAACTGATCACAGCAAGAAGCACCAGGTGCAGATAACCGATAACGATTGGGCGAAAACCAAAAGCAAGATCACTTAAAAAAGGTATGGTTGAACCAAGTTGCAGTAGCAATTTGATAGTAAGTGCTGCTGCCGATAACCCGATCAGCCACTTGCTGATTGAAGGTAGACGAGAGATGACAGGTTTAAGTGCAGGTTTTATCTTAATAACGAATAATATCCAACCAATCATTTGTAAACATGCAGCAACAACTACCGATACATATACGGCTGTTGAGATTGGTAACCATAGTGCAGAGAGAAAATATGCAGGAATACAAGCCACAGCAAAAAGCCAGAAAATATTTCGTGCAGCTTTTACGTGAATGTTTTGTTTGATGAGCAACCAATTAAACAAACCTGCACATCCAAATAAAAACCAGCCATTGTATTGAAAATGCAGAAAAAAATATGTAGATGCCAGGTACCAGTTCTGGTGAATTGTTTTATTGGCCATCATCCAGGCTAAGGCAAAAGCACCGAGCGAAGAAATTACCGCAAAAAGGTTAGCTGCTTTGAACCATAAATGCGTTGTGTTTTTTTGTGCCAAGCCATTAAGGTCTCTCCAATATTGCACAGCAAACCAATAGGAAACCAGTATGGAAAATGTTGAGAAAGTGATAGAAATGCCACCATAACCTTCAAAAGGAAAAGAGAGTAACATTCCGTAAGCACTGAACAGGTTGGCATACAACACAGCCCGATATCGCTTAAATGCTTCCGGTTTGTAGGTTGATAAGTAGTAAACCATGAAAGCCATCAGTAACTGTGATATCCAGCCTGCAAAAGCAAAATGAGAGTGAGCATGCAGTAAATGCTTCTGATCTAAAAACGGTAACGAATAAACGATTTTATACCTGAGTGTAACACCAAGAAGTGCAACAAGTAGAAAATTAAAAATGGATAATCGGAGCCAGTACCGGAATTGCATGTTCATTGCTGCAAAATTGCTTTCGCTGCAAAGAAACAGGTATGATTGCAATCATATCAACAATAGACTTTCCCTTTTTCGATGGTGAGCATCTGACGCTCTTCCATGTCTTTCATAGCCCGTATAACTGTTTCAACCCTTAGGCCAGTCATATTAGCGATCTGCTGTCTTGTCAAAAGAAGCTTATGACATTTTGGACAGTAGTTTTTGTTGTTCTTTTTTAGATAATTGATAAGCGTAGTGATCCGATGCTCTGGTGAATAACAGGATAGCTCTTTTAATAGCAGGAATTTGAAACGTAATCTTTCGGCCAGCAATTTCGAAAATGAAAAATGTATCTCAGCATTCTCTTTAAGCAGGTGCTGGAAATTAGATCTGTGTAAACGAAGTATAAGGGAATCTTCTTCTGCCACTGCCGTTGCTGCAAATGGTTCGTTATCGAATAAAGGCAGTTCTCCAAAACACTCACCGGCCTGAACAATATAGTGGATGTATTCTTTGCCTTCATCATCTACACTGCACCATTTTACTTTCCCTTCAACCAGTTGATGATAAAAACTGGCAATACTGCCTTCCCAAAAGATAATTTCTCCTTTGGAAACCTTTTTATAGCTGGCACCACAGGCCAAAAGCAGGTCAATATCTATCATCATAACGATCAAAACTATCTTTCTGAATAGCCGGTAAAGATGATAAAAGTCATCAGCAGGTATGACAAGAATCATATTCACCAAAAGGTCTCTTTATGATTCTACGCATAAACAACTGGTGCATAGCGATCGATTTTTGTAAAGTTAAAACAAATCAAATATGAAGAAACTGTTCATTATCGCCGGGTTGATCGTTTTCGGAATCGCCTGTGGCAATCAGAAAGACTCACCAAAAGGTGACGAAAACAAATCAGCTGAAACTTCAGAGTCTACCGAAAATGGTAATCCTTCTTATGATCCCAACAGGGGAGAAGGAAAGTATACCAGTGTAGAGTTAGGTGCAAGCCTTGACCAGGCAAAAGCTACTGAAGGCGAAAAAGTGTATGGCGTAAAATGCAGTGGATGCCATAAGCTGACTGATGAAAAGCTTGTTGGCCCAGGTTGGAAAGGTGTTACCGGACGTCATAAGCCAGAATGGATCATGAACTTCATCACAAACACAGATGAAATGCTTAATAAAGATCCTAAAGCACAGGCTCAGCTGGAGATTTGTTTGGTAAGAATGCCCAATCAAAACCTTTCTGATGATGAAGCAAGAAATCTACTCGAATTCATGAGAAAGAATGATGGCGTGAAATAAGACAAATATCTGTTTTATGCTTGTCGAATAAAGTTCAGATTGTACAAGTGTCACGCTGAAGACGTGATAAATACGACGCAACAACAGTTGAATAGAGAACTACAGCCTGTAAAATAAAACCCCTTTAATTTTTCTTCTATGAGAAAATCTCAAATCAATGCACTGGCCGTACTAACGGTTGGGCTGGTGCTTGGCGTAATTGCATGCAAACCAAAAAATGCAGGTAGTGCTGTTAGTGGTGATGCTGCTGAAAAAGTTTATGTAGCCCCCGGTAAATACGATGAATTCTACAATTTCGTTTCAGGCGGATTTAGCGGGCAACTCAGTGTTTATGGCTTGCCAAGTGGCAGGTTGTTCAGAGTGATCCCGGTATTTTCTGTTGATCCTGAAAAAGGATACGGATATAACGAAGAGACCAAACCTATGCTTAACACTTCTCACGGATTTGTGCCGTGGGATGATCTGCACCACGTAGAAATGTCTCAAACTAATGGTGAAGTAGATGGCAGATGGGTGTTTGTAAATGGAAACAATACTCCAAGAGTAGCAAGAGTAGATCTGAAAACTTTCAGAACTGCAGAGATACTGGAGCTACCAAACAGTGCAGGTAATCACTCTTCTCCATTTATTACGGAAAATACTGAGTATGTTGTTGCAGGTACAAGATTCAGCGTTCCGCCAGATGATGTTAATGGAGATGTTCCTATAAACAGCTACAAACAAAATTTTAAAGGATACCTGAGCTTTATAAGTGTTGATAAGAACAATGGTGGAATGAACATCGCTTTCCAGATCAAAGCTCCGGGAGTGAACTTCGATCTTAGCCATGCCGGTAAAGGAAAATCTCATGGATGGTTCTTCTTCTCCTGTTATAATTCTGAACAGGCAAATACTTTATTGGAAGTAAATGCTTCGCAGAAAGACAAAGACTTTATCATGGCTGTTAACTGGAAGAAAGCAGAAGAATATCTGAAAGCAGGTAAAGGAAAAAAAGTGAGTGCAAAATATGCTCATAATACCTATGATGATAAAACACATTCTGCTAAATCAGAGATCAGAAGCGAAGTCGTAGTATTGGATGCAGAGGAATTGAAAGACATCTGTTACATGATCCCTTGTCCTAAGTCTCCACATGGTTGTGATGTTGATCCTTCAGGTGAATACATTGTTGGTAGTGGTAAACTGGCTGCTTTAATACCTGTCTTTAGTTTTGATAAGATTCAAAAAGCAATTGCAGCAAAGGATTTTGAAGGAGAATACCAGGGAATTCCGGTGATCAAATATCAATCTGCATTGCATGGTGAAGTACAGAAGCCAGGTTTGGGTCCTTTGCACACTGAATTTGATGGAAAAGGAAATGCTTACACTTCATTTTTCGTATCGAGTGAAGTAGTAAAATGGAATATCAAAGATCTGAAAGTAGTTGACAGGGTTCCTACATACTATTCAATCGGTCACTTATGTGTTCCTGGTGGTGATAGTAAAAAGCCATTTGGTAAATACCTCATTGCATATAATAAGATTACTAAAGACAGGTATTTGCCTGTTGGTCCGGAGTTACCGCAAAGTGCTCAGCTATACGATATCAGTGGAGAGAAGATGCAGTTGATACTTGATTTTCCAACCATTGGTGAACCACACTATGCCCAGGCTGCTCCTGCAGAACTGATACAGAAGAACTCAGTCAAGTTCTATAAGATCGAGGAGAATAATCACCCCTATGTTTCTAAAGGAGAAGCTACAACAAAAGTGGTTCGTCAGGGTAACCAGGTACATGTTTATATGACGGCTATACGTTCTCACCTTTCTCCTGATAACATTGAAGGCATCAGGATGGGAGATGAAGTTTACTTCCACGTAACCAATCTTGAGCAAGACTGGGATGTGCCTCATGGATTTGCAATCAAAGGCGCTAATAACGCAGAATTGCTGATCATGCCTGGTGAAACTACTACACTAAAATGGGTTCCAGACAGAGTTGGTATTTTCCCAATGTACTGTACAGATTTTTGTAGTGCATTGCACCAGGAAATGTCAGGTTATGTTAGGGTTTCTCCTGCAGGATCTAATGTTCCGTTGCTGTTCAGTACAGGAAAAAATATGCCTGCTGCTGATAGTTCAAAAGCCAAATAATTCTTCGTGTGCCGTATTGCCCGATACGGCACACTTATAAAACTACTCTCATGAAAGTCTTATATTCTTTATTGGTTGTAACTGTAATCACATTATTCAGTTGCAACAGTCAGAGTGAATCAACTCAATCAAATAATAATAATACTCCTTCACAGGCTGGTGGCCAGGAAGCAGTAGCAGATGATGACTCTCAAAAAGATGTTGTAAAAGTTGCTGCCGGATCTAAAGATCATACAACACTTGTTGCTGCTTTAAAACAGGCAGAATTGGTAACCTCATTATCCAATGCCGGACCTTTTACGGTGTTTGCACCTACGAATGCTGCATTCGATAAATTACCTGCAGGTACGGTGGAGGGTTTGATGAAAGAAGACAAGAAAGCAGATCTGCAGAATATTCTTCAATATCATGTAACGGTTTCTGCAATGAAAGCTGAAAGTTTTATTGATGGACAAACGCTTGGAATGGTGAATGGCGACAATATTACTATCAGTGTTAAAGACGGGAAAGTAATACTTAATGGTAATGCACAGATCATTGCTTCTATTCCTGCATCTAACGGAATGATACATGTAATAGACAATGTGCTGTTGCCTCCTGCAAAAAAATAAGAATAAAAATTGAGATCATGAAACAGAAGATGAGCGGATGGAACAGGTTGGTGATGGTAGTTTGTGCTGCTGCAATGGTGTTGGTTTTATTTGTACCGATGTGGAGGATCGATCTGGTAGCACCACAATATCCTGAAGGATTATATTTACTGATACATGCTGATAAGCTTTCAGGAAACGTAGATATCATTAATGGATTAAATCATTATATCGGCATGAAAACTTTGCATGCGGATGATTTTCCTGAGTTCACGATATTGCCGTACATCATTGGCTTTTTCGCTCTTCTGTTTCTGATTACAGCAATATTTGGCAGAAAATTATTGCTGAATATCAGCCTGGTGTTATTTGTTTTATTTGGCATAATTGCAATGATTGATTTCTGGAAATGGGAATACGATTATGGTCATAACTTAAACCCTGATGCAGCGATCAAAGTGCCGGGCATGAGTTACCAGCCACCATTGATCGGTTATAAACAATTACTCAATTTCAGTGCTTACTCCATGCCGGATATTGGAGGTTGGATATTTGTTGGAATAGGTGTGATACTGGTTGTTCTTGTATTTCTCTCATGGAAAAAAGCAAGGAAACTAAAAGTTCGAAAAACAGTTATTGCTACATCCTGTTTGATGATGTTCAGTTTAGCATCATGCAATACAGAACCTACGCCATTGAAAATAGGTGTAGATCATTGTGACTTCTGCAAGATGACGATCAGTGATAACAAGTTCGGAGCAGAACTCATCACTAAAAAAGGAAAGGTCTTCAAGTTCGATGACAGCCATTGTGTGGTGAGTTATTTGAGTTTATTGGAAAAAAGTAGTTCTTCAGATAATATTGGTGCCATCTATTTCACCAATTATTCAGGTGATCATGAACTGATCAATATCGATAAAGCCGTTTTTCTCCAAAGCGAAGCATTAAAATCTCCGATGGGTGGCAATATCGTTGCATTTGCCAGCAAGTCAGAACTGGATGCCGTCAAAAATCGTATTGGTGGAACAATGCTTAATTGGGAACAGGTAAAACCGAAATGAGATATTTAATTCCGATATTATTATTGTTCAACCTGCCGGTATTTGCTAAAACGCATGTTGCAAAAGGTGGTTCATTACAACAGGTGATAAATATTGCTGGAAATGGCGACACTATATTGGTGTATCCTGCATCTTATACAGATAATGAAATTGTGATCACTCGTTCTGTATATCTAAAAGGAGTGAACTATCCTGTGCTTGATGGAAAGAAGAAACATGAAGTGATCGCTATCAAAGCCAATAATGTAACGGTCGATGGATTTAAGATCATCCGCTCAGGAAATTCCAGTATTGAAGATATTGCCGGTATCAAGATATACAACAGTAAAAATGTGGTGATCAGGAATAATATTCTTGATGATACATTTTTCGGTATCTATTCGCAATATGGTACGAATTGTACCATTGAAGGGAATAAAATATCTGCCTATGGCAAAGCTGAATTGCAAAGTGGTAATGGCATTCACTGCTGGAAAAGTGACAGCATGCGGATCATCAATAATAATATAACCGGACACAGGGATGGTATCTATTTCGAGTTTGTTACCAATGCAATTATCTGGAGAAATAATTCGCATGGGAACATTCGTTATGGACTACATTTTATGTTTTCAAATAATGATTCATATGTCAGCAACATATTTGAAAACAATGGTGCAGGCGTAGCGGTAATGTATTCTCATAATGTTAAGATGTTCCGTAATTTCTTCGAAGAGAATTGGGGTGATGCTGCATATGGGCTGTTACTAAAAGAAATATCCGACAGTTATATTGAAGGGAATTATTTTACAAGAAATACCAGCGGTATTTTTATGGAAGGCGCCAGCAGGATACACGTTTCAAAGAATACATTTAGAAGTAATGGATGGGGAATGAAGATCCAGGCAAGTTGCATGGAGATCAATGTAGAACGAAATAATTTCCTGAATAACACCTTCGATGTTGGTACAAATGGCAACCTGGTGTTGAATAAGTTTGATAAAAACTATTGGGATAAATACGAAGGATACGACATCAATAAAGACAAGATCGGCGATATACCATTTCGTCCGGTGAGTATGTATTCAATGATCGTTGAGAAGAATCCTCCTGCAATGATTCTCTTTAGAAGTTTTATTGCTGCATTACTTGATAAAACAGAGAAGATTTTGCCGAGTCTTACTCCGGAAAACCTGAAAGATGATCGTCCACTTATGAAACCTTTATCCCTATGATTATTGCAAGTAATGTTTCCAAGAGGTTTGGAAAGCTCAAGGTTTTAGACGATGTATCTGTTACCTGCAACAAAGGTGAATGCATCGCTTTGATAGGTCCAAACGGAAGTGGAAAAACAACGTTAATAAAATCCATTCTTGGAATGGTGGTGCCGGATAGTGGTTTCATCACTTTCAACGGAAAAAACATCCTGCATGATTGGGAGTATCGGAAACATATTGGGTATATGCCTCAGATCGGCCGTTATCCTGATAATATGAGCATCGGCCAGGTGATAGAGATGATGAAAGATATAAGGCATGCAAAAGGAGTGAAGATGGATGAAGACCTTGTGCAATCATTTGGGTTACCTGCATTATTTAGTAAAAGAATGCGAACACTTTCAGGCGGAACAAGGCAAAAAGTAAGTGCTTCACTTGCATTTCTTTTTAATCCGGATGTATTGATACTTGATGAACCTACAGCAGGATTAGATCCTGTAGCATCAGAGATATTGAAAGAAAAGATCACCAAAGAAAAGCAAAAGGGTAAGTTGGTGTTGATCACTTCTCACATTCTTAGTGAATTGGATGATCTGGTAACACAGGTGGTGTATATGCAAGATGGCAAATTGAAGTTTCATAAGAGCCTTCAAGACCTGCAAAAAGATACTGGTGAAGAAAAATTGAATAAAGCAATTGCATCTATAATGTTGAGAAAGCCATGAGAAAGATCATTAAATATGTTATTGCCGATATACTGAGAAACAAGATCGTGATCGCATACACTATTGTGCTGCTGGCACTTTCCTTAAGTGTTTTTAATCTTGAGGATAATGCAAATAAAGGATTGCTGAGTTTATTGAATATTGTATTGATAATAGTTCCGCTTATCAGCATTGTTTTCTCAACTATATACGTGTATAATAGTTCTGAATTCATTGAATTGCTGGTGAGCCAGCCGTTGAAAAGAAAAACAATTTGGCTCAGCCTTTTCCTTGGATTAGCAGTATCACTTGCAATCGCTTTCTTTATAGGAGCTGGATTACCTATTATACTTTATGCCAGTTCTACCACAGGAATTACAATGCTCGTAATAGGATTAATGCTAACCATCATATTCGTTTCGATCGCTGTATTGGCTTCTGTTACTACGAGGGATAAGGCAAAAGGAATTGGTAAGTCAATTCTTTTGTGGTTATACTTTTCTATTTTATTTGATGGATTGGTATTATTCTTCCTGTTTCAATTTGCAGATTATCCTTTAGAAAAACCAATGGTTGCGGTGAGTGCTTTAAATCCCATCGACCTTGGTAGGATACTTATCCTGCTTCAATTAGATGTATCTGCTTTAATGGGTTACACAGGAGCAATTTTTAAAGATTTTTTTGGAAGTAGTTTAGGTATCACAATTGCATCAACGGTTCTGATTTTATGGGCAGTATTGCCTTTGTTGTGGTCTCTAAAAAGATTCAATGCAAAAGATCTTTAACATGAAACATGACATTCGAACAACACAGGATATTGAATTGCTGGTTAATACTTTTTATGCGAAAGTGAAAAGCGATAGTGTGATTGGGTACATTTTTAATGATGTGCGAAAAGTAAATTGGGATACACATTTACCAGTGATGTATCAATTTTGGGATAATGCCATTTTTTATTCAGGAGGCTATTACGGCAATCCACTGAAGATGCATCAATCACTTCATTCTACTGTGAAGTTAAAACCAGAACACTTTGAGCGTTGGACAAATCTTTTTATTCAAACAGTAGATGAGTTGTTTGAAGGTGAAAAAGCAGAAGTGGCTAAACAAAGAGCCATCAGCATTGCTACAGTGATGGAATTGAAAATACTTCCGAAGAATACAGGGACTAATAGTGATTGATTTTTTCGAACCGTAATTCTATTTTGTTTTGATTGCATGTCTCGTGCTCAATACATTTTCAATCTCTGTTAAATTAGTTCCTCTAGCCTGCAACAAAATAAGATAATGAAACAACAGATCGGCTGCTTCATTTACAAATACGATTTTGTCATCATCTTTTGAAGCGATCACTGTTTCTATAGCCTCTTCTCCAACTTTTTGTGCGATCCTGTTTAATCCTGATTCAAACAAACTGCGAGTGTATGATGTTGAATCTGCCTTAAGCCTTCTTTGCTCAATAATCTTTTCAAGTTGATAGATAAAATTTGGAGAAATATTTTTTTCTGCAAAGCAGGTGTCAGCTCCTGTATGACAAACTGCTCCGGCTGGCTTTACTTTGATGAGTAATGTATCCCCATCACAATCGATAAGAATATCCACTAATTGTAAAAAGTTGCCTGATGTTTCACCCTTCATCCATAGTCGTTGTTTACTACGACTGAAGAAAACTACTTTCTTCTCAGCCAATGTTGCTTCATAAGATTCCTTACTCATAAATCCAAGCATCAGCACTTTGCCTGTTGCTGCATCTTGTATGATGGCTGGCACTAATGCATCTTTGTATTTTTCAAAATTGATGATCATAATCTTACATTAATAGATTGTTCTTTCAGGTAATTCTTTAATTGTGGAATATCAACAGTTCGTTCGTGAAATATTCCGGCAGCAAGAGCAGCATCTGCTTTTCCGGATTTAAAAACATCTTTAAAATGATCAAATGTTCCGGCACCACCACTCGCAATAACAGGAATATTCAATAGAGTTGATGCCATATGTGTCAGTTCTATTGCGAAGCCATTTCTTGTTCCATCAGTATCGATGGAAGTGAGCAATATTTCTCCTGCACCAAGTTTTTCCGCTTGTTTCAGCCAATCTTTTACTTTTAATTTGGTTGGAATTTGTCCTCCATTCAGATAAACAAACCATTCACCTTCGTCTCTTTTAGCATCAATTGCAACCACTATACACTGGCTGCCAAATTCTTTTGCTAATTCACTGATGAGTTTTGGATTGTTAACTGCAGCTGTGTTCACAGATATTTTATCTGCACCAGACTCAAGTAAAGTTCTTACATCATCTACTGAACTGATACCTCCTCCAACAGTAAAAGGGATATTAATTGCTTTCGCAATACTGTTCACCAAGGTGCTGAGTGTCTTTCTTCTTTCATTAGTTGCAGAGATATCTAAGAAAACCAATTCATCTGCTTTCGCCTGGCTATAAAACAATGCCTGTTCAACAGGATCTCCCATATCTTTTAATGATTCGAAGTTGACGCCCTTAACAGTTCTGCTATTCTTTACATCAAGGCATGCTATGATTCGTTTAGTCAACATATTTTCTCAGATCTTTTGGGTTGATTAATTTTTCATAAAAAGCTTTGCCGATGATCACACCATGGCAACCGATCTGATCCAGTTGTTCGATATCGGTTATAGAAGAAACACCACCACTGGCAGTTAACTTGATATCGGGATAATTTGCAATGATTTTTTTATAAAGGTGAATAGACGGACCTTGCATCATGCCATCTTTCGAAATATCAGTACAGAAAATATTCTTTAGATCCATCTCTAAATACTGTTCTATAAGTTGATAGATACTGGTATTTGTACTTACTGTCCATCCTCTAACAACAATATTTTCATCGTACACATCTGCAGCCAGCATAAAGTTTTTAGCTCCAAATTCTTTTATCCATTCATTAAAATTGTCGGGCTGTTTTACTGCAATGCTGCCAATGCTGATGATTGCAGCTCCAGAATCAAATACTTTTCTTACTTGATCTTTAGTAGAGATACCACCACTGAAATCAATTAACAATGAGGTCTGTGATGCAATATTCTCTAATACTTTCCAGTTCTGCACCAAACCTTCTTTAGCTCCATCCAGATCAACAAGGTGTAAACGTTTAAAACCTGCACCTTCAAATTGTTTTGCTGTTTCAACAGGATCTTCATTATAAATTTTGCTCGTGTTATAATCACCTTTGGTTAGACGAACACATTTTCCGTTGATGATATCTATTGCTGGGATAATCGTGATCATAAGTTGAGGAAATTTTGGATGAGCGTTGATCCTGCATCCGAAGACTTTTCAGGATGAAATTGAACGCCATAAAAATTAGCCTTTTGCAGAATGCTGCTGAAAGTTGAACCATAAAAAGTTGTTGCAGCAGTATCGTTGACAACTGGTGCATAAAAGCTATGAACAAAATAGAAATATGGATCTGTAATGTTTTTCAGCAATACAGAATGACTTCGATTGGAAACTGTGTTCCATCCCATATGCGGCACTTTTTCTCCTCTAAAGCGAATCACAGGCACATCAAAAATGCCAAGGCAATTGGTGTTGCTTTCTTCACTGCTCTTGCACATGAGTTGCATACCCAAACAAATGCCTAAGAATGGTTGCGCTAGTGATTGAATCATGACATCTAATGAATGCTGCTTCAGAAATTGCATAGCACTGCCAGCTTCTCCAACGCCCGGAAAAATCACTTTATCAGCTTTCCGTATTTGTTCAGCATCATTTGTAACGATTGCTGTGATACCCAATCGTTCTAAGGAATATAAAACTGATCTCGTATTACCTCCGTTGTACTTTATGATAGCTACTTCCACTATAAAACTCCTTTTGTACTTGGTAAATAATTGCTGTACGGATCTCTTTTGACAGCCATCCTGATCGCCTTTGCAAAAGCCTTAAAGATGGCTTCGATCTTATGGTGTTCGTTTTCTCCAATGCATTCAATATTAAGATTACATTTCGCCGCATCGCTGAATGATTTGAAAAAATGAAAGAACATTTCCGTTGGCATATCACCGATCTTCTCTCTTTTAAATTCTACATTCCAGATGATCCAATTTCTTCCGCCAAAATCGATCAATACTTTGGCTTCAGCTTCATCCATTGGAAGAGTAAAGCCATAACGCTCCATTCCTTTTTTGTCGATGAGTGTTTTTGCAAATGCCTCTCCTAAAGCAATGCCCGTATCTTCTATCGTATGATGTTCGTCAATGTGCAGATCACCTTTTACATTGATGGTAAGATCGATTTTTCCATGTCTTGCAATTTGCTCCAGCATATGATCAAAGAATCCCAAACCTGTACTGATGTTTGCTGTTCCATTTCCATCAAGATTCAATTCGATGTTGATATTCGTTTCACTGGTGATCCTTTCATGATAAACACTTCTAAGACCAAGTTTTAAAAAAGTATAAATGTCTTTCCAGTTATCAGTTTCAAAAGCAATTACATTTTTATATTTCTCCTGTTGTTCAATATTAAGTTGATGTAATGCTTTTAGGTAAATGGCTTTACAACCTAGATTTTGTGCTAATTCAATATCACTCCATCTATCGCCAATGACGAATGAATTTTTCAGATCGAATTGCTCTCTATTTAAAAAATGTTGAAGCAATCCTGTTCCCGGCTTACGAGTATTCTTTTGTTCGTGAGCAAAAGTTTTGTCGATAATGATTTCATCAAAAACAAAATCCTCTCCGGCTAGAGTTCTCAATATAAGATCCTGGTAAGGATAGAAACTTTCATTCGGATAACTTTTCGTTCCCAATCCATCCTGGTTGGTGACAAGTACTTTATAGAAATCGAAAGATGTTGCAATATTTGAAAGTGTGCTGATTGCACCAGGAACAAATGAGGTTTTTTCCAGTGAGTCAACCTGGAAATTGTCCGGTGGTTCCAAGAGGATCACTCCATCTCGATCTATAAATAAAACTGGTTTCATGGATTCGCTTTTACAAAATGATTTAAAACATTCATCAGCTGTTTATTTTCCTCAGGTGTGCCGATGGTGATTCTTAAACACCCTTCACAAAGTGTAATCTTACTTCTGTCTCTAACTACTATTTCGTTTCGCAGTAAGTATTGATACAAGGAGGTCGCATCATCTGTTTTAACCAATAAGAAATTGGCATCAGATGAATATACTTTCTGAATAAAGCTCAATGATGAAAGCTGATCTGAAAGTTTCTTACGTTCTGCAATGATGACCCCGATCTTTTTTTTCACCTCGTTAGGATGTTGCAGTGCTTTTAGTAACATCTCCTGTGTAGCCTGATTGATATTATAAGGCGGCTTCACTTTGTTGAGTGTATGAATGATGTTTGTAGAAGAGAATATCATTCCTAAACGAAGACCTGCTAATCCCCATGCTTTACTGAAGGTTTGCAGCACAACAAGATTTGGATAGCGGCTAACATCATTGATGAAACTGCTTGATACGCTAAAATCAACATAGGCTTCATCTATTACCACCAAGCCTTTGAAATTTTCAAGAATAGATAAGATTGTTTTTCGGTCTGTTAAATTCCCGGTAGGGTTATTGGGTGAACATATCCAGATCAGTTTGCTATTACTATCAATTGAACTTAGAATACCTTCTTTGTTCAATTCGAATGCAGCTGTTAATGGTACATTTTTTATCTCTACCAAATTGATATTAGCAGATACCTCATACATTCCGTATGTGGGAGGGCAGATGATTACATTATCTTTTCCTGGTTCGCAAAAACATCGATATAAAAGATCGATACATTCGTCACTTCCATTTCCGAGAAAGATGTTACAGCTATTGATCTGTTTTAGTTCTTCAATTGATTCTTTCAGTTTCTTTTGCAGTGGATCTGGATACCTGTTGTAATCATTTAAAACAGAGCCCAGGTTGTTTTCATTTGCATCCAGGAAAATACTTGCCACTCCTTTAAATTCATCTCTTGCAGAAGAATACGGAGTTAACATCTTGATATTTGGTCGTATGATAGAATCCAGATCGAACATATTATTGTTTTTGTAGCCTGATCTTAACAGCTTCAGCATGTGCCTGTAAACCTTCAGCTTGAGACATAGTGATTATTGTTCTGCTGATATTTTGTAATCCTGCAGAAGATAATTTTTGAAAACTGATCTTCTTCATAAAACTATCCACGTTCACACCACTATAAGCTTTGGCATATCCATTTGTAGGAAGTGTATGATTCGTTCCACTGGCATAATCACCTGCACTTTCGGGTGAATAATTACCAAGAAATACAGAGCCGGCATTTGAAATTTTATCTACCACGGCATTTTCATCATTACAACAAATGATCAGGTGTTCCGGAGAATAGTTATTAGTTATCTCTGTAGCATCTGATATAGTTTCAACCAGAATTGCGACACTATTTTGTAGTGCTTTAGTTGCAATTGCTTTTCTAGGAAGTAGATCAAGTTGTAATGCTAGCTGCTTAAGCACTTCATTTAACAGTGTTTCAGACGTTGTTATAAATACAACATGGCTGTCTGTTCCATGCTCGGCTTGTGATAAAAGATCTGCAGCAATAAATCTGGCATCTCCCGAATCATCTGCGATCACACAAACTTCACTGGGACCTGCAGGCATATCAATCGCAACACCTTCACCTTGTACCAATTGTTTTGCTGTTGTTACATACTGGTTACCCGGGCCAAATATTTTATACACCTGCGGAATCGTTTCTGTTCCGTACGCCATAGCAGCAATCGCTTGTGCTCCACCGATCTTGTAAACCTTTTTTATTCCTACATGTTTGGCTGTATATAATATTGCTGGATTTATACTATCATTTTTGTCTGACGGCGTACACAAGATGATCTCTTTGCAACCTGCGATCTCGGCCGGAATTCCCAACATCAACACCGTTGAAAAAAGTGGTGCAGTACCTCCCGGAATGTATAATCCAACTTTATCGATGGGAACATTCTTCTGCCAACATTCAACACCAGATGCGGTTTCAATTATTGCTGAACTATATTTCAACTGTACTTGATGATATTTCCTAATGTTGTTTGCTGCCTGTTGGATGGATTCTTTTAACTCCTGAGAAACTTCAGCTACAGCAGCAACAAACTCATCATCCGATACAAGAAATTGTTCAGGATAAAAACCATCAAATTTCTGGCTGTAATTTCTTATTGCTTCATTGCCATTTAATTTGATGTCATCTAAAATTTGTTTTACAACATCAATAACTGTTGAATTATCCTGTGATGGACGTTTCAATAATTCATTCCAATTATTTTTAGCTGGATAGCGAACAACTTTCATCATAAGATCATTTTTTCGATTGGTACGATCAATATTCCTTCCGCTCCGGCAATTTTTAACTGCTCAATGATCTCCCAGAAATCATCTTCTTTCAAAACACTGTGCACACTGCTCCAGTTGTTATCTGCCAATGGCAACACAGTCGGGCTCTTCATTCCAGGCAACAATTTGATGATGCCATCAAGTTTATCATTCGGTGCATTCAATAAGATGTACTTATTCTTCTTTGCACGTTTTACAGACTGTATTCTGAACAATAGCTTACTCAGTAATTTTTTCTGTACTTCACCCAAACATTTGTTTTTGATGAGCACAGCCTGTGAATAAAGTATTGTCTCTGTTTCTTTCAGTCCATTGGTAAATAGGGTAGAACCACTGCTCACCAAATCACAGATTGCATCTGCCAGTCCAATACCCGGAGCTATCTCAACACTTCCGCTGATCTCGTGAATCTCAGCATCGATCTTCTTCTGCTGCAAATAATCCTGTACGATCACGGGATAGCTGGTTGCAATTCTTTTTCCCTGGAGGAAGTTGTCTTTATATTCAGCAGCTTTATCAATGGCTATCGAAAGTCTGCATTTACCAAAGCCAAGTTGTTCGGAGATCGTTACTTGTTTTTGTTTCTCAAACACAACATTCTCACCTACAAAGCCAATATCGGCAACACCATCTTCAACATATTGCGGAATATCATCGTCACGCAGAAAGAAAACTTCTAGAGGAAAATTTGCTGCTTCTGACTTCAGCTTATTTCCTCCATTACTAATCTCAATGCCACACTCTTTCAATAGCTTCAATGAGTCGTCATGTAACCTGCCAGACTTCTGTATCGCCAATTTCAGTTTCATAGTAAAAACAAAAAGGGCTTACCTGTTGGTAAGCCCTTGGTGATTAAATAGTTTATTGTTACACTACACTACATACCACAGCTTACCCATTGGGTTAAGATGATGGTGATGTAAATGCAGATTCTGTTTCATTCTGAGCAAATGTATAGTTGGAAATAATTACTATCCAAACTTTCTTTTCTGATTCTTGTCAGTGTTCTGAATATTTTAACGATAGAGCTTCGAATGTTAAACCTAATATCTGGTTCATCAACCTGTCAGTTCAACAAATGCTTAATTAAGCTTTTGTGCTTGTGCTTCTTTCTTTGAATGAGCAGGCATATCCGGTTCTTTGTGTTCGCTTAATTGATGTTCAATTCTTTTATCGGGAATAAACCAAATACCTGCAACCACAGTGTACAATCCAAATCCGATCCATGGATTTACAAAACATAACGGAATTCCAATCGCATATAACACAACTGAAATTATTCCTTTTTTATCTCTTCCAAGGGCATGTGCAATAGTAGAATCTTTCCCATGTACTCCAGCTAAGCAATGTGCAAGAAAATAATAAGCAACGCCAGCCATTAATAATACAAATCCATATACTGCCACAGGTAGTGCTTCAAAATGATTTTCTCCCATCCAGCCTGTAACGAAAGGTACAAGCGATAACCAGAATAAAAGATGCATGTTATTCCAGAGAATGCTGCCTGTTACTTTATGAGCTGCATGTAACATGTGGTGGTGATTATTCCAATAGATCCCGATATACAGGAAACTCAATACATAGCTCAGGAATGCAGGAGCCAATGGTTTAAGTCCTTCAAAATCCGGCCTGTGCGGAATTTTCAATTCCAATACCATGATGGTGATAATGATCGCTAAAACGCCATCACTAAAAGCTTCAAGCCTTCCTTTTCCCATAACTTATGAAGATGTGAATTAAAACTAAAGCATATTTTCGTAATGCTATGCTGTTTATTCATTTGCGAGGAGTAAGATTGTTTTGCCATCATGGTGTATTTGAAGAAGAAAAAATAATGGGTGGAGAATTTGAAGTTGATCTTTCTGTTGGATTTGAGGCAAAAAAATTTCCTGTAACGAACCTGGATCAATCCATAGATTACACCCAGCTGTATCAATTGGTTAAAGACATGATGGCGATCCCAACACCTTTACTGGAAACACTTGCTACAGAAATAGCACAGGAAATACAGCAACGATACACCGAAGTAGCAAAGATTTCTGTCAGTATTAAGAAATTATATCCACCCGTTAACAATTTTGAAGGTAGTCTGGGTGTTAGTTTTGAATGGATTAAATGATACTATGAGAACGTTCTTATTTCTTGCACTCTGTTTATTTGCTAATGTTAGCTTTTCACAGGAACAAATAGATGTTCTGTTGAAACAGGCAGACAACTACGACAAGCAGCTTAAAGAAACAGAAGCGATAACCAAGTACAAAGAGGTGCTTGCTGCCGAGCCAACAAATTTTAAAGCCTTAATGCGTTTGACTGAATTAAATGCAGCCATTGGTTCCCGTCAATTAAAAAATAAAGAAAAGCTGCCATACTTTCAACAGGCTTTGGATTATGCGAATACTGCTTACTCATCAGTAGATACAGGAAGTGCAGATGCATATTTCCTGCTTGCATTAACAGCCTGGAAGATGAGTATTGTTGAAGAAAACAATAAAGAAGAAGCAGCGTGGCTAAAGAAGTGGAGAGAATCTGCCGAAAGAGCCATCAAGCAAAATGAAAATCATGCAAAAGCTACTTTTTTACTGGGTAAATGGCATTTCGAAATGACGAAAGCTTCGGTGCTAAAAAAGGCTGCAGTAAAAACCGTTTACAGTGGTTTGGGAAAGTGGGATATTGAAACTGCCACCAAACTTTTTGAAAAAGCAAAAACACTGGATCAATATTTTGTGCAGAACTTTTATGAATGTGCAAAAGCGTATGAGTATAATAATCAACCTACTCAGCAGATTGAAACATTACAGCGGCTGGTAAAACTTCCCAACAGGACTGCAGATGATGCTGCCTGGAAAGCGGAAGGAAAAAAGATGCTGGAACAGATGAAATAAACTTACATTTGACCTCTTATGACAATGGATATTGACCAGGGATTTGAGCAGGCTGTTGCTGATAGTAAATCACTTTCTTCTAAGCCCAGCACAGAAACACTTTTAAAACTTTACTCACTTTACAAACAAGCTACCGAGGGAGATATCAATGCTCCTGAGCCGGGTGCTTTCGATTTTGTTGCCAAAGCAAAATACGAAGCCTGGGCTTCTATCAAAGGCAAATCAAAAGATGAGGCTAAGAAAGAATACATTGACCTTATTCATAAGTTGAAAGAGTAATTTTTATTAGCAGACTTCCGTATCTCCGATTAAGCTTTACTTGCGTCGCACTCTTGGACAGAAGAATCGTTTCTCGTCACTCGTTTCTCGTTGGGTGGCTGCATTTATTAGAGACACTTCAAAGTTGAAGCGCAACGAGAAACTGAAAACGAGGAACAAGAAACGAGAAACGTTGCTCAATAAAGTTCCGAACGTACAAGTGAGTGACACAACATACGATGCTACGAAGTACTAAAGCTGGTATCTATATCTTCCTGTTCTTCCACTTGCCGCTTCGTATAAATAAGAATGAAGGAACGAAAAGGCATGTCCAATACAGCCATTCACTCATCCAACCGAATGTGATAGAGAGTTGCAGTTTTTCTAACACCACGTATACATAAATGCAGTAAAAAATGATCGCAAATACTTCGATCAGCAAGGTCACTTTTGTGCTGCCGGTTCCTGTTACTGAGTTTAGCCATACTACAGAAACTGCCATCAATATTAGTGCGATCGAAATTATTCTTAAAACAGGAATTCCATTGGTGATGAAACTTTCATCTTGCCCATAGATTGAAAGGAATTGCCGTGGAATAATGTTGATGATCAAACAAACGATAATCGAAAATCCCACACTCATCTTCATGATCCTGTTGATGAGCTCTGGAACCCTGTTCTGCAATCCCTGACCAATTACATTACTCACCATTGCTGTTGTTGCAGCGGCAAAGGCCCAGCTGAAACATCCAAAGAATCCAAAAACATTTCTCATGGCATTGGAGATAGCGAGTTGTTCGTCACCATGATGCTCGATGAGAATATAAAAGAACTCCCAGCTGATCAAACTCACAGCAAATTGAAGCATCAGGGGAGAAGAAACAGTGAATATCTGTGTAAAATGTTTTCTGCTGAATGTAAGATGAGAGAAAAGACTGAATTGTTTTCCAATACCACGGATATGGATCACCAGGAAAATGATGATCATTCCTACAAACTCTGCTATGATCGATGCATAAGCAGCACCGTTAAAGCTCAGCTTTGGAAAACCAAGATGACCGTATATTAATGTATAATCGAAAAAAATGTTGGTCAACGTTTCTGCCAAAGCCGCAATGAACAACAATTTTGTCTGGCTGATACCTACCAGTAATGCATTTCGCATTTGATAGATATAAAGAAAGACCAATCCCCATATTCGTATGCTGAGAAAATCAACAGCGAGCTTCACATTTTCTTCATCATGCAACGCATAACGAAATATATATGGTGTTGCGATCTGTGTGATCACAATTCCGAAAAAAGCAATGGCTAATGCAACCAGGATTCCATTAATGAACAATTTCCCAATCTCTTCGGGTCTGTTTTCACCGGCTCGTCTTGAAATGAGCGACTGTAAACCGCTGTTCAATCCATTACCGATCAAAGCGAAGATCAGGTAATATACTCCGGTAATTCCGGCAACAGCCAATTGCTTTTCACCTAAGCCACCCAGGAAAATGTTATTGGTAATAAAGTTTACATTAGGAATAGCCATAGCAGCCGATATCGGCAAAGCGATCTTCAGGATATTCCTGTTGCTAATCTGTACTCTCAGGTCTGTATTGATTGCCGGTGATGCCATGAAGCCGCAAATCTAAACGAACCTCATTCATAGCCGGAATTATTTTTAGTATCATTGCAGCCGATAATATGGCTGAGAAAGTATATAGCATACATAGCAATGAAGTAATTGAAGGAGATCAGCAACTGGCTGTTGAATTAGGCAATCATTATATTGCTTTGGTTCTGGGAACTGCATCTAAGATTGCAGGATTTGAATATTACGAATCACCGGATAATGATCTTGCAGAATTGCTGGATCATATCAAACACGATTCGCAACTCCTCGATACAAATTATAGCGAAACAAGATTGTATTATAATCTTCCGGAGTCAGTTTTGGTGCCAGTTGGACAATTCAATACTTCGGTTGCATCAGAATTGATCGATCTTGCTTTTGGTACTGCTAAAGAAGGAAGGATCAATGTAGAAAATGTAAACATTCAGCCAGGCATCGTGAATGTTTACCGTAGTAGTGAAGACTGGCAGCAACTCATTAATCAATATTTCCGAGCTGTTACAAAACGTCATCTTATTTCTAAATTGATCGAACAATCATCTGCAAACGGATTAAAAGTTCAGTTTTATAAAGATCAGATGATTGTTGTTGCAAAAAGAAATGATCAGCTGCAACTCGCAAGAAGCATTAGTTTTTCTACTGAAGAAGATGCTGTGTATCACCTGCTGAATATTTGCAAGCAAACTGCCATAGATCCTGCTGAAGCAATCATCGAAGTTTCGGGTTTGATCGCTGAAGATTCCAAAACTTTAGAACTCATCAATAAATATTTTAGTAAGGTTACACTTCAGCATCCTGCAACATCTATTCTTTCACAGCAGTTATCTAAATATCCGCTGCATTATTTCACACCATTTTTCAACTTGCTGTCATGAGGATCATTTCAGGAAAATGGGGTGGAAGAAGGATCAGTCCACCTGCTAAAATGCCGCATACACGTCCAACAACTGATATAGCAAAAGAAGGTTTGTTCAACATTCTGCAGAACCGCATCAGCTTCGAAGGCATTAAATCGCTCGATCTTTTTGGCGGAACAGGAGCCATCAGTTATGAATTGGCTTCAAGAGGTGCTGCCGATCTTACCATCATTGAAAAAGACCCGGTGATGCATGCTTTCATCAAGAAGAATGTAGATATGCTGGGCATGGAAAACACGAAAGTGCTGAAGATGGACATTTTCAATTTTGTCAATACCTGCAACGATCAGTTCAATTTCATTTTCGCCGGACCGCCGTATGCATTAGGACCAATCGATGAGATTCCAAAGATCATCGTAAGTAAACAACTCATTGCACCTAAAGGAATATTCGTTTTAGAACACACACCAAGAAACGATTACCAGAAGTTCGAAGGTTTCAGCTTCGCCAGAAATTATGGAACTACGGTGTTTAGTTTTTTTGGAGACGGGCAGTAGAAATTCTATTTAACTTTTGTTGCGTCGCACTCTTGTACTTTCACACCTTCGGGCAACATTTAATGCAACTCTATTGTCTCAACATCCGGAATATCTTTCATCACAAGTTGTATATGCCTGCTATGTGCTTTTGATCTGAAGTCATGGAATATCTCCAGCACATCATGATCAATATACACACTTCGGCTGCCAACAACTTCCACGATAGAATATTCTGGTAAACGATCCAGCATTTCTACCAGTCTTTTTTTATTTAGAAAGCTAACGTTCAAAGCGAGCTCAATTACAATGTGTTTGGTATGCCCTTCTGTACGTTCATTAATGGTAAAGCCTGCACGATAGGTATGTTTTACCAGGAAATACAAAGCGTAAACAATACCGATCAATACACCGATCAGCAAATCAGTAAGCAGGATTGATACAACCGTTATAATAAAAGGAAAGAATTGTTCTTTGCCCTGCTTCCATATTCCTATGATCATTTTTGGTTTGGCAAGGTTGTAACCGGTTCTTATTAATATCACTGCCAATACGCAATACGGAATAGCATTGATCAATGGAATGGCAAATAAAATTGCCAGCAACAGCCATGCACCATGTGTAAAAGCCGACAGCTTTGTTTTTGCTCCTGCTTCTGCATTCGCTGCACTTCTTACGATAACTGCAGTGATGGGTAAACCTCCCAACATTCCACTAATGAAATTGGCTGATCCCTGTGCCACCAGTTCCCTGTTCTCAGGCGTAATCCGGTTGTACGGATCTATTTTATCAATTGCCGTAATACTCAACAATGTTTCAAGCGATGCTACAAAGCAGATCACTATTGCATTTCTCCAGATATGCATATTATTGAATATGCCATCAAACTTTGGTGTGTGTAAAGTAGATATTACATTATCAGGTATAGAAACGAATTGTGCTTTATCAAGTGCAAACAACGGGATGCTTCCAAATAATATTGCCAGCAAAGCTCCAAACAACACTACCACGAACGACGAAGGAATAAAGCTGACACGTTTTGCGAGTGTTTTATTCCATACATATATCAGTATAAAACAAAGTGCAGATATCAGTAATGGCCCGGTTGAGCTATGTGCAAACAAACTCTTGATATTGCTGAAAGCATGGTTGAAGGTGATGATGTTGAACAATTCGTTCGACCAGAAATCAGGTTGGTCATAACCGATCAACGGAGGAATTTGTTTGGAGATAAGAATGATACCGATAGCAGCCAGCATTCCTTTGATCACTGCAGATGGAATAAATTGCGTGAAACCGCCAGCTTTCACAAAACCCAATATCATTTGTAAAAGTCCGGCAATGGCTACCGATAAAAAGAATATCTCTAAGCTCATTTGGAGGATGGCAGCAGCACAGATAGTCGTTAATCCTGCTGCTGGTCCGCTAACACTCAATTGCGATCTGCTGATGATAGGCACAACCAGTCCACCAATAATTCCAGCGATCAATCCGGAGATCACCGGACTGTTCGAAGCCATTGCAACACCCAGGCAAAGCGGTAATGCCACGAAGAAGACCGAGATGCTGGCTTTAAGATCGTGTTTAACAAAAGATAGCAGGTAATATTTCCTTTTGCGGGAGAATAATGGCATGTGTTGACTAAGATTACCTGCGGTGCAAGGTAAAAAAATGAACAGGAGAGGAGACTGATGGAAATCAGGTTAAGATCGTAATATATTTTGGGAACAGGCATTTGATCTTTGTGGATCGTCTGTTGCGTCGCACTCTTGTACTTTTCCAATCCTGCTTATCTTGCACTCATGCTCAAGTCTGAATTGCGGAAGATCTATAAAGAAAAACGTTCACTGCTCACTGCAACAGAACGGATGAAAATGGACGACCTGCTGCTGATACAGTTCCAGAAACTCTCACTCGATCCTGTTGGTGTTTTGTTTTCTTACTGTCCAAGTGAAACACACCTGGAACCCAATACCTATCTCTTCAGCACCTTTCTTGAACATATGATCCCGGGTTTGCAAACATGCTACCCGGTCACGAATTTATCAACGCTTGAAATGAAGGCGATGCTGGTAAATGAAGAAACCGAGTTTCAACTCACCAGTTTCAATGTAGAAGAACCGGTTGATGGAACTGAGATCGATCCTAAAGAAATAGACCTGGTGTTTGTGCCGATGCTCATTTGTGATGCTTCCGGTTATCGTGTAGGTTTTGGTAAAGGGTTTTATGACCGTTTCCTGCCTTTGTGCCGTAAAGATGTGATGAAGGTAGGATTCTCCTATTTCGAGCCTGTTGAGAAGATCAGCGACACCCATCAATTTGATATACCTTTGAACTTTTGTATCACACCTGAAAAGGTGCATGAGTTTTAATCATCGTCCGACCATCCCGGTCTGACGATATGATAACTGAAAGGTCACCGGATTATTAATACATAGTCAGAGGTAGACCATCAGACTATGTAAACGAACCAGTAGATGAACTTAAATGCAATTTTCCTGAAGTCTTTCCGTGTACTCTTGCTTCCTTTTGCATTGCTGTATGGTTTGGTGGTCATCATCCGCAATAAATTATTCGATAAGGGCTACATCAGATCAGCCAGCTTTAATTTTCCCCTTATCTGTGTTGGGAATTTAGCTGTTGGTGGAACAGGAAAATCGCCAATGGTAGAATACATTATCGGTCTGTTACACAAAGATTTTAAAGTAGCAACACTTAGTCGTGGTTATAAACGAAAGACAAAAGGGTATGTGTTGGCTAATGAAAGAACAACAGCCAATGAAATTGGTGATGAGCCGATGCAGTTCCATGTAAAGTTCCCTGATGTGGCTGTGGCTGTTGGTGAAGAAAGATTAGATGCTGTTCCGCAATTGCTGCATGATCAACCTGAGTTGCAGGCAATCGTTTTGGACGATGCTTTCCAGCATCGAGCAGTGAAAGCAGGGTTGAATATTGTATTGACGGAGTATTCGAATTTATTTTCTTACGATGTTTTTCTGCCAACTGGAGATCTTAGAGATGCGAGAAGTTCTTACAAAAGAGCCGATATTATTGTAGTAACAAAATGCCCACCTGGTCTGAGCATCGAGAAAAAGCGAAATACCATTCGTGAGATCGTTCCGTTGCCCCATCAAAAAGTGTTCTTTACCTGTATTGAATATGGAACACCGTATCACATCACTACCAAACAACAGCGACCCATCACTAACCAGGATGAAATATTATTAGTTTGCGGGATTGCCAATCCTCAACCATTAAAAGAATTTATTTTCAATAATGCTGAGACATATTATCAGCAGGACTACTCAGATCATCATATATTCACTATTGATGATCTAAAGGAGATCAAACGTAAGTATGAAAGGATAGATGCTGATTCAAAATTTATTCTTACTACCGAGAAAGATTCGATGCGTTTTTTCAAGTTTAATACAGAAATAGCTGATCTTCCGTTGTATGTACTGCCGATTCGGCACAAATTTTTGTTTGATGAAGGAAGGCAGTTTGACCAAATGCTGATATCTTATATCAGGAACTTTAAATTTCTTCCGCATGAGCAGGAAAAAGGCTAAGCAAAAATCACATTCTACTAAACATTCAAGGGGTTCACATGCTTTGAAAGGTGTGTTGGAGATCACAAGATCAGGTATTGGATATGTTGTGATCGGTGATGGTAAAGACGATGTATTGGTTCGTCCTAATAATTTCAACAATGCCATGAATGGTGATGAAGTATTGGTGAAAGTGGTGAAAGAAAATGTATCTACTGCAAGGCGTGAAGGAAGAGTGGTTGAAGTAAAAACGAGAAAGCAAACGGAGTTTATCGGCACATTACAGGTATCGGCCAATTTCGCATTTTTTATTCCTGATTCTGATAAACCAATGCCCGATTTCTTTGTTCCCCTTGAGAAATTGAAAGGAGCAAAGGATAAAGACAGAGTTATAGTTCGTTTGGTACGTTGGGATAAAGAAGACAAGAAACCAGTGGGTGAAGTAGTGAAGCAGATGAGCCAGGAAGATGCAAATGATGCTGCCATGCAGGAAATACTTGCTGAAGCCGGATTTCCATTATCATTTCCTGATGAAGTGATGGAAGAAGCGGAAAGATTGCCTGAAGTGTTGAGTGCAGCTGAGATACGAAAAAGAAAAGATGTTCGTGAGATATTGACTTTTACCATCGACCCGGTTGATGCGAAAGATTTCGATGATGCGATATCTATCCGTCCTTTGAATAATGGTAATTATGAGATCGGTGTTCACATTGCCGATGTGAGTTATTATGTAGAGCCGAATACTCAATTGGATGATGAAGCATACAAAAGAGCAACATCAGTTTACCTGCCTGATCGTGTAAATCCAATGTTACCAGAAAGAATTTCGAACGAGTTGTGCTCACTTCGTCCGAAAGAAGACAAGTTTACTTTCTCTGCAATTTTCCAGATGACGCCCAAAGGGGAGGTAAAACAATTCTGGTTGGGCAAGACAGTGATCCATTCCAATCATCGGTTCACTTATGAAGATGTGCAGGAGATCATTGAATCCGGAAGTGGATTGTATGCTGAAGAAGTTTTATTACTGAACAATATCGCCCAGCGACTTCGTAAGAAACGATTCTCAAAAGGAGCCATTAACTTTTCTTCACAGGAGGTCCGTTTTAAACTCGATGAAAAAGGAAAGCCGATCGGCATTGTGGTGAAGGAGAGTAAAGAAGCTCATCAGTTGATCGAAGAGTTCATGCTCCTGGCTAATAAAACGGTTGCAGAGAGTGTGAGTAAGATCAAAGTAAATAAGAAAGATGTTCCTTTTGCTTATCGTGTACATGATGTACCTGATGAAGAAAAGCTTACTCCTTTTGTTGAGTTTGCAAGAAAGTATGGGCATAAGTTCGACATCAGCTCTCCTGAGTCTATTGCCAGGAGTTTTAATAAAATGCTGGAAGATGTGAAAGGAAGACCCGAACAGCATGTGTTAGAGCAACTTGGTATCAGAACAATGGCGAAAGCAGTGTATACTTCTGAAAATATTGGTCACTACGGATTGGCTTTTGAGCATTATTGTCATTTTACTTCACCTATTCGCCGTTACCCGGATATATTGGTGCATCGTGTTCTGGAATCGATACTTAACAATGCACCCGTGATCGACAAGAAAATAGAGGAGAAGTGTAAGCATTGCAGTGAAAGAGAAAGAGCAGCCATGGAAGCGGAAAGGGCTTCGAATAAATACAAACAGGTAGAGTTCATGAGTGAATACCTGGGTCATACATTTGAAGGTGTGATCAGTGGTGTAGCAGGATTTGGATTCTGGGTAGAAACAGTTGAACACAAATGCGAAGGATTGGTTTCTGTGACCGGTTTAAGCGATTATGATGAATTTCGTTTGATCGAAAGTGATTATAGTCTTGTTGGAAGAAGAAGTGGCAGAAAGTTCAAGATGGGAGATAAGGTTTGGATAAAAGTGGTGGCAGCAAATCTTACCAAACGTCAACTCGATTATGAATGGGTGATCGATGGTGAAAAGGAGAATGATGAAGAGCAGCAACAACCCAAACAGCGGAAGAAAAGAAAGAAATAACTTCGCTGCACAACCAACAGCACATGCATAGCTTTAGAGAACTGGCAGAGATATTCGCTGAGCGATTTACCAAAGCACATTTTCCTGCATCCCCGGCAACATTATACGAGCCTGCTGAATATTTCCTGGGAATCGGTGGTAAACGGATTCGTCCGGTGATGTGCCTGATGGGAAACGAGTTGTTTGATGATATTCATCCCGATGCTTATCATGCTGCCACAGCTATCGAACTTTTTCACAACTTCACACTTATTCATGACGATATTATGGATGCAGCGCCACTCAGACGTGGAATGGAAACACTGCACAAGAAGTATGGCGACAATACAGCCTTGCTTGCCGGTGATGTAATGCTGATCCAGGCTTATGAATATATCAATAAGATTGATTCTTCTTATCAAAAGCATATTCTTTCCTTATTCAATAAAACAGCTAGAGAAGTTTGTGAAGGTCAGCAGTTGGATATGGATTTTGAAAAGCAGGAACATGTTGGTTTGGATCAATACATCAACATGATAACACTGAAAACTTCTGTTCTTTTAGCAGCGAGTTTAAAAATCGGTTCTGTGATTGGCGGAGCAAGTGAAGGAAATAGAAATCATCTCTACGAGTTTGGAAAGAATCTAGGCATCGCTTTCCAGGTGCAGGACGATTATTTAGATGCTTTTGGCGATCCTGATAAGTTTGGAAAAGATGTAGGAGGCGATATCCGCCAGAATAAAAAAACTTTCCTGCTGCTACATGCATTAGAAGTTTGTTCACCTCAGCATAAACAGGAATTACAATATCTTATCACTACCAATCCTGATGACAAAGTAGAAAGAGTACTGAGTATTTTCAAAAGCTGCAATGTTGATGAATGGGCAAACCGGTTAAAAGAAAAATACCTCGCAACAGCATTGCAACATCTCGATGATATCGCTGTGATGTCATCCCGAAAAAAGCCTTTGCTCGAATTATCAGAGTTCCTGATCCAGCGTGAACATTAATAAAACGCACTTTTATCTGGGTAATAATGATTTATTATCCACATAGCCATTGCCTTGCTTTTATTGCAGTGATTAGCTTCTTACATTAGCATCTGTTAGCAATTAAATTAACTGCACAATGTCTTTATTCAGACGTAAGTCAATCGATCTTATAAAAAAAGAGTACGAAGCTGGTTTAAGTGACCATAGCTCTGGTTTAAAAAAAGTACTTGGTGTACGTGACCTTACGTTTCTCGGAATTGCAGCGGTAGTAGGTGCCGGAATTTTTTCTACCATTGGTAAAGCTGCTTACAATGGTGGACCCGGAATATCTATATTGTTCATCATCGTTGCAGTGACTTGTGGTTTCTGTGCATTATGTTATGCTGAATTCGCTTCCCGTGTTCCGGTTGCTGGAAGTGCTTATACATATTCTTATGTAACTTTTGGAGAACTCATTGCCTGGATCATTGGCTGGGCTTTGATATTGGAATATGCCATTGGAAATATCGTTGTTGCTATTTCGTGGAGCGGTTATTTCAATAATCTCCTGGAAAATGTATTTCATATACATCTTCCCGAGTGGATGCTGATCGATCCTACAACTGCCCAAGCTGCATACCAGGAATCAACCAAAGCCCTTGCATCCGGAAACATTTTAACAGCAGAGCAAACTCAGAGTTATAAGTTTGCCATTCAAGCCTGGAATGATGCGCCAATACTATTCGGCAAACACATATTTTTCAATCTTCCTGCTTTCATCATTGTAATTCTTATCACGTGGATCGCTTACATCGGTATTAAAGAAAGTAAGCAATCAGCCAATTACATGGTGTTGTTCAAGATCGGCGTGATCATCTTCGTTATTATAGCGGGAGCTTTCTTTGTTGATACAAATAACTGGACTCCTTTTCTGCCCAATAGGTTTGAGGGTGTACTTAAAGGAGTATCGGCAGTATTCTATGCCTATATCGGTTTTGATGCTATTTCTACTACAGCCGAAGAATGTAAGAATCCACAGAAGGATATGCCTAAAGCAATGATCAATTCATTACTGATCTGTACAGGGCTTTATATTTTGATTGCTTTGGTACTTACCGGAATTGAGAATTACGCCAACTTCAAAGATGTGAACGATCCACTTGCTTTTGTATTCGAAAAAAGAGCGCCGTGGATAGAGACGATCGTATCCATCAGTGCCGTAGTTGCTACAACAAGTGTCTTGCTTGTTTTTCAATTAGGACAGCCCAGAATATGGATGAGCATGAGCCGTGATGGACTTTTACCTAAGCAATTCCAGAAGATTCATCCAAAATATCAAACACCATCTTTTGCAACAGTGGTAACAGGATTTTTGGTAGCCATTCCTGCTTTGTTCCTGCAGGATATTTTGGTAACGGATCTAACTAGCATCGGAACTTTATTCGCTTTTGTACTTGTTTCGGGTGGTGTGCTTTTGCTTCCACGTATTAAGAAAGAGCCAGGCAAATTCAGTTTACCTTATATCAACAGCCAGTTTATTGTTCCTGTGATTTATGGATTATTCATTTATGCATTTCACGGTAGGGTGGCAGATGCTTTCACCAACCTGGCAAATGAAGATCACCAGGAGATTTTATTCGCGATTTTCGTTGTAGTTGCTGGTATATTAACATTACTCAGCATCATCAAAAAATATTCACTCATACCTATTCTGGGCGTAATGTTCTGTTTGTATTTATTGATAGAAATTCCGCTCAACAGCTGGTTTGTTTTCTTTGGTTGGATGGCTGTAGGCTTATTGATCTATTTCCTTTACGGATACAGGAACAGTAAACTAAGTAAAGTGTAATTGTGGCACCGGCTGCTATAAATTTATATAGCTTTTGTTGCGTCGTACACTTGCACAACTGAAGCTTGGCTGAGCTTTAACCTTGTTTCATGCTGGTTAGTCTTAAATTTGCCGCCTTTCAATTATGAAGTACCAGGTAGGCGATAAGATTTTAGTGCTGCACAGCAACGAAGAAGGTGAGGTGATCGAGATCCTCAGCGAAAAAATGGTGATGATCGAGGTTCGTGGAGTGAAGTTCCCGGCTTATATGGACCAGATAGATTTTCCGTATTTCAAACGATTTACTGAGAAGAAGCTGTTCCCTTCAGAACCGAAGAAGGCAAAGGTTTACATTGACCAGGTTCCCAAAGAAAAGATCAGGAAGAATGAAGTGAAAGTTGCTGAAGGTGTTTGGCTGTCACTCATTCCTAAATTCAGTCTTGATGACTTTAATGATGAAGTGGTTGAGTTATTTAAGATCTTCCTCGTCAACAAAACAGACAAAGCGTATAAATTCACTTATAAGCAATCATTCTTGGGCGATCCGGAATTCGAGTTGAAGAACGAGGCTTCACCTTTTCATGATTTTTACCTGCACGACATCAACTTTGGTGATTTTAATGATAGTCCATCTTTCAGCTTTGAATTTTCCCTTTTAGTCCCCGATAAAAAGAAAGCAGAATACTTTGAAAGCACCGTTAAGATCAAGCCCAAACAGATCTTTAAGCAAGTTGAAGAGATGAAGGAGAAAAATCATCCCAACATTTCCTATAAACTTTTTGATGAATATCCTGTACGTGTAGAAGAAGAAAGATTTGAGCTATCAGGGTTGGCTGCAAAAGGATTTAAAGTATATGAAGCTAAGAAAGCTCGCCAGCACATGGAGCCTGCCCGAAGTGTTGTCGACCTGCATATGGAAAAACTTTCTGACGATTGGAAACACATGAGCAACCAGGAAATACTGGATATGCAGTTACGGGAGTTCGATAAATGGTACGACCTTGCTGTTGGTCATCTTCAACCATCACTGATCGTAATACATGGAGTAGGAAGCGGAAGATTAAGAGACGAGATACACGATATCCTTAAAACACGAAGAGAAGTAAAGACTTTCGTGAATCAGTACGATCCAAGATTTGGTTACGGAGCAACTGAGATTTTCTTTCAGTATTAGGCAAAAAAAGAAGGCTTAGAAAGCCTTCACCTGGTAAACGTAATCTTCCATCTTTTTGATCTGCTCTGTTCTTTCTTTGCCTTTCAGGTTAGAAGAATTGGTGAGCTTGATCTTTTCGACAGCTGTATCGGCTTTTCTCACTTCATCGATAAAGCGATACAAAGCTTTATTTTTTACGGCGAATACTACACCTACAGCTTGAGTTTGTCTTGCACTTAATACCCCAATGATCTCACCATTCTTATTCAACACAGGTCCACCTGAATTGCCAGGATTGGCATTGATACTCATTTGGTAAGTAAGTGTATCACCATCATTTCCTGTTCTGGCACTCAAATAACCTTCATTGTAAACGATCTCATTTCTTGGATAACCAAGTGTGTAGATCTGCTCACCAAGATCACCTGAAGTTCTTTTGAAACTGTATGGAATAGAAGAAGGTGATTGAAAATCTTTATCAATAATACGTAATACAGCCAGGTCTTTTGATTCATCAACTGCTATGATCTTCGCACTGAATTGTTGCCCCTTGCTGTTAATGACTACAGCGTTTGATAAACCTTTTACAACGTGAGCATTTGTAACCAGGTAACCTTTAGTGTCGATCAGGAAACCAGAGCCATCAGTTGTTTGTGTAATGGTTCCAGGGATCTTGGATCTATTCACTTCGTTATTGATAGCATCCGTTTTTCTTTCAAGGTTATTTACCTTTCTATTTAATTCCTGGATTGTCTTACTATTAGGAGTTGGAGATACAGCCACAACCACTACACTAATCACCAAAGCAATCACTCCACCAACAGATGCTGCAATGGCCGTAACTCTTTTGTATTTTCTCCAGAGTTGAATAACCTTAGCTTTAGTGGTAGGAGAAGGGTTTTCAGTGATCTCACCTTTTTCAAGAAGCTTCGTATGTGTTTCATGAAGCACATGCTTTAGGTTACGATGTGCTGCATAAGTATCCATTTGTTGAAGGAACATACTGTGCTCCACCACCATCTGGTCAACCTCAGGAGTTGTTTTACGGAGATTTTCAAAATACTCACGTTCCTCACGGCTCATTTTGCCGGTAAGGTAATTTTCAATAGCCTCTAAAAGTAGAATATCATCCATAATCACTCTCCTATATTAAACTGGGCAAAGAACAATTTCTTCAAACGCATCAGGCACTTGTATTTCTGGTTCTTTGCATTATCAGCATTTGTATACCTGAACTCTTTGGCGATCTGCTGCATGTCTTTCTTCTGCAGGTAATAAGCTTCTAAAAGACTTTTGCAGGGTTCACCCAAACTGCTTAACGCTCTGTCCATGATCGCAAACTCGGCATTCTTTCTATCATGTTCTTCAAGGTCTTCTTCTACCGCCACGGTTTCAGAAAGTCCTTCAACCTGGTAGAGATAACGTCCGTTCTGGTGCAACCTTTTCAACCATAACCTTCTGCAAACAGAATACAGGTAGGTCTGGATCTTACAGGTTAACACGAAAGATGTGCTTTGTGCTTTTTCGTAAAGAGCTATCATGGCTTCCTGGAAAATGTCTCTTGCATCGTCCGCTGTCCCATTATTGTTGGTGATCAAAGCCAGGATAACACTGAAATTCTCTTTATAGATCGTTTCAATGGCTCGTGAGTCATTGTTTGCCAGTCCTTTAAGCAATAATTGTTCGTTATACTCGGCTTTCACTGATCCATTTTTAATACCGGAATGTGGATTATGTAACCCATGTGGGCTGCAAATATTTCTAAAAAAGCTGAGATTCAGTCGGGTTACCTTTCATATGCCCGAGATATTAAGATTAATCTATAACTAAAACAAAGCACAATGAAAAAGTTTTTGAGTGTTCTTTTGATCGCTGGCGCTATGGCAGCTTGTAACGGTGGTACAGACGCTGACAACAAAGCAGATTCTACTAAAGATGCGATCGATTCTGCTGCTAACGAGAAAAAAGACATGATCGATTCTTCTGCTGATGCTAAAAAAGCGGAAATAGATTCAATGACTAACAAAGTAGATACTTCAAAAAACAAGAAGTAATTAGCTGATTATCAAATTAAAATAGCTGCCCGGTATTCGGGTAGCTACTTTTTGAAAAAAAATGAATTTCACAGGTTACCTTTTTTAAAAGAGGGTATTAATGAACAAATTCACTCACAAAACAAACATTGTACAATGAAGAAGTTTTTAGCAATCTTGGCAGTAGCTGGCGTATTCGCAGCTTGCAACAGCGGTTCTGATGAAACAAAAACTGGTGATTCTGCAACAGTTGATACTACTGTTGTTGCTCCAGTTACACCAGATACTACTGTAGTTAAAGTTGACACTACTGTTAAAGTTGATACAACTACTAAGAAGTAATTAATAAGTCAGAATTCGCTTGCCGACTGACTTAATCAACGATTTTTTCATATGGCAAGCAATCGTTAGAGGCCGTTCCGTATCCACGGGATGGCTTTTTTTATTTCCTGAGGTCTGGTTTTTGGATGTTCTTATTAAAAGAACGATGAAAGCTTTTTTGATAATGTTCATTCTTGTAGGATTAATGAGTTGTACTAATAACCAAACAAAAAAAGATGCATCCAACCAGGATAAAGATTCTACCATTGGTGTAGACAGTACAAAAGTTGGAGCTGACTCAGGTATCTTAAGAAAGCTGCCATAAATTTTTGGCTGAATCAAAAATGTTTCTTTGTTTTGAAAACAATGACACAATACAGCAAATATTATTATTGGTATTATCTCAACCGAATTACCGGGTAGTATTTGCATAACCATAACCAATTACTTATACAAAGTCCCGGCTATAACAGTCGGGATTTTTGTTTTTAATATGTTGATATGACAGTAGGAATTATCGGTACAGGAATGATGGGTGGAAGTTTTGCATGGCTCATCAGTGAGAAAAAACCTTCATGGAATCTTATTGGATATGACGCCTCAGAAGAAAACTTGGAGAAAGCAGTTGAAGTGGGATTTATTGATGAACCGGTGAGTTTAGATGAATTGGTGAAAAGAAGCGATCTGATCATTATTACAATACCGGTAAATGCGATCGTAAAATTGTTGCCAAAAGTTCTTGATGGTATTTCGAACAAACAAGTGGTGATGGATATCGGATCTACAAAAGAGCAGATCGTTGATGTTATAAAAGATCATAGCAAAAGAGGAAGATTTGTTGCCACTCACCCAATGTGGGGAACCGAATACAGCGGACCTGAAAATGCAGTAAAAGGAGCTTTCAAAGGACGAGTTGCTGTGATCTGCAACAAAGAAGAAAGCGATAACGATGCTGTTGAATTGATAGAAGGCCTGTACGATCTTGTTCCAATGCAGAAAGTATATATGGAAGCGCATGAACATGATATACATGCAGCTTACGTAAGTCATATTTCTCATATTGCTTCGTATGCATTGGCTTTAACTGTTTTGGAGAAGGAGAGAGAAGAAGACAAGATATTTCAATTGGCTGGTGGTGGTTTCGAAAGCACCGTACGTTTGGCTAAGAGCCATGCTGCTATGTGGGTTCCGATATTTATGCAGAATAAAGAAAATGTGTTGGATGTATTGAATGAACACATTTCTCAGCTGCGAAAGTTCAAAGCTTGCCTGGAAAAAGAAAATTTTGATTACCTGCAGGAGTTAATTGAAGGGGCGAATAAAATTAAAAGGATTATCAAATGATTTGGGTGTTGATCAAAGTTCAGAACGATGAAAGGATTGCGACGCAACGAATGCTGCTACAAGGAGCTACAGCTGGTATCATAATAACATAATCAAAGCATTGCAAGGGATTGATTTAAGTACCTTTGCCGCAAATTAAACGGATACATGATAACATTTAGTGAACTGGGATTGGACGAGAAATTGGTAAAGGCTACCGATGCATTGGGTTTTGTTAACCCAAGTCCGATCCAGGAGAAAGCGATTCCTGTGCTATTGAGCGGCACAAAAGATTTTATAGGCTTAGCTCAAACAGGAACAGGAAAAACAGCAGCATTTGGTTTGCCGTTGCTGCAATTGATGGATGCAAAACAAAAGTTTCCGCAGGCTCTTGTTGTTTGTCCTACAAGAGAACTGTGTATGCAAATAGTGAATGATCTCGAGAACTTTAAAAAGTTTTTACCGGGTATGCAGGTTGTGGCTGTGTATGGTGGTACATCCATCAGCATGCAGGTGAGAGACATCAGGAAAGGTGTACAGATTGTTGTGGCAACGCCTGGTCGTTTGATAGACCTGATAGAACGTAAAGCAGTTAATCTTGAAGAGATAAAATATGTTGTACTGGATGAAGCCGACGAAATGCTGAACATGGGCTTCCAGGAAGACATCGAATTCATTTTAAAGAATACGCCTAACCGTGAAGCAACATGGCTCTTCAGTGCTACAATGCCTCCGGAGATAAGAAGAGTGAGCAAAAAATACATGACCACTCCTTTCGAAGTAACTGTTGGTAAAGCCAACACGGCAAATAAAAGTATCGATCATCAGTATTATGTTGTGGCAGCACAACATCGTTACGAAGCGTTGAAACGACTCATCGATTTTAATCCGGGTATGTATGGTATCATTTTCACCCGTACAAAACTCGATGCACAGGATATAGCAGAGAAACTTACCAGGGAAGGATACGATATCGATGCATTACATGGAGACTTAACACAAGCACAGCGTGATAAAGTGATGAATGCTTTCAGGGAGAAAACATTACAACTCCTGATTGCTACCGATGTTGCTGCAAGAGGTATTGATGTAAAGGAAATAACACATGTTATCAACTACGAACTTCCTGATGATGTTGAAGTGTACACACACCGTAGCGGTAGAACAGGAAGAGCTGGTAGTACTGGTATTTGTATGAGCATCGTTCATGCAAGAGAAACATACAAGCTGCGTACGATCGAGAAAATGGTGCAGGCTCCGTTTCATAAACTGGAAATACCAAGTGGAAAAGATGTTTGCCGTAAGCAGTTCTTTTACTTCATGGATAAACTTTTGAAAACAGATATTTCTCATGGCGATTATGAAACTTATCTGCCCATGCTGGAAGAAAAATTTGCTGATGTAAGCAAAGAAGAGGTTTTGCAAAGAGTGGCTGCATTGGAATTTGATCGCTTCCTTAAGTATTATGAGAACTCCGGTGATCTTAATGTAAGGGAACAACGCAAAGACAGGGATCAGCGTGGATCAAGAGACGAAAGAGGCGACAGAAACAGGAGAGGAGGCAACGAACGTGGAGAAAGAAGAGAGTTCAATAGCCCAGCAAACACCACTCGTTTGTTTGTGAACCTTGGAACAAAAGATGGATTTTATAAAGCCAGTTTTCTACAATTCATTTTGGATATGAGTGATCTTAAAAAAGATGTACTCGGCAGAATCGATATGAAAGAAATGAACAGCTGGATAGAAATTGAATCAAAAGCTGCAAAGCAGATGATCAAATCTATTGATGGAAAAAATTTCCGTGGCAGAAAGATCAGGATGAATGATGCTGACAGCAGGCGTTAATCTGGTGATTAGATGATGTGTTAATTAGCCAATGTAAGTACCAAAGTTGAAATGTATAAAGCAAGTGTTTAATTGATATTCAAAAGTTCGACCTCTCTCTCCTTTGGAGAGAGAACGAGAGTAAGGTCCTTATGCAAGCAACAACAATCGAATTGAAAGAAAAAATTCAGCAACTCTGGAACAAACGTCCGCTAATCATCAGTGGACCTTGTTCTGCAGAAACAGAAGAACAGGTTTTGGAAACTGCTCAACGTCTTGCTGCAACCGGCAAAGTTGATATGCTGAGAGCCGGTATCTGGAAACCAAGAACACGTCCCGGAAGTTTTGAAGGTGTTGGCGTTAAAGGTTTGCCATGGCTCGCCAATGCAAAAAAAATAACAGGATTACCAACTGCAGTAGAAGTAGCAACCGGTAAGCAGGTAGAAGATGCATTGAATTTTGATGTTGATGTGCTCTGGATCGGTGCAAGAACAACAGTAAATCCTTTCAGTGTCCAGGAAGTTGCCGATGCATTAAGAGGTGTTGATGTTCCGGTGCTGATCAAAAACCCCATCAATCCGGATCTTGAATTATGGACTGGTGCAGTTGAACGTGTTGCGAAAGCCGGCATCAAACAAATTGGTTTAATACATCGTGGATTTAGTTCTTACGGCAATACAGAATATCGAAATGCACCCATGTGGCATTTAGCTATTGAGATGAAACGTAGAAATCCAGGTATGATGTTGATCTGTGATCCTTCACACATCAGCGGAAGAAGAGATATTTTATTAGATGTTTCGCAGAAAAGCATCGATCTCGATTATGATGGTTTGATGATCGAATCGCACATCGACCCTGATAACGCATGGAGCGATGCAATGCAACAGGTTACTCCGGAAGTTTTGCTGAAGATGCTTGATTCGATCCAGTGGAGAGTAGAAACAACTGATGAGAAATCTTTCATTACTGCACTCGAAAGATTGAGAGAACAGATCAACCACCTCGATGACGAGCTGTTGCAGTTGCTTGGTCAGCGAATGAAAATTGCAGATAAGATAGGAGAATATAAAAAAAACAATAGCGTTACGATCTTACAAACGAGTCGCTGGAACGAGATACTTGAAAGAGCAATGGCAAAAGGGGAAAAACTTGGCTTGAGCAAAGAATTTATCATCAAGTATTTCGATGCTGTTCACATGGAAAGCATCAGCCATCAGAATAAAATAATGAATAGTTAAGACGTGAAAGGTGAAAAGTGAATGGTGAGACCAGCTTCTGTTTTCATAGCATCTTTTCTTGCGTCGCACACTTGTACTGAAGGATCTTTTTGCAGCTTTGCCTACTTTGTAACTTTGCGTGAACAACATGATCAAACAAACCATCAAATTTTCTTCGTCTTCAACCAACTTCTACTTCGAAGCGAAATTTAGCCAGCTCAAACAACTCGCTGATCAAAAGAATGCTGTTATCATCACAGATGAAAATATTTTCCAGGCTCATCAATCAAAATTCAAAAACTGGAACACTATCGTTCTAAAACCTGGAGAAGCATTTAAAGTTCAACAAACAGCAGATTCTATTATTGATCAACTCATCGAATTACAGGCTGATCGTACCACAACTTTGATTGGCGTTGGTGGTGGTGTGGTTACTGATCTTACAGGTTATGTTGCTTCTGTTTACATGAGGGGTATTTCTTTTGGTTTCGTTCCAACTACTTTGTTAGGTCTTGTTGATGCAAGCATCGGTGGTAAGAACGGAGTAGATGTAGGTATTTATAAGAATATGGTGGGTGCAATTCGTCAACCCAACTTCATCCTGCATGATCATTCTTTTCTTTCTTCATTACCATTAGCTGAATGGCAAAACGGTTTTGCTGAGATCATTAAACATGCATGCATTAAAGATGCAGCTATGTTCAGAGAATTGGAAAAAGGTTCAGTGGAATTGTACCAAAAGAAGAAAAGTTTATTGGCTCGGTTGATAAAGAGAAATGCTGTAATAAAGATCAAAGTAGTTCAGAAAGATGAATACGAGACTGGTGAAAGAAAGCTACTCAACTTCGGTCATACATTGGGGCATGCTTTGGAAACGCAATACGAATTATCGCATGGCCAGGCCATCAGCATTGGTATGACTTACGCTGCTGAGATATCTAACCAGCTTCTCAATTTCAGAGATGTCGATCGGTTAACTTCAGTATTGCATCAATATGGATTACCTGCGTATGCATCTTTCAGCAGTAAGAAGATATTCAACATCCTGAAAATGGATAAGAAAAAAGAAAGGAAGATTCTCCATTATATTTTGTTAGATAAAATAGGAAAAGCAACTATCCATCCCTTATCACTAACAGAACTCGAACAATTCATTAACTCATTTAATCATTGAAAGTGATCGTTGCAGTTCAACCTTCTAAGGTATCAGGAACAGTTCATGCACCGGCATCTAAAAGTGCCATGCAAAGAGCTTGTGCCGCAGCTTTGATCAGGAAAGGAACCACGATCGTTCACAATCCAGGTAATTCAAACGATGATCAAGCAGCGATTGATGTGACCCAGCAACTTGGTGCAAAAGTGAAAGTTGACAGTTTACAGTTAACAGTTTACAGCAATGGAATTGATCCTGTTTCAGGCAAACTTAATTGTGGTGAAAGCGGGCTTGGAATAAGAATGTTTACGCCGATTGCAGCACTGAGCGAAAAAAACATAACTATTACAGGTGAAGGAAGTTTGACAACACGTCCGATGAATTTCTTTGATGAAATACTTCCAGCATTAGGTGTCAGGATAGAATCAAATTCAGGGAAACTTCCATTGCACATACAAGGTCCGCTACAACCAAAAAATATTGAAGTAGATGGCTCACTCAGTTCTCAATTCCTTACAGGATTATTAATGGCTTATGCTGCCGCAAATGCAACAGATGTTTCCATAAAAGTGAAGGACCTGAAAAGCAAACCTTACATTGATCTTACATTGCAGATATTGAAAGAGTTTGGATTGAAGGTTCCTTTCAACAAAGATTATAAAGAATTTCATTTCAGTTCCCAAACTCACAACTCACCACTCACGATTCATAACTACACTGTTGAGGGTGACTGGAGTGGAGCTGCTTTTCTATTGGTTGCCGGAGCTTTATCAGGAAAAGTAATTGTAAATGGGTTGATGAACACTTCCCGCCAGGCTGATAAGAAGATCATTGATGCATTATTAGATGCCGGTGCTGAAGTTGCTGTCGGAGAAGATCATGTTGAAGTAAACAAAAAAGAACTTTTGCCTTTTGAATTTGATGCCACTGATTGTCCTGATCTTTTTCCACCGCTTGTTGCCTTAGCGGCGAATTGCAAAGGCGTAACAAGGATCCGTGGATTGAAACGACTGAAACATAAAGAGAGTGACAGAGGTATAACATTACAGGAAGAATTTTCCAAACTCAGCACACGTATAGATCTGAATGATGATGAAATGCTGGTGTATGGAAATGAACAGGTTCATGTGCAGAATCATGTTTTAAACTCACATCATGATCACAGAATTGCTATGGCTTGTGCCGTAGCTTGCCTGAATGCAGATTTTGAAGTGCAGATAAGAAATGCAGATGCTGTAAAGAAATCATATCCCGATTTCTGGGATCATTTGAAACAATTGAATGCTGATATATCTTTAAAGCCATTTACAACCGATAATACTTTCACACTTTGAACAGCTTTGGCAGAATATTCCGGGTGCACATCTTTGGAGAATCACATGGTGAATGTGCAGGTGTAACAATAGATGGTTGCCCTGCAGGATTGCCATTAACCGTTGAAGATTTTTCATCAGATATTGAAAGAAGAAAAGGTGGCACTCAAAAAGGAACTACACCCAGGCAGGAAGAAGATCTGCCGATCTTTAAATCGGGAATATTCAATGGCAAAACGACAGGAGCACCAATAACGATTCTGTTCGAAAACAAGAATACACGTTCATCTGACTACGAAAAGCAAAGAGATTTTCCTCGTCCTGGGCATGCAGATTTTACTGCACATGAAAAATTCGGTGGTTATGAAGATTATCGTGGTAGCGGACATTTTAGTGGCAGACTCACTGTTTGTTTGGTTGCAGCCGGGGTGATCGCTAAAAAATTATTAGCTGATCTTACAATCGAATCGAAGATATTAGAAATAGGAGGTGAGTCTGATCTCGAAAAAGGATTACAAAAGGCTATCGATGCAAAAGATTCGATCGGTGGGATCATCGAATGCCGTGTATCGGGTTTACCAACAGGTTTAGGCGAGCCCTTTTTTGATTCAGTGGAAAGTTTACTGGCTCATGCTGTATTCTCGATTCCTGCGGTTCGTGGAATTGAATTCGGAACCGGTTTCGCTGCAGCAAAAATGTTTGGAAGCGAACACAATGATGCGATCATTGATGTAAAAGGCACTACTCAAACGAATCATGCCGGTGGAGTGGTTGGTGGCATTACCAATGGAAATGAATTGGTATTCCGGATAGCAATTAAACCTACATCATCTACACCAAAACCGCAGCAAAGTCTGAACTGGACCAATGGCGAAGTGGAAACGTTCTCTGTTAAAGGTCGTCATGACCTTTGCATTGCGTTACGAGTTCCGGTGATACTGGAAGCTGTTACAGCCATTGTTTTAGCTGACCTGATGTTACTGGAACAAAAAATCAAACGAATCTTATGATCATTTATCATATTACTACTGCTGAAGCCTGGAAGAAAGCATCTTTCGATGGATTGTATGAAGCTGCATCTTTAGCAACGGAAGGATTTATTCATTGCAGTACTGAAAGCCAGGTAAAAGGTGTGCTCGAAAGATATTTTCAGGGCCAAACTAATTTATTGAAATTAGTAATCGACACCGATAAACTCGAAAGCAAGCTGAAGTTTGAATTGGCTCCTTCAGTGAATGAAGAATTTCCGCATGTATATGGACCGATCAATACCGATGCAGTGATCGGCGTTTTGTCTGTTGAATAATGTTCAGAAAGTAGAAGTGTGCGACGCAACGAAGTTTTATAGTAGCACTTCAGCCAGGTAAATAAATCATTTCTCTAAACTTCTCAACTGATCAAAACTCAGATCGAGCAACTCAAATCGTGTGGGATTTGAAAGATAATAATGCCACCACTCTGTTTCCAGTGCTATAAAGCCATGTTTCTCCATTGTTTTTCTCAATAATGAACGATTTGCAATGATGGCAGCATCGAGTTGCATATAATTGTGATGAGCTTTTTCTGAGAAATCGTCGAAAGAGGTAGGCATCGGAACTTCTTTTCCGGTAGTAAGATCTACCAATGTTACATCCACTGCAACGCCACGGTTATGCCCACTTCCTTTAGCCGGATTGGCGGCATAACGTTCATCCGGCACAGCTTTCCACATCTCAACCGTTACACTGTATGGACGGTAAGCATCGAAGATCTTCAGAGCCAGGTTTTGTTGTTTTAGTTCATCCTGAACAGCCTGTAAAGCCTCGGCTGCGGGTATTCTCAGGAAAGCTTGAGGACGGGTGTAAAGTACTTTTTTCGTGAAATTTTGTTCAGTCTCGTAGATAAAATCTTTAAACAAAGGCTGCAAATACTTTGTTAAGGATACCATTCGTTTAGAGCTATCCTTTTGAATTCCAGCTAAGTAGGTTTGTTCATCCTCTATAACTGCGGGCTTTGCGGTCAAAACTGGACCATTATTGCTGCTTACGCCGCAACTTTGCCATGCAAAAACAATTAAGGCACTTGTGATGAGAGAAAGCTTTGCAAATAGTTTCATGACCAACGGATGTGCTCAAATTACAAAAACAAAATTTGTATGAAGAAGATCATCATCCTGTTAACATTCTTCCTGGTAGCTTTTACCGGTTTTTCAAGAAAAGACGGTGCCGATACTGTTTACGGAATCGCCAGCTTTTACAGTGCAAACCTCGACAGCACACTTACTGCCACCGGAGAATATTACACACACGGCAAATTAACAGCAGCCAGTAATCACTTTAAACTGGGAACCTGGGTAAGGGTCACTAACCTGAAGAACGGTCGTTCTGTGATCGTTCGTATCAATGACAGAATGCACACCAGGATGGCGAAAAAAGGGAGAGTGGTTGATCTTAGCAGGTCGGCTGCAAAACTCCTTGGTTTTATGAAAGGAGGATTAACACGTGTACAAGTTGTAAAAGTTCCTAAGGGTACAAAAGAGTAGTGGTGAAAACTAGTTAGTTATTTTTCTTTGTAAATAGATTGAGGCGATTAAATTTGTCGAACCAAAATCTGCTTTATGAAAAGAGTCCTACTAACTGTAGTAGTTTTAGCTGGTTTAGTTACTGTTTCTAATGCACAGGATGCTCCAACCCCCACAACAACGAATGTAAAGAAGTCAAAATCTTTAGGTATCAACTTCGTGATGAACGATTTTACTACCGCAAAACGCATAAAGAACAATTCACTTGGAAGTGTTCTGAAAGATAATGACTGGGCTCAGTTCAATGAAATGGCGTTTGGTCTTAGCATTAATTACATGGAAGGGTTATCAAACCATGTTGATTTTGCCGGTACTTTATCCGGTAGTTTTCTAAAGTATCCTTTTCCTAACATGGCAACGCCAACAAATGATGCATTGTTAATGGAACTGGATGCAAGTCTTCACCTGAAACTGTTAACCGATAAGTACATTCTTGTTCCTTATGCCAATGTAGGTGTGGGAGTGAGTGCTTATAAGTTCAGCACTTACGGAGCGTATTTTCCTTTGGGAATTGGCTTCCAGGTTAATCTTGGTAAACAAGATGCATTTTTCTTTACACAAGCTGATTACAAAACAGCAGTTACCAACTCAGCTGCAAGCCATTTCACTTATTCAATTGGCTTTTCAGCACCGTTGATGAAATAAGCGTTTTTGCCATATGATTTATAAGAGATCCTGCCAGTTTCCTGGCGGGATTTTTTATGTAGCAGAAGTTCGTCGTACTATTTAGCTTCTGTTGCGTCGCACTCTTCGGCTTATAGATCACTACTCAACAACCTACAAACAATAAAAAAGGTCATCATATAAATGACGACCTTTTTCTATCGGTGATATTGTGTGCTCAGTTGTTAGGAGTTGTATTGTCTCCCGGTTTCTTCATTACCGCCTTTGGATTTTTCTTCGGATCAACAGGATTGTTGTTTGTGGGTACTCCTGCTGGTGTTCTGTTATCACTTTTGCTGCTGTCTTTTTTCTTTGTTGGTGCTGCAGGCTGATTGCTACCATCGTTCACTGGCAATTGCGATTCAGGTTTAATGTATTCTCCCGGATCAGTTGTTGGAAGTTGATAATCTGATTCGTTACCATTACCCATGTCTTCACCTTCTGCACCTAGATCTGGTGGAGCATTATTCATCCAGTCGTAGTTAATATCATTCACCATTACTTCCGGCTTAACAAATGTGGCTTTTGTATCTATTCCACAGTTCTTATCAGATGAAGCTTTGTCGTAGAAATAAGCCCAGATAGGTAAAGCTGCAGCAGAACCCTGTCCAATATCGGTTGAGTTAAAGCGGATGAACCTGTCGTCACATCCAACCCATGATCCTGCTAACAGTCCAGGTGTATAACCCATGAACCAGGCATCGCTATTATCATTTGTAGTACCGGTTTTACCCGCTATTTCACCTTGAACGCCATAGCTCCATATGCGTCGTGCCGTACCAAATTGCGTTACACCCTGCATCATTTTAATAACAGAATATGCAGCCACTTCACTAATGATCTCTTTACGTTGCGGCATGAACTGCTCTAGTACGTTTCCATTCTTGTCTTCTATACGAGTGATGAACATTGGCTTTACATTAAAACCTCTGCCTGGAAACATGCTGTAAGCCTGCATCATTTCAAACAAAGAAATTTCACAAGCTCCTAATGCGATAGAAGGATAAGCTTCGATCTTACTGGTAAGATCAGCTCTCTTTAAAAACTCGGTAAAACGTTTTGCTCCGTTATTTCCACCATTGTCAAGTTGCTTCATAATGTAAGCTGAAGCACAGTTCCTGGAGAAAGCAAGTGCCTGGCCCATAGGCATTGTTCTTCCTGTACACGATTCTGTTGTTGCAGGAACAACACCATAACCTCCAAAACTCTGTTGCTGATCTACCACTTGTGTTTCAGGTGTAAAACCAGCTTCCTCGATAGCGAGAGAATAGAGTAGTGGTTTGATAGTAGAGCCTACTTGTCTCTTTGTATTGATATTAACGTGGTCGAATTTGAATGTTTTAAAATCGATTCCGCCTACCCATGCTTTGATCTCACCTGTTAATGGATCCATTGCCATGAAACCGGCTTGTAACATTTGCCTGTGATATTTGATTGAGTCAAGCGGCGTCATTACAGTATCTTTCTCACGGTTGTTGTTCCATGCGAAAACTTTCATTGGAACTTTCTGTGTGAATGTTTTTTTGATGTCATCCTCATCCATTCCATCATTCTTCAGGTTTCTCCACCTGTCGCTATTTTTCATGGCACTTTCAAGAACAGCCTGTTGTTTTGTGCCCTTCCAAACATTGCCGTTTTTGATATTGCTTTGTGAGTTGAGGATCTTTTGCATGTAGTTGATGTGCTGTGCTACCGCTTCTTCTGCATACAATTGCATTCTGGGATTAATGGTAGTGTATATTCTTAATCCATCACGATACAGATCATACTTATCGCCATTTGCATTCGTGTGATCTTTACACCATTGTTTCATGTATTCACCTAACACCATTCTGAAGTAAGGACCAAGACCTGCATTCTCATCCAGCTTTTTGTAGTTGAGCTCAATCGGTTTTGCCTTGATCACAGAAGCTGTTCCTGCATCCAGTTTTCCATTCTTTACCATTTGGTCTATCACAGTATTTCTCCTGTCGAGTGCCAGTTTCGGATTTCTTCTCGGGTTGTAACGTGTAGCACCTTTCAACATTCCAATCAGCACAGCTGCTTCTTCAATATTGATCCTGTCTGGCTCTTTTTGAAAGAATGTTTTAGCTGCATTACGAATACCAAATACATTATCGCCAAAAGCTGCAGTGTTCAGATAGAGCGTAAGTATTTCTTCTTTGGTAAAGTTTCTTTCAAGCTTTATTGAGATGATACCTTCTTTCAACTTTTGCATCATCCTTTTGATCACATTCGCTCTTTCCCAATCATTCGAGAAAAGGTTCTTTGCTGTTTGCATGGTGATGGTAGAGCCACCACCTTTTTTCCCTAAAAAGAAAACGGCTCTTGCTACCGATTCTCCATCAATCCCGCTGTGTTGGTAAAATCGTTCATCTTCTGTAGATACAAGTGCATTGATGATATGCGGACTGATGTCTTTATACTCAACATTTACACGGTCCTGCTTGTAATATTTTCCCATCATGGTTCCATCTTCTGCATATACCTGGCTCGATAGAGAAGCAGAAGGGTTCTGGATCTCTTCAATGGAAGGCATTTCTCCCAATAATCCAAAATTGGCTGCAAACAGGAGAAGGATAAAAAATCCAAGCAGTATAAAAAAGCCTCTCCACAGGTAACGAACAGCTTTTGCCCCCGTTTTAGCGGAAGCTTTCTTGTTGTTATTAGCAGGAGTTGGTTTGCTGGCAGAAGAATTCATTATGCAATGATTTATTAAGCAATATGATAGATATTGTTATGGCGAAATTAGAGCAATAATCATGCTTAGAACTTACCGGGCAAAGTTTCTGTTATCAATTTGCGGTAAGCCGGAAGATCTTTGTTCTCGTTCAGCAATTGCAGGTTGGCGTTATCGATGATAAGAAAACTAAACTTTTCTGCACTAAGCCAAGGCAAAATGCTTCCTGCAGCCTGCGGTTTTGTTTTGCCAACATAATCTGTTGCCATTGCAGCATCTTTAAACGGACCGATCAATACAAGGTTTAACTTATCTGTCAAAGCCTGGTTGGAAACAGTTAAGCGGTAAGCACTGTAACGTTCAGCATTCCATCGGCTGAACGCATTCTTCACTTCAGAAACATACATACCATCTACATTATCGAGTATAACCAATGCATAGTGTTTGTCAGTAGCATTAAAGGTGAAAGCACTTGCACCAATGATCGCAGGTGCTTTTGCCAAGGTATCTACCTTAACGGTTAGTGGTTTATCAGTAGCAACCGTTTTGTTCGTTACATCTTTTGGAACAACGACAGGTTGTGTAACGATCTGCTGGTTATCCATGTCAACCCGCTTCACTTGTTCAGTTTCTTTTTTCTGAACATCCAGATTAGTGAGATAATCTTCAATCTGCTTTCTGCGACTTAACACATCGATCATCCTCGCTGCTTTTTCTGCCAAAGGCGATTTTGAAAACTGTGTTTTAAGAGCAGTGAGCCTGTTAATTGCAGTACTGTCTTCTCTTTGTTTGATATAGTAGATCGATTCGATAAATAATAACTGCGGAGTCCAATATGAATTACCATATTGAGCGTCAGCAGCTCTTTTTTCATTGATAGCTTCTGCGAATTTCCCCTCAATGAAAAGACTATAAATCTGTTCGTATTTTTTCGTAGCGGCATCTACTTTTTTTCCAGCATCGCCTGCAGCATTTATTTCTTTTATTTTTTGAGTCAATTTTCCGTTTGGAAATTCACGGATCAACTGTTCCCTTGCTGCCTGTTGTTTTGCCGGATTGTTGATCTTGCCATACATATACACCAGGTTAAAGAGTATCTGCTCTTTTTGTTGTGTATTAGGAAAGCGTCTCAATAGTTCCTCAAATACTTCAATGGCTGATTGATAATCTTCCAGTTTGTCTTCAAATACCTGCCCGTTCTCAAAAAGAGCCTTTTGAATAATGGAATTAGAAGCATCTATCTGCTGTTGTGTCAAAGGAAGTTTTGCTAAGATCGATTCGAAAGAAATCTCTTCATCTTTCGCAGTGTCTTTATCGGCTACGTCATTACCTGGTACCACACTTAAATCGACTTTGGTTCGATTTACAGCTTGTTGTCTTCTCCAGTTATCAACATTTGGACGATCGCCCCAACGACTTTTAAATTCACTAAATCCTTTTGATTTAAGATTAGGATTACTGAAATACCAATCGGCTTTTGTATCAGCAAAAAGATCGGTACTGCCAGAGCCTGATGACGAGCCGGAAGAACCGGGTTCATCTTTTAGTCCTTTTGCCTTTCTTAGTTGCTTCACCAGTTTCCGGATGTAAGCATCTCTTTCGGCTTCGGGCATTCCTGCGATACGTTGTAAACTATCTTGTAGATTGATGTTTTTTACATTACCACTAATTGTTTTCAAAGCCGGTCTTCTGTCTGTTACTCTTGCTTTGTCTTTTTCATCGCTTAAAGATTCTACAGCAGTGCTATCGTAATAAACCGAAGCATCGATGTAGCCTTTGGTATTGTAATTCAGATCGGCAAGTAATAAAAATGATTCAGCTTTTTGTGAAGGATTGTTGCTACCTGCCTCTACACTTTTCTTCAACCACTTGATTGCACCTGCCGTATTGTTTCTTTCAAATTCAACCTGTGCAGCGGTGTAGTAGATGATGTCTTTATAATTCTGGTATTTGTCTTTCTTAGCCATCTTCAACAGGTCATTCAAATTGTCCTGAATGTAACTGTCTTTCTTTCCAGAGTTATTAATCCTAATGGCGTTCAATCTTGCATAAACTTCCATCACCGGGTCGATGGAATGCTTGATCGACCTGTCGAAATATTTTACAGCAAGATCATTTTTCCCAGCCATTGCATATAACTGGCCCATCAGATATTCCCATCTTGCTTTATCCTGCCTGGTATCGGCTTCATTTAATGCAAGACCCAGGTAATGAGCAGAACTGTCGTATGCATTTTGATTGTAAAACCAATACGAGATCACTTCGTATAATTCTGTTTTTAATCTTTTAGGGAAATTCGGATCAGCCCTTAGTATCTCAATCAAACCTGCAGCATCACTCAGTTCACCCTGTTCAACATAATTTCTCGCCTGCCAGATAAACGATTCATTCCTGCTTGGTGGATGTGTAACTGCTTTCTTCAGTACATTCTTTGTTTCTTTTGTAGCAATAGTAAATACGCCATTGGTATTACTCGAGTTACTTCCGATGGCAATATCATAACCACCATCTTTAGGAGAATAAGCGTAATTGATGTACTGAAAAGTTTGCGTTGCCGAATCAAAGTCTTTCCTGAACATATAGGCTTTACCCATCAGCATGTACAAGTTGTCGATCCAGTCATTTCTAAGATCATGTAGTAAAATGCCGGCAGTGCACTTGTAAATCACTGAATCGATCTCATTTCGTTGTTGTGCAGTGCCTTCAAGTGTATAAGGATAAAAAGGAAGCAGCTTTGTATAATCGTCTTTAAACGAAGCTTTGGCTCGTTCAATTACTTCGTTCATTTTGTTATTAGCATTGAAGAAGTAATTGTAGTGCGTATAAGTATTCTGGAAAATTCTTTTCCGCAGCCCCATTTTTTTCTCGCCGGTCTCTTCAGAACGAAGTTTACGGTTCTCGTATTCCCGTGGTTTTTTTAGGTCTACCTGGGTTCCGGGTTGGGCAAAGCCAGTCTCGGCCAGACAAAAAATAAGTATGGCAAGGCTACTGATCTTCTTGGTAAGTATCATCAAACTTTGGGCTTGATTAGGATTTAAAAATCGTTTTAAAAGTAAGGTTATTTTCAATTCGTTAGGGGTGTAATTCCTTGTAAGGTGTTACCTTTAAACTTGATTTAACAAGATGGAAAAAGAAGTGTTGACAGTGCAGCCCCAATCAAAGCGAAATCGCTACAGGCTGGTGGTTATGAACGATGATACATATGAGGAGGTTGTAACATTCAAATTAACGAGGCTGAGTGTGTATGTTGGAATGAGTACCATCTTCGTTGTGCTGGTTGGGTTTGCCGTTGCATTACTTGTTTTTACTCCATTAAAATATTACCTGCCAGGCTCTTCCAATAATTATAAAAGCAGGAAAGAGCTACAGGCATTGAAGATCAGGACAGATTCTCTAGAAAAAGCGGTTATACAAAAAGACCGTTACCTGAAAAATATCAAAGCAGTACTGTCAGACCAGATCAACACAGCCAGAGATACTACTTTATTGGATGTTCCTCAGCCAGAAATCACCAATGACTGATAAAAAAGACGACGGCAAGCGTTTATTACTACAATATGCAGGACTGGCTACCCAACTTGTAGTGAGTTTGGGTGTAGGTGTTTTTATAGGGCATTGGGTGGATAAAAAAATTGCAATAGCTGTTCCGGTCTTTACCTGGCTATTACCTTTGCTGATTCTTATTTCGATTTTCATTAAAGTGATAAAAGATACCTCCAGGAAAAAATGAAAAAATTCGGTGGATTATTAATTGTGTTTGGCGTAGTAACAGCCATTTGTTTTGCGGCCAACAGGCAATTAGATAACTGGAAAATTGATTACAGGGTTGTGCTTGGTGCCAATGCATTGCTCTTTTTTTTGTCAGTCGTTAGTTTGATGTTACACATTAGAGCTTTGGCTAAGCCAAACCCACAGGCATTTATAAGAAGTGTGATGCTTGCGAATATTATCAAGATACTGGTACTGGCTATTTCGGCTTTCATATATATACAGGCAGCAGGAAAGACAGTAAGCAGCAAAGCTGTTTTCGCCGGATTGTTATTGTACATTATTTATACCTGGGTTGAAAAGAGAGCCACCATTCAACTCAGCAGGTCAAAGCAGAACTGATAATGCCGATTGAAGAGCATCCGATGCAGGCACTTGCTGCATTTTTGCCTGAAGGAACTTTTGCAGATGTAGTCGCTTTTATCAATCACTATAAAGTACATCTCACCGTTACCAAAAAACGTAAAACAGTTCTTGGAGATTATCGCCATGCATTTCATGGAGCGAATCACAGGATCACTGTTAACTCCAACCTGAACAAGTATGAATTTCTCATTACATTATTGCATGAGTTGGCTCATCTGCTAACTTTTGAACAACATCGAAACAGGGTAGAAGCTCATGGTAAAGAATGGAAAAACAATTACAGCAAGTTGCTGATCAGCTTTATTCAAAAGAAAGTGTTTCCGGCTGATATTGAAAAGGCATTAGAGCAGTCAGTGATCAACCCAGCAGCAACGGCTAATGGCGAAACCTCTTTGATCTTAGCCTTACGAAAGTATGATGCAGTAAAACGTGAAGGGTATTTTCATATTGCTGAAATTCCTGTTGGGAGTTTGTTTCAAACGGATGATAAACGCATTTTTCAGAAAGGGGAGAAGCGAAGAAGCCGTTATACCTGTACAGAAATAAAAACAGGACTGAAGTATACCTTCAGCCCTGTGTATGAAGTTAAACTTTTACAAACGCCTACTTAACGAACCGTTTTGTTTGCCTATTTCCATTCAGCTCGATCGTTACATAATAAATTCCTGCAGCAAGATTAGCTGTTGAAAGCCTGATTGTTTCACCAATAGCAATTTCCAGTTTTTGTTGGATCTGAATTCTGCCCGAACCATCTGTGATCTTCAGATTTGCAGTACCATTGGCATCTCCCGTAGTGAGTAAGATCTCATTCCTTGTTGATGAAAGATTGAAATCAAGCCCTGACTTCAGTTTTACAGTTTGCATTTTACTGTAAGTGATCTTACCATCTTTATCTACCATCTCTAACCTGTAATAAATTATTCCTGACTTACCGTAATTGCCATCAGTAAAACCATAATTGTTCTGGCTTTGATTGTTTGTTGCATTTACTTTTCCTATGATCGCAAATTCTTTTCCGGTAACACTCCGCTGCACATTGAAATGCGATACATTGATCTCGTTTTGAGTGGTCCAGTTTAACTGCACTTCTGTATTTCTGAGTTGAGCAGTAAAATCAGTCAATGATAAAGGAAAAGGAACTACTGTAGCATTGAGCGAATAAATATTTGTACCTGTACCATCCGATGCAGACAAAACCATTTTATTACTGTTAAGGCTCACGCCGAAAACTTCAGCGTTAGAAGATCCTGCACCTGGATTTATATTCATCGTCATAACCGTTCCAATGGTAGTGCCATCGGTTTCCCATAATTCTACGCCATTGGTTGCATCATTTGCAGCAAAGTAGAGTTTGTATTTTGTATAGAAGTATCGTTCGTCGTTAGCTGGAAAAGCGCTGGCCGATCCTGGTGCAATATTTTTCAGCATAAAAGTTCCGGCGTTACTACCATCACTCACCCAAAGTTCATTACCGTTTACACCATCATCTGCAATAAAAAAGAATTTACCACCGGCAAAGTTTCCTGGCGAGACGCTGTTGCCCAGGTTTTCCTGTGGTTCAAGCATGTTGATGTTATTTGGACCAACAAACTTAACCTGTGTTGTTCCAACTGCAGTGCCATCAGATTTATAAATGCTTCCATTCCCAGCGAAATAAAAATTATTCCAAACTGAAAATCCATTTCCGATACTCAAACCTCCACCGCCACCAGGATTTAGATCTGTTACCATAACAGTGCCTGCAATAGATCCATCCGTTTTATACAACTTCGCTCCTGCATTATTTGGCTGGAACAACAACATGTTATTATAGCTGGCAGCATTCCAATCATCACTTCCCCCGAACAATGAAAAACCATCAGAAGATCCTGCACCATAATTGGCTAACATGATCGTTCCTGCTAAAGTTCCATCTGTCCTCCATAACTCCATGCCATTTGTGCCATCATTTGCCAGGAAATAGGTATAAGTACCGGATCCAATAAACATGTTAGAGAAAGTGGTAGTGGCTCCACCAGGAGAAAAATCTTTTACTAAAACAGTTCCGGCACCTGTACCATCGGATTTCCAGAGTTGCTTACCATTAACGAAGAAGTATAAATTAGAACCTATCGGACTAACCAAAAGTGGAAAACTGATGGTTACTGATCCAAGATCTTTTACCAACGAAGTGCCGACAACCGTTCCATTCGTACGATATAATTTCCTGATGCCAGTTCCATCATTGGCACTGAAATAAGCGTAACCATTTACCACAGGAAGATTGTTTGTACCTCCGGCGATGTCAGAATTTCCAGCACCGGGATTTATATCCATCAATTTTATCGTGCCTGCAAGTGTGCCGTCACTCGACCAAACCTCGTTGCCGGAAGTTGCATCAACACCTGCGAAAACAATTCTGTTATTTACTGCAGCTACCGCATCACCATTTCCAAGATAAACGGTACCGGGTGGGATATTAGCGGTACCTGCAACTGTACCATCAGTACCACCGATAGCACCTGTACTAAAATCTGCAAAGATCACACGGCTGCCAATTCCTGCTCCTCCAAAGGAAGTTGCACCGCCCGATTTCAATAAAGTTAACTGGGAAAAAGCCGGCATAGCGATCAGAGTGATGGCTATCAAAGGGTAGAACTTTTTCATAATGACAAGTTTAGACAGGTAAAATAAAAAAGAGGTTTGACATATGCAATGTCAAACCTCATAAATACCTAACTAAAAATATCTTATGCTACTGCTTTCTTAACCAGGTCTGCAGCTTCGCTGAGAAGTATGGCAGACTGAACTTTCAATCCACTTTCGTCGATCAGTTTCTTGGCTTCTGCAGCATTGGTTCCCTGCAAACGAACGATGATCGGAATATTGATGTCGCCCAGTTTATTGTAAGCCTCGATCACACCTGCAGCAACACGATCGCAACGAACAATACCGCCAAAGATGTTGATGAGGATTGCTTTTACATTTGGATCTTTTAAGATGATACGGAAACCTGCTTCTACAGTTTGAGCGTTTGCAGTACCTCCAACATCAAGGAAGTTAGCTGGCTCACCACCACTTAATTTGATCATGTCCATTGTTGCCATGGCAAGTCCTGCACCATTTACCATACAACCTACGTTACCATCCAGTTTAACAAAGTTCAGGTTGTACTGACCCGCTTCTACTTCGGTTGGATCTTCTTCAGTAACATCTCTCAGTTGTGCAAGGTCAGCGTGACGGATCAATGCATTTTCATCAAGCCCCATTTTGCAATCAACAGCAATGATCTTATCATCACTTGTTTTGAAAAGCGGGTTGATCTCGAGCATGCTGCAATCCAATCCAACATAAGCATTGTATAGATTGGTTACAAACTTTACACAGCTTTTGAAAGCTTCACCAGATAAACCAAGGTTGAAAGCGATCTTTCTAGCCTGGAAACCTTGTAATCCACCACCAGGATGTACCCACTCTTTAAAAATCTTTTCCGGTGTTTTGTGGGCCACTTCTTCAATGTCCATTCCACCTTCAGTAGAATACATGATCACGTTTTGACCTTTCGCCCTGTCTAATAATATAGATAGATAAAATTCTTTTGTTGGATTAGGACCAGGATAATACACATCCTGTGCAACCAATATCTTATTTACTTTTTTACCGGTAGGACCTGTTTGAATGGTCACCAGCGTTCCACCAAGAATATTCTTAGCGATATTGGTCACATCTTCCAGGCTTTTTGCTACAGCCACACCTCTTTGGTCTTTGCCTTCGATCTTTCCTTTACCACGACCACCAGCATGGATCTGGGCTTTAATTACTGCGAAATTGCTACCTGTTTCGTTCTTGATGTTACGGTAAGCTTCTTCTGCAGCCATTACAGATTCTACAGCCACACCTTCCTGTGTTGGAACATTATACTTCTTCAGCAGTTCTTTTGCCTGGTATTCATGCAAATTCATAAGCGGTTGGAAATTTTGCGGCGAAGATAACCCGTGTTATTTAGGATTGAAAATGATTTTCAGGCCTGTTCATTCCGAAGAGATAACCGAAAGTACAAGAGGAGGAAAAATAAAAGTTCAAAAATGCATGTAGATACATATAAGTTCATACATTTACACCCTCAAGAGAAAAAACTATCTATTATGAAGAAAGTATTACTTGGAATGGCTGTAGTGATCGCTGCAAGCATTGCATTCACAGCATTCAAACCAAAGGAAGAGCGTAAAGACCTTACGTCTTATGCTGTATTGACCGACTACTCGAAAGTAGAGTGGGTTGGAACTAAAAAATCAGGATTTCATACAGGCGCTTTTAAACTGAAGAGTGGAGAAGTAAAACTGGATGCGAGCCAGAAATTAGCCGGCGGAAGTTTTACGATAGACATGAGCTCACTTTCATTGGTAAATGAAGATGCTCCAAAGTTTGTAGATCATTTGAAAACGGATGATTTTTTCAGTGTTGCAAAATTCGGTACGGCAACTTTCGATATTTCGAATGTAGAATACACTTCAGAAAGTGAAGCAAAGATCAATGGCAGCCTGAACCTGAAAGGAATCAGTGTTCCGGTAACATTCAATGCATTGATCAGAAATGCGGATGATAAAAGATTTTTTGCCCAGGCATTCTTCAGCCTCGACAGAACTTTATGGGGCATCAATTACGGTGTACCTAATGTAGCTAAAGACGTACAGGTGAGTGTTTACCTGTTTGCGAATAAATAGTCTTTCATTGTGTAGTTATGGGCAAGCCTCGCAAATTTTTGCGGGGCTTTTTTGTTACTTCTTCAAGAGCTCACCCAACTGCTCACCCAAAGCTTTGGTCTCTTCAGTTTCATGATCAGAGTCCAGATCAAGCCAATGATCAGCACCTTCATTATCTGGTTTGTATTGAATACGAACATCTTTTCCCGGCAAATGCACACAAAATGTGTCATCACCTAAACGGTCAACCTGAACAGGAGTATTGTTGTATCGGATCTGGTCTTGCCTCATCTTATAAAATTATAATTACGTAATAAAGCAGAATGATAATAAGCAGTTTAACCAGGCTATAGATCTTGCCATTTACAGGCTGGGATTGCGTTGTTACTTTTGAATCGATGATGGTTTGCTCTTCTTCCTGCCAAAGCTTCTTTGCTGGAGTCATAATTGGTTTTGGTGATTTTAGTACGGATCAACGGATGGTAGTATCTACACCGTTGCTGCTTTCATCAGGTTTTTGATGCAATGGTAAAAAGTCGAGATGCTGAGTAGTGTTCTCTACACCATGGTCATGATTCAGCTCAGCAGAAAGTACCCGTATCTCTTTACGAATGTCTTCTAACTCAGCTCCAGATCTTCCACTTTCTATTGCAGTGATAAAAGTCTCAACGAGTTGTATATACCGATCTCTTAAGTTCTTCTGTTGTCTCATTCAATTGCCACATTAGTCGTTAGCACAGCGTGCCCTAATATTGCAAATACTATACTAAAACAACAGATTCAGTTATCTTTTTCTGAGATAACTTCCGGAAAGTGCGGCAAAACCGGCTATCAATCCTCCGATCAATGCCGTGATCAGCACGATCAACATAGAATTTTCTACTTTAATGAAGAGCTTTGATATTTTGGTGGCAAGAATATGATCATTCTGAAAGTCGATGTAAGCTGCCATCAATCCCCACAGAATAAATAAGGCAAGGAAGCCGGCAAAAAAAGCTTTCCATGGTTTCTGATGAATGGCAAGCGCAACAATAAATGCGGCTATGGCAAAGCTCCACCAGGGAAGAACCGTAAATAATCCAACAGCAAAACTGAGTAGTGCAGTAAGCAATATTGAAACTAAGAATTTCATCTATTCGATATTAAGCTTTAGAAAATGTTAGATGCCACTTGAAAGATTTGTTATTTGCGGCTTCAGTTTTAGGAACAAAGAGTAAAGGATAATATTTACCCACCACCCAGGTATCAATAAAGTTGTCGTAATACTTACTGCCGGGATTTCCATCTTGTCCACCAGGATACACGCCATACGCCTCACTCTTATCTGTCATGTGAACGATCATCCTCCAGCTTGGTCCATGCCATTGTTTTGTTGCATTGATAATATGATCGCCACCACCTTCATTCAAATGCAACCTGCTAAAAGGTTCGATCTTTAGTAAATGTCGTACACCTCCATCTTTGAATTTAGCCCAGCCAAGGTTTCCTGCATCATCTGCTTTCTTTAATGCCGCAACAGCCATTTTGAAAGCTTTCATCATATCAAACTGTAACGTTTCTACTTCAGGAGTTCTGATATCATCTATAAAACGAAAACCTGTTGAATCTTTTCGCAATGCCTCAACCAATGTGCTTTCGTCAGGCCATTTAGCTGCTTTGGCATATTTGCCATTTTGTGTGAGTGCAGCCATTTCATCAGAAAAAATAGCCACTTCCAAACTATCCCAAACAGCTTTGAACACGGATGCGCCGGCTTCTGAAGGATCATTTCTAAGGTTCCAGTTCTTCAATAAGTTGAAGTATTTATGTTCATCTGCACTCAATCCATTTTCATCAATATACTTCAGCAATACAGGCCTGGCAAACTCTGCAAACACATTGTAGTTTTCGCCCTGCAATCTCATCATATCCTGTGGCGTTATACTATTCATCTGGTTTAAATACCTGTTGATGATAAACCCACGATAAGGAGGATAAGAACCACCAAGATAATATGGATACGTTGTATCAACCGGAAGTTGATTGGCACTGCTAACATAACCTCGTGGCGGATTGATCATCTGTGGATTTTCATTCAGTGGAATATTAACCTGCCACATATAAGTACTGTCAAAACCCGGCATTGGAAAATCGCCTTGCCTTCTCCATTTCGCAGGAAATTCTCCCTGCTGTGTAATAGCGATGTCGCCTGTCTTTGTAGCGAAGATCATGTTCTGACCAGGACATTTAAATGTAGCGATCGCATCTTTATAATCATCGAGATTTTTTGCATGATTCAGTTTGTTGAATGTAAGCAACTCAACTCCCGGATCATGTGCTTTCCATCTTACTGCATAATTCTTTCCATCTTCCAATTTGTTTGGGTAAGTTTTATCGAACATCACGGGACCAAACACTGTCATTGCTATATGTTCTTTCAGGTCTGCACTGTCTCTGATCTTAATTACTTCATCCCTGAATTCAGTTCTCACCCACTGGTTATTGAACCAGTATTCCTGCATGGTGGTGTCTTTGAACTTGATCTCGTAGTAATCTCTTACATCACGCATGGCATTGGTGAAACCCCATGAGCAGTGATCGTTAAAACCAATAACGATCGATGGAGCACCAGGAAACGTTGCGCCATAAGCATTGAAGGCAGGAGTGGAGATCTGCATCTCGTACCAAAGAGATGGAAGGTTTAATCCAAGATGTGGATCGTTGGCTAGTATCGGACGGCCACTAGCAGATTTACTTCCGGCTACAGCCCAGTTATTACTTCCATTATCAGGATCTGGCTTTTTATCGAAAGCAAAACCACCATTGATCGTAGTATCTTTTGTATCCCTGTACATGCTTGAATCTGCATTGGCAGGTATGTTCAATTGTACACCGGGTGCTGCAAAGGCAGTGCCTTTTGGAAGAATGGGATCGAGACTATCTGAAACGATGGGATAAAGTTTTTCAAAATCAGTAGCGCCCAACAAACGTCTTGCATTTGCCATTTCAAAATCCCATTCAGCTCCTGCAAGATCGAACGACATGAACTTTAAGAACAAAGCCGTTTTTAGATTGCTCCATTCTTCTGGTTGGCTATCGAGTAATTTATATTCAAGCGGAATCTGGTGTGGTTTCAGGCTCTTGAGGTATGCATTCACTCCGGCAGTGTAAGCATCCATTTCTTCTTTGATCACCGGGTTTGCTTCGTGAGCTTTCAATGAATTTTCTGCAGCATACACCATTCCCAAACGACGAAACATCCTGTCAATACCAAGCTGTGATTTGCCCACTACTTCACTCAATCTTCCACCGGCAGCACGGGTTTGAAAATCCATCTGCCATAAGCGGAATTTGGCATGCAGGTAGCCCTGGATGTAATAGGCATCTTTTTCATTGTCGGCATATACGTGAGGCACCAAACGTTCATCAAAGTAAACATCGGCTTTGCCGGAAAGATCAGCCAGCTTTATTTCGCCGTCGTACGATTTATTGGTGGGTTCTGCATTTTGCCAAAAGCCCTGCTGTGGCGATAAAAAATATCCGAACCGGGGTGTTTTATTTCCACCGATCGTTAATCGCACATTCATAGCAATGATCAATCCCGCAGTAACTGCAGCCGAGACAATGAAAGGAACAATTCTCATATCAGGCAATTAGATGGCTCAAAATACACAAACTTAGTTTATGTAAACTGTTTATTCACTGCTGATGATGAGAAATGAATTAAAACCCAATGTTGAGGGAAGCCGTTGATCGATATCAATTAGCTGCCTCTTGTTCCACCGGTTCTTGGTGTTTTGGAAGGAGAGCCTGCCACTTTACCTGGCTTGGGAATGAACTTAGATCCTGCGGCGTTGGGCTTTTTGTTGTTATTGCCTTTCTTTCCTTTGTTGTTATTATTAACAGGTAACGACATGTTCTGTGTTTTTTCCAAAGATAAACATCCCGGCCTTGCAAAGCAATAAGAGTGCTTTGCACCTGGTTTAAGATTAAGTTAGTCCGTACTTAGTCCGTACATGTACGGACTAAGTACGGACTAAGTATCCTGTTTCTATTAGTAAAATCCATCTAAAACTTAAACCGTAGGCATTCCACCCGTAACCTGTACGGTAGCACCATTCATATAACTTCCATCATTAGATGCTAAGAGCACATATACCGGGGCGAGTTCTGCAGGCTGACCGGCTCTTTTTAAAGGCGTTTTCTTACCAAACTCTTTGATCTTTTCGGCATCGAAGCTGCCAACGATGAGTGGCGTCCAGATTGGTCCGGGTGCAACGCAGTTTACACGAATTCCTTTTTCGCCCCACATCTGTGCTAACAAAGCCGTGAAGTTTTGAATAGCACCTTTGGTTACGGCATAAGGCATTAATTCTTTTGAAGGAGTATATGCGTTTACCGAGCTGGTGTTGATCACAGAGCCGCCTGGTTGTAAATGTGGCTCGGCATATTTGCAGAGCCAGAAGATGGAATAAAGATTTGTTTTAAAAGTGAAGTCGAATTCTTCGGTAGTGATCTCTTGTAGTGATTCGTGGCTCATCTGGTAAGCAGCATTGTTTACGAGAATATCTAAACCGCCCAGTTCTTTTACTGCAGTATCGATGAGATGTTTGCAATGGTCTTCTTTACTGATGTCGCCTTGTACCAGTATTGCTTTTCTTCCTGCTTTTTCAACAAGATCAGCTGTTTCTTTGGCATCCGTCTCTTCTTCTTTTTTCCAGTAGGAGATCAATACATCTGCACCTTCACGGGCAAAAGCAATAGCGACTGCTTTGCCGATACCTGAATCTGAACCGGTGATCAATGCTTTCTTACCTGTAAGCTTACCGCTGCCTTTATAGGTTTCTTCGCCATGATCTGGTTTCGGATTCATTCTTTGTTCTGTACCAGGCATGCGTTGCTCCTGTTCAGGAAAGTCTGTAGGATATTTCTCAGTTGGGTTTTCTCTTATTACTCTCTGCTGGTTAGATGTAGATTCCATGGAAGAATGTTTTACAGAAGTGCACGAACATTATGCCATGGAAAGGATGGTTGTTGATTAAAGAGTTAGGGAAGAAGGCTGTAGAATGGTGTTGATGAGATTACGCAGGTGAGAAGTAATCTTATTCACCGATTATTGTTGTTTACATGTTCAATAGCCATTTGAACCTTAGCAGCAAAGCCATCGTCCACACCGTACTCACTAAACTTTTTGATAGCCCAATCAAAAACCGAAATACCAATTCCTGTGTCTTTATGGACAATAATAGAATGAAAATATGGATGCGAGTACAACCAGTCAAAGCTGTCACTTTGTTTGAATAGGTGTCCGAGTATAGCGCCGAATTCACAAACAGTTACCAAGTATGGATTTGAAAAGTCTCTGGGATCACTTTGACTTATGAGTTGTTCAATTTTGAGTCGATTGTAATACTTGTCAACTGCGTCTAAAGCTTCAAGGTCAACTCGGTCAGAGTTGGTGATGTGTCGAAAATCTTCCAAAGCTGAATAAACCAATGTCTCATTCAAGTACTTCTTTTGATATTCTAAATACTCGTCGTCGAGATATTGAATATCGTCAAGGTTCAAAGGTTTCCCTTTATAACCAGAAATTTGATAAATGTCAGCTCGTGTCATCTTGGGTCTATCTTGGTCATTATACCAAGGACTAAAAAATTTCTGAAACAAAGTGTCGCAATGCGGAAGTTTCTTCTTGAATAGTTTCAACATGTGTAAGATGTCTTTCTAAGTGACGCAAAGCAAATAAATATATTCTTTTCTTTTATTACATTGATCGAGCAAATCAGATAGCTATTAAGAAGGTATTAAGGGTAACAGTGCTCCGTAAAGTTTCTCCAGCACAAGAGTGCGACGCAACGAAAGCATCATAGTAATTCTGCCGTTGGCTACATAATACTTCTCTTCTTTTTTCAAAAGCTGATATGAATCAGTATTAAGAATAGCGATTTGTGTTAGCCTTGTACAGGCTTATTCCACTTGGCATGTAAACTAACATTGCATGGAAGCCATTACTACTGCTGTTAAGCCCCGCAAAGTCAAAGGAAAAGTGGAGATAGAAATACAACGCTGTAAAGGTTGTGAACTCTGTACCGTAGAATGTAAAGAAAACGCTCTCTCTTTAAGTGATTCCATCAACATCAAAGGTTATCGATACGCTGTAGCAAACAACGACCTGTGTACCGGTTGTATTAACTGTGCATTGGTTTGTCCGGATGCTGTGATAACAGTGTATCGCACCAATGTAAAGAAGCAAAAAGTTGATGTTACTCCTACAGATATAAGAGATCAACTGAAAGAAAATATTGCAGGTTCATTATAAAATATTTGTATGACCGAGATCAAACTGATGAAGGGTAATGAAGCACTGGCAGAAGCTGCGATACAGGCAGGCTGCGATGCTTATTTTGGTTACCCGATCACGCCTCAATCTGAAGTGCTGGAATATTTAGCCCGTGAAATGCCGAAGCATGGCAGAGTTGTGATGCAGGCTGAAAGTGAAGTGGCAAGTATTAATATGGTGTATGGTGCTGCAGGTTCAGGCTTCAGGGCAATGACGTCTTCTTCATCACCGGGAATTAGTTTAATGCAGGAGGGCATCAGTTATATCGCCGGTGCAGAGTTGCCTTGCCTTATTGTGAATGTGAACAGGGCTGGTCCTGGATTGGGAACAATACAACCCGGACAAGGAGATTATTTTCAATCAACAAAAGGTGGTGGTCATGGTGATTACAGGATGATCGTTCTGGCTCCTGCATCGGTACAGGAGATGGCAGATCATGTGTTCCTTGGTTTTGACCTGGCTGATAAATACCGCAATCCTGTTTTGATGTTGAGTGATGGGGCTATCGGACAGATGATGGAGAAAGTAGCGTTCAAACCATATAAGAAACCTGACATTGATAAATCATCCTGGGCAACCACTGGTAAACCAAAAACGAGAGACAGGAATTATATCACATCGCTTCATATTCAGCCTGAGAAAATGGAACTGCATAATCTTAAACTGGAAGAGAAGTTCAACCAGATGCGGGAGCATGAAGTTCGCTATGAAGAATACAATACCAAAGAAGCGGAATATCTTTTTGTTGCTTATGGATTGAGTGCAAGGATCTGCCAGAAAGCAATGGACATTGCAAGAGGTAAAGGAATTAAAATTGGTTTGCTAAGACCTATAACATTGTTTCCTTATCCATATAAACGTTTGGCTGAATTAGCACCTCAGTTAAAGATGGTATTAAGTGTTGAGCTCAATAGCGGGCAAATGATAGAAGATGTTCGCTTGGGAGTGAATGGAAAAGTGCCTGTTGAGTTCTTTGGAAGATTGGGCGGAATGATGCCTACACCGGAAAGCATTGTTCATCATTTAGAAACTTTAATAATGGCTCGCAATGGAAACTAATCAAGCAACAGATATACTGGCTACGAACTTAAATACTGATGAATATGAAATGGTGTACGAGAAGCCTAAGACATTGGTGGACGTGGCAATGCATTATTGCCCGGGATGTGCTCACAGTTTGGTGCATAAGCTGATAATGGAAGTGGTGGAAGAGATGGATATACAGGAACAAACGATTGGTGTAGCTCCTGTAGGTTGTTCAGTGTTTGCTTATGATTATATGAACATCGACATGCAGGAAGCAGCACATGGAAGAGCCTGTGCTGTGGCAACAGCCATTCGTAGATTGATGCCGGATAAATATGTGTTCACTTACCAGGGTGATGGTGATCTTGCAGCGATAGGCATTGGAGAAACGATCCATGCAATTAACAGAGGTGAGAATTTCCTGATCGTATTCATGAACAATGCTGTGTATGGCATGACCAGTGGACAAATGGCGCCAACCACTTTACCGAATATGTGGAGCACTACAACACCTTGCGGCAGAGATACAAGTTTCTATGGAGAGCCGATCAAAGTATCTGAACTGATCTCGCAATTACCGGGAGCGATCTATGTTACAAGGCAGGTAGTGAACAGCGCAAATGGTGTTAGAAGAACAAAGAAGGCTTTGCAGAATGCATTCAAATATCAAAAGACACATAAGGGAACATGCTTTGTGGAAGTGATAGGTAATTGCCCGAGTAACTGGAAGATGACTCCTGTAGAGTGCAGTGATTTTATTGATGATGAAATGATCAAAGCGTATCCGTTGGGTGATGTGAAAGTGCCAAAATAGAAGTAGGAAGTAGGAGGTAAGAAGTAGGAGGTAAGAAGTAAGTAAACTGAAAACTACAAACTAAAAACTGTTTTATGTTAGAAGAACTGATTGTTGCCGGGTTTGGTGGTCAGGGTGTACTCTCAATGGGAATGACACTGGCTTATGCAGGAATGGTAGAAGGAAAAGAGATATCGTGGATGCCATCGTATGGTCCGGAGATGAGAGGTGGAACGGCAAATTGCATTACGATACTTTCGGGTAATAAGATCAGCTCACCGATATTATCAACATTTGATACTGCAATAGTATTGAATCAACCTTCGATGGATAAGTTTGCTTCTAAGGTAAAACCCGGTGGATTATTGTTATGTGAAAGCGGTACTGTGCTGAAGCCAAGTGAAAGGAATGATATACAGGTGATCGGTATTCCGGCAACTGCTGAGGCCATGAAGATGAAGAATAACAAGGTGATGAACATGATCATGCTGGGAGCTTATCTTCATTTGAAACCGGTTGTTAGCATTGAATCGGTGTTAGAGGCTTTGAAGAAAGTGTTACCTGAGAAGTATCACCATTTATTACCGATCAATGAAGAAGCATTATTGAAAGGAGAGGAGCTGGTGAATTATGAATTGAGAGAAGGTGTGATGCTGGTGTGTTAAGCGAGAACAGGATAAAGCGTGTTAACAGGATTCTGATTCAACATCTCCGCTAAAGTATCAAACAGATCTGCATTTTCTCTTTGCAGGTCGGATGGTCTTTCAAAGAATAGCTCGATACTTTCTGCCCAGAATTCCTGCAGGTTACGGTAAGCATTTTCGTTGAACAGTGAAGAAGGTGATGCATGTTTGAGTGCATACATTTCTGCTCCTTCTTCCATCACTTCATTGAAATTGCATACAAAACGTCTCGATGGATCAGCATGAACCAACTGGTAATACAATGCATGCGCCATCTCGTGTAAGCCAAGGTTTACACCATCGGTATGATCTTCATGTCCGTCTAAGAAATGATTCCAGGAAAGGGTGATCGTATTTCCATACACATGACCCAGTAATACATTCAGTGTTCCTCTGGCAAAATATTCTTCGGGATATATTCGGATGAACTCATAATGAGAAAGCTGGAAATCTTTCAATCCAAATGTTAGCTGAACAGCAGTGCCACTGATCAGCACCGGCATATCAACAAAAGGTTCATCAGATTTAATAAGAAAAGTTTTACTCTTAAGGAACATCCGGGTTCTGGTAAGAAACTTTTCCTTCAACTCTGGAGCAAGTTTGCGATAATAGGGAAGACGTTTAGAAAGGATTTTATCATATTGTTCTTCTGACAAATAAATGTCGCAGCCTTTGTAAACGTTGTATTCTCTTGCGATCCTGTCACTTACTTTTTCTTCTTCATAAACATCATCTGTATATCGTCTTCCTTCATTACCTGTAGGTAAAAGTGTAGTGCCTGGTGTTTTCCATGCTTTTCTTACAAATGAAAAGGCTACAACACCAAAGAAAAGCAATGTCATAATAGCCGGACCGTAACTCTGCTCTGCATCGAAGTCGCTGCTCTTATATTTTTCTTCATATTGTTGACGCTGCTCGGCTTGTATACTATCAACTATCCTGTGTAACCTTGCGTTAAGACTGTCTTGTGTGATGCCTACTCCGTTCTCGTAATATATGATGGTTGTATCAGCCATTAGCCTTCGAGGTAAAGTTCTTCAGAGCCATCGGTGAGATTCAGGTTTACTTCCTTACCTGCAATACCTTCAATCGATCCCCTGATGTGTGCTGCATTCAGTAAAACTTTCTCTAATTGTTTTTCCCTGGCTTTCCAGAGTTTTTCCATCGCATCCCTTTCTTTCTGTATACTGATCTTCATGCCCATAAAACCTTCACGGATCGCTTGCCACTGCTCACTAAACTCATTGCCGGTGAGATAATCATACAATAGGCTCATCTTATCACCTTTTCCCTGCTGACTTTGTGTTATTGCAAACACTTTGATCACACTGGTCCGGAGAACAGCTGACAAACTTCTTACTTCAGCGAATGTGCAGATGTACACACCATCTTTTTCGCCAAAGCGTTCCATGTCTTTAGGAAGAGCCTGGGTTACGATCACTGCAATATCAGCTCCCAAACTTCTCATGTCAGCTTTCAGCTTATCGATCCATTCTGCAGAAAAATCTTTGGTGCGTTTGCTTTCGTAAATGATCTTACCACATTCCTGTCCGAAAGGATTACAGATCATGTGAACACAATCAGCACCACGAACACCTTTACCAACAGGGGTTACTTTATCGTATGGGAAAGTTTGCCTGAGTATTTCTTCCAGCATCAACTCCTGCACCTCACCTTGTAATTGCATGCTGCCTTGTTCGGCTTTGCGTTTCATTTCTTCGGCGAGTTTCTTTTGATCTTCGAGTTGCTTTTCTTTTTCAGCAAGACGGAGCTTGTATTCATTTTCGAGTTGCTCAACTTTTTGCTTTTCAAGATCTCTTATTTCAGAAGAAAGTTTTTCTCTCTCCTCGTTCAATCTTCTTTTGATATTTAGTTCCAGTTCTTCTTCTTTATTCTTTAGCTCCTGCATCTTATCGAGAAACTCCATTTCTTTTTGACGGGCCTGTTTCAGTTTCTCTTCATTCTCTTTATTGTTCTGTTTCAATAATGTGAGCTGATTTTCAAAATCTGCATGCAGCGACTTACGGATGTTCTCTTCCAGCTCAGCATTCTTCTTTTTCAGTTCATCCTGTAACTTTTGCTGGAACAATGCTTCCTGCTTTTGTGCTTCGGCTTTTTTCTCGTCTTCTATTTGTTTGATCTTTTGCTCAGCTTTATTGCGGTAGTCCAGCATCTGCTGCCTCAATTCCTGTTTCTCTTTTTCGATCAGGCTTTTTAATTCACCACTCAATGCCTCTTCTAAAGGAAATTCAAAGCTGCAGGTTGGACATTTGATCTGTGTTGCCATACCCCAATATTACAAAACACAATGCACTTGATTGCATCAGGATTTTAGGGATGTTAATTCGGCTGAAAATCAGTGGCAGAAAGGAGTTGAGTTATTGAGAGAGATACGACTGAAACTATTTTAAGGATGTAAGACTTTTCAATTTGTGAGATTGCTCCCCTTTGCTCGTAATCACGAAGATTAACTAAGTGATGCCTGCACTTTCTTCGGCAGTTTACTTTTAATGATCTCGTAAGCCTCTTTTGCTCTTTGCTGCCATTCTTTTTTGCTCATACGGCTGATGTCATCAACATGTACCCATTTATTCCTTGCCATGTAAGGAGCAGGTTTAAAACCTTTGCGAACCGATATCTCGTCAAACTCTTCATCACTCACTTTGAACGATGCTGTTACAGGAGTTTCATCCATCCCGAGTATCAGGAACATTTTCTCAGCCACACAAAAGCACAGATGATTCTCCCATTTGATGTCTTCGGTTACTCCCGGAAATTTATTACAGATCTCCTGCAAAGTTTCAATGTCCATCAGTTAGTGTATTGATTGATGATCTCTGTTAAGGCATTCAACATCTTAAGCTGTTCGGTCTTATGACCTTCCTGTGCTTCAATGTTGATGTAAGGTATCTTCTTTTTCGAGCAATATATTGCAAGAGAACCATCGTCGGTTGAAGTTTTTACCGTCTGCAATACTGCATTGATCTTTTTCTTTTTTAGCTGATCAAAAATCTTTTTCTCAGTAGTCAGAATAAAATCATCGGCATCCATATCCCTGTTCACATATTTTTCTTTGAAACTATTTACAGATAGAGGTCTGCCATCGGTATTATTATGTACTGCAATAATGATCCTGGCTTTTTTGATCTTGTCAATAACTTCTTCAGCGAAATCATCCACTTCATCTTCTGTACCGGCAGGTGTTTTTCCATTCAGCAGCCGAAGATTGGTAACTCTTCCTTTTTTGGTAAATATTCGGTTGGGATCGAACTGTATCATCCTGCCTTTGAATTCGAAGCTGATCAGCCTTGTTGTGTCATGTTTTAGCTCGATCAATGTTCCGCTTTTATCCTGGAGGTAATCTGTTGTTGCTTCTACACTCGTTGTTTCGTTTGAATGTACATTGATGAAAATAGCTTTTGTGCTGCCATAGTCCGTGGTTTGAATACTCACCGTGGTGTTCCCGATTTTCAGATCTTTAGTTGAGACCTGTTGCGGCACAATAAAACTGATGAGTAGTACCAATGAAAAGCAAAACACAAACTTCATAGCTTAAAGATAAGTTCATGTTTGCTGCAAACTTTCTGCCGCAGCGCAGGAATTTCTTTGTTAGCCAGCTTTAGAAACGTTAATCTGCTTTTCTTGCGTCGCATTTATCAAGCTGAAAGCATGACTCTTCAACTGAAGAATGTAGTTCGGCAGAAAATCTTAGTTTAGATTACCAAAACTGCTTGTCATGCCTACCAATTATTTCTTCATCACCCGATGGCAGATCAAAGCTCCTGTTGAACAGGTTTGGGATGCTATTTACAATTCATTGGAATGGCCCACTTGGTGGAAAGGTGTGGTTGCTGCTAAAGAACTGGAGAAAGGAGAAGAGAACGGTATCAATGGAGTTCGTGAATACACCTGGAAAAGTATTTTGCCTTACAAATTGCATTTCAATTCACGGCTGACTGAAAGAGAAGATCATATAAGATTACATGGTGTTGCATTTGGTGAATTGCAGGGAGAAGGCACCTGGCATTTCTTCGAAAAGGATGGTATTACTTACCTGCAATACGATTGGAGAGTGTTCACCAATAAAAAATGGATGAATGCATTTTCTTTCCTGCTCAAACCATTATTCAAATACAATCATGATGTTGTAATGAAGTGGGGAGCTAAAGGATTAGCGAAGAAATTGAATGCAGAACTGATCTCTTACAAATAATTATTGCTGCGGTGTTTCTCTCTTTTTGATTTTGATCGTTCCGTTTGTTTGTAAAGTACTGGTAAGGCTTACTTCATAACGTTTCTTACCATCATAAACGATCAATACAGCAGTGTTAGGAGGGATGATACCCAGATTCTCGGCAAACATGCTGATCTCGTTTACCGGTTTGGTAAGATCAAGCGAAATGTTATAGCTCAAACCTCTTTTCGACAGTTCAAGTTTGTTTGCCAGCATGTGGTTATTAAAGAATACGCTAACAGAATCTTTGTCGATCTCACCATTATCGATCAACTGGATTGTAAGATCAGCCGAATCAACTTCGATGGTACCCATTTCAACATTCTTACGCTGTGGGAATTGCTTATCTGCAGTAGACTGTTCTTTAAAAGCAACAGGTGTAACAGCGATAGGTGCATCCATTTGTCTTTCATTATCGAAAGATATTTCTTTCTCATGCTTGATGATCTCGTCTTTCACCTTCTCATCCTTTGCAGGGTTCAGGTTCATAACGATCTCCGGACAAGTGAGTGCATAAAACTCTGTGCTGCTGAACTTACCTTTTAAAGAAGAACCAACTTTCGAAACCAATAAAGTAAAATCGCCGTTCATGCTACACTCCACACCATTTACTGCAGCAGAGCGGTAATAAGTAACCGGAATAGTTTTGATGTGCAGTCTTCTTGACTTTGCATCGTAGCTACCGCTGATCTTATTAGGGAAATATCCATTCTTAAAATAGTAATTGAATTCGCCTGTGATAGAAGAACCTTTTTGCTCAAGGATCAGTTCTATCAGGTAGTTATTGGCAACACCATTAATATTGGCATTCCCTACACCGTACCATTTTCCTGAAACAGATTGAGCCGTGGAATTAATTCCTATCAGCAGTAATGCCATCCAAAGGATAGAACGCAGGCTTGTCATATAAAGTTGATTGAACGATTGTGCTTTAACCAAGAATCATGCTAATTAACAATGTAATTTACCCTCATGATAAAGGCTATCGAAGCTAAGTGGAAAAGAACAGGCGGCATGTTAACTTATTCACATTGATTCTTAGGCTACTTCAGGTAACGTTTGATCTCTCTTTCTGTATCTCTGGCTTTGATCGTTTCTCTTTTATCATGCAATTTTTTTCCTTTACCCAAGCCTATTTCCACTTTCACCAGGCTTTTTTCATTCATAAATATCTTTAAGGGTACAAGCGTAAGACCTTTTTCTTTTAAAGCAGCCTGTAGACGACTGAGTTCTCTTTTGGTGAGTAACAATTTACGGTCGTGAACAGCAATATGGTTGTTCACTGTTCCATGAGAATATTCTGCGATATACATTCCTCTCAGCCACAGCTCACCTTTGTCGAACAGGCAGTAAGCATCATTAAAACTTACTTTGCCATCCCGAATGGATTTTACCTCCGTTCCTAATAAAACGATCCCTGCCACATATTTATTCTCTATGTGGTATTGAAAATATGCCTGCCTGTTGCTGATCTCCTTTGCTGCCATGTTACTTAACACATAGGCACATAGTAACATAGGGGTCTATGTAAGCTATGTGCCTATATAACTATGTGGTTAATCTATTTTCTAAACAATCTGATCGTCTGTGCCAGTTTGTCTTTCAACTCTTTTCTATTTACAATGAAATCGAGGAATCCATGTTCTAATAAAAACTCACTTCTCTGGAAACCCGGTGGAAGATCTTTTTTGATGGTTTCTTTAATAACTCTTGGTCCGGCAAAGCCGATCAAAGCTCCTGGTTCTGCGATATTAAGGTCTCCTAACATTCCAAAGCTGGCAGAAATTCCACCAAATGTTGGGTCGGTGAGTAGAGAGATATAAGGCAATCCTGCATCGCTCAACTGAGAGAGCTTGCCGCTGGTTTTTGCCAACTGCATCAGGCTGAATGCCGATTCCATCATCCTGGCGCCACCACTTTTAGAAATAACGAGGTAGGGAAGCTTATGTTCCAGGCAATAATCTACAGCCCGGCTGAATTTTTCGCCCATTACACTTCCTAACGAACCGCCGATGAACTCAAAATCCATACAGGCACAAACCAATCCTTCTCCATTCACGGTTCCTGTGGCTACTCTCATCGAGTCTTTCAGGTCGGTTTTGGAATGGATCTCTTCCAGCCTTTTTTTGTAAGGTTTAAGATCGGTGAAGCCTAAGAAGTCTTTGCTAACGATGTTCTCGAAAAGTGCCGTGTATTCAGCATTGTCGAAAATGATATCGTAATATTCATCGCTACCAATACGGTGATGGTAGTCGCATTTTGGACAAACAAATAGTGCTTCTTTAAGATCTGATGTAGTAGTAATATGGTTGCATTCGGGGCATTTTGTCCAAAGCCCCTCAGGCGTTTCTTTTTTATCGGCAGTGGAAGTGGTGATCCCTTTACGAAGACGTTTGTACCATTTTGGTTTTACTTCGTCATTTTGTCCTTCTTCACCTGCCAGGTTTGATTCTATATCCTCAGTCTGGTCTTTCTTCATATATGGGTTTTGCAATAAGGAATTGAAGGTAAGTATTTCTGGTTTAGACTAGTATCATAATTCCAAAGCCCGGCATTGCTGCTCAGGCTTCAAAAGTACAAGAGTGCGACGCAACGACAGCTCAATAAATGCACTTTGTTGGTCTCACAATGACCTCACCCCAACCCCTCTCCAAAAGAGAGGGGCAAGAGCAAGATAATTATGCAATGGTTATTGAATTATCAAGGTAAACATCCTGGGTTGCATTCAGGAGTTTGATGCCTTCTTCCAAAGGTTTCTGGAAGGCTTTTCTTCCAAGGATCAATCCCATACCACCGGCTCTTTTATTGATCACGGCTGTATAAACTGCTTCCTGGAGGTCAGATGCACCTTTCGATTCACCACCAGAGTTGATCAAACCAACTCTTCCGTTGTAGCAGTTCAATAACTGATAACGGCAAAGATCGATCGGGTGATCTGTAGTTAATTTATCGTACACCAACTGGCTTGTTTTACCATGTTTTGTAGCGAGGTAACCGCCGTTATTGGTAGGAAGTTTTTGTTTAATGATGTCGGCTTGTAGCGTGACACCCAAATGGTTAGCTTGTCCTGTAAGGTCGGCAGAAGTGTGGTAGTCAACACCATCCACTTTAAAACCATTGTTACGAGTGTAGCACCAGAGAATGGTAACCATTCCCAGTTCATGAGCCAATTCAAATGCTTCGGCAACTTCTTTTAACTGGCGTGCACTTTCTGCGCTACCCCAATAGATCGTTGCACCCACACCAACAGCACCCATGTTCCAGGCTGATTTTACAGTTCCGAACATGGTTTGGTCGAACTTGTTCGGCATGCTCAGGAATTCGTTGTGGTTGATCTTAACAATGAAAGGGATCTTGTGAGCATATTTGCGGCTCATGATTCCCAAAACCCCGTAAGTAGAAGCAACACCGTTACATCCACCTTCGATGGCAAGTTTTACGATATTCTCAGGGTCGAAATAAATAGGATTAGGGGCAAATGCACTACCACCACTGTGTTCAATTCCCTGGTCTACCGGGAAAATGGAGCAGTAACCGGTACCTGCAAGTCTTCCGTGGTTCAACAGTTGATCCATGCTACGTAAAACCTGGTTATTGCGGTTGCTGTACGTCCAGATCTTGTCCATGTGCTCACCTGAAGGAAGATGTAACTGGCTTTTGTCTACCGTTTTTGACTCATGACTCAGTAAATACTCGGCTTTGTCACCAAGTAGCTGCAGAATTTGTTGATTTGCCATTGTGTGGTTATTTTTTATGTGGTACAAGCTGCGGAACAAAATTGAACTTCCGTTGCGTCGCACTCTTGTACTTCCTGTAAAAAGTTCGGCAAATATAGGCACACGAATTACACGAATTATGGCAAATGAGATGATATTGGTCATTGGGGTTCACCACATAGGCACATAGAACATAGATTTTCCTGAAAATGAAAATTAATGGTGCTTTATCAACCATAAATAACTTATAAAGTGCATTACAACTCCTATGTTAGTATGTGACTATATGGTAATTCTAATCACTATCTTTTCCCAGGTTCTTTTGAATAAGGTTCAGGCTTTTCTTTAATGAGTAGCGGAGTGTTTGCTTAACAATATCACCCATGCTTTTGCAACGAAGCATGGCATTGGTTTTAAAATGATCTGCCAGGTCGTGTTTCAGCCTGTTGATCTTGTCGTGGGTTGAGATCACATCCTCACTCATAATGTTCAGCAGTTCCAGCATACGATAACGGGATGAAGCCAAACGTAAAGCGATCAATGTTCTTTCTTCAGCCTGGTATTGTTCGATGCTTTCTTTGTTCAGGTGTTTTAAAGTAAGATCAACAAATGGCAGGTTTTCTTTAAAAAACTGGGGCAGGTAAAGGCTTTTTCTTCCTTCATAAGATTGCTGGTCGAAATCAATGGCACGAAGGCGGTATTGGTAATCTTCAATGTCTGGCGATACGTTTACGACGAAATTGTAGCTCCTCATATCACCCAATAATCTTACAAAACATCTTTCGTTGAACTTCACAAACTCTTTTGCCAGCCTGATCTTATTTGTTTCCGGTCTTTCTAAATGTTTATCAATGAAGAGGTCTCCCGGCAGTCCAACAATGTGTTCTTCCACCAACGATCCGTTTCCGGTTAAGAAACTCATGCGATTAGGAGAGAGGATGTGTTCCAGTTCTAATCCATATACCCTTGATGCATCTTCTTTTTTGATATAGTAGTGGTCGTAGTTATCATTGAAACGATTTACAATTCTAATTCTGAAAGGATTGGAATTACCGAAACTGCAGTAATCGATTCTTGCAACATCCAAATGGCTGGCAAATGACAGATCACCTTCTGTTTTAATAATGGCATATAGCTGTATCAAACCTTCACGAAGGTGTTCCCAATCTTTCATATCGTAAAGGCATTTTTCCCAAAGTGTATCTTTCCCTTCTTTATCTTTTAGTGGAATAGAGTAGGTGATGTTTAGCAGGTCATTGTATGTAACAGGTAAGTTTACTTCACGACCATAACTCTTCAGATATGTTCGGAGCTCTTTTGTGATCGGGAAAAAAGGTTTCTTCTTAGATGGTTTATCTAATACCGGCTCAATCATGTGCTAAAGATAGTTTCAAAAATTTCAGCGAGGATGATGCTGAGCAGCTTTATTAATACATAAAAATTGTTATGCGATGCTTCGTAAAAAAGATCGTTATATTGTGGCATAAAACCCGACCAAAACTAAAATCTACCCTATGGATTACGAGAGCAGGCTTGCTACGCTCAGGCATCTTTTTGATGTACTTACTAAAAAACTGCAGACTGAAGATCCAGATGCTGACACAACTAAACTCGAGGAGTCGCAATTTCATCTGCAACAAATTCAACTAGAGATCGACAGGATATCCAAAATGCGGTCTTATAAAAAGTAATTACAGCTTCTCTATCGCTTTCCACATTTCTGTTGCAACTACTTCATTTCCTTTATCGTTCAGGTGCACCCTGTCGGTAGTTAATATTCCTTTTTCCTGGTTGGATTTATTGTATTGAAGGTTATAATCTATGAATGTTTTTCTAAGATCTACCAAAGGAAGATCATTCTTCTTTGCAAATTCCCTGATCCAGTTGGAGTACAGGTTAAGATCACCATCCTGCTGGTTGCTATTATCTGTTCTCTCACCGATCACAGCAGGTGTACAAAGCACAGGCTGAATATTAACTGCTCTCAGCTTCTTAACGATCGCTTCGTAAAACTTTCCAAACTTATCATAATCGGTTCCGGTACCAAGAGATGTTTTATGCCATACATCGTTCACGCCAATATAGATCACTACGATCTCCGGTGATTTGGAAAGTACATCATCATCCAATCGCAGGTAGAGGTCATACACTTTGTTGGCACTGATGCCACTTCCGATCAGTTCATAATTATTTTTCAAGCCCTGCTTTTCCAGCATGGAATCTAACTGGTTGATGTATCCACGAGGTTTTACCGCAGCCTGTGTGATCGAATCACCGAAAAAGATCACTCTTTTCTTTTTTTGATCTGCACGATAACTCATTAAAGCTAATGTGGTGATGATGATGCTGCACCAGAATAGTTTGTTCTTCATAACCGTTTATTGCAGGTAAATGTAAGTTGTAGTAAGGTTTTAATTAATAACTAAAATCAGTTGCAACTGCTTTACTTCTCAAAGAATTGTTTCTTTGCAGTGATTATTATTGATGATACATGACACCTGAACGTTCCGGCAAACTTTTATCAGTCTTAAGTAAAAGACAAGCTTCGCTCACAGTTATTTTGGAGAACATTGAAGATCCACATAATGTGTCAGCTGCATTGCGTAGTTGTGATGCTGTGGGTATCCAGGATGTGTATGTGATCAATAACAAAGACCCTCGAAGAAAACGCTGGGGTTATCGTAGCAGCAGCAGTGCTTACAAATGGCTTTCTGTTCACCAGTATAGCGACCTGGATGAGTGTATCGCTACAGTTAAAAAAAATTACAGCAAGATATTTACGACACATCTTTCGTCAGACGCTGTAAGCTTATACGAGTTGGATCTTACTGAAAGTGTTGCCTTGGTATTTGGAAACGAACACTTTGGTGTGAGTGAAGAGCTCCTGGCAATGGCTGATGGAAACTTTGTTGTTCCTCAGGTCGGCATTATTAAGAGCCTGAATATTTCTGTAGCATGTGCTGTGAGTATATATGAAGCATACCGTCAAAGAAATGCTGCAGGTATGTATGATACGCCAACTTTACCTGAGCAAAGAATGGCGGAAATAAAACAGGAGTGGGGATTTTTGGAGTAGAGGCTGGTACTTCTATGTAGCTTTACTTGCGTCGCACTCTTCAGCTGCATAACTTTACTTAACATGAAAAAGACCTGCCTGTTTATATTCTTACTGATCATTACGTCTGTTTCCTTTTCGCAGGATATTAAAAAAGTGAAGATCGAAGATGTGGTGAACATGATCGACACCAGTTCAACACCGATCATTATAAACTTCTGGGCTTCCTGGTGTCAACCCTGTATTCATGAGATCCCCTGGTTTGAAAAAGCTGTTGCTGAATTAAAAGATAAGCAGGTAAAAGTAGTATTGGTAAGTCTTGATTTTGGTAAAGATTACAGGGAAAAGTTGTTAGATCTGTTTGTAAAAAAGCAGGGATATACATCCACCGTTGTTTGGTTGGATGAAACGAATGCTGATAAGTTTTGTCCGAAGATAGATTCAAGCTGGGATGGCTCTATTCCGGTAACATTGATGGTGAATAATCAGAAAAAGTATCGCCAGTTTTTCGAGTACCAGTTAAAGGAGGAGAGATTTAAATTGGAGTTAACGAAGTTGGTGGAGTAGTTTATTTCTCATCATTGCGAACAAGTGAAGCAAGCTTCTGAATTACATCCGGCTTCATTTTACAAGTTGCTTAGTATCCTTCACAATAACGAAAAGATCAAATAACCTGCTTCGCTTTCGCCTTATTAATAGCATCCTGCTTTTGCTTTTCACTCACTTTCTTCTGCACTACTTTATTGAGTTGGTAGCTCACAGAAATTCTGAAATTTCTTGTTCTTGCCTGGCTATGACTTTCTAAAGTAAAGTTCTTGCCATAAGTAAACGTGGTGAACTCCTGTGCAGAGAACGGATCAATGATATTCAAGCTTACACTCAGTCTTCTGTTAAAGAATTTGCGTTGTACACCAAAGTTCATCGTAACATTACTCCGGCTTCTGCCTTGTGGATCTGCAAAACTGTTGTAACGGGCATTGCCTTCAAATATCAACACTGGTGTGGGCGTGAAATTGTAATTAAAGCTGGTGTAGAATGTTCCGCCGTTTCGATACTTGTATAATCGCTTTAATTCTTCTCCATACTCATTATAGCTATATCCCACACTTGAGTTGATGCGAAACTTTTTACTGAAAGTATAACCACCCCAGATGCTTGCTTCATACTCGTTCCTGTCAGAGATATTCTGCCAGGTAACTTCTGTTTTCCCTGATGAGGTAAGGTTTCGAATCGTATTAAAAACATTCCGCACCCTGTTATAACCAACAGATGTATTGAAGTAATATTTGCCTTTGTTCATCGATACATTCCAATCGAAGTTGTCTGCAACCTGCGGTGCTAAGTAAGGATTACCAAAACGGATATTGTAAGGATCACCGTAATCAATTGCCGGGTTCAATTCGCCAATTCCCGGTCTCCTGATGTTGGAACGATACACCAGGCTCGTGTTGAATTGTTTGTTGAACTCTTTACGCAAGGTTGCATGCGGCATAAAATTCCAGTAGTTATTTCTTACGTTGGCTGCATTGCCTTTCAGGAATTCAAATTCCATTTGCGTATGTTCTGATATCAACCCAACAGTAACTCTCCATTCTTTTGGAAAAACAAAAGTGAGCGCAGCTCTAGCCTGGAATATCTTCTGGTGAAATTCAAAATCTGTACTCAACAGATCGTTATTGATGAAGGTACTGTCCAGTTGTTTAAAGAAACTGGTGTTGAGTATATTGTGATAGCTGTTGCCGGTGTACAATAATCCCGTTGAGAAATTGCTGCCTTTTATCTTCAGCGGACGATCATAATTCAACCTGAACGAATAAGCCTTACTGAGGTTATCGGTGAGTTGTTGCTGCGTTGAGTCTAATCCATTTGGAAGAAAATCAGGATTCAAAAAACGTTGGTAGAAATCCCTGTCCTGGTCGTTCTTTCCAATGTTTCCACTGGTGATCAACCTCAATACTTCACCGGGCTTTTTACTTTTAAAAGTATAAGCCAGCGTTAATCCATGACTATAGCCATTTCCTTCAGATCCTATTGAACGTGTACTCAGCTTATACACCTGCTTTGTGTTGTTGATATTGGTGTATTGCGTTGAGCTGTTATTATCGAAGTAGTTCAGGTTACCCTGGTAAGTAAAGCTGAGATTGTGTTGTTTGGTAAAGTCATAATCAACCTGTGTTCTCAGGTTCGGACGAAGGTTCTTGTTGAGATAACTTCCATCTGTGTTGAAATAGCTCGTAGAATCTGTATAATAATTCTCACGTCTGGAGTAACTCGATCCTTTTATACGGTTGGCACCAATACCACCGTTCACATTCAACGAAAGCTTATTGCGACGATAGGAGAGGTTCACACCCATATTCGCCTCACCTCTTGATCCAACACTCGTATTCACTCTTCCTACCCAACCGATCTTTCCTTTCTTGGTAACAATATTGATCACACCTCCGGCTTCGTTTGCATATTGTGGTGGTGGATTGGTCATTAACTCTATCTTTTCAATGCTGCTGCCCGGTAAACTTTCTAATAGGTCTGCAAGTTGCGCTGCATTCAGATCAGTTGGCTTATCATCGATCAGAATCTTAGGTTCTTTTCCTTTCAATAATATTTTTCCATTGGGGTCATTACTGATCAGCGGCATACTTTTCAACAATTCAGAAGTAGTAGAACCTGCACTCAAAGCACTTTCACCAACGTTGTAAACGATCTTGCCATCTGTACTTTCTATCAACGGCTTTTCTGAATAGATGATCACTTCCTGCAGGTCTTTACCTTCCGTCAGTTTCAGATCACCTAAATTGAAATCGTATCGTTCTGCTCTCAGGTAAATACTATCGATCGTTAATACAGCATAGCCCACATAACTGGCTGATAAACGGTAATAGCCAAACGATAGATCGCTCAGTTCAAACGCTCCGTTCTTATCTGTTACCGTTTGTTTTTTAACCAGGCTATCGTTCATCAGCCTAAGCTGAATATTTGCATAAGGTGCAGGCTTACCATCTGAAGTAAGCAGGTTTCCTACAATGATACCAAGGTTTTTCGGCTGTTGTTGAGCAGATACAGAAAGAGAAAGAATCAGCAGTATGAAGATATAGATCGGTCTCAAGATTTCGCTTTAGTGATAACAGGAGCAAATCTCATCAAAAATCCAATGCCTATCAGGCTTTTTATTTGTAAGGCCGGAGAGCTTTTATCATCCCTGAACAGCTTAACATCATCGTCATAGATCAGGTCAAGATTATATGTGGCTGACAAATACTTGTTGATCTTGAAAGAAAAAGAATTGGTCATATACAGATCAATATTCTCCGGGTGATTCTTGTAGTTGCTGAACAGGTCTGCTCTTCCTTTATACGTTACATTCTTAGTGAAAGAAGTGGTGTAAGAGATGGAGGCAAAAGCACCAAATTCCTGTGCAATGTGTTTACCTCTTGGCACACCGTACATGCCTGAGTCGGATAATGTTTTATTGGCAACGATCACCCAACGAGAAGTGGCAGGCGATAAGAAGATGGAGAACTTACTGTTTGCTTTATAATCCATACCAATAGAAGCCAATGCATAAGCAGGAGAGAGGAAGGTGGAAGAAAATGTACCTTTTCCGCCGCTGTAAGTGTAACCATCAAAGAATTGCGACCTGAAGTTGCCTAAAGCAGTGACATACCATTTACCGCTGTCGAGCTGGTAACCATATTTCGATAAGATATCAAAGCGATCATCATTTTTTCTGCTACCCAGGCTGGAACTTTGAATAAAGCCGAGGTTAAAGTCGAAGCTATTATCCCAGCTTCTCTTGCCATGCTTATGTAGTATAAAATAATTTACATTGGTATTGAATGAAAGAGAGAATTCATCACCACCGGCAGCCCAGTTACTGAGTGAACCTTGTGCAACATTGGCATTCACTAAACCGCCACGTTTCCATGTCCATTGAATGGAATCTTCTTCTTTCTTTACCTCACGTGTAACTTCAGTATAGATCTTTTTAACGGTAACATCCTGTGCAGATGAATATCCAAAAGAAAAAAGCAGCAACAGCACTAAGCAACAAATTCTCATAATAGCTTTTGATAGGTTGTTGCTGCAAAAATATAGAAGTGAAAGCGAAGGAAGGTTGAGGGAATGTTAAGATGGGATGTCGACAAATCTTCAAACTTTTTCCCGAAATAAACATTCACCTACATCGGCTCCCACAGCTCAATCTTATTACCTTCAGGATCCTGGATATGAACAAACTTTCCGTAATCATAACTGGCAATCTCATCCAGTATGGTAACACCTTCTTTCTTCAGTTCTGTAACCAGTGCTTCAAGATCAGCCACGGTATAGTTGATCATAAATTCTCTTGTTGAAGGCTCAAAGTATTTCGTTGTTTCAGCAAACGGACTCCATTGTACCAATCCTTTTGCATTGGATTCTGCCATTGCAGCCCACTCAAAGCTTGCTCCATAATCATTTGTATCCAAACCAAGATGCTTTTTGTACCATTCTCTTAAAGCTTTCGGGTCTTTGCATTTAAATAATATGCCACCAATACCTGTTACTCTTTTCATTTATGCTGTAATTAAGTTGTTTTGCGATTTATTAGTTTTTCTTTTCAATATTAATGCACAGATCAGTGAAACGATCACACCTACAGGTAATATCTCAACATAGGTCATCAATATTTTCAGCAAGGGATTGCTATACCATTCTTTTGCCTGCTCCAGCTTTTTTGTTTCGCTGGCTAATTCTGTAGCACTGATACCGCTTGACTGCAATTTGCTTATTTCATGGGCAGTGTACTTGTCCATGAAGTCGGGGAAGAAGAAATGCTCTTCTATCAGCCAGATCAATACATAGATGGTAGAAGAAATTAATGTGATGTAAAATCCCACTTTAAAGGCTTTACCGAAATTGATCACACCGCCATTGTACTTATCACGATAATTTTTAATACCCACAAAGATCATAGAAAACGAGATCAACATCGAAGCATAGCCGATGAGCATGCTGCTTTCAAAATCTCCGCTGCTGGTACATAACACCAGATTAATGGCCATTAAAGCTGAGATGATCGCTCCGGAAATAAGTCCGTAAATAAGAACGTTCTTTTTCATTTTAGTTGTAGTTTATGAGGGCAAAACTGGCTGCTGAACTGTTTTTTACACTCATACTTTCGGCTATTTTTCTGTTTTTCATACCAAAGTAGGAGGTTTTATGGAATCAGGTTCAGTCTTCTGGCTTTTTCCACTGCCTGGGTTCTTCGTTTTACATCCAGCTTAAAGAAAAGATTTTGATTATGGGTTTTGATGGTACTCACCGAAACGAATAAACTTTTGGCGATCTCTTCATTGCTATGTCCCTGTGCCATCAGGTTCAGGATTTCCAGTTCTCTTTTGCTGATCTCCATTTCTGCGATAAGGGCTGTGTCGGCTACAAAGTTTTCGTTTCGGGTAATGTAAACTTCTTTCTCCACCACCACCGTTTGTACTTTTGGTTTGGAGAGTTTTAGTGCCAGCCATATTCCCAGGGTGGTAAAAATGATGGCGATAAATCCTACGTATATCTCAAAGGAGTGATCGAAGATGATGAACTTAAGCTCCAGCCATTTCAGCAGCACCAACAGCAAAGCCAGGCTGATGCTGTAAAGGATCGTGGCTTTATGTTTTACCAGGAAAGTTTTCTGATCTGTCATTACTGTTGAAAATGGCCGTCAATATACAGAATTTGCAAAACTGGAAACATATAGTACTTAGCGGTAATGCTACTATTAAACATCCGTTGTGTCACTCACTTGTACGTTCAGAACTACATTGAGCAATGACGTAACTCTCTTATTTAATATTACCACACTGCCCAATCACTAAAATTAGTCTCATTCCTGCTCGTAGGTTTTTGCAATCCATTGGTCAATTGTATTACTCTTTCCCCCACGATCTTTCGTAACTGCGATACGGTAAGCGTTGCATTTTTATTGAAAGCTTCCAATATACTATAAGTGAACACACCATTCTTTAAGTCGCCTCTTTCCTGTGCATATTGCATACCACCTGCTGCTGAAATAACGGTAGCTCCTGTACCTCTGCCCACATTCACGAAAAGATTTTGCATCAGCTCAAAACTATTCGTCATCCCGATCTTCTTCTTCTCGGTGATCTTGATGGTGCTCTTCGTTTTCACACCCATACTATCGAGTTTCTTTGTATTGGCTTCGATCTTTGCTATTTCTTCTTTATCTACTTCTCCACTATGGCAGGCATCGATCAGTACCAGTTTCTTTCTTGGTTTAATGCCATCGATCAGGCTTTGCAATTCATCATACGATAAACCATTCTGCTCAGGCCTGGTGAAATTCACATCATAGGTGCTCAGGTAATAGTCCAGGTCTTTACTCAATAATCCGTGACCAGAATAGGAGATGATCACTTTATCATCTTCTGATAAACGCTGCAGCTTTTTCTTCAGCGCTAACACGTTCTGCCGTGTAACAGCTTTGTTGAATAAAGTATCAATGATAATGTCTTTATACCTGCTCTTTAATTTATGACTAATATCCCTGATGTCTTTCACACTCCAGTTCAGGTTGTGTGAAGCATCAGCAAACTGGTCTATGCCTATACCAATAAAATGAACTTTCTCTTTTTGCTTCACCTTTGGTGTGTACTGAACATTCAATGGCATGCGATAACTCTCAGCACCTCTGTTATTGGTAACAGATGTTTCGATCGTGTTCTCACCGGCAGACAATCTTATCGTAACAGTAGTATCAAAAATTCTTCTTTTCTTGTTTTGTAACCTGATGCCATTAGCACCCCATACCGGAACATCATTCACCCATACATTCAATCGGTCAAGATAACTGGTGCTATCCTTTGCTTTGATCACCAATTGCAATGTGCCGTTTTGTTGTTCATAAGAGATAGCTGATCTGTTCTCGATATTGGCAACTGGCAGGTTATATTTACCACTGAACATTGTGGTATCGATATTCAACTTGCGAATACGTTTCTCATAAGCTCTCCGGTAACTTTGTATAAGTGATGAATCAGGGTAACCGATCTGCTGCAACACCATATCAGGCCTGTTGTATTTCACATCCAGTTGCTCAAACGATATAACTTTCAGGTCAGGTGTAACATAATGTACTTTCTTTGCTGCATTGGGGCTGCTGAAATAATAATTATCCGCTATAACAGCCATGTGATCAACAGAATCAATAGAAAAATAACTGGAGAGATACTCTCCGGATGGTTTGAATACATTCACCCAGTTTTGTTCAAGCGTAAAAACCCGGTCATTCTTTTTTGTTAACTGAACATTCTCTGCATTGCCATATTCTACCAGGTGCCGATAGGTATTGGAATCGGGGTTATAAACTGTTGGTGTTCCATTCCAGTACCGCACCAACCAGTCTCCTTTACTTGTTAGTGGACGAATAGACCTGATCGATTTATTATTCGCATTCCAGTTTACAAATCTTTTCAAAGAAGCTGCACCATACACCTGCAAATATTCACCTGAAGTAGCCAGTATATTTTCTCCACTGGCAGAGAACCTGCAATCTGAGATATAGGCATCGGCTTTGGTTTCTTTGAAAATGTTACCGGTTTTGATGCTCCATGTTCTTATCGTACTATCATATCCTGCAGTAACCACTTTATAACTTGCAGGATCGATATCAACCCTTGAAACCGTATAATAATTATTGATCGGTAACGGCGTTATCTTTTTCGTTTCGAGGTTTAAGATAACAGCTACACCTTGTCTTCCAACGGCAGCAAGGTTTTTGGCATCGGCACTAAATGAAACATCCGTTACACCATCTGTACCAATTTGAAGGTTGGTGATCATTTTGCCGGTATTCATATCCCAAAGAACCACACCATCCATATCAGAAGAATAAGTAGCAACAATATTTTTTGTAGGATGATATTCAACCTTATCATAACTATAGATCGTTGGAATGATACTGTCGATCAGCTTTGCCGGCTCAGGTGGTTTATTTCTTACACCCCAATAAGGAAGCACCTGCCGGGTGTCAGCATCAATAATTCCGGGACTGATCTTTTGCAACAGCTTACCTGTTCGTGTTTCCCATTGCCTGATCTCGTTAGTGCGGTAATCTACTGTAACCATTTGTTCGGTAGACGGACTTATTGCAATTGCACCCAGCCTTTTTATCCCATGTTCCAGGGTATATATTAATTTCTGGTGATCGGTATCCCATACCTCCACCTGCGTTTTGCCCGATTCTACGATCGCTAAAGAATCATTCAAAGCGAGGTGCAGTGCTCTTTTATTATAGGCAAAACCTTTGTACTGCGCTAAAGGTTTGTTTTCTCTTGATGATAATAGCATCGGCTCTTCTGCACCAAACAACAACTCAACTTTCTTGCGGGAGAATACTACATATTCTATATCCCGGTGTTTTATAAAATATTGTTGCACTACCTCAAGGCTATCTTTCATTTCGCATAGCAATACATCATCATTGTTTTCAAGACCCATAAAAACATAGTTACCTCTTGGTGCAAAGGCAGCATGCATTTTGTTTGAATATTGTGGATCATTAATTCCGGCTGATGCGATCATGGAAGTATCTTTTAAACTCCATATCTCAGCATAAGGTGTACTCCTCGAAACAAATATCACCTTACTGCCATCTGCAGAAAGGCTAAGGCTTTTAATGCTGAAAGGAAGCTTCAGTCTTTTCAGCACATAACCTGTGTCGTTGAATATATTAACCGTACTATCATGAGATGCGGTAATATAACCTGTTCTATTTGGCAATATGGCAAAACCTGAAATGTAATCCCAGTTGCGAGCACTTAATAAAGCACAGTCAGAAGTTGAATCGTTTACTTTCCAGCAAACACCTAGTTTATAATCGATCAAACGGAATACTGTAGTATCAGACCGGTTGTAATAAACACCCTGGTAGGCTCCTCTTGCATAAATCGTTTCTGTTTCGTAACCCTGTGCCACATCAATGATGCGAATACTGTCTCCTTTCTGTCCCGAAAGCATGAGTTGGGTAGCATCTTTATTAAATTGTACGGCAGTGATATTATTCGGTACGTTATAATGATACCTGGTTTTACCGCTGATCGTTTCCCAAACAGCAAAAGCACTGTCGGCATAACCTATTGCGATGAGTGAACCATCCGGACTAAAATCTATTGAAACCACCGATCCTGAAGTAGCAGAATAAGTTTGTAACAGTCTGCCGGTGATCTTGTCCCAGAGTTTCGCAGATCCGTCGCTGCTGCCTGTAAGTACAAATCGTTCGTCAGGAGAGAAGATCGCCAGGTTTACAGAGCCACTATGGCCAACAGGTAAAACCATTCTTGGTTCCTGTGCCGTAAGACTAATGCAGGCAATAACAAATATGAAAAGGAGTACCGGTTTTAAATACATGTATTATTTATGGATCTGCAAGAGAACGAAAATAATCAATGCAAGAGGTTGTTAGATACCTTAAAACTGTGAAAGTTTTGGTGTGGGTTATTCTAAAAACAACTTTTGTATAATAAAAGTAAATATTCAGCAGTTAGTTGGGTCTATATGTGTCCCTAATAATAAACTGCTTTGGAGAACATGATTCTATTTTATATAGGCCTTTATCTTTATAGACAATGTAAATTGTCACGTAGCTTCCGTCGCTTATCTCCAGATTGTCACCAAGATGATTTATTGTTTCAAAGTCTCTTCTTGAAACTAATGTTATTAACGAATCTCTTTCAGTAATAACCCTCATCCCCTGTGGTGTTTCAACTCGTGAAATAAATGGAGCGTAGGTAATTGTTCTTCTGTATTTAAAGGGCTTGATTGTTTCAAATACTTGTTTGTAGGAAATTGTATCTCTACCTGACCAAATTATTATGTCGCTTGTATACGGTGATTCTGCTGGTGAATAATAGATGAGGAATAATGTATCAGCAGTATTGAAATTAAAGTTGTTTTTATACTGGTAAGACTTAAAAATGGTGTCAAGCTCTACGATTTGTGATTTAATAAATCGTTTTATTTTCTTTTTCGTCTTTGAATTAGAAATTGCCTCTGCCTTTTTTAGCATGTACTTTTTATAAACATCTAAGAATGTCTGGCTATTGCCAGAATCCATCAACATGGCAAGAAATATAGAAAGGATCAGGTTTCGATAACACATTGATTAATGAAGTTATAAAAGTAGTGTCTATTAAGATGCAACTACCTCCTTCGTACCTGAGCAATACATCCTTCGTCAGCATCTATGCTTTTATCCTCAGCCGGGTTTTCCTCGCCTTTCCTTCGCCTCTTCTTCGGGACGGCTTCGGGAATTCCCGAAGCAGACTCGAACAAGTCCCGAACAAGTCCCGAACAAGGTATAGCAGCTTCATTGAGAAGGAATGAGCCAAACGAAGTCAACCTATGACAAACAATGACACAGCCTCGTTCGTATAACCGAAACTTAACAATCTGCCAAACTGGCATCTTGCATCTTTTTTAGTTATTTTTGTTGGCTAAAATCTGTTTCTGAGCGATGGAAATGTTGGACCTTGGACATAAAGTACACGACGAAACCCGTCAGGGTGAAGCCTTTGCCCCTTTTGAGAATGATGTAAATCAATACACTAAGAAATTCTATATAGAAAGCTATGGCTGTGCCATGAACTTTTCCGATAGTGAGATCGTTGCCTCCATCCTTAATGATGAAGGCTTTGGCGCTACCCGTAACAGTGACGAAGCCGACCTGATCTTACTAAACACCTGCTCCATCCGTGAAAAAGCAGAGCAAACAGTAAGAAAACGCCTCACCGAATTCAGGAAAATGAAAAAAGCAAAACCCGGGATGCTGGTAGGTGTACTAGGCTGTATGGCAGAAAGATTGAAAGCGAAGTTTCTTGAGGAAGAAAAACTAGTTGATTTGGTTGTAGGACCGGATGCTTACAGGAGTTTACCGGGATTGATAGAAGAGGCTGAGTCTGGCCAGAAAGGCGTGAATGTATTATTGAGTCGTGAAGAGACGTATGCCGATATTTCACCTGTGCGTTTAGACAGTAATGGTGTAACTGCGTTTGTATCTATTACAAGAGGCTGTAACAATATGTGCAGCTTCTGCGTGGTTCCGTTTACCAGAGGAAGAGAGAGAAGCCGGGATGCAAATTCTATCGTAGCAGAAGCACAGGATCTGTTTGATAAAGGTTATAAAGAAGTAACCCTGTTAGGACAGAATGTAGATAGTTATTACTGGATGGATGAGCAGAAAGACGAGATCGTAACATTCGCTAAACTGATGGAGAAAGTAGCACTCATCAGTCCGGACCTTAGAGTAAGGTTCAGTACTTCTCATCCTAAGGATATTACTGATGAAGTACTGCATACAATGGCTAAGTACGAGAACATCTGCAAGTACATTCATCTACCCATACAAAGTGGCAACACCCGTATTCTGCAACTGATGAATCGTACTTATACAAGAGAATGGTACCTGACGAAAGTTGACAGGATCAAAGAGATCATGCCGGATTGCGGTATCAGTTCAGATATCATCGCTGGTTTTTGTTCAGAAACGGAAGAGGAACACCAGGATACATTATCTGCAATGGAATATTCTAAGTACGATTACAGCTACATGTTCTATTACAGCGAAAGACCCGGAACATTGGCTGAAAGAAGGTATAAAGATGATGTTCCGCTGGAAGTAAAGAAGCGAAGACTGGCAGAGATCGTAGAGATGCAAAACAAACTGTCTTATGAAAGCTACCAGAAAGACATTGGTAAAACCTACAAAGTGTTGATCGAGGGAGAAAGCAAGAAAAGTGATAAGGAATGGAAAGGAAGAAACAGCCAGAATAAAATGGTTGTATTCCCGAAAGGTACTTTCAGTTACAAGAAAGGAGATTATGTATGGGTGAATGTGAAAGATAACACTCAAGGAACGTTGCTGGGAGAAATAATTGAACTGTAGTAATGAGAGACCAGATACTTGCAGAGATAAAGAACTTGGAACAACAACATCATATCAAAATATTGTATGCTGTTGAGTCTGGAAGCAGGGCATGGGGTTTTGCATCATCGAATAGTGATTGGGATGTTCGCTTTATTTATGTGTACGACCTGAACTGGTATCTCTCGGTAGAAGACAAAAAGGATAACATTGAGATCATCCTACCCAATGATATTGATCTCAGTGGCTGGGAATTGAAGAAAGCTTTGCTGTTGTATCGTAAATCTAACCCGCCATTATTGGAGTGGTTAAGAAGTCCGATCGTTTATACAGAGTCTTATTCAACTGCAGGTGCATTAAGGAATGCTTTGGAACAATATTTCAATCCCAAGTCTTGCCTTTATCATTACCTCCACATGGCACGAGGTAATTGGGAGGCATATTTTAAACAGGATGTTGTTAGAATAAAGAAGTACTTCTATGTTCTAAGACCTTTACTAGCTTGTTGCTGGATAGAAAAGACCGGCGAAATGGCACCAATGGAGTTTGAACTGTTGCTGAATGCTGAAGTTGACCAAAATGAATTAAGAGCTGCTATTGATGCTTTACTTGTAAAGAAAATGAGTGGCGAAGAATTAGACAAGGGAGATAGGATAGAGGTGATTGACCGTTTTATTGAGGAAAAGCTGGCGTATTATCTTGATTATGTAAAACAGGTTGATTACAGGCATACACCTTCCTTCGATGAGTTAAATAAGATGTTCAGGCAAACATTAACTGAAGCCTGGAGTTAAAAAGTGAACAATGGACATTCAAAGTATAAAGAATCGATTCGGAATTATCGGTAACTCAGCCGGCTTAAACCTGGCACTCAGTACTGCTGCACAGGTTGCCGCTACTGATCTTACCGTATTGATCATAGGGGAGAGTGGTGTTGGTAAAGAAGCTTTTTCATCTATCATTCATGCATTATCAACAAGAAAACATGCACCTTTCATTGCTGTGAACTGTGGAGCGATTCCGGAAGGAACGATAGACTCCGAGTTATTTGGTCATGAGAAAGGCTCATTTACAGGTGCAGCCGATAGCAGGAAAGGTTATTTCGAAACAGTAAATGCAGGAACAATATTCCTGGACGAGATCGCCGAAATGCCTTTGGGTACACAGGCAAGATTGCTTCGTGTATTGGAATCGGGTGAGTTTATTCGTGTGGGTTCTTCTAAAGTGCAAAAAACAGATGTACGTGTGATTGCAGCAACCAATAAAGATTTGCTGGATGCAGTGCAACAAGGCAAGTTCAGGCAGGATCTCTATTATCGTTTAAGCACTGTACCGATCCGTGTGCCTGCACTCAGAGACAGGAAAGAAGATATTATTTTACTGTTCAGGAAGTTTGTAGTTGACTTTGCAGAGCGTTATAAAATGCCTCCCGTTCAGTTGGATGAAGACGCTAAAAATCTGCTAATAAATTATCCTTTCCCCGGAAATGTGAGAGAACTCAAGAATATTGCAGAGCAGGTTTCTGTATTGAGTCCTGAGAAATCATTAACAGCAACTGAGCTGAGAAGATTTTTACCGGAGCGATACATGAGCAGGATGCCGGTATTGGCAAACCAACCTTCTGCTTCACAGGAATTCGCTAACGAGAGAGAGATATTGTACAAACTGTTCTTTGATATGAAGAAGGATGTAACCGAACTAAAAAAGATGTTCGTTGAGATCCTTCAGAATCCTTCACTGGCTGGCCATGCAGCAAATTTTGCACAGGAATCATTGCTGAACGATCATGCACATGCTGCTCATATGAACGGAGATATGTTGCCGGCGATTCCTCAGCCAGCAACAGTTCCGGGATATGTACAGCCTGCAACACATCAACCAGTGGTATTGCATAACGACGATATTCATCATCATGAAGAAGTGGAAGAGTCGTTGAACATAATGGACAAGGAAAAAGAACTGATCATAAAAGCATTGAAGAAACACCGGGGAAGAAGAAAAGATGCAGCAACAGATCTTGGCATTAGTGAAAGAACACTGTACAGGAAGTTGAAGGAGTATGATATAGAGGAATAGTTTTTAGTTTGTAGTTTTTAGTTTGGGGTTGATTAAACTCAAAACTGTAAACTCAAAACTCGCTCAGCAAAGTTCTGAACGCTGAAGAGAGTGACACAACGGAAGCTAAATAGTAATAATGAAGCTGGCTAACAAAATATTATTGTTCTCTTTTATTGCAGGATGTTTTTTGATTGCGGCCCCTGCATGTAAAATATATCGCTTTAACGATGCGGTAATCGATCCAAGGTTTAAGACCATTAAAGTATTGCCTTTCCTTAACCAGGCTCGTTATGTAAATCCGCAGCTCACACCAAGATTAACAGATGCATTCTTACAAAAAGTGGTAAGACAAACCAAGCTTACCAGAACGAATAATGAAGATGCACATTATGTTATCAGTGGTTACATCTCTCAATACGATCCAAGTACTGCAGGTGTTTCTGCTCAACAAGCTTCTATTAACCGTTTAACTGTTGGTGTACACCTGGTAGTTCGCAATACACTCGATAATAAAACAGACGAGTACGACGTTACCCGCAACTTCGATTTTCCTGCAAGCCAGACATTGCAACAGGCTGAGCCCGGATTAATGGATGATATTCTTCGCAATATGAGCGATGAAATATTTAACCGCATCTTCTCTAACTGGTAAGCATTTCTGTATTTTCACCGAATGAATGAGGCACTTGAAAAAGTACTGTTTCAATTAACGGGCAAACGTCAGCTGGATGATGTTGCATTGATCGAATTACAAAAGATCACTGAAGCTCATCCTTACTTTTCTATTGGTCATTTGTTGTATTCGAAAAAGCTGAAAGCAGAAAACCACACAGGAAGAGAAACACAATTGCAACGTACTGCTGCATATTTCCATAATACACTCTGGCTGGATTATTTATTGAAAGAAGACAAACTGCGTATGCAGTTGCCGGAAGTAAAGGATGATGAAACAAAACCTTTGCTGAATAAAGTAATAGCAGAAGAGCAACAAACACAATTGGCAGAACTGGAAAAGTTACAGGAGCAAATGGAAACTAAAGAACCGGAGATCATTGTAGCCACACCTGAAGAAGAGCAATATGCAGCTACAACAGTTGAAGAAGCTGCACAACAGGCCGAAGATGAGGAGAAACAAAAAGAAGTGATCGCTTCTGTGTTAGAAGGTCAGCTGGCTGAGTTCAATAAACCTGTTTCGGCAGATACGGAGCTGAAGATTGAGACAGAACCATATCACACGGTAGATTATTTCGCTTCGCAGGGAATTAAAGTTGATCTTAACAATCCGCAGGATAAACTGGGTTCACAGGTAAAAAAGTTCACGGATTGGCTGAAGCAGATGAAGAATGTAAAACCGGTGAATGATGATCTTGCAGCCGATCCCGAGGTGGATAACATGATACAAGGCATAGCAAAAACTTCTAATGAAACGAAAGAGATCGTTACCGAGACGATGGCAGATGTACTGATCAAACAGGGTAAGACAGACAAAGCCATCCAGCTCTACATTAAATTAAGTTTTTTGAATCCCGGGAAATCCGCTTACTTTGCCGCCAAAATCGAACAACTAAAAGGCATTTAAAATGACGATCGTTTTCCTGATACTGGTAGTACTTTCTTGTGTGATACTTGGTTTCATCATTTTGGTTCAGAATCCAAAAGGTGGTGGTTTGTCTGGCAATATTGCCGGTTTCAGCAACCAGTTCATGGGTGTTAAGCAAACAACGGATGTACTTGAAAAAGGTACATGGATCTTCGCTACTGTAATTGGTGTGCTTTGTATTCTTTCTGTTCTTTTCCTCAACAGAGGAACAAGTTCAGACAACAGGCTCGATAACCTGAAACCAACAACTACCCAGGGTACAACAACTCCTGGTAAATAATTCAATAAAATTTATTGAAAACCCTGTCAGTTAAATGACAGGGTTTTTTATTTTCACCCACGTATGAGAAATATCTTTCGGATCTTACTGGCAGTTATCGTGATCGTTATTGCAGTAGCTGCATGGTTTGTTTTTGGTTCGGCAACCAGTTTTAGCGGCAGGAATAAATTCCTATACCTGCGTGAAGGGCAGAACAATAAAGATTCATTACTGGCGATATTGAAGAGAGATGATCTTGTCTCTAACAGAAAAACATTCTCTTTTATTGCCGACAGGCTGGATATGTGGAGCAAGTTAAAGCCCGGTAAGTTCGAGATCAAAAATGGCGAGAGTGCTTTGAGTATTGTTCGAAAGCTGCGTAACAATCAGCAAAGCCCGGTGAACCTTGTGATCAATAAGATCAGGACGAAAGAAGACCTGGCTAAGATGATCGGGAAATTGTTTGCTGCTGATTCTATATCAGCCATTGATTTCATCAACTCGAATGATTCAATCAATAAGTATGGCGTTGATACCAATACAGTGATGACGCTGGTGATCCCTAACACATATACTTTCACATGGACCGCATCTGTAAGAAAGATATTCAACAAACTTTCCGAAGAGAAAGAAAAGTTCTGGAAGAAGAACGATCGTTTGCAAAAGGCCGGCAATGCAGGGTTAACGCCAGACCAGGTATATATCATTTCTTCAATAGTAGAAGAGGAGACAAATAAGCATGATGAGAAAGGCAATGTAGCCAGTGTATATATCAACAGGTTAAACAAAGGAATGCCGCTTGGTGCAGATCCAACGATCAAGTTTGCGTTAAAGGATTTTGGATTGAAAAGAATATACGAGAAGCACCTCTTTGTTGAATCTCCTTACAACACGTATCGCAACAAAGGGCTTCCGCCAGGACCGATCTGTACACCTTCACCCATTACAATAGATAAAGTACTCGATGCTCCTAAAACAGATTATTACTACTTTGTAGCACGTATCGACGGATCGGGATATCATCAATTCAGCACTACATTTGAGGAGCATAAGAAATATGCGGCGCAGTACCATCAAAAGCAAAACGATAGAGGGAACAAATAAGGTTCGGCGTTTTATTAATGCCAGCTTTCCTGTTGTTTTTATTCGTAATAAAAGCAGGAAAACCTTTCTGCCGGGCTTTCATCGTATATCAGTGTACGATGTGTCAAGGTATTTCTGGCTAGAATCCCGCCGTTTGGGTTTGAGAGAAAGAGCTGCTGCCGTCGCATTCAACTTTTTAATGGCTATTCCGGCCAGTGCCATCTTCCTCATCACCCTGGTGCCTTATATGCCCATACCGGAACAGTTTCACTATGAAATGGATCTTGTTGTAAAGGATGTGATCAGGTCACCACAGGTGCAGGAATATGTACTTACTTTTCTAAAAGACTTTTTCGAGAAGCCGCAAACAGGATTACTCTCTGTGGGTTTTCTGTTGGCCATATTCTATTCATCGAATGCGGTAATGGTGATCATCAGAACATTTGATCGTTCATTACATAAAAAGATCAGGAGAGGATTTCTGCGAAAAAGATTCAGAGCGATAAGGCTGACCACTGTAGTAATGTTATTGTTTATCGGAACGATCTTTCTGCTACTGGCACAAGGTGTTTTCTTTAAATGGATGATGGATTGGATGAACATCACCGACTCTAACATCAAATGGCTGATACAGGTGGTAAGATGGGTTGCGATCGTTGCTTTGTTCACTTATGCCATCGGATTCCTGTATCGTTATGCACCATCCATCGAAAAGAAATGGAAACTATTTTCTGCAGGAACGATCGCAGCAGTTGTGCTCACCTTTGTGACTACGTTTTTATTTACTATATGGGTAGAACATTTTAACCGGTTTAACGAGCTGTACGGTTCTATCGGTACTACTTTGATCATCATGCTGCTGGTGTATATCAACAGCCTGATATTGCTGATCGGCTTTGAACTGAACGTTTGCATCGATCATTTGCGTACCAAAGCAGACGAAAGGCTGTTAAATGAGACAAATGGTTTGGAAACCGACGCAAAACTTCCGAATTTAGACTCTTTAAAATCATAGAAGTATGAAACTTTTCCTGCTCACCTGCCTTGCGATAACAACGATCGCCATTACCTCTTACGCACAAAATCTTACACCCATATCGGTAGGTTCTTCTATTCCTATGCGTGACGTGAAGATGAAAGATGTTTCAGGTAAAGAAGTATCTCTGAAAGATGCGATGGGTAAGAATGGTTTGCTGGTGATGTTCAGTTGCAACACCTGTCCTTATGTGATCAAGAACCAGGAAAGAACAAAACAGATATGCGATTATGCAAAAGCAAATGGTCTTGGCGTGGTGGTTATCAACTCTAACGAAGACAAAAGAAACGATGATGATTCTTATGATGCCATGAAGAAATATGCCGCTGAACAAGGTTATAAATGGAGTTACGTAGTAGATACCGATTCAAAACTGGCAAATGCTTTCGGTGCAACCAAAACACCGGAGACATTCCTTTTCAACGCTGAGGGTAAACTTACTTATCATGGGGCCATAGATGATAATCCATCTGAAGCCGAGAATGTAAGCCGCCAGCATCTGAAAGAAGCGATCAATGAAATGAATGCCGGTAAAGAAGTTTCGGTGAAAGAGAGCAAGTCTGTAGGCTGCACTATTAAGAGAAAGAGTTAAGCTTTATGAATAGCATTTAAAAAAGTCCTGAAAAAAATCAGGACTTTTTTTATGGAATGTATTCACCTGGTGCATCACAGCGGTATCGCCTTCACTAAATCTTAACATATGAGAAGCTATGCAAACATTCTGCAGACCAGCATCATCGTTCTGATCATCGGCTTAAACAGCTATGCAATGGGTAACGGGCTTGTGTTAGGAAGCTTTTGGGGAATCATGCTTTCGCTTGCCAGTTTTGCCGCTCTTGGTTATTGTATTCATTTATTTAAGAAGCTGAAAGAACTGGATTCGGAAGAAGATTATTAAGCCGGCATTCTGCTCTTTGGGCATCACCTGTTGTGTCACACACTTCGGGGTTCCGTTTTTATGGCATCATTAAGGGCTTTAGATAATACTTTATCTACTGATCACAAATTTGTGCTGTAGTTCAGTTCTCTGCTTATTTTTAGTGCTACTAAAAGTAAATGCAACATGCGAAAACTACTACTGCTTACCAGTTTAATGCTGGTATTTGTTTCTGTGTTCTCACAAAACAAAAAAGCCATCACTCACGAAGATCTCTGGCTGATGAAAAGGGTGGGATCACCTGAAATAAGCCCTGATGGAAAGTGGGTGGTGTTCAACGTTACAGAACCAAGCTATGTAGAAGCTGATGCGGTAAATGATCTCTGGATCGTTCCGGCTGATGGTTCTGCTGCACCTCGTCGTTTAACAAGTGGAAAGAGTTCAGAAAGTGGCTACCAATGGAGTCCTGATGGGAAATACATTGCATTCTCTGCAAAACGTGAAGGTGATGAAGCAGGTCAGATCTATTTACTCAATGTAAAAGAAGGTGGAGAAGCTCAACGTTTCACCAATATTTCTACCGGTGCAGGATCACCAAAATGGAGCCCGGATGGTAAAATGCTTTTGTTTAACTCAAGTGTATATCCCGGTGCTTATGCTGATTCAGCTAATAAAAAGATCGCTGACGAAAGAAAAAAACTCAAGTACAAAGCAAGAGTGTACACACAGTTCCCGGTAAGGAATTTCGACAGGTGGCTGGAGGATAAACAAGGCCATTTGTTTGTACAGGCAATTGGTTCAGATAAAGCGAAAGACCTGTTAACTGATGTTGCGATCTCAGGATTAGCCGGATTCAGGTTAGGTAGCAGCGTATGGAGTTCGGACGGTAAGTCGGTGATATTTTCTGCTATAACAGATGCAGAGGTTTCTGCTTACCAGGAAACCACTTCAAAATTGTATACGGTTTCGATCACTGGAGGAGATGCTAAATTATTAACGACCGATAATGATTCTTACGGTGATCCGCAATTAAGTGCTGATGGTAAATATCTTTTCTGTACCAGCAGTGCTGCGAACAACTATAAAGTATATAACCTGGATTATCTTACAAGGTTTGACTATCCATCAATGCAGAACAAAACTGTTCTGGCAAAGCAAATGGACAGACCGATCAATAGTTATACGCTTGCAGCCAACACTATTTTCTTTACAAGCGAAAGCGAAGGGAGAGATATGTTGTACAGTATGCCTGTTACAGGAGGCACGCCACAACTTATCACGAAAGGTGGTGTTGGTTCTTATACAGGCTTTAGTGTTTCTGAAAATGGTGCTGCCATTGTAGCTTCTTTCGAAAGCAGCACCATGCCGACAGAAGTAGTAAGAATAAATGCAAACGGAACACATTCACTCATCTCAAACTTCAACACAGAAAAACTGAAGAAGCTAGACATGAATGCCGTTGAAGAAATGTGGACGACGAGCAGCCGTGGTAAAAAAATCCATAGCTGGATCGTTAAGCCTGCAGGTTTCGATGCAAATAAAAAATATCCTTTGTTTGTTGTGATACACGGCGGACCAGCCAGTGCATGGAAAGACAACTGGGGTTATCGCTGGAATTATCATTTACTCTCGGCACCGGGTTATGTTTTGGTATTGACTGATTATACCGGATCAACAGGGTATGGAGAGAAATTTGCACAGGACATTCAATACGATCCTTTCAAAGGCCCGGCAGATGAAGTGAATGAAGCCGCAGCAGATGCGATCAAAAAGTTTGCTTTCATAGACGGATCAAAACAAGTTGCAGGGGGTGCCAGTTACGGTGGACATTTAAGTAACTGGTTGCAGGGAACCACAACACATTATAAAGCACTGATCAGCCATGCCGTTTTGGTGAACAGCGAAGCTCAGTGGGGAACAAGTGATGGTATTTATCACAGAGAAGTGATGGCTGGTGGGCCACCATGGGAACAATCAAAAACATGGACAGAACAAAACCCTATTCGCCTCGCAAAGAATTTTAAAACACCTGTACTTGTTACCGTTGGTGAACAGGATTTTCGTGTGCCTTTGAATAATGCGTTAGAGTATTGGGCAGCTTTAAAGCGAATGAAAGTTCCCAGTAAGCTGATCGTATTTCCTGAGGAGAATCACTGGATATTGAGAGGAGAGAACAGTAAATTCTTTTATCAACAGTTGCATGAATGGCTGGCGACTTATTTGAAGTAATATGCTTTTATATAAAGAGGCTGTCTTTAAAAGAAGGCAGCCCCTTTTTTTCGTTTGGAACTTTTATTTGCCAATTAACCCGGCTTTATCAACTTTCTATACTTTGATACTTTTATCATTATCTCCATTCTCCATATAAAACAAATGCACCCCAGAAATATGGATGGGAGTATTTAGGATTTTTACTTAGAGTAGCCTGTGCATAACGTAAGGCATCGGTCTTAGACATATTGAGAAACCTGATATTCTTATAAAACTCATCCAACAAGATCATCGTTGCTTCATCAGGAACCTGCCATAATGGACCAACACCTGTTGTTACTCTATTATTCAGAAATGCATTGATAGGAGAGATGTACCATCCCTTCACAGCTTCTTTGCTCACAGCCATATCACAGGCAGAAAGAAACACCATACTTGTTTCTTTTTTGATCAATCCATTTACTTCTGCAATACTGAACTTACCATCGTTGGTAGCATCGGAGTTGAAGAGTAGATATGATTTTGAAAAGTCATCACCATCCAGAATACCGTGTGTAGCAAAGTGTACGAAACTGTAGCTTTTGATAGCTTCTTTTGCTTTCGTCTCAGTTGCCTCCTCTTCCAGGAAAATCTTCGCTGATGGAAATATTTGCTGAATGTTGAGCACTTCTTTGGTTGCACCAGGTAAACTTTTATCCGGATTGCCGAATGCTACAAAAGATTGTTCTATACTTTGAGGCTTATAAGGTTTTGAAAATATCTCCATTTTATTGGTATAGAACAATCGATACTTTTCAATCAGAAAATGAAAATCGTTGTTCTGATCCAGGTAACCTAAAGTGGAAAATGGAATGCTGCTGAGTTTAGAGTTTGGAATAATGCAAAGTGATTTTTTATCTTTCAACTGATCTTCAATTGGTGTGATGAGCAGGTTGTAAAGCGTTGTAGCTTCTTTTTTAAAATCACCTTTGATCACATTCTTATCTCTTACAGTAGCTCTTACAGCAATGGCTCCGGTGCCTGTAGCATTATCGGGGTTCTTTAAAATGCCCAGGTATTTTGTTGCTTCAGCATTCAGGTCTTCAGGCAGATCCACTACTTTAATTCCTGTTTCCTGGTTGGTTACCGTGAAAATGAATAATTGTTTGTCGTTGATCACATAGAGAATAACGATCGTACTATCGGGAATGTAGTCGATATAATTTCTAAACTGGCTGGGATCTGTTTTAGAAAAATAACTATTTAAGTCAGGATATTTTTGAACCAGTTCGTTTATGAAATTCAAATAATCATCTTCGGCCACTTTCTTTACGCCTTCAAGCGAAGCGATAAGCTGATCGTTCCGTTCTTTAACAGGTTTGGCTTTTTCTTTGGCGATAGCCTGTTCAATGGCTGTTTGTTTTTGCAATAGTTCATTTCCTTTTTTCAGTGCCTCTTTTTTTTCTTTATCGGTAGTTACAATTCCAGACTGCTCCATTTTTTCTTTGAGTGCCTGTGAGTTGCTTTTATCAGCATAGAACAAAGCTTCATCGGCTCGTTTCAAAGTAACAAGACTTGCTACCAGTTTATTATACAGGTCTACTTTTTTTGTGTCGGCAGCATATATCTTTTTTGCTTCTGCTCCACCAAATAACTTGGATGCGCTTGCCTCAACTATTTCCACAGCTTCTTTAAAAACGATCACTGCAGAATCGAAATTATTTTTATTATAATACAGGATACCAAGTTCATACAAAGACTGCCAGAGATATTTCACTGCGTCTGTTTTTTTTGCGTGATCGATGGCTATCCTGAAATGAGGGATGCTTTGTAGTGAGTTGTTTTGTTTTGCATATAACCTTCCATAAGTAAGATGTGTTTCAACGATCTTGATCGCTTCATTCATTTTATACGAAGCTTCTTTACTTTCATCGAGGTATTTTTTTGCTTCATCAAGCCTGTTTTCTTCCAGTGCAATCTTTGCCAGTAAAATATCACTGCCTGCAGCTATTCTCGATACATTATTTTCTTTAGCCAGTTTGTTAGTAGGAACCAATATGTTCTTTGCTTTAGCAAAGTCATTCATTTCGTAATACACTTCGCCAATGTTATTGCGTGTATTCAAAATACTTTCATTCACTACTTTAACTACCTTATACAAATTATCTGCTTCAAAAAAATACTGCAGTGCTTTTGGATAATCTGCCTGAGCAAAATAAACGGTGCCGATGTTATTCATAATAACACCTCTTGACCAATCATCTTTTTCCAGTGCATATAAACTATCTGCTAATTTGTAATTCTCAACAGCTTTTTGATTGTCTGTTCCATTGTAAGCATTGCCTAACGACAAATAACTATTTGCCATCTGGTAATTATTATTCAGATCACGGTAGATGGAAAGACTGCTATCGGCCGTTTCCAGCGCTTTCTTTGTGTCGCCACTGATAATGTAAGCAAAGCTGAGATATTGAAATACACTTCCTAATGCTGCCATGTTTTTAATTGAATACGCAACCTCTTTGGCCTTTTCGTATTGTTCTATGCTTTTTGCAAAATCACCTTTTGCCTGTAAGGTATTTCCCAGTTGAGAATAAAGGTTAGGTAGTTTTGATTTCTCACCTAATGAATCATATAGTGTTAATGCTCTATTGAAATTCTTAAGTGCTTTGTCGAATTCCAGTCGTTGCACTTTACCATAGGCAATTGCTTCGTATGTATAAGCCTCATCTGATTTACTATTTTGCTCAATACAAAGTTGAAGTCCTTCATCAAAGAATTTATCAGCGGTAGGGTAGTCGTATGTACGAGATGCCAATATGCCAAGGTTCAATGCTGTATAAAGTAAATTCGATTTATCGTCTATACGCTTTGCAAGGTCATAAGCAGCAAGGTAATTTTTCCGGGAGGCTAACGTATCAAAATAATATGCTGCATCACCAATCTTATAATATGCATCTATAATTGAAGATTTAGTTCCAGTTTTCAGGTTGATATTTAGTGCCTGTTTAAAATATTCAACTGCTTTCTGATATTGTTTATCTGTTTTGTAAACATCACCAACAGATAAAAGATTATTTACCAAACCTACACTGTCTTCAGCTCTCAGGTATGCAGCAGATGAACTATCGTATGCCGCTAAGGATTTTGATTTTTGTCCTACCAAACTATACAGGTCTGCCAGTTTGCTCCATGAATAGGCTTCTCTTGATGCGTTATCAGCTAATTTACTTTTCTCTATAGATTGTGTATGGGAGAGTATCGCAGAATCATAGTTTCCCAAATTCCAGTAAGCCTGCCCGATCTGCGATAGAGAATATGCAGCATCAGAATAAAGTTTTAATACGTTGTATACATTTTCGGCTTTTCTATGATTCTCCATTGCATCCCTGTACTTTCCCTGCTTAAACAAAACATAGCCCAGGTTATCAATTGTGCCTGCCATGTTCTTTACATCACTTAGCCTAACGTAGGAATCTTTTAACTCTGAATATATTGTGAAGGCATCACTATAAGCTCCCTGCCTTTTATATACATCGGCAAGCGAACTTTGTACGTCTGCTGCTTTTAATAATGAACTATTGGTATTGTCGTTTTGATAACTTTCTATTGAGCGCTTGTATGTAGCAATTGCCTTTGCATAATCATCCAGGTTGTTATACATATCACCTTTTCGGTCGTACACACGTCCCAGCATATAATTTCTGGTATCGCCTTCTAAATAGTTGCTCGTATCTAATGCCACTGCTGCAGCTTTATCGAAAGCCACCTCAGCTTCAGGTATCATTTTCAATTTCTGGTATAGATATCCTTTCTTAAGAAGCAGTTCGGAATGAAAATGTCCATTCTCTTTTGCGGTAAGATATCTCATGCTGGAGTCACATGCATCTAAAGCCTCTTTAAACTTAGACCTGTATTGAACGATCTGGGCTTTGCCAAGAAAGTGCAGGCCTTTTGAGAAACGGTCATTTAGTAAATAAGAAACGGTATAAGTAACATCTAATATAGAATCGGCTGCTGCTTCTTTACCTGCATCCTGTTTGTTCATTGCAGCGAAAGACCATTTGTTCACGAATTCATTGTCTATTATCTGCGCAGCATTCTCTTTAACAAAAGACTGGAACTTTACAGAGCCGGGCTTGTATGAAAGCAAAGTATCCAGCATTTCTGAATGTGAATATTTTGCTCCGCCTCCTAACCACCATTTCACTACGTAATCAATAAAATAAGAATGGCCTCTGAACCATGTAGGCTTGTCTTTAGCCATGCTCATAAAAGGTAACACGGTTCTTGCGTTGGCATCTTTTAATATCTCCAGAACCGATTTGCCTTTGTATCTGCCTGCTGTTAGTTTCTTTCTATAATTAGAATCGGGTTTTGCAGATGTGGATTCTCTCGTGTATGCATTTTTACATTCGGTGATACAGAGATTCAAAATACTGTCGTAGTATTTTTTATCGTTGCGCCTGAGCAATGTTTCAAAATCCCAGAGCTTACTGTCGTCTCTCCTGTAAAAAACAATACCTAAAGTTTCGAGGTCAAAAAATATATTCTCTGTTGTTCGCTTAGGAATTTTTATATCTAGCGTAACAAGATCACCCACCTTGGCCATATAACTACTATCCGTTAATGCCTCTTTCGAAGAGATAACATATCCCCAGGTACCAGTGCTGTCACTTGAATACACGAAGTATCTTCCAATCTCTTTGGTGTAATCATCGTCTGAACCTAAGCTGTGTACTACTCCCGAACTACCTGGCTGAATACCACTTTTCTCCGTTGCAGGGAAATATACCAGTGTTGTGTCTTTAGCCAGGTCTTTTGAATCACGGCTGATGTAAGTGATACGAAATGTTTTGGTGATCCATTGCTTTTGTTGAGCCAATGCAGAAGCCGTAAATAAACAGCACAAGGTTACCAGTGCAGGAAGCAGATAGTTTTTGCCGCACATAGAGCAGGATGTTTAGTTTGTAATAATAACAAATTATCTGCTGCGGCGAAAGGGTGAAAAGGCGGTACTGAGATGCTGACCCGCTTTTTTTCAATAAAAGGAAGACTATAAATAATGTTAATACATAATCTTCAGACCGGAACAGCCTGAAGATTATGCAAAACACCTTAGTCTATTTTGGTGATCTTTAAAACGTTCGTTGGAAGATGCAGGTGTACCGGAGTACTTCCCGTATTGATCACAACATCACCGTTCTTTAAGAACCCTCTTTCTTTTAAAATGCCGATCTGGTCGAGGATGATGTCATCAAGACTATCTTCTTCATCATAAAAGAAAGCTCGTACACCCCAGCTTAAACTGAGCTGGTTTACCAGGCTTCTCTTTTTGGTGAAGATGAACAACGGTGCTTTGGGACGATAACTACTGAGCATGAAAGCGGTGTAACCACTCTGCGTCATACCGATCAGGGCATCTGCTGTAACATCACGTGCTATTTTACAAGCATTGTAACAGATCGCATCGCTGAGGAAAGAAGGAGAGTGGGGCTGAGGGATCAGGTCTTCTTCACGGTTGTAACGGTATTCTCTTTTCTCCACTTCCATGATGATCTTACGCATCGTTTCTACCACCAATGATGGATGGTTACCGGTTGCTGTTTCACCACTTAACATCACGGCATCAGCACCTTCGAGTACAGCGTTTGCAACGTCGGTGATCTCGCTACGGTTTGGCTTGGCACGATCGATCATACTTTCCATCATCTGCGTGGCAACAATTACCGGCTTGGCACGGTGAATACATTTGCGAATGATGTCTTTCTGGATCAATGGAACCTGCTCAACAGGAAGTTCAACACCTAAGTCTCCACGGGCAATCATGATCGCATCGCTTTCAAGGATGATCTCACGAATGTTGTTCAGTGCCTCAGGCTTTTCGATCTTGGCGATGATCTTGGTGCTGCTCTTGCTTTCTTCTAATTTATTGCGGAGAATAATGATGTCTTTCACGCTTCTTACAAAACTCAGCGCCACCCAATCTAATTCCTGCTCTATAATGAAGTCAAGATCTACCAGGTCTTTTTCAGTAAGTGCAGGGAGTGATATCTTGGTATCAGGAAGGTTGATCCCTTTTTTAGATGTGAGCTTTCCACCCAATGTAACTTCAACTTTTACATCTTTGTTCTTTGTTTTCTCTTTCACTCTCACTTCGATCTTACCGTCATCGATCATGATGGTATTACCTACTCTTACGTCATCGGCAAGGTTAGGGTAGGAGACATATATCTTCTCCATTGTACCCACTACTTTTTCATTGGTGAAAGTGAGTATGTCTCCAGGCTTTACATCTAAACCGCCTTCTGCGATCTCACCCACACGAAGTTTTGGGCCCTGTAAGTCTCCCAGGATCGAAATATTATAGGGTTCTGTTTTATTGATGTTGCGGATGTGCTCGATGATCTTGAGCTTGTCTTCATGATTACCATGAGAAAAGTTGAGCCTGAATACATTTACACCTGCTTTTACAAGTTCTAAAAGTTTGTCGTAGGTGTCGCATGCCGGACCTACCGTTGCAACGATCTTGGTTCTGTGGTTTACATGGTCAACACCAGCCTGCTTATCCATCTGCTGATGGAGATACTTATCTAAATTCTTTGACATAATAAATTTGACATTTGAAGTTTGAGATTTGAAATTGGAGCACTAATCTGTATTCCTGTCTCTGAATTTCTGGCCTCTTACTTCAGATTTATTTAAATATTTTATGAAACCGGCAATCTGTTCAGCGAGATTGCTGTAACGGTCTTGTGCGTTTTGTAATTGAATTTCTGTAATGTAATGCTGATCAAAAGCCCGGTAAAGTTGCGATCTCACTTCTCCTGCAGATCCTTTGGCTATGCTCAGGAAGTTTACAAATTCATATTGTCCTGAACGCTCAAAACCTTCTGCAATATTATCCATTACAGAACCTGCGGCTGCCCTAATCTGATCACGAAACCGGAAATCATTATTGAAAGGATTAACTGAGGTAAGCTCAAATATCATCCGGGACAGTTCTCTTGCTAACTGCCAGATCTGTAGATCTTCAAATCGGTTGATTGTTGGCATACTTAATTTAATCCTTCACTTTGAGATTGAGTTAGTTGACTGTTTTGAACACGCTATGACTTTAAGAATGTCAAATGTCAAACCTCAAATTTCAGATTTAACTTGCTAATATTTTAACGATCCTCATCCACTCCTGGCCGATCCTCTGCTTTTCTTTTACAGCTTTATCAAACGGTGTATAGTGTATTTTGTTGTTGATCACACCCACCATTACATTGCTTCTGCCTACAAGTAAACTCTCAACAGCATAATAACCCATGTGACTCGCTATTAACCTGTCCTGGCATGTTGGTGCACCACCTCTTTGAATATGACCCAGGATGCAGACTCTTACATCGGCTTTAGGTAAAGCTTCTTTCACTACTTTGGAAACTTCCTGTGCACCACCAAATTCTTCTCCTTCGGCAACAACGATCAGGTTAACGAGCTTTCTTCGCTTTTCTTTTTCAGAGAGTGAAGCGATGATCTCGTTCATATCAGTTTTTGTCTCTGGTATCAGGATGTTCTCGGCTCCTGTACCAATACCACTGTATAAAGCAATATATCCTGCATCACGACCCATTACTTCAACAATGAAGAGACGATCATGAGCTTCCATCGTATCTCTTATTTTATCAATGGCCCTGATGGCAGTATTTACAGCGGTATCGAAACCAATGGTGAAATCGGTACCTGCAATGTCTTTGTCAATGGTTCCGGGTAATCCGATACAAGGGATATCAAATTCGTGGCTGAATATCTGGGCTCCACGGAAAGATCCGTCACCACCAATTACTACAAGACCGTCAATACCTCTTTTTTTGAGGTTATCGTAGCCTTTTTGTCGCCCTTCCGGCGTCATGAACTCTTTACAACGAGCTGTTTTGAGGATGGTTCCGCCACGCTGAATAATGTTGGCTACCGAACGAGTGTCCATGAGAACGATATCGTCTTCTAACATACCGGCATAACCTCTCATAATGCCGTAAACTTCCAAACCATGATAGATTCCTGTTCTTACAACTGCCCTGATGGCTGCATTCATTCCGGGTGAGTCACCACCTGAGGTGAGCACACCAATTTTGGTCACTTTTTTATGGCTCATAACGGGTAGCGAAGGTAGTGGAAACGAGTTTATGAAAAACTGATTAATGTGTAGTTGTTACACGATTAATATCATGCTTATTTGATAGTATTGTTTGTATGGAAATTCTTATTACCGGGGCAAATGGCTTCCTGGGTCAGCATTTGTGCCGATTTTTAAAGGATGATCACAATGTTTTTGCTGCCGGAAAAGGCGAAAAGCGGCTTCCTTTTGAAGATGTAAAATATTTTTCATGTGACCTGGCCTACACTGTTGCGGTGGAAGAAATGATGGAGCAAATACAACCGGATGTGATTGTTCATACTGCGGCAATGAGTAAGCCGGATGAATGTTTACAGCAACCTGACCGATGCCGGCAAGTGAATATAGATGCTATCTCTAACCTGGTAAAAGCAGTACACAAACTGGATGAGAAGATTCATTGTATTTATACTTCCAGCGATTTTGTATTGGGTGATGGAGGTCCGCATGATGAAAATGCTATTCCTGCACCACTGAATTTCTATGGAGAGACAAAGTTGAAAGGAGAACAGATGTTGATCAATAGCGGATTACATTATACGATCGTCAGGCCTGTGTTTATGTATGGTGAAGTGTGGAATGGTATGCGATCTACTTTTTTGCATTGGGTAAAAGATAGTCTTGAAGCAGGCAAGCCGATAAAAGTGGTAAGCGACCAAATGAGAACACCCAGTTATGTGGGTGATATCTGTAAAGGAATCGAATCTATCATTAACAAGAAAGCAATGGGATTATATCATTTATCCGGAGAAGAAGTGGTTAGTCCGTACCAGATGGCTGTGGCTGTAGCTGAATTACTGAAGCTGGATAAAACATTGATCGAGCCTGTAACTGCCGATACTTTTCCTGAGCCTGTAAAAAGAGCGAAGCATGGCGGACTAACGATCGGTAAAGCAAAGCAGGAACTTGGCTTTACACCAATGCGTTTGGAGGAAGGTTTGAGCAGAACTTTCCTATAGTTATGATCAGCTCATCATCAAGACATTCACACTACGCTGCAGGATGTTGAATGCTATCTCTGCCATCAGGTTTTCTTTGTCGAGCGTTGGATTTACTTCCGTGATCTCGAAGCAGCATACTTTACGGTTCTGCATCAGCTTGCTAATCAGGTCTTCAGCTTCCCTTTCCCTTAAACCATTACCTACCGGAGTTCCGGTGCCTCGTGAGATGGAAGCATCGAGACTGTCGACATCAAAGCTTACATATATATCAGTACAATCGCTCAGGTATCGAAGAATAGATCGTACCACAGCTTCAGCACCTTTTCTCCTGATCTCGGAGGTGGTGACCACTTTGATCTCGTTTTTTTCGATCAGGTTCTTTTCCTCTTTTTCATAATCCCTTAGTGAAATGAAGACCAGGTCTTCGGGTAAAATCTTGGGAGCGATCTTACCGATGTTTTTGAGGTATTCCCATTGTTTTTTGGTTTCGGGATCGATGTCGTGTACGGCAGAGGCGGCATTGTCCATTGCCAGGGCTGTTGCCAAAGGCATACCATGCATGTTACCTGAAGGAGTGGTGTAGGGTGTATGCAGATCGGCATGGGCATCGATCCATATCACACCCAGTTTACTTTTTGGTTTCGCCATTTTGATGCCGGCGATAACGGCACCTGCCGTACTATGATCACCGGTAAGTACCACCGGAAAGAAATTGCTTTTGAGGGTATCGCAAACTGATTTGCTTACCCGATCGTAGATCGCAGCGATGCCTTTGATACGCTTGGCATAAGGTGATTCTATCGGTTCGTATAATAATTTATTCTCTGTAGGTATTTTTTCGGAAGGAAAGTGAATGAAGAAATTACTCATAAAGTCGAGTGCAGCGATCTTGATGGCTTCGATACCGAGACTTGCACCACGGGTACCAGCGCCTATTTCTGAAGGAACCTCTATCAGCTTAATATTTTTCATCTATAGAGCAACGTTAGTTGACAAATGTAAGGAAGGATAACGGATGTTAGTTTTTAAAAGAAAAGCAGGATAGACATAATGAGTTGCTCTTAGCAGTTAAACGTTATTATTATAATATATACAATAATTCTGTTATAGCATACCGGAATTAAAAATGAGAAATTGTTAACAATTTTTTTTATTGTTCAAAATAATCCACCTATTTTCAAGCTCTAATTGACTATTTAACCTGCCTTAGTATGAGAAAATTGTACGCTGCTACGATCAGCAAATATTTTGCTGCGTTTGTATTTGTGATCTCCGTTTTATTTGTGCAAAGTCTGAATGCACAGAGTACTGCAAATTATGTTTTTTCAACCGGTGCAACCGGTAGCCTGGCCCAGGATCAAAATGGAAATGTTATTGACATGTCGTCTGGCACTACTCAACTTGTGGCAGCTTCAGTAGATGACTCCCCTGCTGCTGGTTTGACAGGCTTTAACCTTGGATCAGGATCAGATTTTGATTTCTTTTTCATGGGTCAGCGGTACGGACAGTTTTCTGCAAGTGCAAATGGTATAATAACATTAGGTGCTGTTACAGGAACAGGTGTTTATGCATTGCCTAATAGTACCGTAGCAACAATATCTGCATTTGCAAATGATATGCAGATTGGAACAGATGGAAAAGTAGAAGCTAAAGTGGTAGGATCTGCTCCCAACCGTACACTTGTAATACAATGGACGAATGTAATGATCCGTTATACCGGATCTAACGCACCAGGTACAGGTACGTGGCAGGTGCGATTATATGAGTCGAGTGGCCGTATTGAGTTCGTATATGGTGCAATGACGACTAATGCAGCTACAACGGCTTCGTACTATATAGGTTTTTCAAGAAATACAACAGCAAACAATGTAGTTACTGTTAATACTACAACGCATACGGCAACAACGTCTGCTACTGTTGCCAGCAACACATACACTGCCAGTTCTACTATTACAGCTTTAAATTCTGCGAGCAATGGAAGCCGCAGATTTTATCTTTTTACACCTTCAGTGCCAAATGCTCCGACTGCTTTGAATTTTACAGCTGTAAGTGCAGGCGCAATGACATTGAACTGGACGGATAACTCAAGCAATGAACTGGGCTTTGCAATATATCGTTCGACTGACAACGTAAACTTTTCGTATGTTGGTTTGGCGGCTGCAAATGCCCTATCGTCTGTACAGACAGGCCTGAACTCTGGAACAACTTATTATTGGAGAGTTTATGCAGTAACCGAAGGTGGTGTGAGTGCTGCCGTTTCAGCAACACAAGCAACCAATGCAGGATCATTGTCTGGAAATAAAACAGTAGGTGGCGGTGGAGCTGACTATGCAACCCTGACTGCAGCTTTCAACGATATCAACACGAATGGCCTTAGTGGTAATGTTACACTTATATTACAGGCAGGTTACCTGGCTTCTAATGAACCTGCATTCCCTATACCTACATCAGGTGCAGTTGTAGGAGCGAATACCGTAACCATTTATCCTGCCGTGTCAGGCTTATCGATTACCAGTGCCAATACAACAGGTACACTGAATTTTAATGGTGGTAAGAATATCATTATCGATGGTAGGGTAGGTGGTTCAGGATCTACTCCAGATCTTGTAATTGAAAATACCAATGCAGGTACAAGCTATGCCGTACAGTTTATTAATGATGCTACCGGGAATACTATTAAGTACGCTAATATCAAGAGCCGTAATACATCAACAAGCAGTGGTACAATTGTTTTTGCAGGAGGTGTTGTAAGCGGTAACGATAATAATACGATTAGTAATAATAATATAAGCGATGGTACTTCAGCACCGCTTATTGCTATCTATTCGGCAGGAAGCTCTTCTTCTATAGAGAATAACGATAATATCGTTTCAAACAATAATATATCTAACTATTTCTCTGCAGGTAGTGCCACACACGGTATATATATCAGCAGCGGAAACAGCGGATGGAGTATCACCGGTAACAGCCTGTTCCAGACAGCTGCACGTGTGTACACTACTTCTAATACCCATTATGGTATTCGTATCGATAATACCAGTGGAAATGGCTTCACTGTTTCAAATAACTTTATTGGAGGCGGAGCAGCATCGGCAGGTGGTTCTGCCTATACTATGAGCGGAGTATCTTCATTATTCCGTGGTGTTTATGTAAATGTGGGAAGTACTTCAGCCACTTCAGTGCAGGGTAACACTGTAACTAATTTCTCTTTCAGTACGGGAAGCACTACTACTACCTTACCGGGTTATTTTTCCGGAATACATGTAGGTGCCGGTTTAGTTAATGTGGGAACGGTTTCCGGTAATACCATTGGTGCTACTTCAGGTACCGGATCTATCAATATTATTGCAACATCGAGCGGTGGTTTATCCACTGGTATTTATGCAACATCGGGTGCTGTGGTGACCATCCAAAATAATACTATCGGTTCTATCAGTACAGGCGGTACCGCCACTATGGGCTATTCATTTAATGGTATTGCCATTGCAGGTAGCGGTAACCACGTAGTTAGTCAAAATACAATCGGTAGTGCAACTGCGAATAGCATTACTATCGGTACAAACGGAACCACCACTGCTACAGTTACTGCGATCGGTATTAATAATTCCGGATCAGGCACTATCAGCATCAGTTCTAATACTATTAATAATATATCAGCTTTCAGTACCGGCTCGTCTACTGTTTTCAGGGGTATCAATACTTCTGCAGGAACGGTGACGATCAGCAATAATACCATCAGCAACCTTAGCTCCAATACAACCAATACTTCGGTTGGCAGTGGTGCATTGGCAGGGTTGGGTATTTACTTTAGCGCCGGCACTGCTCCTGTGTTTACCGGTAATACTATTTATAATCTTAGTCTTACCAATAATGGTACAGGCGGTTATAACCTGGCTGGTATCTCTTACACCGCTCCTATAACGAGCATGACGATCACGAAGAACAGGATATACGGTTTGAGTAATGCGAGTACAGCTACATCTGCTACAGCACCTGCAACCGTGTCGGGTATTTTTGTGAGAGATGGTAGCGGTGCCAATACCACATTTGCCAATAATATGATCTCACTTGGCAATGGGCAAACAACCAATACTGCGTTTATTGGTATCTGGGCTCAATATACATCCAGCACTACCACTACGCTGAAGGTGTATCATAATACAATTAATGTTGAAGGAACAGCAGCAAGTGGTGCTCAGCCTTCTTTCGCTTTGTACAGGGGTGATTTCTCAACTACTGCGGTAACGGCGTTTACCATGGATGTAAAGAACAACATCTTTACAAACAGCAGAACCGGAGGTACCGGCAAGCATTATGCGATTGCTAATAACTATGGCGTTACTACTTCGAGTGCAACCGGTTGGGGAGCTAATGCTTCTAATTACAATTTGCTGAACGGCGGTGTTAATGCTACCGTAGGATATTGGAGTGGCGACAGAGATTTTGCGGCATGGAAAACTGCTTCTGCAGGAGACGGTAACAGCTTCTCAGGTGCAACGGTAACCTATGTTAACTCTGCCAATGATCTGCATTTGAATCTTGGTGCTACACCAACCGTTATAGAAAGTGGCGGAACACCATTACCGGTTACAGATGACTTCGACGGTACTGTTAGAAGTACTACATTCCCGGATCTTGGAGCTGACGAAGGCAACTATACTTTATTGGATAACCTGGCGCCACAAATAAGCTATACTGCTTTGGGTGTGAGTTGTGCACCAGGAAGCCGAACACTTACGAATGTTACTATTGTTGATCCAAGTGGCGTTCCTACAACAGGAGCACTTATGCCGAGAATATACTTTAAGAAAGGATCGGGTGCGTGGGCATCTACACAGGGTACCTTGACAAGTGGTGATGGAATGAATGGTACCTGGAGCTTTACTATTGATGCGAGCCTTGTAGGAGGTATTGTAACAGGGGATGTAATTTCTTATTATGTAGTTGCACAGGATCAAAACGGAACACCAAATATTGGTTCAAATCCGGCAGGAGTGTCAGGCACGGATGTAAATTCGATTGTAGTGCATCCGTCTGGTGCTAATACCTATAATAATGCAGCTAATCTTGCAGCAACTAATACTGTTGGAGCAAGTGGTACGTATGCTACTTTAACTGCAGCTGCCAATGCTTATAATAATGGTTGTATGAGTGGTCCGGTAACATTTAATCTTACCGATGCAACTTATGGAGCAGGAGAAACTTTCCCAATTGTTTTCAATAGTAACATCCAGGCAAGTTCAACGAATACATTAACCATTAAACCTGCTGCAGGTGTTACTTCGACTATTACAGGAAGTGTTAGTACTGATGGGGTAATCAAATTGAACGGTGCTGACTATATAATAATTGACGGAAGTAATAATGGAACCAGCTCTCGTGATCTTACTATTACGAACAGCAACACGACCACTCCTGCAGGTATAGCAATTGTGAGTATAGCAGGAGCCGGTGCTATTAATAACGTTGTAAAAAATCTGAATATCAATACTGCAGCAACAGGTTTAAGCTATGGTATTTCTGTGGGAACTTCACCTGGCACATCTGGTGCTGATAATGATAACACAACTATCCAGAATAATAATATTAGTGGTGTAAGTGTTGGTATTTATGCAAGTGGTACCGCAGCTGTGAATGCTGGTGGTTTGGATAATTTGTCTATTACCGGAAATAATGTTGTTGTTAATACGACTAACGCTACTGCTTTTGGTATTCGTGCAGCGAATAGTTTGAACAGTATTATTTCGCAGAATACCATTAGTGTAAAGACCAGTGCTTCTGCACAACCAGTAGGTATCTCTCTTGAAGCAGGGTTCACTGCTTCTACCGTTTCAAGAAATCGCATCACTGATGTATACACTTCTGCTACCGGAGGTTATGGTGGCAGAGGTATTACTATTGGTACAGGAACGGCGACGAGTGCTTTAGAAGTAAGTAATAATGTGATCTATGGCGTAAGCGGTGCAAGTAACTATTCAGGCTTTACCAACTCATCAGCAATGGGAATTGCGATTGGTGTATCTGGTAATAGCACCACATTTGGCACTACTACAGGTGGAGTTAACCTCTACTATAATAGTGTTAATATGAATGGAAACTTCCCAGGTTATGCTTCTGCTGCAACGATTACAACCGCACTTTATGTGGGTACATCTACCAGTGCATTAGATATTCGCAATAACATCTTCGTTAACACACTTAACAACGAGAATGCTACTTATGGACCAACATCGAAAAGCTATGCTTTCTATTCAGCAATAAGTAACACTGCTTATACTCAGATAAACAATAATGACTATTTCGTGTCGGGAGCACAAGGTGTATTAGCATATTTATCGGGCGACATTACTACGTTAGCTGCGTTAAAAACAGCTACAGGTAAAGATGCAAATTCAATCAATGCTAATCCTAACTTCAACACTAATACGAATCTCACTCCTTTACCAGGATCTCCAGTAGTTGGTGCAGGTGCGGTGGTATCTGTAACTACTGATTTCACAGGTGCTTCAAGAAGTGCTACACCATCTATCGGCGCATACGAAACAGCCAGAGATGCTGGTGCTCCTGCGATCACTTATACACCTTTAGCCCTTACTTGCTTAACGAGCAACAGAACGCTTAGTGTAACGATTACAGATTTAAGTGGTGTGGCAACGGGTGCCAACGCTCCAAGAGTTTACTACAGAAAAGGTACAGGTACATGGTATTCTTCACAAGGAACGCTGGCAAGTGGTACAGTAACAAATGGTACATGGGATTTCACTATTGATAATTCATTAATGGGTGGCGTAACCAGTGCAGATGTGATTAGTTACTACGTGGTAGCCCAGGATATAGCTTCTCCTGCAAACGTTGGATCAAATCCTGCGGGAGCAATTGGTACGGATGTTAATACAATAACAACAGCTCCAACTACGCCAGCGAGTTATATAATCGGTGGTTCTATCGGTGGATCGTATACCGTAGGTTCCGGAGGAAATTACCCTACACTTACAGCCGCAGTGGCAGCCTATAACAGCAACTGTTTAAGCTCTGCAGTAGTTTTCAATCTTACAGATGCTTCTTATGCGGGTGAAACTTTCCCAATTGTAATTAATGCAAACGCAGACGCCAGTGCAGTCAATACATTAACTGTTAAACCAGTTACCGCTGCAACGATTAGTGGTTCTTCAACAAGCGCCCTTATTAAATTAAATGGTGCTAAATATGTAACAATAGACGGTTCTAATAATGGTTCGTCTACACGGGATCTTACATTGACAAATACGAGCACTACTGCAGGAACAGCAGTGATATGGATTGCTAATGACGGAACTTCTGGAAGTAGCAATTCAACTGTGAAAAACAGTATCATTTCAACTGGCAGCAACTCTGCGAATGCTACTATCGGAATTTCAATAAGTGGAACAACTATAGGAAGTGCAGGTGCAGATAATGATAATATCGTCATTCGCAACAATGATATCAGCAAAGCATACATTGGCGTTTATGCTAATGGATCTGCCGGAACTTCAACTGGTGGTTTAGATGGTTTAGTAATCGCTGGTAACCAGATCGGATCTTCTGTTACTGCGAACCAGATAGGTTACACAGGAATTGCTGCTGGTAATGCTGTAGGAGGTTTGATTGAACAAAATAAGGTGTTCAATATAATAGGAACAGTAAATACTCCTATTGGTATTGCATTGTTAGCAGGTTTCAATAACTCAACGGTTACCAGAAACGAGGTAGCAAATATTCAATACACCGGAACCGGTGGTTATGGTGCAAGAGGTATTTATGCAGTTGGTAATGCTTCGGCTAACTTAACCATCAGCAACAACGTTGTTTATGGAATGAAGGGAGATGGAGATACTGATCCTGCATTATATAATATATCAGGTATAGGAATTGGTTCTGGAAGCAATTACAATGTTTACCATAATTCCGTTTCATTGTTCGACGACCGTCAAACAGGTAGCTGGGGTGCTCCGGTAGCGGCAGGTCTTTTCATCGGGGATGCTGTTACATTGGTTGATGTGAGAAATAACGCATTTTCCAATACGATGACTAGTACGCATACCGGCGTAGAAGGTAATAACTATGCAGTTTATTCTATTTCAGCTACACCTTTCTCTACTATTAACAATAACGATTATTATGTGACTTCGGCAACTGCAGCGGTAGGTAAGTTTATCGGTTACCTGGGTTCATCTAAGGCAACCCTGGCCGATTGGCAGGCTGCTACTACACAAGATGCCAATTCACTTGCAGTAAATCCACAGTTCAATTCTAATACTATTCTGATGCCTAAAACAGGGTCTCCTTTGGTGGCAGCAGGAACTGGTATAGGTAGTGTTACTGTGGACTTCAAAGGAATTGCAAGAAGTGCTACTACTCCTACTATTGGAGCGTATGAAAATGCAGGTGACGGTACACCTCCTGTAATTTCGGTTTCTGCGATTGCATACGGATGTAATACAGGCAATCAAACTGTTTCTGCTAATATCACAGACGAAACAGGTATATCAACTACAGGATTACTTATTCCGAGAATATACTACAAGAAAAATGCTGGCGGTACCTGGTTCAGCCAACCTGGTACACTGGCAAGTGGAACGGCTACAAACAGCAATTGGAACTTTACGATTGTTGCAGCCGATATGGGTGGCTTAACAACTTCTGATGTTATTTACTATTATGTAGTGGCTCAGGATATTGTTAGTACACCAAACGTTGGTTCATCACCAGCAGGTGTAACAGCTACAGATGTTAACACTGTAACTGTTCATCCAACTACAACCTTATCAATGGTTCTTACCGGTAGCAATCTTAGCGGTAATTACAATGTTGGCGGTGGTGGTGCATATACCACATTAACAGCGGCTGTTGCAGCTTATAACCAGGCTTGTTTAACAGGAGCGGTGACCTTTACACTAACCGATGCAGGTTACAATACAAACGAAAGTTTCCCTATAGTGATCAATGCTAATGGTTATGCAAGTGCTACAAATACTTTAACCATTAAACCTGCAGCCAATACAGCTGTATTGGTACAGGGAACATCCGGAGCAAGTGCTGACGGATTGATCAAATTGAATGGGGCTGATTATGTAATTGTTGATGGTATCAATGATGCAGCAGGAACGAAGTTAACTTTAGAGAATACCTCTGCTACTTCCGGTTCTGCAGTGATCTGGTTGGCTTCAACAGGTGCTGGTCAGGGTGCAACAAACAATACCATTAAGAATGTTATCCTGAAAGGAGGAATCGATCAGAAAGCTGGTTCAGGTACTTCTTATGGCGTTGTTATCGCAGGAAACACTTTAAGTGGAACTATTACATCAGTAACAGGCGGTAATGATAATGATAACAATACGATCGACACCTGTACTTTCAGCAAACTCCGCTATGGTATTTATACAAGAGGAGGATCTGCTGCTAATCCTAACACAGGAACCGTTATTAAGCGAAACGTGATAGGAAGCAGTACGTTTGGTGTTGATGAAATAGGTAAAGCAGGTATCGTAGCAAGAGAAGAAGACGGTATCCAGATCATGAATAACGAGATCCGCTACGTAGGTGGGGATTTCAATAACAATCCTGGTTCTTCTACAAGAGCGGGTATCGCTATTGCAACAGATGCAAGCTGGACACCTACTTCTGTATTCGTTAAGAATGCAAAAGTGATGAATAATACTATCCATGATATTATGGATGAGAAAACCGGAGCAGCATTAGGCGTGATCCTTGCCGGTGCAGATGGAACCAATGCAACCAATAATATTGTTGCGAATAACTTCATCTACAATGTGAAAGCAAACGGTACTTCAGGATCTAACCAGGCTGTGGGTATCGGTGTATCAGCCGGAAATGGAGATAAAGTAGTATTCAACTCCATCAATTTAAGTGGATCTGTTATCCCTTCAACAGGAGCAACCACGCCTACAGTTTCAAATTTCGGTATCAGAGTAAGTTCAACAAATGCAACCAACTTATCGATCCTGAACAATATCGTTTATATGGATCTTACCGGTGGAACAATGTCGAATTATGCTATTGATCTTGCAACGGGATATGCATTTGGTACAGGAAGTATGAACTATAATAACTGGTTCGCTAATCCTGCTAATGCTCAATCTAAGACAGGTAGTTATAATAACGGTGCAGCTAACCAATCTGTTAATCTTGCTGCATGGCAAAGTGCTACTTCAGCAGATGGCAATTCAAAAGAAGTAGATCCGCAATTCGTATCACCAACGGATCTTCATTTGCAACCTAGTTCTTCATTAGATGGACAAGGCGTTGCAGTGGTTGGTGTAACAACAGATATTGATGGTGAATCGAGATCAGCTACTACTCCTGATATTGGTGCTGATGAATTACCGGCAGCAGTGGGTATAGATATGAAGCCTTTGGCTCTGGTATCTCCGGTTGTTTCAGCAAAAGGTTGTTATAATACCGAAACTGTAACTGTAAAAATCCAGAACAACGGCTCATCTACTATCAATTTCGCAGGAACTCCGGTAACAGTACAAGTAAATGTAAGCGGTGCAAATACCTTTGCATATCCAGCAAAAGTGATCAATACAGGTACACTTGCTGCCGGAAGTACAATGGACATAACCGTGAGCAGTACAGGAGTTGATGAGTTGGATATGAGTGTTCCGGGTGTTTACATTTTTGATATCAGTACTTCTGTAACGGGAGCTACTGATGTAAATACTGCCAACGATTTATTACAAGAAAGCAGGACCAAAGAAGTGCTTACTGTAGGTACTACTACGGCATCACCTGATGGTTATTGTAATACAGGTGGTAAACCATTCTTGTCTGCTACAGGTGCAAATGGTTATACTTCTATACAGTGGATGGAAAGCACTACATCAGGTGCAGGATTTAACCCGATTGCGGGTGCAACCACACCAACTTTCACAGTAGCTGCTAACATTACACAAACCATGTTCTACAAGTTGGTGGCAACTTGCGGTACTGGTACAGATGAATCTGGAGAAATGTCAGTAGTGTTGAATAATCCTCAACCGGTAACCACAACTCCTGCTACCAGGTGTGGTTTAGGTACTGTAACACTCCAGGCAACTGCTAATTCAGGAGAAATATTGAACTGGTATGCAGCTTCAACTGGTGGAACTGCAATTGGAACCGGAACATCATTCACAACTCCTGCTATTAATACTAACACTACATATTATGTAGCTGCGTCTCTGCCAAATGCTAACACATTTAATGTTGGATATACAAATGAAACAACTGGTAATCTAGCTTCATTAGGTGGTTATGGAATGTATTTCAATACCACTGCGGCAACTAAGATCAATACCGTTAAAGTATATCCTTCAACAGCAGGTACATTAAATGTAGAATTAAGAAATGCAGGAGGTACCACAGTAGATACCAAAGCATTTACCATTGATGCAAGTGATATTAGTAACACCGTTCAGAAAACTTTAGTACTGAACTTCAATGTTCCTGCGAATTCTACAGGATGGATGATCTACTATGATCTTGCTACTTACCGTGGAATCGGTACTTATACCTACCCGGTAACTAAAAATGGATTCTCAATTACAGGTAATACTATTGATGGTAATAATATCACAAACGGAACACGCTGGTATTTCTGGGATTGGAACGTTACTACAGATTGTGAAGGAACACGTGTGCCAGTAACTGCAACAGTTACAACGGCTCCAGCATTAACATCTGTTACTGCAACGCCTTCTTCAATTTGTGCAGGACAAAGCAGTAGTTTGCAGGTTGCCAGTGCAAATGCTAACTATACATACAGTTGGGCACCAGTTGGTCAAAATGGCGCTTCCGTGTCAGTAACGCCTTCTTCAAGCACTTTATATACTGTTACAGCTACAGATGCAGGTACAGGTTGTGTGATTACAGGCACTACTACTGTGAATGTGAACCCAGTTCCTGCTCCAATTGTATTTACACCGGCAACAATTGCATTGTGTCCTGGATCTCCAGCTCAGCAATTGACCTTCACAGGTGGATCATTGACAAATGTTCCTATTCTTAGCGAAGACTTCAATGGATCTGCTACAGGATGGACCACCACAAACGCAAGCACAGGTGCAAATGCTGCATTAACATCATGGCTGCCACAAACAGGACCATATACATGGAGTGGTACAACGGGTATCACAAGTAATGATAACAGTCAGTTCTATGCTAGTAACAGCGATCTAGGTGGAAGTGGTAGTTCAACACAGGTAACATTGGCTTCACCATCGTTCAGCACGGTTGGCTTTACTTCTGTTAACCTGAGTTACTACAATTTCTATCAGTATTGGAATACAAACGATACTGTACAGGTTCAGGTATCAACAAACGGAGGATCAAGCTGGACTGTGGTAAAACAATATCCGCAATCTACTCAAGGTGTTGCTGCTGCATTCCAAAGTGAAAGCCTCAATCTTGATGCTTATGCAGGAATGCCAAGTGTGATGGTTAGATTCAGATACAGAGCAATTTGGGGCTATGGATGGGCTATCGATAACCTGCTTGTTTCGGGAACTGCATCTACCAGTATCACATGGTCTCCAAGCGCTGGATTGTATACTGATGCTGCAGGTACTACTGCTTATACCGGTACTTCTACAGCTACAGTTTATGCAAACCCTGCTACTAACACAACTTATACAGTTACTTCTACAACAACAGCAAGTTGTACTGCGACAAATACTGTATCAGTTACCCGCAGCAGTGCTATTACGAATGCTACATTGTTAGCCGGAACAGCAGGTGGTGCACAGGTTTGCTCTGGTAACCAGGATGTGGCAGTATCTACCAACTTCTTCAATAATTGTAATATCATTGCTACAGTTGATCCAAGTGGCGGTGCTGCAGTAAGTGGTAATGTAAATGCATGCGTTAAGATCGATAATACGTTGCCGTCTGCACCAAATGGTCAGAAGTATGTACAGCGTTATTTCGAGATCACTCCTGCAACCAACAGAACCACAGCTACGTCAAGCATTACATTGTACTTTACACAAGGTGAGTTCAATGCATACAATGCGAATAACAATGGTTACCCTGCTTTACCTACAGGAGCGGCAGATGCTACCGGTATCGCTAACCTGAGAGTAACACAGTTCAACCATGGTGGTGTAGGTACAGACTTCGCAACTTATCCTGCAGGAACAGGCTCTATTATCGACCCAACAGATGCCAGCATTACTTATGATGGTGCAGCAAATGGCGGAGCAGGTATGTGGAAGGTTACATTCAATGTAACAGGATCGGGAGCATTCTTTGTACACACAGGTAATTTTGTTCTTCCTGTAACGATCACCAACTTTAAGGGTGAGAATGCAGGCAGCGTGAATAAATTGTACTGGAGTACTTCAACTGAAACAAACAACTACGGTTTTGAATTGGAAAGAAGTGCCGATGGTGTTAACTACAGCAAGATCACATTCGTAGCTACTAAAGCAAATGGTGGTAACAGCACATCGCAGTTGAGTTACAACTTTGATGATGTGAGACCATTGGTAGGGGCGAACTACTACAGGCTGAAACAGATCGACAACAACGGTAAGTTTGTTTACAGTGGGGTAGTGGTACTGAACAGAAAAGTATCTGAGATCACGCTGACGAAGGTTTATCCTAATCCTGCAACAAGAGAAATTAATGTTGTGATCACCTCACCAAGGTCAGAGAAGTTAACCCTTGTGGTGACAGATCTAACAGGTAAAGTGGTAATGCAAACATCAACGAATGTTGTAACGGGAGATAACCAGCAGCAGTTGAATGTATCAGCACTTGCTGGTGGTACATATATGATCAAAGCGATCTGTGCGAATGGTTGTGAAACAGCAGTACACAGATTTGTAAAACAATAATCGGTCTTAACCCGAAATCAAAAGTGGCTCATTTATGAGCCACTTTTTTTATGAGTAAAACCACTCGTTTAAGATTAAAATTTATTTTTTGTGGAAAACTGCGATGGTTCGAAAAAAATAATCCACTAATTTGCTGCTCCAATTGACTTCTTAATTCACCATTTCATGAGAAAATTGTACTCTCGCAGATCTGCGTTTGTCGGATCTTTTATTGCTTTAGTGGCTATGATGTTAGGTTCTGTAGCAGTTAAAGCACAGAATTACGGCTTTGAAGCAACTGCAGCAACTCCTCCAGCAAACTGGACTGTTACAACCGGAACCTGGGTAACGAATACTACGGCTACCTATGTTAGAACGGGACTTCAGTCAATGGCAATTACATCAGGTGCGGCAACAAGTGGAACGACTGTCCAAAACACATCTCCAATTGTTACTGTACCATCATCCGGAACTAATTATGTAATTGCGATAGGATGGGTAAAGGCTTCAACTAATGGAAACGGAGGTATAGTTCTCGGTTATAGAACAGGAACAACGAATACTTTGCCTACCACTACCTCCACTACAACTTCTAACTCCAATAGTACAAGCTGGACAAGAGTTACCTATACTCCTACTGCAGCTGCAACGAATGGATCTACGTATAGTCCTGCAGCGAGAGCATGGCGAAATACAACTAGTACAACAACGGATCATTATCTTGATGATGTTATTGTTTATACCAGTACATCTGCAACCCCTGATCTAACAGCACCTAATGCAGCTGCTGGTGCTTCTTTGGCAGGCAATCAACTTAGTTGGACCAATGGAACTGATAATGGTTCGCCTGCTTCTGGCATTGGCGGTGTGGTAATTTTAAGAGCTGACGGTGCCGGGCAAACTGCTCCAACACTTAATGACCAGGCAATGTATGATCCGGTAAACGGTGCAGCCGGTGTTGGATCTTTTGTTAACAGTGGTGTTACATGGAAAGTAGTTGGTAATATAAACAACGGAACCACCACGACCTTTACAGATGCATCTGCAGGAGCAGGTCCTTATACTTATGCTATATACATGCGAGATATGGCATATAACTATTCTCCGGCAGTAACACTTCAATCTAGTCCTTGTGTATCTCCACCAATTCCAGGAACGAGTACGGTTTCTCCTGCTGCCATACAATGTGCTGGTGTTGCCAGAACATTGAACTTATCTGGTGCTTCTGCAGGTGTAGGCCAAACCTACAGATGGTTGGTTTCTTCAACACAAGCAGGAACCTATACTTACGTTAGTGCAAGTTCAGCAAGTCCAACATTACTAATTAATCCTACCACTACTCAGTGGTATAAAGCAGAAATTACCTGTAGTGGAAATACCCAGGAATCTGTTCCTGTTGAAGTATTGGTAAACACTTCATCTTATAGTGGAACATTTGATGTTGGTGCCGGAGGAACGTATACTACTTTAACGGCAGCCATTAACGCTTATAATAATGCATGTGCTTTATCGGGACCAGTTGTTTACCGATTGACCAATACAACATATACTACAGGCGAAACATTCCCGCTCATTATCAATGCACAATCAACTGCAAGTGCAACCAACACATTAACCATTAAACCAGCAACAGGCATTACGGCTGTTATCAGTGGTTCTGTTGCATCGGGTGCCCTGATTAACCTGAATGGTGCCGATTACGTTACGATCGATGGAAGTAACAGTGGAGCTACAGACAGAAGTTTAACCATTACAAATACCAATGCCACGTCACCAACTGCTATTTCTTTAAGCAGTGCCGGAGCAGGATCGGGAGCAACAAACAATACTTTCAAAAATTTGATCATTACTACTTCGGCTTCAGGTGCCGGCTATGGTATATCGGCAGAAGGTGGTACACAAGTAAGCAATGGTGCAGATAATGACGACCTGACCATTCAAAATAACCTGATCAGCGGTGTTTCTGTAGGTATTTACGCTATTGGTACTGCTGCGGTAAATGCCGGAGGATTGAATAACCTGATCATTGATAACAATACGATCACTACGGCTACTACTGTTGCCAGTTTGGGTATACAAGTGGGTAATGCTATCAATGCTTCTGTAAGTCAAAATGATATTTCTGTAGAAACTTCAGCGGCAAGCTCACCTGTAGGTATTTCTCTTGAAACAGGTTTCGTATCATCTGTTGTTACGAGGAACCTTATAAGAAAAGTGATCGTAACAAACACCGGCGGATGGGGTGCAAGAGGCATCACTATCGGTACAGGTACGGCAACCAGCGATCTTACTATAACCAATAACGTTATTTCCCGAGTGAATGGTACCAATTTTACAGGTTTTGGTAATTCATCATCTATGGGTATTGCTATTGGTATCGTGGGTAACAGTGCTACGCTTACTACTACTACAGGTGGAATAAAACTATATCATAACAGCGTGTATTTGTCGGGCGAATATGAGACCAGTACTTCCACTACCGCGAATAAAATAACTGCTGCATTGTTTGTAGGTAGTGCAGCAACTGCACTTGATATAAGAAACAATGTATTTAGCAATGCGCTGAATAATAGCAATGCTGTTGCTAAAGCTTATGCGGTATATTCTGCTGCAGCATCTTCAGCATATACGACTATCAATTACAACGACTATTACGTATCGGGTTCACAGGGTGTGCTGGCTTATCTTACCAGCGACCGGGCCGATATTGCTGCATGGAGAACAGCTACAGGCCAGGATGTAAATTCTATTTCCAGTAATCCTTTATTTAACGGACCAACTAATCTTATCCCTCAACCAGGTTCGCCTTTAAGTGGTGCAGGAACTGGAATTGCCACTGTTACAATAGATGTTAACGGTGTAACAAGAAGTGCTTCAACTCCGGCAATAGGTGCTTACGAGACTACAATTGACCTGGCACCTCCGGCAGTTAGCTTTACACCTTTAGCTACGATTTGTAATACTAACGATCGAACCTTTACCGCTACGATAGTTGATGGAACAGGTGTACCAACTACAGGCTCACTTGTACCAAGAGTATGGTACAGAAAAGGAACAACGGGTGCATGGTCTTCAACAGCCGGTGTATTTACCAGCGGAACTGCTACTAACGGTACCTGGAGTTTTACGATTGAATCTGCAAACCTTCCAGGATTACAGGCAGGAGACAATGTTTACTATTACATCATGGCACAGGATGTTGCATCCACTCCGAATGTGGGATCTACACCATCAGGAGCAGTTGCTACAGATGTGCTAACTGTAACAACACCTCCGGCCACTGCAAACAGTTACCTTGTTGCAGCTTCATTGGGTGGATCTTACAATATCGGATCGGGAGGTGCTTATACCACTTTAACACAGGCTTTAAGCATGTATAAAACAGCTTGCTTAACCGGAGCTGTTATATTCAATCTTACCGATGCTACTTACAGCACAGCGGAGACTTTCCCGATAGTAATAGATGGCAATGCAAACGCCAGTGCAGTTAATACATTAACGATTAAACCTGCTTCGGGTAACTCAGCTACAATATCTGGTGGTGTTGCATCAGGTGCATTGATCAAGATCAATGGAGCTGATTATATTACGATTGATGGTAGTAATAACGGCGGAGCAGACAGAAGCCTGACTGTAACCAATACAGATGCTACCTCACCTGCAGGTGTTGCTATTGTGAGCCTGGGTGCAGGTTTAGGTGCTACTAACAATACGATCAAAAACCTTGTAATAAATACTTCTTCTACAGGTGCAGCTTACGGAATTACTGTTGGAGGAGCTACGAATGCCAGCAGTGGAGCAGATAATGATAATACAACTATTCAAAACAACTATATCACGGGTGTATCTGTTGGTATATATTCATCAGGAACAGCGTCTGCTACCAGTGGCGGTAATGATAATCTGAACATTGATGGTAATCTTATAGACATTAACACAGCTGTTACGGGTAATATCGGTATCCAGGTTGCAAATAGTCTTAATAGTGTTATAAGCCGAAATGACATTTCGGTTGAGACATCAACAACCGGAGCCCAGGTTGGTATTTCTCTTGAGACAGGTTTTGTTTCTTCAACTGTAACGAGAAACATTATACGTAAAGTTGTTGCATTAGCAACTGGTGGTTATGGAGGTCGTGGTATAACTGTAGGAACAGGTACTGCCACAAGTGATCTCACCATATCGAACAATGTGATTTTTGGAATTAATGGTAGTAACTGGACAACATTCGGAAATTCTTCTTCAATGGGAATTGCTATAGGGATGGTTGGTAATAGTACTACGATAACTACTACTGCGGGTGGTATTAAGATTTACAATAATAGTGTTAACCTTTATGGAGATTATGCCAGCACATCAGCGACAGCGAATAAAATTACAGCAGCTTTATATGTTGGTTCCGGTGCAAGTGCACTTGATATACGAAACAATGTATTCTCAAATTCTTTGAATAATCCTGCTGCTGCAGCCAAAGCTTATGCTATTTACTCAGCAGCTTCAAACTCAGCATTCACCACAATCGATTATAATGATTATTTCGTAAGTGGTACACAGGGTGTACTGGCGTTTTTAAGTTCAGACAGAGCTGATATCGCAGCCTGGAGAACTGCTACCACCAAAGATGTAAACTCTGTTAATGTTAATCCTAACTTCAACAGCAATACTGTTCTTGTACCACAGGCTGGTTCAGCATTGGTAGGAGCGGGTCAATCAATTGCTGCAGTTACGATCGACTTTAAAGGAACTGCAAGGAACAATCCTCCAACCATAGGTGCTTATGAGAATGCCGGAGATGGATTGGCACCAGTGATCACATATACCGCATTGCCTTTCACATGTGCTACCGGTGATCGTATTCTTTCTGGTGTAACAATAACAGATGGAACGGGAGTTCCAACAACAGGAAGTCTTGTTCCCCGTATCTATTACAGAAAAGGTAATGGTACATGGTTCTCACAACCTGGTACACTTACTTCGGGCACAGCTACGAACGGTACATGGAGCTTCCAGATCATTGCTGCCGATATGGGTGGACTGGCAGTAGGCAATCATGTTTCTTATTACATAGTAGCGCAGGATATTGTGGCAACACCAAATATAGGATCGAGTCCATCAGGTGTAACCGCAACGGATGTGAATACCATTGTTACTGTCCCTAATGCAGTAAATACTTATGCTATCAACACCACCCTTAATGGAAATTACAATGTTGGTGGTGGTGGAGCTTATACAACCATTACAGCTGCACTTGCTGATTACAATGTTGCCTGTTTAACAGGACCAATAACATTTACTTTAACTGATGCAGGATATAATACGAATGAAACTTTCCCATTGGTGATTGAATCAAATCCGTATGCAAGTTCTGTTAACACCTTAACCATCACACCTGCAGCAAATACAAGTGTTCTTGTTAAGGGAACTTCAGGTACAACAGCATCTGCATTGATTAAACTTAACGGCGCAGATTATGTTACTATTGATGGTATTCATGATGCAGCAGGTACCAACCTGATCATTGAGAATACTTCGGTAACAGGTGGTACTGCAGCGATCTGGCTGGCTTCTTTAGGTGCCGGACAAGGTGCAACGAATAACACCATTAAGAACGTAACCTTAAAAGGAGGTGCAGATCAGAATACCAATACAACAACTACATATGGTGTAGTGATAGCCGGCTCATCACTCAATGCTACTATTACATCTGTAACCGCTGGTGAGGATAACGATAATAACACGATCGATACATGTACCATCAGCAAAGTACGTTATGGTATTTATGTAAGAGGAGGCTCTGCAGCCAATCCAAACTCAGGAACCATTATCTCTAGAAACGTGATAGGATCTACAGGATTTGGAGTAGATGAAATTGGTAAAGCAGGTATCGTGGTAAGGGAAGAAGATGGTATCCAGATCAGGAATAATGAGATCAGATATGTTGGTGGAGATTTCAGTAATAACTCTGCTTCATCAGCAACAGCTAGAGCAGGTATAGCCTTTGCTACTGACGCTACATGGACACCTACATCTGCATATGTTAAGAATGCAAGAGTAACGTCTAACATTATTCATGATATACAAGATGAGAAAGTAGGTGCTGCTATAGGTATTATCGTTGCAGGTGCCGATGGAACCAACGCAACAAATAATATCATTTCCAGCAACTTTATTTATAATATTAAGGCCAATGGTACAACATCTCCAAACCAGGCTGTGGGTATTGGTATCGCAGCAGGAAATGGAGATAAAGTAGCGTTCAACTCTATTTACATGAGCGGTAACGCTAACGGATCTACAGGAGCAACGGCGGCAACAGTGCCATCATTTGGCATTCGCATCAGCTCTACAAATGCTTCTAATGTTTCGATCCTTAATAACATCGTTTATATGGATCTGATTGCAGGAGCCGCTTCTTTAAAGAACTTCTGTATCGATATTCCAACTGGTTATACATGGGGTACCGGTAATATGGACTATAATGACTGGTTTGCTAATCCAGCAAATGCACAGTCAGGAACAGGAAGTATCAATAACGGAGCTGCGGCCACCCAATATCTCACATTGGCAGCATGGCAATCTGCTTCAGGAAAAGATGCAAACTCTAAAGAAGTAGATCCGCAATTCATTTCACCATCAGATCTTCATTTGCAGCCAAGTTCGCCACTTGACGGGCAAGGAACACCTGTTACAGGTATCACAACAGATATCGATAACCAGTTAAGAGATGTGGCAACGCCGGATATCGGAGCGGATGAACTGCCTCCTGCTGCAGGACTTGATGTAAAACCACAGGATCTTGTTGCACCGGTAGTTACTGCTAAAGGATGTTATACCGCTGCTGAGACCGTAACAGTAAGTATAAAGAATAATGGTTCTTCTACGATCAATTTTGCAGGTACACCAGTAACGGTTAATGTAAGTGTTAATGGTGCAGCTACCTTTACTTATCCTTCTAAGTTAATTAATAGCGGAACGCTTGCTCCCGGTGCAGTTTTAAATGTACCGATAAGCACTACTGGTACTGAATTGGACATGAGTGCTCCTGGAGTATACCTGTTTGATATTACCACATCAGCAGCGGGAGATGTAAACACTGCAAACGATGCTTTACAGGAATCAAGAACTGTTGAAGCGCTAACAGTGGGTGTTGCTTCTGCTTCTCCAGCTGATTATTGTGCTGTGGGTGGAAAACCTGTATTAACAACAACAAATGCCAACGGTTATAGTTCCTTACAGTGGATGGAAAGCACTACCTCTGGTTCAGGCTTTACTCCAATTGCAGGAGCAACTACACCAACATTTACTGTGCCTGCTAACATCACTCAAACGATGTTCTATAAGCTGGTAGCTACTTGTGGTGCAAATACAGACGAGTCAGGTGAATCTGTAGTTGTCTTGAATAATTATCAGCCATTAACAACCACGCCTGCTACACGTTGTGGTGTGGGTACAGTAAACTTAGGCGCTACTGCAGACGCTGGATTATTGATCAACTGGTATGCAAACCCTACAGGCGGTACACCATTAGCTACAGGTACTTCATTTACTACGCCAACAATAAATACTACCACCAATTATTATGTAGGCGTGGGTACTGGTACAACCACTCCAACTGGAATGGCTACAGTAACCTCTAGTCCTACTTCTGGTGCAGGTACAACGAACTTTGGTATTGTGTTCGATGCTCTTTCTGCCTTCACACTTAAATCAGTTACCATCTACCCTGTAAGTGCATCAAATGCAGCTGGAACAGTAACAATTGATGTGATCAATTCAGCAGGAACTGTGGTTCATACAAAAACGGTGAATGTTGTGGGATCTCCTGCTGCATCACCTCAACCACATGTTGTAACGCTTGATTTCAATATTGCTCCGGGTACAAACTATAAATTAAGACCTGGCTCTTATACCGGAATTTCAGGTTTACTTTTTGAACCTTCTGCTGGTGCTCCGTCAGGAAATTATGGCTATCCGTATATTATTCCTTCAGTTCTTCAGATTAATACAAGCACCTTAACTGCAGCTCCAACAAATACTGCACGTAATGATCTGTATTACTATTTCTATAACTGGCAGGTAAGTACGGGTTGTGAAGGTGTTAGGGTTCCTGTTACAGCAACTGTTACTACTCCACCAACATTGTCAATTACACCAAATAATGTGGTATGTAATGGCGTAACTAAATTGTTGGAAGTAACATCTGCAACTACCGATTTTGATAGTTATATCTGGAGTCCTGCAGCCAATTTATATACAGATGCTGCAGCAACAATTCCATATACAGGAACAAGTGCAACACAGGTGTATGTTAAGGGTGTAGCTGGTACTTATAATTATACATTAACCGCTACAAACACAGTTACAAATTGTGTAAACACTACGAATAGTACTATTACTGTTCAACCTGCATCTGTGACTATAGCTGCATCTTTATCTGATATCTGTATTTCAGGTACGTCAACATTAACAGCTAATCCTGCTGCAGGTTATGGGGCAAACTCATTGCAGTGGCAATCTTCACCTGATGGAGTCGCACCATATACAGATATTGCAGGTGCTAACAATGCCACATATACAACACCAACTTTAACGGCAACAACTTTCTATAAATTGCTTGTCAAAGATGGTACAGGAGCGGCGTGTTTATCTCCGACTAAAACTATTGTTGTAAACAATCCGCAGATCACCGGCACAACACCGGCAACACGTTGTGGAACCGGTACAGTTACACTGGGAGCTACAGCAACAGGCGGAACAATAAACTGGTATAGCAGTGCTACAGGAGGCTCACCAATTTCTACAGGAACAAGTTATACAACTCCGGCAATTAGTGCTAACACCACTTACTACGTATCTGCAAGTTCAGGTTCAAATACTTCTCATGTGGGAAGACTTGCTCCACAAGCGGGTGCAGCTACAAATCTTGATACTTACGGTCAAGACTTTACACTCACACAACAAGTTACTTTGAATAGTGTCGAAGTAATATCAACAACTGGTACATCTATTACGGTGTCATTGTATAATGCAGCGGGTACAACACAACTCCAAACCACAGGAGCGATTACTGTACCAACTAATGCTACCTCAACGATCAACCTTGGTTGGACGCTTGCACCAGGAACATATCGCCTTGCAGCGAATGCAATGACGGGTAACTTTATCAGGGAGAATTCAACAGTTACTTACCCGATAGCATTAGGAACAATTGGACAAATCAATGGTTTTGTTTCTTCCCTGGCTGGTACGGTAACAACTACAGCCAGCTACTACTGGTTCTATAATTTGTCGGTAACGGTAGGTTGTGAAACTTCAAGAACTCCTGTGCTGGCAACTGTAACTGCCGGACCAGCGTTAACAGTAACGGCAAATAAGACGATCTGTAATAACTCGATTCATCAATTATCAGTTACTTCAACCCTTAGTGACTTTGATAGCTATGTATGGAGCCCTGTTACAGGATTGTTTACAGATGTGGCAGCCACGATACCTTATACAGGTGGAAGTGCAACAGATGTATATGTAAAAACAACAAGTGCAGGAGCTGCTACATACACAGTTACCGCTACGAATACAGTTTCCGGATGTGGTAATGTAGCAACCAGTGTGGTAACGGTATTGCCAAATCCTACAATTGTTGCTTCTGGTGAGATATGTGTATCAGGTACAACAACACTATCATTGAGTCCTGCTTCAGGTTATGGTACCGCAACATACCAATGGTTGTCTTCACCAGATGGAGTTGCCCCATATGCTAACATACCAGGTGCAACAAACCCTACGTACACTACACCAAGCCTTACCCAGAATGGTTATTATTCAATTGTATTAAAAGATGGTGGAGGCACAGCTTGTGCTCCTTCATTCGGAACTGCAATAGTTAATAATCCATTGGTAACCGGTACCGCACCAGGAAGTAGATGTGGTACAGGATCGGTTACATTAGGAGCAACAGGATCTGCCGGTACAACACTAAAATGGTATACAACTTCAACAGGAGGTTCTTCGATAGGTACCGGCTCAACATTCACAACACCGTCTATCAGCACCAATACTACTTATTACGTAAGTGCTGCAGCAGGTGGTGGTGGAACCGCTTCTGCGGGATTACAGAATGCTATCTCTACAAGTGGATACACTCTTGAAGCAGGTTTGTTCTTTAATGCTGTTTCGAATTTCACTTTGCAGGGAGTATATGTATATCCTATGGGTACAGGTGCAGGTACAGCTACTATCGCACTTCAAAACTCAGCCGGAACTACATTACAGTCTGTAGTTGCCAACCTCACAGGAACGGCAGCTCCATATGTAAAAACATATGTACCATTAAACTTCAACATACCGGTAGGCACAGATTATCGACTGGTAATGTTAACAAGAACGGGATTAGTGAGTGGCCTGATCAGAGAGTCTGGTGCAGGATGGGGTAGTTATCCTTTAACAGTACCTGGTGTATTAAGCATCGTAAACGGTAAATGCTGTCCGGATGCTGTAAGTACGTCTTACTACTATTTCTATGATTGGTTAGTAACTGCTGGTTGTGAATCTTCCCGTACCGCAGTTCTTGCTACCGTTAATCCAACAGCAAGTAATGCAGCAGGTGCACTGGGTACAACAGAATGCGATACCAGAACTATAGCAGCGACAACAGAGTTTAGTTTCACTGATTGTGACCTGATCGGTAAGATCGCTCCAACAGGTGTTGCTCCAATCTCTGGTAGTGTTGATATGTGTGTGAAAATTGATAATACTGTACAAACCGCTCCATCGGGTGAACCTTATGTACAGCGTCACTACAATATCACACCATTAACCAACGCAACAACTGCTACTTCAAATGTTACACTGGTATTCCTGCAAAGTGAATTTGATGCGTTTAACCTGGTAAGAGGTACTTATGCTGCCTTGCCAACCAGCCCATCAGATGTTGCAGGCATCAGTAACCTGAGAATTACCCAGTATAATGGAACAGGCACAGCGCCAGGTAACTATACAGGTACAGCATCGATAATTGATCCTGTTGATGCTAATATTAGCTGGAATAGTACACTTAGCAGGTGGGAAGTAACATTTGCTGCAACAGGTTCCGGTGGTTTCTATGTTCATTCAAGCAGCTTCATTCTTCCTGTTACCATCACGAATTTCCGTGGTGAGGCTGCAGGATCGATCAACAAGTTGTATTGGAGCACTTCTACCGAAACAAATAACAATGGTTTCGAATTGCAAAGAAGTGCTGATGGAATCAATTACAACAAGATCACGTTTGTAGCAACAAAAGCAAATGGTGGTAACAGCACCAGCCAGTTGAGCTACAATTTCGATGACATGAAGCCATTGCCTGGTATCAATTATTATCGTCTTAAGCAGATCGATAATAATGGTAAATTCTCCTACAGCGGTGTTGTAACACTCAGCAGAAGATCAACAGAGATCACGCTGAGCAAAGTGTTCCCTAACCCTGCAACAACAGAGCTGAATGTAGTGATCACGTCGCCAAGAGCAGAGAAACTAACGATCATCGTTACTGATCTGCGAGGTAAAGTGGTAATGCAAACTTCAACAAATGTTGTACTGGGAGAGAACCAGCAACAACTGAATGTTGCAAAACTTGCCGGTGGTACTTACATGGTAAAAGTGATCTGTGCTGATGGTTGCGAAACTGCAGTTCACAGATTTGTTAAACAGTAAATCTTACTGTATCATAAAAAAGATCCCGATCATTTGATCGGGATCTTTTTATTTATACCAGCTAAAAATAGTTCTCAACTTTTGTTGCGCTTGTCCGAACTAGCTTTAGCGGAGGCGGATCGCACTCTTTTACTGCAACAACTTTACTCAGCCAAGCTTCTCCAGACTTTTACCTATAATTCCAACACATTCTTTTATCTGTTCTTCGGTAATGATCAAAGGCGGTGCAAACCTGATCTTATCGCCATGCGTTGGCTTGGCCAGTAAACCATTTTCTTTAAGATCAAGACACAACTCCCATGCTGCTTCTTTATTTGAATGGTCAATTACAATAGCATTCAGTAAGCCTTTACCACGAACCAAATTAATACGTGGTGAGTTAAGGTTTTCTAATTCAGCTCTCAGGATCATGCCCATCGCTTCGGCATTTTCAGCCATCATTTCTTCTTTCAACACTTTCAAAGCTTCCATTGCTACTGCACAAGCCAATGGATTTCCACCATACGTACTTCCGTGTTCTCCGGGTTTAATGTTGAGCATGATATCATCATCGGCTAATACAGCCGAAACAGGCATTGTTCCTCCGCTTAAAGCTTTGCCAAGTATCAGGATATCCGGATGAACGTTCTCATGATCGCAAGCCAGCATTTTACCTGTTCTGCATAGTCCTGTTTGTATCTCATCGGCTATAAAGAGAACGTTGTATTCATCGCATAGTTGTCGCACACCTTTTAAATAACCTTCATCAGGTACAACAACACCTGCTTCTCCCTGAATGGGTTCTACCATAAATGCTGCAACGTTCTTGTCCTGGAAAGCTTTTTCCAAAGCAGCAAGATCATTATAAGGCACCAGCTCAAAGCCGGGCATATACGGACCAAATGCTTTATAACTGCTCGGATCGGTAGACGAGGAGATGGCAGCCAATGTTCTGCCCCAGAAATTTCCTTCGGCGAAAATGATCTTAGCCTTGTTCTCGGGAATTCCCTTTTTTGTGTAACCCCAACGACGGGCTAATTTAATAGCTGTTTCACCACCTTCAACACCGGTGTTCATGGGTAGAACTTTATCATAACCGAAGTAATCGGTGATGAATTTTGAATATTCACCCAGCAAATTGCTATGAAATGCCCTTGATGTTAAAGTGAGTTTTTTAGACTGATCGATCAGCGCATTTACGATTCTTGGATGGCAATGCCCTTGATTTACAGCCGAGTAGCCACTTAGAAAATCATAATATCTTGTTCCATCAACATCCCAGAGAAAAACACCTTCTCCACGTTCTAAAACAACGGGAATAGGGTGGTAGTTATGAGCTCCATACTGCTCCTCTAAATGCAGGTAATATTGCGTCTTGTCAGACGACTGTTGCATAACCATAAGTCAATTAAGAATTGATAATTAATAATAAGAATTGAAGACAAGGGTCAGCTGAGTCTTCGATGAAAGAGGAAATCGAGATTTAAATGAAGAAAATGCATGTTATTAATTATCAGGTGCAAGATAAGGAATTAGTTGACAGATGCGAGATGACAGTTGATTGGACGAGCTTTGATGCTAGATACTGGATGCTGGTGGTTCTAAGATTGAGTTCTGTATTGCAGCAGCGCTTCGAAGGCTTAAGCAAATGATTAGTGCTCTGAAAGATGAAGTGATTGCGACGCAACAGACGATGCTATGAAATACTGAAGCTGGTATCCACCCAAAACTGAACTTCAAACTGAAAACTTCTTTTCATGTTAATAACTCTTCAAAAGCACTCATTCCAAGCTTAAATTATCCTATAGGTGTTAAGAAATACTACAGATTTTATGATTTTTGTTTTGGTATTTCGGTGCATTTACCGACCTTTGCCGTCCCGAAAAATCGGGTAAAACTATTTCAATCATGGCTAGAGTATGTCAGGTAACAGGTAGAAAGCCAATTGGTGGACACACTGTTTCGCATTCAAACATTAAGACCAAGCGTCGTTTTTTACCAAATTTACAGACTAAAAGATTCTATTTTGCTGAGGAAGACCGTTGGGTTACCCTTAAGCTTACTGCAGATTCTATCAGAACCATCAATAAGAAGGGTCTGGCTACAGTGATCAAAGAAATGAGAGCTGAGGGAGTTAAAATCTAATCATCAACTATTTATAAATCGTATATACGATGGCAAAGAAAGGAAACAGGGTGCAGGTGATCTTGGAATGTACCGAGCAAAAAACAACAGATGTTCCAGGTACAAGCCGTTACATCACTGTTAAGAACAAGAAGAATACTCCTGAGCGTATCGAGCTTAAGAAGTATAATCCAAATCTGAAAAAGGTTACTGTACACAAGGAAATTAAGTAAATATGCCAATGTGCATATTTGCAAATCTGCAAATAACAGCACATCAGCACATCAGCACATTAGCAAATTAAAATACAATGGCAAAAGCAGCTTCTAAAAACGCGAAAGTAAAAGACCTTAAGGCTTCTGCTGAAGCTAAGAACTGGAGTAAAGTGATCAGGGCGGTACGTAGTCCAAAAACTGGTGCTTATACTTTTAAAGAGCAGATCATTCACAAAGACAAAGTGAAGGATTTCTTAGCAGCGAAGTAATTCAAGGCTTCATCATATTCAAGAGCTGTCAACCTTTGGTTGATGGCTTTTTGTATTTATGAACTTAGCAGAGGAATATCTATTTGGCTTCGTTGCGTCGCACACTTCGGCTTTTAGTACGCTGTTTCAACTATTTTTGCCAAAACACTGCATTATGGATCTTCTTTTACCAGGTGATCTGACCATTATGATCTGGGCATTTCTTGCATTTCTTTGGTTCCTGGCATTGGTCAGCATTCTAAGTAACCGATTTGAAGGAGCGAATGACAAATTGATATGGATTATCGTCGTGATCTTTGTTCCCTTTTTGGGTGCTTTGCTATATTGGACCATAGGTAGAAACAGAATAATCAAAAACAATTAATCAATAGCATGGGATTTTTCGGAAAGCTATTCGGTAAAAAAGAAAAAGAGAGTTTAGACCAGGGACTGGAGAAAACGAAAGAGAACTTCTTCTCAAAAATCACTAAAGCCATTGCAGGTAAAAGTACTGTAGATGAAGAGGTGCTGGACGACCTCGAAGAAGCTTTGGTGAGTGCTGATGTAGGAATTGATACTACAGTAGAGATCATCAAGCGAATTGAAGATCGGGTTGCGAAAGACAAATATGTAAACACCAGCGATCTTAATAGAATTCTACAGGAAGAAATAGAAAATATCCTGGTAGATGCACCTGACCAGGGCTTCAGGAACTTCGAAACGCCATCAGATAAAAAGCCTTATATCATCCTTGTGGTTGGTGTAAATGGAGTAGGAAAAACCACTACCATAGGTAAACTGGCTTACAACTATAAAAGAGCCGGTAAAAATGTGATCCTTGGTGCCGCAGATACATTCAGAGCTGCTGCTGTAGATCAGCTAACCATCTGGAGTGAAAGAGTGGATGTGCCGATCGTTAAGCAGGCTATGGGATCAGATCCAGGAGCAGTTGCTTTTGATACTGCTCAAAGTGCTGTAGCCCGGAATGTTGATGTGGCAATCATTGATACTGCAGGTCGTTTGCACAATAAAGCTCACCTGATGGATGAGTTGAGCAAGATCAAACGTGTAATTCAAAAAGTAATTCCCGATGCTCCCCATGAAGTGGTGCTTGTATTGGATGGTTCTACTGGGCAAAACGCATTAGAGCAGGCTAAACATTTTACTGCAGCAACCGATGTAAACACGCTGGCTATCACAAAATTAGATGGAACCGCTAAGGGTGGAGTAGTATTGGCTATTGCTTCTCAATTCAAGATACCGGTTAAATATATCGGCGTAGGTGAAAAGATGGAAGACCTACTGATTTTCGACAAACATGAGTTCGTTGATAGTTTGTTCAACCTCGAAAAGAGAGATTAGTGGTTTTTCGCTGAAAACACAGAAGTCTCAGAAAAAAGATAAGAAAAGCCTCCAATAAGGAGGCTTAATTATTTCAGTGTATTCAGCGTTTTCTGCGAGAGATTCTCAGAAAGTATATCGTATTGCAAATCCACCCCAACCACCTTCAAAATAAGTGTATCCCACAAAGTTGAATGAAGGCTGCCAGTCTAAACTAAGATTAATCGGTGCTCCGGTTATTTTATAATCAAGTCCCAGAACTCCATCAACACCAATTGCTACGCCTTTATCTCTTCCGGGATATCTTCTTTTCCAGTCTTCGTTCCAAAACTGGATATGAGCACCTGGTCCAACGTACCACTTCAGTCCGTTTGCACCATTGAAATCACCATGTATCTCATATAATCCGGTAAAACGAAAACCATCTTCCCAGAAATATCCAATACCTTCTAAAGCTCTATTCGTCTGAGTAAAGTGCTTCAATGTAATTCCTGCCGGATAGAATTTCACACCCAAAGCGGTCTTGTAACTGCTACCATTATTTTGGGCAAAAGACGAAAGCGTAATAACTGAACTCAACAGCACAAAGAATAAGATCTTTTTCATTTTGGTTATGTTGATTGTTTGAAATTGGTAAAATGGAAGGCAAAGCCTTTCATAAGTCATTAATTAGTTGGTGTTTACATCTACAAAATCGTGCCAAATTGAATCTATGTTATTCACTCACAGTGTATAACGAACAGCTACACCGCCATAAGCTGAATTTGCACCGGAGTTTCCTGTAAAACTCAGCGAAGGTTGCCAATCCAGGCTCAGATTGATCGGCAGACCATTGAACTTATAATCCAACCCAAGCACGCCATCGATACCAAGATCCATTTTGCTGCTGTACGTTTTCTGGTAATCGTTCTTATAAAATCCTGCATGTATTCCCGGGCCAACATACCAACTTAAACCTTCTGCTTTGGTAAATGGAAAATGAAACTCGTAAAGTCCGGCTAACATAAAACTTTCCTTTCCTGCCAAAGCCTGGAACTCCATCGCAGCTTTTTGAGTAATGAACTTTTTATAAGTAACACCAACACCAACAGGGAATTTGATACCGATTGCTTTATTGTACTGTTGTGCAGTAGCAGCGAGTGCCAGCAGAAATGCGGCAATGGCGAGCAGGATTCTCATGATCTTTCATTTTACGTGTGATAATCGCAAAACGCAAGTTTGCAGCCGCTTTGTATCAACTACTTGTTAAAGTCAATGCAGAAAAAATGAATAGTGTAGGTTCTAAGCTGTTGATGAAAACTTAAACCTGTTGCATTTAGTGAAGATACTTGAGAATTCATCTTTCACTTTTCACCTTTCACTCTCAGACATCTTACCTTTGCCGACTCTTATGAAAGTTAGAACCCTCAAGAAAGATAAGGTCAATATCATCACGCTTGGATGTAGTAAAAACCTGGTAGATAGTGAAGTGCTCAGTGGTCAGCTACAAGCAAACGAGATCGATGTGGTGCATGAAAGTGGTAAACTCGATCACAACATCGTGGTGGTAAATACCTGTGGGTTCATTGATAAAGCGAAAGAAGAAAGCATCAATACCATTTTAGACCAGGTAGCACTCAAGCAAAAAGGTAAACTGGATAAAGTCTACGTAACCGGATGTTTGAGTGAACGTTATCGTGGTGATCTTGAATCTGAGATACCTGAAGTAGATGCATGGTTCGGTACTTTAGAACTTCCTCTCATGCTAAAGCAATTGGATGCTGATTACAAAGCTGAATTGCTGGGCGAAAGAATGCTTTCTACACCTAAGCACTATGCTTATCTCAAAATATCAGAAGGCTGTAATCGTACCTGTGGCTTTTGTGCCATTCCTTTAATGAGGGGAAAACATGTAAGCCGTTCAATAGATGATCTTGTGATAGAAGCAGAAAGCCTTGTGAAGAAAGGTGTGAAAGAAGTGATGCTGATAGCACAGGAGCTAACTTACTACGGACTTGATCTGTACAAGAAAAGAGCTTTATCAGATCTGATGAATCGCTTAGCCGATGTACAAGGACTTGAATGGATCCGTTTGCATTATGCCTATCCTCATAAATTTCCCTTAGAGATATTGGATGTGATGAGAGATCGTCCAAACATCTGCAATTACCTCGATATGCCTTTGCAACATGCCAGCGATAATATGCTCAAAGCAATGAGAAGGCAGATCACAAGAAATGAAATGGAAGAACTGATCTCTGCAGTAAGAGAAAAAGTTCCGGGCATCTGTTTAAGAACAACGTTGATCGCTGGTTATCCTGGCGAAACGCAGGATGATATCGAAGAACTAAAATTGTTCTTACAAGCTCAGCGTTTCGAGAGAGTTGGAATTTTTACTTATAGCCACGAAGAAAATACACCTGCTCATGTTCTGGTTGATAATATTCCTGCAGATGAAAAGGAGAGAAGAGCACAGGAAGTAATGGAAGTGCAACAGGAGATCAGCTACGAAAAGAACCAGGAAAAGATCGGCAACACTTACAAAGTGATCATCGATAAAAAGGAAGCTGGTCGTTATCTCGGCAGAACAGAATTTGATTCTGTTGAAGTAGATAACGAAGTGGTGATTTCATCAGCCAAAAAGCTGAACATTGGAGACTTTTACAATGTGAAGATCACGAAGGCTTATGATTATGATCTGGAAGGAGAAGTAGTTAATTAGCCAATTTGATAATATGCCAATTAGCCAATTCCTGCATCAGCACATTTGTTGATTGCCACATCGGCTTATTAACTATTACCAATGAAAGTTCACGTCCAACTTAATATCAGGATGTAAACTTTTCTCTACCGGGCAATTTCTTGCAATTCTCAACAATTGTTCTTTCTGTTCATCAGTAGCCGAAAAATTCTCAGTGAAATAAAGATCAGCTTTTATTGCAGCCACTCTTCTTGGAGCATCAGTGCTCATGATCTTTACCATTTCTATTCTCGTTCCATCAAAGTTCAGTTTCATATCAGCAGCACGAATAGCCATAGTAGTGATCATGCAGCTTCCAAGAGAAGAAGCCATCAGGTCAGTAGGAGAAAATCTTTCGCCTTTACCCATGTTATCTGTAGGAGCATCTGTTTCAATCACAGTTCCGCTTTGAAGATGCTTCATTTCTGTTCGCAAATCACCTTTATAAATTACTTCACAGGTCATAATATTTCTGATTTCTGATTTGTTGATTTCTGATTTGTATTACCAGGATTGTTTCTTTTTGTCTTAGAGGTTTTGGATGTAGCAGCAAATATCGCTGTCAATTCATTAGATTCTTTAATAAGTTCATCTACTAGTGCGTCCGTTGAAATATGTGCATCTTTAACTATCGTAAGCCAGTAGTGACTCTCGTCTGCTTCCTCCAATACTACTTCTATTTTATAAATGAAATCTGCTTTTGATTTAGCTCTTTTTGAAGCTCGATAATTGGCAGCGACAGAACCTGCTGAACGAATTAATTGTCTGGCAACTTCATTAAAAGAAATGTGCTTTGGAAGCATTGTACAAAGTTTAATCACATTTAGATGAAATTGCTTAGTTCGGTTTTCAAGTTCTTGTCTTGTCATGACTATGTTTGAAAATAATCATAAAATGTATAGTCATCATTCAAAAATCGGCTATCAGATATCTTACATCAGATATTTATATAAATTTACCCGACAAATTTAACTAAGTGAAGAAGATCATCTTACTGATTATCATTTTAGCTCCAATAATATTATTTGCTCAAAAACCAGATACCAGAGCCGATAGAAAAGCAGAACGCAAAGCTCGTGTGAAAGAATTGCAGAAAAGAGCTGCAGAAGGTGAGATCGTCTTTGCTCGTCAAACTGCATTTGGCATCAAACTCAGTACAGATGGTTATGGAGGTTTCATTGAACTCGGTAGAATGAAAACCATTCGCAGAACCAATCTTTACTGGTTAGAATTGGGTGAAAGAAAACATGCGAAAGAGGAAAAACTCAGCAAACTTGCTTCTAATCCTTTTATCTCTAATAACCCATTCGTTTACGGAAAGATCAACAATTTTTATTATGCCAAACTCGGTTTTGGCCAGCAACTCACACTTGGCAGTAAGAATAATAAGAATGGTGTAGCTGTTTCACTTATTTACGGAGGTGGTTTTAGTGCAGGATTGCTTAAACCTTATTACATCGAGATCAAAGATCCTGCAACCAATCAATTCAGAGACATCCGTTACAGCGATACTACGAGAACACTGTTTCTGGATCCTTCTGTGATCCAGGGCTCTTCAGGTTTTGGCAAAGGATGGAAAGATCTGCAGTTCGTTCCCGGTGCACATGTTCGTAGTGCATTGCGTTTCGATTATGGTCGTTATAACGAATTACTTTCAGCCATCGAGATCGGTTTAAATGCAGAGTTCTACTCTAAAAAAATGCCGCAGATGGTTGATAATAAAGAGAAACGTTTCTTTTTCAACGCTTACGTTGCATTGACATTTGGCAGAAGAAAGTAAGATAAATTTGCCGCCTGGAAAGCTCACAAGTTTACTGGTTTACAAGTTCACGGGTGAATGACAACTTGTGAACTTTGGAACTTTGAACTCGCAAACTCAGAAATGATGCAGGAACTACCGGTTTTAACCCCCTCAGTAGCAGAAAAGCCAAAGAAACCATCCTGGTTACGTGTTAAGTTGCCAATAGGTGAAAGCTATAAACATGTAAGAGGTTTGGTGGATACGCATAAACTTCACACCATCTGCGAAAGTGGAAATTGTCCGAACATGGGAGAATGTTGGGGTGAAGGCACTGCCACTTTCATGATACTTGGTAATGTTTGTACAAGAAGCTGCGGCTTTTGTGCAGTGGCTACCGGTAAGCCTGATCCGGTGGATTGGGACGAACCACAAAGAGTAGCAGAAGCCATTCACCTGATGAAGGTGAAACATGCTGTGATAACCTCAGTTGACCGTGATGAGATCAAAGACGGTGGCTCCATCATCTGGTACAATACCATTAAAGCAGTCAAAGCGTTAAACCCTGACACTACTTTGGAAACTTTGATCCCAGACTTTAAAGGTGATATTGAAAACATTCAACGTATCATTGATGCTGCTCCAGAGGTTGTGAGCCACAACATGGAAACGGTTGAAAGACTCACTCGCCAGGTTCGTATCCAGGCGAAATACAGGAGAAGTCTTGAAGTATTGAAAGTGCTGAAAGATGGCGGTATGAGAACCAAGTCGGGCATTATGTTAGGTCTGGGCGAAACAAAAGAGGAAGTGATACAGGCAATGGAAGATCTGAGAGGATCAAACCTTGATGTACTCACTTTAGGACAATATCTTCAGCCAACACGAAAGCACTTACCTGTTCATCGTTTTGTGCATCCTGATGAATTTGCCGAGTTAAGAGAGATCGGTTACAACTTAGGTTTCGATTATGTTGAAAGCGGACCGTTGGTACGTTCTTCTTATCACAGTGAAAAACATGTGATCGCCGGTTATGGAAGAAACAAATGGATGCAAGAAAAAGAAATGATTATTCAATAATATTTTCCCGCTTTAATAGCGGGATTTTCTTTACATCATCTGACAGTTTCGGTGTGATGATGATATTTGAGAAATTTACGATTTAACAATAAGCTATGCCACTTATAACAGTCAGATCGGGACGATCAGAGTGCTAGAAACGATAACATGAAACTGCTAACCTTATTCTGTTTATTGAGTGTTTCCGCCACGGCACAGTTAAAGTGGAATAATGTTGATTCACTTTTTCAGCCTTTACCTTCTTCAGTTCATGTGTACATGACCAATGATAGTATGTATGATGGCAAGCCAAACATTGCATACTATGTTATTGCTGATCTTAAAGACAAGAAACTCAACTTTACAGCAGATACAACCAATAATAGAAGGTTTACGCCAGATCAGTTTTATCAAAAAAACAATCATCCACTTCTCGTGGTTAACTGCACTTTCTTTTCTTTTCAAACAAACAGAAGTCTGAATGCAGTTGTAAAAAATGGAAAGTTAGTAGCCTATAATATCAAATCAATTACCCAAAAAAAGGCAGATAGTTCAGTTATTCAGATACCTGTTTTTCCCAGTGCAATCGGCATCAGCAAACGTCGCAAAGCTGATGTTGCATGGTTAGATACTGATAGCCTGAAAGGAAAGGTTTATGCATCACAACTTCCTCTAACATCAAGGTATGGAAATTACTTTCAGGATAAGAAGACAACATTAGTTGCGGATTTAGGACCAATCGATAATTTCTCGCCCTGGAAAATGAAAACTGTAGTAGGAGGTGGGCCTGTCCTTTTGCAAAATGGCGAGATAAAGATCACCAACAACGAAGAACATAAATTCGGTGGTAAAGCCATCAACGATAAACATCCACGAACCGCAATGGGTTATACAAAAGATAACAAGCTCATCATTCTGGTTGTGCAGGGACGTTTTCCTAACCTGGCTCTCGGAGCTACCTTAACACAGGAAGCTCAAATATTAAAAGACCTGGGTTGTGTTGAAGCCCTGAACTTAGATGGCGGTGGCAGCTCATGTTTATTAGTAAATGGAAAAGAAACAATAAAGCCATCAGATAAAGAAGGTCAGCGACCGGTTCCTGCAGTTTTCATGATCACTACAAAACATTAATGCCGCTCAACAATCTGCTGAAAGCCGCTGCCACATTGTAATCTGCTCATCATCAACTCAAAAAATTTCTTTCACATTGGTTTAATCCGTTGGCACAGTTTTTTATAAACTATATTTCAGAAAAAGGATTGAAAAACCAATATCATGAAAACCACCGTACTGTTCGCATTGCTAACACTCACCTTTATGGGCATCTTCTATGCCTGTACAAAGTCTGAGTCAGCTTCAACAGGCACTAGTTTAAAGGTGCGTTTGACTGATAATCCCTATAATGCTCAGGAAGTTAATGTAGATATAAGAGAGGTTAGAGTTAACTATAAAGATTCTTCTGAGTGGGCAGTGTTGCCAACGAATTCGGGCATTTACAACTTGTTGAACTTGCAGAATGGGGTTGATACACTGCTCGCTTCAGGAACTATCCCCGGAAATTTTTTAGGAGAAATAAGGTTTGTATTGGGAACGAACAATAGTATAAAGATTGGAAATGTGGTGTATCCACTGACAATTCCCAGCGGCTCTGAGACTGGATTAAAGCTCAAGGTAGGCAGGAACTTACAGGAAGGATCAGATGAATTGACAGTTGATTTTGATGCTGCATTGTCAGTACACCAAACAGGAAATGGAAATTATATGTTGAAACCGGTATTAAAGCTCAAGTAAGGATTTTTTCTTTCTATTTAAGTTCCCACACCAAAGCCGATGCACCTAATATGGCTGCATCGGCTTCTCTTAATTCAGAGAACACCAACTTGATCTTATTCTGAAATATCGGTAGCAGGTTTTTTTCCATGTGTTCTTTAGTTGGTTGCATGATCAGTTCACCGGCTTTGATCACTCCTCCAAACAATATGATCGCTTCAGGTGAAGAGAACATAATAAAGTTTGCCAACGATTCTCCCAATATCTGACCAGTAAATCGATACGTTTCCTTAGCTAGTGCATCACCTTGTACTGCACAATCATACACAACTTTTGATGTGATCTCCTCAGGTTTGTAACGACGCATTAAACTTTCATCGTTGGTTTGTTCCAGTAATTCTTTTGCAGTCAACACAATGCCTGTTGCAGAACAATAAGCCTCAAGCGATCCAACCAATGATGTACTCCAATGTGGTCTGCCTCCCGGACGAATGATCGTATGTCCAAGTTCACCAGCAAATCCATCATGACCATAAATGAGTTGTCCGTTAGCTACAATGCCACTACCAACACCAGTTCCCAAAGTGATCATGATAAAATCTCTCATTCCTCTTGCTGCACCATACATCATTTCTCCAACTGCAGCTGCATTCGCATCATTGGTTAGTACACAAGGCACCCAGAATTTTTCTGATACCATTTTTGCCAAAGGCACAACACCTTTCCAGCGAAGATTGGGTGCATATTCAATTGTTCCTGTATAAAAATTACCGTTTGGTGCACCAATCCCAACACCTTTGATCTTGTATTCATGCTGCTGCTCCATGATCGGAACAAGGGCACCGTGTAAAGCTTCTACAAAACCTTCCGGTGTTTCATGATCATCAGTTCGCAAACTGCCTTGTTCTAATATCTCTCCTCTGTGATTTACGATGCCATACTTGGTATTCGTGCCACCGATATCTACACCTATTGCGAGTTCCATTGGATTGAGCTGAGCCATTCGTTAGTATTTTGGAGTGATGCCGATATAATTAGAAGGGGTGATCTTCTTCAACTCTTTTTTTACAGCGGCGTTTACTTTTAATGTATCGATAAATTTATGGATAACTGTTTTATCTATCTGGTGATTTCCCCTCGTTAATTCTTTCAATGCTTCATATGGATTCGGATAATTTTCTCTCCTGAGAACTGTTTGAATCGCTTCTGCAACAACAGCCCAATTGTTTTCAAGATCCGCTTTGATCTTTTGTTCGTTGAGCACCAGTTTATTCAATCCTTTTTCAATAGAACGAAAAGCAAGAATGGTATGAGCTATCGGAACACCAATGTTGCGAAGCACAGTTGAGTCAGTGAGATCTCTTTGCAAACGACTGATGGGAAGTTTGGCTGCTAGATGTTCCAGCAAAGCATTAGCGATTCCAAGATTTCCTTCTGCATTTTCAAAATCGATCGGGTTTACTTTATGTGGCATTGCCGATGAACCAACTTCTCCTTTCTTCACTTTTTGTTTGAAGTAATCCATGCTGATGTATGTCCAAACATCACGACAAAGATCAATGAGAACATTGTTGATGCGTTTGATGGTATCGAAATGTGCAGCAAGATTGTCGTAATGTTCAATCTGCGTAGTGAACTGCTGACGTTGCAAGCCCAACACCTGCTCTACAAATTCGTTCCCTAACTTCACCCAGTCTTTATTGCCAAAAGCAATATTGTGTGCATTAAAGTTTCCTGTGGCGCCACCGAACTTTGCCGAGTACGGAACATAAGAGAACAATTGCACCTGGCTTTCCAAGCGTTCGACGAACACCATGATCTCTTTGCCAAGTGTAGTAGGAGATGCCGGTTGTCCGTGAGTTCGGGCCAGCATAGAAATATTCTTCCAGCTAACAGCAAGATCATGCAGTTGATTTTGCAAATTGATCAAACCCGGTAACCATTCATGCTCCATGCAGTGTTTCCAGCTTAATGGAATTGCCGTGTTGTTGATGTCTTGCGATGTCAAACCAAAATGCACCCATTCTTTTGCATCGGTAACCCCTAGTTTATCGAGTTGTTGTTTTAAAAAGTATTCAACTGCTTTTACATCATGATTGGTAGTGGCTTCGATCTGTTTGATCTGCTGTGCATCTTCCAAAGAAAAATTTGCCGCTACTGCTCTTAATTGTTGTTTTGATTTTGCATCAAGCTTAAAGAACTTCTTCCCCGACAGGAAAATGAAATATTCCACTTCAACCAATACCCGGTACTTCATTAAAGCATATTCTGAGAAATATTCGTCAAGGTGAGAAAGCTGTTTACGATAACGTCCGTCAATTGGAGAGATAGCAGTGAGGCTGTTGAGTTCCATTGATGCAGTTGTGGTTTGTTATTTTTAGTTAGCCAGCTTTGGTACTACTATTGTGCTTAAGTTGCGTCGCACACTTCAACTGAAGAAGCATTGCTGAACAAAGGACTAAAAGTACAAGTGAGTGACACAACGGAAGCTGATAGTTGTCATGATGCCGGTTCCCTAAAAAAATATTTTCTTTGCCCCGCAAAATTAAACGAATTGAACAAGATTAGAGTTGGTGCAGTAAGTTATTTGAATACGAAGCCGCTGGTGTATGGTGTTAAGCGGTCGTCTTTGATGGATGAGATAGACTTGATCGAAGGATACCCGTCGAAAGTGGCTGATATGCTGCTGAACGATGAGATCGACGTTGGTCTGGTGCCAGTTGCGATCATTCCCAGGATGAAGCAACATTTTATCGTTTCGGATTATTGTATTGGGGCAGAAGGAGAAGTGGCATCTGTGAGTTTGTTCAGCGAAGTACCGATTGAGCAAGTTGAAACTGTTTTGCTAGATTATCAAAGTCGTACTTCGGTAAATCTTGCCAAGGTGTTGATGAGAGATTTCTGGAAAGTGTCGCCAAAGCTGGAAGATGCAAGACCTCACCTAAATCCTCTCCAAAGGAGAGGACTTGAAGAAGCAGATGAATTTCAAAAACTGATTACTGGCACTACTGCAGGTGTTGTAATAGGAGACAGGGCTTTACAGCAACGCAAGGTTTCTGCTTATAACTATGATCTTGCTTCTGCATGGAAAAAGATGACGAATCTGCCTTTTGTATTTGCAGCATGGATAGCCAATAAGAACCTGGATAAGGAATTTATGAATAAATTCAACCAGGCGAATGCACTTGGTTTGGGAATGATCGATGAAGTGGTGAAGGAAAATCCATATGAGCATTATGATCTGAAAAAATATTATACAGAAAACATAAGTTATGATCTTACAGCAGATAAAAAAGAAGGACTGAACCTTTTTTTAAAGCTGTTGCAGGGCTGACGATGCTTTGCTGTATTTTTGGCGGCATTTAACCAGCCTCCATGAAGCTCAGTACGATCAGGTTTTTGAAAGATTTTATTCTGTACACCGGCGTGCTCCGGATATTTTCTCCGTTGAATCATAGTTTCCAGTTCGTATCGAATTTTAATAAGATGCGAAGCTGGATCAGTGAGCACAAGAATGATCTGCTACTGAATGATTTTTATTCCCGCAAAAGAGATTACAACAAACGATATCAATTGTATGACACTGTTGCAAAACATTATCAACTTGATACAAAAGAGATAATGTATATGGAGTTTGGTGTAGCTGCAGCACATTCATTCAAATGGTGGCTGGCAAAGAACACAAACACCGGTTCTGCATTCTTTGGTTTTGATACATTTGAAGGTTTACCGGAAGATTGGGGAAGACATTTTAAGAAAGGTGATATGAGTGCTTCCTTGCCGGATATTGACGATAAAAGAGCCGGCTTTTACAAAGGTATTTTCCAGGATACGGTTCATGGTTTTATTCAGCAGCATGAAGCAGAGCTGAAAACCAAACCCAAGGTGATACATATGGATGCTGATCTTTTCTCATCAACAATTTTCGTATTGTCGCAACTGCATCCATACTTAACGAAAGGCGATATCATTTTCTTTGATGAGTTCAATGTAGCCAATCATGAGTACCAGGCTTTCAGAATTTTTACTGACGCATTTTATGTGAAGATGAAACCAATCGCTGCGGTGAACAATTTTTACCAGGTGGCATTTGTGGTGGAGTAGCCTAGTAATTAATAATTAAAAATGAAAAATTAATACTTGATTAGCCACGAATTATTAATTACTAATTCATAATTATTAATTCGCATTTTCAATACCAAAGCCTTGCCTGCACTTTTTCTAAATACAACATTGTTTCCCTGGAGAGTGGTGTTCTTTTTTCTTTTTTGGGAATGGCGAAGATCTGTTTCCAACCTTCGATATAGCCTTTGAGATTGAATTTTGTTTCCTTCAGAAACTGAAATGACCACATGATAGCTGTTGAGCAATAGTACATGGTAGGTAAATACCTGTAAGCCACTTTAGCTTTGTTCACCCACATCATCCTGAGTTTATCGGCTTTAGTTTTTCTGCCAAGAGGAGATTCTTTGTGCAGCATCACGATCGAAGCATCGTATTTGATGCAATAACCTTTTTCTAAAATGCGATAGCTGAGATCGTATTCTTCCATTCCGTAGAAGAATTCCTCCGGTAAATTACCTACTTCCTCCAGGATATTTCTTCTAATGGCATGAGCACCTCCTGCGAAATAATAAGTAAAGAATTCCTGTTTGTCTTTGTACTGTTTGTACATTTTATGCGGCAATCCATTCACCTGCATATCCAGCGTATCATAATACAACACTTTAAAAGAAACGATACCGATCGGTTTGTTGTCGATGCCTGTTGTGGTGAATGATCTTACTACATTCTGTAAAGCATCTTTGTTTTGCAGCACTGCATCATCGTCTAAGAAAATAATGATCTCACCTTTGGCAAACTGCAGGGCGAAATTCCGGCCTTTCGTGACACCTAAGTTTGACGGTGCATCAATGTATTGAAAGGGCAGCTCAGTATGGGTTGCAGCATATTGTTGTACGGCAGAATAGTCTGACGTTGATGCATTGTTCACTACAATCACATCCTGCAGCAATTCTTTTGCTTCGTTAAGTGTGCTGATGTTTTGCAGCAATTCCAAAGCATCATCCGGACGGTTATAAGTGATTATGACAAAACTCAGGGGCTTCACGATTGCAAGATAGTTTTGTATTGCTGATTAAATGTTTCGATACCGAAATTTTTGAAAGCATAAGATGTTGCATCCGTCGAGAGCTGCTGCAGTTTTTCCGGCGTGAGTCGTTGCAGCCATACAATAGATTCGTCTATCACAACAGAGGCTTCGGTTGAAGTAAAGAGCAGCCCATTTTCATTGTTAATATGATAAGGTATATCACCAACAGGCGTTGCCATAACAGCACAGCCTCTTGCCATGGCTTCCATTAACACCATAGGAAAACCTTCGGTAGTAGATGGAATAATGAGTATGTGATGATCGCAATAGATATTGTGCAACTGTGATCGATCAGAAATATTTCCTAATGCTTTCAAATTAGAAGATGAACCTGGTAAAATGCTATTATCTATTTCACCCACCAAAGTAAATTCAGCTTTAATGCCGGTTTGGTGTACAGCCTTTGCAATATTGATGAAAAGTTCGGGTCTTTTTTCCGGGGTTCCTCTTCCAACAAAAAGGATTTTTATTGTTCCATCATAGTGCTTAACGCAACTCTCGTCAGGTAGTTCAATGGCATTTTGGATATAATGGATCCTGCTTTCAAACGTAGCTGGTATTTCAAGTTTTTTATATTGCTGTATATGTTCTTCTATTCTCTTTCTACTGATCATTACAGTCCTGCTGATGAAAGGCAGAAAAGGAATGCGTATCCAGGAAAAGCTGTTGAAAGAATGGATCAGTTCTACCTGTTTGATATCTCTGTTTACCCATGGGCTGAGTTTATATCCAAAGTTCGATTGCCCGTTGAATACTACAGGCTTTTGCTTTTGATTGTTGATGTAACCGGATATCTTTCCTCTCCAGATAAATTTAAGGAAATACAGTAAGGCGTTATCGACATAGTTCGAAATATCCTTGATCTCACATCCTGAATTCTTGAATTCCACTAAGAAACGTTGATCGACTGATCTTCTTGTAAAAAATACAATACAATTACTTCCTCCGGTAGCTTTTACAATAGAGGCGTGAACTTGTTCTGCTCCACCTGTGTGATAAAAAGGAAAGAAATAATAGATATCATATTCTCTTGTAAGCGGATCCAGCTTTGCCAGTAATCTGCCCAATAGAATAAAAGGATACATCAGGACATCCTCGATCTTACGCTTTAATATGTATCCACTGTATTTCAACTGAGTTTTTGTTTTACTGACTTACCAAATGCCATGAACCGATCCTGTAACATCGTTAATGCAACAGCTGATTCGAAACGGCTCCACTTCTTTTGCTTCAAACGTTCAGCAAGAAAACGTTTTTTGCATAGATAATTTTTATAACGTGGGTTATGATTTTTAAGATGTTTACTCGTAACAGATGATGAATGTTCACGATAATAGAGGAGTGGTTGGGGCACTTTTTCTATCACCAAACCATCAGCCAATATCCGAAGCCATAGATCGTAATCTTCAATGTTCTTTTGTTGAGCAGCGTATTTGTATTGCTTTAAAACTTCTGCTCTTGCCATGATGGTTGGATGAGCCAGGCAATTTTCTCTGGTCATCGTTTTTTTGATAGCCTCAAATGAAGCTGTTGACCTGTCAAGTTTCCAGTCAGCTTTTTCTTTTCCATTTTCATCGATAACCCTGATGAACGTTCCTACAACAGCAGTGTCAGGATGATGCAACAGCCAATGCACCTGCTTTTCAATCCTGTCATTTGCTGCAATATCGTCTGCATCCATTCTTGCAATGAAAGCTCCTTTCGATTCATCTATCGCTTTGTTCAAAGAATAGATCAATCCTTTATTGCCGTTATTGTTAATGATGCGTATTCGCTGATCTGTTATCGTGGAGAGGATTTCTGCAGTTCTGTCGGTTGAGCCATCGTTTACAATGATCAGCTCAAAATTATCATACACCTGTTCCAATATGCTGGTAACAGAAGAGGCAATGTATGTTTCACAATTGTATGCAGGAAGGATGATGCTGACCAGCGGCAACCACATGCCTGCAAGATAATCAATAAAAAACTGTCCTGCTGAAGGGCAGGACAGTTATCATATGTATAATAAATTTTGTAAAGTTGATTATGGTATTGATCCTAATGTATCATAACCATCATAATGATCAGCGTTCTAATCTTCAGTCACCACAACTTCCTTTCTTTTATACCATTGCCAGAATCCGAATCCAAGTAAAGCAAGCATCAACACAGAACAGATCAATGTTACCGTACTACCGATCTTATGACTTTGCGGATCGAACTTAAACTCAATCGTATGTTCACCTGCAGGTATCGGCATTGCCCTTAAAACATAGTTTGCCTTTACATGATCTGCTTCTTTACCATCGATGTAAGCTTTCCAACCTTCACTGTAATATACTTCGCTGAATACGGCAAACTGGGGTGATGTTGATTTTGAATAATAGGTCATCTTATCATGATCATCTCCATTTGATCTCCACTCAATCTTTGCAGTAGAATCGAAGCTGAATGGCGTATTCGCCATCTTTTCAAAAAACTTATCGATCACTGCTGTTTCTTTCGGATTTAAACTGTCTAAGGCAGCCATCTCTTCCTTAGCATTGTTCACCCATTGAATGTTTTTTACGAACCATACCTGACCCAATGCATCAGGATTAGCGATCACCTGCGGTGCATTCTGTTCACCAACATTGATCACATATTTCGTGTTCAGCATATTGATCACAGGCATACAGTTAGGGAACTTGTACAATTGCTTTTCAATCAGATCCTGGTAAATGCTGAGTTTCGCAGGATGATATCCACCAATTGATTTATGGAAGTAAGCCGTCATTGCACCCTGGTTAAAAGCACCTTGGATACCGCCATATCTCAGGTCAAGAACACGGTAATTACTTTGATCCTGCATGATCTGGCGATCTTCAGGTCTTGGCTCAAAGTTGCTTGTTTCGTATTCTTCTTTATCCTGGTACATCTCGTTCGTAAGATATTTTGTGTCGACACTCACCAGGTCGATGAATGCAAAAAGTCCTACTACTACCAATGCAATCTTGCTGCTGATCTTGTTTTTGATATACAACCAAAGCGTTCCGGCAGCGATGGCAATAAATACCAACGAACGGAAAATATCCATTAAAAACAGGTGTTCCCTGTCTTCTCTCATACCTGCAAGAAAAGCTTTTACTGCAGCCTGGATTTGTTCAGGATAATTGCCGATAGTGCTGAGTAAACTCTTGTCTGCTTCACCTCTGTAATCGAAAGACATGTACATGAGTAAAGCAACAACGAAAACACCTCCAACCAGGATCAATCCCTTTTTGTATTGCTTGATCATGTCAGATGCAGTGGCATTGTTTGTAGCAAATACCAGTTTATCCAAGGTTAAAACAGCCAGCATACCTAACAGGAATGTTGGGATAACGATCGTCATACTTGGAGCCCTGAACTTATTATAAAAAGGCAGGTGCTGCAGCATGAACTTATTGAACTCGGGGAAGAAAGAACCCCAGCTTAACAATATCGCAAAAACGATAGCTCCCAATGCCCACCATTTGTGTTTGTTGTTAAGTACAAAAAAACCGATCAAAGCAAGGAAGCAAACGATAGCACCTACATAAGGAGGACCATTTGTTCCACCAATACCGCCCCAGTAATAAGAATATTGCAATTGTTGAGCGATCTGAGGTGCCGGAGACTCACTCACTTTCTGGTATGCCTTTGATTCCTCAGGGTTGATCTCCAATCCCAGGCTGCTTCCGCCAAACATTCTCGGGAACATCATCACCATAGGCTCAGCTTTGGTCATACTATAGCTGAGAGCATAATCTTCGTTCAATCCATCTTTGCCTACATTGCTTTTTGCATCAGCCAACTGGCTGCCACCCCTGATGGTTTCTTTAGAATATTCATAAGTGGTGAAGAGCGTTACAGCATTCGAAAGAACACCCACTAATCCAGATACCAAGGCAAACACGGCAGCAACGATCATGTGTTTATATTGTTTCGTCATGATCCATCGAACAGCATAACCAATGCTCATGATAAAGGCAATGATCAATGCATAATAGGTTATCTGCAGGTGATTTACACTGATCAAAGCACCTGCAAAAGCTGCTGTTAATCCTGCACCAAGCCAATAGCGTCGTTCATAGATCAATATCAATCCTGCGATCAATCCGGGCATTAATGCAATGGATAACATTTTCGTATCATGCCCGGCACCGATGATAACAGGATTGTATGTGGCATAAGCATACGTAAGTGCTCCGATCATTCCTACATACGGATTCACCCGTAACACCAGGCAAAAAATATAGAAGCAGATACAAGCCAGGAAAAAGAAGTTGAAAGGCTTGGGAAGAAACAAAGACAAAGCTTCCTGGAAATAATAGGGGACTACGTTATTCGCTTTTGTAGCGATCATGTAACCCGGCATTCCACTGAACATGCCTTGCGTCCAAAGCGGAGCATCGCCATGTTTGGCTTTATAGTCGTGAATATCTTTGGCCATTGCTTTCCACTGGGTAATATCGTGCTGCTGTATTACCTTACCTTCCAGAGCCGGTTTGCAGTATATCAAAGCAACGATCAGGAATACGCCAATAGCAATTAAATGTGGAATCAGGGGTTTCCAGGAAAAATTCTTCATTTTCAACTTTTAGGAGGTAGCAAAATAATGTTATTTTACACGAATTGTTTATGAGAACATTACTATTTCTTTCCCGTGTGGCGGTTTTGATGAACCTGATGTTTTTATTGTTTATCGCAGGCCGATTTAACCTCATCCCATTCGAGAATAATTACCTGAATGGATTGATCATTACTACGGGATGGGGAATATCACCTTTGATCAACATCATTCTGCTCCCTGTACTGTTTGTTGTATTAATGATGCGGAAAGGAGAGGTGGCTATTCCAATATGGATGATTGTGTTTAACTTCTGTTGTTTCATTTTCCAAATATTCTTCTACTTCCTAACATGATACACAACATCGTAAAAGACCGGTCAACAAGGCTGTTCATCTTATTGGGTGGAATATTCATTGCCAATGCACTTATAGCAGAAGTGATCGGGGTGAAGATATTCTCACTCGAAAAAACACTGGGCTTTGATCCTTTTAGTTTTTCATTATTGGGAGAGAGTGGACTCGGATTTTCATTGACTGCAGGTGTGTTGCTTTGGCCGGTAGTATTCGTTATGACGGATATTATCAATGAATACTATGGGGCAAAAGGAGTGAAGCTGTTATCTTACCTCACCGTCGGACTTATCGCTTATGCCTTTATTGCTTTTACCGTTGCGATCACATTAACACCTCCGGGATGGTGGGATGGTTCCAATCCCAACGTTCCCAGCCTGCAGAACTCCTATAAAGCAGTATTGGGGCAAAGCAACTGGATCATCATTGGTTCACTCATCGCTTTCCTGATAGGGCAGATCGTAGATGTATTAACGTTTCAGCAGATAAAGAAAGCAACCGGCGAAAACAAAATATGGTTGCGTTCTACCGGATCAACACTCATCTCTCAATTGATCGATAGTTATGTAGTGTTGATGGTTGCTTTTTATATTGGTGCCGACTGGAGTGTTGCTAAAGTGCTGGCAATAGGAACAGTGAATTATATATACAAGTTTGTGATGGCTGTTGTGTTGACACCGGTGATATACCTGGTGCATAACATTATTGAAAAATACCTGGGGCATGATCTTGCTGCTCAAATGAAACGATCTGCAATGGGAAAACATGATGAAGCTCCCGGAGATATTCCAACTGCAGGTTAGTATTTTTCTTTGATCATTTTCACTACCAGCTTGTCGATCGGCAGATCCATTTTTTCTTCAGAAAGATCCTGCCATTCTATCCACCTGAAAACTTCGGCTTCACCTTCAGGATCAGAGACCTGGTGCGGAATAAAATCAAGCCTGTCAGTTTTAGTTTCGAGCTGGCTTGCATCACCATGAACAAAATAGTAAATAGAGATGATCTGGTCGTTGTTGTTGAATGCTGATATCTGGAAGAAATCTGTTGTATAGATATGATCACCTATCGTTACATCCAAGCCTGTTTCTTCTTTGAATTCCCTTTTCAGGCAATCTCTTGTTCCTTCGCCAAATTCCAAACCACCTCCGGGAAATTTGGTAAAGAAATGCCCCCTGATGTATTCGTCACTCAGCAACACCCTTTTGTTACGATCCATCAGGATACCATATACACGAATATTGAATCTGGCCATTACCTGAAAATTCTTGTTCGTAAAAAGAACCAGCCGATCATTACTGATACTACAAACGAAAGTAAGGCTACAATGTAAAATGCATAAGGCGAATGTTCAAATCCGCTGGGAACGTTCATTCCAAATAAGCTGGATATAAGTACCGGGAAAGTTAATACGATGGTAATCACTGCCAGACGTTTCAAAACCTGGTTCTGGTTATTGGCAATGATGCTTGCAAATGCATCAAGTGTACTGCTCAGGATGTTCGTATAGATGTTTGCCATTTCCAATGCCTGTGAAGTATCTACAACAAGGTCACTCAAAAATTCTCTTTCCTCATCGTTCAAACCAAGAAAGTTTGTTCTTTCCAGCTTCATCAATAACATTTCGTTACTGCGAAGTGCAGTTACAAAATATACCAGGCTTTTCTGGATACGCATCAGGTTCACCAGTTCTTCGTTTCGGCTGCTATCGTAGAGCTTTTGTTCGTACACATTGCGACGGTGATTGATTTCTTTGAGGTATTCCATAAAATTCTGAACGATCTTTTCAAAGATCTTCAGCACCATCATGTTCCTTTTGTCGGGATGGCGTCTTTCAAAACTGTTCAGGAATTTCTTTATCGCAGCATTGTCGAACGAGTTAACCGTAACGATCTGGTTGTGGGTAAGGATGATACAGATCGGTATCGTGATGTAATACGCATCACTATCATTGAAAGAATTGTTCTCGGTAGGCGTTTTGATCACCACGAACTTTACATTGTCTTCCAGTTCGTAACGTGATCTTTCATCAATATCGAGTGAGTCTCTCAGGAATTCGATGGGAATATCCAGTCCTTCACTCAGTTCCATAAACTCCTCATCCTTAAGCGGAGGAACTACATTTACCCAGGCACCATTTTCGGGTTTATCTACCTCTACGGTCTGGCTATTGATAATCTTGAAGTACTGGATCATTCAAATCAGTATATCGGCGAAAGTAAAGCAAATAATCGCAAGCACAGGTGTGTGTTATCATTCCTGCATATTATTAAATTGCCTGCCTGTATCGCAGAAACAAAATAACAAGAGCAACGATGTTACGTTGCTCTTGTTGAGTGATCTAAATGCAGTAAAGAAATACCTATTCAAAATAATTGTAAAACGATGCCAGGTGTTGTTTCAGTTCCTGGTGCACTTTCGTGTATTCGTCTTTCTCGTCTTCTTTCAGTTCTTTTATTCCTTTCAGCAATTCTTTAAGCCACGTGTGCAAGGCCTCATGTTCAGTGCCCTGCATGGTACAATCTTTCACAAGCGCATCAGCCTTTGATTGCAATGCTGCAGCTAATGGCAATGCTTTACCTGCACCATTGTAGGCAGTATCGGTTATCACCTGTAACATTTCTGCCACATGCTTTTTGGTAACAGAGTCTGCTTTGTATTTAACCCCGTTGTTCAGTTGAATCGTCTTTGCCGTGTCTTTGTGCTGATCTTTGTTTTCCTTATTCTCCTTCTGGGCAGTATCTGTATTGGTGCAGGCTACGAAGGCTGCAAAGATCAAAATCAATAGTTTGTTCATGGTTGTTGTTTTTAAATGATCAATCATCGTCTTTTTCGTTATCGTTTTCCTGGCCACCCTTTTCATTTCCTGCTTCGTTAGGGTTTTGAGAAGCAGCGCCGGTTCGTATCTCACTGTGCCTGATCTGTCCACCTAAGTGAGCAGTCTGTGTCATTAAACCGCCCGAGATCAATGCAACTGCCAACACCAAAAGCTTAGCAGCTTTCAGTATCATCGGCTGTTTGTATAATAATAAAGCGATCAACGATAAACCGCCAGCTACTGAAATAGCGATCATGGAAGCTGTTGCCAGTGATTCATGTTTTGATATAATGGACTCTGAAACGCCTGGCAGATGTTCTACGGCTTCTTCTGCTTCTTCTCCTGAAAAGAACACAGGTATGGCTGCGATGGCTGCCACAACGAGTACTACATACGATGTTTTTACAAGCGTATTATTTTTCATCAGCAATGCAACGATCAGCATTACCGATCCTGTTAATGATAGTATCACCGGCACATGTGTAAATGCCAGGTGCAATTGAGCACTGTTCATGCTAAATGATTTAACTGTTAGGAAAATTGTTCTGTTGAGAAAGTGGATCCTTTACAGTCGTGGCGGGTGAAAAATGTTATTGAGGTGTTGCTGTGGCGTATATGCCTGAAGTAAGGTTTGCTTTTTTTCGGGACTAAAAGCGAGTGAAAAATCTGCATTATAGCTGGAAGGTATCGTTGCAAAACCAAGGTTGCAGCTTACTATTGCTTTGAAAGGCAATTGTTGATCTTCCTGCTGGTCTTCGTCGGTATGTGTAGTTGCGTAATGCTCATTCACAAACCCGAGTAAAGACATTCCTTCCTGTTGCTGGTGCTTAAGATAATGTTGTACGAGTAAAGGAAGTTTGAACACCTGTCCTAAAGGTGATTGAACAGATGCCAGTAATAACAGGAGCGATATGGTAACAGATAGTCGCAAGGATGCCGTAAATATAAGGGGAGCCACCTACCAAATCAATGATCAGACTCATGTTGGATATTAAAGTTTTTCTAAATCCATCGATCATGATGAAATCTAACCACAGGATAAGGATCGACTTTAACGGGCACAATGATCCAGCAGTTCCCTTACCACGTTCATATACCCTTTGATAGAAGTTGGTTTGCGATACACTTTTACGTTGTATTTCTCAGCAATATCATCGAACCACTGACTTGCTGAAGTGGAGAAGATACAAAGCGGAATATCATCCCATCTTGTATTGGTGCGTATCTGTGCAACTGTTTCCTTACCCGTCATCACCGGCATATTTCCATCCAGTGCGATCATGCAGGGAAGCATACGTTTTTCGGTAAGCTCGGTAAGTTTTTCGAGTGCCAGTTTACCATTCTCTACCATTACCAGTATGTAGTCGGGTTGCAATTCATCTACCGCTTCTTTCATTAGCACCTTATCATCTTCGTCGTCGTCTGCGTATAAAATAATTGGTGGCGTTTTTTTCATCACACTGAGAACACGGCGAATTTTATGCCGTGAAACAACACAGAAAGATATCTTTTATTTTATAATAAGATCCTTCTAAATAGCATAAGAGGCGGGTAAGTTCTGATATTGTGCAAGGTTGATCTATCTTAGTAACAAATACTGCAAGTGAGAGTACTACTCATTGTTTTATTGTTTACCTGCTGCACTGCACCAAGAATGGTAGAAACCCAGTTATTCTTTGCACAATCCCGGCCCGACGGCAGTCTTATCACCACCGAAGAATGGAATGATTTTAAAACTACACATATTGCCAGGGTATTTAAAGAAGGAAGTACCACTATCAGTGCTACCGGAAACTGGTACGATACTGCCAGCCATCAACTTATTACAGAGCCAACTTATGTGGTGAGTTATGTACATAAAAGATCTGCACTTATTTCAAAGCAGATAGACAGCCTGCGAAGTATTTACGTGGTGTTATTTAAGCAACAATCTGTTCTACGAACCGATAAAAAAGTAAAAGCCAGTTTCTGAATAATTAAACGATAAAGGCAACCTGTATGGGTTGCCTTTATGCTTGAATGTGTAGTGTGCAGTGTTATTGCTACTTAACCCGCCAACAGCATTACATTTCGGTACATCTTATTCAATGGCAAGATCAGCAATAACGGCTAGCTCACTGCTACAGTACCTGTATAGATACTGTTAGAGATGTCTTTACCATCTTCCGAGATAAAGCCAATGTAAGTATGCACTGTTTCCCCGCTGAATGTTGCACAATTCAGTGTTTCAGTTGCAGCACTCCTTGCAGCACTGCCTGTGGTGTAGATGGCAAAATTCTGAGCAGGTGAGTATACCACCAGTATTGCCTTATCGTTGGCTTTGGCTTTACCAACACCTGTGTTATCTGTCCAGTCGAACTTTACACCACTGCTTGCTGCTGCAACAGCAGATGGTGCCAGCACATTTGGCAGATCTCCACGGCTCACCAGCACATTCGGATAATCGATGTTGTAGCTGGGGTAGGTGCCAGTAATGGCATTCTTCAGGTTGTAAGAAACGGCGTTGTTATACCCCGTCATCTGTATCGCATAATTCCTGAAGCTGATCTGCAATAAACCCATCATACATTTAAGAAAACCTACCATCAACCCGAACTTAGCCTGCTGTTCTAACTGAGCCTGTGTAAAGCTGCCTGTGCGGCGTGCTGCCTGGCTACGCATGTAGTCGATGCCTTTCCAGCTACCGCCTACTACGGTACCTACTGTACCGGAGAATCCACCGAGGATCCCTTTGGAAATTCTACCCATAATTGGTTGTTTTTAATTGTAAAGAAATAAACTGTTTAGGGCTGCTGTTGACTAGTATTAGCAGCATTGTAGTGTGGAAGTAATGGGTGTAAACCCTGTTTCAGCAAGGCGTCATCATTTGGCAACAAAAGGAAATTCTATGTTTTAAAATATACCATGTGGCAGCATCTGGCACTATCTGTCATTGGTTGGCTCAAGCATTACTAAGGGGCTTCAGGGTACCTTGTTCGTGTCTGCTTCGGGTCTTCTTTTACTCTGCTTCGGGAATTCCCGAAGCCGTCCCGAAGAAGAGGCGAAGGAAAGGCGAAGAGAAGAGCTGCAAAGCATAAAAAAGGTAATAATACCTATTGCAAAAAAGAAAATGTGTTTTTATATTTAGTTCTTCAATCGCAAATAAACCCCTGCATAATGAGAAAACACCCTACACCAAACCTTCGCACCGATGCTACCGGTGCCGGTTTCTCTGAACAGTGGCTGGACAAGCAAGAAGTATTGCAGTTACTGCACATAAGCCCCAGAACATTACAACGATGGCGGGATATGGGCCTGATGCCTTTCAGCTTTATTGGTGGTAAAATGTTCTTTAGAAAAAGTGTAATAGAATCTATCCTTTACCAGAATGAACAGGTACGGGTGCCGAAGTTGAAGGAGGGAAAGCGGTATTAATGTGAGATAGAATAATTGCTCTAGCATTTATGATCTAATTGCTCCGGCATTTATGCCGGAGATGACAATAAACAAAAAAACATCACAGGGCTTTAGCCCTTTAATCTATCGCCTATGCCTTTCATCAAACTATACACACATCTTGTATGGGCAACCAAAGAAAGAAAGCCTCTTATGTCTGTTACCAATAAGAATGCCTTGTGCGAACATATTCTTGATAATGCAAGATCAAAGAACATCCATATACTCAACATAAATGGCTATAAAGACCATCTGCATGCATTGGTATCATTAACTTCTGATCAAAACATTGCCACCATAATGAATCTGATTAAAGGTGAATCATCATATTGGGCGAATAGAAACCTGGAATGGCATGAGAAATTTGGTTGGCAGGATGAATATTTTGCAGTCTCTGTAAGCGAGTCTCATTTTGGAAGAGTGTACAATTATATTAACAACCAGGAAGTTCATCATCAGAAGAAAACATTTATGCAGGAGTATGAGGAGTTTATGAAGATATATGGATTTGAAGAGTAAATTTTAGAAGATAAAGGGCTAAAGCCCTGAGTTATTTGTAGATGATTATTTGGTGTTCCCCAGCCTAAAGGCTGGGGCAATTAAGTAAACTAGCCTGAAGGCTGTTGCAATTAAGACAATCCTGTAGGCTGTTGCAATCAAAGACTCTAGAGTAATGAAATAAGATTAGCTAATTTTTTCTTTATATTGCTTTATCAATACATAACCCTTTGAATTCATCGGCTTGAAAGTCGAAGTTATTATGAGTATCTACGCTATTAAACAATTCCACAACCAGTTAGAGCAGGCTATACATTACGGGGGCACGAGCAAGGAGTATTGAGACGATGAAGGTGGTGAGGGAGATGGAAGTAGCTCCGGCATTCATGCCGGAGAATGAAAAAATAATGATAATAATTGCTCTGGCGTTTATGCCAGAGATTAAAAGATTAAAAAGAATTTGTTGGTCAGCAACCAACTAACAAAGAAGATTGACATAGAGCCATGGGAGAAAGGGTAAAGCCCTGGAGTTCGTAGCGGTTTTATTTTCCCCTTGCATAAATGACAAGGCTATAATAATTGCTCCGACATTTATGGGTTAGTTGCTCCGGCATTAATGCCGGAGAAATAAAGATCAAAAAAATGTCGATCGTTGGCTAACAAAAGCCAGAAAATAAAAGGGCTAACAAAAGCACATGCAACAATTGAAACGCAAAAATATTGACAGCAGATGGCATAGTAAGATGAGCATGCTACTACTGTTGCTCACCTGCTTCTTTTCATCAGCCTATGCAGGTGTAGAGATCAAAAAGAAACGTGGTACAAGTGTTTACCTGGTTTCTATTGGGCTTTCTTACGAGGGAAAAGACAAGAGTAGCAGCGTCAACAGCGTTTTTAATGATTGTTCAACCTGTATCAATGATGCAAAGGGTATATCGGGTTATTTTACCAGGCTAAAGAAAGAAGTTGGCTATATAGATACTGTTATCAGTTATGTATATACGAAAGACGTACACCTCGATACTTTATTCAAAGTGTTTAGCTTGCTGCAAACACAGGTAACAGATAAGGATATATTTATTTTCTATTATGCCAGTATTGGATGGGGCATACGGCAGGATGAAAGCGGGAATCCCGAAGGATTTTATATGCTGAACCAGTTAGCCAATACAGCGAACAAAGAAAACAATGTGTACACGCTTCGTCACCTGAAACAACTCACTGACAGGATCGCAGCGAAAAGGCAACTCATTATATTTGATACCGGTGATGGTCGAGTGATCTCAGCTGATTATTATCGAAACTTCTTTAGCGATAATATAGCGGAAGTAGCATTTGCTAAAAAGAACAGGATTGTTATCAGTCCTGAGAAGTATAGCTTCGAAGCCGTAGATTCGGCTACAGGAGAAATCAAAGGAGACCTGTTTAAAGTGATCAGCAGTCTGCCAGCACGGTATAATATTCTAACGATATTTGATACAGTACATCATGAAGCTGATTATAAGAACTTCTGGAAGTATTGGTACGAGAACCAATTAAAGATAAGATCCAACATCAGCATTATTGAGGAAACGCAATACCTCAAACTCCTATCTTCTTTAAACAATAACACTGGCAGTGGTAAACGAGGTCTTACCATTAAACCTGCAGAGCCTAAGGTAGATGAGAACATTGCTGCCAGTAAGAAGAAAGTACTCATCGTTGCAACAAACGAATATGCCGCTTCAAACACATGGAGGCGATTGCAGAATCCTGTGAACGATGGGAGAGATGCTGCAAAAATATTTTCATCACTCGGTTATGAAGTGACCACGCTGTACAATAAACCAAAAGACAGTATACTCACTGCTATATCTGATATGGTGGATAATGAAGTGCAGAATCCTTACAACCAGTATATCGTTTACTTCGCCGGTCATGGTTTTTATGATGCAAGGCAAAAGGCGGGCTTTATTGTTTGTGCTGATTCGAAGGACATAGCCAACATTCAAAAACCTGCGATGACAGAATTGAACAGTTATATTGACTATACCGTTCTCTTCAGAAAGCTGGACCAGTTGAATAAAGTAGTGCTGATAACCGATGTGTGCTTTGGTGGCACTTCTGTAAATTCTTTACTGCAGTTTAGCAGGGAAGTAGATCCAAAAGGTGAGGCTGAAAAGATGAAGAATGCATTTAAGAAAGTACTGGCATCGGGCATTACCGAAGTAGATGATTTTATCCGGTATCATAACGGAAGCATCAGTAGCAATTCACCATTTGCAACAGCCTTGTTGGATGTATTAAAAAAAGAAGGCGGTACAATAAGCTTTGAGGAATTATACAGCAAGCTTAAATCGAAGAAAGGATTAACACCTACACCGGTAGAATCTTCGTTTGGTACAGAGAAAATACCCAACGTGTTCTCCTTTTAATTATCCATTTAAATAAGTAAGCAACTGTTAATGTTTGCTAATGTAACAGTCGCTTAATTCCATTCTGTGTACCCATAAATGGTGAGTATAAACTGCTTAGACAAACCCTTATAAGCATACAGTGCAATTTTAATCTCAGTGATTCTTGCTTATTCACCAGGCATATTATCTTTAGCGCAAACCTTTAAGAATGATTGATCTTGCCCGTGTTTGCGATAAGCTTTCACTGCTAGCCTGTTCCCTTGATGAGAATGGATATTTTACAGAGATCAGCGGAACATTATTGCCGATACTTGGATACACAGAACAGGAATTTTTACATACGCATTTTGCCGATCATGTTGCAGAAAGAGATCTGCAGAAAAGTCTGTATGCATGGCAGGCGCTTAAATCAGGTGCAACATTGCATGCATTCAGGAACTACTTTGTATGTAAAGAAGGGAGGCTGCGTTGCATGGAATGGGATGCGGTTTATAATGCTGTTGATAAAAAGTGTTACTGCACCGGTAAACTGATCACAGTAGACGATACCGATGAAGAAGTACTGGATGAAATGCAGTTGTATAGAAAAATGTTCTTCGACAATCTTTCAGCTATGTTCATCTACGATCCGGCATCGCTGCAGTTTATCATGGTAAATAAAGCTGCCTGTGAACAGTATGGATATACAGAAGAAGAGTTTAAACAAATATCCGTTCTTGACATAGTTCCTCCTGATGGAAGACAAAGCTTTTTAGAAGCATTACCCACTTACCTGAATAGCAGGATATCACAATTGCCGCATCAGCATCAACATAGAAGCGGTGACATCATCGATGTTATTGCTTATGCGCAAACCATCAACTACCTGAACGTGAGTTGCAGGATGGTTACTGCTGTTGATGTGACTGCAAAGAAGATGAACGAAGAAAAGCTACGCTTGTTCGAAACGGTAATTACAAATGTTACAGATGGTGTAATGATAACAAGCGGAGAACTAACAGGAGAAAGAGGTAGCAGGATACTATATGTTAACCCTGCATTTGAAAAGCAAACTGGTTATGCAGCAGCAGAATTGATCGGCCAGTTTCCTGATGTGATGGGCGGCAGAGAAGATAATCTGAGGAGTTTAGAGCGAATGCGTAAAGCAATGGAGATGGGCCAGCCTTTTCTTGGAGAGATCATGAATCATAACAGGAGTGGGGAAAAATACTGGCTGGCAGTAAACATAGCACCGGTAAAAGATCAGGAAGGAAAGGTGATAAATTTTATAGGTGTATCAAGAGATATTACAGCCTATAAAAGATCTGAGGGAGAGAAGCAGAACCTGGTTAAAGATCTGCTTAGAACCAATGAGAGTGTGCAGCGGTTCACGTATATCACTTCGCATGATTTGAGAGCACCGCTTACCAATATTATGGCTGTTATCAAACTAATGGAATTAAATGAGCCTGGTGAAGAGACTGCACGATACCTGAAGTTGTTGAAACATTCAAGCACTCAATTAAACGAGACGATGCTCGACCTCGTGAACATGCTGATGATAAAAGACACTCCAGTAGAAAAAGAACTGATCGATATTGAGACGATATGGAATAGCATTGTTTTAAATAATAAGAGCAGCATCAAGTCTGTCGGAGCCGACCTGAAAGGAAGTTTCGCAGAGTCATGGGTGAGATTTAGTAAAGCATATATGTCTTCTATTCTGCAGGAACTACTAACCAATGCGATCAAATTTCGTAGAGTAGATGTTCCGTTACATATCAGTATTGCTACGATAGGAACACCTGCTGGTGTAAGGCTGATATTCAGTGATAATGGGATGGGACTCGATCCTGCTTTGGCGAAAGATCGCTTATTTGGTCTTTATCAACGTTTCCACCATGGAGTTGAGGGTAAAGGTCTTGGCTTATTCATGATGCGATCGCAGGTACATGGTATGAATGGAACGATACAGGTTAATTGCAATACCAATGAAGGCTTTACTGTAACCATCGATATTCCTAAATAGAGTTTCACAGACATTCAAGATTCTATTCGAATTAAGAAGTAGTTTATGAAATCTTAAAACTTCTTGCTGCTAATGCTTACTGCAACCTTTTTGTGTTGTGTATACTTATGGAAGTGAGTAAGATCAAACAGCTTCAATATTTGAAGCGGAAGTATAAGGATCTGAGTAAGCAATATTTCTATGAGCTTACTGAAGGCAATAACCTGATCAAGATCAGGGATATTTCCTTTGTTCTGAATACGATTAAGAAGGAGATTGCCATGTTGGAACGAGGTGTTCGCAAAGAGCGGCAATTGCTGGATACAATGTTTAGATAGCCGAAGCAAGGTGAACAAAAAAGAAGCAGCTCATTAATGAGCTGCTTCATCGGTTGCCGGTTTATCCCGGTAATGTCATCTGGTTAGCAAAGCCTTTCTGTTAAATCAATCCTTATGGCATAATCGCCATACTAAACACTCATCCTGTCTTATCTCTATGTTAGTTAAAACCATGCCAGTTAAACAGTCGCTTATTCATCAAATAATTATTAATAAGATGAAATGAAAAGCCACTCTAATGAGTGGCTTGTGTTATAGGCTGGTTGTTGTGAATAAAAGTTGTGATAACAAATCTATGGAAGTAACGTCGAAGGTTTATTAAAGAAAACTTTAGAAAGATGATCAATCACTTAAAATATAGTAAAGCAGCAATAAGAGTTAATTGCATTATAATCTGTTACACGCTATAACTCATACATCTTTGCATAGTGAATACATTAATACTTCTTACCAGTAACTATGGTACACACGATTTCCTTATCTACCTGGGTATAGCTATATGCTTTATATTGGGATTGAGCCGGGTGTTGATTGCCCTTGATCGTGCAAAAAAGAAGTAGGCATCTTTTATCATCCTACGGTTTTCAAAATAAGTTTATTTACTCTATCTCGTTATTCCGCAGTTCTCTTGTGAGTTTAGTGAATCCAACGACTTCATTGTTATCATCATGCAATGCCGTGATAAGAATACTTCCCCAGAAAATACTTCCATCCTTCCTTACCCTTCTGCCAATATGCCTTGCACGACCTTCTCTTTTAGCCAGTTCCAATAAATGTTCTGGTAATCCTGCCTGTCTATCTTGCGGGAGATAAAATATCCTGAAGTTCTGGCCAATAATTTCATCTTGCTTATAGCCTTTTATCTGCTCCACACCTTTATTCCATGATAAGATGGTACCGTCAAGATCCAGGAGTATAATCGCATAGTCCTGGATCTCATCAACCATCCTTCGGTGTAACTCGCTTAATCGTTGTTTCTTGTCCATAGTTGATCGGGGCAGCGAAAATAATGGTGATGTGTAATAGAATCAATTAAAATGTAATCGGTTGTTAAACAAAAGCATACCTTCTTTTATACACATGCTTTCTTTCGGGTAAGTCCTCCTTTATTATGAAACCTAATCATATCTCTTAGTTTGAATTATCATTGCACCGCAATTGCATCGATCATAATAAGCATTAACTTGGATAACCTACTTACATCTTCCTTAGAACTGGCAGGCACATTCGCCTTTGCACTGAGTGGAATAAAGCTGGCGTCAGGTAAACAGATCGATTGGTTTGGTGCTTACCTCGTAGGTCTTGCCACTGCTATTGGTGGAGGAACGATCAGGGATATATTGTTAGATGTTACCCCTTTCTGGATGCTGCATAGTAAATATTTTATTACTACGGCTGTTGCATTGCTTGCATTCCTGATATTCAATGATAAAATATTCAGATGGTGGAATGCCCTACTGGTATTTGATGCAATAGGACTTGGCTTATTTACTATGGCAGGTCTTAGTAAAAGTGTTGCAACAGGACTTCCTTTCTGGGTTTGTATAGCAATGGGAACTATTACCGGATCCATAGGAGGCGTAATTCGGGATGTTTTATTGAATGAAGTACCTCTCTTACTAAGACGAGATATTTATGCATTAGCCTGTGTTACCGGTGGTCTGGTGTATTTTGGTTGTATTTACCTTAAACTTCCTACAAGTGTTACAGAAATGATTGCCGGTTCGATCATTATCCTGATAAGGCTTCTTTCTATTCACTTCCACATACATCTGCCTGTACTTAAAATAAAGAACGGAAAATAAAAAAAGGCAGATTAACAGGCTGAATCAAATCTTCAGCCTGTTATCTGAAAATATCTTGCATTTATTCTACTGCCTGATAGTAGATGTGATTTGTAATGATGCAGCTTGTAATAGATTATCTGCTTCAGAATAGTCTTTTAGCCTCGGACGAAATGTTGCAGTAACACCATAAGTTCCCGGAGGAAATGTTTGAGCACTGATGGTCGCTGTTATATTTCCACTATTGCCGGGCAGCAATCCTGATGAAGGAACGAAAGCAGCCCCACGAACCACACTGATGCCTGCAGGTACGTGATCACTATGATCAACCCTTGCAATGGTGATAGGATGGTTACCCCTGTTAATGAAAGTGGTTGCCGCTACAGTTTGTGCCGAGCCAGCCTGTACATCAGCCGTGGTTACGGTTGTGCTGTTTAACACGATAGGCGACACCACGTCTACAATTACATCGTAAGCTTTCACCTCACTTCCTGATCTTACGATCGCATAAAATGATTTGGGATAACTGAAATCTATTGACGTGCCTGTTGCCGGATAAACAGATGTGACATTACCGATGGGAATGGAAGTATCCTGCGTGTACAATAACGAAGTTCCCTGGAAACCGATCGTGGGTGTTAGAGATGCGAATGATGTTCCTACAGGTAGCAGTATAAATATCTTGCCCAACGTGCCATTTCCTTCTATAATGAGTTGTGCATTGATATCTCCCGATAGGGTAGGGTTTTTTGATCGTTCGAACCTGAAAGATGTGATGGCTGCAGTAACAGGTTGTGATTGTTGTTCAAGAATGCGAACAGTGTAGTGCACTTCTTTTGATGCATCTGTTTTTGAAGTGATGGTATAAAGGAAAGTACTGCCGGCAAAGTTTTGCTTAACACCCAATTGAGGCGATACCTTGAAATCGATGTTGGTGAAGTTGGATGTTTTGGGTGTGAGCTGAAGTGATGTACCTGTAGGAACTGTTACAACAATCTCACCCATTTGTGTTTCTATATTATTGATGATGATGGGATGAATGATGTTGATGTTGGTATACTGTGTTTCTTCTAACTGGAGATCGCTGATCTGTACCTGCGAAAGGTTGATCGTAGGTGTTGGATTATCCGTACTAGTTGCTGTTTTTTTGCAGGATGAGAGTGTAGCAGTTAAGACAAATAACAGTGCTGTTAGCACAAAAGTCGTGTATTTCATTTTTTAATGGTTTAGCGGGTTTAACAATCAGCCACTAAAATACAGAGGCGTTATACTTGTAATGCTTTGTAGTTTGATTGATGGAAGAGTAAATAGATGTGCGGATTGCTTATGCAATTAAAGCCGTCGGATTTTTACACTGGCTAAAGCCGCTTAGTCAGATGTGCTAACATAGTAACTTTAGATTATAAACATTGAACGTATGTCATTAAAAGAAACGTTTACGGTACAGGGAGAAGCATTGCTAAAGAAGGTGAAAGAACTGGTAGAAGAAGGGAATGTACGTAAGATCACCATCAGCGATAAGAATGGTAAAGAGCTGGCAAGTTTTCCATTAACAGCTGGCGTGGTAGGTGCTTTGTTTGCACCTGTATTGGCTGCTATTGGCGCAATCGCTGCATTGGTAACAGAATGCAAGATCACAGTTGAAAGGGATGGTAGTACAACAGATGATTCTTCCACATCATCTTAGTAAAGTATCCTGCTTGTGGCTTTGGTTACTTACGTTCCATCCTTTTCCTGTAAGTAGCCCAATGTAATGATCCATTACACTCTTATTCTTTGGATGAATGATGATGCCAGTGCATAATTTTTTATCGTTGACCACAGTAACATCGAAAGCAATTCCGTCAGCTTCTGCATCATATAAACTCATGATCTTACCAGTTTTCGCCTGGGTGAAATGAGCTTTGTATTGCAATGCAGGAAAAGTTTTTCCTATCTGATCTAAAGGAGAATATACTTTTATATTCCCGGCATTAAAATCCGGGGATGTGGTTCTTATGAGTTGTACTGTTTTCACGGTCATACTGGTGTCTTTGTATGCTGTGAATACATTCAGCTCAGGTATGTTATTGTTTTGATCGATTGTTTTTGAGAGCCAGGTTGTCCAAGCTTTGCCCATTGCCGCATCAGAAAGATCAGGCTTGCCCAGTTTCTGCGAAAGCAAGGCTGCATCTTCACCCAGGCTTAACGAACCAATACTTTCACCCGGAACAATGATAAGCGAGCTTGATTTATTATCATTTGATGATTCTGCAGATGTATCGTGTTTAAAAGTTGTATCTGAGCTACCATCAATCTTATCATCTTCATGCCCGGGATGTGAACATGCAAAAGTTAGTAAGAATAATAATAAAGGAAAAAACTTTGAATACATAACTGTTGTTTGCCATGCAGTTCAATTATTATACCGTTCAATACCTTAAAAGTTATCTTCAATATATGCCAGTGGTACATGATCTGTTAACCAAACATGATTGGCAGAGATATAGAATGTATAACCATCTGCATACATCTTACCCGAATGTATTTTAAGAATCGACACTCGTCCATGCCTGCTGCCTACCTGTAATGCAGTGGTTACATTTTCGCTAAGGTGTACATGATGCCTGCTTTGCTTTTTCAATCCTTCCTGCATGATGGAATTAATATTTCCGATAGTGGTACCATGAAATAGAACTGTTGGTGGTTCCTGTTCCAGAAGGTTTAATTCCACATCGATCGAATGGCCCTGGTTTGCCCTGATCAGGCTTTTGTCATCACTAAAAATGAAACGTTGTTTGTTGTTGGTTGCAACGATGTATTCCAAAATGGTTTTATCCAGTGCCGGGAATCTTAGTTTAACCTGCTGAATAAGCGTGTGGGTATTTGTCCAGCCATTCTTATCAAGGATGATCCCTACATCATCCGGATCATGCCTTAGGATGTAGCTTAAATATTTGCTGATGGCTTTGGCTTTCTTCGGATCGAAATTCTCCATTGATGCAATGTAGAAAAGATTAACAGAAACTGTCAGGCTTTGATGGGCTTAATGCTACGACTTACAGTAAGAACACCGTTCCTGTAGCGGTATCTTGTTACTGTTACCTCTGATGAAATAAAAGCATTGTAGTAGGAAGAAGTTATAGCATCCCTGGAGTAATATGCTTCTAAGCTTTGATCGAATACCTGGCGATGACTTGAAACAGATGGCACTTTATGTTCCAGGATATTTTTTCCAGCCATTAACACTGGTATTTTACCTGTAAACTTCGCTGCAGTTGCATTAACGTAAGCGATATTGAAGTCGACGATCTTATTGTCTTGGAACACTGGTGAAAGAAAAGTGATTGCATCGGGTAAAGCATCAAAAAGATCGAGTATAAACTCCGCTTCTGCTAATTTTTCCTGCATGGGTGGGTGTGTCAGGTTTCAAATGTAGCATAAAAGCGTTAGCAGGATGTAGTGATATTCAACAACTTCCACTATTTGGTTATACAATGAATGCATTTAATATCATTTGTTTAACAATGATTCGCCTTTATATTTAAATACCAAAACAAAGACATGAAAATGTATCGTTATCTGGTACTGTTATTAGGATGTATTTATTGTTTCGATAGCAAGTCGCAGGATAAACTGAATGATATACCCGATCAAACCCAGCTCTTCAGCGATTTTCATGGCCTGGTCTATCCCTCCGGATATTATGTTTTTGAAGGCAAAGGATATTCGATCATGTTACTACCTGTAAAGAAGCAGGCTACAGCGCATAACATAGACAGTGTTGCAAAACCTTACAGCGATGCCTATCGGTACATGTGGTGGTTGCCTGGCGAAAAAGCTTCCCTTAAAACGGTAGGAATAAAAGAAAGAACTAGAAGTAATTATCGTGACAGCAGTTTGCCTTTACCCAACAAAGTAAATCGGTCAGTCAGTTATTTCAAAAATGAGATGACACAAGAGCAAAGACGATATGTTTTACGAACGAGAACAGATGAGATATTGGATGTGTTCATCACGAAAGCTAACCAATGGGATTCTGCTTTTGTGCGGAAGCTTTTATTGTCGATTTATTATGATGGCATTCCAACCAACCTGGTTACACCATTACAGGCATTGAAGTTTGATTTCATTGGGAGAGAAATCGCATTATATCCACCGGGTGATTGGTCTGAGCCGCACAACCTTCGAGTGCAGGGTGATCAATTAAACTGGTCCATACATAACAGTTTTGAAGAAGCAGCAGCAGAAACTAAGTTCCAGTTGCAAACCACATTACTAAAACGTGATGCAAAAGTGTTGAGGCACGATACAATAGCTGTTGTATTTGAAGGCACCCCTGTTCAGGCAACACGAATTGTTTTTAAGGTTCCGGGTGTTGGATACGAAGCAAGAGGTCAACGAGAATTGGTTGCTTATTATATTACTGCACCTGTAAGAGGGAAATTCGTTCATTGTGTGTTGAGCCATTATAATTATGAAGTAACAGATGAAGCCTTATCAAAACGAGTGATACCAAAGATCATGTTCCTGCAAGGCGATAGTTCACATACAGCTTTATACAATAAAGTAAAATCCGGACCGCTAAAGCAGGATTACTGGAATGAAGGTACAGGAGTACAGGGAATAGCAGGTGTGTGGCAACCGATGGGTGGGTTAAGTAATGTAATCGGTACAAGTCCTTTCCTGGGTGGATCTCTCAACATCCGGTTAAGTAAGCAATATCGCTTAGACATAGGAGCCAACCTCATTATCCCTATTAACAGAAGAGAATTCAATTACAAGCTTCCAGATACTGTGCTCCTGGTTAAAAGTAGCTCAGTGAGTCCATCAATCGGCATTGGTGTTACTCATGCAAACGGGATCAGCAACAAATGGTTCTTTGATCAGTCGATTGGATTTGGAATTACTGCACTGCAAACAGATGAAAAGAAACCCAAAAACAATAACAACGATAATGATAATTACTATAACCTCACCACTACATATTTTACTGCAGGATTCAATGTCAGAAAATTCTTAAAGAAAGGATATTATATCGGTCTGAATGTTAGTTATAACTATACACCTTATCATTGGTTTGGCGATCATGTGTCTAAAAGTTTCGGCAGCCACAATGTTTCAGCAGCTTTGATATTTGGACATTGATCATTAGTTATTATTACATTCATCTTATGGAAATGCTTTTACTCGTTGGCATCTTTGCAGCAGGCCTTATATGGTTCTTAAACTCTTTCAAGGGAAAACAAAAAAGTATTGCTCCAGTATCGCACCTTTCTGGTGAAGAAAAAAACATCTTGTTGCAACATGTACCATTCTATGCTTCATTGAATGAAAATGATCGTTTGCGTTTCGAAGAAAGAGTGAAACATTTCCTGTCTGATATTTCAATCACAGCTGCGAATGCATCAATAGAACCAATGGACAGAATATTTGTTGCTGCCAGTGCCGTGATACCCACTTTTGGTTTTGAGGATTGGGAATACACGAATATTGATGAAGTGATCATCTATCCCGAAACTTTTGGTGACGAATTCGAGCAGGAGGGAAGTGATCGTTCTATTTTAGGAATGGTAGGCTGGGGTGTAATGAATAATACAATGATCATTTCTCAACACGACCTGCGGCAGGGCTTTTTAAACAAAACAGGGAAAGTCAATACCGCCATTCATGAATTTGTTCATTTGTTAGATAAGTCTGATGGTGCTGTTGATGGTATTCCGGAAAACCTGATCGATAAACAATACATCAAACCCTGGATCAGTTTGATGCAAAAGAAAATCGCAACGATGCTGAAAGGCAAAAGCGATATCAACATATATGGCGCTACGAACGAAGCTGAATTCTTTGCTGTTGCATCAGAATATTTCTTTGAGCGTCCGGACCTGCTCAAGAAAAAACATCCGGATCTCTATACTTTGCTGGCAGAAGTATTTAGAAAGAAGGAAGTGTCATCGTCAAAGTAAATTCGGTCAACTGCCACTCCTGGCAGCCGACCAAATTATTACTCTCCTAAAAGATCTTCCCCTTTCTTATTCTTCCATTGCTTAGGTGTTCCGCCATCCATCTTAACGATCTTAGGATAGAATAACCCAACAGTGTCAACCAAATGTTGTTGTGCATTCATCACATCATGAATGTTCTTATAAGCAAAAGGAGCTTCATCTAATCCTCCACCTAATAAAGTTACACCATGTTTCGCCAGCTCATTCTTCAATGCGTTGTGGGTAATATTGCTCAATGCTTGGGTACGGCTCATTTGTCTGCCTGCACCATGCGATGCAGAGTTAATAGAAGCCGTTTCTCCTTTACCTTTTACAATAAAACCCGGGGCAGTCATGCTTCCCGGAATAATTCCAAGCACATCTTTACCTGCAGGTGTTGCACCTTTACGATGAACGATCACTTCTTTTCCATCATGCATTTCTTTCCATGCGAAATTGTGATGGTTCTCTACCATCTTCATAGGCATCCTTCCTAACTGCTTAGCAATTTTAGCATGAATCACATGATGACAGGCAGAAGCATAATCACCGGCCAGGTTCATGCTCAACCAATACTCCCAACCTTCTTCTTCGTTCAATAAGAACCACGCAATATTAGAAGCTTCACCAGGCAATTTTCTTTTTGCCTTTGCAAGTTTAGTATAGTGCTGGGCAATGTTTGCACCTAAAGCTCTTGATCCGCTATGCGATAACAGTCCAAGATATTTTCCAGGTTCAACACCTAATACTGCATCTTTCTCAGTGATCTCTACTGTACCAAACTCCACGAAGTGATTACCGGATCCTGAAGATCCCAATTGCTTTGCAGCCCTTCCGTGTAAACCTTTTAATAAAGGCAAACGATAGAAAAGTTCATTGTCCAGCACCTCATGATCGGTGGTGGTTTTGAATTCCTTTCCTCCGCCAAACAATGTTGCTTCGTTCAATTCTCTTGTAAAGTAAGCTTCACGTTGAACAAGATCTTTCGGATCGATGTCGAAGATAGAAAGGCACATTCTGCAACCAATATCCACTCCAACACCATACGGAATAATTGCATTCTCCGTTGCCAGCACTCCACCAATCGGTAAACCATAACCATGATGAGCATCCGGCATTAAAGCTCCGGCAACACTTATCGGAAGTTTGGCGGCCTGGTACATCTGGTGCATGGCGCCTTCTTCGATATGCTCACGACCAAACACATTGAAATGCACACCTTCTTTATTTAACGATACTTCACCAATGCTTTCTGCAGTGTCTGTAGCTTTTGGTCTCAGCAGCTTTGCAATATTTCCTAATATCTCATCTTCTGCAAATGTTGCAGGATCATTCAGCACTTGTTTCAATAAGTGTAATGCACTTGCAAGCGTTTCATGCTTGAAATGTTTTTCCATTGTATTAATGGCTACAGACACTACAGGTCCTTCGGGATAACCAATTCCCCTGATGTCTTTGCCACGTATTGATAATTTCTTTGCCATTTTGTTTTGTTTTTTGTGAAACCAACGGAAGTAACGCTATGAAACTTCCGTTGCGTCGCACTCTTGTACTTTAAATCTTTGAGCAGCTATTAATTTTCCATTACTAATTCTTCTCTTCTAAAGCCAATTACATTCACTGCTGGTTTATGATCGATCTCGTTTGGATTAGCGATCTCTGCCAGTGTCATTGGCCGGTTGATCTTGTGATCAAAACCCAGGTGATCGCTCAAAGCCTGTGCCTTGGCTATGCTTAATTTTCCGAATTCATATTTTGCGATCAGCCGTCCTTTCCTCATCAGGGCAGAATCTACCATTGACAAAGCATTATTGAATGTACAAATGATCTGAACATTCAGACAGTCACTTAATAATCCATCAGAAATATTGAGCAGGTTAGACACAGAAGAATTGCTATCCACTTTTCTATCCATGATCACATTCTCTGCATCTTCGATCACTAATACAGAATTTGGATTGTCGATCAATAGTTCAATGAAGTTTGGATCAACAAGGTTACCTGCTACAGATGGAGACACGAAAAGCACTTTCTTTTTCAATGTTCCAATCAGGTGTCTCAGGTAAGTTGTTTTACCAGTTCCTGGAAGTCCATGCAGCAAGATGATACCTTTATCGTTCTCTTTCATCAACCTTGTTCTGATCAACTCGTCAACCGGTTTAAAATCATCATTGTAATAAAGAGCCACATCTAATTGCGTTGGCTTGATCTCAAGATCTTTTAACTCGAGTCCGTTGTAACCGTTTGTAATGATGTTGATCTCGTACTTTTCTTTCTTTTGTTCTTTTCTGAATTGAACAAGTTTAAAAGAAAGTTCTTGTGCAAAACCAAACTGTTGCTTATTGTGATAGATCGTTACATAGTCGTAAGCAAACTCAATGATCCTTTGATCAGCCATAGCTACGATGGTTTTTCTGAACTCCAACACTTGTTTCTCCGCATTAAAATCGTTGCATTGAAACACATCTACGATCTCTTTGCTATAATGTAATTGCACAAATTCGAGAGCTTTTCCACAGTCAACGTCATCGATCCAGCAAATGCAAGGCACTTGCCTGAACCTGTTCACGTAAAGCTGCTTCGCTTCAATGTACTGATGATCGAAAATGGTTGGCTTCAATCTCATTCGAATGATCAGGCTGTTAAGCCAGTTCACTGATCTTTCTACCAGCCATATCAACATCCAGAGTGATATGGCTATTGCTAAAATGATTTGCATATAATTATTTTTTGGTATTAGTTTATTTTAATGTTTCTATTGAACTATTTTGTTAGCACAGCTTGAACTTGCAAAAGCATGAGGTTTTGCTTTGAAAGCGAATCCCATACCTGTAATATATCCCATGGAATCTTTAAAAGCCTCATTACTTTTGAAGTTGGGATTGGTGTTAATATCTGCATGAATTTCCATTGCAACATCAAAAGCAATGAAAAGATCACACAGGCTGTATGCAACATCAATACTTCTCTGTACTTCTTCTAGCATTCTTTGTTTTACCGACATTCTGCGTTTGCATACTTCATTACTGATGTACATAAAACCTCCTTTACCTTTTCTAATAAATACGATAACGGTAGCAAACTCTGTAATGCCACCCTTTACCTGGCTGTCGGTACCTATGCAGACAGAAATATCATGTTCTGCATTTCTTTCGTACATCAGAATATCTCTTATCTCATCTCTGATGGATCTTTTGATCCGTGTACCATCCAGCTTTCTCCATTGTTGTTGCTGTTCCATGGTTTTGATTTATTGTCATTTTCATTTATTAAAAATTATATGGTGGTGCCTCCAGGAATCGAACCTGGCTGTCCGGTGTTTCAAGCCGGTGCATATAAATCCTCTCTGCCAAAGCACCATTTGAGTCGTGCAGAAGACTCGAACTTCTTTCTCTCGATTTGCAGTCGAGTGCATACAGCCACATCTGCCAGCACGACAATTTGCGGATGAAGAAAGATTCGAACTTTCAACCCTCGGCTTAACAAGCCGCAGCTCTGCCATTGAGCTATTCATCCGTTACAGGGTAATAAGTCGAAAAAAGAACATAAGCTTGCAAGGCTGTTGCTCTAACCAACTGAGCTATTCCTGATATACAGGAAACAAGATTCGAACTTGTGACCCACGAAGTATCTCTTTTCTACGACACCTGTTGTTGGCTTAAGAAGAGTCGAACTTCTATTTCTGCATTCGTAGTGCAATGTTTTGATCCATTAAACTATAAGCCAAAGTGTACAGGGTGATGGGCGATAAAAGCACTAGCTGCTCTACCATCTGAGCTACAGGTCCAATGCATTTATTAGTAAGTGGACCCGGCTGGATTCGAACCAGCGACCTGCCGATTATGAGTCGAAGTATCTTTTACCTACGACACCTGTATCGGGTGAGTATCGGGAATTGAACCCTGTTCTTCCGTTTCACAGACGGACGCTTTACCAATAAGCTAATACCACCATTTGTTGTTGAGGATGGACTTGAACCATCAACACCAGTGTCAAAGACTGGTATGTTACCATTACACTACTCAACATCGTTGTTGGTCCGGTGAGATTTGAACTCACAGCCCCTCGGTTAAAAGCCGAGTACTCTGCCAGTTGAGCTACGAACCAATGCGAAAGCGGTAACAAGCAAATAGTGGCTTTTGAAGTGACAGTTCGAAGTATCACTGTTTTACGACACGCTATTTTTATTGTTTTGTTGGTGTGTCGTGAATCTTGCTTCGCTACGATTTACGACACGCTTAAGTAAGGAGTGATAAGCGAATGAGTCTTGATTTTTCCTGGTCGAAGTATCTCATTTCTACGACATCCTTATTTGTATAGTAGACAGGATTCGAACCTGCAGCCTCTCCAGTCCAGGTGGAGTATCCGGCCAATCGGAATGCTACTATATAACATTGAATGAGCAACAAGCAAACAGTCACTAGACCTGATTCGAACAGGTTGCTTTTCCACGAATGGAATGTTCCAGCCAAATGAACTACGAAGTAATACTGTTCTACGGCATCATTCAATTGGTTAACCTGATCGGATTCGAACCGATACAAAACAGTGTCTAAGACTGTTGCCTCTTCCGTTGGGCTACAGGTTAAAATTGAAAGGATAACAAGTCACAAGAGTTCTCTCACTCTTTTAAGAGTGGATGGATTCGAACCATAATTACCACGAAGTATCTCTTGCTAACGACACCTTTCTATTTATAAGGAGAAACAAACGAAATGAGCCTTTACATTCTGGGTTCGAAGTATCTCATCTCTACGACATCCTTAATTCATTTTAGGAAAAGTAGCCCCAATCTCCAGGGACTACTTTTATTCCCTTTTCCTTCCTACATTATTCCTACAGTTCTATTGCGTTGATCATCTTCAAAGCATCACTTCCATTCTCTATCGCTGCCAACACATCGAAGATCTTATCGCTCCAGCCAGCTACCAGGTACACATCATCTCTTATCACATTCAGCGGAGTATTACCGTAACCAGCCAGATCGAACAAATACATCTTTGCATTTGGTGCGATCTTCTTGTAACGATTCCAAATGTCAGCGTACTGAGTATTTGCATCGTTACTGTTCCACAACTGGCAATCAGTGAACATCATGATCTTATCAACCACTTTATTCTTTTGAATAAGGTCTTTGATAACCAGGTAACCGTTGGTACTATAACCAACTTCACCTTCACGACGATGGAACTCCATCACATTGCTAAGAATATTCTTCTTTGACACGTTAATGATCTTCCATGTATCACCGAACATACCAGTGATCACATGCTCACACTTGCTTTGCAGCAACATTGCCAGCATCAAACCAATATCAAAACGCTGCACTTTACTTCTTGCACTCACTGCAGTTTGCATGCTACCACTTACGTCGGCAGCGATAACCACTTTAGTGTTTGCATCGTAACCTGTAATATTGGCTGCGGTATGCAGTACTGCATCTTCCAATGCATCCAACACTTTACTTACACGACCATTATCTACATTCTTTAGCTCACGGTACGCACTCAGAAAACGGAAAGGCAATTGCCTGCTCTTTGCTACTGCATTTGCATTAGCGATATATGCACATACCTTATCAAGTGCTTCGTTGCTAACATCTGCTTCCAATATGTTACGCAGGTTACGCAGCATGGCCATATAACCAAGTTTGTTGCTGAAGATGAGCTCTTCCCACTTTGCCTTCACAGCTTCTTTCTTCAGTTCAACTGTATCATACTTTTGCTGACCCATCACACTCAATTCAACTTCCCAGGTGTATGGAACCTGCAATTCATCCTTTACGATCTTATTGAACAAAGCTTGTTGAGCTTCATCCTTTGCTTTTGGGTGCACCAGGAACAAAGCATCTTTCAACTTTACCTGTGCATCACGGTTGTATTTAGCAAACTGGTATTCATCAAAACGGTTGAAAGCCTCAGCCAAACCTTTTTGCAATTGCTTGCTCAACTTGTTCAACTGCTTCACCTGCTTACGATCGTTATTTTGTGCATAGAAAGCCAACACTTCCGTGATCTCATCTGCACGTTGTACTACTCTTGCAGTCAAAGCACTTACAAGGTTGTCACCATTGTGTTGCTTTGCCAGTTCAACAGCCAGCACAAGAGATACAGAACGAAGATTCATTTGCTCTCTTGCATACACTGCCAGCTTTGCAACGAACTGTGCATTGTTCTTACTGATGAGTTCACGAATACGATGCAATCTGTCATCAGCTTTCTCGTAAAAATTATCAGTCAATGCAGCAGTTACAACTGCGGTATATAGTTCCAGTTCAGGAGTTAGAACGAATGCCTTTGCTCCCTCATAGTTGGTTACTTCTTTTGCTTTACGCTTAAAATTGAATCTCATGATTCACCTCCTTTTGTTTTTAAAATAAAAAAGCCCGGTTCAGAATTCTGACCGGGCTTATACCTCCTTAGCTGAGTATTCAACTAAATCGTTTATTGCACGGTCTTATATATGGATATAACATTGCCCCACCAAAGTCAAAGCGATTATTGGTCTGCTTTGTACAGAGGTTCCATTCGGGTTTGTTACTATGTATCCTTACCATCGTTTGCATTGTTTTTATTTTTCGTTTCTTATAGATGCTGAGTATTCTGTTTTACATACTCTCACCTGATTTTTTTCTGTATAAACAAAAAGCCCCGCAATTTCTGCAGGGCTTTGTAGCTTGTTAGTTTTTGTTGTATCAAAACACAGCTTTACATGCCCTGCAAAAGGTATTGCCAAACTGGCTGAGCCTTTTTGCTGATTCAATATGTATTCTATTCATTCGCATGTTGCTGTTATAATTTTTTATTGCGTTGCAAAGGTGAATTTATTTTTCACTTATTTCCAAATATTATTTGAAATATTTTTTTGCAACAATGTTGTTACATGTTTGCAATACCTCTAAAAAACTGAAAGCCGCCAAAGATGATTGCACCCCATGCAACCACATAACTGCCACCACCAGAAGCCGCTGAATAGGTAGCAATGGTTACAATGATACCACCGAAAAACCATAAGCCTCCGTATATCATATCTTTCTTTGCTCTTTCTTTTTTGCCATCGTCTAGTTGTGTATACATGCTATCTACAATCGAATAAGCAGTTGTTCGGTCCAATCCTTTTTGGACAAGCATGTCAGCAACTTCCTCTGAAGGCCTGCGCAGATTAATGATCTGGTCTGCTGCGAAATTATAAGCCTGTTGTTCATCGAATGGTTGCGGTTGAATTTCTTCAACAGTAGGGGCTAAGGTTTGTGTAGCTTCCATGTAGAGTAGTTTTGGTTTAAGTAAATATACTAATTGAAAAATCTTTATCGAATTGAAGAATTGATAATGTCAATTGTTTTGATTAGGAATTCTTTAGACACCTGGTGAGAGGGATCAAGCTTCACACATTTTTCAAATTGCTCCTTCGCTCTAACAAAATCATTAAGGCGATAATAGCATTCTCCTATAGAGAATTCTGCAAGCAAACTATCAGGATGTACCTGTAGTGATAACTTGAAATCATCAATGGCTTCACTCCATCTTTCGAGATCCATTTTGCAAAATGCCCTGTTGTCTATGGCTTCGTAAAAAGTGGGCAGTAATTCTATTGCTTTGGAGTAAGCTTCAATGGCTTCTTCATGTTTGCCGTCATCGGTGAGTTGATATGCAGTTTGATAATACTCTGTTGCTTTGGCGGCAATTGCTTCAAAGTCTTCATCCATTTTCTTCTGGAACTCGTAATAGCCGATCAGTTCATCATCGGTTACTGGAGTGTTGATGAGGAAATAAGTATCATTGAAACTTTCATGGTGAATGGGAGCATGAAAATAACTTATTTCGAGTGTGTGCAAACTTTCTAAAGTAGGTTCTTCATCAACAGGAGTATAACCCAGTACGTGAAATGTTTCTTCTGCTTCTTCTTTTCGCAGGAGTTTATAAACATGATATTTACCGTCGTATTCAGTATAAAAAATATCGCCCTCTTTTAATTCGTGTGCTTCGTGTTGATCCATGATCCAAATGTACAAGTGTGCGACGCAACGAAAGTCAAATAGTACTACAAAAGCCGACTACCATAAAAACAACTAAATTGCAGCGCCTGAATTTCAAAATTTCAAATTGTCAATATGAACCTAGGATATTTCTCTTACCCTTTACCTGCCAATGAACCTGTACTTACTTATGGCCCGGGAACTGCAGAAAGAAAAGCATTGAAAGCATCATTAAAAGAGTTGAAAAGTCAGCAAGCAGATGTACCAATGTACATTGGAAATAAAGAGGTGAGAACAGGAAAGAAAGTGGCAATACATCCTCCACATGAAATTGCACATACACTCGGACATTTTCATGCAGGAGATGAGTCGCATGTGCATGATGCGATCAATGCTGCACTTGAAGCTAAGGCATCATGGGCTGCAATGAGCTGGGAAAACAGGGCTAACATTTTTTTAAGAGCTGCCGACCTGATCTCAACAAAATATCGCATGTACATGAACGGTACAACGATGTTGGGACAAAGTAAAAATGCTTTCCAGGCCGAGATCGATTCTGCCTGTGAGCTGATCGATTTCCTTCGTTTTAACGTTCATTTTTTAAGTGAGATATATAAGCAACAACCTATCAGCGGAGCAGGCATGCACAACAGGCTTGAATGGAGACCATTGGAAGGATTTGTGCTTGCTGTAACGCCATTTAATTTCACAGCGATCGGTGGTAACCTGCCAACATCTGCAGCCATGTGTGGTAATGTGGTGGTTTGGAAACCTGCAAACACTCAGGTGTATTCTGCACAAATGTTCATGAGAATATTGAAAGAAGCAGGATTGCCAGATGGTGTGATCAATCTTATTTATGTAGATGGACCAACCATTGGCAAAGTATGTATGAGTCACAGAGATTTTGCCGGAGTGCATTTCACAGGTTCAACCGGTGTATTTAATCAAATGTGGAAGACGATAGGAGAGAACGTTGCGAATTATCGTTCTTATCCAAGGATCGTTGGTGAAACAGGTGGTAAAGATTTTGTGTTAGCACATAGAAGTGCTGATGCTGATGTTGTTGCTACTGCTTTGTTAAGAGGTGCTTTTGAATTCCAGGGACAGAAATGTTCTGCTGCATCCAGGGCTTATATTCCATCCAACATTGCTACAGCAGTGAAGCAGAAATTAGTTGATGGCGTGAAGAGCTTTAAGATGGGTACTGTGGAAGACTTTGGCAATTTTGTAAATGCGGTGATCGATGAGAAATCGTTCAAGAGTATAGCAAAGTATATTGATAATGCGAAGAAGGATGCTAATGCAGAAATTCTTGTTGGTGGGAATTATGATATGAGTAAAGGTTACTTCATTGATGCTACGGTGATCGAAGCAAAAGATCCGAAATATGTTTCGATGTGTGAAGAGATATTTGGACCTGTGCTCACTATTTATGTGTATGATGAAAATAAGTTCGAAGAAACTTTAGAATTGGTTGATACCACTTCACCTTATGCATTAACGGGAGCTGTTATTGCACAAGACAGATACGCCGTTGAACTTGCTACAGAAAAGCTGAGAAATGCTGCAGGTAATTTCTACATCAATGATAAGCCAACAGGTGCTGTTGTTGGTCAGCAGCCATTCGGTGGTGCAAGAGCCAGCGGAACGAACGATAAAGCAGGAAGTCAATTGAATCTGTATCGTTGGTTAAGTGCAAGAACGATTAAGGAAACATTTAATCCGCCTACCGATTTTAAATATCCTTTCCTGTATCCCGGCGAAAGTGAAGGAGAATAATTAGTTTTAAATAAGGAATGAGAAATAAAAAATAAGGAACAAAACATCTTAATAGCGGGCTGAATCTATTCAGCCCTTTTTATTGTCCAAGAAAGTAAATCAGCAGGCACAGCAAAACTCCCATACCAATTGCCACTATGATCTTATTGCTTTCCCAACGGTTCTTTAAATGATGGCTATGCAGAAAGCGATGCATTTTCTGCGTTGTAGTTTCATCAGCCAAAGGAATCAGGTGATCGGCTATTGGCTTGAACTGTTTAGGTGAAAGTGGTGTAGCAACATTCAACAACTCTTCAATGAATTGCTGAACAATGGTTTTGTCTTCTGTTCTGCCAAGTGTTTCTATATTTCTTTCACTTAACAATTCCGTGATATTAAACTCAAGCCTGTCCAAATCCATACGGTGTGGATCAAGTTTTGAAATATTATCTTTTAGCTGCCTGAGCTTTTGCAGTAGCTGGTAGGGTGTTAACTGTTCTTCTTTTTTATAACTGAAGTTATCGAAGGTGAGGTTATAATTTTTTCGTTTCACCGGATCTCTCAGCACTTCGTATGCTTCTTTGATATCGACAAATTTCGCTTTAAGTAATTCGTTGTCGGTTTTATCTGGGTGATACAGCAAAGCAAGCTTGCGGTAAGCTGATTTCACCTCTGTTAAAGAAGCTGTGTAATCAATATTCAGTATTTTATAATAGTTCTTTTTCAGCCCGGCAAATGTAAGCATGGCACGTATCACAATCATGTATATATATGATAAATGTCATCCTTTTCGGCTGCTGTAAATATCACTTTTGATATACAAAAACACACCATTATGAGAAAGAATTATACATTAGAAACACTTCCCGATGGATACGAAATATCCGGCATCGGTGCTTCACCGGAAGAAGATAGCTTAGTTGTTATGTCTGATGAGGCAATCAAGAAGCTTAGAAACAAAAAGCCAGGCTTTTGGTCGAACTTATTTTCTGGTCCTTACGAGATCGTAGGAACAGGTGCCAGCTCAGAAGAAAGTGGTTTCATCGACCAGGAATTGGTTGAACGTGGAATCAGGTTGTAATAGTCGAAATCTAATATCCCATAAACATTTTTGATCCCGCCATTGGCGGGATCTTTTTATGATACCGATCATTTTTAATGAGATAATCACAACGGAACTTAGAGTGAAAATAAGAGATATGAACACTAGTTTTGATCTCATCGATAAACAAACTGTAGTTGCAACAGACGAGAATAAACTTACATTAGAAGAGGTGTTGCCACAAAAGCATCAACCAGGTTTTTTCGAAAGATTATTCTTTGGGCCGCATATTGTTGAAGGTGCAGAAATGGATGATGAAGAAACGGAAGCAGTCATTCAGCAGGTAGTAGGTTGGACGCATATGGAATAAGTGCCCTTCATTTTATCGGAGTAAGAACTGGAAATTTTATTTTCAGTTTCTTGCCTGTAATCTTACTTCTTTTCCAATATTTCTATTGCTTTTAAAACAGCTTTACGATTGTTGGCAGCTGTCATCCATTTGGGTAATCTGCTTCCAATGCTTTTGTTCCTGATGTTTGTTAAGCTTCTTTGTCTCAGATCAGCCCCTACATGTTCTTTGATCAATTTCAGATGCTCATAATTAAAAGCCCAAAGTGTTTGTCTTAAGCAATCGGCTTTCAGCCATAAAGGCAACCAGAAATATGGATCACCTGAACCGCCAATTCGCAACATTCTTCCATAAACCGGTTTCCTGCTGGTTTTCATGAGCAAAGCAGGTCTTGTATCAATTAATCTTTTGCCATAACCGCAATTGATGCAAACTACTCTTGTTACAGTTTCATCAAGTTCTCTAAGTGGATCAGCATTCGATTTTACTAAAGCCTGACCTGAGCATGAAGGGCAAACCACCAATACTTCATGCATGAAATTGTAGAGTAGTTTTTGGTAGGAATCTTTGGAACGGATGCTCATGAATCATTAAGTGAGTGATAAAAATACATGTTAGCCAAGAGAGAACAGGAACTTGAAGTGTGCGACGCAACGGAAGCTTAATCGATTTGTTGCAGTTAGGTTCATAAAACTTTCACTATTTGTTCTTAACTGCTGATTTTCAACACCTGTACCTTTATCCACATTTTTATTTCCACGCCTTATTAACAAGTGAACAAACTGTGATTTTGGTTTGCAACGTTTTAGTTTATGTTCGTTGTGTTATACGGAATGGAAGTATTGGTACACCTTGAAAAAACACATTGTGTTTTATGAGACTTAAGTCATTAGAGATCAAAGGGTTTAAAAGCTTTGCTGACAAAACAGTAGTAAGCTTTGATGAAGGGATCACCGGAATCATTGGACCCAATGGATGCGGTAAGAGTAATATTATTGATTCAATTCGTTGGGTAATTGGTGAGCAGAAGATCTCTGCTTTGCGTTCTGAAAATCTCGAAGCCCTTGTTTTTAACGGTAGCAAAACAAGAAGTGCAAGCGGCCTGGCTGAAGTAAGCCTGACGTTTGAAAACACCCGTAACCTGCTGCCAACAGAGTTCAGCACAGTAACCGTAACCCGCCGTTTCTATAAAAATGGAGAGAGTGAATATCGTTTGAACGATGTTACTTGTCGTTTGAAAGATATTCATAACCTTTTTTTGGATACCGGTGTATCGAACGATAGTTATGCCATCATTGAATTGGGAATGGTGGACGACATCATTAAAGACAAAGAGAACAGCCGTAGAAGAATGTTAGAGCAGGCTGCCGGAATTACGATCTATAAAACACGTAAAAAAGAAGCAAAGAATAAACTTGATGCTACTGAGCAGGATCTGAATCGAATTGAAGATTTATTATTTGAGATCAACAACCAGTTAAAGACCTTAGAGAACCAGGCTAAGAAAGCTGAGAAGTATTACGAGATCAAAAAAGAATATAGAGAGATTTCTATCGAGTTAGCGAAAGCTGCACTTGAAGGTTTCAACATCACTTATAAAGAACTGAACGAACAACAGGAAGTTGAGACTGATAAGAAAGTTCAGTTAGAAGCAGAGATCGCAACTGAAGAAGCTGCGATAGAACAAGAGAAAGTTGGATTCATTGAGAAGGAGAGAGCATTGCAATCTCAGCAGCATGAGTTCAATGAGTTGGTGCAAACACTTCGTACCAAAGAAAACGAAAAGAATCTTGCTTCACAGAAATTACAATATTTAAGAGAGAAGGAAACTTCTTTAAAGGAATTTTTAGATAAAGCAGAAGGTCAGTTAAAGACCATCGGTGATTCTATCGAATACACTCAACTTCATGTAGGTGAAGAAGAGGCCAAACTCGCTGAGTTAGCAGAAAAAGTAGAAGAAGCGAAATTCTCTGTTCAGGATAAAAGAACTGCTTTTGATGAGAAGCGAGGTTCTGTTGATTCTTTAAGAGGTCAATACCAACAGATACAGAGAAGCCAGTTCGATGCTGAGAAGAAAGTAGCAGTTGCAGATACTTCTATCCAGAATTTGCAGAGAGCACAAGCTCAATTAACAGATGAAAAGCAAAATCGTGAATATCAACTTCAGCAGTTGGAAGTTGAGTTGAAAGAGAAAGAAGAAGCTTTAGAGCAGAAGCGTATCGATCTGCAGCAATTGCAGGAGCAACATGAAAGAACAAAAGAGCAGATATTGGAAACACAATCTGCTTTGGAAGTGCTTCGCAATAAATTAGCTGAAGAGAATCGTAAGCTTGATTCAAAAAGAAACGAACATGCATTGTTAAAGAGCCTCATCGACTCAATGGAGGGTTATCCTGAGAGTGTGAAGTTCTTACATAATAACCCTAGTTGGAATCATCATGCCCCCATTCTTTCTGATATCATTTATGTAAAAGAAGAATACCGTGCAGCAGTGGAGAATGTGCTGGAACCTTACCTCAACTATTATGTTGTAAATGACATGCAGGAAGGTTTGCAGGCTGTTCACCTGTTAGATGCGAATCAAAAAGGTAAAGCCAACTTCTTCATGCTGGACAGGGTAAATAACTTCCAGCCTTCCGAATCACATCAACCTCACGATACAATTAAAGCAATGGATGTGATCGAGGTAGATGAGAAGTATAAGAATCTTGCACAGTACCTGTTAGGTCATGTATACATCGCCAATAACGAAGAAGCAATTGTTAACAGCAATGGTTCTGTTGTATTGGAGAAGCATGGTAAATATGTAAAAGGTAAGTTCACATTAACGGGTGGTAGTGTTGGATTGTTTGAAGGAAAGAAGATCGGTCGTGCTAAGAACTTAGAAAAGTTACACGAAGAGATTGTTGCACAGGAAGCTGTGGTGAATGCTTTGAAAGCTGACATCCAGAGCAAGCACAACGAAGTGATCGGTTACAACGAGCAGTTGAAAGAACATGCGATTCGCCAAACGGAAACTGAGATCAACCAACTCACCAACCAGGTTTTTGCTACAAAGAATAAGATTGAGAACCTGCAGGCTGCACAACAAAATGCTGAGCAGCGTTTGGAAGATATCTCTGTTAGATTGCAGGATGAGAATGATGCGATAGCATCTACAAGAGAAGAGTTGCAATCGCTGAATGAAAGATTACAGGAAACATCTCAGTCTTTGGCTTCAATAGAGAATGAATACCAGATCGCTGAGCAGGAATACAATTTCGCAACTGCTGAGTTCAATCAAAGCAATTTACAGTTGACTGTTCAGCAAAGCAAGATCACTTCTTTGAAACAAGAGTTAGTGTTCAAGCAAAACCAGCTGAATGATCTTCATGTACAGATAGAAAGCAATACCAAACAACTCGGTGAAGCCGCAGGAGCTATTTCTGAATCTGAAGAAGCATTGAAATCTGCAGAAGATGGTTTGGTTGACCTGATGCGTAAAAAAGAAGAAGAAGAGCATAAACTGAATGAGGCTGATCAGGCTTATTACAACCTGAGAAATGCTTTACAGGAAAAAGAAAGTGAGTTAAGGCATAAGGTGAAGAGCAAAGAGATGATCGATCACCTGTTAACTGAGATCAAAGACAGGTTGAACGAACTCAAACTCCAGTTGGCGGGAATGAAAGAAAGGCTAAGTGTTGAATTCAAAGTTGAATTGGACGAGATCTTAGACCAGGCTAGAAATACTGAATCAACCTTAGAAGATCTCCAGGCAACTTCAGACAGGATGAAGAAGCGTTTGGAGAACATGGGAGAGGTGAATCCAACGGCTATCGAAGCTTTCCAGGAAATGAAAAAGCGTTACGAGTTCATCCTTGAACAAAAGAATGATCTTGTTACAGCGAAAGAAAGTTTACTGCAAACCATCCAGGAAGTTGAAGCAACAGCGAACCAGCAGTTCCTCGATACTTTCAATAAAGTAAGAGAGAATTTCCAGAAAGTATTCAAGGCACTCTTCACTGAAGAAGATACTGCTGATATGGTGCTCGAGAATCCTGAGAACTTAGCTGAGACAGGAATCGACATCATCGCTAAGCCTAAAGGTAAACGTCCATCATCGATCACACAGTTGAGTGGTGGTGAGAAAACATTAACAGCAACAGCTTTGTTGTTTGCGATCTATCTTATCAAGCCAGCGCCATTCTGTATTCTGGATGAGGTTGACGCTCCATTGGATGATGCTAACGTTGGTAAGTTCACCAACATGATCCAGAAGTTTAGCGAGAACTCACAGTTCATCATAGTAACACACAATAAGATGACGATGAGTGCCGTTGATGTGATCTATGGCGTTACCATGCAGGAGCCGGGTGTAAGTAAATTGGTTCCGGTAGATTTCAGAAGTTTGAACTAGCCCCTCACTATACAACCATTAAATGTTATCCCGCAGTTTCGGCTGCGGGATTTTAGTTTGAAGCCACAGATTACAAATTGGCAGATGTATTGTCTGACCGTCCCGGTCTGACAATAATTCTTCCCCACAGGTTACACAAATCTTCACGGATTTGCCTGTGCTGATCTGGAAGACAGTTATTGTGTGAATCTGTGTAATTCGTGGCAAACTTATCTGCAATCCGTGGCAACCACTACATTTGCTCTCTTGCGTTGGATCGTTATCATATTATACATTGTTTGCTTCGGCAGTTATATTTTATTTACCCGGCAGCCTGATTATTTCGATGGGCAGTTCACTACTGGTAAAACAATACAAGACAGCGGCAAGTTAGTTGTGCTATTTTCTGATGGAGTAAATAATTATCGTACCCCGGTAAAAACTTTTTTACATCATCCGAATGAAGAGGTAAGAGTAATTTACGAAGCGGCAGATCCTTCTAATGCACAGGTGTATTCTTTGTTTGATTATTGGGTTTCTTTTGGTGAGTTGATCGCTTCTTTAGTGATCGTTGGTTTTCTTTACTGGATTGCCACCACGGTTACGAACAATCCTACAGCAGAAGCTGTTGTAGAAGAACTGGAAATGGGGAAGAAGAAACCACGAAAACCAAAATACGATTCCTGACCTTACATTAGCATTCTAATTCGTAAATAAAGGCTCAATGCGAACAATCCTTCTGTTAGTAACGTCGAATATCTTCATGACAATTGCATGGTATTGGCATCTTAAGAAAACCGGTTTCCCTTTATGGAAAGCCATACTCATTAGCTGGTGCATCGCATTGGTAGAATACTGTTTAATGGTTCCTGCCAATCGGAGTGGTTATCTGCAAGGCTGGAGCGGATTTCAATTGAAGATCGTACAGGAAGTGATCACATTATTGGTCTTCTGTGTGTTTGCTGTGTTGTATCTAAAAGAACCTTTACGCTGGAATTATTTGATCAGCTTTTGTTTGATATTGGGAGCTGTGTACTTTGCTTTTAAGAAATAATTGTTGACCAGCTGAAGTACTGCTATTGAACTTTTGTTGTGTCACTCACTTGTGCGTTCAGATCATAACTCTCCCAGAGAACATTTGTATGTTGATTATCATATATCGGTATACGTATAAACCTGGCTGATCTATTTGCATGCAAATTCCTGAACTTTTCCTTCGCTTCTTCGAATGACTCAACAGCAATATATGGTCGTCCGGCATAGAATTCTACCTGCGGAAAATGTATTCCATTTGTTTCAACATAGATCAATTCATCTGCAGCATAATGTTTAACTGCAGTTCCTGCTTTGTATAAAAAGTCATCATCCGCATGCATTCCTTTACGATACGAAACATTATGCAAAAGGTAATATTGTCCAATTGCAAAAACGATGATCGCTATGGTTGCAAAACTGTAGTATCTCTTTTTTAGATCGCTAATTAGTAATGAAGCGGCAAAAGCCAAAGGGAAAGACATTTTAAGTGCTGCATAATCATGTTCAGAAGAGAAACCCCAGAATACAATATGATGGAGAATAGCTGTAATGATCATCAGCCAAACAATTGTAGGTAACTTCTTTCTGAATAATGCGATCATAGAAAAAATCAACAAAACACCATAACTCAACACATAAAAAAATGCAATGTTGAATGATGGTGGCAAAAATGAAATATAGGAGGGACCTTGTTCACCTACGGTTCTGGATCCGAATTTCCATTTCATGAACTGAACATAATCTGTTACAGAAGACCATGATGTATAGTGATAGAAAATATAAGCAACTCCCAACAACACAGCAGTTCCCGGTAAGAGAAATACCCATTTTGAAAATGATCTTTTTTTGTTGAACAACAAATAAATACTCATTACAACTCCCTGGAAAAAAGGCAACCAGTCAAACTGAATTCCCAGTAAGATAAAAAATGCCGTCCACCATAACCATTTCGTCTTTTCTTCTTTAATGAATCTTAGAAAAAAATACCAGCTTAAATAATAAAGTGGGAGCACAGCTGTTTCATGTACGTAGCCATTCACCTGGTACCACATTACAACAGGGCTGAGTAAATAAAAAGCGATCGTAAGAAAATTAATAAAACGGCTATTTGATTTTCCTAAACCTAGCAATGAAACAAGTTTATAAATGGCAATAGCAGTGAATAAAAGCCAGCATAAAGAAAATATCCTCAGTCCGATTGGACCTGGTTCATTGTAAGTGAGTTTAAGAAAGTAATATGGAACAGCAAACCATGCATAACCAAAAGTTGTTATGGTGTTATCGAATTGAGTAGATGGCGGCTGATCTTTTTGAAACGAATACGAGTATAATGGAATGTGTTGCTTTCTTATGTCAGGATTTTTATTCCAGTAACTTGCAGTAATTGCTACCAATGCAGGATTGCTTTCTCTAAAGAATCCGAATGGTTTGGCAAAGTTGATACTGACTACAGCACAAAAAACAATGGCTATTAACAAGTATTGTTTCCAAAAGGATTTAAGATTTGATATCATCAGGGGTAAATCAATTTTCCAATTCTTCCGTTACCTGCAAAATACACTGTTTTTCCCGTTTTACTTTTTGCACATACATTAAAGCCGTCTTTACCTTTTGCACCATCGCCATGGATCAATTTCCATGTTTTACATCCATCAAAGCTAATGTCAACTCCGTTGGTGCCACAGGTTATGAATGTTTTCTTATCAGCTTGAATGATGCAGCTTCTATATCCATGAACGGATGAACGTTTCCAGGTTTTTCCTGCATTGGTAGTGTAAATAACATTGCCTGAGTCTTTCCAATATTCTATGTAGTCACCACCTGTGATATAAAAGTTCTTTGAGCTGTTAGAACACATCGAAAAAGAACCAGCTGAAGCTTTGTGTTGAATAATTGGAATATTAACACTGTAAGAAATTTTCCTGTTGGAATAAATAAAGTGAAGATTTGAGGTAGCTCCACCAGTAATAAATGCTGCTTTAATTGATCGCTCTTTTAGAAGTGCAATATTGCTTCCACTTCCTGCGAAGATAGCTTCACCTTCAGATGAAGTTGGAGGAACATTTTCAATCCACCAATCGTCGCCTCTGTTATTAGTATAAATTACAAAGAAGCCATTTTTTCCATCCTTATCTGGTAACGGATCTCCGATACATATTCCTTTATCCTCTTTAAAATCCATTGCATCTAAAAACATTCCTTCCTGCTCTTTATGAAAAACAACTTTCCAGCTTTTACCACCGTCTGTAGTTTTCAAAATATCAGCAGGATTATCAACAGCCATGATGATCGCTGTTAAAGAATCAAAGCCTTCAATATCCCTGAAATCTCTTTTCTCAAAACCAGGAACGATCATCCATTTCCACGTTTTGCCGGCATTAGTTGATCTGCCAACCGTTCCATTACTTCCACTAACCCAAACAACATCATCAGAAGGAACAGACAAACCTCTGAAAGAAGATTTGATGCTGTCCTGCAATATTTGAAGAGAAGGAAGTTTTTGTGCAGAAGAAGTATAAAAAGTAAATAGAGATAAGAAGGTATATAAGGCGAAAATGCACTTCATTGGTTGAAGTTATGCATTATGAAAATGCAACTCCTGTTTCAATCGTTCAACAACATTAAATATGATCGGACAGCGGTCGTAGTGCATGAAAGTGGTGAAAGCTCTTCTTTTAAAATGCGGTAAATGCAAAGCAGGAAATTCTTTACAGCCTTCAAAACGGTATTCGTAAACGGTACATTTATTATCCGACAAAAAATGACATGGAATGCAGTTCAATATCATCAATCCATTGCTGCCTTTCTCCAGGTATTTATTATCGAAATTTTCACGGCTGATTTGAAGATGTTCAGAAAGATTATCAGCTTCGCTTTCGTTGATGTTTACCATCAGGCTTTTACAGCAATTGCCGCAATCTGTACAACTCACCTGTGGGGAGATTTCTTTGTCAAGTTCATGTACCACAGCATCGATCTCTTCATCGTCATGAGTAGCCAGAAAAGACCGAAATTGATCGTTTTCCGCCTGTTTTTCAACGGCATAAGCCTCAATAAAAGCAAGATCTGTATGGAGTTCGACTGTTTTCAAGACTTCAAAAGTAGCTGGTATTTAGCGGTTTGGTAGTTAAGATTTCCTTACAGTGTTTTTTTCCACACATTTGCAGACTTTGTCAAAAACTCAAATCTTGCAGGGCTGCAGTAAACTTTACATTTGTCGGTACTGAAAATTTCACGCCAAGCCGCAAAGGTGGCTAAGCTGCAAAGAGTTATACAGTACAAGCGTGCGACGCAAGGAACGATGAAGTTTGTACTGCAGCTGACTCAATAAAATAAATCAAGTCTCTTGTCAGGCATTTTGACTTTTGACTTTTCACTTTTGACTTTAATATATGGCTGAGACTAAAAATATGTTTGATTACACGGAAGACAGTATCAAGAGCCTCGATTGGCGTGAACACATTCGTTTACGTCCCGGGATGTACATTGGTAAGCTGGGAGATGGCTCTGCACCAGACGATGGGATTTATGTGTTGATCAAAGAAGTGATCGATAACTGTATTGATGAGCACACGATGGGTTATGGTAAACAGGTAGAGATAACGATCGAAAATAAATCTGTAACGATTCGTGATTACGGTCGTGGAATTCCGTTGGGGAAAGTGGTGGATGTAGTGAGCAAGATTAACACCGGTGCGAAGTATGATAGCAAAGCTTTTCAGAAGAGTGTTGGTTTGAATGGTGTGGGTACCAAAGCTGTGAATGCGTTGAGCGATTACTTTAAAGTGGAAAGCTTTCGTGAAGGAAAAATGAAAGCTGCAGAGTTCGAACGTGGCGTGTTGGTGAAGGAACATAAAGAAACCAAGAGCGGTGAATCTAATGGAACGATGGTGACGTTCATTCCGGATAACACTGTGTTCAAGAATTTTAATTTTCGCCCGGAATACATCGAAGAACAACTCTGGAACTATTGTTACCTGAATGCAGGGTTGATAATTACGTTGAACGGAAAGAAATTTGTGAGCAAGAACGGATTGCTTGATCTTTTGCAACGTAAGAGTAATGCTGATGAACTTCGTTATCCAATCATCTATCTGAAAGGTGAAGATATTGAAGTGGCAATGAGCCATAACAACGATTATGGTGAGGACATTTTCTCTTTTGTTAACGGTCAATACACTACACAAGGTGGAACACACCAGCAGGCTTTTCGTGAGGCTTATGTAAAGGTGATCCGTGATTTTTATAAGAAAGATTACGAAGCTTCCGATATTAGGACAAGTATTGTTGCTGCTGTATCAGTAAGGGTTCAGGAGCCTGTGTTTGAAAGCCAGACAAAGACAAAACTTGGCTCTCAAACAGTGTATGAAGGTGGTCCGAGTATGAAGAATTTTGTGCTTGAGTTTTTGGCGAAAGAGCTGGATAACTTCCTTCATCGCAATGTAGCAGTTGCAGATGCATTGAAGAAAAGAATAGAGCAGAGTGAAAGAGAAAGAAAAGAGTTAGCTGGAATTAAGAAACTGGCGAATGAACGAGCCAAGAAAGCAAACCTTCACAATAAGAAGCTGAGAGATTGTCGGGTGCATTTGAACGACGAACCGCCTGCAAAAAATAAAGAACAGTTCATTTCGCTTCAACAACAGAGTACTTTATTTATAACTGAGGGAGACTCAGCATCAGGTTCAATTACTAAAGCGAGAAACGTAGATACACAGGCCGTATTCAGTCTTCGTGGTAAGCCGCTGAACTGTTTTGGACTGACGAAGAAAGTGGTGTATGAGAACGAAGAGTTCAATCTTTTACAACATGCTTTGAATATTGAAGATGGTTTGGAAGGATTGCGTTATAACAACATCGTAATTGCAACCGACGCCGACGTAGATGGAATGCACATTCGTTTACTGATGATGACGTTCTTTCTCCAATTCTTTCCTGACTTGGTAAAGCATGGACATGTGTACATTTTAGAAACACCATTGTTCCGTGTGAGAAACAAGCAGGAAACGATCTATTGTTATAATGAAACAGAAAAGCAGGCAGCAATTAAGAAATTAGGAGCTAAACCTGAGATCACACGATTCAAAGGTTTGGGCGAGATTTCTCCTGATGAATTCGGAAGATTTATTGGAGAAGAAATGCGTAGACAGCCTGTTATGTTAATGCCAGAGACACACATCCAGGATGTGTTGGAATATTACATGGGTAAGAATACGATGGAGAGACAGGAGTTTATTATTAATAATTTGAAGGTGGAGTTGGATCTGGTTGAAGAAGGAGCGAATTAAGAATTAAAAATTAGTAATTAACAATTATAGACGTTGATGAAAGAAGGAAACGTAATTCTTGATAAATCATTTCTGTTTAGCATCCGAATAGTGAAAACTTTTCAATATTTAAGAGAACAGAAAGTTGAACGAGATTTATGTTTGCAATTATTGAATAGTGGAACTTCTATAGGTGCTAATATCGAAGAAGCTGTTGGAGCTGCTTCCCGAAAGGATTTTATTAATAAGCTTCAAATCGCTTACAAAGAAGCCCGAGAAACCAGGTACTGGTTAAAATTGATGAAAGAGACGAATTTGATTGAAGGTAAGTTAGGAACTTCTTTATTAGACGATTGTGAAGAGATTATACGTATTCTTACATCCATTCTTAACTCATCAAAGGGAGACAAATCAAATTCTTAATTATTCATTCTTAATTTTTAATTTAATAATGATTCACATAGTTTTTCAACAAGCTGATATAGATATACTGAACAAGGCAATAGAATTAGATGATAGCCTTGCTGGTGATATTGTGGAGATCAAAGATGATTACGCTGTTGGTCCGTTGGGGAATTTAAATTCACCTGAAGGATGGCAGGAGAGAAGAGATTGGTGGAAATCATTACTTGAGCTTTCACCTTATATGGAACAGCTTGATATGGTGGATGATAAAATGGCTTTGCATAATCTTAAACAGAAGCTGGATGAAGGTACAGAAGATGTTTGGTTGTGGATGGGACAAAACCAACACGACGTTTGTGGTTATTATTGGCTGATGAGCCAGTTGAAAGATTACCAGGGAAGAATATTTGTTCTGTACCTGAATAATCTTCCATTCCTGAATGAGAAAGGAAGCTTGTATTATCCAACAGCGATTCATGAGATTCTTCCAAAGGAAATTCTTAAAGCCAAGAAGTTGGCAAGACCAATAACATTAAGTGAGTTTGAAGTGGATCCTGATGAATGGAAGAAACTCTGCAATGAAAATGCATTTGTAAGAATTCTGGAAGGAGGAAAGAAGATCGTTAGCAAAGAAGAAAACTTCTATGATAAAGATGTTCTCTCTGCGATTACTGGTGAATGGCAAAAGCTGAACAAAGTGTTCACAAATATGTTTGGCAAGATGAAGATCAAAACCGGTGATGTATTTCTTGCATGGAGAATGAGAAAGCTGGCTGAAGAAGGTAAGATCGAAATCCAGGGTGACTGGTCAAAAGCAGGATGGAAGGAAGTACAAGTGAAGTTGGCTGGTGTTGCATCAGTGGAAACAAAAGAAAACGAAACAGAAAATCTTAATGCCTAATACGTATTCACAGATTTACATCCAAATCGTTTTTGCTGTTCACGGCAGACAACATTTTATCGGTGAAGAATTCCGTGAAAGATTACAGCAGTATATAACTGGTATTGTTCAAAATAAAGGTCAGAAGTTATTGGCGATTCATTGTATGCCCGATCATGTGCATTTGTTGATAAGCATTCAGCCTGATATCAATATATCTGATTTAGTACGTGATGTAAAATCAAATTCAACATCATTCATAAAGCAGAACTTTGTCAATACATTTTCATGGCAAAAAGGGTTTGGTGCTTTTTCGTATGCAAAGTCACAATTACAAGAGGTTGCAATGTACATCTCCAATCAACCAATTCATCATAAGAAAAGAACATTCAGAGAAGAATACATTGAATTTCTAAATAAGTTCGGCATAGATTATAAAGAAGAATATTTATTTGAATTCTATTGACGAGATGTTTCGCCTCTATGAGGCTCTTTACATCTCGCTAATGATAGCTACTAACGTTTCACTCCTCTGGAGTTAATAATATCAATCTGTAGATTCAGGAAGCAGCATAGCTGCGAAACGTTAGTAGAAGGGATACAACAAAATCGTTAAAGAGCAGCATAGCTGCGAAACGTTTGAATACAATGGCGAAAGAAAAAGATAATTACGTTCACGAAAATGAAAGCGGTTTACAAGGTCAATACAAACATTGGTTCCTTGATTATGCTTCTTATGTGATCCTGGAGAGAGCTGTGCCTGCAATGGAAGATGGATTAAAGCCAGTGCAGCGAAGAATTTTGCATGCCATGAAAGAGATGGATGATGGTCGTTACAATAAAGTAGCGAACATTATTGGTCAGTCGATGCAATACCATCCTCATGGTGATGCATCAATTGGTGATGCATTGGTGAACATGGGTCAAAAAGACCTTTTGATCGATACACAAGGTAACTGGGGTGATGTTAGAACAGGTGATGATGCTGCAGCTGCTCGTTATATAGAAGCTCGTCTCTCGAAGTTTGCTTTGGAAGTTGCTTTCAACGCAAAGACAACCGAATGGCAGCTTAGTTACGATGGAAGAAAGAATGAACCTGTTGTGCTGCCGATGAAGTTTCCTTTATTGCTGGCACAGGGTGCAGATGGAATTGCGGTTGGACTTTCAACCAAAATTTTACCGCATAATTTCTGCGAGATCATCGATGCTTCAATAAAATATCTCAAAGGAAAGAAGTTTGAATTATATCCCGATTTCCAGACAGGTGGAATGATCGATGTTTCCAACTACAACGACGGAAGAAGAGGAGGAAAGGTTCGTGTTCGTGCCATCATCGAAGAACTTGATAAGAAAACGTTGGTCATTCGTAGTGTGCCTTATGGTGTTACAACCACTGCTTTAATGGAGTCGATCGTTAAAGCTAATGACCAGGGCAAGATCAAGGTGAAGAAAGTAACTGATGCTACAGCGAAGGATGTTGAGATCATGGTAGAATTGGCTGCAGGTATCCAGACTGATATTGCCATTGATGCGTTATATGCATTCACAGATTGCGAGGTTAGCATCTCACCAAATGCCTGTGTAATTGTTGATCAGAAACCTCGATTCTTAGGTGCAACAGAATTGCTGAAGGAATCTGTTGACAATACCAAGAACCTGCTTCAGAAAGAACTTGAGATAAAACTCAGGGAGCTGGAAGAAAAGTGGCATTATACCTCTCTTGAAAAAATATTCTTCGAAGAAAAAATATACAAGGAACTCGAGAAGAAACACGAGACTTGGGATAAAGTGATCTCAGCGATCGATAAAGCCTTTGTTCCATTCACTAAAAAGCTTAAGCGTCCTGTTACAAAAGAAGATATTCTTAAATTAACAGAAAAGCCTGTAAGAAGAATTTACAAGTTAGATATTGATGAACTCAATGCACAGATCAAAGGCATAGAAGCTGAGATCAAACAGGTAAAGCATAATTTGGCCAATCTTGTTGATTTTGCTATTGCTTATTACAATAATCTTCTAACCAAATTCGGTAAAGGAAGAGAACGTAAAACCGAGATCAAGCTTTTCGATACCATCAAGGTACAACAGGTAGCCATTGCCAACACCAAGTTGTACATGAACAGGGCAGAAGGTTTTATTGGAACATCACTCAAGAAAGATGAATTTGTTACTGAATGTTCTGATATCGATGACATCATCGTCTTCACCAAACGTGGTATCATGAAAGTGGTGAAAGTAGGTGAGAAGACGTTCATTGGTAAAGACATCATCCATGCAGCCGTTTTTACTAAGAATGATGAACGTACCACCTACAACATGATCTATGTTGACGGTGCATCCGGAACCAGCTATGCAAAACGTTTCAATGTAACCGGTGTTACAAGAGAAAAGGAATACGATCTCACGAAAGGAGATGCAAAATCCAAAGTGCATTACTTCACAGCCAATGCAAATGGAGAAGCTGAAGTGGTGAAAGTCGTACTCAGTCCGAACTGTACGGCTCGTAATAAAGAATTCGAATTTTACTTCGAAGAACTGGAGATCAAAGGCAGAAGCAGTATGGGTAACCAGGTTACGAAGTACCCGATTAAATCTGTCAAATTTAAAGAAAAGGGCAGAAGCACTTTAGCAGGAAGAAAGCTTTGGTTCGATGATACTTTCGGAAGAATTAATACAGATGAAAAAGGTTCTTACCTCGGTAGCTTCGAACCGGAAGACAGGATTCTTGTGGTGTACGACGAAGGTGCTTACGAGATCACCGACCAGGAATTAACACAACGTTTCGATCCTGAAAAAGTGTTGTTGATAGAAAAGTTTAATCCGGAGAAGATCATTACTGCTGTGTATCTGGATAACGACAAGCAACAGTTCAATGTGAAACGCTTTAAGATCGAAACCACCACCTTGCGTATTAAATTTTTATTTATCAAAGAAGGAAATAATAATCGCCTGGAAGCCGTTACTACAGAAGAAAAGCCGGTTTTATTACTAAGCCAGGGACGTGGCACACAGAAACGTGAACAAAAAATTAAGATCACTGATTTTGTTGATGTTATGGGTTGGAAGGCTGTGGGTAACAAACTGGTAGAGCATAATAAGTCTGTTGAAATGGAGTGGATACCCCAGAAAGACAAGCAGCAGTCGCAAACAGAGTTGTTCACATAAGGTGAATTAAAACTTTCTTAATCATGTTTTTCGGTTGTATCTAATAAATAATTTCAACGTCAAAGAATAAAACATCCCCTTGACTATGGAATTCTTCGACAAAATCAGGTTAGATGAGTGGTTCTACGAAGCTGACCAAAATATAAAGGAACAACGTTACGCTGATGCAATGCAAACGCTTGAATCGATCATTGCAGAGTCTCCCGAATACGGCAAGGCTTACAATCACCTTGGCTGGTTATACGAGACGAAGTATTATGATTATAAAAGAGCGGAAGAGTGCTACAAGAAATGCCTTGAGCTGGAACCTGAATACACACCAGTGTATCTGAATTTAGCTGTGGTACTTTCGGGAATGCGTAAATGGCAGGATCTTGAAGATCTGCTCAATAAAGCAATCGAAACACCAGGTGTTGACCAGGCTGCCGCTTTCAATGAATTTGGTATCATGTACGAGATGAAAGGTGAATATGAACTTGCTATCAAAAATTATAAGACGGCGATCCGCATGAGCCTGAAGAACTCAAAGATCGATGCTTACAGAGATGCCATCGACCGCTGTAAGGTAAAGATGGATATTTTGAAGAACTAATGTGAAGTCAGCTTTAGTGCTGCTATGTGACTTCTGTTGCGTCGCACTCTTGTACTGAGGTAACATTATTCGTCTAAATAGTCTTAATAAACATATCCTACTTGCCCTGGCCTTAGTGCTGGGGCAATTTTTTTGTATGAATTGATTATGTAATTTTAGAAACAAAGTTTGAGTTATGAGTAATCCTCAGTTTATTACAAATAAAAAGGGTAAACGTCTTTCTGTAGTACTGTCTATTAAGGAATACGAACAGATGCTTGCTGATCTTGAAGAGTTACAGGATATACGTTTATACGATCAAGCCAAAAGATCAAAAGATTCAGCTATTCCGGCAGAAGATGCTTTTAAAGCTTTGGATACCCGTCGTAAAAAAGCAAAATGATTTACGAGGTTCAAATCCGAAAGAAGGTTTTGAAAATGCTTGCAAAGATCAATGAACCTGATTATAGCAACATCAAAACAGCTATACTCTCTTTAGCAAAAAATCCCAGGCCTACAGGGTGTAAAAAACTAAAAGGAAGAGAGGGCTATCGTATCAGGCAGGGAGATTACAGGATTATTTATGAGATTTTCGACAAAGTTTTAGTTGTAGAGGTACTTGCCATAGGGCACAGGAAAGATGTTTATGAATGATCCGGAATATATTTTCTACTTGCCCTGGTGTTAGTGCTGGGGCAATTTTTTTAATCTATATATCTTCAAAAGAAAAGGCTGCCAATTGACAGCCTTACATAGTTTCCTAATTCATGTTAATTTCCCCCACCAGCTGCAACAACGTTTGCACCTCCGGCTGATACTGCATTTCCACCACCTGCAGCAATCACATTTCCACTGGCTTGCCCAATAATATTACTTGCTTCACTGGCTACGGTAGCTGATACACCAACATAACTTAAATACGAAGAACTAGCGCCAATAGTAAGCGTACCAGATGTTTTCGCTTTGTTTCCGTTCTGGCTTTTCCAATCTTCAAGCGTTGCTGCCATTACCATATACGACATTACTGGTTGTGATTTGTAATAATTGATCTCAGCCTGCTGAGGATCACGACCCATTACTGCTTTGAATGCACGTTTAATTACATCTGTATAATCCGTGGTACTTTTCTTTAGCCAGTTAATGTGATTGATCATCCATTCGGCATAGGTCATTTTTTGCGTCATGTTGGTTTTGATCTCACTTTCAATTGGAGCACGACCATATGAATTTTTGAATGCCTGGATAATAAGTGATTTTTTCATATTCGCATCACCTGCTAAGTAATTACGATGATGTTCTACCAGTTGAGCAACAGTTAGATCTCCTTGCTTTTTCCAATGGGTTATTTCACCTGAGTTTGGTTTACGTCCCATTGCGATAAGATAAGATGCGTTTATCCTTTCTGTTTTTAATTGATCTGCATTCTGTGCCAGAACTCCTGTAATCAATAAAACTGAACACACCAATGCAAATAACGATCTGTACAAATGTTTCATCTAGAGAATTTTGGCGCAAACTAATAAATAATAGATGCCGTAGCGGTACCTAAATCATGGTAACTTTTATCTGTTTCTTCTCGATGATTTTTTTCGACACCATAATCTTTTACGAGTTCCACAATGTGCCGAACGTACAAGTGAGTGACACAACCGGCGATCCCACGAAGTACTAAAGCTGACTAAATAACACATCTCATTGTCTGTTGTCTAACATCTATCGTTTATTGTCATTTCCCCTACATTTGCACCCTATGACAATTGAGCATTTAAAGGATATGAGGGACCGTGTGAGTGTCCTGAGGAGGTTTCTTTGACTACGATAACCGTATCGTAAAAACAGAAGGAGACCGTCAGCTTTCACTTTCGCCGGGCTTTTGGGACGATAACGTTCGGGCTACGGCCATCATGAAGGAGATCAAAGTAAATGAGTACTGGATGAAGCTCTACAAGCAGGTTGAAACTGCTGTAGAAGACTTTGCCGTGCTGTTCGACTTCTTTAAAAGTGGTGATGCCACCGAAGAAGAAGCCAAAACTGCTTACGACAATGCACTCAAAGAAATTGAGGATGCGGAGTTCAAGAGTACGTTGAACCAGCCGGAAGATGAGCTGCCGGCCATTCTGCAGATCAACTCAGGTGCCGGTGGAACCGAAAGCCAGGACTGGGCACAAATGCTGCTGCGTATGTATCGTATGTACGGCGAAAAGCAGGGATGGAAAGTGACAGAGATCGATTTCCAGGAAGGTGATGGTGCAGGTATCAAAACAGCAACACTTCAATTCGATGGTGATTTTGCTTATGGCTTTTTGAAAGCGGAAAGCGGTGTACACAGGCTGGTTCGTATCTCTCCGTTCGACAGTAATGCAAGGAGACATACGTCATTTGCTTCGGTATTTGTATATCCGTTGGTAGATGATACTATCGAGATCAACATCAATCCAAGCGAGATAGAAATGGCTACATCACGAAGTGGTGGTGCCGGTGGACAGAACGTAAACAAGGTGGAAACGAAAGTGATGCTAACACACATTCCTTCGGGAATCGTAGTGGTTTGCCAAACTGAACGTTCTCAATTGGGCAACAAAGAGAAAGCCATGCAAATGTTGAAGAGCCGTTTGTATGAAGTGGAGATGAAGAAAAGAGAAGAGGCGAAGAATGCGGTAAATGCAAATAAGAAAAAGATAGAGTGGGGAAGCCAAATAAGGAGCTATGTTTTTCATCCGTATAAAATGATAAAAGACCATAGAACAGACTATGAAGTGGGAAATATAGGGCCTGTAATGGATGGTGAATTGGATGGCTTTATAAAGGCTTACCTGATGAGTGAAAAGGAAGAAGCAAGTTAATTAGCAGATTTGATAATATGCCAATAAGCCAATGAGGACGATGTGCTTCATTGGCTTTTTTATTTATGGGAACCCTCAGTCGAATTTGGAATACTCCTGATTTGATATGAAATACTTCTGATTTGATGGGGTGTACTTCTTATTTGATTTAACATACTTCCAATCTTATATGGAGTTCAATAAATCAAATAGAGCGTACATTCAATTTGATTGCATGTAGCATGAATCGAATAGATAGTTTGTATCATTTGATTGGTAATACATCTTTTTCGAGACGATCAACTGTTTAATTGATCTCTACTTCATCCAAAAAGAACCAGGCTACGTTTCCTGCACCTTGACGTCCTTCAGGTATCTTACTAAGTGGGTCAATAGTGATGGTAATGTATTTGCCAAAAGCTTTCTCTAGTGGGAGACTGATCTTTCCATCTTTAAAATAATCATCCACATTATTGATGACTAATCTAGCAGTGCTTCTATCTCCATGTGCTTTGTAATCTTCTTCCGAATCATAAACATGCACAACGATCTTAGAAGGAAGATATATCCAGCTCGGTTCCTGTTTCCATACGTGTAATACGATCTCTTTAAGCGAATCTGCTTTGTTGAGATCAATTGACAGGTAAACGGGTTTTGTCCAGCCCAACCATTCATAGGAAGCGAATTTATCTGCACGAATTCCATTCACTAAACCAAAAGCACCACCATTACCGGGATAAGAAGGTGAAGGAAGAGGATAGACCCCAATCTGTTTGCCAGTGGCTTTGTTGAAATAGAACTGCTGTTGCAAAGAACTGACGAAATTGTAGTTGTTTAGTGTGTCAGAAAGATAAGCTGTAATAGTTGTTGAATGTAGAAGAAGCAGCGGATCAAGATATCTTCTTGATTCATCTCTAGCCCAACCTGGAAATTGAGTAACAAATATCACACTGCCTGCTTTTTTAGAATACAGACTTAGTAAAACTCCATCATTGTTGACATTTGGTCGAACTTGACTTTGAAGTTGCCAAAACGCCTTACTATAATTCGCCTTCCACATATCATATCTTCTAAATTGCGTTTCTAATCTTTTCTCGAAATCAGCAGAGTCTCTCAGATCTTTCGGCGTCCAAAGTGCTTCACTTAAGGCTGCCATTCTGGGGAATACCTGGTATTCTACCTTACGGGTGTTCTTAATGTATTCCGTCCAGAGATTGGCTTGTCCACCTAAAATGTATTTGGCTTCTTCAGCAGAAAGTTGTTGGGGAACCGGTTCGAATGTGTATGTTTTCTCAATTGGATTATAGCCACCAAACGTAACAGAATCTTCGTTCCTGCTTTGTGAGTGATCGAAATAACACCAGGCTTGTGGTGTCATCACAACATTATGATGTTGCTTCGCTGCTTCAATGCCGCCTTTCTTTCCACGCCAGCTCATTACAGATGCATTTGGGGCTAAGCCACCTTCTAATATCTCGTCCCAACCAATGATCTGTTTTCCTTTGTTGTTGAGGTATTTTTCTATCCGTTGAACAAAATAACTCTGCAGTTCATGTTCATCTTTCAGGTTGTTGTCTTTCATTCTTTGCTGGCAGTTAGGACAGCGTTTCCAGTTGGCTTTCGGGCATTCATCACCACCAATATGAATGATCTTCGAAGGAAAGAGTGATACCACTTCATCCAACACATCTTCCAATACTTTGAACGTAGATTCTTTACCTGCACAGAACACATCATCGAACACTCCCCAGGCTTGCTGCACCTGCTTTCCTTTGGTTGATCCGGCCCAGGCTGTTCCTTTTGCCACCTTTGTATCTTCTTCAGGGAAACAACTCAGCTCCGGATGAGCAGCGATCGCTGCAGAAGCATGGCCCGGCATTTCGATCTCTGGGATCACGGTGATAAATCTTTCTGCAGCATACTTCACAACATCTTTTACTTCCTGCTGGGTATAGTATCCACCATAACGAATGCTGTCATTTCCTTTTCCAGGATAACGACCGATGATCGTTCCGTTTCTCCATCCACCAACAGCAGTAAGCTTAGGATATTTTTTGATCTCGATTCTCCAGCCCTGGTCATCAGTTAAATGCCAGTGAAATGTGTTGAGTTTGTGCAGTGCTAAATAATCAATGTATTTTTTGATGTATGAAACGGGAAAGAAATGTCGGCTAACATCGAGGTGCATTCCACGATAAGCAAAACGAGGTTCATCTTCAATAACGAGAGATGGGATGTTAAACCTTGTTACTCTTTTTATTTTTTTATCTGGATCGGAAGGCGGAACGGGTGGCAACAATTGTAAAAAGCTTTGCATTCCATAGAAAGTTCCTGCATGTGCATTGGCAGTTATTCTTACAAACTTTGGATCAACGATCAGTTGATATGATTCTTTTTGATTGGCGTAGTTGCTGTCATTCCATGTAGAGAAAGCGATATAGTTTGATTTCGGCAGTTTATTAACAACCTTGAGTTTGATAAAATAATATTGGATCAGGTGACTATTCAGGAAGCTGGCTGTTTGCTGATCTGCTTTATTCAGCACCACCAATACTGTTTCAGGATTCAACTCGAATGTTCCTTTCTTTTGTACGATTTTAGTTGGTTTAGGAATGATGGATATTTCCTGTGCCTGTGTAGAAAGCGAGAAGAGTACTAAAGCAAAAAGCAGTCGTTTCATAGTTGCAATCTACAAGAACTAATGCAACAGAAAAAGGTAATATGTTGTTGATGTATTGAATTCCTTTAGTTTTAGACCTTCCATGAAACGATTCTTGCAAAAGCTGGCAACCATTTTTAAGCTACTGAGGAAGTCTGTACAGGAGTTTCTTAAAAATGATCCATTAAGAATGGCTGGCGCTACAGCTTTCTTTACCACTTTTGCATTGCCCCCGATCATGGTGATATTGATACAATCGCTCAAGTATATTGTTGGGCCAGATGTGATACGTTCCAGGCTTTTTGGAAAGCTTACAGAGACTTTAGGAGAGGAAGCTGCTCACCAGGTTGCTGAAGTGTTGCAGGCTTTCAGGAGGATGGCAGATAACTGGTGGGTTACCATCGGAGGATTTATTTTTCTGCTGTTCGTGGCTACAACACTCTTCAGGGTAATAAAGAATTCGATCAACCAGATATGGAAGATCCGATCAACCGGTAAAGCAAGTGCCGGTAAAACATTGCTGTCGAGATTAAGGGCAATCGTGGTGATTTTATTTGCAGGTGTGCTGTTTGTGATTGGTTTGATGGGAGAGAGTTTACAGGTGTTCATTGGTAAATATCTTTCAGATCTTTCGCCATTGCTTTCAACTTACTTCAATACATTTCTCAGCAGTGTATTCTCCATTCTTATTACGATGTGTTGGTTCACGGTAGTGTTTCGTTACCTGCCTGATGGTCGTCCGAAATGGAAAATCGCCTGGATAGGAGGGCTGTTGACCAGCTTACTCTTTATGCTGGGGAAGATCGTATTGCATGTGATGCTTACTTATAGCAGCATCAACAACTTTTACGGAGCTTCCGCCTCGATCGTATTGCTGTTACTTTTTGTATTCTATTCGGCGATGATCCTTTATTTCGGTGCAAGTTTTACAAAGATCTGGGCGATGCATCAGCAGGAACCGATCAAGCCAATGCCCGGGTCAATTCATTATACTTTGGTTGAGATAAAAGCAGAAGCCAGCGATTAGTTGTGGAATCTTTTAACCACAGGTCATTGTAAGATTGTACGATTTAAAGAATGAGTTTTTTATTTGAAAGGTATAAATCGTTGCTGGTCTTACATTCTGATGATGACTTTGGTGGTGTCACGATATCAATACCATGTTCAATGTTTCATTGGCACTTTTTTTTCTAATCAAGAATGATTGCAACAACATCTAACCCATGCTTAATAAGACCATATTATACGTTGATGATGATCCGGATGATACAGAGCTATTTTGTGAAGTAGTGAAAGAGCATCATTCTGCCTATACTGTAAAATCTGCCAATAACGGATTTGAAGCGATCAAGCAATTGCACAGGGGTAAATCAAATCACAGTCTGCCATGCCTGATCGTGATGGACATCAACATGCCTATATTCAATGGTAAAGATGCGATGCTGCAGATCAAGAGAGATAATGAGTTCAGAACAATCCCTATCGTGATGTTCACCACTTCTCCCAAGCAGCCAGATGATTCCATTTTTGTTGAACATGGAGTAGATATCATCCAGAAACCGGCAAGCTTCGATATGTTGAAAATTGTAGTAGGAGAGTTGCTTACCCGTTGCAGAGAGAATGAGGTTTCTTTTTAGTTCCTCAGGAAACCAAAATCAACTACACGTCTTACATATTTACCGTCTTGTATTACCCAGGTAACTTCATAACTGCCGCCTGCTTCCCGTTTTAGCATGTAGATGTATACGTTTTTGCCGTCAGCAGAGAGATAGACATTGTTGATATACTTTTCAATACCATCTTCATTATAACTGAAAATAGGATTGTAAAGATCAGCGTAAGCTTCTTTAGGAATCGCTACGGTATCTGCACCAAAAAGAACAGTGATGCTTTCAATTGTATTGTTTGGCATTTTGCCGTAGTCACCATAGAACGGACGACCATCAATTCTTGTGAGGTATTTTTTATTCGTCTCGGAGTTTGTGTAATAGTTGAGTTTGTGTTTGTTGGCATCGAATGTTCCTGCTTTGATCTTAACAGAAATACCTTCACCTTCAAAAGACATTGAATCGTTAGAAAATCCGATCATCTTCAACGATCTCAGCGGCTGTTTGCCTACACCTTCATCCAATCCGGCCATGGCGAAAGAAGAAATATCTCTCCTCATGTCTTTATCCTGGATCTTGGTAAAAGACTCTCGTCTGTTTCTTGTGTCTGGAAAATCAGGATCCTGGGCTAAACAAACATTACCTATCAGAAAAACAGAGATCAACAATAAAATACGCATGTATCAAAATTCTTAGAATGAGGTAAAACTAAAAATTAAAATCAGTTGTTTTCCAGAGCATAATGTTAATTGTGAAGCATGCTCTGGCACAATTTCCGCCGCTGAATGTATATGCCATCGACAGTGATCAGATCATTTTCTTACGATAAAACGAAAAGCCGGCTGCGTATCGTATTTGTATCGGGAAAAGTATATGATTATTTCCTCGTGCCTGAAGAAGTTGTGGAAGAAATGAAGAAAGCTTTCTCTAAAGGAACATACTTCAATGAAGTGATCAAACCGAACTATCAATTTGAACCAATAGATGTTTGAAATACGTTGGGGCATGTTGCAACCTGCTGCTATACCAGCTGAACATTTCTCCATCAACCAACAACACTTTTGTATTGGGCAATTGTTTCTGCAACTCCTTAACATGTTTTTCTTTGAAAGGATAAGGCTCAGAAGAAAGCAATAATAACTCACAACCGGAAGATTTTATTGAATTGATCTCCACTTCAGGATATCTTAGCTGGTCTCCAAAAACATTATGAAAGCCACATCGTTTCATCATGTCGTTGATGAACGTATCTCCACCAACAGTCATGTATGGATCTTTCCAGATGAGGTAAGCTGTTTTTAGTTGAATGGTTGAGTGGTTGACATGTTGACTAAGATCTGAGAATCCTTGCTCAATCAATTGATTCAACTTATCAACTCTATCAACTTTTTCAACCATTTCACCAACACATTTCATCATTTCCAATGCTTCTTCCAGAGTATTGATATCGCTTGTCCATACAGGAGCGATCGATTGCAAAGCTTCGATCTGCTCTTTTACATTTTCTTCTTTATTGGCAATGATGAGATCAGGCTGTAGTTGTTTTACTTTTTCAAGATCGACCGTTTTTGTTCCGCCGATTCTTGTTTTTGTTCTAAACCATTGCTCGGGATGAATACAGAATTTGGTGATGCCGATCACTGCTTCAGCAAGTCCAAGATCAAACAAAAGTTCAGTCTGAGATGGAACAAGTGAAACAATTCGTTCTGGCGTTTTATCCAGCTGAATAATGTTCCCAAGCTGATCTTTGAATTGCCTCATGAGCGGTACAGCTGAATAAAGTTCAGAAAGTACAAGAGTGCGACGCAAGTGAAGCTGCAATTAGTTCTGCAGCTTACTAACTACTTCGCCAGGCTTTGAATCACATCATACTTCGTTACGATGTGGTATTCTCCTTTTTCGTCTTTTGCAAGAACGGCTCCGTTCTCTTTATTAATCAGACTGCCAAGTCTTTCAACCGGTGTGTCGAAGTCAACCACGGGATAAGACTTCTCCATTACGCTTTCAACAGTTGAATTTTTGATCTCGGGATTGCTGAAGACTTTAAGGAATAAACCGGTTTCGCTAACGGCACCAACCGGACCATTTCCATTCATTACAGGAATGTGTTCGATGTCGTATTTCTTCATCAGCTCAACTGCTTCGGCAACTGTTTTCTCCGGTTCGATGGTGATGAGTTTTTGTCCGTGTCTTCCGCTAACAATGTCTTTAAAGCTTTTTACATCCAGGAAACCTCTTTCCATCATCCACTGATCGTTATAGATCTTAGCAACATAACGGCTGCCATGGTCGTGGAAGATACAAACAGCGATATCGTCTTTTTTTAGTTTGTCTTTCAACTGCATCAGGCCTTGTAAACAGCTTCCTGCACTGTAACCACAGAACATGCCTTCTTCTTTGGCAAGTCTTCGGGCCATGATCGCTCCGTCTTTATCTGTCACCTGTTCAAAGTGATCGATCACACTCATATCGTAGTTCTCAGGCACAAAATCTTCTCCAAATCCTTCCGAGATGTAGGGATGCACTTCGTTCATATCGATCTCACCCGTTTTAAAATATTTGGTGAGGAGTGAACCGTAAACATCTATCGCCCAAACCTGGATGTTCGGATTTTTTTCTTTCAAAAACATGGCTGTACCGGTGATGGTTCCACCTGTTCCTGCAGTACAGATAAGGTGTGTGATCTTGCCTTCGGTTTGTTCCCATATCTCAGGACCGGTAGATTCGTAGTGAGCCAGGCGATTTGCCAGATTATCGTACTGGTTCATGTGGTAAGAGTTCGGCGTTTCTTTGGCCAAACGTTTCGCCACGCTATAATAACTTCTTGGATCTTCAGGCATTACGTTCGTTGGACAAACGATCACTTCTGCACCAACGGCTTTTAAAATATCAGCTTTCTCTTTCGATTGCTTATCGGTTGTAACGAAAATGCATTTATAACCCTTGATGCAGGCTGCAAGTGCCAAACCCATTCCGGTGTTACCACTTGTACCCTCGATTATCGTTCCTCCCGGTTTTAATTTCCCTTCTTGTTCGGCTACTTCCACCATTTTCAAAGCCATACGGTCTTTGATCGAGTTGCCTGGATTGAAATAATCCACTTTTGCCAAAACTGTTGCAGGAATGTCTTTCGTGATCTTATTAAGCTTAATGAGAGGGGTATTTCCAATCGTTTCGAGGATATTATTCAGCCACATAAAAAACTAACAGTTGTTTGGCGGCAAATATAGGGAATAGAAGTAAGGGGTAAGGATGGAAGAGATAAGAAGTAGGAGGTAAGCAGTAAGAATAAGATTTAATACCAGCAAGGGCATTACATGGCATCGTTCCTTGCGTCGCAAGCACTTCATCTGCATATTTTCATGGCAACCAGAGGCTGCTATCGGAAAATGCGGGAGAAGAATCCAGACTTCTGCTGGCTTGAAATATGTCTTTTAAGAAAGTCTATCTGGCTGGGACGTTTCCATTCGCTTAAACCTTCATACCATACCTTATCAGTCGACTGAAGTTGTTTCTGCTGCAGTTGTTCTACTGCATAAGGACCAGTGATCACTCTGTCCTTTTTTTGAATGTATATTTTTTCCATTTGGCAGTCTTTCGTTTTGTTTGGCGCTTCAAAGGGTACTGCAAATGTGCTAACATCTTAATTAGCAATTGATACGGGGCAACTAATTTAAGCGTTATTTCAGAACTTCCAAAGCTTTTTTAATTGCTTTGTCGTTTTGATTGCTCACTTCGTAATAACCTTCGTACCGCCAGATCTGTCTTGCCATCATCGTTTTCATACGCTGCAGCATCTCTACCTTGTCTTTCTGCGGCACTGTATTCAGGTTGATGCTGTCTCTTACGGCAAAACTGTTCAACTGTTGCCATTCCTGTTCTCCAAAGTTGAACTGGTTAGCAAAGCTTACCGGATCTTTGAACTTGCTAAAAGCAGCCATGTTATTAACGTAGTAACGATAAATAAAATTTTGTAGTGTGCCTTTTGTGTAGAGAGAAGAGATGTTTTTATCCATTTTGCCGGTATCAACACCCACAAAGAAGTCAGGTGTAATACCTCCACCACCGTACACTGTTCTGCCGCCTGGTGTTTTGAACGCTTTACCAATTGGAGCAGACGTATCTCCATGAACCAGGTCTCCATTGCTGTACCTTTTATAGAAGTCTTCGTAATACTTCTTCTTGCCTCCGGTATAAGGTTTTTGAATATTTCTTCCCAATGGAGAATAATAACGGGCAACGGTAAGCCTTAATGCACCTCCATCACTTAACTGGTATTGCTCCTGAACAAGACCTTTACCAAAAGTTCTTCTGCCTATGATCGTAGCTCTGTCCCAATCCTGCAAGGCACCAGCTAATACTTCACTGGCAGAAGCTGAAGTTTCATCAACTAGTAAAACGAGTTGTCCTTTTTCAAATAAACCTTCACGCTTGGCTCTGTATTCAAATTTTTTGGCGTGTAAGCCCTGGGTGTAAACGATGAGTTTGTCATCATTAAGAAATTCATCTGCAATATCAACTGCTTCATTCAATAAACCTCCGCCATTACCACGAACATCAAGGATCAGTTTTTCCATTCCCTGCTTCTGTAGTTTTTCCAGAGCCGACATGAATTCTTCATACGTCGTTTCTGAGAATTTTTCGAGGTGGATATAACCTGTTTTCGGAGCGATCATATAAGATGCATCCAAAGAAGGCAAAGGAATAGTACCCCTGCTGATGGTGATCTTCTTTTGTTCTGAACCTCGTAATACTGTTACATCTACTTTGCTACCTTCCGGACCACGAAGTGCTTTCCTTATCTGGTCAGCATCTTTTTTTACCAAACTGATCGTGTCATTTACTTTAATGATCATGTCGCCGATCTTCACGCCGGCTTTTTCAGAAGGGCCGTCTTTAATAACGTTGATGACATTTACGGTATCATTGAACTGCTGAAACTCAACTCCGATCCCTTTAAAATTACCTTGCAGATCTTCATTGGCGAAAGTGAGTTCAGTAGCCGGAATATACACAGAGTGCGGATCAAGTTTAGAAAGTACTTCTTCTATCGCAGCATCTTTTAAACTGTCTGCATTTACATTATCTACATAGCGGGAGCGGATCAGTTCCATTACCTCCTGCAATTCATCTCTGCCTTTCAAAGAAAAAAGCTGGCTTGTTTTTTCTCTGAGTTTAAATCCGATCATCATTCCCACGATCATTACCAGTGCAAAAAAAACCGGTAACCACACCTGCAGTTTTTTACTTACCATTTTTATACGTCTCTTTGTAACTTCAAACCACGAATATAACGTGAAGTTTACTAGTTCACTTGTTCACGAGTTCACAAGTTGTATAAACGGCTTAATAACTGGTAAACTTTAAGAACTCGTGAACTTGTAAACTCTTTCTATGGCTGCGAAATTGATAGCTGACAGCGGTGCCACAAAATGTGAATGGACCCTGATACAGGATAAGAAAAAGAAGACGATCATTACCCAGGGAATCAGCCCGTATTTCCTGAACACAGACCAGATCATCGAATTATTACAAGCGGAATTGTTGCCCAAGCTCAAGAAAGCAGAAGTTGACGAAGTTTATTATTACGGAACGGGTTTGAGCAATCCCAATAATGTGAAGATCGTGAAGCTGGCCCTCAAAAAATTATTTCCGGGTTCGTATTTAGAAGCTACACACGATCTTATGGCGGCAGCAAGGGCTTTGTGCCAGAGCACCAAAGGAATTGCCTGCATACTGGGAACCGGTTCGAACAGCTGTTATTACGATGGCAAAAAGATCATAAAGAACAGTCCGGGTTTGGGCTATGTTCTGGGTGATGAAGGTAGTGGATCTTATCTTGGTAAGAAGGTGATCCAATATTATCTGTACAATACTTTTGATGAGGATCTGAGGTCAAGGTTTGACGCCAAATTCGTTACCACACCAGTTGAGATTCTGGAAAACGTGTACAAAAAGCCTTTGGCGAATCGTTACCTGGCATCTTTTGCCATTTTCCTGGCAGAGAACCGGGGTCATTATATGATCGAAAATATTATTGAAGATGGCCTGAATGATTTTATCGTAAACCATCTTTATAAATACCGAGAGTCATGGACGATGCCGATCAACTTCGTAGGCAGTATTGCATTTGGTTTCAGGGATGTTTTGAAAGAACTTTGCAGCAGTTACGAGCTGGAGCTTGGTGTGGTGCTGAAAAATCCAATGGAGGGTTTGGTAGCATTTCATAGCGATAAGAAATAAATATAAGAATGTTGAATAGCCTTATAAAGTACAAGTGTGCGACGCAACAAAAGATGATAAAAGAATTACAGCTCGTGACCCAAAAAAACTAAAATGGCAGATTTTAAAAAAGTTACAGAGGAAACATCGAATTACAGGCATTTGGAAAAGATGAGTGTGCTGGAGTTGCTCACAAATATTAATAACGAGGATAAAACGGTGCCTTTCGCTGTCGAAAAGGCAATTCCGCAGATCGAAAAGCTTGTTTCTGTTATTTCTGATAAAATGCTTGCCGGTGGCAGGCTTTTTTATATTGGGGCTGGTACCAGTGGCAGATTGGGAATTGTTGATGCCAGTGAATGTCCACCAACTTATGGAGTGCCACATGGTCTTGTGATCGGCATTATTGCCGGAGGCGAAAAAGCCATTCTAGAAGCTGTAGAGTTTGCCGAAGACAACTGGGAACAGGGCTGGAGTGATCTTAAGAAACATGAACCCAGCGATAAAGACGTTGTGATTGGTATCGCAGCAAGTGGAACCACACCTTATGTTATCGGTGCCTTGAACAAATGCCGGGAAAAAGGAATTATTACAGGAAGCATAAGCTGTAATCCCAATTCACCTGTGTCGGCTGCAGCAGATTTTCCTATTGAAGTGGTGGTAGGACCGGAATTCGTTACCGGCAGCACTCGTATGAAGAGTGGAACGGCTCAGAAACTCGTGCTGAATATGATCTCTACTACTGTAATGATACAGCTTGGCAGGGTAGAGGATAATAAAATGGTGAATATGCAGCTCACCAATGAAAAATTAGTAGATCGTGGTGTAAAGATGCTGATGGAAAAGCTACCATTGGAAAATTATGATGAAGCGAAACGCCTCCTGTTGAAAACAGGAAGTGTGAAAAAAGCCATCGACTCGGTTGTGAAAAATTAAATTACCTGCATCTTAGTATTTTTTATAATTTACAGCATCATTAATTTGAAGCCGTATTGAGGCACCATTTCCGTAACAAACCAATTAATGAACTAAAACTAAGTACATGAAGAAGGTATTTTTACTCTCTCTCGTTTCTATTTCCATGATCTCAGCCCAGGCACAAAGTAAAAAAGCGTATGCTATTACCGGTGACTCAAAAGGAAGTTACAACTGGGTAACTGTAAAAGAGATCGATCTTAGTACAGGTGAAGTGATAAGAACAGTATTTGATCCTGTAGAAAACACGAATTACAAGATCCGTTCTGTTGATGGAAGCATCTCGGGGTCTGTAAATGCAGCCAGGGGTAGTGCTTCTAATATCGTTACGTATAGTGGTGTTGCTGCTGCAGCTTTTGATGAAAAGCATAACAGGCTTTACTTCACAAATATGCGTGGTAGTGAACTACGCTATTTTGATCTTAGTACAAATGAATTATCCATAGTTACAAATGATGATCCTGCTTTCAATACAGGTGAAAAAGTAGCAGAAGATAATGTGATAACCAGAATGGCAATTGGCGTTGATGGAAATGGTTATGCCCTGACTAATGATGGAAAGAACCTTATCCGCTTTAGCACTGAAGGGAAGTCTACGATCACTAAACTTGGTGCGTTAAGAGATGGTAGTAAGAACGGAAATGTTTCCATCCACAACCAATGCAGTAGCTGGGGTGGTGATATGATCGCTGATGCTTACGGAAATTTAATTGTTTTCAGCATGAGAGGGCATGTTTTTAAAGTGAATCCTAATTCACTTGTTGCAGACCATGTTGGAACGATCTCTGGCTTACCTGCAAACTTCACCATCAATGGTGCTGCTGTTGATGCGAACGGAGATGTTGTAGTAAGTAGTGCGGTTGCTACTGAGAATTATTATAAAGTAAACCTGGGCACTTTTAATGCGTCTGCTCTTGCAAAAACAGGCGAGAATGTTTGGAATGCCTCTGATCTTGCCAGTTCAAATATCGCTTATCGTGGTGGACCTTCAAACAGTTTTACGGCCAATGATGTAAAAGGAAATGATGCGATCAACATTTATCCAAACCCAGTGGCTATCAAATATTTCAATGTAGCATTTGAAAAAGTTACGCCTGGTAAATACACGATAGAGTTAACAGATGCCAGCGGACGAAAAGTGATTAACAAGGTTGCAGAAATATCGGGAGTTCAAAATCAGAAAGTGGATCTGCCAAAATCAGCTTCTGCAGGAATGTACCTGATAAAAGTGATCAATGCAGATGGTAAAGCCATCTTCACAGATAAAATTGTGGTTCAGTAAGTAAAAAACTTTAGAAAAAGATGATCCCGCTATCTTCATAGCGGGATTTTTGTTTTACTGATTGTATAGCCTTGCAGAAAGAAATAAGTAGGATAAGCTATAAATATGGAATCAGAACATTAGATTTGTGAAGCAACTGATCATTCCTGCCTGCAGCCCTATGGACGACATCATTTACTTCTTCATTGAGAATGGATTATACCTGATCCTGGGATTAGGTATAATAAAAGTGTTGTTGATTTTTATTTACAAGGGAATTGATATCGCTTACCTTTTTGAGAATTTTCTGATGATATACACCGATCATGGCATTGAGCCCAACATCAGAAGAAAGCGTTTTAGAAATATTCATAACGTAATAACTGTTATTTTTTATCTCATTCTTATTACCTGGGGAGCTATAACAGCAGTGGTAAAATTTGCCCGATAACCATTTTTGGATGAGGGCTGCCTATTTTTTCTAAATTTGCTGTGTGATCAGAAATTTCTATCATATACTGATGAGTACATTGGCTATGGACTCGAATTAAGATTCATCTATTCGATTCGACTTCGACAAACATTGGACAACCGCAACAAAAGTTCATGCTCATTCGAAGGTTGACTACCTGATTATATCACTTAACTAAAATATTTATATGGAAACATTAGCTGCTTCCAGAGTTCGCCAGGAAACTGCCGAAGATTTTCTGCCTTTGCAAGGCACCGATTATGTAGAATTCTATGTGGGTAACGCAAAACAGGCTGCTCATTTTTATAAAACCGCTTTTGGTTTTCAGAGTGTGGCTTATGCCGGACCTGAAACAGGCGTGAAAGACAGAGCCAGTTATGTGGTGAGGCAAAACAAGCTCACATTTATGTTTACTACACCGTTAAGAGCGGGAAACCCGATCGCTGATCATATTTACAAACATGGTGATGGTGTTAAAAACTTATCGCTTAGGGTTGATGATGCCACATCAGCATGGGAAGAAACTACCAAACGTGGCGCAAGAAGTTTTATGCAGCCGCTGAAAATGCAGGATGAGTTTGGTGAAGTGGTGATGAGCGGAATTCATACTTATGGCGATACGGTACACCTGTTTATCGAAAGAAAGAATTACACCGGACCATTTATGCCTGGTTTTAGAGAATGGAAATCAACTTACAATCCAACAGAAACAGGCTTATTGTATGTTGATCATTGTGTGGGAAATGTTGGCTGGAACCAGATGAATCCATGGGTAAAGTTTTATGAAGAAGTAATGGGTTTCCGCAACATCTTATCATTCGACGATGAAGATATTTCAACAGAGTATTCTGCTTTGATGAGTAAAGTAATGAGCAGCGGTAACGGTTTTGTAAAATTCCCAATTAACGAACCGGCAGAAGGTAAAAAGAAAAGCCAGGTAGAAGAGTATCTTGATTTTTATGACGGAGAAGGTGTGCAACATGTGGCTTTGGCTACAAACGATATTGTAAAAACTGTTCGTGACCTGATGAGCCGGGGCGTAGAATTTTTGAAAGTACCTTCTTCATACTATGACGATCTGCTAGACAGAGTAGGCAAAATTGAAGAAGATCTTGAGCCACTTAAAGAGTTAGGAATATTAGTTGATAGAGATGATGAAGGTTACCTGCTTCAGCTTTTTACCAAGCCGGTTGAGGACAGACCAACGCTTTTCTTTGAGATCATCCAGCGAAAAGGTGCAAAAAGCTTTGGAAAAGGAAACTTTAAAGCGTTGTTCGAAGCCATCGAAAGAGAGCAGGAAGCAAGAGGTAATCTATAAAAACTCTGTTAAGCTGCTGTGAATTATTCCAGTATTCAGCAGAGTTTAATGCACACTAAAACCTTGTGGGAGATAGATTACTTATTTTCGAATTGAACGTAAAGTATTACGATGAAAAAGGTTTTATTGTTGGTGCTGGTGGTAATGAGCTATAGCCTGGCTAAATCTCAGCCTCAAACATCTTTTTATGATATGCAGAAAAGCTACCCTCGGGTAGCTTCTGCTGTTAGTAAATACGAAGACACGCTAAAGAAGCAATTTGCGAAAGCAGGTATCAGCTGGCCAGCAAAGCAGATGTACATCCGCAGTTTTAAATACGACAGCCAGTTAGAAGTGTGGGTTCGTAACACTTCAACCGAGCCGTACAAGCTTTTTAAAACGTATAAGGTTTGTGCTTTAAGCGGTGCATTAGGACCTAAGCGTATGGAAGGTGACTACCAGGTACCTGAAGGATTTTATTATATCAATGTTTTCAATCCAAGAAGTACTTATCATTTGTCTTTAGGCATCAACTATCCCAATGCTTCGGATATGGTGTTAAGCGATTCGATCAAACCCGGTGGAGACATCTATATTCACGGAAGTTGCTTAACTGTTGGTTGCATTCCAATTCAGGATCACCAGATCGAAGAATTGTATGTACTGGCGTCACAGGCAAGAGCACAGGGACAGGATTTCATTCCTGTTCATATTTTCCCTGTTCGATACAATAATCCTAAAAGCCTCGATATACTTTCCAAGGCTTGTAAAGACGATAACGATTACCTGAAGTTCTCCGTGAATGTTAAGCAGGTGTATGATTATTTCGAAGAGAAGAAAAAACTTCCTTTGATCTCTGTGAATAACAAAGGTGAGTATGTAATTATGTAACAGAGGCTATTGCTACTATTAAACTTTAGTTGCGTCGCACTCTTGTACTATCATCAATTCATTCGGCTATCTATACAACACCTGAACCGTACTCTTTCTCTGTTGTTGGAGTAATTGATCTTTTCCTGCAATCATCTTATCGAGCAATTCACGATTAAAATGCCTGATGGTTAGTAAGGTTAAACCTCTTTCCAGTTCCACATCAAAGATTGAAGATGCTTCTGCCGCTAATTGATCGATCTTCTCAGGATGATCATCCAAACACAACTGTACACTGATCGCTCCAGTTTGTACAAGGTTAGGCTTCACTTTCGCTTTGCTGAACATTTCATACAACTGGCTCATCGGTTTTTCTCCAACAAAAGAGAAATCCTGGCTATGCAGATGCATCAGCACCTGTTTTTCTTTAATCACCACAATAGGAGGCAGGTTCTTCACCTTTTTATTGCTAATGGTAGTTCCGGGTAAGCCTGAATCAAGGAAACATTTTACATGCAGTGAAATGTTCTTATTCTGTAGCGGCTTAATGGTTTTCGGGTGAATTACCTGTGCACCATAATATGCCATCTCAATCACTTCGTTGTAACTCAGATCGCTGATGAATGTTGCTTCAGGAAATTGTTTTGGATCGGCACTCATCACACCTTCCACATCTTTCCATATCGACAAACTCTCTGCATTCAAAAGGTTCGCAAATATGGCTGCAGTGTAATCACTTCCTTCACGACCAAGTGTGGTGCTTTCGTTTTCATCAGTAGATCCAATGAATCCCTGGGTAAGATAGATCGTTGCTCGTTGATCGTTGATCGTTGATCGGATATGCTGCTCCGTATAATTCCAATCAACTGTACCATCTCTAAAATTATCATCCGTTCTTAGAATGTCTCTCACATCAAGCCATTGATTATTCACTCCAACTTCATTCAGATAATGACTTACGATGGCTGTACTGATCAATTCACCAACACACACAACCTGGTCATAGTAATAATCAAACGAACGCACAGGCTTGTCGTATAAGAGCCATTCTACTTCTGTAAAAAAATCGTTCAACTGGTTGTAACAGGCATTATAATTTTTCAGCAGTAAATATTTGGCTGTTGTTAAATGCTGCTGCTTGATGTTGTTGAACAGATCTAAAGCCTGGTCTTTCTCGCCACGAAAAAACGCTTCCACCACTTTCTCCAAAGCATTGGTTGTTTTTCCCATTGCTGAGATGATCACCACCAATTGATCGTTGTTATAGCTTTTGAGAATACTGGCAACGTTTTGTATCCGTTCTACACTGTTTACGCTTGCCCCGCCAAATTTGAAAACCTTCATAATTGAGTTTGAAGTTTTTAGTTCAAGGTTTAGAGTTCGCAAAAGTCGGGCAAAAAACTGGATGCTGGTTGCTGGATGCTGGTGTTTCCGGCTTTAAAGTCAAATTAAAAAGGCAAACAACTTTCATTGTAGCGCATGATGGAATGCTTTTATCCAAAAATCAACAAGTTTTGAAATTCATCGACACTAGCATCCGGCATCTAACATCTGCTCACTACATTTGTACAACTTCTAAAACTATTGCACAATATGAATATCAACAGACAAGTACTTACACTAGACGAATTCACGATCCAGGGTTTGAGAGATTTTCCAAAAGCTACCGGTGAACTGAGTAGCTTACTGAGAGATATTGGTCTTGCGGCAAAGCGTGTAAATGTTGAAGTGAACAAAGCTGGTCTGGTAGATATTCTTGGTGATGCAGGAACAATGAATGTTCAGGGTGAAGAGGTGAAGAAACTGGATATATATGCCAACAACCAGTTTATGGGTGTATTAAAGCATGGAATTGCCTGTGCGGGAATTGCCAGTGAAGAGTTGGATGATATTGTTGTATTCGACGATCCGGTGAGCAATAACAGCAAGTACGTTTGTATGTTTGATCCGCTGGATGGCAGTGGAAATATTGATGTAAATGTATCCATCGGAACGATATTCAGTATTTACAGGAGAGTGAGTGAACTTGGCAAACCTTGTACAGAAGAAGATTTTCTTCAGCCGGGGAATAAACAAGTTGCTGCAGGTTATGTGATCTATGGTTCCTCTACCATGCTTGTATATGCTACGAGACGAGGTGTGAATGGCTTTACGCTTGACCCATCCATTGGTGAATTTTCATTAAGTCATCCGAATATTCAGTGCCCGGAAAGCGGAAAGATATATTCTGTAAATCATGGTAACTTTTTCCAGTACGATAAACCTGTTCAGAAATATATTGATGGATGCCAGCGTAAGACCAAAACCACTGGCGGACCATACACTCAACGTTACATTGGTAGTATGGTTGCCGATGTACATAGAAACCTGATCAAAGGCGGTATTTTCATGTATCCTGGAACAACAGATAAGCCGAAAGGAAAATTAAGACTTTTGTACGAGTGTAATCCTTTCGCTTTTATTGTTGAAGTGGCTGGCGGAAAAGCTACTAATGGAAAACAAAGAATACTGGATATTCAGCCTACAGAACTCCATCAAAGAACACCACTTTTCATTGGCAGTAAAGCCATGATGGAAGAGCTTGAGGTTTTGTTAAATGCCGAGCCTGCTGAAGCTGCAGTATAGTTTTTGCAGGAACGGTACTATGAAGATTTTGTTCATTGCACTGGTAACCTGTTCCGTATTATTCTCATCATGTGCCGCATTACATTCAAACGAATCTGCGTCTACAGATGTTATTAACTCCAGTGGTAGTAATATTGAAGATGAGATATTGGTGCAGATCAACCAGTACAGGAAAACAAAAAGTTTGCCTGCACTAAAACTGAATTCAGAGATCATCACTGAGGCAAGAAAGCATAGCCGTGATATGGCTAATAATTCAGTTTCTTTTGGTCATGGTGGTTTTTCAGACAGAGCCAAACGTTTACAGGGAAAGATCACTGGTTTTAAAGGTATAGCCGAGAACGTAGCTTACGGCCAAATCAATGCATCAGAAGTAGTGAAAGACTGGATAAAAAGTCCGGGACACCGGGTAAACATCGAAGGAAACTATACACAAACCGGCATAGGCGTTATCGCCAATAAAAAAGGTGTTCTATATTACACCCAAATCTTTGTTCGGTGAGCAACAACACTTTGCAAAAACTTCTTTTCATTTCACTTGTAATATTATCAAGTTTTTCAGCGAAAGCACAAAAGCCGCAGGATGTGTTTTACTACAATCCCGGTGGCTTTACTTTCGTTCCTATGCTTAAGAAGCCTGCCATCATTTACCAGGGAAAACTTTATACTGGTCGCAAACAATTAAATGGATTATTCGGTCATTTGAATAATGAAGAGCTTAATCTTTATTTTAAAAAGTATAAGGCTAACAGAACAGCTTCTACTATTCTTACTGTTGCAGGAGTAGGGCTTTCCGTTTATTCATTGGTTGACTGGAGAAGCAATGATAAAAAGTTTAACTGGTACACCTTCGGTGGAGGTTTGGTGCTGAGTGGTGTTAGCGGGTATCTGGACGCCAAAGCCAGTGAAAACCTTCGAAATGCTGCCGTTGTTTACGACAAAGCCACCCGAAAAACGACCTTTGTGCCGCAGCAAAAAACAATAACTCTCACTTTCTCACTTGCAAAACATGGCAAATAAGATGATACAGGTTCAGGACCTTCATAAAAAATACGGCGATTTTCATGCAATAAAAGGCATCAGCTTCGATGTACACGAAGGAGAGATATTCGGTTTACTCGGACCGAATGGTGCAGGAAAATCAACCACACTTGAGATCATCGAAACACTTCGTGAAAAGACTAGCGGAAAAGTAATTGTTGATGGAATTGATCTTGATAAATCTCCCAATGAGATCAAGAAGATCATTGGTGTGCAACTGCAAACCTCTGGCTATTATCCCGGGTTAAATTTATTGGAACTGGTAAATCTATTTGCCGGTTTGTACAATGAAAAAGTAGATGCTTACCAATTACTCGATAGTGTAAACCTCAGAGATAAAGCCAAATCGAAATTCAAAGAATTGAGTGGTGGACAGAAACAACGATTTTCTATTGCTACAACACTCATCAATAAGCCCAAGATCATTTTCCTGGATGAACCCACGACAGGATTGGATCCACAGGCAAGAAGAAATCTTTGGGACCTGATCAGGGATATTCGACAGAAAGGAACAACTGTTATCATCACTACGCACTACATGGACGAAGCGGAAGTTTTGTGTGACAGAGTTGCTATTGTTGATAGCGGAAAGATCATTGCTTTGGCTTCACCCGATCAACTGATCGATGAATTGGTGGCAAAAGGTTTTGAGAAACCTAAAGAAGTGAAGCAGGCAAATCTTGAAGATGTTTTTATCAACCTTACCGGTCATTCATTACGTGAAGTATAATTATGGAAGATCTGCGTTATCCTATTGGTAAGTATGAACCTCAACTTTATTCCGGAGAAATCAAAAAGCGTTGGCTTTCTGATTTGAAGTTCTTGCCAGATGATCTTGAGAGATCAGTGCAAAATTTAGACGAACATCAACTCAATACGCCTTACCGTGATGGTGGCTGGACGGTGAAACAGGTAGTGCATCATGTTGCCGATAGTCATATGAATGCTTTGATCAGGTTCAAACTTGGTTTAACAGAAGAAAATCCTACCATAAAGCCTTACGATGAAGCAGCATGGGCCATGTTGAATGATGTTGATGCAGTTCCCATCAACGTTTCACTTACGATGCTACATGGAATTCATTTGAGGTTAGTAGAGACCATTAAGAATATCACGGAGGAACAATGGCAACGAACTTTATTTCATCCTGAACATCAGCAACAAATGAACTTGTGGTATTTATTAGGAAATTATGCATGGCATGGTAAACATCATGTTGCACACATCACTTCTTTAAGAGAACGAAATAACTGGTAACATTCTTGAAGTACAACAGCAAATTTTTGGCATGAGTGGCGAATCGATGAAATGGAAGACAATTTCTTCAGAATATTTGTATAATGATGAATGGTTAAAGGCAAGAAAAGAAGTTTGCCAGCGACCCGATGGAAAGATCATCGATCCTTATTACATTCTTGATTATGCCACATGGGTGTGTGCCGTTGGTTTAACTACAGATGACCAGGTGGTGCTCATCAAACAATACAGGCATGCATTGGGTGAAGTATGTTTAGAAATTCCAGGTGGTTGTGTAGATGATAAAGATGAAAATTATGAAGTAGCCGTTCGTAGAGAAATGGCTGAAGAAACAGGATATATTTTCAAAGAAGCTGAATACCTTGGTTTCTGTTCTCCAAATCCTGCAGCGAATTCAAACCTCATGCACATGTTCCTGTTGAAAGGAGGAGTGAAGAAGCAGGAACAGGATCTTGATTTTAATGAAGACATAGAAGTATTGTTGTATCCTTTAGATCAATTGTTGCAACTTGTTCTCGATCGTGAGATTCATGAAGCAATGCATATCTCTGCTGTAATGTTGGCTTTACAAAAGCTGGGAAAGATAGAAGTGAAATAATGTTGCCGGCTGAATTACTACTATTAAGCTTCGTTGCGTCGCACTCTTGTACTTTATAGTTTCACTTCGGCAATTAAGAACACACTACCACAGATCAATACAAGGTCATTTGGTTTTGCATGAGTACGCACTTCCTGTAATGCAGTATTTACATCAGCAAAAGATTTTCCGCTCAAGCCAAGTGTCTCAGCCTGAACTAGCAATTCCTTTTCAGGCAATGCCCTGGGTATTTGTGCTTTCGTAAAATAGTAATTGGCATGATGCGGCAACAACTTCAATACCTGATCGATCTCCTTATCCTTCACCATTCCAATAATGATGTGCAGTTGATGATAAGTTTCAAATTCCAGTTGCTCCATTACGAGTTTCATCCCGTCAACATTGTGAGCTACATCCAGAACGATCTTTGGCCTTTGTTGTATCACTTCCCATCTTCCATGTAATCCTGTATTCTTTTTGGTGTGTTGCAAAGCTTCTTTCACATGCTTTTCTTCGATCTTCCAACCTTGCAATTGCAATTGATGAACAGCTTCTAAAACAGTCAGCAAATTCTTTGTTTGGTATAATCCTGTAAGGTCAAGATGATACGTCGGCTTTTCATCTTTCCTTCGATCAGCAACTACAATTTTCAGGTAACCATCCTCAAAAGAAAATGCATCAACATACTTCATGTCATCAGCAAATACAATAGGAGCATTGCTTTCATTAGCCTTTTGCCCGAAAACTGCTTTTGTTTCATCCTGTGTTTCTCCAATCACCACAGGAACATTCTCTTTAATTATTCCTGCTTTTTCAAATGCGATTGCATCCAGCGTATTGCCCAGCATCTGCATATGATCCCAGCCGATATTAGTGATCACACTCAACTCAGGCGTAATAATATTTGTGCTGTCCAATCTTCCTCCTAAACCTGTTTCAATAATGGCTACGTCTACATGCTGTTGTGCAAAATATTCAAACGCCATTGCTACAGTGATCTCGAAGAAAGAAGGTTCTATCTCATCGATCAACGACAGAATTTTCCTGGTGAAATCCACCACGAATTCCGGCTCACACATTTTACCATTCAACTTTATTCTTTCCCTGAAATCGTAGAGGTGAGGAGAAGTATATAAACCGGTTGTATAACCTGCTGTTTGCAGAACGGAAGCCAGCATATGACTGGTAGAACCTTTTCCGTTCGTTCCTGCAATGTGAATACTCTTGAATTTTTTATGAGGGTTGCCAAGTGCTTCACATAATTTGATCGTGTTGGTAATATCTTTTTTTATCGCAGCAGCACCGATCCTGCTGAACATGGGAAGCCGGGTAAAAAGGTAATCAACCGTTTGTTGATAGGTCATGGAGCAAAAATAAAGATGATTACTGTTCAGAAAGTACAGGGGTTACGCTGAAGACATAATGAATGCGAAACAATAAAAGACGCCAAATGATTCAAATGCCCTTCAAATAAAAAAGCCGGTCAAAAAGACCGGCCATATATCCAATGTATAACTGCTAACCCTTTATCTTGAATTCAAAAACAAGTGTTCCATTTTGTTCGTCGCCTGCAGAATTGAACTTCAAACTCATGGCTCTACGTTTGGCAATTGCTCTAATGTTTGCATCAGTTGTTGTAGTACCTCTTGGATTAATGTTCGCTACTGTTACTTTTCCAGAAGCATCAACCGTTACATCCACTGCAACTTTTGCATTCTCCCTAAACTCATCCTGAAATGCAGCACCGCTGGTGATTCTTCTGCCGTCTAAACCACTCCTTATCACGATACCACCATTGCCTTTTCCGCCACCAGGTCCATATCTGTCAGAATTAGGAGTACCGTTAATATCACCCTGATCTTTTCCAGGTCCTTTATAAATTCCCTGTGAACGATTCTTTTCAAACTCATCCTGCGAATTATTTCCTCCAGGTCCTGTTCCATTTTTTGTAGTGATCGCACCCATTTTAGCTTTTGGCTGAGGTGTAACAGGAGTAGGCGTTACAACAGGTTTCTTTGTTTCTGTTTTAGCTTTCTCTGCTTTAGGCACTGGAACATTCGATTCTGCATCATCAGCATTGCTCGATTCAGTAGGCTCGGTAACTGCTGGTTGAGCGCTGCTTGTTGCAGACTCAGGTGCAGGATCACCAACAGCTAAAGGTTGTACGTCTCCAAATCCCGTTTCATCAGTTCCCAGATTTACTTCGATACCCTGTTGGTCCAAAGGCGGATCCGGAGCAGCGATCTTCGGTAACTGCCACGATACCAATACCAGCATCAACGCCAGTAAAACGCAAATGCCTGCTGTTAAAGCTCCGGCTTTTAGGTTCTTCTTTTGTTCAAAGCTATCTGCTGTCATTAAATAAGATTGTGCCATAGCAAAGTAAATATTATAGCTTACTGATGTGATAGATGTGGAAATTACACAAGTGCTTATGTAGGTTTTGTTAAAACATCACTTATTTGTGGATAACTGTCAAAGCTTTAGGAAGTTGTTATGGTAACAGAGGTTTGCACTGCTATTGAACTTCTGTTGCGTCGCACTCTTGTGCTCAATATCCCTGAGCAGCAAAAAGTTTTGATCATGTTTATGTAATCAATTCATGTACTGCATCCTTCTCCAAAACAATCAAATATGAAAAAGAACAACTATCTGCTTCCTTTCTCATTTTTATTCGCATTAGGAATAGTAAACAAAAGCAACGCACAGGAAGCGCTAAAAGCATCAGCAGCAACGGAGACAAAGACATCGATCTCTTCAGGTTTTATGGCTTTGGAAGGAAGGGTAATGGATACCGATAATGAGTTCGTAGGTAATGCAATGGTAACTTTAAAGGGAACTGACCGAAGCGTAACCGCCGATGCATATGGCAATTATCGTTTTTCAGAACTGCAATCAGGCACTTATACAATGATTGTTTCTAAAGAAGGATATGCGTCTTATGAAGTAATTGTAACCATTGCAATGCCCAATATGAAAGTTGAGTCAGCAAAATTGTACAGTACACCAAACTCAAAATCGATCAGTGCTTCTCCTGTTATTAAAGATGTTATAATGAAACGTTCTGCTGTTTAAAATATTTTTAGAAAACTTTATGTAATTCTTTTATGCAGGTCATCTGGTTTAAAAGCCACTGCATGAAAAAAGAACTTTACATCCAGATACCGGAGCCTTGCCACGAGGACTGGAGTAAGATGACACCTGTAGACCAGGGTAGATATTGCCAGAGTTGCTGCAAAGAAGTGGTTGACTTTAGTGCAATGACCGACCAGGAGATCATCAGCTTTCTTTCCAAGCCTCGGGGCAAGACCTGTGGAAACTTTTCAAGTGATCAGTTAAACCGCATCATCACCGAACCTGCCACACCGGCAAAGAAAAAGTTCTGGGCGATGATGCTTTCTTTTTTAGTGCCATTGTTCGTGTTTAACAAAGCGAAGTCTCAGTTCAGAGCGAAAAAAGCAGTTGATACCGTTCAGACATCTACCTCAACTCTAAAAAGAGCGATGTTAGGTAAAGTAGCTGTGTCGAATTGTAAAATAGAAACAGAATTCAGAGGAGATACTATTATAAATGAAACACAGCCTGGCATACTAATACATGGAAAGATCAGTGATACTGCTGGTAACCCGATAACGTTTGCTTCTATTGAGATCATTGGTAAAAACAAAGGAACTGCTGCAGACGCAAATGGAGAATTCAATATCCAAATCAATGAAGCTAAAACAGTGCAGGTAAGAATATCTGCCATTGGCTATCTAACGAAGGAATTATCTGTGCCGTTATCCGGAATTAGGATCACACAAAACATTGTACTCACACCATACCAGCATCAGTTAGATGACATAATCATTACCGCTGTTGCACGAACAAAAAGAGGTGGGTATTATGCAGGAGGCATCAGTATTATACGAGAACAAGATATTGTTACAAAGGTGATAGACACGGTCTCTAACCTCATAAATCCTTCTGTAATTAAGATATACCCTAACCCGGCTTCTAAAAACAGTTTTGTAAATGTAAAACTCTCTCAAAAAGGAGAGTACCAGTTGAACCTGGTTGATAACAACGGAAAAACAATTCAAGAGAATAAATTCTCTTTCTCAAACAAGCATATGATCTACCAGCTAGAATTGCCTCAAAGCATTGCTGCAGGTATGTACTATATCACTGTAATAGACGAGAAAACGCATAAACAGTACACACAGAAATTGATCGTGCAATAACGTAAAGAAGGTTTAGATGTCAAGAGGTGATTTTGTGTACAACGAAAGCCGTTTTCCAGCGGCTTTCCTTTCTTTTTCATCTATGCTTTAAGCTACCGTTCATCCAATTTCCGGGAAAAATCCACCTGTGGAATACACAATCAACGAAAAGCATCGTAAATTGACTTATAAATAAAAACCTACTACCATGAAACGAAAAATTCTACTTCTCTCAGCGGTATGTTTAAGTGTTGGTGCAGCCCAGGCACAAATAAAAGCTTACGCCATCACAGGTTCTCAAAAAGGCAGTGCCAACTGGTCTGAGGTCAGGCTGATAGATGTTGCTACAGGTGATGAACTGCAGACCATCTACAAAAACACACAGGAAATTGAAAAGCTCAATGCAAGAACAGGTAAGGCTATCGTAAAGAAAGACCCTGCTACAACGAATGTTAGTGCTGTTGCACCTACTGTTACTGTTTATAGAACAGATGGTGATAATAAAATGGTGATCGTTCGTAAATCTGCTCCACATGCAACGCTTATTCAAAGTGACGCCCCTTTTGCAACAAGTTCTGCAGCTCTGGCGTACGATAAGAAACACGACAGGCTTTACTATACACCAATGGGCATTAACGAATTGCGGTATATCGATATGAAATCGAAAACCACGAAGGTGTACTATTTCGAAAATGAATCTTTTGGTGCTTTAAAAAGCAGGGGAGATGTTCCAAACCAGATCACCAGAATGGTGATCGGTTCTGATGGAAAAGGATATGCATTATCTAACAATGCAGAACATCTGATACAGTTTGAAACCGATAAGAAACCTGAAGTAAAAGATCTCGGTAGTTTGAATGATGATCCCACAAATGGAGTGAACTCAATTCATAGTACAGGAAATTACGGTGGAGATATGATCGCTGATGCTTTTGGTAATCTTTATCTTGTTGGCGCCAATGCAAAAGTGTTCAAGATCGAAGTGAAAACCATGACAGCAACTTATAAAGGACGAATCAAAGGTTTGCCTGCAGGATTTACCACCAATGGTGCTGCTGTTGAAAAAGATGGAGAAGGTTCAGTAGTTGTATGTAGCTCAACCAGCACGAATGGTTATTACAGATTTGATCTACAAAGTTTGCAGGCAGAAAAAGCATCAAGCGGAGAAACTGTATTCAACGCATCTGATCTTGCAAATGGATTTTTAGCGTACAGCAAAAAGAATAAACCAGAAGAACCAAAAGAAGAACCTAAGCAACCAGTTGCAGTGATAGATGAGCCTGCAAAAGTGAATCAACCGAATACATCCAATACAACAACTGCAACTCCGCAAAATACGGTTACTACAGCACAGAGAGGAACACCTCAGCAGCAACAGTTGGTAGAAGGAACGATCTCTGTATATCCAAATCCTGTGACAACAGGTATTACAAGAGTATCGTTCAAAGATTATGTTTCAGGTAAATACCAGGTTCAGCTAATGGATATCTCGGGTAAACTGCTCAGTACACAAACAGTAAACGTGAATAACAAACTGCAGGTAGAAGAATTAAGGCTGCCTCAATACATTGCAAAAGGCAGTTATATGGTAAAGGTTTTAAACGAAGAAAATAAGGTAGTAGGAGTGAACCAGATCATTGTACAATAAAAAAGTATTAGAAAATAAAGATCCCGTTTCGGCGGGATTTTTTATTTGTATTCATTCTTAAGCAATGAGAAAACAACAGAATCTTCAAACCGGTTATTTGTAAAATAATGTTCTCTTAAATGGCCTTCCTGCGTAAAACCAAATGATCTCACCAGGTGCAATGATGGCTTATTCTCAGGCCCGATAAAAGCTTCGATCCGATGCAAATTCATACTGTTGAATCCGAAATCGAGGATTAAAGGGAAAGCCTCTTTCATATATCCCTTTCCCCTGTCAGTTTCATTCCATATTGTATAACCTATCTCTGCCCTGGCATGTTGTGTGTACCATGTATGAAATCCACACCAGCCAATATGTGCTTCATTTTCTTTATTCAATAGTTGGAAATAAGTGAAAGATTTATTGAACATAGTGAAGCCATTGTTGAAGTTCTGTTTCTTCTTCTCCAACTCCTGAGTACTGTTCAATCCAAATTCTTTTTTGAGCTGTTCATCATCACAGGTAGAAAACAACGATGAATACACCTGTGGATTCATCTCTTTTAAAAGCAACCGTGATGTTTGTAATAAGTTGAACTGCATATCATTTATTTGCCTCGTAGTATTGCCACATGATATTGAAAACTTTTTCCTTCAATTGTTTGGCAGATTTACTCTGTACACTTACAGGTTCAAGAAAATGAATTGCCAGTTTATGCGGCATGAAATAAAAAGGCTTATTTATTGGAAGCACTTTTTTAGTATTAAAGATCACAGCAGGGATCACCGCTTTTCCCGATTCAACTGCTAAGCGAAAGGCACCATCATGAAATGCTTTCAACGGATCATTACTCCTGTTCCGTGTTCCTTCCGGATACACACTCATATGCATCTCTTCTTCAAGTGTTCGCTTCATTTCAATGAAACTTCTCCTGCGGCTTTCATCACTTTTCCGATCAACTAACACCGATCCTTTCGCATAAAAAAATCCGAACAGCGGAATTTTTGTAAAAGACTTCTTAGCGATCGTTCTGTTGGCTCCTGGAATAAATGGACATGAAAGTGGAATATCCATCAAAGAATTATGATTGCAGGTAACCACATACGTTTCTCCTTTTTTGAAATGATGTTGCCCCCTAACTTTTAAAGGACAAGCAATGAGAAACAGCCATATTCTCATCCATATTCTTGAAATGATGATAAATATGTGTTGCCCTTTTTTTCCAGGGATCAGGTAAGTGAGCATTGAGGGAATAAAGATGATGAGAAATGTTGCGATGAAGGTTACAATTCCCCACAATGCCCAGATTCTTCCAAATATCTCTTTGAATAATTTCATATTAATCCAGTGACCAGTTTATCGGATCGATTCCATGTTTTACAAGATAATGATTGGTTTTACTAAAATGCTTGCAACCAAAGAATTTATCTGCACTGAATGGAGATGGATGTGCAGTCTGTAAGATAAGATGTTTACCAGGATTGATAAATTCCTGTTTTTGTCTTGCAAAAGCTCCCCATAAAAGAAAAACGATATTCGATCTCATCGATGATACTTTTTGTATAACAACATCAGTGAATGTATGCCACCCAATTTTAGCATGACTGTTTGGTTCGTTAGCCCTTACTGTTAGCGATGCATTCAACAATAAAACTCCCTGGTCGGCCCATTTGGTTAAGTTTCCTGTTTTAGGGATCGGAATGCCAATGTCTGAATGTAATTCTTTGAAAATATTCACGAGTGACGGAGGTGGTTTTACACCATCAGGTACAGAGAAAGACAATCCCATCGCTTGTCCGGCACCATGATAAGGGTCCTGCCCGATCAATACAACTTTTACTTTATCAAATGGAGTTTTGTCAAAAGCATTAAATATCATCTTACCGGGAGGATAGATCGTTTTGCCCTGTGATTTTTCTGTTTTCAGGAAATGTACGATCTCACTGAAATAAGGTTGATCAAACTCTTCCTGCAACACTTTTTTCCAACCTGTTTCGATCTTTACTTCCATTCCTTTGAGTTTGAATCGAATGTAAAATAAAAAAGCGAAGCAGTATGGCTTCGCTTTTAGTGATCCGGTCAGGATTCGAACCTGAGACCTACTGCTTAGAAGGCAGTTGCTCTATCCAGCTGAGCTACCGGACCATTTTTAAAGAGGTGCAAAATAAAGGAAAAAATCATTTCAAAGCAAAAAACAAAGTCCCGCATTTGGCGGGACTTTTTCGTTAAGCTTTAGAAGGCTTTTTGGTTGATGTTGAAGTTGTTTTCGATCCTGTTTTTGAATCACACTTCTTTTTGCAATCCGCATCCTTCTTATCACATTTGGCTTTACACTCTTTTTTACAATCTTTCTTGTCGCATTTTTTATCGTCTTTGGCAGCATTGGCAACAGTCGCTGTTAAAGAAGCTGCCAGTAAAAGCAATAATATCTTTTTCATGTATTCAGTTTAAATAATTAGTAATTAAATCAGGATTAACTAACATATAAACTGATCTGGCGGTTGAAATAAAGATTTGATGAATGGATTTATCCAATTGTTTTTTTTGAACAAGCAGTATTTATGCGTTTCCCCAGGGATAGAAAAGTTGAATTTTGGAAGTGTAAGCATCGGCGATACAACCTGGAAACACGAGTAGAAGCTGCAACTGGATTCTTTTGACTCGCAGCAAAGTTTCTTTTTAGGCTGATGAAATTTCTTACAATTCATTTCATCACGCTGCTTTTTGCTGCAACATTTCTCCAGCGTTTCTTTTGCAACAGGCATGATCTCTACTTTCAACGGGATGTTGGAAAGAAATAAAGCCAGGATTGGTATCATTAGCAGGAAACGCATCTGAACAAATGTAAAATGATTGACATTCAGCTGCAACGTCATTTATCATTTATAATTGCCATTTAAATAAAGCCTTTACATTTGGCGTTCGGAATTGCCATGAATCATACACACCTTCATTTAGATAGAAACTGGCTCGATTTTGACCAGGTTAAAGCTGCAGTAGATAAGAAACATCCAATCGTTATTACTTCCGAAGCCACCGAGGCTGTTAAACAATGCCGTGAGTACCTGGATAATAAACTTTCAGGGTCAGATGAGTTGTTCTATGGCATCAATACCGGTTTTGGCTATTTGCAAAATGTAGCGATCGATAAAGACCAGATCGAACAATTGCAATACAATCTTTTGATGTCTCATGCCTGCGGCTTAGGTGAATACGTTCCTAAAGAGATCGTGAAGCTAATGCTGATGTTAAAGGTGAAATCGCTCAGCTATGGACACAGCGGTGTACAACTGCAAACAGTTGAACGTTTGCAGGAGATGTACAATAACAATGTGTTGCCGGTAATCTATACACAAGGTTCATTGGGAGCCTCCGGTGATCTGGCTCCGTTAAGTCATTTGAGTCTGCCTTTGATCGGAATGGGAGAGGTCTGGCAGAATGATAGTAAAGTTGAGAGCAAGCAAATACTTGATCAGTTTGGATGGCAACCTATTCACCTGAGAAGTAAAGAAGGTTTGGCTTTGATCAACGGAACACAATTCATGACGGGTTATGGCATGTGGTGTTTGATGAAGGCTGAAAGATTGCTACAATTAGCAGATCTGATCGCTGCACTTTCTTTCGACGCATTTGATTGTGTGCTTTCGCCACTGGATGAAAATATTCACCGTGTTCGTCCACATAAAGGACAAGTAGCCACAGCAACAAAGCTCAGAAATCTGTTACAAGGAAGTGAGATCGCTGTTCAAAAGAAACAACAGGTGCAGGATCCATATAGTTTTCGTTGTATTCCACAGGTGCACGGAGCCAGTAAGGATGTATTTGAGAATGTGCTGCATGTTTTTTTAACCGAGATCAATTCTGTTACAGATAATCCCAATGTATTTCCTGACCAGGATCTGATCGTAAGTGGCGGGAATTTTCATGGTCAGCCGTTGGCTTTGCATCTTGATTTTCTTTCTATTGCTATGAGTGAGATCGCCAGCATCAGTGAAAGAAGAACGTACCAGTTGATCAGTGGACAAAGAGACTTACCTCCATTTTTAGTCAAGAATCCAGGCTTGAATTCAGGTTTTATGATCCCTCAATACACTGCAGCGGGAATTGTAAGCGAGAACAAGCAGCTCTGCACACCATCGAGTGTTGATTCTATTCCAAGTAGTAACAACCAGGAAGACCATGTGAGTATGGGAGCCAATGCAGCAACAAAATGCTATCGATTGATCAATAATGTAGAAAAAGTATTGGCAATTGAATTACTAACAGCAGCGCAGGCATTGGAATTTAGAAGACCTAAGAAGAGTGCTGCTACTTTGGAGAACCTGGTGTATGATTTTCGAACCAAGGTTGATTTCAATTCTGCCGACAGGATTCTGCATGATGATATGAATGCTGCGATAAAATTCTTATCGGAGTTTAGATTTTGATTTACTTGCTGCTTAGTGTTCTTGCAGCACAAGTGTGCGACGCAATGGCAGCTAAATAGCAGCAATAGCGGTGACCTCATAATAATTATCTTTGCTGCCTTATGAGCGAAGAAAGATCACTGAATTTCCTGGAAGAAATTATAGAGAACGACCTGAAGAGCGGCAAATACCAGTCTATTGTAACTCGTTTTCCGCCAGAGCCGAATGGTTACCTGCATATGGGGCATGCGACAAGCATTTGCCTCAACTTCGGACTTACCAAAAAATATCCGGGTTATACCAACCTGCGTTTCGATGATACTAACCCTGTTACTGAAGAAACAGAGTATGTAGAAAGCATTAAAGAAGATGTGCAATGGCTGGGATTTGAATGGAAGAATCTTCGATTTGCTTCTGATTACTTTGATCAGTTGTTTGAGTTTGCAGTGAAACTCATCAATAAGGGACTTGCTTATGTTGATGACAGCACCAGCGAAGAAATTGCGCAGCAAAAAGGAACACCAACAGAACCAGGTGTAAACAATCAATATCGTGATAGAAGCATCGAAGAAAATCTTCGGTTGTTTAATGAAATGAAGAATGGAAAATATCCTGACGGAGCAAAAGTGTTGAGAGCAAAGATCGATATGGCTCACACTAATATGCTGATGAGAGATCCGATCATTTACAGGATAAAACATGCTCACCATCATAGAACAGGCGATAAATGGTGCATTTATCCGATGTACGATTTTGCACATGGTCAGAGTGATTCGATAGAAGAAGTGACGCACAGCATTTGTACGTTAGAATTCATTCCGCATAGAGAATTGTATGATTGGTTGATTGAGAAACTGGAGATTTTTCCTTCACATCAATATGAGTTTGCAAGAAGAAACCTCAACTATACCGTAATGAGCAAGAGAAAGCTGTTACAGTTGGTGAATGAAAATCATGTAGATGGTTGGGATGATCCCAGAATGCCAACGATCAGCGGCATGAGAAGAAGAGGTTATACACCTGAAGCGATCAGGGATTTTTGTGAAAGAGTAGGTATTGCAAAAAGAGAAATTTTATTGGAGTTTAGCTTACTTGAATTTTGTGTAAGGGAGCATCTGAATAAAATCGCATTGAGAAGAATGGTGGTGTTCGATCCAATAAAAGTAGTGATCACCAACTGGACGAATGAGGTGGAAATGCTGCAGATAGAAGACAATCCTGAAGACGAGAATAGCGGTGCAAGAGAAGTTCCGTTTAGTGGTGAATTGTATATAGAACGTGAAGATTTCATGGAAAATCCGCCAAAGAAATTCTTCCGTTTATTTCCTGGTGGAATGGTGAGATTGAAAGGGGCTTACATTATAAAATGTGACGAGGTAGTGAAAGATGATGCAGGGAATATCACTCAACTTAACTGTACATACATTCCTGAAAGCCGTAGCGGAAACGATACCAGCGGTATCAATGTAAAAGGTACGTTGCATTGGGTGAGCATCAAAGAATCAATCTCTGCTGAGATACGTTTGTACGATAGACTTTTCCAGGTGGAAGATCCATCAAGTGAAGAAGGCGATTTTAAGAGTTACATTAATCCCAATTCATTACAACTTCTTACCAATGTACATGCAGAGCCGGCTTTAAAGAATGCAAAGTTTACAGACCGTTTCCAGTTTCTGCGTAAAGGATATTTCTGTCTCGATAAAGACAGCCATGGAAGACTGGTGTTCAATAAAACAGTTGGTTTGAAAGATGCATGGGCGAAGGAAGTGAAGAAAGGAAGTTAATGTGCTGATTTGCTAATGTGGTTGTGAAGTCTGCTGAAGTATTTCATAGCATCGGCTCTTGCGACGCTCCGTTCAACGAATGATTTTTCATGGCAACAAGAGTAGCTCATTCATTAAAGTGAACCACTCTTATCTTTACATCAAATGAACCTGCAGGAGAAATTTCAACAATACTGGAAAGAACATTTTTATCAACTGTCATCTGCCAACTGTCATCTTGTATTGGCTGTTAGCGGTGGAGTTGACAGTGTGGTATTGGCTGATCTTGTATTCAATGCAGGATTCCAGTTATCCATTGCCCATTGTAATTTTCAATTAAGAGGAGAAGAGAGTGAAAGAGACGAAGGTTTTGTAAGAAGCCTCGGAGAAAAATATGGCGTTGAAGTTTTTGTAAAACGATTCGACACACTTCAATTCGCCGAGCAAAATAAAATAGGAATCCAGGAGGCAGCAAGATCTCTTCGTTATAATTGGTTCACTGATTTGCTCAACTCAAAACTAAAAACTCAAAACTGTAAACTGCTAACCGCTCACCATGCAGATGATAATATAGAAACGGTTCTGTTCAACATCTTTCGTGGCACTGGAATGAGTGGATTGCATGGGATTTTGCCTCAACAAGGCAATATCATCAGGCCATTACTGTTTGCTAAACGAGAAGATATTCTTGCTTATGCAAAAGAAAACCAATTGAGTTGGGTGGAAGATAGCTCAAATGAATCAACGAAGTACAGCCGTAATTACATCAGGCATGAAGTATTGCCGATGTTGAAACAGATTTTCCCCTCTGTAACAGATAATATCAGCAACAGCATTGAAAGATGGAGAGAAGGTGAAGCTTTATATAATCAGGCTCTTGCTCAACATAAGAAAAAACTCTGTGAGTTCAAAGGAAATGAAGTGCATATTCCGGTACTAAAACTTCAAAGATCCATTCCATTAAAAACGATCACATTCGAGATCATTAAAGATTTTGGTTTCAGTTCGGCTCAAACAGAAGATGTAGTTGGCTTGTTAGAAAGTGAAAGTGGTAAGTACGTTTCATCAGCAACGCATCGCATCATCCGTAACAGGAACTGGCTCATCATTGCTCCGAATCAATCAACAGAAGCACACACTATTCTGATTGAAAAAGGAGAGAAGAAGATTTGTTTTAGTGAGGGGATTTTGAATATAGAACCCTCGTTTGATTGTCGACCGTCGACCGTGGACCAAATTGCAACGCTTGATTTGGCCGATATTAAATTCCCTTTACTTCTTAGAAAGTGGAAACAGGGCGATTATTTCTATCCATTAGGAATGAAGAAAAAGAAAAAGCTCAGTCGCTTTTTGATTGATCAGAAGGTTTCAATTAATGATAAAGAGAAAGTCTGGGTAATTGAAAGCAATAAAAAAATCCTTTGGGTAGTAGGTTATCGTATTGATGATCGTTTTAAGATCACACCTTCCACCAAAGAAGTGCTCAAACTCAGCCTCCAAACTTCGAGCTGAACCAGAACTTTACCTGCTGAACAAAGTTTTGCAGTAACGGATATTTTGTTAGCGTATAAACTGCGATAATCACGAATACCAATCCATAGACAGATCCCCAAAAATGAGCAGAATGGTTGATGCCTCCTCCGCCACGCTTGTCAAGATAAGCTGATACGCCTAAATAGATCACTGCAAAAGCAAAAGCAGGGATATATATCCCAGGAATGAAGATGATGCCAATGCCTTGCATCGGATCCAGCATAATATAGGTAAATACCACTGCTGCAACCGCTCCCGAAGCACCAAGGCTTCTGTAGTAATAATTATCACGATTCTTAAAGTAAGTGGGTAACAGGCAAACAACTAAAGCAGAAATGTACAGCACTATGTAAAGAAGTTTTCCATTTTCCTGGAACAGCTCTTTAAATGCAACTTCTACTGCTCCACCAAACATGTAAAATGCATACATGTTAAAAGCCAGGTGGGCAATATCAGCATGAATAAAACCACAAGTGATAAACCTGTACCACTGGTTTCTTTTTGAAACTGCAGGAGGATAGAAGATCAAATCATCGATTACTTTCTGGTTGGAAAATCCGGCAATAGATAATCCAACGGTGATTATGATGATGATCGTAGTTAAACTAAGACTGAGGGTATTAAATTCCATCTACTGATGATGATATTTTTCGTTCCGTAAAATGGTGCAGGCTCTGTACACCTGCTCAGCTAAAATAAGCCTAACCAGCATGTGCGGAAAAACTAATTTAGAAAGTGACCATGTAAAGTTTGCTCTTTTGGCAATTTTATCACTTACACCAAAAGCACCACCAATCAAAAACACCACCTTCTTTGCACTTTCATTGGCTCTTTGCTGTATTATAGTCGATAATTCTTCAGAAGAAATATTCTTGCCTCGTTCATCTAATAAAATGAGGTAATCATCATCTTTCAACCACTCAATTATTGTTTCTCCTTCCTGCTTCTTAAGATCCGTTTCACTTAACGTTGCCGCATTTTTAATTGGCGGAATAATAATCCACTCCACTTTATAATATCTTGAGATGCGATTCGTAAAATCTTCCACACCTTCTTTTATATATTTTTCGTGGGGCTTACCAATACTCCAGAACTGGATCTTCATTCAGCGAAGATATTCATACTAATAAAAAGGTGCAGACCTGCTGCACCTTATCTTTAATTCACTTCTTCCTGGTCAAACCAATCGTCATGCATGGCTTTACCTGCAGCATGAATGATACGCATCATCCTTCGCCGGGTTTCCAGCATTCGTTCTTCCTCAGCTTTGCTGAAAAGTTTTCCATCAATACTATTTAAAACCTCTAGACAATAGCAAGCAGTATTGATATAGTCTGTGGCATAGGGCAAATATTCATCTGCACGGCCATTCTCGGTTTGCTCTTCTATCACATTGTTATTGGCTTCGTTGATCATGGCTTCTCCTTCTTTTCCTTAACAAGAGCAAACATTGTTCCCTCTCATTCGAATCTGTGGCTAACAAGCCATTGAAAGATAACTGATTGCAAACCAACTATAATTTAGCCCAGGTCAATAAGAAGCAATTTTATTTCAGGTTGAGAAAAAGCAGCAGTTTCAAGGATGTGTGGGAATTTCTGTACCAGAACTTATGCTCTGTTAATTTAATTTGTTAGTTTGTTGAATAAACCGTATCTCCAATGCAATTATTGATCGTAGAAGACGAGTTGCCGATACTGCAAACCATCTCTTTGAAATTGAAGAAAGAAGGATTTGAAACTGTTGGTTGTACTACAGGTTTAGATGCTTTAAAACAACTGGAAACGTTTACTCCTGATCTCATCATTACAGATATTCTGATGCCATACATATCGGGTTTGGAATTGATCAGTGCAATAAAACATCAGGAACATCTAAAACACATACCGATCATTGTGCTGTCAACATTGGGACAAGAAGAATCGGTTGAACAGGCTTTTACACTTGGTGCAGATGATTATATCAAGAAGCCGGTGAGTCTTGCAGAGTTGGTGCTACGCATCAAGCGAATTACAAGATCAATAGTAAAGTAGTCGTATATATTCTACGGGTTACTAATATGAGTTAAGTTTATATTAATCCGATCAATATATCCCTTTAAACTCAAGGAGATCAGCCTTTAATTCCTATTAAGATTGTTTAAAATGAATCAGGTCATCGATCGTTGAAGTTTAAACGTTATACCTTTAGCCACATCCTTTTTGAAAGACCCTATGTACAAACTTTTTCAACAATCATCTGCAGAAACAGATCATTCACGTGAACGTACTGTTCTCATCAATGTGCTTAACAGTATTACAGATGGAGTTTGCTTGCTGGATAATGATTGGAATATCTGTTTCTGGAACAAAGCTGCTGAAAGAATTCTTCGTCAACCAGCAGACAACGTTTTGAACCGGAATATTTGGGATGTGTTTCCAGATGCAAAGGAACTTGAGCTTTATTCAAAATATACAAACGCCAAAGAAAAGAATGAACCTGTTGAATTCGAAGAGTATTATGAACCTTTGAATATATGGGGTGAAGTAAGGGCTTTTCCTACCGAAGATGGATTTGCAATATATTTCAAAGACATTACTGCTAAGAAGCTGCAAAGTCAGCATATTTTAAACCAACGCAACATTCACCAGGCTACTATTAACTCCACACCTGAACTTATATGGACTGTGGATAAAGATTTCAGGCTCCTGGCTGCAAATAAAACTTTCAGGGACAATACAAAGAAGTATAGCGGATTCCAGGTACAGGAAGGAGATATGATCCTGATGTTAATGGGGAAAGAAGAAGGTGATCGTTGGAGACCGCTTTACGAAAGAGCTTTGACCGGGGAGGCTTTTAAACATGACCAGGTGATCAATTTCCCCGATGGAACGATCAACTATGTTGAGATCAGTTTAAACCCCATTATTGATGATGACGCTGCAACTGTCACTGGGGTTGCTTGTTATGCACGTGATATCTCTGCAAGTAAACGTTACATAAGTCTTATTGAAAACAAGAACCAAAAACTTCAGGAGAAAGAGCAGGAACTAAGATCACTCACCGGCAAACTTGAATCGATACTGAATAATTCTGTTGACATCATTGCAAGTACAGATAAGAATGGTTTCTATGCTTCGATGAATAAAGCCAGTCAACATTTACTTGGTTATAATCCTGAAGAGATAATTGGCAAACATTTTACTGACTGGGTGCATCCTGAAGATATTGAGATTACAAAGGCTTCTGCCGAACAGATCAGGAAAGGACTTAAAACAACAGCTTTTAGAAATCGTATTGTAAAAAAGAACGGTGAAGTTGTACACATGATCTGGTCTGCCAGGTGGGATGAAAAAACTGAGATGGTGTTTTCTGTTGGAAGAGATGCTACTGCTCTTTATGAAGCTGAAAAACTTGTATTGGAAAGCGAGCAGCGTTTCGCTGCTGTGATCAGCAAAGGAGCTGATATGATCTCTATCCTGGATGTAAACGGAGTGTACAAGTTTGTAAGTAATAATGCACTTCAGATACTTGGTTATAATGCAACCGATCTGCTGGGAAAAAGAGCGTTTGACCTGATACATGAAGACGATCGGGAACAAATATCAAAAGAGTTTGAAAAAGCGTTTGATACTAAAGAAGTTTATATCAGGGATTTTCGATTTAAAGATGCTGCTGGAAAATGGCGTTGTCTAGAAGTGATCTGCACCAATATGTTGGAAAATAAAGCAATAGAAGGGCTCATCATCAATTCCAGAGATATCACTGAACGAAAACTGCAGGAAGAAAAATTAAAAGAAGCGATCAGTTCTTTATATAAACAAAACTCAGCACTCAAAGAAATTGCGTTTATCCAGTCTCATGAAGTAAGAAGACCATTGGCCAATATTCTAGGCTTAACAGAAATACTTACACAGGATAAACTTATCAACGAACAAAAGGCCACGCTCAAAATGCTTAAAAAAAGTGCGTTGGAACTTGACAATATGATCAGGAAGATCGTTTCTACGACGTATGAGTACACGACTTCTTTACAAACTGGTGATGTTGAATCGACAATGAGTCCTCTTAAGAAATAGAACTAAGCTGTAATTGTCTTTCATGATGAGGATCATCTCACAGTATGACCAATACACCCATAACAGCCGGCTAAACGTTGGAACTTCAGTTCTCTAAAATGTACTGAAATGAACCAGCCAGAAAAAAGTGTATCCTTAGCAGGAGCTTCAATAATGTTGATGATGATCATTAATGGATTGATCTTGCAGAATGCAATTGTACACAATGGAAGCTATAAGCTTTTATTGGTAACGATCCCTTTCCTTGTATTTGCTGCTTTCGATTATGTAAAAGGAAGCAAGAATCTTTCAAAGTGATCAGCCATTCAGCTTCAGCTCAAATAAAGCAGGCCATTTTTTTCCTGTGATGTAAAATGTTTTACTGGTTGAGTCATAAGCAATGCCATTAAGCACATCTCTTTCAGGATAAGTGTCTTTATTAAACTTCTGCAATATCCCCGAAAGATCTATTCTACCTTCTACCACTCCGCTTTCTGGATTGATCACAGCGATATACTCACTGTTCCAAACATTCGCATACACTTTTCCATTAACGTACTCGAGTTCGTTAATATCACTCAAAGGGCCATAATTACTATTTACTCCAACTGTCTTCTGAATTCTCATGGTTTCAGGCTCTACAAAGTATAGATTATTGCTGCCTGTACTAATAATAAGGTTCTTTCCATCATTTGTAATACCCCATCCTTCATAATCCCAGGTAAATTCTTTCAGCTTTTTAAAACTACCTGCATCGTAAACAAATATCTTATGCTCCTGCCACGTTAGTTGATATATTTTGTTGTTGAAGATGGTAATTCCTTCTCCAAAAAATTCAGCAGGCAATACCAATTGCTGAACAGCTTTCCCATCTTTCAAATTAACTTTTAGCAATTTGCTTTCTCCTTTAAGCCCCGTTCCTTCATACAAAAAACCATTGTGCCATTCCAAACCCTGGGTAAATGAAGCTGTATCGTGTGGGTATACATTCGAAATGGTATAACTGATATTAGCTGGTTCTGAGCTATTGGTTGTAGTGCTTTTGGGTTCATCGTTGTTGTCGCTTTTTTTATCACCACAAGCAGACAAAAGCAAAGCAAAGCCAAGTATATAAAGCAGTTTCATAAAAGAGTATTAAAGCAAAAATAAGTGAGAAGCATCGTTACTATTGATCTACAACATCATTTCACAAACTTTTTCAGCGATAATGGGGGATAAGGCAACACCCATTCCGTTGCAGGCAATGGCAACTCCAACATTATTATTTAATTTCTTCACCATTGGTTCTTTGTTGTCTGTAAATCCCATGATACCACTCCAACGTTGCTCTATCGTAAATTTCTCTCTTGGTAAAAGATGTTGTGCAATAAAATTTTCAAGATGCTGCTGTATCACATCACTTGTTATCATTTCGCTGGTTTGTTCTGCTTCAAAAGCTTTGTTCCTGGCACCGCCTAACAGAATTCTGTCTCCCAGGTTTCTGAAGTAATAAAAACCTTCATCGTAATGAAAAGCACCTTTCATTTTTAAATTTGGAATAGGAGAAGTAAGAACGATCTGTCCTCTTGCCGGAACAATGTTCAATTCAGGAACAAGTGCAGCGGTAAGTGCATTGGTACAGATCAACATTTGTTCAGCATTAAACGCAATACCAACATTGGTGTCAATCTTTACTTTACCGCTGATCGTTTGCCACTGCTTCACTTCAACACCCGTAAAAACCTGCACACCCATTGTTTGTACTTTTTTCAATAAAGCCTGCACCAGTTTTCCGCTGTGTAAATAACCTTCCAGTTTATTTTCGATCATAGAGTCAAATCCTGAAAAACCAAATTCTTTTAGCTTATCATCAGCCCAGGTAAAACACTCATCACTGCCTGTTATTTTTTTCAATTCTTTGTTCAACCCATCAATTCCATCCCGCAATTCGTTCCAGTTTGCGTACTCTGTATTGTACACTTCATAACCACCAGTTATCTGCAGGTCGATGAAATCATCTTTCAAAACATTTTTCATCTTCTGCATACCACGATAACGCATTTCAACTATATCCCACATCTTGCTTTCACCAAGCAAAGTTCTGTCGTGCAATAATTCAGACGGACTTCCAAAACATGCAAAGCCAGCATTCCGAGTTGATGCACCAGTTGGTATCAGCCCACGTTCCAGTATACTGATCTTTAATCCAGGTTGTTTTTGTTTCAGTTCAAAAGCACTCCATAGACCCACAAGTCCGCTGCCGATGATGATAACATCCTGCTCTTCGAAAAAGCTATCCCTTTCCCAAACTGATAATTGCATGAAACAAAAATAATTTTTTATACCAGCTTTATCTTTCATAGCATCTTCGTTGCGTCGCAATCCTTTCATCTTCCTTGAACTTTTATCACCTATTTTAACCACTCATTATCATCTTACACGGTTATATTTGAGTTTTAACACATCTCCATGAAGAAAGTATTACTCTTAGTTTCAATTGTTGGCTTTGGAATAACTGCCAATGCACAAGGATTGAAAGGACTGATCAAAAAAGCCGCAGGAAAAGATTCATCTAATATTCTGAATAAAGTTTTACCGGGAGCAAACAAAGATTCCTTAACAACAGGTGACGTTGTCTCAGGATTGAAAGAAGCTTTGGAAACAGGAACAAACAGGAGTGTACAAAAACTATCTGCAGTGGACGGTTTCTTTGGTGATGCTGTGATCAAAGTATTGATGCCTGAAGAAGCGAAGAAAGTAGAGAGTACACTCAGAAGATTGGGAATGGGCAAACAGGTTGATGAAGCTATCCTCTCAATGAATCGTGCAGCAGAAGATGCGGCGAAAGATGCTGCTCCTATTTTCGTTAATGCCATTAAAGGCATGACCATACAAGATGCATGGGGAATCTTAAAAGGAGGTGATTCTTCAGCTACAAAATATTTGAGAGAGAAAACCATTGCTCAGCTAACAGAAGCTTTTCGTCCAGTGATCGAGAATTCCCTGACCAAAGTAAATGCTACTAAACACTGGAACACTGTTTTCTCAGCTTATAATAAAGTAAGCCCTAACAAGGTGAATCCCGATCTTACAGCTTATGTTACAGAGAAAGCAATGTATGGTATCTTCTACCAGGTGGCCCAGGAAGAAATGAAGATCCGTAAAGATCCTGTTGCCAGAACCACAGATATTCTAAAGAAAGTATTCGGAAGTAAATAGTTTATAGGCTACCCTTGTAAAAGGTCTGCATTTTGCGGACCTTTTTGCTTTTACGGCAGCAATTAACATATCACCGTTTAAACTGGTATAATTTTTAAAGTCAAAAGAAAAACTTAGTATGAAAAAGCTTTTACTTATTGCATTCCCCTTTATGATCTTAGCTACGAGCTGTAGTAGCACCAAAAGTATCTTAGGCGATCTCAGCAGTGCCGGCCTAACACAACAAGATGTAGCCGCCGGATTAAAAGAAGCACTTACAATAGGAGCACAGTCAAGCAGCAACAGGCTTAGTATGGTTGATGGTTTTTTCGGAAACAATATTCATAAAATATGGATGCCGGAAGAAGCACAAAAAGTAGAGAAAGCATTGAGGGCAGTTGGTCTTGGTGCAACTGTTGACAAAGCCGTTCTTGCAATGAACCGTGCAGCCGAAGATGCGGCCAAAACAGCCGGAGGAATTTTTGTTGATGCGATTCGCCAGATGACGATCTCTGATGCTGTACGAATTTTAAGAGGTGGAGATACCGCTGCAACGGCATACTTCCGTCAAGCTACAACACAGGCTTTGATGAACAGCTTTAAGCCTATCGTAAACAATGCACTTTCTAAAACAAATGCAACAATGTACTGGAACGAAGTTTTCAGTGTGTATAATAAGATCGCTTCTAAGCCGGTTACTACTGACCTGAGTGCTTATGTAACACAAAGAGCAATCGATGCTTTGTTTTACGAGATCAAGAATGAAGAAATAAAGATCAGGACAGAACCTGCAGCAAGAGTTACAGAGATACTTAAAAGAGTGTTTGGAAGTTCTTTAGCACAACGAGCCTAAAACACCCATATCAATAAATATAAAGTCCCGCTTACTGCGGGACTTTTTTTAATACCTTTTTATCTCAACCGAAGCGACACCTTCTTTGATCGTGACAATATAATATTGGTCGTAAACAGATTCATCAAGGTCAGGGTGAGAAGTTCCGGCTAAGAGATTCACCAGCCTCGGTACTGTATTAGAATGCCCGGCAACAACAATTGTTTTTCCTTCCATTCCTTTCAATTCATCTGCAAATACTTTCTGGTTTCTCGGGTCATATAATTGAACCTGGAGTTTATGTTTTTCTGCTAAGGGTGTTACCGTAGCTTTTGTACGGATGTAATTGGTTGAGTAAACTGCATCAACCGTTGTTCCATCCAGTAACGATACAATATTTTGTGCTCTTAGTTTTCCTGCAGCCGAAAGGTCAGGGTCAGACTGCATCATCTGAGAGCCTGCTTTACTTGTATCTTTCTCTGCATGGCGAAAAACAATGATGGTCGTTGTTTTAGATTGGGCATAAGAAAGATGAACTAACATGCTCAGGCATGTAACAACAAGAAACGATAGTAGCTTTTTCATAGCTGAAAGTTACCTCAACTCATGTTATCAAAACTTCCGTTCATCAAACTTTCAGGTCAGCAATAAATTTTATATTTTACTGCTTCAAAGTCATGCTATGCCAAAGATTGATAAAAGAATCGATGCCTATATCGAGAAAGCACAACCTTTCGCACAACCAATTCTCAAGCATATGAGAGAACTGGTGCACAAGGCTTGTCCGGATGTGGAAGAAGTGATCAAATGGGGCATGCCTTTTTTCGATTATAAAGGACCGATGTGCCACATGGCCTCATTTAAACAACATGCTGTATTCGGATTTTGGAAAGCGGCATTAATGAAAGACAAAGCTTTAATGGAAATGGCGAACAGTGAAGCTGCGATGGGACATTTGGGAAAGATTACTTCGTTAAAAGAACTTCCCTCAGATAAAAAGATGATCGCTTATATAAAAGAAGCGATGAAGTTGAATGATGAAGGAGTGAAGTTTCCACCAAAACCAAAAGCTGCGGCTAAACCTGTTGAGATACCAGCAGAACTGACTGCCGCACTCAAAAGAAACAAAGCAGCCAAAGAAACATTCGAATCTTTCAGTAACTCGCATCGAAAAGAGTATGTCCAATGGATCACCGAAGCAAAAACCGAAGCAACCAAAGAAAAGCGAATTGAACAGGCTATAGAGATGCTGGCTGAAGGAAAGAGCAGGAACTGGAAGTATGAGAGTAAGAAAAATTGAAAAACCTACATCAGATAAATATATAAAAATATCACTGAGAGATATATCCAAAGTAGAGTAAAGAGAACGTGAATAATGGTCTCAAATGTTTTCCCCTTCCAAATCATAGAAGAATATCCGAAGAACTGAAAGTACAATCGTGCAGTCCAAAATATTCCGATCCCAAATGATATCTTCTTCCCGAAAGGTGTTGAGACTAATTCTTCTGGCAGTGCAAAACATAAAATACCCATTAGCAACACGATCAACCCAATAAAAAAAGTATGAATGTACATCATCTGCCGATTGATGAGGCTTAGCATACCCAGTTCTTTTTTCCAATTGAAATATTTTGGAAAAACAAGATGCAAAGTTGCCAGCAACATCAATAACACACCGATGATCTTTAAATTGATTATTACCATCACTATACAATTAAGGAGCACTCTTGAAAACAGACATAAATGGTGTGAATTTAGTTTCTTCGAAAGAGCTAAAACCTGCATGTGCAAAAGCTTTTCGCCAGGTAGATCGTGAAAAGAAATGAGTAAATCCTACAGAAAACGCCAAAAAATTTGGAAAGTCACAAAGATGCTCCACCATTATCACTATTCCATCTGTTTTACATATGCGATGACATTCTTTTAAAAAGAGTATTTTTTCTTTGTTCGACCTTATCTCATGTGCTGCAGAAAGCAAAAAGATCATATCTGCAATTTTATCGTTTAATGGCAGTTCAGCGGTAGATACTTGTTGTGTATCAGGATATGTCTGGCTTACTTTCCTTGCCCTGATAATAGCAGGTTCGGTGTGTTGTTTTGCATTATAGAAATCGTAGACCTTTAATATTGCTCCAGGAAAATGCTTTTCAAGTATAAAGCTTGTTTCATCAAAGCCTGCATTAATATTGACGATAATGTTTGGATATGCATTCTTTTGAATTACTAGATTCAGCCATTTGAAGTCATAGTATCCTGAAAAATCATACACGTAAGCAGATACGATTAAAGGCATGATCAGTCCGTAGAGAAATGCGGTGATAATGATCCAAAAAATAGTTTCATTCCAGGTAATAAAAAAGCGACTGAGGAATAAAAGCCCAAGAACTGCAAGACCGAAGAAATAAAAATGTCTATTAAAGCTGAGGATATTCAATACTCCCTGGAATTTTCTTCTTTTTATTTCCATTGTTCCGCCTTGCCTTTTTTCCAATAATATGGAATGTTAGTAATGATAAAAGCATTGGCCAATCTTACATCCTGCAGATTCAAACCTTCGATAAATGAGAAATGGTATTCTTTTACTTTTACGGGTTTGGGCTTCCATTCTTCACGAACACCTTCGATCACCAGAACTTCCTCTTTCTTTGCATTGTATGTAAATGTAAAGGGTAGCGGACCTGCAAATCTTCTTGCTTCTTTCCAGTCTGTAAAAGGTGAGTTTTCCGGCAACGGAATATCTGCATCGTCAAACTCTTCAACCTCCAGATTAAAACCAGATTTATTTGAATTGGTGCGGATCACACCATCACGCCTCATCTGCTGTATATCTGTAGTTGTATAATTGTAATGAGTGAAGATGTTACCAAAAAACTCCATCTTCTTTTTATTTGTCTCTGATTTCAAAATATAAAGTCCTCTGAGATTTTTACCACCTTTATTGGTGAATCTTACAAAAACACGATACCCTATAAGGAAGAAATCATTCCCGAATATTTTGGGAAAGCCTTTGGGACGCAAAGATTTTGTTTGCACCATTGCTACAGCAAGAAAAGCCCATTTGTCATTCAACGTATCCAATTCAAGACATTCAGGAATCAAATGCTGAACCTGTTCTTTTGGAACAGCGAATGTGAGCACTAATGAACTATCGAAGAAAGCTTCTACTGCAAATGGGTGATCTTTCAGTTTTGAAAACATACTAAGCGGGTACGGCTAATTTCCTATGAAGATAAAATTCATTGTAATAGATCAGAAGAATAAATAATAAAGCAAATATTGAATTTCCTTTACCCCACAATAGCAAGTCAGGTACAAGAATAAATTCAAGTATGTTCATCACAGTTATCACAGTAATCTGTGTTACTGCACTGATCTTTGAAAACATACGGCTGACGATCCAGATTGACATTGCCATCTCTGCAAAACCTATCCATACAGTAAAAATTCGTGAATAACCGTTTCCAAGGATACCAGCAACAATTTCCTGGTGCCTAGGTACTAGATTCAGCACTTTACAAAACAGTCCGTTTACGAGCCAGACAAATCCAATGAAAATTGTAATAGCGGAATGGTGTTTATTTTTAGTCAGCATTTTCAATTGAATAACTAAGCTACAAATTAATAGCTCATCGAATTTTCTTTGTTTCTCCCCAACTACATCTCCTTTCACAAGTTTAGCAAGGGATTTGTTTTACTAAGCATAGCAGCATTTTCCAGATCATTGTCGGGAGCTGCTTTAAAAGATCAGCTATGAAGTGGGAAGAAAGGAATAATGAAGACCTGACTATTGTTCAGCCTATCAAATACAAATACTTACGTAAGCGGTATGTGCTTTTTGCAGGAGGTTCATTGATCTTATTGATCCTTGCTGCGATACTTTATATATACCAGGGATCTAATGCAAATACCGGTAATTCACCTGTAGCGAGTATTTCTAAGGTTGTAGCAACCGAGGGTAAAGCGACAGCTCCGCAAAGAAATAATTTTAAAGCGCAGTATAACCAATTGATGCTGCACCTGGCTAATGGTGACACTTCTGGTAATTGGCCGGTAAACAATGCTCCACAACCATTGGAAGGAGCCATACTTCCTTATCATCGTGTGATCTCTTATTATGGCAACCTGTACTCAAATAAAATGGGTGCATTGGGTAAATGGCCGAAAGAGGAAATGATCACCCGTTTAAAAGCCGAAGTGAATAAATGGAATGAAGCAGATAGTGTGATCAAAGCCATTCCTGCACTTCATTATATTGCTACAACGGCACAGGGTTCTCCCGGTGCTGATGGTAAATACCGTTTTCGTATGCCTTACAACCAGGTACATACGATATTGAGCTGGGCAAAAGAAATAAATGCGATTGTGTTCATTGATATACAAGCCGGACTTAGCGATGTGATCACCGAAGTAAAACACTATGAACAGTTTCTTGCTTTGCCCAATGTTCATCTGGGTTTAGATCCGGAGTTTGCTATGAAGGGTAAAGGAGGAAAGAAACCCGGAGCCGTGGTGGGTAGTTTAAGTGCAGACGAAATAAATGAAGTGGGTGACTATCTTGCAAACCTGGTTAAGAAAAACAATTTGCCTCCCAAAATATTTATGGTGCATCGTTTTACAGATGGCATGGTGCAAAATGCCGGCGATATTAAATTACATCCTGAACTACAAGTAGTGATGGATATGGATGGATGGGGTACACCCGAACTCAAGAAAGCCACATATTACAGATGTATCTATAAGGAACCTGTTCAGTTTTCAGGATTTAAGCTGTTCTACGTTAATGATACAGAAAAGGTAGGGCGAAAAGAAATGATGAGCATTAAAGAGGTGCTAAGTTTGAAACCGGTACCCGTCTACATTCAATACCAATAATTTCATTAATAGAAAAGGCTGCAATTGCAGCCTTTTTATTAGTTATCATTCGCTTTGATCAGCAACAATTCATGTCTTAAATATCGATAGCCTCACCATAAGCCACAGCTGTAGCTTCTTTCAAGGCTTCACTCATTGTAGGGTGAGGGTGTACGGCATTCAGAATTTCGTGGGCAGTAGTTTCCAGCTTTCGTGCTACAACAGCTTCAGCGATCATTTCGGTTACATTGCTTCCGATCATGTGGCAACCTAAGAACTCACCATACTTGGCATCGTAGATCACTTTTACAAAGCCATCTGTTGCACCTGCAGCACTGGCTTTACCACTAGCCATGAATGGAAACTTACCCACCTTGATCTCATATCCTGCATCCTTAGCGGCTTTCTCCGTCATACCAACAGAAGCGATCTCAGGTGTGCAATAAGTACAACCTGGAATATTACCGAAGTCCATTGCCTCTGGCATGTGGTGGAATTTCTTTTCATTATAACCAATGTGCTCAGCAGCAAGAATACCTTCTTTCGAAGCTTTATGTGCCAAAGCCTGGTTAGGTACACAGTCACCAATTGCATAAATACCAGGAACCGATGTCTGGCAATATTTATCAATTACAATCCTGCCTTTGTCTGTCTTGATACCATTTTGTTCCAGACCCAGATCTTCGATGTTGGCAACAACACCCACAGCACTAAGAACAATATCTGCTTCCAAAGTAATAGTACTGCCATCTTGTTTCTTAACAGTAGCTTTTACACCATTACCTGCACTTTCCACTTTCTCAACAGAAGCATTGGTCATAATTTCAATTCCTTGCTTCTTGTATTGTTTTTCCAATTCTTTAGAGATATCATCATCTTCTACAGGAACGATCTTAGGCATAAACTCAACGATGGTAACCTTTGTGCCCATGCTGTTATAGAAGTAAGCAAACTCAACACCTATGGCACCACTACCTACAACGATCATGCTTTTTGGTTGCTCTGGTAATACCATTGCTTCACGGTAGCCGATGATCTTCTTGCCATCGATCGGCAGACTTGGTAATTGTCTTGCACGTCCACCGGTTGCTATGATGATGTATTTACCTTCAACCATCTGCTTTTTACCATCAGCACCTGATACTTCCACTTTTCCTTTACCGGCGATACGACCATAACCCATGATCACGTCGATCTTGTTCTTCTTCATCAGGAACTGAACACCTTTGCTCATCTTATCTGCCACACCACGGCTACGCTTGATCACAGCACCGAAATCATGCTGAGCTCCGCTGATGTTGATACCATACGTACTGCCATGCTTCGCATATTCATATACCTGTGCACTCTTCAACAATGCTTTGGTAGGAATACAACCCCAGTTGAGACAGATTCCACCCAATGCTTCTTTCTCTATGATCGCTACTTTAAATCCAAGCTGAGAGGCACGGATAGCAGCAGGATAACCACCAGGACCGCTACCAATTACAATTACGTCGTAAGCCATTTTATATTTTTAGTCAGTGAGTCATTAGTCAATAGGTCATTTATAAATCAATGAGTAGTATCAATGACATATCGACTTTGTGGGTGCGAAAATACTTGCAAATGAGCACATAGAAAAATAGGGAGATATAAGTCAAAATTCAAAAGTAAAAATTCATAATAGTGCCTTATATTCTTGACTTTTTAATTTTGATTTTTTACTTGTCGAATAAAGGACTGGAAGTACAAGTGAGTGACACAACGAAGCTTATTCGAAGATCAATAGTTGATAATCACCTATTTTAAATTTCTATCTACACGGCATACCTTATTTTCGCAGCCAATTTGATGATTTGAAAAGTTTCTGGACAAAGCTTACGAACTGGGAATTGTGGCCTTTTTACCTGATCTATACACCGCTGGGGTTTGTTTGGCTGTACTATGCCATTCGTGCCAGGCATTTTTGGTTTGTTTCCCCGGTAAATCCAACATTGGAATTTTCGGGTTTTGAAGGAGAGAGCAAACGGGAGATGTATGAGCAACTTCCCAAGAGATATTATCCACGTACCATTTATATCGATCCTACGTTGAAATTTGAAAGCCTGAAGGCTGAAGTTAAAGCTGCAGGTTTTCAATATCCCATATTGGCTAAGCCTGATGTGGGTATGAAGGGAATGCTGATGCGGAAAATAAATAATGAAGACCAGCTGAAATACTATCATTCAAAAGTGCAGGTGGATTATATCATCCAGGATATGATCGAACTGCCAATGGAGTTCAGCGTATTTCATATTCGTTATCCGGGTGAAGAAAAAGGTGTGGTGACGGGTTTTATTGCAAAGAATTATATGTCGGTTACAGGGGATGGGAAATCAACACTTAAGCAGCTGATCGATGAACATCCCAAAGCGAAATACAGGGAAGAAGAAATGACCATCAGGCACGGAGAGAACTTTGAAAAAGTAATCGCTGAAGGTGAGGTGTATTACCTGAGTATTGCCGGTAATCATAACAGGGGAGCCAACTTTGTAAACCTTTATGACCAGATCGATGACCAACTTTGTTCTGTATTCGATAAGATCAGCCTGGAAACAGAACATTTTTATTTTGGCAGGTATGATCTAAAGTGCAGTTCGATCGAAGACCTGAAAGCAGGGAAGAATATCGTTATTCTTGAATACAATGGAGTAGGTGCTGAACCGAATCATATTTACGATTGCGGTATGAGTTATAGCAGAGCCATAAAGGAAATTGTGATGCACTGGGAACACATGTATAGGATCGGAAGGATCAATCACACACAAAAAGGTGTGCCTTACTGGGGTTTCAGAGCAGGTTATAAATACCTGATGAATGCACATCGTTTTTTTAAAAGAATGCACCAGGCAGATCTTGACTGCAAATTATAAACATCTTCTCTTATTTTGCAGCCTTACTGATGAAGCAAACTTCTCTAAACAAAATATTCTGGACAGGAATGGTGGTGAGTTTCCTTGGAACCTTGCCACTGGGTACATTGAATATTGCTGCTATGCAGATATCTGCTACTGATGGTGTTGCCCCGGCTGTAAAATTCTCACTGGGGTCTCTAGTTGTGGAAGCGATCTATGTTAGAATATCGCTTGTAGCAATGGATTGGGTAAGAAAGCAAAAAGGTTTATTCAAGATACTTGAATGGGTAACGCTGGTGATCGTTCTTGCATTGGCCATTTCCAGTTTTTATGCAGCATCGCATCCCAGTGTAGAAAAAAATGTGATCCTCAGTAGTACGATCCATCGTTTTTTCCTGGGTATGATGATGTGTGCCGTTTCTCCTGCACAAATTCCTTTCTGGTTTGGATGGAGCACCGTGTTATTTACAAAAGGTGTGTTATTGCCCAAGACAAGTTTTTATAACATGTACATCTTTGGTATTGCATTGGGAACTTTTGCCGGTAACTGTGTTTTCATTTTTGGTGGAAGATTAATGGTAGATACGCTTAACACCAAGCAAAGCTTGCTTAACTGGATCATCGGTGGCATTTTCGCTGTTACTGCTTTAATACAGATATATCGTATTGTGAAAAACAAAGGAGCATCACACCAGATAGAGCATCCTGAAGAGATGAGAGAAAAGATAGAAAAACAGGTGAAGGATTAGTTTACCAGCTTTAGTACTTTAATCAACTTCGTTGTGTCACTCACTTGTACGTTCTTTTCGCTAATCAACAATGAACAGCGTGCAACCTTCAGCAGAGTAGGAGCGATGGGCATCAGCATCATCGCCAACAGTGTACAACATTCCTTTCTTCAGTAAGAATTTTCTTCCATCTTTTAATTCGGTTTCCATTTCTCCATCTACGCAATAGATGATGTGTCCTTTATTGCACCAATGATCTGCCAGGTAATTCGCTGAATATTTTACCAGGCGAATTCTGATGTTATCACGATGAATAACTTTCCACTCGGCAGAACCGGTGACGCCTTGATGAAATTCTGGTTGAATAGAATCAAAGTCTGTGATGGAAAATGAGAAGGGAGACAATTGCATAGTTATCTTTTAGTTAAGCTATCAGCTATTTTCAGTGAATCTCCTTTAATGCCTGTAATTACTTTTATTACAGCACCTGTAAATTCGGCTGCTTCTTGTCTCATCACCGAGTCCTGTGCAGGACTAGACTTAAATAATTCTTCTGAGAAAACTTCATGAAGTGTATCATTGAAGTTGATAAAATCTGTCTTGTTATTGGCTAATTCCAATTTAATGTAGTTGCCTCCAATAAGTGAAGGATATATAGTGAACTTAGATCCTACCGGAATTTGGTACTCCTTCTCAAGTTTTAATTTTACCAACACTTGATTTGCATGCAAGTCCATATATTCCACAACGCCAATTTCAAGTCCTCTACATTTTACTGGGGCACCAACTTGCAATCCATCAACTCTATCAAAAAGCAAAACCACATGAGGACTTTTGTTCTTACATGAAAGAAAGCTAACGAAGAAAAAAATGAGAAAAAAACGCATAAACTCAACTATTCATTTCAACAGCCCATTTATCTCTTTCATCAGGCGAAAGTTTCCAGGGAGCAAAATTGTTCTCTGTGTTACTGAACATTGCATTCCATTCTGCAGGTGCATTACTTTCTTCCATCACAAGATATCGGCGAAGCTGTTGTATAATATTTAACGGACTAATACCAACCGGACATTCTTCCACACAAGCATTACAGGTAGTACAAGCCCTCAGTTCTTCTGGTAAGATGTAGTTATGCAATAAACTCTTGCCATCATCCTGGAATTCTTTGTTCTTATTGATGTTAATACCTACTTCTTCAGCCCTGTCACGTGTATCCATCATGATCTTTCTTGGGCTCAGCAATTTTCCTGTTTGGTTTGCCGGACAAGCAGCAGTGCATCGTCCACACTCTGTGCAACTATAAGCATCTAATAGATTACGCCAACTCAGATCAAATATGTCTTTCGCACCAAATTTCTTTGGTTCTGCAGGTGTAGCATCTGTGGGAATAGTTTCGGGCTGCATTGCATACAATACTTCCTGCTGAATTTCGGGCATATTATCCATCTTTCCCTGTGCACCAATTCTCATATAATATGCATTGGGAAATGCCAGCATAATATGGAGGTGCTTTGAGTATGGGAGATAGTTGAGGAAAGCAAATATTCCAACGATGTGTAACCACCATGCTGTTCTCTCAATACCTACCAAAGTTTCTGTAGACAACCCTGAGAACATGGGAGCCAGCATTCCTGAAAAGATAAAACTCCCTGTATTCGCTTCGGCATAATGTCCATAGCCACGTTGCTGCAGAATTCCATCGGTAGAGTTCATCGTAAGAAATAAACTCATCAGTATGATCTCTGTAAAAAGAATATAATTCGCATCGCTTCTCGGCCAGCTCGTCATCTCCCTTTTCCAGAACCGTTTTACTTTAAACACATTTCTTCTCACTAAAAAAGCAACACAAACAACGATCACCAGTACAGCCAGCACTTCAAAAGAATTGATAAGCCAGCTATAGGTACTTCCCATTGGAGCTGCGAAAAGCCGGTGTTTTCCCAGTAAACCATCCAATGCAATTTCAAGTACTTCAATATTAATGATGATAAATCCTGCGTAGATCACAAAATGCATCAGCGCTACCAGGGGATACTTGAACATTTTCTTCTGTCCTAGAGCAAGCAGTACAACATTCTTCCATCTTGCAGAAGGGTTGTCACTAAAATCTTCATCTCTACCCAAGAGAATATTTCTCCTGATCTCTGCAGCTTTTTTTACGAACAGGTAAACAGCAATTCCGCTAAGAATGATGAAAGCCAGCTGTGGAATGTATTGCATAGGCAAAAGTTAGATGCGCTAAGATAAGTTGAGATGTATTAGCTCGACCAAAAAACAAAAAGTTATAGCCATTCTAATCAGCTAATTGTCAATAACTCACCACTGCTGCTTCAGGTATTATCACCTGGCTGATACCTCTGTTGGCACACTTATGGTTTTACTGAGTGTAGAAACAGATTGTATAACCATAAAACAGAAGAGTTATGTTACGTTGGACTGTTATATTCCTTGTGATAGCGATCATTGCAGCTATCTTCGGATTTGGAGGTATCGCAGCTGGTGCTGCCGGAATTGCTAAGTTCTTATTCTGGGCATTCATTATCTTATTTGTTCTCTCATTGATCTTCGGACGTAGAACAACTGATGTTCCTTAGTAGATAAAGTGAGAATAGGTGAAAAAATGCAATTCTTATGGATTGCATTTTTTTGTTTTTATACTTTTGAGCTATGCCCGATAAAAAATACATACTAGATAAAGCTACTGCTCACCAGAAGTTACAAAGACTTGCATTGGAAGTTGCCGAGCAACTTGATAGAAATGAAGAGTTGATCATCATCGGAATAAAGTCTAGCGGCTTGGTGATAGGAGAGCAGATCGCAGCATTTGTAAAACCTTATTTATCGAATGTAAAAGTGATCGCTGCTACAATGGATAAGAGAGCACCTAAAGAGATTAGCTTAAGTGAAGATGTAGATTTTAATGGTAAGAGTATTCTTATAACAGACGATGTTTCGAACTCGGGCAAAACAATTTTGTATGCATTAAAGCCTTTGCTGAATTTTCATCCCAAAAGAATTCAGACATTGGTTTTGGTAGAAAGAATGCACAAATTGTTTCCCGCTAAACCAGATTTTGTAGGTGCTTCTATCGCTACAACTTTGCAGGATCATATTTATGTAGTAGTGGAGAATGGTGAAGTGACCGGAGCCTATGTTCAGTAATTTTCTTTCTGAACCTCTTTCCTGAGTTGCTTTGTTGTTTTGGAAGAACCATCATGACTCCATCCCGGAGGATTGATGATGTACTTTATTCCTGTCCACACCGAATTACTTTTCTTTAGGTCTTTGGCAATATTTATCCATTCGAAGAATGCCACTTTCACAGGATTGAAAGTATTTACATTCTTAGTTAATCCATACTTCGGTGTTTTAAATTCCGGCTGGAAACTGCCAAACATCCGATCCCAGATGATCAGTATTCCAGCATGGTTTTTATCAAGGTATTCAATGTCGGAACCATGATGTACTCTGTGATGAGACGGTGTGTTGAAGATGAACTCAAACCACTTAGGTAATTTATATACTGTTTCGGTATGTATCCAGAACTGGTAAAGCAGGCTTACAGATTGCATAAGCATGATCATACCCGGATGAAATCCAACCAAAGGCATCCAACTCCAGAATAAAAATGAACCAGTGAGGTTTCCTGTCCATGTTTGTCGCAAAGCTGCAGCCAGATTATATTTCTCCGATGAGTGATGCACTACATGTGATGCCCAAAACCATCGAACATGATGGCTCACCCTGTGAAACCAATAATAGCTGAGGTCATCGGCGAAAAAGATCAATACCCATGCCCACCAAGCTGTCCATGGAATAGTAAACAAACGTTGTTCGTATAACCAGCTAAAGAAAACCAGGATAAATGCTTTGGTGGCAATACCGATAAACAGGTTACCAAGTCCGAGTGAAATACTTGTTGCAGCATCTTTTACTTCGTACAGTTCACGTTGTGTTTTTACAGCATAGATCACCTCGATAATGATGAGGATAATAAAACCCGGAACGGCACTCACCAGAATATTTGGAAACTCAGGCATCGTAAAATGAAATTACGTAAATACTCCAGGATTAAGCTTCGTCTTGTGTAGGAAAAGCCAGGAATAATAAGTTGGCATGCCTTTAGTTTTAATATCACAGATAAAACAAAACGAAATGGCAAACTTTATACGCAGAGGAAACAACGAAAAAGACCCACAGAGAAATTTCAGCATCTCAAAAGAAGTTGCTTACTGGATCAACAAGTATAAAATCTGCCCGATCGAGTTCAAGAAAACATTCGAATCATGTGGTTCGGTATCTCAGGCCATTCAGTTGTGCCTGGCGAATCCAAGTATGAGACAGGCTATGTCTTAATCAACATAAAGAACGGTTTCTATTTTTTCAGTTAGCAAAACCGGTTCACCAGGAAGATCCTGCTCATGGCAGGATTTTTCTTTTTTACGTAATCTTTTCGAATGTAACTTACATTCAGCTATGAAACAGATATTTCTATTGCTGATAACTTGTTGCATGTTTTCATCTTGTTACGAGTGTTCCGATAAATCTGTCACCTGCACAGGATATACTGAAAAAGGATTTAGCACATGGTTTCCATACGCTGTAAATGACAAAGTGATTTTCTCATCTGGTGCAGCAAAAGACACATTTACTATCCGAACTGTGTATGTAAGTAATCCATACCAGGATAGAGTTTCTGCAAGACACCCCTTCTGTAATGCAGAAAAATCAATCACTTCAGTCGAGGTTAATAATAATGGAGCAGGCAAATTATTTATCTCAAATGGACAGTTTAATGATGTGTATGCGTCACAGCAATCTGTAGAAAATCTACAGATCTATCTAAGAGGCGGTGGATTTGCCGGGAAAGGGATATCTGACACAGGTATTATGAGAAAGGATTCTGACAATCAAACCAGCCAGTTTTTTTCTTCTCTCCAGATGGGATCGATAACTTATACTAATGTTCAAGTTATCATGGCAGATACGCTTACTGCAAAAAATTCCCGACCTTATAAGATATGGATATCAAAAAATCATGGCATCATTGCTTATGAAGAATATCCCGGCAAAAACCTTTGGCTTAAACAATGATTCAATTTCCCGTTTCAATCGATATTGGCGGCACACACTTTTTATTGCACAGTGTATGTGAGTTGCTGGCATTTTTTATTGGATTCAGATATTATTTGTTTCTACGTAGCAGATCTATAGACGTTATTTCATATGAGAACAGGATATGGATCCTTATCGGAGCAATAGTTGGATCGCTCATCGGCAGCAGACTTATTGGAGGGCTGGAAGATCCGGCTGCTTTGAGAGATTCTGCGAATTGGTTCCTTCATTTCTACAATAATAAAACGGTTGTGGGAGGTTTTATTGGAGGACTTGCAGGAGTTGAACTTGCAAAGAAAATGATCGGGGAAAAACATTCTTCCGGCGATCTTTTTACTTATCCCATGATACTTGGGTTGATCATTGGCAGAATCGGTTGTTTCAGTACAGGTATTTACGAAGAAACTTATGGCGTTCCAACAACTTCTGTTTTTGGTATGAACCTCGGCGATGGAATTATGCGTCACCCGGTTTGTTTATACGAGATCGCTTTTCTATCACTGCTTTGGTTTTCTATTTATAAAGCAAAGAACATGGTCTCACTAGAGAATGGGAGTATGTTCAAGTTATTTATGATAGGGTACCTGACTTTTCGTTTATTGCTTGACTTCATCAAACCTCACCAGGATGTTTTTCTTGGACTTTCTACAATTCAATTAACATGTTTAGCCGGTTTATTATATTACAGCAAGTATATTTTAAAACCTACGTTGCTGATGTATAAACCAGCAACACAACTAACATAATTCTATGCCTGTTCGTCCATATACTTATTACGACTTTACAGTAAGCCTATGTCCTGAATGCCTCAAAAGAATTGATGCCAAGATCGTATTTGAAGATGACAATGTATTTATGTTGAAGAAGTGCGATGAACATGGATCTTTTAAAGTGTTGATCGCAAATGATGTTGAGTATTATAAAAATATCCGTAACTACAATAAGGCATCTGAAATGCCTTACAAATTCAACACTAAAGTTCATTATGGCTGTCCGTATGATTGCGGTTTGTGTACAGATCATGAACAACACAGCTGTTTAACTGTTTTAGAGATCACTGACAGGTGCAATCTTAGTTGTCCAACCTGTTATGCAATGAGTTCTCCTGGTTATGGCAGGCATAGAACGATAGAAGAGGTTGAGAAAATGCTCGACATTATTGTAAGAAATGAAAAAGAACCTGATGTTGTACAGATCAGCGGAGGTGAGCCAACAGTGCATCCTGATTTTTTCGAGATACTTGACATTGCTAAAAGGAAACCGATCAAGCACCTGATGGTAAATACAAATGGAATCAGGATGGCAAAAGATGAAACATTTGTGCAACGGCTCGCAGCATATATGCCTGACTTTGAGGTATATCTCCAGTTCGACTCTTTTAAACCCAGCGTATTGGCGGCACTTAGAGGTGCAGATCTAACCGATGTGCGAAAAAAAGCTTTAGAACATCTGAACAAATACAATCTTTCCACAACACTTGTTGTTACACTTCAAATGGGAATGAACGATGATGAAATAGGAGAGATCATTGACTTCGCTTTAAAACAGCCTTGTGTAAGAGGTGTAACCTTTCAACCTGTTCAGGTAGCAGGGAGAAATATCAATTTCAATCCTGGTACAGACAGGATCACTATGACAGATGTTCGTAAGAAAATCTTACAGCAAACGAATATTTTCAATGAAAATGATCTTATCCCGGTTCCCTGCAATCCTGATGCACTTGTAATGGGGTATGCATTAAAATTGAATGGAAATGTTTTTCCCATGACCCGATATGTAGATCCTGCTCATTTATTGAATAACAGCAGGAATACGATCGTGTATGAGCAAGACACAGCGTTACACGAACAAATGTTGAAGATATTCAGCACAGGAATTTCTGTAGACAAAGTAGAGGAAAACTTTAAACAACTGCTTTGCTGTTTACCCGAGATCTATGCACCGGGATTATCTTACAATAATCTATTTCGCATCATCATTATGCGGTTTATTGATGCCTGGGATTTTGATGTAAGAGCCATCAAAAAAAGCTGTGTACATATAGTGCATAAAGATGGTCGTATCATCCCGTTTGAAACGATGAATATGTTTTATAGGGACGACAAAGAAGCGTATATGAAAGAGAAATTATTGCCTGTTACATCAAAATTAGAAACCGAGCAGTCATGACATCTTTCAAAAAATCATTGATCATTGCTTGCACTATCAATACTATTTTATTGTTGACAAGTTTTGCTTTCCCGGCAAGTTTTTTAATAATGATTGGAGCTTGTTTGATAGAAATTATTGGTGGTCTGCTGTTGCTGATCGGAACGGAAACCAGGTCTTATGGACAGGGAATTTTACTTGCAGGAGCACTTGGGCTTTTAATTGGGCTTTCTGTGTGCACGGCAATATGGTCATTTAATTAAAAAATCCCGCCATTGGCGGGATTTTTCTCATGTATAATTTTCCGAATTATTTCTTCACAGTAGTTACAACTTCAATCTTTTTAGTTGTATCAACTTTCGCTGTTTTGGTATTATGCATCTGAGCCAAAGTAGGTGCAATTACCAATGAAACAATACTCATCAGTTTGATCAAAATGTTCATTGAAGGACCAGAAGTATCTTTAAAAGGATCACCCACAGTATCACCTGTTACAGATGCTTTATGTGGTTCTGATTTTTTGTAATAGGTCTCACCATTGATCTCAACACCTTTTTCAAAGCTCTTCTTCGCATTATCCCATGCACCACCTGCATTGTTCTGGAACATACCCATCAAAACACCACTTACGGTAGCTCCTGCAAGGAATCCACCCAAAGCTTCAGGACCAAGGATAAAACCAATGATCAATGGCGATACGATCGCAATAGCACCAGGCAACATCATCTTTTTGATAGAAGCTTCTGTAGAGATCGCAACACATTTATCGTATTCAGGTTTTCCTTTTCCTTCCATGATGTCGGGAATACTTCTGAACTGGCGACGAACTTCTTCCACCATTGCCATTGCAGCTTCACCTACAGCTCTGATGGCCAGTGATGAGAAAATGAAAGGGATCATACCACCAACAAACAATGCAGCAAGTACATCAGCTTTATAAATATCAATTCCTTCAATACCTGCCACACCAACAAATGCAGCGAAAAGAGCCAATGCAGTTAATGCAGCAGAAGCGATAGCGAAACCTTTACCAGTTGCAGCAGTTGTGTTACCAACAGCATCCAACGTATCAGTTTTCTCACGAACTTCTTTAGGCAATTCACTCATTTCAGCGATACCACCAGCGTTATCAGCAATAGGACCGAAAGCATCGATAGCCAATTGCATTGCGGTTGTTGCCATCATACCTGCTGCAGCGATAGCCACACCATACAATCCGGCAAATTCATACGAACCATAGATACCACCAGCCAAAACAAGAATAGGAAGGAAAGTTGATTCCATACCAACAGCCAGGCCACCAATAACGTTTGTAGCGTGACCAGTTCCTGATTGACGAACGATCGACAATACAGGACGTTTACCCATTGCAGTGTAATATTCAGTGATGATACTCATTAAAGTACCAACCACTAATCCTACTACGATAGCTCCGAAAACATCCATTTTATCGAAATCGTAACCTCTCAGGTTCATTGTAACATCAGGAAGGATAAAATCAACCAGGAAATAGCTGGCAATAGCAGTTAAGATGATGCTACCCCAGTTACCCATGTTCAATGCTCTTTGTACCACAGCTGTGTTGATACCAGCAGAATCACTGATCTTCACGAACCATGTTCCTATGATAGAGAAAATGATTCCCACACCAGCGATCAACATTGGAAGAAGAATAGGAGAGAATCCATTATAACCATCAGACAGAGCACCACCGTTACCGGTAACTTCATGTCCTAAAACAATTGTTGCAAGTACAGTAGCAACATAAGATCCGAAAAGATCAGCACCCATTCCGGCAACATCACCAACGTTGTCTCCAACGTTATCAGCGATAGTTGCAGGGTTTCTTGGATCATCTTCCGGAATTCCGGCTTCCACTTTACCTACCAGGTCAGCTCCAACATCAGCAGCTTTTGTATAGATACCACCACCAACACGAGCAAATAAGGCAATACTCTCAGCTCCGAGAGAAAATCCGGTCAATACTTCAATCGCTTTTGTAACATCAGCAGAAGTTGACAAAGCTTCAGGAGCAAATACTTTTATTAAAACGATGAACAATCCACCTAAACCTAGAACTGCTAATCCAGCAACACCCATTCCCATTACGGCTCCACCGGTGAAAGACACATTCAATGCCTTTGAAAGAGAAGTTCTCGCTGCATGAGCAGTACGAACGTTGGCTTTAGTTGCAGCTCTCATACCTATGTATCCGGCAAAAGCACTGAAGAAAGCACCGATCACAAATGCAACAGCAATCGACCAATGAGATTCTTCACTGCGAGAACCCATATAACCTAATAGAATTCCAACGATGATTACAAAGTAGGTGAGTATCTTCCACTCAGCTCTCAGAAACGCCATTGCACCTTCTGCAATGTAATTGCTGATCTCTTTCATCCTGTCGGTTCCGGCATCTTGCTTAGAAACCCATGCAAACTTGATAAATGTGTAGATTAAGCCAAGCAAACCCATAGCAGGCACGGCATAAAACAGTAGCTTCTCGTCCATAAGCGGTTTTGTCAGATTTTTATAAGGTCGGCAAAAATAGGGGAGAATGCCTAAAAATGCACACGATTGCGTAGTTATTAGCTAACATTCAGTAGCATTTTGAAGGCTTTGCCAAGATTCGCTGAAACATCAGATGCTAAAAGAGTTTCATATGACTGATCGGCTATTGCAAGATCGGCTGCCAAACCATGCAAATACACCCCCAACCTGGCAGCATCTTCCGGATTGTATTGTTGAGCCAACAGTGTAGTAATGATACCGGTTAATGTATCTCCCGATCCGCCTTTTGCCAAACCTGCATTTCCGGTTGTGTTGAAATAACCCTTTCCCTTTGCAGCAACCAATGTGTAATGACCTTTTAAAACGATAATGCAGTTAAGCGTTGCTGATCTGTCCAAAGCTGTCTGCCATCTTTTAAATTCATCTTCTTGATCTCCGAATAACCGGTCGAATTCTTTGGGATGAGGTGTGAGAATACAATTAGGAGGAAGCTGTTCCAGCAACTGTAGATTAGCTGATATTATGTTGAGTGCATCAGCATCTAACACCAATGATCCTTTATAGTTTTCCAAGAGAAGTGAAATGATGTGTTGTGCCATATCATCTGTGCCTAAACCCGGACCCACGCCAATTGCTGAAAAACGAGTGAGATTTTGCTTCACCATCTCAGCACCTGTTAAGGTCATAGCTTCCGGAAGTCGTGTATTGATCGATGTATATTCTTCTGATAACATGTACACAGAAGTTAATCCGGCACCAGTTCTTAGACAAGATTCTGTAGCAATGATCGCCGCTCCTGATTTTCCCGAAGCACCACCAACGATCAAAGCATTACCAAAGTTGCCTTTGTGCGAAAAAGCAGATCTGGGCTGATAAATAGTTGAAGCATCTTCCAGGTTCGTTAGATGAATATCTGATTCAACCGATTTCAAAAAATCAGTATGCAAACCAATATCCAGTACTTCTACATCACCAAAAAACTCGCTGTTATCAGATGAAAGCAGGCAAAGCTTGAGTGTTTGGAATGTTAGGGTAGATGTTGCTCGTATGATCGTATTCCCTCTGGATGATTTATCTGGAAACATTCCACTGGGTACATCAATACTGATGATCGTGGCTCCGGCTGAATTGATATGATCTACCAGGTGTTTAGTTATACCATCTAAAGGTCTGTTCAATCCTGAGCCAAATAAACAGTCAACAATAACATTATTACTATTCAATAAAGGAAATGCCTCTTCAGATTGTATGAAATGAATATCCTTTGTGAGTTTATGCAATCGTTGAAGATTGACCTGGAAATCATCAGTTCCTTTATGACCAAACTCAAGAATATAAACTGTCGGATAAATATTTTGATCGATGAGTTGCCTTGCGATGGCTAAACCATCACCACCATTATTCCCTTTGCCGCAGAATATCTTTATGTGATCGTAGTACTGCTTGCTGATAAGCCACCCTGTACATTTCAGTGCAGCACGTTCCATCAATTCTACAGACGAGATCGGCTCATGTTGAATGGTGTATTCGTCCCATTTTCTGATGTGTTCAGCGTTCAGCAGTTTCATCAACTCAAAGGTAGAGAAGAATGAGCCTACTCCTTACCGCTACCTTCCAGTTCAGTATTCGGGTCACCTGCAGCCACGTCACTCATATCGCCACGAGGTCTGCCAAGAATATCTTTTGCAAAAGCGTAGGCAGTAGCTTTCGATTTGAAGACACTGCTGTTATAACGATTACTAAGAATGATCACCGTTGTGGTATCCTGAACGATACGTGTAAAAATGTTACAGTTGCCATGCCACCAACCTGTATGATACACTACGTTCACATCATCTTTATTGATCAACCTCCAACCTAATCCGTAGTTGTTTACTGTTTGCTTTTCATTGCTGGTAGGTTGATATGCCAAAGCTGCGGTTTGTGGATTTACAAAACTGCCACTATATAAAACCTTATCCCAGGTTAACAGGTCTCTTACATTGCTATAGATGTTTTTATCGCCATAGATCGCATCAAAACTTTCGATCTGGTAAGCACGGTTTCCAGGAGTATAAGATAAAGGAACAGTCTTGATATTATTCCTGTCGCAAACGTAAGTATTGTTCATTCCTAAAGGAGTGAAAATATTAGTCTGCATATAAGTTGGATACGATTCTCCTGATATCTTTTCAATGATCTTAGCAAGGATCACATAATTGGTATTGCAATATTGAAATCCGGTATTAATCGGTCTTGCCAAAGCAGGTTTGTTGTTGATGTAATAGTTCAACACATCATCATTCGAATATAATCCGTAGCTGCTTTTCGGCATTACATAAGCGTAATTCGATAGTCCGCTTCTATGGCTTAAGAGTAATCTCACTGTTATGCCTGCATATGGAAAAGATGGGAAGAAAGTTCTTACATCATCATCGAGAGAGAATTGCTTCTGTTCAATCATTCTCAGGATTGCCATAGCAGTAAATGTCTTTGATACGGAAGCAAGGTGAAAAGTAGTATTTTGACTGATCGCTTCTTTGGTAGCGAAATTTGCAAAACCATTATACTTCTCAGCCAGGATCTGACCATTCTTAGCGATAAGAATACTGCCGTTGAAGGCTTTGTTGTTCAGGAAGCTGCTGTAAAGTGTAGTCGCTCTTTCAGTATATAATTCCTTTTCTTCGTCGGTCAATTGCCTGAAAGAAACTTCAGGAACCTCAGGTTTTACCGGCTCTGCGTTCAAAGGTGTTGTTGTACTATTCTTGCACGAGGTTTCTACACTCAGGAACAGGAATATCAGAACAATTGCTTTCATCACTTTTAGTTTCATCTACAGATTATTTCCACAGTTGGTACTTCCAATGAAATGCCAATTATTTGTGGGGAATTTGAACAACTAAGCAGTTAAATAGCAATTACTTTTGTGATAATGAGCAAGCAAGACGTTACAACAAGCTACCCGAAAGAGAAGATCAACATACTGTTTCTGGAAAATATCAGCGACAAAGCTGTACAGCAGTTTCAACACAATGGATATGTGAATATCAAGCGTTTAAAAGGTGCTTTGAGCGAAACAGAGTTGATCAAAGAGATCAAAGACGTCCATCTTTTAGGGATTCGTTCAAAAACACAGATCACTGCCAAAGTGCTGGAAGCGGGGAAAAAGCTACAGGCAATCGGATGTTTTTGCATTGGTGTGAACCAGGTGAACCTGAAAGCAGCTACTAAGCACGGTGTTGTGGTGTTCAATGCCCCATATAGTAATACCAGGAGTGTTGCTGAACTGGTAATTGGTGCTGCTATCATGTTGATCCGTCGTATTCCCGATAAGAACAAAGCCGCTCATGATGGTACCTGGTTGAAAGAAGCTACCGGCAGTTATGAATTACGTGGAAAGACTTTGGGGTTGATCGGGTATGGAAATATCGGCTCCCAGGTTTCAGTGTTAGCCGAAGCTTTGGGTATGAAAGTGATGTATTATGATGTGGAAACAAAACTTCCTTTGGGTAATGCGGTAGATGGAAAATCGTTGAAGGAAGTGCTTGGTAAATCTGATATAGTATCACTGCATGTTCCTGAAACAGCTCAAACAAAGAATCTCATCAACAAAACCAATATAAAGCACTTCAAAAAAGGAGCGATTCTCATCAACTATGCAAGAGGAGAAGTGGTCGATCTCAAATGCCTTCGGTCTGCCATTGAAGATGGATCCATTGGTGGTGCTGCAGTTGATGTGTTTCCATTCGAACCTGAAAAAAATGGTGATGCATTTGAAACACCTTTACAGGGATTGAAAAATGTATTGCTCACGCCACATATTGGTGGATCAACAGAAGAAGCGCAGGAGAATATTGGTGAAGATGTTAGTGCCAAGCTGTTCAACTTCCTGGAAAAAGGGATCACTACAGGCTCTCATACTGTTCCTCCTTTGGCTTTGCCACCGGTAGAAGGTGCACATCGTATTCTGCATATTCACAATAACGTTCCGGGTGTGCTGAGTGCCATCAACACGCAATTATCCAAACATGGTATCAATATCGTTGGACAATATCTTAAAACGAATGATGAAATTGGATATGTAGTATTGGATGTTGATAAGAAACTTTCCAATAAAGCGGTAAAGCTATTGCGTCATGTAAAGGAGACGATCAAAGTGAGGATGTTGTATTAACTTAGGAACATGAGATCGATCCTTTTAACCCTCGTTATTTTTCTTACCATTTCTGCTTCAGCCCAGGAAAAATGGAAATCCCTTGTTGCTTCTGCCAATAAAAAAATGAGCAACCAGGATTACAAGGGAGCTTTGCAAGACCTCGAGGAAGCTATAGATGATTGTTCTAAATGTCCGACACCGCATTTCAGAAAGGCGATGGCTTTGGCTGAACTGAAAGAATTTGATAAAGCCAAAAAGGCTTTAAAGAAAGGCAAAGAATACAGTGCAGAATCTAATATGCATTATTACTATACTGCTTTTCTCCAATGGAAACAGGGCGAGAAAGAAGAAACGCTATTAACGCTGCAGGAATTCTTATCTAAAGATTCTACTTCTTCACTCGCAGCTTCGATGTACGAGATCAGGGCTTCGATCAGGCTTACACAAAAATTGAATGATGATGCTTATGCAGACAATCTAAGAATCATTAAGATCCAGCCAAAGAATTTTCATGCATTGGCAAGTGTGATCATTCATGAGATCCATTCCAGAGATACTGCAAAGGCGATGCAACGTTTCGCTGCGGTTCAGGTTACTGATACATCGAAAAACTTCACATACAACTATGAAATGGGACACATTCTTTTTACACTTGACCGTTTCAAAGAAGCGTTGCCATTTTTCGAAAGAGCATTCGTGATAAGACCACAATCAAATTCGGCATTAGGATATATTGGTGTTACTCATGCAAGGTTGAATAATTACGAAGAAGCACTTCGATATCTGAATGGGCTTCTTAAGTTATCTCCTGATAGCCCATCAGCATTAACCAATATTGCTTTCGTTAAGATCAACCAGGGATTGCATAACGAAGCCTTGGACTATCTTGATAAAGCCATCAACATTGCACCGGGTTCGTGGGATGCATATAATAACAGAGGTTATATCTACTTCAAACTTGGCGGAAAAGAGAACCTGAAAAAAGCACTGGCAGACTATGATAAGGCAATAGCATTGGCTCCTTCATATTATGAACCTTATTGGAAATACAAAGAACTTATTGCCCTATAATTCCCATATCAAATTAATAATAAAGTTAACGCTGTATCACTTCCTCAATTCCTTATAAGCATTGATCAATCCATTCGTAGAAGCATCATGGCTTGATATTGCGTCATCATTGGTTAACTCCGGAAGTATCTTATTCGCCAGTTGCTTACCCAATTCAACCCCGCATTGATCAAAGCTGAAGATATTCCAGATCACACCCTGAACAAATATCTTATGTTCGTACAAAGCGATCAGGCTTCCTAATGTAAAAGGAGTGATCTGCTTAATAAGAAAGGAGTTGGTAGGCCTGTTACCTGAGAATATTTTGAATTGTACAAAGCGTTTGATCACATCTTCACCTTTCCCTTCTTTCACAAATTCTTCTCTTGCTTCAGCTTCGCCTTTTCCATTCATCAGTGCTTCTGTTTGTGCAAAGAAGTTTGAAAGGAGTTTGGTGTGATGATCACCAATAGGGTTATGAGAAATTGCAGGAGCGATAAAATCACAAGGAATCAAAACAGTTCCCTGGTGTATCAACTGATAGAAGGCATGTTGTCCATTTGTACCTGGTTCACCCCAGATCACAGGACCGGTTGCATAGTTCACAGGATTTCTATTCCTGTCAATGCTCTTACCATTGCTTTCCATATTTCCCTGTTGGAAGTATGCAGCAAAGCGATGGAGGTATTGATCGTACGGAAGGATCGCTTCTGTTTGTGTGCCGAAAAAGTTAGTGTACCACAAACCGATCAAACCCATCAACACCGGGATATTATTTTCAAACTTCTCAGTGCGAAAATGTTTGTCAGTTGCTTCTGCACCTTTTAATAGTTGCTCAAAATTGTCATACCCAATCGTAAGTGCAATAGAAAGACCAATAGCACTCCACAAAGAATATCTGCCACCAACCCAATCCCAGAACTCGAACATATTGGCTTTATCTATTCCAAACTTTGTCACTTCTTTTTCATTGGTGCTTAATGCCACAAAGTGTTTCGCAATGTGCTGCTCATCTTTTGCATGTTCCAGAAACCAATTCCTTGCGGTATGAGCATTGGTCATGGTTTCCTGCGTTGTAAATGTTTTAGAAGCAACCAGGAAGAGCGTTTCTTCGGCTTTGATCTTCTTAAAAGTTTCAGCGATATGCGTTCCATCAACATTGCTTACAAAGAACGTTTCGATCCCTTCTTTCCAATAAGGTTTCAAAGCTTCTGTAACCATCAGCGGACCAAGATCACTTCCTCCAATACCAATGTTTACAATGTATTTGATGGTCTTTCCGGTATAACCTTTCCATTTTCCACCATGCACGTCAGCACAGAATGTTTTCATGTGCTTTAATTCTTTTTGTACCAAAGGCATGATGTCTTTTCCATCCACCAATATCGGGTCGTCTGAAAAATTTCTGAGTGCCGTATGCAGTACAGCCCTGTTCTCGGTTTCATTGATCTTTAAACCAATGAACATATCATTGATGGCTTTTTTCAACTCACAATCATCTGCAAGCTGCAATAAAAGCTGCAATGTTTTTTGATTGATGATGTTCTTCGAGTAATCAAAAAGTATATCTCCGAATTTGATAGAAAATCGATCAAACCTGTCTGGCTCGGCAGCAAACATGTCTTTCATATGTTTCCTGCTCATCTCATCTTCATAATGCTTCTTCAAAAGGAACCAGGCTTGCGTATTCGTTGGATTTACTTTAGGTAACATGAACCAGTGATTTGAATTATCTGTAATTATAGCTGATCAATAATTTGGATTGTTCTCTCTGTCATTTCCGGTGAAATATCTAAATGCGTCACAATTCTTACATGGGTAGGAGAGAGGGTGAACATGTGTACATCATGTTCTTTCATCTTTTCTACAAATTGCTGGGCAGTTAACTTTCCTTTCACTTCGAAGATCAGGATGTTTGTTTCTACCGGGAGTATTTCCCCGATAAAATCTTTGTGCTGCAAAACTTCAGCAATCTGCTTAGCATGCAAATGATCTTGCTCAAGTCTTTGAATATTATTTTCCAGGGCATAGATACCTGCAGCAGCAAGAAAACCAGCTTGTCTCATTCCACCACCCAATACCTTTCTTACCCTTCTGGCTTTTTTGATAAAGTCTTTCGGGCCGAGTAGTACACTACCCACCGGAATTCCCAATCCTTTACTTAAGCAGATCGAGATGGTATCGAACACTTCGCCATATTGCTTTGTTGTTTCATTCTTTGCTACAAGTGCATTGAACAATCTGGCGCCATCCAGGTGAAAAGCAAGTCTGTTTTCATCACATACTTTTCTAATGCTTCTGATCTCTTCAAAATCATAGCAACTACCGCCACCACGGTTGGCAGTATTTTCTAATGAAACAAGTTTCGAAATAGGTTTATGTACGTCTTCTGCATTGTTAATGGCAAACTTCACCTGTTCGGCTGTGATCCTGCCCCTGTCGCCATTGAGTAAACGAACAGAACAACCCGAGTTAACAGCAATACCACCACCTTCGTATTGATAAATATGAGAGAGAAAATCACAGATCACTTCATCCCCGGGCTGTGTATGTACTTTTATAGCGATCTGGTTGGTCATAGTACCGCTGGCACAAAAAAGTCCGGCTTCCATACCAAACATATCGGCAGCCATTGATTCCAGGCGATTTACAGTAGTATCTTCTCCAAAAACATCATCACCAACTTTAGCCGACATCATGGCTTCTAACATTCCGGCAGATGGTCTTGTAACTGTGTCTGAACGAAAATCGATCATAGGGCTGCGAAGATAAGTTCTGGAGTTGATGCTGTCATCTTCATATCAACTAAATAGGACTTCGATATTATCTACGTAAATGTTTGATGAGAGTGAATACTTTTTTGGGAGTTTATGCAGTGCAAACAGAACTCTGAACGGAGCGTCGCAATAGCCGATACCAAGAAGTACTTCAATCAGAAAAATAAAAGTTGTTTTAAACCACTCGATTGGGCTGATTTTTGTGGATAAATAAAGCCGGGCGATTTGATGTTTGAATAGCTATTCTCCCTTAAATTATCCACAAAAAGCTACCAATCATCGTTGCTGTGCCTTACCTTTGCAGCCATTTTGATGTTTTGAAGATATATTTAACACCCGAATTGCATCAATTCCCGATCAATTTGCGTCTTTATTACGTTTACTAGTCACATTTAAATAGCACAATTCGCATGAGGCAGCTCAAAATCGCAACCCAGATCACCAACAGAGATTCGCAAGCCGTAGAAAAGTATCTGCAGGAAATTTCTAAAATCCCTATGATCACTCCCGAAGAGGAAACAACACTGGCACAGCGTATCAAAATGGGCGATCAAAGAGCGCTCGACAAACTGGTGCAGGCGAACCTAAGGTTCGTAGTATCTGTTGCTAAGCAGTACCAGCACCAGGGTTTATCTCTTAGCGATCTCATCAACGAGGGAAATCTCGGCTTGATAAAGGCGGCACAACGCTTTGATGAAACGAAAGGTTTTAAGTTCATTTCTTACGCTGTATGGTGGATCCGTCAGTCTATCTTACAGGCCTTGGCAGAACAGGGAAGGTTGGTTCGTTTGCCGCAAAACAAGATCGGTACTTACAACAAAGCGAATAAAGCCTACATGGCTTTTGAGCAGGAACACGAAAGAGAACCATCTACTGAGGAGTTGGCAGACATTTTGGAGATGTCTGAAACAGAGATCAACAACATCTTCCAGTCAAACACTCGTCACACTTCACTCGATGCTCCGGTACACGAAGCAGAAGATGTAGCAATGGGTGACCTGTTAGAAGGTTCTGACGACACGGATGATGATGTGATGAAAGACTCTCTGAGAGAAGAGATCCGCCGTGTGCTCAAATCACTTTCTCCAAGAGAAGCTGAAATTGTAAATGCTTACTTTGGTCTCGATGGAGAGAACGGTGTTACGATCGAGCAAATTGGTCAGAAATACGATCTTACCAAAGAACGTATTCGCCAGATCAAAGAAAGAGCGATCAAGCGTTTACAAAAAGCAAGATACTCTAATGCGTTAAAAGCGTACCTGGGATAATGACTTCCCAAACATCATTAAAAAAGCTTCACAATGGCGTGAAGCTTTTTTATTTTGGGTGCTTTGCTATAGTGCTGCTATTGAACTTCTGTTGCGCCGCACAGTTGTACTTGAAGGTCCATCCTCATCAATCTAAGTATCGCAAAGAGCACAAAGAAGACGCAAAGTACGCTAAGCTTTGCAATCTCTGCGGTAACTCAGCGTTCTTTGCGATACTTTTATTAGTAGATTGATTGGTTGAATGATTGGGCTACAATGTATTCATATCAATCACAAACCTATACCGCACATCACCTTTCAGCATACGTTCATAGGCTTCGTTGATGTCTTTGATATCGATCACTTCCACATCGCTGGTAATATTGTGTTCGGCACAGTAGTCCAGCATTTCCTGTGTTTCTGCAATACCACCAATCAATGATCCGGCAAGTGTTTTACGCTGCATGATGAGGCTAAAAGCTGGAACCTGGCCAGGAGTTGAAGGAATACCTACACACACCATTTTACCGTCACGTTTCAACATTCCCAGATACATGTTATAGTCATGATCGGCAGAAACCGTATCTAAGATGAAATCAAAACTGCCAGAAGCTGCTGCTACCTCGTTAGCATCTTTCGTTAATAAGAAATGATGTGCACCTAATTTCTCCGCATCCTGTTTTTTAGAAGGAGAGTGGCTGATCATAGTAACATCTGCTCCAAAAGATGCAGCAAGCTTAACAGCCATATGCCCCAATCCTCCTAAACCAACAACACCTACTTTATCACCTTTCTTTACTCCCCAATGGCGTAATGGTGAATATGTGGTAATACCTGCACAAAGCAATGGTGCTACACCGGCAAGATTTTCTGTATCCCTGATCTTCAAAACAAAAGCTTCGTCTACTACAACCTGTTTACTATAACCACCCAAAGTGTAACCGCTGCCATCTCTTTCCTGTCCGTTGTAAGTACCTACAAAACCATTTTCACAATACTGTTCTAATCCTTCCTGGCAGGATGCACATTCACGACAACTATCCACCATACAACCCACACCAACAATATCACCTTCTGCATATTTCTTTACATGGCTTCCAACTTTCACTACACGACCCACGATCTCATGGCCAGGCACACAAGGATACATTGTTCCATACCATTCACCTCTTGCAGTATGCAGATCGCTATGGCAAATACCACAATACAAAATGTCTATCTGCACATCATGTTCCCTGGGTTCTCTTCTGTTAATGATATAAGGCTGCAGCGGAGCCGTTTCATTCTGTGCTGCGTATGCTTTTACTTCCATCACTTTATTTATTGTTTAGATGATTCAAAGGTGGGTAAAGATGATCAATAAACAAATGAAAAGCAGCAGCTGTTCTATGAATATTGTGTGTTATAAATTCCGCTTAAACAAGTACAATGTTTGCGATAAATTTATCGTATGGCTGACTGGAAGAAACACTTTGCACAATTCGCTGGTATCATTGATGAGAAGTTTGATGATCTGATACTAAGCCTACGCAAACGACTGGATACATTTAAACCATTGCAGATAGTGCCTTACCGGAGCTATGGTACTGCCAGGAGAGTATATATAAAAGGAAGGGTATTAGAAGATAAGAAGATCGCCTCGGCAGCAGATAAGGATACCATACTCAATAACCTGGTGAACATGTACAAGCGTTTTGAGAGTGATGAAGTAGCCGGTGCAAAACTGAAAGCAAGTTTTGGCAATGAAGTACACGAAGTAACAACAGATGGTGAAGGATATTTTGTGTTAGACATCCATCCCCAAGAGCCTATCATTGCCGGATCATTATGGCATAAGATAGCATTGGAATTATTGGATGCACCCATTCCACACGATAAAGGAATTATCAGCCATGCTGAGGTGATGATACCACCTCCGGATGCCGAGTATGGCATCATCAGCGATATTGATGATACGATCGTACGAACAGGTGCTACTGATCTGCTGGCCATGAGCAGAACCACTTTTCTCAACAATGCCAGAACAAGACTTCCTTTTGCAGGTGTTGCAGAATTCTATCGTTCATTGCAACTGGGCAGAAACGGCAAGCGCAACAATCCTTTCTTTTATGTTAGCAGCAGCCCCTGGAATTTGTATGATCTTCTGAAAGACTTCCTTGACCTCAACAATATTCCCGAAGGTCCATTATTGTTAAGAGACTTCGGCATCAACCGTGAATCTGTTACCGGTGGCAGCCACATGAGTCATAAGTTTAAAGAGATCTCGCAGATAATGGAAGCTTACCCTCACCTGGGATTTGTATTGGTAGGAGATAGTGGACAGGAAGATCCTTTGATCTACCAGGAAGTTGTAAAACAATTTCCTGATCGGGTATTGGCTGTTTACATCAGGGATGTACAACTGCCTGACAGAGAAAAGATCGCAGTGGATATTTCCAAAAGCCTGTTGGAACAAAAGGTGGAAATGATCATTGTAGATAACACCGTTGAAGCTGCAGAACATGCTGCCCGAACCGGGTTGATCTATACTGAAGCAATACCTGCGATTGTACAGGAGAAAAAAGAAGATAAAGGAGAAAAGCCGGGTAAAGAAGATGCTACTGTAATTGAATAGTATCAGGCAGTTTCTGCAACGTTCATCCAGTATTTGAAAAAGGTCTCAATCTTGTCTTTCGTACCTTTTGCAGAAGCCGGCTTGGTGATATAGCTGTTAGCTCCAAGTTGGTAACACTCTTTGATGAACTTTTCTGACAGACCTTCACCTAATACAACTGTTGGTATGTGTTTACAATCTGCATCGGATCGAAGTTCTTTAAGCACTTCTGTTGCAGAAGCCGGAGTTGAATTGTAATCAATAAGTATCAGAGAAGGTTTTTCTTCAGCTTTCAATGCTTCAAATAGTTCCGTACTGTATTTCACATACTTTACCGGTACATCAAATCCAAGATCAAGCAATGCAGATTCAGTAATCTGGCGGTCATCAGGATCTTCTTCAAGCATTAAAACGAACGGCTGCTTAGTCATACAGAGAATTGTTTATCGTCAAATGTAGAAGTTTACTCCTATGAAGCCAACAAAGCTGAAATAAGTGCTGGAAGTACAAGTGAGTGACACAACGAAGTTCAATAGTTGCATCACAGCTGGTCTCTAAATTAAAATCGATCAAATCATTTCAATCACTGGTTTATTGTATTAACTTACATACTTCGGCACAACATCTTAGATGGGTTATTCTACGCTTAATTATCACTCCGAAAGCTGACAAGGCTCATATTTTCTGGTTTTAGTCACTTCTACCTTCAATTGCAATTGTTCTTTGGCAATTCTATTTACTCACACATAAAACGTTTTGTTATGCCAGAATTTGATTCCGCTCATGTCAAAAACATTGTACTGCTTGGACACTCGGGCAGTGGAAAAACGACTTTAGCAGAAAGTATGCTGATGGAAGCGGGAGCCATCCATCGTCGTGGATCCATAGAAGAAAAAAATACGGTTGGTGATTATACAGACCTGGAAAAAGAACGAGGGAATACGATATTCTCTAAACTAATGCATGCTCCATGGAAAGGTTATAAGATCAATATTATTGATACACCGGGTTACGATGATTTTTCGGGTGAAGTGATCAGTGCATTGCGTGTGGCAGATACGGGTGTGATGGTGCTTAACACCAGTATAGGAGTAGAAGTTGGAACAGATGTGATCTGGGAATACACTGATAAATTTAAAACTCCGATGATCTTTGTGGCCAATCAACTCGATCATCCCAAATCAGAATTTGACAGAACAGTTCATGAAGCCAAAGCTCATTTTGGAGCGAACGTAGCAGTAGTGCAATATCCATTAAATCCGGGTTTGGGTTTTAACGCCATCATTGATGTGTTGAATATGGTAATGTACGAATACAGCGATAATACATCCAAGCCAAACAAACTACCAATACCCGATAGCGAAAGAGAGAAAGCAGAAAACCTGCACAAAGAATTGATAGAAGCCATCGCATCGAACGATGAAGGTTTGATGGAAAAATACTTCGACAAAGGCGAACTTACTGAAGATGAGATGCGTGAAGGCCTGCATGTCTCAATGATCAAACATGATATCTTTCCACTCTTCTGTGCATCTGGTTTGCAGGACAGAGGTGTTGTAAGATTGATGAGCTACATTGATAATGTTTGTCCTTCTGCCAATGAAATGCCTCCACAAAAAACACTCGATGGTAAAGAACTTACTTGTGATGCAAACGGACCAGCCTGCATCTTCATTTATAAAACCGTGAGTGAACCGCATATTGGTGAGCTTAGCTATTTTAAAGTGTACAGCGGTACAGTAAAGACAGGCATGGAACTGGTGAATGAAACAACCAGTGCATCAGAAAAACTCAACCAGTTATTTATTGTAGAAGGCAACAAGCGTACTTCTGTAAATGAATTGGTGGCAGGCGATATTGGTGCTACGTTGAAACTAAAGAACACGCATACCAACAACACGCTTCACGAGAAAGGAAAGAGTCTCGAATTGCAACCCATCATTTTCCCTGAGACTGTGATGAGTATTGCCATCAGCAATAATAAAAAAGGAGAGGAGGAAAAACTTGCTGCTGCATTGCATCAATTAAAAGAAGAAGATCCTACGATGCAGGTAGAAGTTTCGGCAGAGCTGGGACAAACATTATTGCATTGTATGGGCGATATGCATCTTGCAGTGATCAAATGGAAATTGCAGAACCAGTATCATCTTGATATCAATTTTGCAAAACCTAAGGTTGCTTATCGGGAAACGATCCGCAAATCGGCAGATGCTACCTATCGCCATAAAAAACAATCGGGCGGTGCCGGACAGTTTGGTGAAGTAACCATGAGAATAGAACCCTGGGTAGAGAACATGGCCGAACCTGCAGGATTGAATGTTCGTGGTAAAGACATCCATAACCTGCCATGGGGTGGAAAATTGGTTTACTATAACTGTATTGTTGGTGGTGTGATCGATCAACGTTTCCTTCCTTCCATCATGAAAGGAATTATGGAGAAAATGCACAACGGGCCACTAACAGGTTCTTATGCAAGAGATATTCGTGTATCCATTTACGATGGTAAAATGCATGCAGTAGATAGTAATGATATGGCTTTTAAAACAGCCGGCATGATGGCTTTTAAAGAAGCTTTTCAACAAGCCGATCCACAATTGCTCGAGCCGATCTATAGCGTAGAAGTGTTATGTCCTGATGAACTCACCGGGAATATTATGGGTGATCTGCAAACAAGAAGAGGAATGGTAGAAGGTTTCGATACCGAAGGTCATTTTACAGTTGTAAAAGCGAAAGTGCCTTATGCTGATATGTATGGCTATTCATCTTCTTTAAGAAGTTTAACCCAGGGAAGAGCAAGATTTAGAATGAAATTCTTCGACTATGCTCCGGTGCCTTACGATCTTCAGAAAAAACTAACTGAAGCTTACAGGAAAGAAGAGGAGTTGGAAGAAGCATAATTATTTTCATGAGATTGCTTCATGCATCGCAATGACGTAAAAAGAAAGTCCTGCAAACTTGCAGGACTTTTCATTTATTAATCTTCTGTTTTAATATCCCAGGGATTCGGTGCCTTTTTCGGCGTTATTTCATCAGCTTTATCTTCCAATATTTCCTTTTCTTCATCGGTTGTAGGCCGTGCATAAATATCTGTATTAACATTCTCGATGTCCTGCTCAGTTATTTTATCATTCGGATCTGACCAATGTTTGCGGACTTTTTCCCTCGTTTTCTCGTCCACATACAAGTCATGAAGGTTTTCTTCTTGTGTTGGATTCTCTCTATCCTTTTCCATATCAATGGTTTTAACCATAATAGTAAAAAGATTGTGCCACAAACCAGCTATATGATATTATGGTGACCAACTTTTCGTTTTTCATGGCATCACCTGTTGTGTCACTCACTTGTACACTTGTCCGACTATCGGCGGATTCAGAATAATAAGCATCAGGCAGCCAGATCAGTATTTCGCCGGCTGACCTGGCTTAGGCAATGTCTTTTGAATAAAAGCCCTGAGGTCATCGTTACTCACCTGCAGATCAGATCTACGCAGATACATCATGTGTCCACTCCTGTAACCGATCCAACTCAAACGGTCTTTCATTTTTCCACTGGGATCCAATTGCCACATACTGTACTTCGCATTAAAATAATCGCAGGCACCATCGTAATATCCGGATTGTATCAGCACATGCAGGTAAGGATTTTCTGCCATCGCCAATCTCAGATTCTCACCGGTTCTGTCGTTGGTATTATCCCACGGACGAACATTTCCGAATACATAATATTTAAGATCTGTTTTATAGCCCAGTTCATTTCTTAAATAATCCTGCATGGCAGGAGTGAAGGAGTGTTCCCATGAAACCAGTTCCTGGTTGTAATCAGGAGATTCACCACCCTGTTGCCTGTCAATTCCACGATAACGGGAGTCTAATCTGCCAACCGAGAATCCACTATCTCTTAGTAGTTCTTTCCAGAAAAAGTTAGGAGCAATATTCAGGTTACGTTGCAGTATCGCTTTCTCGGCAATACCTGAGTATCTTGACATTCTTGCAGCCAGGGATTTCTTTCTTGCTTCATCTAAAAATCCTCCTCTGCTCAATGCAGGAACCAGTTCGTTGATCGTAAATTCTTCCACGTCTGGCAACATCGCAGTAAGATCTTTATTCTGTAAGTCGGCAGGCAACATTTTATGATACCAGGCAGTAGCTGCATAATAAGGCAAACGTAGTGCAGCATCCAATGGACCATCTCTTTCGATTCCAAGATTGGTAGGAGAAACCAGGATCACTCCATTTAAAAACATCCAATGACTGTTTTGAAGTTCTAATGCAAGACCGGAAACTCTTGTGGTACCATAACTTTCACCGATCAGATATTTAGGCGAAAGCCACCTGCTGTTTCTTGTTACAAAACTATTGATCCACTCGGCCAGGTATTTTACATCTGCATTTACGCCAAAGAACTTTGACGCTGGCTGGTTACCGATCATTCTCGAATATCCAGTGTTCACAGGATCAACATAAACGATATCTGCCACATCTAAAATAGAATATGGATTTTCTTTTACACCATAAGGTTGTGTTGGAAAACCTTCATCATCAATATTCAAAATTCTGGGTCCCGTATAGCCGATCTGCATCCACAAAGAACTTGTTCCCGGGCCACCGTTAAAAGAGATGACCAATGGTCTTGATGTACGATCTTTTATATCGCTGCGTTCGTAATAAGTATAGAAAACACCGGCAATCACTTTTCCTGAATCATTCCAAAGAGGAATACTCCCGGTGATCGCTTTATAAGGAACTTTTTGCCCCTTGATGGTTACGGTATGTTCTGTAATTACGGAATAATCAGGATTGAGCTGGCTTACAGTGGAGGAATTGGAGATGATCTTTGCATCAGCACCTTTATCCTGTGAAAAAACAGCGGCGGTGCAAATCAATGCAGCAACTAAGCAGTAAATTTTTCTCATATAACTGGTTGTATGGCTTGAAGATAAGTTTTTTAGAAAATTAAATGAATGCACACCAGGTGGAGGGGTGCGTGTTTCTCTGTTTCTTTGTCTGGCTTATGAGTCTTTTTATCACATCTCTTAACAGTGGAAGTAACGGCAATTGCTACTATGTTGGCAATAGCAATGAAGCTGTATTGGTTGATGCAGGCATCAGTTGCAAAGAGATCGAAATAAGAATGAAAAGGCTGGGACTTGAGATCGGGAAGGTGAAAGCAATATTCATCAGTCATGAACATAGCGATCATATTAAAGGTGTAGAATTATTCAGTAAAAAGCACCAGGTTCCTGTTTACGTAACTGACGCTACCAGGAGAAACGGAAGGATCAAACTGGAGAAACATCTCTCATTTGGTTTTACGGCAACAGTTCCGGTTTGTATTGGTAGCTTATCGATCACTGCATTCAGTAAATTTCATGATGCTGCCGATCCATATAGCTTCATGATTTCCCATAACGGAGTGAACGTTGGTGTGTTCACAGATATTGGTACACCTTGCGCTAATCTTATTCATCATTTTAAACAATGTCATGCGGCATTTCTCGAATCGAATTATGATGAAGAGATGTTAGCAAAGGGTGGTTATCCTTATTACCTGAAAAAACGCATCACCGGAGGGCAGGGACACTTAAGTAATAGCCAGGCACTCTCGATATTTCGTGAGCATAAGCCATCTCACATGACGCATTTGTTGTTATCACATCTTTCCAGCAATAACAATCGCCCTGAAATTGTAGAAGCGCTTTTTAGCAAACATGCAAATGGCGTAAGAACCATTGTTGCATCAAGACACCAGGAGACTGAGATATTTCAAATTACATCTGAACCTCACTTACAAACAGCAATTCAAAGAGCATTAAAGCCAGCACAATTGCAGCTTGCTTTTTAATCATTTCTTCATGGTTCGTTATCAGCAGATTAGATGTGAGCTCTGATTAATAATGTTATATTTGCGACACACACATAATCCTTCCGAACCTAGAAAAAACCACAACATCCATGAAAGCCGTAATAATTGGTGGTGGAATTGCCGGACTTGCCACTGGTATTTATCTCCGTAAAAATAAACATGACGTTGTTGTTTGTGAACGTTCGAATGGCACACCTGTTCAGGGTCATGCATTCCTGATGCATACAGAAGGTAAGCAGATCTTAGAAGAGATGCGGAATGGAAGTGAGCTGAAGTTGCCGGGAGGTAAAATTGAAACCTTCAGTTTAAGAAGACCAACAGGTATAGAGATCAAACATTTGAAACTTGATCATTGGAAATGCATTAAGCGATCTGATCTCACTCAATTTCTATATTCATTATTCCCGGTTCAGTCGATCTATTACGGCAGAGTGTTTCAACGTTTTTTGTATGAAGATGGTAAAGCCATTGCTGCTGTTTTTGAAAATGGAGATATTGAATATGGTGATGTTTTTATTGGTGCAGATGGAAGCCAGTCGAAAGTACGTCAGGCAATATTTGGTAATGTATTCTATTCGCCGGTAACCGTAAAAGAGATTGTTGGTAGCGTAAGATTGAATGACAGCATAGTAGATATGCCAGCTACGTTCACCAAGTTTCAACATGGATCAAAAGGGTTGGCATTTGGTATTATTCCAACCGCAGCAAATGAATACGTTTGGTTCATGCAGTTCAACCCGGAAGAGGCAGACCTTGATGGAAACAATCCTGAAGAACTGGAAAAGTTTTGTAAGGACCAGCTCCATGGATTTCCCTCAGTAGTTACGAATGTTATCGAGTATAATGATTTCAACACGAGTTATGTTTGGAATACAACGGATTTTGATCTCTTACCATCTTTCCACAAAAACAACATTGTGTTGATCGGTGATGCAGCTCATCTTGCTTTGCCATTCACCAGTACAGGAACAACGAATGCTTTGCTTGATGCAAAAACAATTGCAGAGTGCATTGCTTATCATACCAACCTTGAAGATGCATTTAACCGATATTATAAGATCAGGTCAACAGATGTATCCAAGCACATTCACGCAGGAAGAGAACTGAATGAATTATTTCGTTACCCACAGCGTTTGAATGATGACGAGATACCGGTTCCGCTTATCCCGCCAAAACCGCAGCAAAACACAATAAAACCATTACAGGTTTTATATTTTACAGATCCTGTTTGCTCCACCTGCTGGATCATTCAGCCTTTGCTGAGAAAGCTGCAGTTAGAATATGGAAAATACCTGGAGATCAAATATTGCATGGGAGGATTGTTGCCTTCCTGGGAAGGTTATAATCGTGGTATGATCAAACAACCATCTGATGCAGCAAAGCATTGGGAAGATGTTTGTAAGCAATACGAGATTCCGTTAGATGGCGATGTTTGGTTTGAAGATCCTTTGCCTTCTTCTTATCCTCCGTCTATTGCTTTTAAAGCAGCACAGATGCAGGATAATGATAAAGCAATCCTTTTCCTGCGTCGTATAAAAGAGATGTTGTTTCTTGAAAAAAAGAACATCATCAAATGGGAATATCTTGAGAAAGCGGCTTTCGAAACAGGATTGGATTCAGCAAGGTTAAGAAGAGATTTCGACGGTCAGGCACAGGAATTATTCAGGGCAGATCTTGAACTTGCTTCTGATCTCAGCATCAGGGTTTTTCCTACGTTGATCTTTTCTGATGGCGAAAAACAACTTTCCAGGTTGGCAGGATATCATCCTTATGAAAGATTCGAATCGATCATTCTTAAGCTTGTTCCTGATGCAAGGAAAGAATCTATAATCGCTGATCCTTACAGGCTATTTGAAACTTTTTATTCGATGACTGATAAGGAGTTTTCAATGATCTCGAATATCCCGACAGACGAAGCAAGAAAGCAACTCATGTCTTTATTTGAAGAAGGGATCATTGATCGTTATGAAAGTAAAAACGGTACGATCTGGACAAAAAGATTGGTAGAAAATTAAAATAGAAAAAGCCATCTGCGAGATGGCTTTTTTGTTTACGGCAACTAAGAAGATTATTTTATTAAAGTTACTGTATCAACGGTTGTAACGCTGTTAACTGTAACATTGACTCCAGCTTTTGTTGCAGATTTAAATGTTGTATCGGCAGGCACGAATGATAACGTATAGCTTCCTGCATTTACACCTCTTAATACATAACTTCCGTTAGAAGTATAAGTACCGATGGTATCTGTTCCCTGGATAGCATAAACTGCTGTTTTTACACTATCTGGTTTTACAAAACCTTTAATGCTGCCACCAACTGCCATCAGGCTGGTACGGATAACTGGCTTAAGTATGTATTTACCATTACCTGTTTTAACGATCGATCTTGATGCATCAAAATCCATCAGGAGTTTATAAAGAATTCCTGTACTTACATCCTGGTGGATATTCAGTTTTAAACCTGATTGCTGTGCACTTGGTGTTTGTAACTGGAATGTTTGACCATCAACTTTTACATAGTTATTGCTGCCAAGCACCATTCGTATCTGTTGTATTTTACCTGCTTTGATATCAGCATCTGCCAGCATCGTATCTTTGTTGTTGACAAGTTTTAACACATCGTAAGCACCGGTACGAACATTTGCAAGACTTTGCCAGCCTGATACGGTATCTGAAGAATAGTTGATAAGGATATCACGTACATCGATGATCACTTCATCATAATCACCTGGATCATCCGTTAAATAAACCTGGAATTTTGCGGTGTTGGAAGTAGAGCTTGTTTCGTTTTTTGAACATGCTGTAAGCAATAGTGTAGCACATACAACTAATGTTAGCGCAGCTAAGGTGTTTCGGAATTTCATAGAAAATCAATTTTGCGCATCTTGGCAAGATTGATGCCACGTTAACACCAATCTTCAATTTTTTATTACATATCCGAAGATTTTAAGTTGAGTATATTTATATAGATCACTTATTATACGCTGTCATAAATATCGCACCCAGGTTTTTATATGGCGGAACATAATCTTCAAACCTGTCACGACTTACCTTGTCTTTGAATTTTGCATTCAACTCTTTCCAGATGGCAGGCCAGTTCAGATCTTTACCTTCTCTAAGATCATCTGCCATCAGATTGATGATAGGTTGAGTTACCAATGCTGTTCCTGTTTGTTTGGTAGCGATAATATGTGATTGCGGACAAGCCTTGAATACATCATTGAGGTTCTGGTATCCACCACAACTTCCTAACAAAACAACCTTCGCAGATGAAGGAAGTTGTTCTATCGTTGAACGAACATGGTAACTATGACCACGGTGAATGGCTATGGTAGGATGTAATCCGTTCTTATCAAGATATTCGTTCAAAGCAGCCTGTGCTTTAGAATCAAGATCTTTTTTATTATCCAGTGGCTTGTTAGCGTATATGATTACTTTCTTGCCTTTGGTTGAGCTGATCTCCACCCATTGAGGCTTGCTAACGATCTTCCAGTTACTGTTCCTGAAAGTGCTGAGAAATTCTGCAAAGTCTGTCGGACCGATCTCATCTCCATAAATAAATTGTTCGATGATCACTCTACCTGATGCATCAGCCAGTCGTTCAAATGGCATATTGTAAACTGGTGGGATATTCAACTCTTTTGTGATATCGATATTATTTGCAGGATCTTTTGAAAGAAAGATCGTATTGAGCAAACTATAAATGCGTTTAGCCCGATCACTTGTTGCCGCATTCATGTTCTCCTGTACTTCAGTAATGATCAATAACTGCAACTCGGGATTAGAAATGCTGGCATAAGAATCAGCTACATCAACAGCATCTTCGAGGCTTGCGGTTTTGTCAAGACCCCTGACAAAATTCCGCATCAATGTATTTGCATTTTCCGCACTCATGTGTTTCAGGAAATCATCTAGTGTATTATAACTTGCTGCCAGTCGTAACCATTTTTTGAAATAATCATAATTCACTGCCTGTAATATTTCATCTCCTGCAGTTTTACTACTCATCTTATCCATCAAACGTTTATAAACACCCAGGTAACTACTGGTGTAAATATCATCGGCTCCCATTACTGCGAGATAATACAATTCAACAGGGGAGAGATTTTGTATCTTTCTAAAACGTACTGCATCAGGAGAGTTGTGCAGGCCATTGATCTCATTCACGTATATCTCTACAGCTTTTTGTTTAAGCTTTTTTGTAAGTGATTCATGCTCGATCGGAACATCATTATTCTTTAAACGTTCTGCATAAGCCTTTTGTGTTGCCACCAGTAGTTTATAATATTTCTCATCATTTTTTAGTGCAGGTTCTATAGAAGCGATGGTTTGTTTACCAGTGTAAAGATCATCCAGGAAAGGGAAAAACATTCTTCCCGTTTTCATAGTGGATAGTTTAGCGATCACACGAACCAAAGGATCATTGTTTGAGCGGATCTTATAGCTTAAGTTGTTACCAGCTGCTGCATAAGTATAAATTTTATCCGGATCGATACGAGCCACATATTTGATAATACTATCTGCAGTTGGGGAATATGGATTCCTGGAAAGTGATTGCATGATCTTATCAATACGCTGCTTTTCACTGCTGTTCTCACTCCAGCTTTTGTAGGTTACTGATTGATTGCCATTTTCTTGGCCTAAACAAAACTCAACCAACAAGCAACAAATCAATACAAATTTCAACCGGCTCATTCTCTTCATTTCCGGTAAGAAATCAAAAATGCTACCAATAGCGGCTTGAGGGATTCTGTAAGTATCAGTTAGAAGATGATTATTAGGGATTTTGTTTTTTGTTAACCTGAAGGGGATTTTGCAAATTGAATAAGTGGCTATTACATCAATTGTCTTTTATACATCTGTAGGGCATTCTCATATCCCATATAAAGTGCATCACAAACCAAGGCATGACCAATAGAAACTTCATCAAGATGCGGAATATGTTGTTTCAGGAATTTTAAATTATGCAGGTCAAGATCATGACCGGCATTCAGTCCAATTCCCAGCTCTTTGGCTTTATTAGCCGCAGCTACATAAGAGGCTACAGCGGCTTCTTTATTTCCATCAGCAAATTGTTTTGCATAACCTTCAGTATACAGTTCTATTCGATCCGTTCCTGTTTCTGCTGCACCTTCTACCATATTGATAACAGGATCCACGAATATGGATACTCGTATCCCGGCTTCTTTAAAAACGCTGATGATATCTTTTAAATATCCTTTGTTTTGAATTGTATCCCAACCATGATCGCTGGTGAGTTGATTCAAAGCATCGGGCACTAAGGTTACCTGGTGTGGTTTAACTTCCAATACAAGATCAACAAACTTTTGTTCACGTGGATTCCCTTCAATATTGAACTCAGTCGTAATGATCTGTTTTATCTCTCTTACATCATTATACCTGATATGTCTCTCATCTGGCCTGGGATGAACGGTAACTCCATCAGCTCCAAATCTTTGGGCATCTATCGCTGCTTTTACTACACTGGGATTATTGCCACCACGACTGTTTCGTAACGTAGCGAACTTGTTGATGTTTACGGAAAGTTTGGTCATGTGAGTCATACCACAAAATTAATCATTGAGCCTTTTCTAACTGATCATTAATTAAGCTGGTTTGTGTGGCAATATTATTGCGGCGTTACTAAAAACATTCTTATGTGGTTATACATTATAGGAAGTATTGTTTGGGCTGTGATTGTTATAATAAGTGTATTACAGATCGTTCGTAGAACAGATCTTACCGACTGGCAGAAAAGGCTATGGATCGTATTGATACTGATTGCTCCTGTAGTAGGATTGATCATCTATTATTTCTCGGCCACGCCACGTAAACTGGTATAAAAAAGCTGCAGGGAAACCTGCAGCTTCAAACTTCGACAGCTGTTTTTACCTCCATACAGCCATGATAATGCTGGCAATAGTTAATCCGGTTACATGATACAATCCATCGATCAAATGAATGGATGCAGGTTTTTTTAAATAAAGATTGGTGATACTGAGTGTGGTTACCGCAAAACCAAATCCAACGAATAAACCCCATTTTACACCACCTTCAAGAGTGTTTACCATTGCAACATTCAATACTATTTGTTGTGCAACACAGATCAGGAAAAAAAGTACAAACGATCCGATCATAATTGCTGCAACTCCCTTTTTTGCATCGGGATCATTTACGTTGATACGATGTCCTCTTATCCAGGCTTTTGAAAATAATGGTCCATACCATATTGCACCCAGTACAAAGTATGCTGCTGCTGCAACCAGTACATGTAACCACGGAAGGTTGGAGATAAGATTTTGAAACATAAAAGTAGTTTTGGTTGTGTACAAGATATTCTCTTAAACGGTCTTTTGCAAGATGTTGGTATATTGATGTGGATAAACTGGTACTAGTGATTTTCTTAAGCAAGTTTTCGTCATGATAAAATTTACAGCCGAACTAAAACAATTTGCAGAGCAGGGTGAAAAAACAGGCTGGACATACATTGAGATTCCAGTGAATATTGCCCAGCAGATAAAACCCGGAAATAAAAAAACGTTTCGGGTGAAAGGGAAGCTGGATATGCATCCGATAAACCAGGTGGCCTTAATGCCAATGGGAAACGGAGGTTTTATTCTCGCAGTAAATGCAGAAATGCGGAAAGGCATAAAGAAAAGAAAAGGAGCAATAGTACAAGTGCAACTGCAGGAAGACAAAGAAAAATTACAACCGCCGACTGAATTATTAGAATGCCTGGCAGATGAGCCGCAAGCCAGCAGGTATTTCGAAAGTCTTACTTATGGTCATAAGAACTACTTCACAAAATGGATCACAAGTGCAAAGACTGAGGAGACCAAAACAAAACGCATTGCTCAGGCAGTAAATGCTTTGAGTAAGCAGATGGACTATGGAACGATGATTCGCAGCCTGAAAGAAGAAAGAAAAAAGTTGATGTGATATTTAAACTGCTGATGGTGCAACACTTTCAACTTTTGATCTTAGCCAGCTGTCTTTTACAGGGATGATCCAGTTACTGAGTAATTCTTCTTTATTCTTTACCAGATTGTTGAAATAAAGTGTGTCAGGCGTGATGAATTTATTCTCTACAGCATATTTCAATTGATTCAGCGGTAGCACCTGTATCTTATCTTTTACAATAAAAGCAAGCAATTGCCTGTCGAACATAGTTACATTGAACCGTTCTTCAATTTGTTTGATCACTCGTACAGAACTGTCGGTGCTGCATCCACTTACACCGGTTGCTGTTTCATCAGCTATAAAAACAATGAACTGGCCAAAAAGAAGATTCGCATAACCTTTTACCGGAGTGCCATGGCTGTTCCAGGTAGATATAAAGTCATTCAATATATCTTCTATGGCAAAAGCTTCACTGATCATGAATAACCTGTTGCTTTGATATACCCATACTCTTGAATCGGGTGCAAAATCTTCGGGAATGAACTGCTGGTAATCGAAATTCATGCAGCAAAAATAAGTTTAATGCAGTTGAAGTGATGTTAAGACGCCTGGCGAATAAAATTCTGAACGTACAAGTGAGTGACACAACAGACGATGCCACTTACACTTAAGCTGGCAACCATACTATTCCATACTTGCAGCCACGATCTCAGCAATATCCAATACCTGTACTTCGGTTTCTTTTTCACGGTTTTTAACTCCATCGGTAAGCATGGTATTACAAAACGGGCAGGCAGCAGCGATAACGTTAGGAGAGAGGCTTAAAGCTTCGTCGCTTCTTTCTATATTGATTCGTTTATCGCCAGGTTCTTCTTCTTTGAACATATTTGCTCCACCGGCTCCACAACACAAGCCACGGGTTCTGCAACGTTTCATCTCTACCAACTCTGCATCCAGGGCTTCTAATACTTTTCTCGGTGCTTCGTATATATCATTGGCTCTTCCTAAATAACAACTGTCGTGGTAAGTGATCTTCTTTCCCTTGAATTCAATCGCATCTTTCAGTTTGATCTTTCCTTCATCAATAAGTTGTTGTAAGAGTTGTGTATGATGGATCACTTCATAGTTACCGCCCAATTCAGGATACTCGTTCTTTAAAATATTGAAACAATGCGGACAGGCTGTAACAATCTTTTTTACACCATATCCATTTAATATCTGGATATTATTATACGCCATCATCTGGAACAGAAATTCATTGCCGGCTCTTCTTGCAGGATCGCCGGTACAGGCTTCCTCTTTCCCCAGAATTGCGAACCTGATACCCACTTTATGCAGAATAGTGGCAAAAGCTTTTGTTATTTTCTGTGCTCTCTGGTCGTAACTGCCTGAACATCCAACCCAAAACAATACTTCAGGTGTTTCTCCGTTTGCCATCATCTCTGCCATCGTAGGAACATGCATAATCAATCGTTTAGGCCAAAAGTAGGGAACAAAACTGTTGTAATATCCAGCGATCTTTTTTTGGGGAAAGATGCTATGATTTTTTGGCACAGGTTTTAATCCTGTTAGTATGGACGTAAACCGATAGACGATGAAAAAGATGGTGCTGGCAGCACTTGTAGCGTTCTTTGGAATAACAGCGAATGCACAGGTATATAAGAAAGGAGATGTAGTTGAGTTGAGAAAGAATTTATCTACTGATCTTAACTGGATCACCGGTAAGATCATTGAAGTGGATGCTGAAGCAAAAAATTATGTGGTCAGATCTTCAGCAAACAAACAATTCAATATTCCGTTTACCAAAGAAGATACATGGTTGAGAAGACCGGTTGAAGCCTTGAATGCAAGTATGGCAGTACAAACAACTCCGGCTACTACTACTGTATCAACATTAAGCCTGGTAAAAGAAAAGATCAAAGCGGAATTTGAAAATGATTTTGCTGAGTATGATACTGTAGCGGTAACCTTCAATAACATTGATCCGCAAAAAACGTATAAGAATAGCGACGAAGATCTGGGAATATCCGGAACAGATGTTCATCCTTACAAAGTAGATGTTACTGTTAGGCTGGTAACTACTTACAGGGATGGAAGCCAGAAAAAGATCAACTGGAATTTTAAAAGAAAATACCTGTTGTTTCAATCGAAGTCCGGCGAATACGAACTTACACTTGCCGACAAAGAAGAGAATCTTGTTAGTACAATATAAAAAAAGCCCTCGAATTGAGGGCTTTTCTTTTATTGCGATTACTGTTCTGCAAACGCTTTGATCTTTTTGCCTGCTGCATCTAAACCTTGCCCGGCATTATCGAGAATGAGTGTATTCACAAAACTATTCTTCGAACTTTCTTTTACGTTCACCTGGATGGAATAAGCTCCCTGGCTATAAGCTTTTGCAGGTGCACCATCTTCATTGATATGATAACCGAACGATCTTGGTACAATAAAACTTTTGCCTTCGATCTTCTTGCCTTTCAAACCTTCATAAAAAGCTGTATAACCCGATGCATTCTTATCTAAAGGAGCATCTCTTAAAAGGAAAACAAATTTGCCCAGTGTAACATTATCAAACAAAACACCTTGTTCATTCACATACGATGTTTTGAAGATGATCTCAAAATCCATGTTCAAAGTTTTTGGACCATTCTGAGCGATCTTAGCTTTTGCTGCATTTAGTTTTAAAGATTTTAGCTTTAGACGAAAGATCGAGTTGTTCAATATCTCGTATGGATTTGTTTTGTCCAGCTCAAATTCTGCAACCAGGGCAGTATCCATACCTCCATCACCATTTTGAAAAGTTCTCACCAGCGTAAATCCATTGAACTGCATCCCCACAGGATCAAACGCACTTTCTTTTGATAGCTGATCATAGAAAACAAGATCTGTCAATCCCATCTTATATTCAGCCATGTACTTCTTCTTATCATTTGCGATCATCTTTTTCACCGCATCTGTACCCAGAGAGATCAGTGAGCCAGCGATAGGAGCAAAGAATGCCCTTGATTGAGCCCGTTCCTGGTAAGTGCTGATGTTCTGAGACTTTAATTGTCCAAAATCAATCGCATCCCTCTTTTCTGCCAGAAGTACTTTGCTTTGGTCTTGCTTGCCAACAGAAGAATATTTTGAAGCAGTACATGATGCAAATACAGTTAGTCCTGTCATTAGTGTAACTACAAGTCTCATTAGCTGGTTTTGTGATAAAGATAAAGTTGCAGGTGATAATCCATAAAATAAGTTGTGAAATTAGTTGACGAACGTCCAGTACTTAACTCATCCCGGTTGTGTCACTCTCTTGTACGTTCTGTCACGTCTCACCAAACCCACATAGATGTTGGTAAATTAATCTCCGGAATTTTTCTTCTACATCTGCATAATTGGAACGGTGTTTGAAAAATAGGCGGCAAACGAGAAATTTAAAAACTATTTCTACAAAATTTCTCGGTATTGCTTGCCTGGAAGGAACGATTTAATAGAAAAGAATATGAATATGCAGATGAATGTTACACCTAAAGTACGTGTAGACCAACGACTTTTAGACGAGATCAAAACAAGTGTTCAGGAAACGATCGCCTACGATGTGAATCTCGCAAAAAAGAGAAGTGCAAGAACATTTTGTGCAGCTGAATTGTGGAATATCCACAAACAAAAGCAAAGCACAAGAAGAAGATTTATATGATCTTACTATGGCTTAAAGTGGTATCCTGGTGATACCACTTTCTTTTTGAACTTGAACTTATTCTAGCATACTACCTGCCGCTATTGTTTCATTATCAAGCAGCTATAAATATTTTCTGTATTTGACGTGGCATTGTTTTTTGGGCTGTAGAGCGTCTCATTGCAGTTGCAGTGAGTATTATAACGCTTAAAAACAGTGCTATGATAGCAATGAATTATCGTGGACCTTTCAGGGTTCGAGTAGACAGAAATAAACCAGACCCGGAAATACTTCATCCGCAGGATGCGATTGTTCGTGTAACACGTTCCTGCATTTGTGGATCTGATCTTCACTTGTACCACGGCCTTGTTCCAGACACAAGAGTAGGAATGACGTTCGGCCATGAATTCACCGGAGTTGTAGAACAAGTAGGCTCAGAAGTGCAGAACCTGAAAGCAGGTGACAGAGTATTGGTTCCATTTAACATCGCATGTGGAAGTTGTCCGTTTTGCAAACAGGAATTATTTGGCAACTGTCATGAGAGTAACCCGGAAGCTACTGCAGTAGGTGGGATATTTGGTTATTCTCACACTGCAGGTGGGTATGATGGTGGACAAGCAGAGTATGTTCGTGTGCCGTATGCAGATGTAGGACCTGTTAAAATTCCGGAGTGGATGGATCTTGATGATGCAGTACTCCTTACTGATGTTGTGCCTACTGGTTATCAGGCTGCAGAAATGGCTGGTATTAAGAAAGGTGATACGGTTGTCGTTTTTGGTGCAGGACCCATTGGTATTATGGCAGCAAAATGTGCCTGGTTATTCGGTGCCGGAAGAGTGATCATTATTGATGAACTGGAATACAGGCTCGAATTCGCCAAAAACTTTTCTCAGTGCGAAGCATATAATTTCAGATCAATGAAAGATCCGGTATTGTTCATCAAGAAATTAACGGGTATCGGGGCTGATGTTTGTATCGATGCAGTAGGTTGCGAAGCTTCAGGAAACGCTTTTCACACCAATCACAGGTAGAAAAACTTTAATACAGGCTGGTTCAGCTACAGCATTGGAATGGGCTATCAATTCTGTAAAGAAAGGTGGTATCATTTCAATCGTTGGTGTGTATGGACCAACAACCAATATGGTTCCTATAGGTAATGTGCTCAACAAAGGATTAACCATAAGAGCCAACCAGGCATCAGTAAAACGTTTGTTGCCCAGATTGATCGAACATGTAAAGAATGGTATCATCAAACCAAGTGAACTCATTACACATAGAGTTCCATTGGAAGAAGTGTCAGAGGCATATCACATCTTTTCAGCAAAACGTGATAACTGTATTAAACCAATATTAATTCCACCAAGAGCAGCAGCATAAAAAATATCGTATGGAAAAAACTAATGAACAAAAGACCCGTGAATGGGCTGTAGATAAATCAGAAGCAACTGGAAAGAACACTGATGATCTTGCTTCGAAGTTCGCTCATATCAAAGGGTGGGGCATTGATGCTGATCCTGAGAATGAACCAACATATCCAATGAAACATTATAACGGAGCAGATCATCAACGATTGAATTATGAACGACCAACTCAACAACCAAGAACGGTAGAAATTCTGCATTCTAATGAACGTCCCGGATTGACAGCTGTGTTTGGAACTTCAGCACCACCTTCTGGTTTAAGTGGAAAACTTCGTAGGCATGCTTTCAAGTACAGCGAAGGAAACTGGAACCATTGGCTCACATTAATTCTTGCAGATAGAGTGAACATGGTAGAAGGAATTGTTGATGATATCAAAAAAGGTCATTTCCCTAATATAATAGCCGAACGTGGTTGGACCGCTGAGTGGAAATACAACAAAAAAAACTTTATTAAAAACGTTGCAATAGGAGTGAGTGTAGCATACATAGCTTTCAAATTGTTATCAGGAAAACGAAAACTTGCCTGATAGAAATTCTAAATACGAAAGCTGGTGTTGAGCCAGCTTTTGTATTTCAAATAAACGTTCCTTGCGTCGCACTCTTCAACAAAAAAACATAAATGACCATAATGGTTTTATCTCTGACCGTAAAACGTATTTTCCTTATTTCGTTGTTATTACACTAGCTTCTGAATTTACATTTGAATTATGGAAATTGGCATCTATACGTTTGCTGATATTGGCACACATCCCGAGACAGGTGAAAAGATCAGTCCTCAGCAAAGAATGCAATACATATTGGAAGAAGTTCAACTAGCAGATCAGCTTGGATTGGATGTTTTTGCAATAGGAGAGCATCATCGTGTGGATTATGCCGTTTCTAATCCTTCTGTTATTCTTGCGGCTGCGGCTGCAACAACGAAGAATATCAAACTTTCCAGTGCAGTTACTGTACTCAGCTCAGATGATCCGGTGAGAGTGTTTCAACAATTTTCAACACTTGATCTTATATCTTCAGGCCGTGCCGAGATCATGGCAGGAAGAGGATCATTCATAGAATCATTTCCCTTATTTGGTTACAATCTTGGAGACTATGATGCATTGTTCTCTGAGAAGCTGGAAATGCTACTCGAGATCAATAAAAATGAAAAGGTCAATTGGAAGGGAAAAAAGTTTACTCAATCACTCAACAATATTGGTGTATACCCAAGACCTTACCAAAAAGAATTACCTGTTTGGGTGGCAGTAGGTGGTACTCCTGAATCGGTTGAACGAGCTGCTAACCTTGGTTTGCCAATGGCTTTGGCGATTATAGGAGGAACGCCGGCGAGATTTGAACCATTTGCCAATCTCTACAAAAGAAAATGGATAGCCAACGGACGTTCAGAAGAAAGCATGCAGCTAAGTATTAATTCACTTACTTATATATCAGATGATTCCCGAAAAGCCAGGAACGAATATTTTCCTGTGTATGCGGATGTAATGGGACGAATTGGTAGAGAAAGAGGTTGGCCTCCAATTACACGTCAGCAATTTGATGCTTCTACATCTGCAGAGGGAGCACTGATAGTGGGAAGCCCACAAGAAGTTATCGATAAATTATTATACGAATATGAACTCTTTGGGCATACACGTTTTCTTGCACAAATAACCCTGGGAGCATTATCACATAAGCAAACCATGCATGCCATAGAACTACTGGGAACCAAGGTTGCACCGGAAGTAAAGAAACATGTCAGAGGAAAGGTTGCTGCTTAGAAGCTAATGGAGTTCGTATACGGTATTTTCTGTTAGATGATCTTAGATAATACACTACTAGTGCAATGATCAGTAATGCACCTGTAGCTATTGTTGAAACAACAACAAATAATCCCACGAAAACGAGTAAGATACTCTTCAATAAATTACTTTCTGTTTTAGGAACCAGGCTGCTATCACTTTGCTTTGAAGGATCAAAGTAATAATCATGAAGGCTTTTATCCAGTTTAAGCTGGTTTAATACAACTAAAATGAAAGCGATAAACAAAATCGCAAATCCCGTTGCATTTACATAATCATTATTAAGCCAATGAATAGGCACAAACCAGGGTTGGGTTTGTGGATACACAAAATAAACAAAGGAGACAATGCTAAAAGCCACCAATATGATCCTAAATGAAATATGTATACCGCTCAGCCTGTTATACTGATGCAATGTTTTATTGTAATCAGGATTTCCCTCAAACATCCGTCTCAATGGGATCCAGGCCAGTACAACGAATAAAAAAAGAATAGCAAAGCCAATCAGCAAAACAGAAACAAGCCTATCGCTCATAGAGTGAATTAATCCCTCAAATATAATGTCGGTGAAACGAGCTTTTTAGAGGGCAAATACATATTAAGGCAGATATAAGGTGGAATAGAAGACAAAATAAAAAGGAGCCCTAAAAATAAGGCCCCCTTTTCAACCCTAAACCCTTAAAAAACAGCCTAAATATCGAAAAAATTATGCCAACAGAGCAAATTAAATCTTAGATTTTACGAGAATATGATATTAATTGACGAAAACTGTCGATATATGAGCTGTTTGTACAAGGTTGCGACGCAACAAATGCCACAACAATGCACAAAAGCTCATCAAATAAAAAATCCCGCCATAGAATGGCAGGATTAAATACTTATTAATAAGCAATGCCTTAGAATCGCTCAAGTTTAGAGAAAAAGAAGTCACCTTCAATAGCTGCATTCTCATCACTATCACTTCCATGAACCGCATTCTCACCTACAGAAGCTGCAAAGTTTTTACGGATCGTTCCTTCTTCAGCCTGTGCCGGATTGGTAGCACCGATGAGTTTTCTGAAGTCAGCAACCGCATTTTCTTTTTCCAATATCGCAGCCACGATCGGTCCGCTACTCATAAATTCAACCAACTCACCATAAAAAGGTCTTTCCTTATGCACAGCATAGAATTCGCCAGCCTGCTCTTTGGTAAGTTTTGTCCACTTCATGGCTTTAATGCTGAAGCCACCTTTAATGATCTGGTCTAAAATAGCACCTGTATAACCTTTAGAAGTTGCATCAGGCTTGACCATGGTAAAAGTTCTATTGCTCATATTTCAATTTGTGGCGGCAAAATTAGGGTTTGCAGCTTCAATCTGAAATGATTTTTATGATACCGGCTTTAGTTATCATGGCATCGTTCCTTGCGTCGCACTCTTCAACTGCAGTAATATAGAGGATCAATGCATACCTAAATTTGATTTCCTGCCCTTAAACCTGCAATTTTGCCACCTTTATATGCAGCCGATACAAGAATTTTATCCTCAGTTATCATCTCCAAAGAACATTGTAATTACCATGCATCAGAAGCCTGATGGAGACGCAATGGGTTCTTCGTTAGGTTTGTACCATTTCCTGGTTCAGTTGGGGCATAAGGTAACTGTGATCTCACCAACCAACTGGGCGAATTTCCTGAACTGGATGCCAGGCTGTAAAAATGTAGTAGAATACGATTCAGCCAAAGAAAAAGCACAGGCAATTTTAAATGAAACCGATGTGCTTTTCTGCCTTGATTTTAATGTGCTGCACAGGACCAAGCACATGGAAGCTCCGTTGCAGACTTTGAATTGCATCAAAGTACTAATCGACCATCATGAGCAACCCCAGGTTGCTGCCTTTCAATATGGTATCAGCGATACTTCAAAAAGCTCTACCTGTGAAATGGTGTACGATTTTATCGTAGAATCTGGTTATTCCAGCAAGATCAACACCGATGTTGCAGAATGTATTTACACCGGGTTAATGACAGATACAGGATCGTTTCGCTTTCCGTCAACTACTGCTTCTGTCCACAGGATCGTTGCTCATTTGAAAGAGATCGGTTTACAACATTCAAAAGTGCATGAAGCTATTTACGACAGCTCTTTGGAGAACAGACTTCGTTTGATCGGCTACGCTTTACTCAATAAAATGGAAGTGTATTACGAATACAACACTTGCCTGATGAGTATCTCTAAACAGGAATTACTTCGTTTCGACATCAGAACAGGCGATACTGAAGGACTGGTAAATTACCTGCTCAGCATACAAGGTATTCGCTTTGGTGCATTGGTAATAGACAGGGATGAAGAACGTAAATGGAGTTTCCGCAGCAAAGGCGATTTCGATGTAAATACTTTTGCCAGGAAACATTTTGAAGGTGGCGGACATTTTAATGCAGCAGGTGGCAGAAGTTCAGACAGCCTGGAGAATACACTCAAAAAGTTTAAACAAGTAATAAAAGAGTACAAAGAACAACTACAATAAAATGAAAAATTTATTTATTCTGTTAGTGGGATTGGTAGTGTTGGCAAGTTGCAATACAAGTTATGAGAAAACCAAATCCGGATTAAGATATAAGATCATCAAAGGAAAGGGTGGTAAGCAATTGAAACCGGGTGATTTCGTGCAATACGATCAGATATTATCGGTTCCGGAAAAAGACACTGTTATTTCAAGCACCTACGGAAAGATGCATGCATATGCAAAATTCGATACAGGCTCTATGATCGCTTATACTCCGCTGGAAGTATTTCAACATTTAAGGGTAGGAGATAGTGCCATTATTGTTTTAAGTGCAGATAGCCTTGTTAAGAAACAAATGGCCACTTATGATAATAATTTTAAGCGTGGTGGTACGCTAACGTTGAAATTAAGGATCACTAACACTTATGCAACGCTTGAAGAAGCAACCGCTGCTTACGAAAAAGAACAACAGGCTGAGCAAGCAAGGTTGAGGAATGAATCTGTTGAGCAAAACAAAAAGCAATTGGCAGAGATGGATGAATATATTCGTAAGAATAAGATCAATGCTATAAAAACACCTTCTGGTGCTTACGTTGAAGTGTTACAGAAAGGCACAGGCAATGCCGGAGATACAGGAGCAATTGCACAAGTTTTTTACACCGGTAAGTTGCTGAAAGAAGGAACCGTATTCGATAGTAACATCGATCCTAAATTCCAACATACTGATGCGTTGCACATCAAACTAGGAAGTGGTCGTATCGCAGATGATCCGAGAGGTAGTGCTGTAGTGCCAGGATTTTCTGAAGGATTGATGTACACCGGCAAAGGCGGAAAAGCAAAGATTTACATTCCTGCTCACCTTGGTTATGGTGCTCAGGGTGGTGGACCAATCCCGCCAAACTCAGCATTGATATTTGAGATTGAAACAAGAGAGATTATGTCTGCACCTGCTGCAAGACCAGGAGTTGCTGCTCCGCAGGCTCACTAAGCTTTTTGATAAGCTTCAGTAAGTCTGATCGTTTCAACAGCTTCTTTTACATCATGCACACGAAGAATGTTTGCTCCATTCAGCAACGAAATGGTGTGTAAAACAGTTGAACCGTTCAATGATTCTTCGGGAGTAATGTTGAGTGTTTTGTAGATGGTAGATTTCCTGGACAAGCCAATCAATATCGGCCTTTCCAGCATCTTAAAAACAGATAGATTTTTTAGCAATGCAAAATTCTGGCTGATCGTTTTTGCAAAGCCAAACCCCGGATCGATAATCACATCATTGATGCCTGCTTTTTTGCAGGCATCATTTTTTTGTATAAAATGATCAAGCACTTCTTTGGTCACATCGTCATAAACAGCATGTTGCTGCATATTGGCAGGATTACCTTTCATATGCATGCAGATATAAGGTACTTTCAACTCTGCAACAGTGCTGAGCATCTCATCGTCTAAATCACCTCCACTAATGTCGTTGATGATTGATGCCCCAGCAGCAACAGCTTCTTTCGCCACTTTTGCATGATACGTATCTACTGAAATGATCGCTGCAGGAAAATGTTTTGCCAGGTTTTCAATGGAAGATATAATACGTTTCAATTCTTCATCAGCTCCGATCTGCTCACTGCCAGGCCTGGTACTTTGTCCACCAATATCAATGATGGAAGCTCCATCAGCCAGCATTTTTTCTGTCTTACGCAATACATCATTTTCATTAATCCTGCTACCACTATAAAATGAATCCGGCGTAATATTCAGAATTCCCATTACGATCGGTTTATCAACCACCAATAATCTTCCTTTGCAATTCAATGTGAACATGTAGCTGTTTCAATTATCTTGCATAATTAATAAATCGGGCTGATTTGATGACGACTATTCAACAATACGATGCAGCAATAACCAAATGCAAGGATATTTTCCTGAAAAAAACCAAGGATTATGGAACCTCGTGGAGAGTGTTGAGAATGATCTCTGTGGTTGATCAGATCTTCATCAAAGCACTTCGTATCAGAACCATCCAGGAGAAGAAAATACAACTCATCGGAGATAGTATTTCCAGCGAATTCCTGGGCATTGTCAATTATGCAGTGATCGGGCTTATACAGATTGAATTAAACAAACCTTCAGTTGAAGATCTTGCGGTAGACCAGGTATCTGCTTTATATGATAAACACATCAAACAGGTGCAGGACCTGATGCAGCAGAAGAATCATGACTATGGTGAAGCCTGGAGAGATATGAGCCAGGAAAGCTTTGCTGATCTGATCTTAGTAAAACTGCTAAGAATTCGACAGATACTTGCCAATGATGGCAAAACACTCATCAGCGAAGGAATAGATGCCAACCTGCACGACATCATAAATTATGCTGTGTTTGCATTGATATTGATCGAAGAAGGAAAACATAACCAGTGATAACTTGATATGAAGCTATTGATCACTCTTGCAAGAATATTCGTAGGTGTTTTATTTATTTTCTCAGGGTTGGTGAAAGCCAATGATCCATTAGGATTGAGCTATAAGATGCAGGAATTCTTCGAGGTATGGCATATGTTCTACCTGAATGATTATGCTCTTGCCATGGCACTTGTAATGAATGTATTTGAGATCGTTGCAGGAGTAGCCATTCTTATTGGCTGGCGAACAAAACTGGTTACCTGGTTATTATTCTTACTGATCGTTTTCTTTACTTTCTTAACGGCTTATGCTGCATTTTCTGGCAAGATCGCTGCCTGTGGATGTTTCGGAGACTGCATTCCATTAAAGCCCATGCAATCTTTCTGGAAAGATGTGATCCTGTTTGTTCTGATCTTATTCTTATTGATCAATCATAAAAGAATACATCCGATTCTATCCTCTAAGGCTGCAGCAAGTGTTTTAGTTATCTCAACTATTGCAGTTGCAGGGTTGCAATGGTATGTGTTGCACCATCTTCCAATTGTTGATTGTCTGCCGTACAAAAAGGGCAATAACTTATTAGAGCAAATGAAAACACCAGCAGGTTTTATCCCTGATGAATATTCTTACGTTTTCATTTACCAGAAAGATGGAAAGAAGTATGAGTTCAATGAAGACAATTTACCTGAAGATGAATCGTATGAATTTGTAGACAGGAAAGAAAAACTTGTTAAGAAGGGAAATGACCTGAAAGCAAAGATCACAGACTTTAATCTTGTCACAGAATCCGGTACAGATACAACAGCAGCATTATTAAATTCTACCGGGAAATATGTGATGATCTTTTCTAACGAAACTGATCCGAAGGAATGGTCTTCACCAAAATACGATCGCCAGCTTTGGGCAGTACTTAGCAAAAAAGTTCCGGTGTTTATCGTATCAAGTGTACCGGTTCATGTGAAAGGAATTACTACTTTGAAATGTGACAACACCGTAATAAAAACTGCAGCACGGGCTAAGCCCACTTATTTTGTAATGCAGGGAGCAAATATCTTAGGCAAGTTCAGTTATGCTCAGTCAGAAAAAGTAGAGGAACTGCTGAAGTAATTGTTGCAGTACAAGAGTGCGACGCAAGAGAAGCAAAATAGAATTACTGAAGCTGATTCCATAATTTCAAATCTCAAACATCAAATCTTAAATAAGAAGTGCTACGTTTCATCACTCGTAAACTCATATACGGCTTACTTGTTTTAGTAGGTGTGGTGATCGTTGTGTTCTTTTTGTTCCAGGGATTTGGTGATCCGGCAAGGCTTGTTATCGGTCAAACCGGTGACAGTGCTACCATAAAAAACATTCGCAAAGAACTGGCACTTGATCAACCCAAATGGAAACAGTTTGTACTTTATGTGAATGATGTTTCTCCCATTGCCATACACAGCAAAGAAGATATACAACGAAAAGAACTCAAAGGTTTTTTTATAGGAACAGAGAAAAAGTTTGCAATCAAATTGCCTTACCTGAGAAGATCGTATCAAACAAAAAAAGATGTTAGTGAAGTTTTGCTGGAAGCCTTACCAGGAACAGTTATCCTTGCTTTGGCTGCCATGTTGTTTGCAACGATCGTTGGTATTTTTTTAGGTGTTGTTGCAGCCGTAAAGCAAAATACATGGATGGATACCAGTTCCATTTTTGCAAGTGTGCTCGGCATTTCTGCACCATCTTTTTTTATGGGAATCGTGATCGCTTATTTATTTGGATTCGTGTTAAGTAACATCACCGGTTTAACAATGACGGGTAGTTTGTTTGCCATCGATCCATTTAACGGAAGAGAGCTTCAGTTACAAAATCTTATTCTTCCGGCACTCACATTAGGCATTCGTCCTTTAGCGATCATTACACAACTTACTCGTAGCGCCATGCTCGATGTATTGGAGCAGGATTATATAAGAACAGCTTATGCAAAAGGGCTGAATAAACGAACTGTTGTCATTCGTCACGGAGTAAGAAATGCACTCAATCCTGTTATCACCGCTATTACAGGCTGGTTTGCAGAATTATTAGCCGGTGCTTTTTTCGTTGAATATATTTTTGGATGGAAAGGGATTGGTAAAGTAACGGTTGATGCGTTGGAGAAACTTGATTTCCCTGTGGTAATGGGAAGTGTTTTAATAACAGCCACATTCTTCATCATCGTAAACCTGCTGGCAGATATTCTTTACGGGATCATCGACCCAAGAGTAAGAGTGAAATAATTTATGGAGTCAGCTGCATAACCACGATTGAACATCGTTGCGTCGCACACTTGTACTGCAGCAATTAATTCAGCTTATTTGATCACCACTTCTGTGATCACCGTTTCACCCATCATTTCATTGATGCGTTCTATGATCTTCGGCTTCTGGTATTGTAACTCATTCTTCAAAGGACCAACAGAAGAATGTATAAATAGTTTACCATTAAATATCTCAATCTTGTCAGTGTATTTGGCGATCGTTTTACCCATGACCTTCTCCCATATTTCTTCTATCTGAATAGCACGAACACCATTCTTCAACCTGCTTTTATCGAGAAAAGCCTTTAATGCATCACCAATATGCAACTGAGCCATACAGCAAATATAATCAGGAGAGTTCTATGATCTGGAACTTAACACCAATATCCGTTAACTGATCTGTAAGTCGTTCTTTATGAGTGTCTGTAATAAAAACCTGCGATTCGTTTTCAGCACAAACCCAATGCAATAAATTATGCATACGTTGTTGATCCAGCTTTTCAAAAACATCATCCAGCAGCAGGAGAGGAGCAAAACCTTTCTTTTCTTTCAGTACATCCCATTCTGCAAGTTTCAAAGCAAACAACAGGCTTTTTCTTTGCCCTTGTGAAGCCTGTGCTTTAAAAGCAATACCATTCATGGTAATATCCAGATCATCTTTATGAATGCCAACATTGGTTCGCTGCAGTATCATGTCTTTTTGTACACCCGAACGAAGTAATTGTATAAAAGAAGCATCTTTCAATTGCGATTCATACACCAGTTCCAATGAATCAGTTTTTGCAGCAATGCGATGGTAATGACCAATCACCTTTGGCAAAAACTCCTGCATAAAACTTTCCCGTTTCCTGTAGATGTGATCGCCGCTTTTACTTAACTGTTCATTCAATATACCAAGCAAAGCCTCATCCATTTTTCCTGATTCTGCAGCTTGTTTCAGAAAACTGTTTCGCTGCTGCAATATCTTATTGTAATTAATGAGTTGCTGCAAATATTCCCTATCGAGCTGACAAAGTATGGCATCAATAAAACTGCGTCTTAATTCACTGCCGCCTGTTATCAGTTCTACATCGTCAGGAGCGATCATTACACAGGGAAACTTACCAATGTGCTCTGAAAATTTTTTATAAGGTTCATCATTTAAGGAAACCTCTTTTTTATTATTCTCTCTTAATATGCACACCAGCTTTTGAGCGGAATTATTCAGCAACAAATTTCCTTCTATCCTCAATCCCATTAAACCATGACTAACACTTTGTGCATCGGGTCTTGAAAAGTAGCTTTTCGTAAGACTGAGATAATGGATGGCATCAAGCAAATTGGTTTTACCAGTTCCATTGGCACCACAGATACCAATAATGCGTTCGGAAAATGTAAATACCGATTGCAGGTAATTTCTGAACTGTATCAATTTGAGTGACTCTAACCAAAGCATTGCTGCAAAGAAACCAATTTGGTATTATTCATGTTATGCTTTTGTCGCCACAGCTCAAATAATTTGACGTTGCCGTGCGGAAAAAAAGAAGAAAATATCTGTACTGGATCGCAGCATTTCTGCTGATCTTCTTCGTTTTACCTAATGTGATCAACTTCTGGGAGCAAAGATTTTTCTCTGAAGATCAACGTTTAAAAGAAGCAAAAAAGTTAACATCAACCAACCGTGATTCAGTTCAGATCATACCCGGTGAGTATTATAAACGTGGATCACTGCATCATTTCTTTTTTGGTAAGAAGAACCGGGATATGTGGACAGCACCGGTGAATGTGAAAGTTTTACATCTTGACTCATCAAAAGGCGGATTATCGCCTTATGATATTGGTGGAAGTCAGCAAACGATCTCCGTTAAACTAAAAGACACTGCAGGCAAACATTGGGTCATTCGATCAGTAAATAAAGACCAGCAAAATGCTTTGCCTAAAATTCTTCGTCATACTGCATTGCGATTCATGTTCAGAGACCAGGTTGCATCAATGAATCCTTATGCACCAATGATTGCAGCAAGTCTTGCAGAAAGTGCACAATTACCGCATTGTAATCCCGAATTATTCTGGATGCCTTATAACGAGAAGCATGGAAAGTACAATCAAAAGATCGCTGGCAGATTGGTGTACCTCGAAGAGAATTATGATACCACCTGGCACAATCAATTGTACAATGCAACAGATATTGTTGACACAGATGATATGCTTGAATTACAGCGAAAGAAAAAGATATCGATCGATACGATCCTGTATTTAAAGAATCGTTTATTTGATATGCTAATATGCGATTGGGACAGGCATGAAGGCCAGTGGAGATGGGCTTTGATCGATTCTGCGGGGCAAAAAAGATTTATTCCAATTGCTAAAGACAGGGATATGGCAATGTATGTTTTTGATGAAGGAATACTCAGCCACATTACCCTTGCAGTCAATAACAAATTCCAGTCTTTCAGAAATGAAATTGTAAGTGTCGATGGATTAATGCACCAGGCAAAAAAACTGGATAAGAAAATTCTGCAAGGAGTGTCAAAAGAGGAGTTCTTAGCTGCTGTAAAACAATTACAGGTACAAATCAACGCTGCTGCAATAGAAATGGCTTTTCTGTATTATCCATCAGAAATAAAACAAAGGTTTGCACCCCGGCATCAGCAAATACTACTGTCAAGATTGCAAAAGATGCCAGTTGTTGCAGAAGAGTTTTATAAGCTGGTTAATGATTAATTTGAGATCAATTCTTCGATGGAATATTCATGACTAAACTCTAAAAGATCTTTCAAGTTTTTAGGTAAGACCGGCAATTTTGATTTCTCCAGGAAAAAGGTTGGCAATACCAACAGATCAGAGAATATCCTGTTCTTTTGAACTGCTCCAAATAAATAACCGGCACCTTCTGTTCCACCAGTTCCTGGGCTTGCACCGATCATTTTCTTCACCATTGAATAATGCTTGTACCGCCATAATGAAAGAAGGTCATCGATCTCAACCAATGAATTCAATAATTCGAAAGGCAGATGCAGCATAGGATAATGACCATACAACTGAATGAATAATGCAGCAGTAAGTTCTTTTGCTGAAAACTGGCCGGAACCATTTTCTAAAAAAAAGTTTTTAAAACTATCGGCAGGCGTAGGTTTTTCTGTTCTTGTATCAAACTCGTTTGGTTTTCTTTCCTGGAAACCCGTAGTTCTTAACTGTTGTTGCGACTGTTCGTATAAATTATAGTAATCAGAGATGAAGAGGTTTTCAGAAACCTGGTTGGCCGGGAATTTTGATTCATACGCTTTCCAAAGTTCGGGATGAAAGAAAGGCATTCTGGCAAGCCAGTGCTTTACACCTTCCAGCACACTCAGGTCATTCTCTGCTTCGGTAATATGAGCATAATCATCCTGGTTAAAGCCACCGGCATGTGTACAAACATTTTTATAATGCTCAGGCATATGCCGGCTTTGCATTTTTAAACCGAGCATGGCTTCTACGATCCTGAATTGTTTGCTTTGAAATCCTGAAGCAGGGTAGAGGTAATTACGGAAATCAAGAAAATTCAGCGGTTTCATTGTTTCCAGAACTTCAAACTGCTTGTTCATCAGCCGGATGATCTTGATCACACGATACAATCGCTGAACGATCACGCTCATTTCATCTGTGTTATCGTCTATTCGTTCTTTATGTAATGATTCGATGATGGAACATAACTCATGCCTTACCTGTTTAAACCATAGTTCAAAAGCCTGGTGAACGATGATGAAGAGCATTTCTTCATGAGCAGCATCTTTTCCATTCACTGCACTTTTAGGATGCTGGGCATCCAATATCTTATCCAACTGAAGGTACTCTGAATAGTACAGGGGCTTTTTCGTATCCATTTATTCGATTTTGGCAATACAATCTTTCAATCTGTGCAATCTACAGGTGCGGATCTTTCAAAGGGAGGAAAATAATGATGAACTTTCGTTCGGAAAAATAAAGATAAAGTAAAACAATTCAGATTGTAAAAACTGTTGATGCATGAAGGCAAGACTGCTCTCTTGCTGATATGAATTATGCAGATGAAGAGTGCGACGCAACGAAAGCATTATCAGCGAACTAAAGCTGGCTAAATAATGATTTTTCTTCATCTGAAACGGGGAAAATTTGGCTGATTGGGTTATAATGTCATTATACTATATTTGCCGCTCAAAAATTAACGAGTGGCAACACGGTTTTCGAAAGAAACATATCTCTACTGGTACGAGTTGATGCAACTGATCCGCCAGTTCGAGTTGAAGGCTGAGGAAATGTATAAGATGGCTGGCAAGATCCGTGGCTTTTTCCATGCTTATGTTGGGCAGGAAGCGATCGCTGCAGGATGTATGACCGCTACAAGGCCAGACGATCCCTTTATTACCGCTTATCGTGATCACGGTTTTGCACTTGCAAAAGGCACGAGTGCCAATGCTTGTATGGCGGAACTTTATGGAAAAGCGACCGGCTGTGCTAAAGGTAAAGGTGGAAGTATGCACTTCTTTGATGTGAAGAACAAGTTCTTTGGTGGTCATGGAATCGTAGGTGCCCAGATCGGTACAGGTGCAGGTTTGGCTTTCGCTGAAAAATACCGTGGTACTGATAATGTGGTTCTTGCTTTCTTTGGTGATGGTGCTGCACGTCAGGGTATGTTGCACGAAACTTTTAACATGGCAATGACCTGGAAGCTGCCTGTTATTTTCATTTGCGAAAATAACAACTATGCTATGGGTACTTCTGTTGAAAGAACTTCTAATGTACTTGACATCTACAAACTGGCTGATGCTTACGAAATGCCTGCTGATAAAGTAGATGGTATGACGCCTGAAGCTGTTCACGAAGCGATTGCAAGAGCAGTAAAGAGAGGAAGAGAAGGTGACGGGCCAACTTTGCTTGAATTAAAAACGTATCGTTATAAAGGTCACTCTGTTTCTGATCCACAGAAATACAGGACCAAAGAAGAAGTTGAATCGTACAGGGCAAAAGATCCTATCGCAATGGTGTTGAAGACCATCCAGGACAACAAGTTTGCAACCGACGAAGAGATCAAAGCAATTGATGATCGTATCAATGCTGTGGTTGAAGAAAGCGTAAAGTTTGCTGAAGAAAGTCCTTGGCCCGATGAAAGCGAAGTACTGAAAGATGTATATATAGACCAGAACTATCCTTTTATAGTTGACTAAAACAAAAAAACTCCCATAATTAATCTCAATTGAAATGAGCGACAAGAGAACTGAGCATGTTGAAAGAAACGATGCTGTAAATAAACTGGATGCTTTTTGGAAAAATAATCAGAAGATCATCACTTATGTAGGTTTGGCAATCATCGTTATCGTTGGTGCATGGTGGGCTTACAAGCAGTATGTTGTAAAGCCTAAAGAAGAAAAAGCACAGGAAGCTATTTTCAAAGCACAGGAGTATTTTGCCATTGACTCTTTCAATAATGTATTGAATGGTGACAGCAGCAGCAAAGGTGTGTTGTATGTGATCAAGAATTATGGCGGAACAAAATCTGCTGAACTGGCTCATTATTATGCCGGTGTTTCTTACCTGCACCTGGGAAAATTTGATGATGCGATCAAACATTTGAAAGATTACGATACTGATTCTAAAATGATCCAGGCGAGAGCATGGTCTTGCCTTGCTGATGCTTACTCAATGAAGAACGAGAGAAGCAAAGCCATCGATCTGTATAAAAAAGCAGGTCGTCACTTCCCTGAAGACGAGATCAATTCACCTGAATATCTTTTTAGAGCTGCACAGTTGTTAGAGTTAGAAAACAAAGCTGATGAAGCAGTTGATATCTACACTGAATTGAAAAAGAATTTCCCTAAGTCTGAAAAAGGTGGACAGGCAGATAAATTCATTTACCGATTAAAAGTTCAGAAGAACGAACTCTCTGTAAAATAATGGCTACACCAGGTAATAAAAGCTTGAACGAAGGCATCCCCACTATACAGGATGCCTTTGTTGTAATTGTACGGACAGAATGGAATGATGATATCGTTTCAAAACTCGAAAAAGGCTGTAAGAAAATATTGAAACAGCAAGGTGTAAAGTTCAAAATATTGAATGTTCCCGGTGCTGTGGAAATTCCGTTTGCTATTAAAGCGTATGCAGAAAGTGCCGAGAACAAAGCAGATGCTTTTATTGCATTAGGAACAGTGATCAGGGGAGATACGCCACATTTTGATTACGTATGCAAAGCGGTAACCGACGGTGTTTTATCGTTGAATCTTGTGTTAGATGTACCAACTATCTTCGGTGTGTTGACTGTTGAGAACGAACAACAGGCAATCGAAAGAGTAGGAGGCAAACATGGACATAAAGGTGAAGAAGCTGCGATCACTGCAATTAAGATGATTGCAATGAACAGAAGTTTTAAAAGATAATTTGGCCAGCTTAAGTAATTCTGGGCATCGTCTGTTGTGTCACTCACTTGTACATTCTTAATTTCATGGCATCAGTTCAAATCCTACTGATTCCGTGTTATCCGTGTTCTTAACTTAGCATATATGAATGTTTCTATTTTCATACCCTGTTTCATCGATCAGTTGTATCCCAATGTTGGTTTCAGCATGGTTAAAGTGTTGGAAAAAGCAGGATGTACAGTAAGATATAATCCCAATCAAACATGTTGTGGGCAACCTGCTTTTAATGCAGGATTCTGGGGAGAATCAAGAGAAGTTTGCAGTAAGTTCATCAACGATTTTATTGATGCAGAATACATCGTTTCACCAAGTGCAAGTTGTGTAGGATTTGTAAGAAATTATTATCCTAAACTTCTGGAAAACTCTTCTCTGCATAACGAAATGAAACAGGTGAAGGATCGAACTTTCGAGTTCGTTGAATTCATGACCAAAGTGCTGAATATTGATGATGTTGGAGCAACGTTCAAAGCCACAGCCACTTATCATGATAGTTGTGCAGGATTAAGAGAAGTAGGCATTAAATCAGAACCTAGAAGATTGCTCAGCAAAGTGAAAGGTTTGGAATTGATTGAGATGAATGACAATGAAACTTGTTGCGGCTTCGGTGGAACGTTTGCCGTAAAGTTTGAGCCGATCAGTATTGCTATGGCAGATCAGAAAGCCACTAATGCAACAGATACAAAAGCGGAATATATTATCAGCACCGATATGAGTTGCTTAATGCATTTGGATGGCTACATCAAAAATGCAGCATATCCGATCAAAACAATTCATATTGCTGACGTATTAGCAAGTGGGTGGTAAAATTTCAAATCTCAAACTTCAAATTTCAAATATTGTATGGCTTACTGGTTAGTAAAATCCGAACCTTTCAAGTACAGTTGGGAACAGTTTGAAAAAGATGGTCAAACGTTTTGGGATGGCGTAAGAAACTATGCGGCACGAAACAATCTTCGTTCAATGAAGAAAGGTGATCTGGTGTTATGGTATCATAGCAATGAAGGTCTTGAGATCGTAGGCATTGCAAAAGTTGTGAAAGAAGCTTACCAGGATCCGACTACTGATGAAGAAGCCTGGGTTGCAGTAGATCTTAAGCCACATAAAAAATTGAAGAAGCCTGTCGGACTTCCACAGATCAAAACAGAGAAGCGTTTAAAAGATATGGCATTGGTAAGACTTGGTCGTTTATCTGTTCAGCCGGTAACTGATGATGAATGGAAAGTTATAATGGAGCTTGCCGAAACTAAAGGATAGCCATACTGCAACAACTTTACCGAAGCTATAAACTTTGGAATAGTTTATACAATCCTCTTTCTCTTTCCTTTAACACGTTATCACGGGTTACATTTTTTCATTTCGCAGTATTCATTATTGCAGGCCTGCAAGTTTTAATTCATCACAATTAAAAACCTGCAAAATGAAAAACAAGATCATCGTAGCTTCTCTTGCTGCTGTAGTAATCATAGTAGCAATCTCATGTGGTTTATTCGGTTCTAAACGAACAAAAGAATTTAATATTCAAGGTCAATGGACAATCGATTCAATTCAAAATCGTTCAGCAGATTCATCAAAGAACATTGGACTCTTAGCTTTGGTACTTACTGCAAAAGATAGCACACCTCTCGGAGTTGAGTTCAATGCCGACAGCAGCTTCCGTTATACGAACACTTCCGATTCAAGTACAGGCAAATATTATGTTGCAGATGATCAAACGAGTTTATTCATCAAAGAAGATTCTGTTACACATCAATTGAACTTCCTTTCAAAATCTGATTCAGCGATCTCTTTAATGTCAATCGACAGCATTTACTACTACCTCAGAAGAAAGTAGCAATTATCTCTAACGTTTGCTGCATATGGAATTTCCACTTTAACTAATCTCAATAAAAAACTTATTGCTATGAAATACTTTTTAGTGGCTTTGATAGCCATGATGGCATTCGCTTGCCAGAAAGGTCCGGAAAATAAAACACAGGATATTCAGGTTGAGACAGAGAAACAACATGAACAGGTGCTTGCTGACTCTGTAAAGATCGGCAACTATAAAGGTGCACCTTCTGTACCTCAGCCTGGTTCTCCTGAATGGGATCGGAAGATCATCAAGATCGCTAATGTGAGTCTGGAATTGAAAGATTATCACAGCTTCAACAACAACATTCACCAGAACCTGAGATCTTTCGGAGCTTATGTTGCACAGGAACAACAAACGCAAACAGAAGGAGAGATCAGTAATAATGCTACGATCAAAGTTCCGGTAGACCAGTTTGAAAATGTGATGAACTATTTGTCGGCAGTTGATAAGAATGCAAAAGTGCTAGACAAACAAATCACTTCTGAAGATGTTTCAACACAGGTTGTAGATACTAAGTCAAGAATAGAAACCAAGAAGCGGCTTCGTGACAAGTATTTCGAGCTGATGAATAACTCTAAGAAAATGGATGATGTAATCAGGGTTCAAAATGAGATCAGTTCTATAACAGAAGATATCGAAGCTGCTTCAAGTAAAGTGCAGTACATGGCACACCAATCTGCTTATAGCACGATCAATCTGAAATATTTCCAGGTGTTGAATGCTGCTAAAATTGATGATACATCTCCAACTTTCTTCACCAGTTTTGCAGAATCATTTAAACGTGGCGCATCTTTTATTGGTGAACTGTTGTTGTTCTTTGTAAGCATCTGGCCATTGCTGATCGGAGGTGTTGTTGCATGGTACTTTATTCGAAAGAAGGTGCTAAAACCGAAGCCGCAACAGCTGAGTTAATGGTTGCAGTACAAGAGTGCGATGCAAGAGATGCTTAATAGCATTACCTCTGCTGGCTTCACACATTTCTTCTTCTTATTTTTACTGCATGAGCAAAAAGAAATTGATAGTCCTCACCGGTGCAGGCATTAGTGCAGAAAGTGGATTAAAAACTTTCCGTGATAGTGATGGTCTTTGGGAAGGTTACGACATTGCTGAAGTGGCAACACCCAGGGCCTGGCGAAAAGATCCTAAGCTGGTGCTTGAGTTTTATAACATGAGAAGAAGAAATGTGGCTGAAGCAAATCCAAACGCTGCTCATTTTGGTTTGGCTGAATTAGAAAAAGATTTTGATGTGCAGATCATCACACAGAATATTGATGATCTACATGAAAGAGCTGGTAGTACAAACATCTTGCATTTGCATGGCGAGATTTTTAAAATGAGAAGTGAAGCAGATGAATCGTTGGTGTATGAGATTCGTGGCGACATCAATATTGGAGATACAGCTGAAGATGGTGCACAGCTTCGTCCACACATTGTTTGGTTCGAAGAACCAGTTACATTGATAGAAGAAGCAGCGAGAATAGCCAGTACAGCAGATATATTTGTTGTGGTAGGAACTTCTCTGGTTGTATATCCTGCTGCAGGTTTGGTGAATTATGCACCAATCGATTGTCCGAAATTTATTGTTGATAAGAAAGTACCTTATACTTCTTCATTATATAATTTAACTACGATTGAAAAACCCGCAACAGAAGGAGTGAAGAAGTTAAAAGAGAAATTAAAAAATATTATGTAGCCAGCTACAGTTTTTCATAGCATCATCGTTGCGTCGCACTCTTGTACTGAATATCATTTTGAAGCAAATAAAATGCAAGTTTTCGTAATGTCACTCACTTACACTTTCAGAACTTTCTTCTTCATTAAATACAATTCTATGTTGTTCCAGCTCCTTTAAAACAGGTTCATAGATTGTTGCCGAAGTAGGAATATGAAGTCCTGTTAATTTCAGCTGATCTTCGACAATAAGTTTCGCAGCAATTCCCAAAGGCAAGCCAACTGTCTTTGCCATTGCTGTATGTAATGCATCTTCACCGGTAACCACCAACGAACTTTTTACCGAATGTTCAGTTCCATTTAAATTGTAATCGATCTCGTGCAACATCACTACCAGGTCTTTGTCTTCCGGTTGTAATGCAAGTTTGGTTTCGAAGATGAATTGTAGTACATCTGCAGCACTGCATAGTCCTTTGTTAATGACTGTTGTTTCATCATCCATTCCTAAAAAGAAAAGTTGCTTCATACTAAGATTAGCTTCGTGCATTTTTAGAGCAACTGTTTCTGCAGCTTTATCTTTTATACCATCCACATCAACTGAATCGAGTTCCCCTTTTTCATTCACCAACATCACTTCTTCCGGAGGTTCGGCACCCTGCTCTTCTGCTTTTTCTTCTGCTTCGATCAATGCCATCAACTTTTCCATCATGTCTTTCGCATAGGAGAGACGGCTCACCAGCATCTGGCTCAACCATTCGCCAAAACCATATTTTTCAAAATGCTGGCGAAAGAAATCAGCCAGTGTCATCCCATTTGTTTCGTAAGTTTTTTCTTCATCAGTCAATTTAAGATCGATGATGTTTTTCCAGCCAAACGAAAACTCTGGATGACGTAAAGTGGTTCTTACAAAAGTGGTGGCTTCATCTAAATGATACGTCGAAATATATTTTAATGAATCCCGGTTAGGATAATAAGCGTAAGTCACATCATTTACATCAACCGTTTTTTCCGGATCAAAAAGTTGCACATAACCCAGGCTAACCACATTTCCATTTTCACGGTAGAGAGCACCAGCTTTTCCGGCTGTGATTACATTTCTTGCATTCCAGCTGATCTTATAATGCCAGGGATTAGTATCACTTTCAGGAGCAACCAATCCACCGCAATGCGATCTAAAGGAAGTAATTGTTCCACCCTTTGCTTTAATGTTATTGATCAACTGCATGGCACTCATGTGGTCAATTCCAGGATCGAGTCCCATTTCACATAAGAAAAACAAATTCTTTTCGTGTATCTGTTGTTCTAAAGCTTTGATCTTTTCATCTACATAGCTTGCCGTTAGCAGGTGTTTGCCGAGCTGTAAACAATCAATCGCCACCAGATAATGCAGGTGTGGAGGCATAAGTGAGATCACCACATCAGCCTGGCTTATGAGTTCTTTTCTTTGATTCTCATTTTCTATGTTTACTTCAGCAGCTTTTACGAGAGGGTGTTCACCAACTTTTTGTTCAACGGTTTTCAGGTCAGCATCAGCTACCGTCACTTTACAAACGATTTCAGTAGCAGTTTGTTTCAGGTAATCGATCAAAACAGTTGCAGATCGTCCTGCTCCAAACAAAACAATGTGTTTCATCGAACTAAGGTAGGGAATCGGCTTTTACTTTTTTGCCGGCAAAGCAATGGTCTTAAAACTTAAACTTGAATCGGCTTTCATAACAGCAACATTCAACCTTTCTGACCGTTCTGTATTTACCATTTCATGTTGAATTGGTTCAGTAGAAATGATAGAAGTATCGTTTGCACTGCCTGAGATGAGAATAAAAAGAATGATGATCACCGGTATAGCAAGCAAAAAAGGGGTGAGCATTACATTCTTCTTTAAGTCAGTGCTTTCGATAGGTTTTTGAAGAGTCTTATTGAAATATTGAGTACGTAAATTTTCAGCATCGCCGCTATAGTTTTCTGTTTGTGGATGAATGGGGGTTTTCATAATTTTTCCTTTTCTTGTTTCTTAACAATTCGTCTGTTTATCTTTTCCATTCTCAGTTGTCTAAAGCTTTTTTTACCTGAGTTTTCGAGCTGCTAAAAGCGAAATCTATGCCTGAGTTTTTTGTGAACAAATACCCCAAAAATTTAGCGGTTTAAAAGCTGCTTTCCGGTGGGAAAAAAGTAGCTTTGTCCACCTTGTAAATCATTGTAGAACATAGGCTTTTTATAAGTCCTAATTGTCGAAGAAAAGAGAAGGTTAAAACTATTATGGAAGATACTTTATTGCCGCAGCAAACAGGTGATCACGACAGGATAATCCAGGTAAATATTGAAGAGCAAATGAAGACGGCTTACATCGATTATTCGATGTCTGTTATCGTTGGTCGTGCCTTACCGGATGTTCGTGACGGATTGAAACCAGTTCACAGACGAATACTGCATGCCATGAACGAGATTGGCATGGCACATAACAAACCTTATAAAAAATCTGCCCGTATTGTGGGTGAGGTACTTGGTAAATATCACCCTCACGGCGATTCTTCAGTATATGATGCCATTGTTCGTATGGCGCAGGACTGGAGTATGCGATACACCATGATCGACGGCCAAGGTAACTTTGGTAACCCTGATGGCGATTCTCCAGCGGCAATGCGTTATACCGAAGCAAGGCTGCAACGTTTTGCAGAAAGTATGCTGGAGGATATCGAAAAAGACACGGTTGATTTCCAACTCAACTTTGATGACTCTCTTGAGGAGCCGACAGTACTTCCTACAAGAATTCCCCAACTCCTCGTGAACGGAAGTAGCGGGATTGCCGTAGGTATGGCTACGAACATGATGCCTCACAATCTGTCTGAGGTGATTGATGGATGTGTGGCTTATATCGATAATAAAGAGATCACCATAGAAGAGTTGATGTCTCATGTAAAAGCGCCGGATTTTCCTACAGGTGGAGTGATCTATGGTATGGAAGGAGTGAAGCAAGCCATGCTCACCGGTCGTGGTAGAGTAGTGGTTCGTGGTAAATGCCATGTTGAAACAAAACCTAGTGGCAGAGAGCAGATCATCATCACGGAAGTGCCTTACCAGGTGAATCGTGATACATTGACCGATAGAATTGGTCAGTTAGTGAACGAGAAAGCTATTGAAGGTATAGCACATGTTAATAACGAAAGTAATAAAAGGGAAGGAACCCGTATTGTTCTTGACCTGAAACGTGATGCTGTTGCCCAGGTTATTATTAATCAACTCTACAAATACACTGAGTTACAGACAAGTTTCGGTATAAATAACGTAGCACTGAGTAAGGGTCGTCCTAAGATTCTGAACCTGAAGGATCTTATTTCTGAGTTCATCGAGTTCAGAATGGAGGTGGTGATCCGTCGTTCTAAGTTCGAACTTAGAAAGGCCGAGGAAAGAGCTCACATCTTAGAAGGTTATCTCAAAGCTTTGGATCATTTAGACGAAGTGATTGCTCTCATTAGAGGTAGCAGAACTCCGGATGAAGCGAAATCAGCTTTGATCGAAAAATCAAAAACTGAAAAGTGGTACCTCAATCCACAGATATTCGCTGATCTTACTGACGATCTGTACAAACAGGAAGAGGGATTATCAGAAGAACAAGCCAAAGCTATCCTTGAACTTCGCTTGCAGCGTTTAACTGGAATGGAAAGGGATAAGATCGTTAATGAATTCAACGACCTCATCAACACTATCCGTGGATTAAAAGAATTATTAGCCAGTGAAGACCTGAGATATGATCTGATCAAAAAAGAACTGGGAGAGATCAAGGACAAATTTGGTGATGCCCGTAAGAGTGAAATTCAATATCTCGCTGATGAAATGAGAATTGAAGATCTTATTGAAGAAGAAGATGTTGTGATAACTATCTCACATTTAGGTTATATCAAAAGAACTTCTGCAACCGAATATCGCCAACAAAAAAGAGGTGGAAGAGGTGCCATTGGCAGCAAAACAAGGGAAGAGGATTATGTAGAACATCTTTTTGTAGCATCTACCCACGATACAATGATGTTCTTTACTGAAAAAGGCCGCTGTTATTGGTTGAAAGTATATGAAATCCCGGAAGGCGAGAAGCAGAGCAAAGGTAGAGCGATCCAGAACCTGATACAGATCCCTCCGGATGATAAAGTAAGAGCGATCATTGATGTAAAGAACCTGGCAGATAAAGATTTTGTAACAAATCATTATATCGTTCTCTGCACCAGGAAAGGAATAATAAAGAAAACTTTACTGGAAGATTTCAGCCGTCCTAGAGCTAATGGCGTAAATGCGATCACGATCGTGGAAGGTGATCAACTGATCGAAGCTAAGATGACCGATGGAAGCAATGAGATCATGCTAGCTGTAAAATCGGGTAGAGCGATCCGTTTCCCTGAAGAAAAGGTTCGTCCAACAGGAAGAGGAGCAATTGGTGTAACCGGAATTGAGGTTGATGATGAGCATGACGAAGTGATCGGTATGATCTGCGTCAATAGAAAAGATGAAAATGCTACCGTTCTTGTGATCTCGGAGAAAGGTTTTGGAAAACGTACCGCTGTTGAGGAATACAGAATTACGAATAGAGGTGGTAAAGGCGTGAAGACCATAAATGTTACAGAAAAAACAGGTAAGCTCGTTGGAATCCTGGATCCTAAAGAGAAGGATGATCTGATCATTACTTGCAAATCTGGTATTACACTTCGAACTCCGATCTCTGAGATTCGTGAAGCTGGAAGAGCAACTCAGGGAGTAAAGCTGATAAGAATTGATAGCGACGATGAGATCGCAGCTATTTCAAGAATTGATGAACAAGAGGCTGAAGAAGTTGTAGAACAATTAGTTGAAGGAGTTGATGAGGATTCTTCAGAAATAAATTTAACTGATTCAGCAACAGAATCAGACAATTTGGACAATTTAGATCAAAATAACAATAACAATTCAGAAACATCTGAAAATCAGTAGTATGAAAAGAATACTTTTAGGAGCTCTGATGATTGCTGCAGTAAGTGTGAATGCCCAGGATACGAAGAAGGTAAGTTCTGCTTATTTGCTTAAAAGATACGCAGAAGCAAAAACTGAAGTTGACAGGTTAATGGCTGATCCCAAGTTCCAGTCAAAACCTGAAGTAGTGTATTGGCACTCTACCGTTTATGGTGCTTTGTATGATGAAGAGACATTAAGACCTCAATATCCAAATGCATTGGAAGTGGCTTACCAGTCATTCAATAAATATGTGCAGATCGAGCCTTCATTTAAAACAATGAATGAGTCTTCAATTCCAGGCAAGGCGATCATCGACTTTCTTTACAGGAACAATCTTAAACATGGAATTGCCAGTTTCGATACAAAATCCTGGGATTCAGCATATAAATATTTTAGTCGTGCTTCAGAGATCGGTGACCTGATCTCGAAATTCGATTGGAGAGGTAATAAACAACCAATTGATACTACCACGGTGCTTTTTAGTGGATTTGCTGCCCAAAATGCTAAGAAAAATGATGATGCGGCAAAATTTTACACTCGTCTTGCTGACTTTAAGATCACAAATGCGGCAGGAGCAGGAGATCTGAAAGATATTTACGAATTCCTGGTGTATTACTACATGAATAAGAAAGACCAGGCAAACTTTGACAAGTATATTGGTGTAGCCAATGATCTTTATCCGGGTGATCGTGATAAATGGGCTGATTATGAGTCTGAGTACACCGAAAAATATATGAGCCTGGCAGAAAAAGCTGCAGCTTATGACAAAGCAGATGCTGCCGGAACTCTCACTGTTAGCCAATATATGGCTTACGGAGCGATGTTCTATAATATAAAAGAAGAAGAAAGAGAAAAATTAGATTCTGCTCAACTGGATATGTATCGTAAAAAGGCGGAAGAGGCTTTTGTAAAAGCATATGGCAAGGATAATAACAATGGTCTCGCAGCTTATAATGTAGGTCTGCTAAATTATAATGACTGGGTGGCTTTAGATGAAGAGTACGAAGGAAACATCAGGAAGATTGGTGAGATCAACAAAAATAAGCCTGTTGAGAAGGATCCAAAAAAGAAAGCAGCCGCTGATGCAAAAGCAAAAAAAGATATAGATGCAGTGAAAGCAGCTAATGTAGCGGTTGAGAAAAAGCAGCACGGATATGCCGAGAAAGGAATTCAATGGTTGGAGATAACTTATAAAGTACTATCAGCAAAATCCAACCTGGAAAGAATGGAAAAGCAGGTTGCTGGTAAAACAGTTGATTATCTTGCTAATTTCTATGGCTGGAAAAGAGATAAATCAAAAGGTAATGCAGCCGAATACGATAAGTATGACGCACTATACAAAAAGTACGATGCATTACACGGCAAGTTCAATTAAACTAAGTTTGAAACGATAGAATAGCCCTTCAGAAATGAAGGGCTTTGTTTTTTAATCATAGAAATTGGATAAATCAAAGATATTGTTTTATTTAACATAATATAAATTATAAGAAAGCAATTAGCATTTATTACGGCTTATCAGCCGATTTGTGTGTGCAGATGTTGCGATTTTTTTCGAGAAATACAGTAAAAAGAAAAATGCCCACGCCACTTATTTTTTATCGTAGCGAGTATTAGCTTAGTGCGAATATTATGACCGAAACTGCTTTAGAACTTCTGGAATACCTTAATGAACAAGATCGACCTGTGAGAATCTTAGGTCGTGATGACGATATTGCTTCATTACAATATAAAGGCTATATCAAAGAAACGCAACTAAGGTGCTATGGTATAACACCTGCTGGCAAACATCATTTAAGGAATAAGAATAAGCCTGTGGTTAGGTACAAGTACAAGCCTCCAACAAACTGGGAAAAGAAAAAATACTTATGGCAAGTAATTGCAGCTATCGTAGGCATATTAGTGCTAGTAGTAGCAGTGCTAAAATTATGGTTAGAACAGAGTGGAAAACAGTGAAGTAGTAATTTCTCATGTTATGCACCAAAGATTTCTCCACGAAATCTGCTTCGCCCTTCTTTTTTCTTTTTTTAAACAGCGGTCTCGAAAAAAATCGCAACATCTGCACACAATGGAATTGCTTTCGTTATAATGCCATTATGTTCAATGCTGCACAGCGAGAGCCGAAAAACATACGCTGTTTGCAATGATACATAACAGCAAATTATAAGATAACAACGTGCCAAATGTAGAAGTCTTTACAATCATCTAAATAGCTCTTAATCAACCAGCTGTTTCGAGATGTATCTTAATCAATGCATTAAGTTCGTTAACACTTGGTGGCACAAAAACAGCAAACAATGATTATTATTAATTAAAACGTTTGTTATGCGAGATCAAAAAAATGACAACCATAACCAAAATCTAAACCCAAACAATTCTGATAATCTCAGGGATCTCAGGAATACTGATCTGAACCAAGCTGGTTCACAAAAAGGTCAGCATCATGGATCTTCCAGCACTTTGGATTCGTTAATGTCGCCAAGTACGATTGGTATGGGTACCGATGGTTCCGGCCAAAATTATTCAGCCAGCGGTGATGCAAAGTCTACAGATCAGAACCGTAGCGTTAGCTTGTCAGGACAAACCGGTTCGGAAGATGCTGTCGGTAGAATGAAAGGTCATGATGTTAAAGGAGATTCTGCAGGCCAAGCTAGTAAATCAATTTCTGGCGAAAACAGAGAAAGAAGTTCAAAAAATCTTCCTAAAGACCAGAAAAACAGGTAATTGCCTCTATTATTAGAGCAGTTATTGTATCATTTAAATTAATTAATATGGCATTACAACACAGATCAGACCCGGGAGGAATAAAATCAGATAGTAATACAGATCAGCAAAGAACATTAGCCAGCCAGGGTGGCCCGGCTACAGGAATTGGTGATCCTGCAAATAGAAAGGTTCCCTCTCCTGTTGACGATGATCTTCAAACACAGGCGGCAGCGAAACGTACCACGAACCAGAGAGAAGATGTGCCGGGTGAAGGCGGTTTGGATGAGCCCACCAGCGAAAGTCAAACACACAGCAGAGGTAATAAAGCAAAAGGCATGAATCATTAAACAATTATGTATGGCAAACGACAGATTTCAAACGGATAAGGATATCAATAACAATAACCAGTTCAGAAGAACAGATAGTGACAAGGCCAGCCAGTTAGGTCCTTCGTCACCATCTGAACGAAAAACCAGTCATCCACAAACTGAAGGATTAACTTCAAGTGCGGATAACGATATGGATAGGATCACGACTAACCAACACAATCTTCAGAAGGATGCTGATGAAGCACAAAGTGACGGAAGTCTTTCTTTTCCTGAAGGAAAATAAGTTGAGAACTATACAAAAAAGCCACTGGTTCAACGGATCAGTGGCTTTTTTTCTGTTAAGTGTTTCCAGTAACGCTTTGGCATATGTTGAATGTGAAGCTTTGTATTTTTACGAGCCTGTATGTTCACACTTTTAAAGTAATTCTGCCAAAGGCTTTGGTACAGACCTTCATCCTCATCATACACACCAGAAATATCTTTTCCATTATTAGAGTCATCACTAAATGTCATTTCAACGACTGACACTTCTTTTAAGTCGTAATAGATACCGTATCTACGAAAAACATCATAGATCAGCCACTTTTGATCGGCATAACGACGTTTAAAATGATTTTCCAGCAAAGGAAGCACATTAAAATCTGGTTGGATCACTGCATAATACAACTGATCTTTTGTTAACTGAAAACGAATAAATGCCGCCATCCTATGCCTTTCACGATGCACCTTATGAGCCCATTCTCTTACTTGCACCACATGAATATTGGTGTAATCCCATTCAATCGTTTTTGAAGCACTGAAAGCGTACTGTATGTAGCTGTACAGTGTATTCTCTACTGCAACATCGGCTAAAAAACAATGGTATATTTCTGAGGTTGCTTTCGCCGATATCTTCTGCTTTAATCCTTTCCAAACCCTCTCAGCTTTGGCTTCGTTGGTGATCACTTCATGTTTTAAAGCAAATACCGTGGGCTGGTAACGTTGTTTTGTTGTGATGATAGCATCTTTTAATTTGTATTCGTACGCTTCGAATACTGCAGTGAGAAATCCATCGAAAGTGCCATCGTATGTAATTGAGGTCATCAGAACAGCCTTATTTGTGGTGAGAAGTTTGGTTGATATTTGCTTTTACCAAGTGATAATATTTGTTGTTTTACCTGGAGCGGTTGCAGGTCTCTCCTTTCGTAATCACGACTATTGCAAATGATAAAATACCTGGCTTTCGTTAGGCTGATGCCGATCTTTTTAAGATTATCCCAGGTGAGGTTTTGATATCTTCTTGCAGCTACGATCTTGTTTGCCGACTGTACTCCTATTCCGGGGATACGTTTGATGAGTTGAAGGTCGGCTTTGTTGATGTCTACCGGGAAGATGTCCATGTTTCGCAAAGCCCAGCTTAGTTTTGGATCGATATCCATATCTAATTGAGGATAATCCGGTGCTACGATCTCATCAACGGTAAAGCCGTAAAAACGCAACAACCAGTCAGCCTGGTACAAACGATTCTCTCTAACCATTGGAACAGGTGTTCCGATCGATGGCAAACGATTATCTGTACTGATGGGAACATAGCCTGAGTAATACACTCTTTTTAAATTCATTTTCTGGTAAAAGAAGTGCGACATCAGGAGTATCTGCAGATCAGATTCAGGTGTAGCACCGATCACCATTTGTGTACTTTGACCAGCCGGAGCAAATAAAGGAGCCTTCCGAAACTGCTTCTTCTCTTCTTTGTGCTGAATGATCGCAGATTTCAGGTACTTCATCGGATGGATCACATCGTCCTGTTTCTTATCAGGCGCTAATAGCTTCAGGCTTTCTTTTGTAGGCATTTCGATGTTTACACTCAGTCGATCAGCATACATTCCAGCTTCTTTCAGTAATTCTTCGCTTGCTCCAGGAATGGCTTTCAGGTGTATGTATCCATTGAATTTGTGCTCCGTTCTAAGTTTTTTAGCGATCAGCACCAATCGCTCCATTGTATAATCCGCATTTTTGAAAATGCCTGAGCTGATAAATAAACCTTCGATATAATTTCTGCGATAAAAGTTAATGGTGAGGTCTACTACTTCCTGCACGGTAAAGGCTGCACGTTTGATGTCGTTGCTTTTACGGCTAACACAATATGCACAGTCGAAGATGCAATGATTGGTTAGTAAAATCTTAAGCAGTGAAACACATCGGCCGTCTTCTGTGTAGGCATGGCATATTCCGTTCGATGCATTACCCAATCCTTTATTATGATTTTCTCTTTTACTTCCGCTGGATGCACACGACACGTCGTACTTGGCAGCATCTGCCAGGATGGATAGCTTTTCATGGATACGGTCACTAGTCATAGCACTTGTTTCTACACAACGAATATACTAAATTTTTTAGCATTATTAAATCTCAGATTATTACGTACTTAGTAAAATCGAGGTAAATGTTCTACACTTTTGTTTTACTCAAAGAAATTCAAGTAACAACACATGTAGAATTTCTTCTGCACGATTATTGTGTTTTATGCTTCACCAAAACAGCGATACACATTAACTCCAAAATGCTACATATCTTTTTTAAATGATTCTTATTGTTGACGATAAGCAGGAGAACATTTTTTCACTCAGGAAACTTCTGGAGATACATGGATTTTCTGTAGATACTGCTGATTCCGGTGAAGAAGCACTAAAGAAAATTCTCAATAGCGATTATACATTGATCTTACTCGATGTACAAATGCCGGGAATGGATGGGTTTGAAGTAGCAGAAACAATATCGGGTTACAGCAGATCAAAAGACATCCCTATCATCTTTCTTTCGGCAGTTAACACCGACAAACGATTTGTAGCAAAAGGATATGCATCAGGCGGCATCGATTACATTACCAAACCAATCGACCCTGATATATTAATGCATAAGGTAAGAACCATTCATAGTCTTACCAAGCAAAACCGGGATTTGAATATTGCACATGATTCGCTTGCCAAAGAGGTTGCAGAAAGAAAACAATCAGAGGAAGAGTTAAATGAAAGAGTGCAGGAGTTACGATCGATACTTGAGTCTATTCCGCAGATAGCCTTTACCACAAAACCTACTGGTGAAATTGAGTTTGTGAATGAAGGATGGTATCTGTATTCCAACTCTGATAATCTATTTCCCAGGTTTCATCCGAAAGATCAATCTATACTGGACGATATACAACACAACTTTGAGAAGGGACTGCCTTTTACCCGTGAAGTGCGAATAGAAAATATCATCACCAAAGAATTTCGTTATCACCTACTTAAACTAATACCGGTACGACAGGCAAAAACGATCATTAAGTGGGTTGGAACATTTACTGATATTCATGAGCAGAAGAAGGCAACAGAATTACTGGAACGTGCCGTTAAAGAAAGAACGCAGGAACTCCAGGAGAAAAATACTGAACTGGAGTCGAGCAATTACGAGTTACAACAGTTTGCTTTTGTTGCATCGCATGATCTGAAAGAACCTTTGCGTAAAATTCAATTGTTCAGTTCCTTATTGGATAGTGAAGCAGATAGAGATGAAACTACCCGGAAATATGTAAATAAGATCAATGAATCTGCTAAAAGGATGAGTGATCTTATTACAGATCTGCTTGAGTATTCAAGGTTATCGGTTCATTCATTATTCAGGCAAGTTGACCTGAATGAATTAATGAAGGATATAGTGAATGAACTCGATTTCAGCATTCATGAAAAGAATGCAACAATACAAATCGCTCCTCTCCCACTGATCGAAGCCATTCCGGGCCAGTTGCGACAAGTGTTTCAAAACCTGATCGTAAATGCATTGAAGTTCTCAAGAAACGAAGTACCTCCTGTTATTGATATCAAAGCAGATATTATTGAGCAACCTGATTACGATTCAGCCGTGGATCCTTCCGGTGGTTATTGTAGGATATCAGTTTGCGATAATGGCATCGGATTTAATGAACAACATCTCGAAAAGATATTCGCTTTGTTTCAAAGATTGAACCCCAGAGATGAATATGAAGGTACCGGTATCGGATTAGCAATAGCTAAAAAGATCGTATCGAAACATAACGGCTTGATCACTGCAAAAAGTAAAGAAGGCGAAGGTTCAACCTTCATCCTGATACTTCCACTACAACAGACCATACACCAAAACTTACAGAAAACACAGCGTATCCATGAATCGACTATTTAAAAGACTACCCCTACCTGTAAAACTGATGTTGATCGGGTTAGTGCCTTTGATATTCATCCTTTACCTGTCTATACAAGTGAATGGAGAAAAGACTGAACGTCTTACGGTTGTGAGTAAGTTCATGAGTCAACTTTCACAGGCGGCCAAACTCAGTACACTTGTGGACGAACTGCAACTGGAGCGGCGTTATAGTTTCGGTTTCCTGACCAATAAAATGGATCATGCCGCATTGGTATTGCAAAGAAGTAAAGTGGATGATGCTATAGAAAACTTAAATACTGAAGCATCGGGGAACTTATCAGATTTCAAACAATTCACCTTCATCAATCAATTGTCTACGATAAGGTCGAAAGTTGATAACAATCAAATTCCAAGAGATGAGGTTTTAAACTTTTACACCAATACAGCTTTGCGTTTAAACTCATTATCTGCTGTTTCATCTGAGAACGTTGCTTTTTTACAACCTGTTGTAAAAGACCAGGTAAGTCAGAAGTTATTGAATGTGATGATCACTCACCTGGGTACGATCAGAGCGAAATTGTATTCTTCAATCTTTAATGAGAGCCAGACTGCAACTAATTTAAACGAGATACGCAGTTTGTTTGAGACATACAAAGCTTATGAAACTGAGTTCCTTTTAAAAGCTTCACCTGAAGCAATTGAAAAATACAAACAATTAAAACAATCCGGCTCTGTTAAAATGCTTTTCGATCTTACTGCAGAAATAACAGATTCCGGCACCACAAAAAATACTTATGATGCCAATACATGGTGGGATGTTACAGCAAAAGCAGTTGATGAACTAAAAGAATTACAACGGCACGAAGTAAAACAGATCACTTCAAAAGTGCAGGTAATTGCCGATGAAGAAAAGCAGGCAAAGGACAGAAACCTGGTTATTCTTATATTGGTTACAGCAGTGGTAATTTTCATCATCTTCTTTACCACCAAAAGCATTACCGATACATTAAGTGAATTGAAGAAAGCGGCTCAGAAGATTGCTACCGGTGCTACAGGAATTGAGTTGAAAATATATTCGAATGATGTAGTGGGTAGCCTGGCAGATTCCATTATGCAAATAGAAGACAGCAACAGGAAACTTGCTGAAGCAGCTAAAGAGATTGGTAAGGGCAACTTTGATATAGAAGTAACACCTCGCAGTGAAAATGATGTTCTGGGTAATGCCATCGTTAAGATGAAGAACGATCTACAGGTTTTCACCAAAGAGAATGAAGAAAAGATCTGGATACAAACCGGGCTTTCTACCATCAACAACAGTGTTGCAGGTGAAAAAGATCTGCTGACATTGAGTAAATCTGTACTTGATGCATTGGCTACTTATTTAAATGCACAACTGGGTTTATTATATTCAGTAAGATCGCACCAGATGCTTGAATGCGTTGCAGGATTTGCCATCACACATGGACATCTGGTTCCTAAAACGCTATCGTTTGGAGAAACCCTTATTGGAGAAGTAGCTGAAAAAAAGCAAGCTGTTTATCTCGACAATATACCTGGTGATTTTATTAAGGTTAGTACGGCTGCAGGGGAAGCTTCACCAAAGCATGTGATCATACTTCCACTGGTGCATAATAACGAAGTGGAAGGTGTGATCGAACTTGCTTCTTTACACGAATTCTCTGCTTCATCTAAACGATTATTAGAGTCGGCTGCCAATAACATTGCCATTGCCTTGCAAACTGCTAAAAACAGGGCAAGATTACAGGAACTATTGGAAGAAACACAGGCACAGGCTGAAGAACTGCAATCCCAGCACAGTGAACTTGAGCATTTGAACACAGAATTGGAAGCCAACACACAAAAACTGCAGGCTTCTGAAGAAGAGCTTCGTGTACAGCAGGAAGAACTGCAACAAGCCAATGCTGAACTGGAAGAAAGAACAAGGCTACTGGAAGAAAAGAACCAGGAGATCGCAGAAAGAAATCTGGACATTCAACGCAAGGCTACGGAGCTTGAACAAAGCACGAAATATAAATCTGAATTCCTGGCTAATATGAGCCACGAGTTAAGAACACCGCTCAATTCGATTCTTTTGTTAAGCAGGTTGATGTCGGAAAACTCTGAGATGAACCTGAACGATGAGCAGGTTGAATATGCAAAAGTGATCCAGAGTTCCGGACAGGGATTACTTTCCCTGATCGATGAGATACTTGATCTCTCCAAGATCGAAGCCGGCAAAATGAACCTGGAATATGAAACAGTTACTGTTGAAAGTATTGCAGGAAACATCAGGTCTTTATTCGAGCCTTTAGCCAATGAAAAAGGATTACAGTTTGTAATTGATATTGATAAAAAAGCTCCTGCACTAATAGAAACGGATAAACTAAGGCTGGAACAGATCATCCGTAACCTGATCTCCAACTCCATGAAGTTTACTTCGCAAGGTTCAGTGAGTTTGATCATAAGATCAGAACAAAATTCACAAATATCATTTGCCGTAAAGGACACCGGTATCGGTATCGCTAAAGAAAAACAGGCATTAATATTCGAGGCTTTCCAGCAGGCTGATGGTTCTACCAGGAGAAAATATGGCGGAACAGGACTGGGACTTTCTATCAGTCGTGAACTTGCCAAACTTTTAGGTGGCACGCTTAAACTGGAAAGCGAACCGGGAAAAGGCAGTTGCTTTACCGTTATCATTCCAGCGAATAAGGAAGCTGCTAAGCATAGCATCAGCGAAGAACTTCATGAAATAGCAGAAGAAATTTCGCATGAAGAAAAACAACAGGCAGTTACAAAAGAAGTAGTCGATAAATATAAAGCCACCGTAATTCCATCCAACATTCCTGACGATAGAAAACACATTTCTCAGGATGATAAACTGCTGCTCATAATAGATGATGATACTTCATTTGCTAAAGCATTGCTGGACTTCACGCATAAAAAAGGTTATAAAGGAATTGTGGCCGTAAGAGGTGATGAAGGAATAGAAATGGCTAAGAAGCATAAGCCTATGGGTATTTTGCTTGACCTGCAATTACCAATAAAAAGCGGGTGGGAAGTGATGGAAGAATTAAAGAAAGATCCTGCTACCCGGCATATTCCTGTTCACATGATGTCTTCTTACGAAGTAAAGAATGAGAGCATTCTTAAAGGAGCGATCGACTTTGTAAACAAACCCGTTGCTTTCGAACAAATGCAGCAGGTGTTTAAAAAGATAGAGCATGTAATAAGTAAGGAAAGCAAAAAAGTACTGATCGTTGAAGAGAATCCAAAGCATGCAAAAGCACTTGCCTATTTTCTTGAAACATTCAATGTAAACTCGGAAGTAAAAAGTGATGTTACTGCAGGAGTTTCTGCTTTGAAAGGAGACATTGATTGTGTAATTCTCGACATGGGTATTCCTGATCAGAAAACCTACGACATGCTGGAACAGGTGAAAGAACAACAAGGATTGGAAAATCTACCGATCATCATATTCACCGGCAAAAGTCTTTCAATGGCCGAGGAACAACGCATCAGGAAATATGCAGATTCGATCGTTGTAAAAACAGCACACTCCTATCAAAGAATATTGGATGAGGTTTCTTTATTCCTTCACCTGGTTGAGGAAAACAAAAAACCAAAAGAGAAGAATTCTTATAAGAAGTTAGGCGTGTTGAACGAAGTGGTGAAAGACAAAAATGTTTTGATCGTAGATGATGATGTGAGAAACATTTTCGCTTTGACCAAACCATTGGAAAAACTGGGTGTGAAAGTAATTACAGCACTCAATGGAAAGGAAGCACTGCAACGATTAGAAGAAAATAAAGAAATAGATATTGTATTGCTGGATATGATGATGCCTGAAATGGATGGATATGAAACAGCAACAAAGATCAGGCAACATTACCAGTGGAAAGATCTGCCGATCATTGCTGTAACTGCCAAAGCAATGACGGGTGACAGGGAAAAATGTATCAAAGCCGGTGCATCGGATTATATCACCAAACCGGTGGATATTGATCAGTTGGTTTCCTTATTACGTGTATGGTTGTATGAAAAAGTTTAAACTATTGCAATGGCTAAACAGGTTTTGATAATAGATGATGATCCAAGGAACATATTTGCACTTACGGCTACTTTAAAGTCGAAAGGATATAAATGCTTTTCTGCACAAACAGCTCAGCAGGGAATTGCCTTTTTACATTCCGGTGAAGCAGTAGATGCAGTTTTGATCGATATGATGATGCCTGAAATGGATGGATATGAAGCCATACCCAAAATAAAATCTCAGCATCCGGCGATACCCGTTATCTCTGTTACTGCACAGGCAATGGTTGGAGATAAAGAAAAATGTCTCGATGCCGGTGCCGATGATTACATATCAAAGCCCATTGATGTTGACAAACTTTTAGCTGTTTTAAGCAAACACATAAACAACTGAAGTGGAAGTAAAGCTGAATGAAGAGGAATTAGGTTTATTACTGAATGATCTTATGGAAGTGCATGGCTATGATTTTACCAGCTATGCAAAAGCATCACTCAGAAGACGGGTGAACAGGCTGATGAGTTTGGATAAGTTTCCCAGCTTTGCTGAGTTCAGGTATAAGATAAAATCCGATTCATCTTATCTTAAAAGATTTGTTGAGGAGATCACGGTGAACGTTACAGAAATGTTTCGTGATCCATCTTTTTATGCGATTCTTCGAACGAAGATATTGCCACAGCTTGCAACAAAACCTTTCATCAGGATATGGCATGCAGGATGTGCCACAGGAGAAGAAGTTTACTCGATGGCCATCTTGTTGCAGGAAGCTAAACTGCTGAACAAATCATTGCTGTATGCAACAGATATCAATCCTGATGTACTGGAAGAAGCACAAAAAGGAATCTTCCAGTTGAATTACATGAAACAGTATTCTGAAAACTATGTTGCATCAGGAGGCAGAGAAGATTTCTCATCTTATTATACAGCCAATTATGACAGGGTAATATTTAAAGATCAGTTAAGAAGCCGGATGATCTTTGCTACGCATAATCTTGTTTCTGACAGTTCTTTTAACGAGTTTCAATTGATCATGTGCCGGAACGTTCTGATATATTTCGATAAAGACCTGCAGGAAAGAGTATTCACTTTGTTTGACAACAGCCTGGAGCCATTGGGATTTCTAGCACTTGGTTCAAAAGAAACACTTCGTTTCTCAGCTATTGAAAGCAAATTTCAACAAGTAAAAGATCAAAAGATTTGGAAAAAGATCGAGTAAATATTCAACGGGTTATTATTATTGGCGGATCTGCCGGAAGCCTGGAAGTATTACTTGAAGTTCTTCCTCAGCTTAAACACGATCTTAAGATTCCGATCATACTTGTAATGCATCGAAAAGCAACTGCAGAATCTACATTGGTGAATTTGCTCTCATCCAGAACAAGTATATGTTTAAAAGAAGCCGAAGAGAAAGAACATATACGCAATAACTGCATTTACCTTGCTCCTGCAGATTATCATCTTTTATTTGAGGATGACCTTAGTTTTTCTTTGGATTATTCTGAAAAAATAAATTATAGTCGTCCAAGTATTGATGTAAGCTTTGAATCTGCTGCTGAAGTATTCAAAGATAACCTTGTTGCTATTCTTCTTTCCGGTGCTAACTCAGATGGCACTAACGGATTAAGAGAAGTGCAGCAACGTGGTGGCTTATCTATTGTACAAGATCCGGCTACTGCAGAAGTATCATTTATGCCACGATCTGCAGTAGATGCAAAAGTTGCCGATAAAACCATTGCTGTTACAGAACTGGCAAATTTTATCAATCAACTGTAAAACTCTTTATTTCCAAGCTTCAGTTCCACTACCCTGCTGCGGTTTTTCAGAAGGTCTTTCTGTTTCATTTGGTCCGGCAGAACGTGACTGATACATGTGACCGTTTCCATTGCTGGCAATATTACCTGTACTAATATTTGCAGGCGCTTCTGCAGCACCTTTATCATTCCACCCTCTATATGAATTGCGAATAAGCAAACGTAAACTCTGATCCCACGTGAAGTAGTTATATATCCAGTTGATGAAGACCTGTATCCTGTTCTTCACGCCAAGTATCAGGAAAAGGTGTACTCCCATCCATGCAAGCCAACCCAAAAATCCACCAAAATGTAAACTGGGTTTAGGTACATCTACCACACCTTTATGACGTCCGATAGTAGCCATGCTTCCCTTGTCTTTATACTCGTACTCTTCTAACACACCCTGATTCTGTGTAAGCCTGATTAGATTTTTTCCTAAAAGTTTACCCTGGTTTATTGCAACATTGGCAAGTTGCGGATGTCCGTTAGCATACAAAGGAGTAGTCATAGATGCGATATCACCAATGGCGTAAATATTATCGGTACCGATCACTTTATTGTAGCGATCTACTTTGATACGATTACCACGAACTACCAATGAAGTATCAATACCTTTAGGCACATTACCACGAACACCGGCTGCCCAGATAACAGTTTTCGCAAAGATCTGTGTACCATCCTGCAGAACCACTGTGTCGCCATCATATTCTTTCATGATGGAATTAAGCTTTACAGTAATGCCCATTTGTTCCAGATATCGCTGGCTTTTAGCACTACTCTTCTCACTCATCATTCCCAGCGTTTTACCTGTACCTTCGAGCAGATATATTTTCATCTGGCTAAAATCCAATTCAGGATAATCTTTACACAAAGTATGATTCCTGAGATCTGCCAAAGCACCACTCACCTCCACTCCTGTTGGTCCACCACCTACAACTACCATCGTCATGTAAGACAATCTTTCTTCTGCTGTTTTTGCCAGTACTGCTTTCTCAAAATTTTCGATCAACCGGTGGCGAAGTTGTAATGCTTCGATCGTTGATTTCATTGGGAAAGCAGCTGCTTTAAGCTTGTCGTTTCCAAACCAGTTCGTATCTGCACCTGTGGCAATTACCAGGATGTCATAACTGAACTCCCCGATATCTGTCTTGATGGTATTTTGTTCGGCATTGATCTCTTCCAACTCAGCCATTCTGAAACGAATGTTCCTGCTGCCATGAAATACTTTTCTAAGTGGGAATGAAATATTACTTGCATCCAATGCTGCAGTGGCTACCTGATAAAATAAAGGTTGAAACTGGTGAAAGTTAAAACGGTCGATAAGCAACACCTCAATGCCGGGTTTGTTATTGAGTGTTCGGGCTAATTTTAATCCGGCAAAACCTCCACCTATGATGACTACTTTCATTTCTTAGTTGTTGAGTTACAAAGTTACAGTACAAGAGTCACGCTGAAGACGTGATAAATGCGACGCAACGGGAGTAACATTCTTGCACACCAGCTGGTGCAACAAAAATCAATCCTAATACTTTACCTTTCGGCAGATGAAGCATAGGATCATTACTAAAACCGTTTGGTTGCTATCGTTGGTGAGTTTGTTCACAGATATGGCAAGCGAAATGCTTTATCCCATCATGCCTCTGTATTTACGTGACATTGGATTTTCGATGGTGGCAATTGGCATTTTGGAAGGTGTGGCAGAAGCCGTTGCCGGATTAAGCAAAGGATATTTTGGAGCATGGAGCGACAACATTGGTAAACGAATGCCCTTTGTAAGATGGGGATATGGACTAAGTGCATTGAGTAAACCACTATTGGCAATGTTTAGTTATCTGCCGTGGGTATTTTTTTGCAGAACACTTGACAGAGTTGGAAAAGGATTGAGAACTGCACCACGTGATGCATTACTTTCTGACGAAGCCACACCCAACACAAAAGGAAGTGTATTTGGATTTCACAGAAGCCTAGATACTTTGGGTGCAATGTTAGGTCCGGCAGCAGCCTTATTATTCCTGTACTATTTTCCTGCTGAGTATAAAAGTTTATTTCTATGGGCTTTTATACCTGGTATTGCAGCGATATTAGTAACGTTTTTAATTAAGGAACGAAAACAATATTCAACCAACAATAGCAAAAAAGGATTTTCATTTCTTACTTCTTTCAAGTACCTCCCACGGGCAGGAAAAAACTACAAACTATTGGTTATTTCGCTTTTAGTATTCACTCTTTTTAATAGCTCGGATGTTTTCTTATTATTACGCATGAAAGATGCGGGATTAAGTGACACTGCTTTGATTGGTGTTTACATTTTTTATAATGCTGTATATGCTGCATTGGCTTTTCCTTTGGGAACATTGGCTGATAAACTTGGATTCAAGAATGTATTGATCACAGGTCTCATGATGTTTGCTGCAGTATATATTGGAATGAGTTTTATATCTGGCTGGATTGGTTTTGCTGCAATGTTCCTGTTGTATGGATGTTATGCTGCTGCAACAGAAGGCATTTCCAAAGCCTGGATCAGTAATATTGTTCCAAAAGAAGAAACAGCAACAGCGATCGGAACCTATGAAGGTTTCAGGAATATAGCTGCAATGATAGCAAGCTTTATTGCCGGATTTGTTTGGCAGCAATTTGGTTCAACCACAACTTTCCTTTCGACTGCTGTAGTATCTGTTCTCGTAGTTTTGTTTATTGCATTCAAAATAAATTCTCCTGCAAAGCAGCTCAATGAAACTCGCTGAAGAAATATTAAAAGATCATTCCAAACCTCATGCACTTAAGATCGCTGATCATGCCTGTGCATCCCGTAAAAACTTTAAAGAATTGATGAAGTTTTTTATGAGTGATGATTATCGCCTGGCGCAGAGAGCAGCATGGAGTGTGAACTGGGCGGCAAGAAAAAAACCGGAGATGGTAACACCTTATATTGGCAACCTGGTATCTGTTCTTGAAAAGAAAGAAGTGCATGATGCCGTTATCAGAAATTCTTTACGGGTTCTGGAAGATGTGGAGTTGCCGGAAGAATATCATGGAATACTGATGAATATTTGTTTTGGATTTGTAGAAGATCCTAAAACGCCTAACGCTATCAAAGCTTTTTCATTATCAATATTAGAAAGGTTGATGAAAATTTATCCCGAAATAAAACACGAGTTAAAGCTGATCATAGAAGAGAACTGGGATCATGAAACGCCTGCTTTTAAAAGCAGGGGCAAAAAAATATTGAAAGCTTTGTCTAAGTGATCTCTTTATTCATCTTAAGTCATTTATCTTCTTTATTATAAATTCACGTATGATAAGATTACTCCTGGCATTGCTGCTCATCAGTAATAATGTTTTAGCACAGCCATCTCAACCACAAACACCCGATCAGATATATGGACAGCTTTTTACAGATGTACAGTTAGGTAAAGTATTCACAGACAGCAAAACTTTCGTTGATTGCACACCCATTATTGCACCTGAGGTGATCGTTGCAAAATACCAGCAGCAAAAAAACAAGGCAGGATTCAATCTCAGATCTTTTGTATTGAAATATTTCAAATTACCAGCTCAAGCAAAAACATACACCTCTAAAACCAAAGATGTTCGCCAGCATATCACCAATGTTTGGAAAGTACTCAAACGTCCTGCCGATAAACCTGTACAAGGAAGTTCACTTATTGCGTTACCGAAAACATATATTGTTCCCGGCGGAAGGTTCAGAGAGATATACTATTGGGATAGTTATTTTACCATGTTAGGGTTGAAAGAGAGCAAACAATACAGCCTGATGGAAAGCATGGTGAACAATTTTGCTTACATGATCAATACGTATGGTCATGTTCCCAATGGTAACAGAACTTATTACCTGAGCCGTTCACAGCCTCCGTTCTTTAGCATGATGGTGGAGTTACTTGCTTCTGTAAAAGGGAATAGTGTGTACAACAAATATGCTGATGCATTAGCAAAAGAACTGTTTTACTGGAAGAGCAATGAACCTGTTGAGGGAAATACTTATAGAGGCATGAGAAGTTTAACGGTAGAACTAAAAGACAATGATATTGACGTAAGCCGTTACTGCGACGAGCTGAATATTCCACGGCAGGAAAGCTATCGTGAAGATTATATTACTTCAGAAGCAGCAGCACTTGAATTCAGGAAAATAGTTCGCTTTGCTGATAGCAATCGTTTGAACATGGCAGTTGATTCAATAAAGAAAATGGTGTGGCACAACCTGAGATCGGCAGCAGCCAGTGGATGGGATTTCAGTAGCCGATGGATGCTTAGAGGTAAAGAATTGTACAATACACGAACACACGACATTATCCCGGTTGATCTGAATTGCCTCGTTTTTCATCTTCGTTATACACAGCAACGATCTGTTGCAACACATGATAAAAAAGAACTGGAATTATTTACATCCACAACAAAGCAGAATTTACGCAAATTGTTTTTTAACGAAGAACTTGGCTGGTATTGCGATGCTACAACTGATGGAAAAGTGTTGAACAATCCAACCCTTGCAGGAATGTATCCGCTCTTTTTCAAATTGGCAGATGAAAAAGATGTTCCCCGAATCGTTGATTTTTTAAAGACAAATTTCCTGAAACCAGGTGGTGTGGTTACTTCATTAAACAATACCAAACAACAATGGGATGCACCAAATGGCTGGGCACCTTTGCAATGGATCACGATCATAGGACTAGAGAATTATGGTTACCATGATCTGGCGAAAGAAATTGCAACACGATGGGTAAAGCTGAATAAAAAAGTATTTGCTTCTACCGGTAGATTAATGGAGAAATACGATGTTGAAGATATTAATAGAAAAGCAGGAGGAGGTGAATATCCATCGCAGGATGGTTTTGGATGGACGAATGGTGTGCTGTTGGCTTTGATGAACAAATACAAGATAAAGTGAGCTGCTGTAAATGATACAGCACAAGAGTGCGACGCAAGTAAAGACAAATCGGAGTTACAGAACTCTGCTTCAAAAAAATTACTGTGAATAGAAGAATCTCGAACGATTGATCCGCAGGTCTCTCAATAAACCTGATTTTGGATTCAACACAATGCTGAACGATCTGTACAACCCAACCGGTGTAAGGTTGATCGCCATTTGCCAGCAGTGCATATCACGTGTAATGAACATGGTTAGTGACTGTATCTTCTTCGTTTGAAAATCGAAATAAGTACTTCCACCGATCTTCCATTTGGGTGAAAGGCTGAAGTCTCCATTCACAAAAAAGTTAGATGACACCTGTGTTTTAAACCCTGATTTCTCTACATCAAATGCTCTACTGAAATTTAGAGAGAAAGATGTTTGTATCGTCCATGGAATATCGAAATCTGTGAATTCTGCAGGATTGTTTCGAACATATTCCATCATTCTTAACTGCTCATCAGGCGATACGTATTGATCCTGCGGTAAAGGCTGTTGTTGTTTCTGCTCTGCTTTCTTACTTTGAAAACTTGCAGACACAGCCACTCCCCCATTACTGATTGTTCCAATACTTCTATCACTTGCTGTCCACGCCAATTGTTTGGTACGGTAACCTTTATTATTGGTTTTATATGGATCTAAAGTAGCATTTGCAGTGATGTTCACCTTTTCAAACAAAGTGCTTCTCAGGTATAAACTAATTGGAGACCATTGAAAACTGTCTACTGCCAGATTATAACCTCCGTTAAAACCGAATCCATCGATCAATCGAACCTTCTTTGTTTGCGGAAGTGTTGAATCGCCGGCAGCTTTTTTGTCTTTGGTTTTCATCTCGAGAAGATTATCGATACCAAAAGTGATTCCGCCGAATCTTCCTTCACTAAAACCACCTAACAAGCCGGCAGAAAATTCAGAATAACGTAAATAATTTCCTGCAGTGTCTGTTTGAACAGTGTGAAAGTATTGTTTCGCAAGATCAGGACGATAGTTGAAACCAAAACTTGGCCTTACTTCATGGCGAATTGCCTGCACATTGCTGTTCTTGCCAAACTGGTAAGTGCCAAATATTCTTGTTGTGGCCGAGATACCAAATGAAAGATCACGTGGTGTATAAAATCCTTTGGTGAAACTGGTATCGATCTTTTTTGCTGACTGGTTCCAGGTGTAGTTCACACTTCTTCCTATCCATCGTTCTTCATAGTTGATGCTGGGTGAAAGTGTAACCGGGCCTAGAGCTGGCAAAGCAAGACTGATCGGAATTCTATGATTGATGCCCCATTGTAAAGTATCGAGCAATGTTCTTGGCGTAAATGCAGAATCGTAAAAAGATATCTGGTTGTTCAACGTTCCATCGTACCCCACTCCTAATTTTTCATACCATTTTTCACTTCCGGTTCTTTCTTTCTTTTGGAATGGATAAAAAGTAAGCACACTAAAAGTGGCATTAGGTAAACCCAGATTCACCAACCTGCTATTACTGTTCTGACTATGATTAGCTGCGATGGTTAGGTTTGTTTTGTCGGTGGTTTTACTCCATTGTATAGTTGATGCAAGCAGATTATTGAAGTTTGCATTTGGATTATTAGGAATGTATTGATTGAACTTTGTACTTCCGGCATTTACACTGGCGGAAAAATTAGTTCCCGGTCTTGCCCTGTTATCACGTGAATGAGACCATGCAACATTAAACGTGTTGAAAACAGAAAATTCATTCTTAAGAGAAGGCGTATTGTTTAATGATTTAGTATGTTGAACGGAGATGTTTAAATTACCGGTGTATTTATATCTTTTATAGTATTTTGGATTGACAAACAAATTCCATCCTCCATAACTATAAATATTCGTTCTAACAGTAACATCATAGTAATCATTGATCACTTTATAATACCCCAATCCCTCGATACCCAAACCAAAACTTTCATTGGTAGCAAACTGCGGTGCAAGAATTCCGGAATGTCTTCCACGCTTCATTGGATAAATACCAAATGGCAGGTAGATCGGTACAGGAACACCTTCAAACTCCGGATGTGCAGGTCCAGATACAGCAAGTTTGTTTGTGATGAGTTTCATCTTCTTTGTACGAAAAGCGAAATGCGGAGTATCGAGGTTACAGGTTGTGAAAGTGTTTCTAAAGGCATATACCACATTATCGCCATCCTGCTGAAAGGTCTTGGCGATTTTAGTGTTCACATAAATTTCAGAACCTTCATTATAGAAAGTGTTTTTAGTAAGCCCTTTTCTCGTTCTCATGTTGTACATGATGGTATCGCTGATAGATTTTGATCCTGACTGAACAAGCGTTGGTTTATTCAGCGGATTGTTACCTGTATCCAGCGAACCATAAGCCATTACTGTTTGGGTTGCCTGGTCGTATTTGATTACACCGGCATCTAACTGCAGATCCTGGTATTCAACATGTGCTTTATTATATAGATAGAATTGTTTTGTCGGAATTATCAACACTCCCGAATCTGTTGCTGAATAACTTATCGGCGCATCGAGAGAATCTTTAGACATCTTTACAGAATCCAGACTAAACTCGGTAACGATTGTAGTGTCTTTACCTTTGCGAACCGTATCTGCAGGCTTAGAATTGGTTTTGATTTGAGGTACAGGAATAGGTTGCCTGTTTAGAACCGGAGTAGTGTCGATTTCTGTTAAGAAGTTGAGAAAATATGAACCAGATTTATATGATGCGTTGATTTGTAGCGTTAATAGCAGGAGCAACGAGATAGTGAGCCCGAAAAAAATCGTTTTTACGTTAACTTTACAACGACAACTCATAAGTAGATATGCCAAAAATAGGTGTATTGCGATAAAAGATTTGTGAATATACCCTTAATCTAAAAGAGCTTATGCTAAGGAAGATTGTATTTAGTTCTCTGTGCTTTGCAATGTTTGTTGCACTTACTTCTTATGTAACGAACTCAACCTTTAAAAGAAGTGCCCCGGCTCTCAAAAGAATTGTGGTTGATGCCGGTCATGGAGGACATGATGGTGGAGCCGATGGAAGATATTCTAAAGAGAAAGATGTTTCTTTAGCTGTAGCCATTAAGTTAGGCCAGTTAATACAACAGGAAATTCCTGATGTTGAAGTAGTGTATACCCGTACTTCTGATATATATCAACACCCTGTTGTAAAAGCAAACATTGCCAACCAGGCGAAAGGAGATCTGTTTATTGCCATACACTGCAATAGTGCAGCTCCTATCACACGTAAAGAGTTTACCGGCTATAAAACTGAGACATATTATACCGGGAAAGGAAAAAATAAGAAGAAAAAAACACGCAAAGTTGCGACCTATAAATACCATCGTACACCTAATCCAGCCAAAGGCACTGAAACATACATCTGGGGAGCTCATAAGAATGATGCGAAAGAAAAAGCAATGAAGGAGAATGAAGCCTTGTATCTTGATAGTACACTGGCTCAGCAAGTGGCAGATTTCGACCCCAACGATCCGGAAAAGATGATCCTATACTCACTTAAAACAAAGCAATATTTTAACCGTAGTGCTAATCTTGCGATGACTGTTGAGGATGAGTTTAAAAAAACAGGTCGTATCAGCCGTGAGGCAAGACAAAGACAAATTGGTATCTGGGTGCTCCAGGCTGTAGCAATGCCAAGTGTATTGATCGAACTTGGGTTTATATCCAATCCTGAAGAAGAAGATTATTTAAACAGCGAATCAGGCCAGGCCGAAATGACAAAAGCGATCGTTCAGGCTGTGAAGCGGTATAAATATTCTTTGGAACATCAATTAATAGAAACAAACACTGGCACTCAACGTTAACCAACAGTTTGGCCTCATCTTAGTAGTGGCTTAAGCCTTACATTTGCTTAATTATGAAGATTTCTAATGAGACCAAAGTAGGTGCACTTACATCTATTGCAATTGTTTTCCTGATCCTTGGCTTCAATTTCCTGAAAGGGAAAAGCTTATTCAAGCATGGCAACTTTATCTATGCAAAGTTTGCTGATGCGAAAGGTTTACAGTCATCCAACCAGGTAATGATTAATGGTTACCAGGTAGGTTCTGTGTATGAGATTTCAAGCGATAAATCTTTACAAGGCGTATTGATCACGATCAAACTGAACGATAATTACCAGATACCGGTAAATTCACTTGCATCAATCAAAGAATCTTTAACCAGTAGCCCTACGATCAATATTGCATTAGGCGATAAAAGAAATACTTTACTTCAATCAGGTGATACCATTCTTACAGCATCAGATGCCGGTATGTTTGGTGACATACAAGCGAAAATCGGTCCGCTGTCTGACAGGATCTCAGCTGCTGCATCTTCACTCGATTCACTTTTGAAAAATTTCAACAGAACACTGGATGATGGTACAAGGGCAAATCTGCAAGCTGCAATGGCCAATATTCATAAAATATCATCCAGCATGGTTTTGTCTGCAGGATCGTTACAAACAATGCTGGCAGAGCAAGGAAGCCTGGCTCAGTCATTAGACAACATGAAAACCTTCACAACAAATCTTAATACCAATAACGATAAGATCAACGCTTCTATCGGTAATCTGCAAAAAACAACAGACAATCTTGCTGAAGCTGATATTAAGGGAACGATCGCCAATCTGAAATCTTCAATAGATAAACTGAATACTGCTATCGAATCGAAAGATGGTTCACTGGGTTTATTATTGAATGACAAACAATTTTATAATAATCTTGTGAGCACCAGCAGAAGCGCCAATACCTTATTGGATGATCTTCGTGTTAATCCTAAGCGATATGTGAACTTATCCTTCTCCCTTTTTGGAGGTGGAAAAAAATCACAGGGCGATTACTTAAAAGAGCCTTTACCGCAGCCGGATAGTACCAGAAGTAAATGATGCCGAATCTTTACCCGAAATACCTGCTTTGTATTCTTTACTTTTTTGCTGTAGCAACGGCTTCTGCACAGGTTGTTACTGATTCAACTGCAAAGACTGTATTGCAGATCATCTCTGCAAAGCGATATAATTTTCAGAACAGGGACACTGCAACGTTTATTTCTTTAGCAGGTGATGTAACGCTGAGGAAAGAAAAAACACTCTTCTACTGCGACAGTGCAGTTGTAAATCAACAACAAAATATCGTTGAGGCTTTTGGCAGAGTGCACATCAATGATGCCGATAGCGTTCACACCTATGCTGATTACATGCGTTATGTTGGCAAGGAAAAGAAAGCTTATCTACGTAACAACGTTCGTCTTACAGAAAAGAATGGTGTACTAACTACCAATGAACTGGAATACGAGATCCAAACTAAGATCGGCATTTATAAAAAAGGCGGGAAGATCGTAACCGGTAAAGCGGTGCTCACCAGTACAGAAGCTACGTATTACGGTGATACAAGGGATGTTTACTTTAGAAAGAAAGTAGTTTTGGTTGATCCTGATTATACACTCAAGACAGATACTCTTCTCTATAATATGGAAACCGAAGTTGCAAGGTTCCTGGCTTATACAACCATTGTAAGTCCGCAAAGAACAGTAAGAACCAACGAAGGGTATTACGACAGGAAAGCGAAGAAGGCTGTATTTGGTAAAAGATCAACTGTTATAGACAAAGACTTTGAACTTACCGCTGATAACATGGCTTTTGATGATGCTTCCGGTTTTGGACAGGCACAGGGAAAAGCGATCTATCGTACAAAAGACACGGCTAATCGTACTACTGTTATTGCAGATGATATTAAGTTCAACCGAAATGCAAGCTCTTTCCTTGCTTCGCTTAGTCCGGTAATGATCCTTGAGCAAAACCGTGATTCAATCTTTATTGCAGCAGACACATTGTATTCTGCCAAGCTGAGTGATCTTCGTAAAGAACGAAATGTTCCTGTAATCAGAGATTCTGCTTATGTAAGATCAGTTGCTGAGTTTCAGAAAAAAGATACCAGTTCTAACCGTTTCTTTGAAGCATATTTTAATGTTCGCATTTATACCGATTCGATGCAGGCCGTTGGAGACAGCCTCTTCTACTCTCTCGAAGATTCAACTTTCAGGCTTTTCAAGGATCCTGTTGTATGGACTGAGAATAATCAACTAACAGGCGATACCATCTATCTTTTTACGCTAAACAAAAAGCCAGAACGTTTACAAGTGTTTGAAAATGGAATGGCGATCAGTCATGTTAGCGGCGATTATTTTAACCAGGTAAAGGGAACAACCATTAATGGATATTTTGTAGATGGCAATATCAGTTTCCTACGAGCCAAAGGCAATGGTGAAAGTGTTTATTATGCCCAGGATGAAGACAGCTCGTACATTGGTGTAAATAAATCGACTGCAGATGTAATCGATATGTACTTTGAAAGTAAAAAACCGCAACGGGTGGTCTTTAGAAATGATCTCAAAGGAACTACTTATCCCATGCGGCAGGTAAATCATATCGAATTGAGGATCAGAGGCTTTAAATGGTTAGAACAAAGACGCCCCAAGAGCTGGACTGAGTTCATCAAGATCTAAAACCGCAGAAATCCGCATCTCTTAGCTAAAATCTATATCTTTCCTTTCTAACTAAACTTGCCATGCTTAAGAAGGAAAGACAAGCATACATTACCCAGCAACTCAATCTGCACAATAAGGTACTGTCATCAGACCTCAGTTTACAACTAAATGTTTCAGAAGATACCGTAAGACGAGATCTTAATGAACTTTCAGAACAGGGAAAACTTTTAAAAGTGCATGGAGGTGCACTATCAACCGGTTTTCATTTCACACTCGAGAATAATAGTATTTACAATGCCAGTGAAAAGCGAACCATTGCCAGGAAAGCAGTAAGCTTGATAAAAGATGGAATGATGGTATTGCTTTCAGGAGGAACAACTATCAGGGAACTCGTTAAATCTCTCCCACTCGACCTCAATGCAACATTCATTACGGTGAGTGTACCTATAGCTTTAGAGTTATTAAATCATCCATGTTGTGAGGTGATCTTTTTAGGAAACAAATTATCCAAAAGTGCACAAATGTCGGTTGGAGCGGAAGTAATCCGGAAATTAAGTGATCTTAAAGCTGATCTCTGTTTCCTTGGTACCAATAGTATCGACGGGAATGGTGTAACAGATATGGAGTGGGAAGTGATCGAAGTAAAGAAAGCGATGTTGGCTTCTGCCGATAAGAAAGTATCACTTGCTATTTCTGAAAAATTGAATACAGCTCAGAAGCTCAAAGTGTGCAAATTAGAAGAGCTGGATTACCTGATCACTGAATTAGAACCTACAGATACATTATTAGAACCGTACAAAAGCAGGATAGCGGTAATGTAGCGACAGGGATTTTTAAAACAGTGCTGCACCGTTCTAAAAACAGTTATCCACTTGTTATCCAATAAAACAGTGCTTTCTAATTTCAAAACAAATTAAGTTCATCTGTTAATCAATTTAACATAGATTTGATTCATATTTCTGCCTATTTGCTGGTTTGTATTGCATGTTTTTGCAGAGATATGCCATTAGGACTAACATTAGTTTAAAACCAAACACTCAATTATGAGACGATTAGCTTGCGTCTGGGTGGTAGCAGTTTTCTCGCTGCTAGCCCAAATTACTTTTGCACAAGAGAGAACGGTCACAGGAACGGTGACTGACGACGATGGTACTCCTCTTAGCGGAGCAACTGTATTAAATACAACAACAAAACGGTCTGCGGTAACCAATCAATCTGGTTTTTTCCAGATCAATGCTGAGAAAGGAAACACATTGCGAATTACTTTCGTTGGTTTTATCTCGAAAGATTTTAAAGTAGGCGATGAACGCCAGATCAAAATTGCCTTAACCGAATCTACTGCAAAAACAGACGAAGTTGTAGTAACTGCTTATGGTATCAAAAGAGAGAAAAAGTCATTGGGTTATTCAACTCAGGTTGTAGGAGGAGATGAAATAGCTCAAACAAAAAGAGAAAACTTTTTTAACTCTTTAGCGGGTAGAGTTGCAGGTGCTACGATTACTGCCTCATCAGGTGTGCCAGGAGCATCATCTCAAATTGTCTTAAGAGGAGCAACATCTATTGGCGGTAATAATCAACCATTAATTGTTGTTGATGGTGTTCCATACGATAACCAAACTTTAAACCAGGAAGCCTTGATCGGTGGACAATCTGTATCATTTGCGAATCGTAACTCTGATTATGGAAACAGAGCTATGGATATAAATCCTGATGATATTGAATCGATCACTATTTTAAAAGGCCCTGAGGCTACTTCACTTTATGGATCAGATGGCGCATCAGGAGCTATCGTTATCACTACTAAAAAAGGTAAAGCGGGCCGTACATCTATCACGTACGATAATTCGTTCAGATTTGAAAAATTATATCGCTTTGCAGATGTTCAAAATACTTATACTTTGGGTAGAAATGGCATATATGACCCTAACTCTGTAGCCAATCCGTTTAGTATTTTAGGAACTTCAACCGGAGCCGGTGTTCCCGCTGCATTTGGACCGAAAATGCCGGCTGGTTCAACAATCTACGATAATACAGAAGGATTTTTTGAACGTGGATTTACACAACAGCATAACCTTACTATAGAAGGCGGTAGCGAACAATCAAGTCTTCGACTTTCAACGAATTTCATCGATCAGGATGGTATTGTACCAAATACCGGTTTTCAAAGAGTTTCAATCAGACTTTCAGGTAGCACTAAAGCTTTAAACAAGATCAATCTATCTACCTCTATTAACTATACTAATAGCCGGACTGATAAGGCCAGCAAGGGAGCAGGAAGCTACTTACTTACATTACTTACATGGCCGGTAACAAGTGATGTACGAAACTATATCAATCCAGATGGAACAAGAGTACCACTAAGAAGTGTTGTAAACGGCAACTATACTATCGAATATGATAATCCATTGTGGGATGTTTATAAGAACCCGGCTCAGGACAAAGTAGACCGTCTTACAGGTAACATCAACATTGGTAGTGATGTAACGAAATGGTTGAATTTAGGTGCTGTATTTGGAATTGATTATTATACTCAATACGGAGATTATATCACCCATCCCCTATCCAGATTTGGTTTCGCATCTAATGGATTTTACTCGCTGTATTCGCAAACAACTCGAAACTTCAGCAACGTTTACAAAGCCACTGTTAACAAACGCTTAGGCGATTTCACGAATACATTTACAGCAGGTTTTGCATTTGAGGATAATAAAACCAAAATAGAATCTCAAAAAGGTGAGAGATTTTTCGAAAGAGAATTCAAGTCAATTAATAATACTGATCCGCTTTCAAGAGATGCCAAAACCACAGTAAGTAATATCAGGAAAGTAAGATTCTTCGGTAACCTGGTTACCGGATATAAAGGAATTCTCTTTGCTTCTCTTGCTGGAACTCGTGAAGGTGTTTCTACTTTTATGTCGAAAATAGTTGACAAAGATCCATTCTTTAATTATGGTTCAGCCTCACTAAGCTTCTTATTTTCAGATTTAAAACCTATGAAATCCCTGAGGTTCTTAGATTATGGAAAAGCCAGAATTTCTTATGCAACAACCGGTAAAGGTCCTTATTCTCCATACGTAATTGATTACCGCTTTGCACCTCAAATTACTACTGGTGGAGGATATGCATACGACGTAACAGGTAACAACTTTGCTTTGCAGCCTGAGTTTACCAAGAGCCTTGAATATGGCCTGGAATTGAAGTTTTTGAAGAATAGAATTGGTATAGACCTTACAAGATATACTGTTAAAAGTGAACGCCAATTGCTGGCAGCACGTGCTTCGTATGGAACAGGATATGTAATTAAATGGTTTAACGGAGGTTTGGTTGAGAACAAAGGATGGGAAGCTATCTTAAACGTTGTTCCTGTTAAGAGTAAAAACTTTACATGGGAATCAACAGTAAACTTTGCTACAAATGAAGGCGTGGTAAAAGAAATGCCATCAGATCTTCCAACTTATTACGATTCTGATACATGGGTATTTGGTAACCTCCGCTCTCAATATTTCGCAGGTGCAAAAATCGGTAACCTTGCTTCTAACAGGTTCAGAAGAAACAATGCAGGACAAGTATTAATAAGTCCAACGAATGGATTACCAATAAGAGATGATAATTTCATTACCGTAGGTGATAGGCAACCAGACTTTACAATAGGATGGATTAATAATTTCACCTATAAAAATGTTTCGCTTTCTTTTAATATCGATATCCGTAAAGGTGGAAGCGTTTTCAATGGAACTGAATACTTCCTTTACTTAACCGGATATAGCACTAAAACACTCGATAGAGAAACTCCGAGAGTGATCGAAGGTGTTCTTCAGGATGGATTAGAAAACACTGCCACTCCTACAAAGAATACTATTGCGATAACGCCTATCTATAATTCAGATTTCTATAACACAAATACTGCAATTGAAGAAGATTTCGTGGAGGAGGTAAATTGGTTGCGTTTGAGAGATGTTACACTTACTTACCGTTTACCATCAAGCTGGCTGGCTAAACAAAAAGTTGTGAAAGGTGCTTCAGTATTTTTTACTGGAACAGACCTGTTGATGATCACAAATTATACAGGAGCTGACCCAAGTGTAAATGCGAATAATGCTTCAAATAGAGGTTTTGGTGGAGCCGGTATTGACTTTGGTTCTATCAGTACTCCAAGAGGTTTTAATTTCGGATGCAGAGTTAATTTTTAATTTCAAACTAAGTAAACATGAAACATACAATAAGAATCTCTTTGTACTTGGTGATGTTAATTACATCTCTGACCGGGTGCAAAAAATTCCTTGATATAAATAGTGATCCAGACACTCCTCAACAACCCGATGCCTCATCCGTTATGCCTGCTATGCTGGCAGCAATACCAAGAGGTATTCAATTCGATGCACGATACATAGGCAGATATGTTCAAAATTATGTTTCTGCTACGTCTACCGCAGCTGGTGATGTTTGGGATGTGCATGGTTATCAGCCTGCTTCTGACGTGAGTGGCGATATCTGGCGTCAAACCTACTTTGGACTAGGTGCTAATCTGGATTATATGATTAGAGAAGGACAAAAAAGAGCACAATGGGATTATGTAGGTGCTGCATTAGCATTAAAGGCATACATGTTCCAGAATGCTACCGATGTACATGGTGACATCATCTATACTGAAGCCTTCAAAGAAAATACTTCTGCTTTCAAGTATGATCCACAGGAAGTAGTATATAGAGGTGTTGATTCTCTTTGTAAGCTGGCGTTGTTTTATCTTTCAAAGAATGATATTACCACAGCTTATGCCCCTCTAAGTAAAGGAGATTATGTGTATGGCGGCGATAGAACAAAGTGGACAAAGTTCGCTAACGGAATTCTTGCAAGAAACTTTATGCGCTATTCGAATAAAGCTGATTTCAATACAAAATATGCAGATTCTGTTCTTTATTATGCTGATCGCTCTTTCAAAAGTATCTCAGACGACTTTTTGATCCCTTTTGATGCAACCAAAAATGACGATACCAATTTCTTTGGTCCTTACAGAAACAATATGGGAGGTTTTCGTCAAAGTAACTTCGTAGTAATGCTGCTTGATGGTAGAACACTTGCAGGAAGTCAAACCTTTGCAAATAGGGATCCACGTATCAAGCACATGTTATCTACCTCAACAGATACAACAAACGGAAATGGTGGATATAGAGGATTAAATGCAGGAACAGCAGAACCTAATACAGGAAATACCCGAACTTCTTTGCTTTGGGGTGATTCCACATATGCAAATCCTAGTGGTGCCAGTGTTTTCAATCCCAGTAAAGGTAAATTCCTTTTCAGAGATAAAGCTGTTGCTCCCATCATGACATATAGCGAAATTCAGTTTCTGATGGCGGAAGCTGCCTTTAGAAAAAATGATAAACCTGCAGCTTATACTGCATATAGAAATGGCATCTTAGCCCATTTTGATTTTATTAATAGGGCAACATTTCCAAGAAGCAATGTTCAGCTTTATAATGGAACTCCAATCAGCACTGCTGAAAGAAATGCTTATATGGCAAGTGCCAATGTGAAACAAAATTTCACATCTCTTACATTGACGGATATCATGTTGCAGAAGTATATATCTCAATGGGGATGGAACTTTGTTGAACAGTGGGTTGATTTAAGAAGATATCATTATAATGATATTGACCCTGCAACTGGTCTTCCAATATTTAATGGATACGTTATTCCAGCAACCTTGCCTGCAACCAATAATGGTAAGCTGGTTTACCGTATAAGACCAAGATATAATTCCGAATACGTGTGGAATGTGCCGGAATTAGAAAGGATCGGAGCAACAGATCCAGCTTATCATACGGTACCAATGTGGTTCAGCATACCTTAATCAATAACGAAAATTTGTATGAAAAAACTATTATATCTATCTGTAGTTATTGCAGCCATGAGTTTCATCGTAAGCTGTGAGAAAAATGGATTAACCTTTAGCGATTACACTCCTGTTGATGAGGGAAAGTCTCAATTAAAAGTCAATTTCTTCTCTATGTACAGAGCTTTGCCTCCATATCAAATCAAAATAAATGATGCCAGAGTAAGTAACAATCTCTTAAACAATGCGAATCCCACGCCTTTTCCTGGTGGAGGTTTGAATACAGGAGGTGGGAACTTTCCCGATTATTTGGCAGTAAATACAGGAAACAACAACGTAGCTATTTCTCTTCCAAAAGTAGGAACAGCTACAGATTCAGTAGTGCTAGGTTCAACTACAGCCAACTTAAGCAGCGGCAAAAAGTATTCTTTATATTTTGCTGATACAGCAGCTAACATGACTACATTGTTAGTAGAAGATTCTTTATCTACTCCGGATTCTGGTTATGTTAAGTTTAAGTTCATTAACCTGATTCCAGATATGACCGCAGTTGACTTATATGTTGGAACAGTTAAAGTAGCTTCTAACATACCTTATAAAGGAGTTAGCCCTTCTTTTATTTTACCAACAAATAATGCAAGCACAACCTGGGCATTAAGAACTGTTGGAGGTACAACGAACCTAACTCCTACTTATGCCAGTGCTAGTACAATATCCAATCAAAGAGTATTTACTATCATAGCCAGGGGGTATAATAGTATTACTTCTACTTCAGATCCGAGGCAACGAAAAATTAGTTTTGTTTACAATCGATAAAAAAAGGGGCTAAAGCCCCTTTTTTTATTGTGATATTTAAATAAGAGTGTCTTAGTTAGAATTGAATTATTTGAATCGAATATCAATTCTATCCAAAAAAGAAGTAAGCCAGCCCAATTGAAGTAATAATTCCTACAAGATCAGCTAATAGCATCGCTCCTACTGAGTAACGGGTGTCTTTAATTCCAACCGCGCCAAAGTAAACAGCGATCACATAGAAAGTAGTATCTGAAGAACCTTGCAGCACACATGCAAGTCTTCCGGCAAACGAATCAGCTCCAAATGTTTTCATCGTATCGATCATCATTCCTCTTGCACCACTTCCGCTAAGTGGTTTTATCAATGCTGTGGGCAATCCATCAACAAAACGGGTATCGAATCCAATAGCCGCAAAAACGATCTTCATATTGGTGATCACCACATCAAATGTGCCACTTGTTCTTAACATGCTGATGGCTACTAACATTCCAACCAGGTAAGGAATAATACGAACAGCGACATCAAATCCTCCTTTTGCACCATCAATAAACGCATCAAAAATGTTGATCTTTTTATAAAGTCCACCAAGTATTATCGCAAGCAAGATCAGTAAAAGAATTCCATTACCTAATATTCCTGAAACTATTTCAACCCTTGAAGTATGTAAACTTGTTAACCACAGCACCAGTAATGCAATGATCGAAGAAATACCCAGTACCCAACCCAATATTACCGGGCGAAACACATTGATCTTTTGTTTAAAAGACACAATGAACATGGCTGCCATTGTTGCCGCAAAAGTTGCGATCATACAAGGAATAAAAATGTCTGTAGGATTTTGTGCTTTTAAAACTGCTCTTGCAGCAATAATGCTGATAGGAATTAAAGTCAAACCCGATGCATGCAAACACAGGAACATGATCTGGGCGTTCGAGGCTCTTTCTTTACTTGGATTCAGTTCCTGAAGGCTCTCCATTGCTTTAATACCAAACGGCGTTGCTGCATTATCCAACCCAAGAAGATTGGCAGAAAAATTCATCATCATATGCCCCATTGCAGGATGATTCTTTGGCAGATCAGGAAATAACCTGGAAAAGAAGGGGCCGATAATTCTTGAGAGTACATTGATCCCTCCTGCCCTCTCGGCAATACTCATAAAACCCATGAACAAAGCCATGATGCCGATCAATCCAATACTGATGTTCACAGCGGTTTTACAAGTTTCTATAATACCATCTACCGGCTTTGTTCCAATCAGATGAACATAATCGTATGTGTAAACAGTAGCTTCAGGAACAAGTTTTTTCAGTGCCTTTACTGAATCTGATTCTGGATTATCAGTAATGATGTATTTAAAATCTTTCGCTGTTTCCTTTCTTGTGTAACCAAATCCTTTTACTGATTCAGCAAATGCTGATAAAGAAGCGGCAGAAGTATCTCCTTTATAAGCACCCACAGCAACATATGAATAAGCATCATCTGCTTTTCCCACCACCATTCGGTTGAAGATCACTTCATTTCCCTTTCCCAGCCACTGGAAAGCAGCTACCCCTATCGCTATAATAATGAATGCTGACCATATCCTGCTGAGTGCCATATGTATTGTTTCTGATTTTTCAGTTCGAAGTTGCGGTTAAAAATAAGCAATCTGAATTCATTTATATTTGCCGCCATTTTGGAGTTAGCGATTGGCTATGCACGTCTTTGGATGACAAGCATTCGGAACGATGAAGTGATTGCGACGCAACAGACGATGCTATAAATACTGAAGCTGGTACTTAATTTCAAAACATCAAATTATAAATATCAAATCTATATGGCTTTACAAGCAGGAATTGTGGGATTACCGAACGTAGGAAAATCAACTTTGTTTAATGCAGTAAGTAATAGTGCAAAAGCCCAGGCAAGCAACTATCGCTTCTGTACGATTGAACCTAACGTTGGTTTGGTAGATGTTCCGGATGAGCGTTTGAATAAGCTAGCTGAATTAGTGAAGCCAAACAGGATCGTTCCAACACAACTGGAGATCGTTGATATTGCCGGCCTTGTTAGAGGTGCCAGTAAGGGTGAAGGTTTGGGTAACAAGTTTCTTGGAAACATTCGTGAAGTAGATGCGATCATTCATGTGATCCGTTGTTTTGAAGATGAGAATGTATTGAGAGAAGAAGGTGCGATCAACCCGATCAGTGATAAAGAAATTATTGATACAGAACTTCAGTTGAAAGATCTTGACAGCGTAGAAAAGAAGATCCAGAAAACAGAGAAGCAGGCAAGAGTTGATCCGAAAGCTAAAGCTGAGCTGGAAGTTTTGATAAGATGTAAAGAACATCTTGAAAAAGGAAAGAATATTCGCTCATTAGATATTTCAAAACAGGAGCGATCGGCAATTGCAGACTTGTTTTTACTAACAGAAAAAGCTGTTCTGTATGTAGCCAATGTTGATGAAGCCAGCATGCATACAGGAAATAAGTTTTCACAGCTGTTGCAGGATGGTGTGAAAGACGAAGGTGTTGAAGTGATCGTTATGTGCAATAACATAGAAGCACAGATTGCCGAAATGGAGAATGAAGAAGACAAGCAGATGTTCATGGAAGAATACCGCATGAAAGAGCCTGCATTACACCGTTTAATTCGTTCTGCATACAAATTATTGAACCTTGAAACTTATTTTACTGCAGGTGTGCAGGAAGTAAGGGCCTGGACAATTGGTAAAGGCTGGAAAGCACCACAGGCTGCCAGTGTAATACATACAGACTTTGAGAAGGGATTTATTAAAGCTGAGGTGATTGCTTACGACGATTACGTAAAATACGGTTCTGAAGCAGCCTGCAGAGACGCAGGAAGGCTTAGAATAGAGGGCAAAGAATACTTAGTGCAGGATGGAGATGTGATGCACTTCAGATTTAACGTATAACCCCGGCTGGTCTTACACCAGCTTTCGAACTACATAGTAAATGGTCACGCCGAATTCTATGAAGAGTAATAAGGGCAATACAACAAGAAATCGTTTCTCGGGCAGTTTGTGATTTTTCATATTGGTAGCTAAATGTACCATAATGAGACACCTCAAAAAATGATTTTAGTCTTAAATATCGATTAAGAAGTAAAATTTTTAATTCACAGGTTTCCAACAGAAATACCCAATCCCGGATTGGGAGATATAGCAATATTTCCGAATTCGATCGTTACTCCTTTTGCCAGGTCTTCGGATAACAATAAAGGCCCGTCGCAATCTACATGATCAAGTTGCGGCAGAAATTGAGCGATGGCAGCGGATCCTATTGTTGATTCATTCATGCTGCCCATCATCACCTGCATACCCAATGATCTTGCTTTTTCGATCATTCGTAATGCAGGAGTTGGTCCGCTGCATTTGGTGAGTTTTATATTGATTCCATGAAAGTGCTCATAACATTTCTCCACGTCTTGTTCAAATACACAGCTCTCATCAGCAAATAGCGGAAGTGGCGATTCTTTAAACAAGACCTGCATCCCTTCCCAATTATCTTTGGCAAGAGGCTGTTCAACAAACTCCACTCCCAGGTCTTTCAACTGCGGAATCAGTTTAAGTGCATCTTCCAACTCCCAACCTGCATTTGCATCCACCCTTAACACAGAATCGGTATTTTCTCTAAGTGTTCTGATGATGCTGATGTCTTCAGGAGTTCCCAGTTTCACTTTATAAATCGGCCACGGCGTTTCCTTCATCTTAATAACCATCTTATCGATCGAATCGATGCCGATTGTATAATCCGTTTTTACTTCATTCTTCCATTCTGTTCCCCATAATTCATATAACGGCCTGGACTGCATCTTTCCAAACATATCCCATGCTGCCATATCCAACGCACAAACAAGAAAAGGATTATTGGGAAACAGGTGATGTAAGTAATGCCAGTAACGATCGGGATGTGTAAAAGCAAACTTTTCTACAAACGTTTTCTTTCGTTCAAGATCAGCAGCCATTTGGTCAACCGTGATGTTGTAATACGTGATGGCTGGAGCTTCGCCATAACCGGTAAAAGGTCCAAGCGAAAGCTCAACAATAAATGTTGGCTGATGTGTTTTTGTTCTTCCACCAGAAATGGTGAATGGATGTTTAAAAGGAAGCTGGTGTATTTGATATGTAACTTTCACGATGAGGCGCAAGATAAAAAAACATCCGCCAGTTGGCGGATGAGTTTTATCAATTACGTCCGGATGATTCTATATAATCCCGCAACTCTGTATTGAATTCATCAGACTTCAATAAGTCTTCAATGTTCAGATGCATGCGGTAATTCCAATAGTGTTTTGGATTGGATGGAAGATTAATCCTCTCTTCTGACGGATCTTCTCTTCTTAAATCGCCGCTGATTCCTAACAGATCCTGTATCTGGAAGATACTCCACATTGCAGGAGACTGTAAATGTTGCAGAATAATGGCTTTGCTGATCCATGGTTCACAATAATAAGGTGCATCGCCTGGCTGTCTTAGTTCGTTGTTATAGAATTTCTGTGTATTGGTTCTGTCTTCTTCCCACCAGCTACGTACGGTGCTCATATCATGTGTTGATGGAGTAACCACACTTAGATATGGAGCATCTGCAGGATGGAAGAATTGTTTGTGCACCGCTTTTGGCATTCGTTGTATCTCAAGACTTAGAATACCAAGATGATTCATAACGTCTGGAACTGAATGAGGAACCAAACCAAGATCTTCACCACAGATCAACATATTGGTTGATCTTTTTAATCCAGGCAATTTCTGCATGGCTTCAATCTTCCAATGATGATCTTGTCTTTCGAAGAAATAGTTCACATAAAGTTGTTTCAACAAGTGTTTGGTGTGAGCATCAAACTCTTTGTATGAAAGTGTATCTTCTATTCCAAAACGGAAATGAAACCTTGTGCCGTTAGAGCCTTCTTCTTCAAACAATATCACATTTGAGATCAGATCATACAAACCTTCTTTCAATTGCTGATCATCTTTATCAGCAAAATACTGTTCTACTTGTCGCTGTGTTCTGAACTCATCTTTCAATGCAAATTGTTCCCATCCACTTTCTTTAAGAAAAGTTTCTTTCACTTCTTCTACTCTTTCACCAAATACTTCATGTAAAATTGATTCAGTGATCAATGGTCGGCAATACCTGTTGTAATCAAAGTGAATTCCTCTTTCACCAAACTCATTTACATGCACCGGAATTGCCGGAACGAAACGTCCCATAATACCTTCTACTGCATCTAATGGAATACTCCATATTCTAAAGAAACCTAGGATGTGATCGATACGAAAAGCATCGAAATAGTAGCTCATCTGCGTAAAGCGTTGACGCCACCATTCAAATCCATCTTGTTTCATTCTTTCCCAGTTATAGGTTGGGAAACCCCAGTTCTGACCTTTTACTGCAAAATCATCTGGCGGAGCTCCGGCCTGAACATTCATGTGAAAAAGCTCAGGATGTTGCCATGCATCAACACCGTATCGATAAACGCCAATTGGAATATCTCCTTTTACGATGATCTGTTTTGAATGAGCGTACTCAGTTGCTTCTTTCAATTGCAAATGCAAATGATACTGGATAAAGAAATGGATGTTTACTTTATCATGACTCGTTGTTCCTTCTTTTGCAAGCGTTGCAACTTCTGCATCATCGTAATTCTTGTGTGCCGGCCATTGGTTAAAATCAGATGTTCCGTATTCATCTCTTAAATAACTGAAAACTGCATAAGGAACCAACCAGTGTTCATTTGCTTTAAAGAACTCTTTGAAATCTTTGCTTTTGAACGTTGCCGCTTTTTGCGATGGATATATTTTTTCGATGAACTGCAGCTTCAGCTCGTTAACCGCTTCGTATTGAATTGTTGAAGAGCCATTCAATTCTTTTCGCTTCTCTTCAATATCTTTTAATAATGATTTGTTCTTTGAATCAGCCACTTTTTCCAGGTCAAGGAACATTGGATGCAATGCAAATGCAGAAATAGCTGCATATGGATAAGAATCCGTCCATGTATGTGTTGCTGAAGTATCATTTACCGGCAAGATCTGGATCATCTTCAAACCAATGTGCTTTGCCCAGTCTACTAATAATTTAAGATCGGTAAACTCTCCTACTCCATAGCTTCTCTCAGTTCGTAAACTGAACACAGGAATCGCAACACCTGCAGCTTTCCATGTAGTATTGGGAAGAATGGCAAAACCATCATTAACACTTACTACCTGGCCTTTTACAGGTGATGGTGCATACCGATTCAGGTTTCCGCCTTCGTAACGAATAAAATCTTTCTTGATCGTGTCGTACACACCGTATTTGTATTCAACATGATGTTGACCAGAAAGATCAACATCCAGGCTCCAGAAATCATCTTCAGCTTTTTTATTCAGCAGTAAAGGAGATTCTGTATTCCAGTTTTTAAGATGTTCTCCATAACCTAACAAACAAATTACTTCCCCATTTTGAAGCAGTGGTGCTTTTACCAGGAAACGATGTGTGATTGTTTTTGGAGACTTAGAATTATTATAAGTTGATTTTCCGAATAATACTTCCTGGAAAGGTTCGGTATAAAAAACATTCTCGTAATAGCCTGCATGATTCCAGGAGTCTATCACCAGGATATTTTTCGACTTAAATGAAGCCGGATCGAACGTTTTAAAACCCCAGTCGTATTCGAAGCTTCCATCTTTTTGTTTAAGAACATACTGGTACCTGACAGCAGTTTTGATCTCGTCCAGGTTCAGGCTCACAGTCCAATGTTCTCGATCGAGATATTCCATAGGAATAGCTTTTTCAATATTCATTTCACCTAATAGAGTACTAGCTCCTATCAGGTATAATGATTGACCATATTCAGTATGGAATCTTATTCTAAACTCAACTGTATTAACCTTTACGGATTGAGTTTCAACACCAGGTTTTTTTGAGGCCGATTTTTTAACCGGAACTGATTTTTTGGCTGGAGTTTTTGCTTTGCCAGTTTCACTCTTTGTCGGCGTTTTTGCCTTAGCTACCGCTGGTTTCGGTGCAACTTTATTTTTAACCGCCCCTTTTTTTACAGACACAGCAGGAAGTTTTGATTCCTCCTCCTGTAGCTTTGCAGATTTATCGTGAATTTCTATTATTTTAGTAGGGTTAGAAGGTATTCCGTTACCAGGTATCGTACCGTTTGAGGGTTTTTCCTGTACTTTTGGCTCTTCAGCCATCACTTTTTCTTTGGTTGATTTTTTCGAAGGCAAAACGCAGCAATTTTAGAGGTACAAAATAAACGAATTAATGTGTAGTTTCAACACATTAATCCTTCTTTCTGATTAAAAACTCAATTGTTACTGCTTAGAAACCATAACTTCTGCCATTGGTAGCATCCATTTCCATTTCGCTATCACTAAACTCTTTATGGCCATCGATACCTAAACGGCCTTTTAGTTTATTGGCAGTATATTTAAGCCGGTAGCGAATATCTCTTCCTGCAACAGGTGCTGCCAACAATCCAATTCCAAAACCCACGATCAATCCTGTTACCGTGTAGAGTAGCACTTTCACATTCTTCATATTTATTTGTATTAAGCCAGCTTCCTTTCAGATATTTCGATCAATTGCAGAATTCTGCTTTTGAGATCGGGATTCAAACCTTCGATGTCTTCATTCAACATATTCTTTACATCTTCCACCGTATGTCCGCTTCTCATGGCAAAACCCATGATACGTTTCCTGATGTTCTCTGCAGTTTCTGTAACTTTTCTCCTGGTGTCTGCACCACAATTTGGAGCCAACAATGTACCAATTGCCACACCTGAAACCAATGCTGTAAATCCTGTAAATATTATCTTATAAGCACTTCCTGTCATAACAATCTTTTACTGGTAATTTTTACGAATACCTTGCCAGAAAGAAGCAGCTGTTATAATATAAAAGCCGCAGGCTGAAGCTTTCAACCTGCGGCTATTATTATAATTCATTTAGCTATGAGAAGCTGATGCTTTTCGTTCATTATACTCTGCCCATGGATCTTCATCAAGGTCTGGTTTACCCCAGATTCTTCTCCACTGCTTTTTTGTTTCATTGGTGAGATTGGATCTTCTCTTCTCATCCAGTAACATGTATATTGCCACTCCTGCTGCTACTCCGGCTAATGTTCCAATTATCAGTTTCATAGTCATTCGATTTGTTGAACTAAACAGAAAAGTTCAAAAACATTGCCAATAGAAAGATGAGATTAGAAAAACAAAAAACCGCCATCTGGAAAGAAGCGGTTTTGTTTTAAGGTTTGGGTTGCCTGCTTGCTATGAGAAAAAAACTACATCATTATGTTTCTTCTTTGCACTCGGTAACGGGTTGAACGGTGTATTCTCCAAAGGTCAGCAACACTAAAGGGTTGGGTTGTTGTTTTGATGTTTGCCTGGTTAGCTATTGTTTCTTTTACCTGCATACATAATTGCTGCAGTTCTTTAGGTTCTATTTCTATTAAGGGTTGTTGTGTTATCGTCTTCATGTCTTAGGTTTAGTCTGTTGAAAATCCAGTTTGCGGATTTTTGCAGGAAATTCAGAGGAAAGATTGGAGTTCATCTAAGGAATAATATATATTCCGTTGATTTGTAATGCAAACATAAAACGCAAAAAACCGCACTCCAAACAAAAACTCTAAAAGTCTTGTTAAGAGAGCGGCTTTGCTACATGAACGGCAAATGTGCCGATCAAACGGTTTTTATCTCACTTTTTTGGAAGCGGAATCTTTCTTAAAATGTTCATTCCACTCCTCTTTCACTTCGGATTTTGCTTTTTTGAACTTTGATTTTGCTGAATCACCCCAGTTTTCTAAAGTGGTATCTGCTTTTTGTAAAAGCGAATCAGTTTTTGTTTTGTTCTCTGTTTTTACTTTGATGTCGCAGGCTGTAACGAACAGCATTGCTATAGCAATCACTATTATTCTTTTCATGTACCTAGAATTTATACACCATAGCCATACCCTGGTAATTTGGTCCGAAAGCAGGCATAATGCTCATATTTTTTGATGCAGCAGTTTTATGCCATTTAGGAATAAGAATACCTGTAGCAGCACCAATTGCATAGCCAAGAATATTATCACTTAGAAAATGTTGACCCGATTTATAACGCTGATATCCCACAAGAGCCGGTAACCCTGCTGCCACCACCCAAACTACAGGTTTAAGTTTTGAGTCTGGATTCATATCACTGAACACTTTTGCGGTAAAGAAACTTGAGGCCGCAGTAGCTGCAGTATGACCAGCAAAGAAAGATCGTTGAGAGTTATTACTTGTTCTTCTATCCATTGGAGTGTTGGCCCCGTAAACCAAAGGACGGGGTCTGTTCACCAAACCTGCAGTGATAGAAAACATTGCTCCTGTAACCGCCATTGTTTGTATATACATAGTCACTACCTGTCCTAAATGACGGGTTTGATCTCCATCAACGAACATCATTACAACTGGCCAGGCAAACGATGCATAGAATGGTGTATAGCTGGCTTTATCGATGCTCTCATCGAAATAACCAACATTACCTCTGTCGAAGAATGGCACATTTTCCTTTTTTAAAGCCATAGCTTCTGCTGGTGTGATGTCTTTTTTGTTGTTGACGAGGGTTACACCCAGGTAATTCAAACCAATTAACCCAATATTTATTGGAATATCCCTTTTGTATCGAACTGTGTAAGGAGATGGTCGTTTTACTTCACCATCTGCTGAATAGCTTACATATAGTTTATTTGTTTTCGCAGCGTAGATTGCCGTGTCAGTAACATACAATGTGTCCTGTGCTTTTACAGATGAAATGCCCAGCAACAGCAGCACAGGAATAAGTAATTTCTTCATAGTCATTGTTATTTAATGTCTATGGTTAATCAAACCTCCTGCCAAGCGAGTTTGGGTAGCCAGCTAAAGTACTTTGTGGCATCACCGGTTGTGTCACTCACTTGTACATTCTAACTTTATTGAGCCGACAGGAGTCTTGAATGGTGAGACATGAGTAATAGCTGATGATTTGACGAATCAGGATTCCACAGTACAAGAGTGCGACGCAACGAAAGCTCAACCCTTATTCCTGGCTGGCCAAATAAAATTTCACCTTTATACATTAGAACTAAAGGCTATCTTTGAAAAAACCGCAAAAAACCGCAAGAATGGCTTTGCACAAAACTAACGTTGACCTTACAGACAGTTTTGAGAAGATCCCGGTAAAGATATTTTCCAATTCATACGATGGATCTGCCTTTGTAGCCCGCCAAATCGCCGAACTGATCAGGCAAAAAGAGGCTGCCGGAGAAAAATGTGTATTGGGACTTGCCACAGGGTCAACTCCCATAAGCTTATATGCCGAGTTAGTAAGATTACACAGGAATGAAGGTTTAAGCTTTAAGAATGTGGTAACCTTCAACCTTGACGAGTATTATCCGTTGGAGCAAGAAGCTTTCCAAAGCTATCACAGCTTTATGCATCGCCATCTCTTCAATCATATAGATATTGATCCGGGGAATATTAATATTCCCAATGGAGAACTTCCAAAAGAACAGGTAAAAGAGCATTGCCTGGAGTATGAAGAAAAAATAGATGCAGCTGGTGGGATTGATCTGCAAATACTTGGAATTGGAAACAATGGTCATATTGGTTTTAATGAGCCGGGCTCCAGTATTTTCTCCAAAACAAGGCTTATTACACTTGACAATAGCACCCGTTTAGCAAATTCTCAGGAGTTTCCCAACATTTCAGAAGTTCCGAGACTGGCGATCACGATGGGAATAAGTACCATTATGAAAGCTAAGAAAGTGATGTTAATGGCCTGGGGTTTTAAAGCACCGATCGTGGCAAGATCAGTCGAAGGAAATATGACCGAGCAAGTGCCGGCAAGTTTGCTTCAACAGCATCCGGATTGTACCTATGTGGTTGATGAATCTGCAGCATCTGAACTTACGAGAATAAAATCTCCATGGCTTACAGGTGAATGTGAGTGGACACCAAAGATGATCAAAAGAGCTGTGGTGAACCTGAGCTTGAAGTTGATGAAGCCTGTATTGAGCCTCACCAATCATGATTATAATGAAAATGGTTTGAGTGATCTTTTGGTGGAAAAGGGTGATGCTTACGAGATCAATCTCCAGGTATATTACCAACTGCGGGACAGTATCACAGGTTGGCCAGGTGGTAAACCAAACGCAATCGTTCCGCAGCATCCTGAAAGAAGTGAACCATATCCTAAAACCTGTCTCATCTTCTCCCCTCACCCTGATGATGACATCATTAGTATGGGTGGCACATTCATGAGATTACACGACCAGGGACATGATGTACATGTTGCGTATCAAACCAGCGGAAACATAGCCGTTACAGATGAATTTGTAACCCGGTTCATGGATTTTGCTGTGGGTTTTGAAGCCATGTTCGGTATCGATAACCAGAAAAGTCGTGAGATATTAGAGAGTGCCAGGAAGTTCTTATCCGGTAAAAAGAAAAACCAGGTTGATACACCAGAAGTGAGAGCCATTAAAGGATTGATCAGACGTTGTGAAGCCAAAGCAACCTGCAGGTATGTGGGTTTGAAAGATGAGAACCATCATTTTCAAAATCTTCCTTTCTACGAAACAGGTACGGTTGAGAAAAAGCCGATGGGTGAAGAAGATGTATTATTAACAATGGAATTGTTGCGAAAGATCAAACCGCACCAGGTGTTTTGTGCAGGAGATCTTGCAGACCCACATGGAACACACAAAGTATGTTTAGATATCATTTTTGAAAGCCTGAAACGAATCAAAGCGGATGGCGATGAATGGATCAAAGACTGCTGGGTTTGGTTGTATAAAGGGGCATGGCAGGAATGGGATATTTCAGAAATTGAAATGGCTATTCCCATGAGCCCGGAACAAGTGATGAAGAAACGTTTTGGTATTTTTATTCATCAATCGCAAAAAGATATGGTTCCGTTCCAGGGAACTGACAACAGGGAATTCTGGCAACGAGCCGAAGACAGAAATGCTAATACAGCCAATCAATATGCACAGCTTGGCATGACCAAGTATGCAGCGATGGAAGCATTTGTACGATGGAGATACTAAAAAGCCGGCCGACGAAACGATCGGCTTGAACCCAAATTCTACATCAATCCTATTGTGCCATTACAACTTTTGTAAGCTGCATGCCATCTTGTGTAGAAACTCTTATCGTGTACACACCTGCTGATCTGTTGGAAAGGTCGATACTAAGCTGCTCTTTACGTTGAGTAATGTTGAGTTTTTTATTGACAACCACTCTACCCATCATATCAATTACCTGCAATTCTGCAACACCTGTTTTTATATCATTTAACGTTAATACAAAAAAACCTGTAGTTGGATTTGGATAAGCTGCAATAACAGTTTTTATTTCCTCTGAGACACTTTGTCTTTTCGCTGTTGAATTGCAATACCCCAGTTTGTATCCTTTAGTAAGATTTGTTGCCAGGCTAGTATTAACTGCTGCACATTGTTGCACTCTTTGTGGTGAGCAGACCTGCACTTTATCATTCTTCGTACCACAGCGAATATCTACTACCTTGATAGATTTAGCAACGGATGCAGAACAACCAAACTGGTTTGTTACAATCAGATTCAGCATGTAAGGATTTGTACTCACATTGGGAGCAGTTATTTTAACTGTTGCAAGATTATCCGCTCCTGCTATAGATAAGTTTGAACTGACAGACCATTTGTAAGTTGCGGCTGTATTTGAATTATACGTTAATGATGAAGCAGGATTATATCCAATGTATATGGTATTCTCATCTGCACCGGAAGCAATTGCTTTTACGTCAGGAATCATTGCAGAAAGGCGTGAAACAATATTGATATCCTGGCTCCAGGTACTGCTATTGCCAACTTCATCTGTAGCTGTCCAAATAATTGTGGATTTACCAAGCGGAAATACAGCTCCAACAAGAGAATTCGTATTGGTAATATTGTTAGTGATCGTTACAGGTGAACATACATCTATATAACCCGGATCAAATGCATTATCCTGAACTTTATAGGCACAATTCTCAAAATTTGGTTCATAATCAACCTGCATATTTACTGGATTGATCAGCGGTGCTTCTGCATCCACAACTGTTATTTTTTGAGTTGTTGTTGAAGTATTACCCGAAGCATCCACCGCTTTCCATGTAATTAGAGTAATTCCTTTTGGATAAGGTGCATTGAGTGATGCATTATCGTTTCTTATACCCGTTATGATCAAACCACCACTATTATCAGAAGCAGTTGGAATAGCAGGTATAAAACTACCAGTGCATTGACCAGGATCGTTTTGTATAGTTACATCTGTTACATTGCCAAAAACCGGAGCGTCTGCATCATTCACAATAACAGAGAAATCAGAAGTCATTGTATTACCGCAATCGTCTGTTACAGTTAGCTGAACATTTGTTGTACCGATGGGGAAATAACTTCCGGATGGAATGCTATAACTCAGGTGTACGTTAGGAGAACATTTGCTATATGCTGAGCCTGAATAATTCACATTTGCTCCTGCTATTCCAGGCAAATTATTTACTACAACATTGGAAGCAGTAACAAATAATTGTTCCGCAATAAAGATCATTTTAAACCGGTTATATCCTTGTGAAGCAGGGTCAATGGTGATCGCAAACTCATAATTAGGATCTTGTAAAATACTTTGTTGTGTATTCGTATACAGATCCCATATCAGGATATCTTTTGCATATTTGAAGTTTTCAAACTCATTAAAGAACAACTGAAAATTACCGGTGGTAGCACTAACGATTCTCAATCCAACCGTATCGGAATTAAAGTTCAACGGCCTTGTTTGTATAGCAAGACTTGCAGTCCCTTTGAGTGAAGCAATAAAATTCTGGCTGTTCAAGCTTCTTACATCCCAATAAGCATTTTCGGTAGTTGTTATGCCGTCATAATTTCCGAATCTTATCACTATGTCATCGATATAACCAGCATTTGCTTTTGAATAATTGATCCTAACCATGTTAGACCAGTCATATTGAGCGTGGCTTTCTAAAGAAAAAATGAGTAATAGAACAACAAATAACGTGTTGAGCGTTTTCATATGGTGTTGGTTTTGGATTTGGATATAAAATCACTATTGCCTTAATGCAATAGAAAAAATGGTAGAATAACAGAGATGCAGGTAATTAAGACGCCAAATAAAGTTGCTTTGAAGCAATCGGAGGACGATCGTAGATGGCGAATTTTAATGGAAGTGTTTTCATGGTCGGATTTTTTAGGATTTCAAGTTCGTCGCAAAGACACAACGAATTTAGAACCATTGCTTTGTGAATCATGCTTGCGAAAGTTGAATAAATATCCTTTCCAGACATTTAAAGCAACTTTGTTTCACAAGAAAATTGATCGTGATTTTCGTTTTTGTAATCGCTAAGTATCACAAAAGTCAAAATTCGTTTTGTGACTTTATCGCTGAGCCTTTATATTTGCAGCCCATTTACGGCTCCGTAGCTCAACTGAATAGAGCATCTGACTACGGATCAGAAGGTTTCAGGTTTGAATCCTGACGGAGTCACGAGAGCCAGCTTTTGCTGGCTTTTTTATTTATTGACAGATTTCTGTCTGGTTTCGGGTGGTAGCGCAGTCCGGTAGCGTGTTTGCATGGGGTGCAAGAGGTCGCTGGTTCGAATCCAGTCCACCCGACAAATAAAGCCTTGGATAAGTTCCAGGGCTTTGTTGTTATAATACACTTCTGTTGATAATCACTTTGACCAGAGCGTTATTTCAGGTTATATTTGCCAAAATCTTACTGCTTACAATGACCATACTCGTCAGGAAGGCACTGATATCAGATCCCCACTCTTCTTTCAATAATACTGTTCAGGATGTTTTAATTGTTGATAATATCATTACAGATATTGCGACGAATATCAATACATCGGCAGACGATGTAATTGAACACGAGGGAATGATCTTATCACCAGGATGGATAGATATTTTCTCTGATTTTGCTGACCCGGGACAGGAACAAAAAGAGACATTGGAAACAGGAGCAGCTTCAGCAATTGCCGGCGGATTTACAAGAGTAATGGTTGTACCAAATACAAATCCAACAGTAGATTCCAAAAGCACGGTAGAATACATCATTCAAAAATCTCAAAGTTTACCAGTACATATATTACCACTAGGAGCAGTTACAAAATCGGCTCAGGGAAAAGAACTGGCCGAAATGTACGACATGAAAAAATCCGGTGCAGTCGCTTTTTCTGATGGAATTGTTTCAGTTCAATCATCCGGATTATTAATGAAAGCACTGCAGTATGTAAAAACTTTTAACGGAACAGTGATCCAGCTTCCTGATGATAAAAATATGAGCAGCCATGGTTTAATGAACGAAGGCATTACATCAACCAGGCTGGGATTACCGGGAATTCCTGCTTTGGCAGAAGAACTAATGATCAAACGGGATATTGACTTGGTAAGATATACAGAAAGTAAAATTCATTTTACGGGTATATCAACTGCCAATAGTATAGAACTGATCAGGCAGGCAAAAGCAGAAGGTTTGCAGGTGAGTTGCAGTGTTACTCCTTATCATCTTTTCTTTTCAGAAGAAGATCTGTTGAGTTATGATACCAACCTGAAAGTCTCACCTCCTTTACGCACCAAGGCTGATGTTAAAGCTTTACAACAGGCCGTATTAAATGGTGATGTGGATTGTATTGCAACCCATCATTTTCCACAACATTGGGACAATAAAGTATGTGAATTTGAATATGCCAAAAATGGAATGATCGGTTTACAAACTGCATTCTCATTGATCAATACAGCCTTACCGGATTTGAAAAATGAACAGCTAGCAGAACTATTCAGCACCAATGCATCAAAACTTTTTCAATTAAAGTGTGGTGCAATTGAAAAAGGTGCTGCTGCAGAGTTGACTTTATTCAGCAGAAATCAATCATACGTTTTTACCAAAGAGAACAACAAGAGTAAATCCTCTAACTCGCCACTGATCAACAAAGAACTGAGTGGAAAAGTTATTGGCACAATCAATAAAGGAAAACTATTTTTGAATAACTAAAACTACGTTTATGGAAACCAAAGTAACATCTCCTGTTGTAAAGGGATTGTTGATCGCTCTGATATTGATCATAATCGGCTTTGTGGGTCGTATGACTAACCTGCAGTACGAATCATGGTTTGCATGGCTCAGCTACGGTATATTGATTGCAGGAATCATAATCTCTTGCATTATGTTCAGCAACCAGATGAATCATAATGTAACTTTTGGAAATGTGTTTGCGAACGGATTTAAAACCACAGCAGTTGTTACTTGCCTTACCATTTTATTTATGGTGATCCTCTTAATGGTGATGCCACAGATGAAGGAAGAAATGATAGAAAATGCCCGTACCCAGGCAGCAAAAGGTACTGCTACAGAAGAGCAGATTGATCAATCGATGCAAATTTTCAGTAAAATGTTTTGGGTATTTATCATAGGCGGTATTTTGTTGGCATATCTTTTCATGGGTTGTATTGCTTCTTTAATTGGAGCAGCTGTTGCCAAGAAAAATCCTCAACCAACAAATCCTTTTTGATCTTCATGGATATTTCGATAGTTATACCATCTTACGACGAATCAGAATCTCTGCCGGAATTAACCGAATGGATCAAACGTGTATGCACAGAACATAACCTGAGCTTTGAAGCGATCATTATAGATGATGGAAGTTTAGATAATAGCTGGGAAGTGATTGAAAGTATCTCTGACGCTGATTCCCGTTTTAAAGGAATCAAGTTCCAACGTAATTACGGAAAATCGGCAGCATTGAACGAAGGTTTCAAAGCAGCCAAAGGTGATGTTGTAATAACAATGGATGCGGATATGCAGGATTCGCCTGATGAAATTCCTGAACTCAGGAAAATGATCATAGAAGGTGGATATGATCTTGTGAGTGGATGGAAGAAAAAAAGATTCGATAATAAACTCACCAAGAATCTGCCATCAAAAGTATTTAATGCTGCAGCCAGAAAAAGCAGTGGCATAAAACTGCACGACTTCAACTGTGGATTGAAAGCGTACAAGAATAAAGTGGTCAAGAGCATTGAAGTGTACGGTGAGATGCATCGCTATATTCCGGTGTTGGCAAAATGGGCTGGTTTTAGAAAGATCGGTGAGAAAGTGGTAGAGCATCGTGCAAGAAAATATGGCGTTACAAAATTCGGATGGCAACGTTTCGTAAATGGATTTCTTGATCTTGCAACCATCAGTTTTGTGAGCAAGTTTGGAAAACGACCCATGCACTTCTTCGGATTATACGGAATGCTATTCTTCGCTATCGGAACTATCTCCATATTATCACTCATCATTGCAAAATTTGTAGAATCTGATTTTAGCTTAACCAACAGACCTGCATTTTATATTGCTTTAACAACGATGATCATTGGTATGCAACTTTTCCTCGCAGGTTTTGTTGCAGAACTCGTTTCAAGAAATGCACCTGAAAGAAACTCTTATCTCATTGAAAAGAAAATAGGCATTTTATAGGAACACGGATAACACCGATCAATCGATTAAACCTAGGCAAATTGCTTTACCAGGAAATAACTGATAAAATTCTGAGTAGCTTTTACACTGTCTACAATACACTTGGATATGGATTCCTGGAGAGGGTTTATGAAAACTCACTGGAAATCGAATTGAAAACTCATGGTTTAGATTGTTTCAAACAGGTCTCAATTCCTGTTTTATACAATGATATAGTTGTAGGAAATTATTTTGCTGATTTAACAGTTAACAATAAAGTGATTATTGAAATAAAAGCTGCGGATTGTCTTTGTAAAGAGCATGAGATACAGCTGTTAAACTATTTAAAGGCTACAAATTTCGAAGTTGGTTTACTTTTGAACTTCGGCAAAAAGCCGGAATTCAAGAGAAAGATTTTTAGTAATAGCAATAAATAGTAAATCTGTTTTAATCCGTGGCATCTGTGTTCCCATCTAAAAAGGTTGTTATTATTGGTCCGGCGCACCCATTACGTGGTGGACTGGCATCTTTTAATGAACGACTGGCAAGGCAATTTCAGCAGGATGGTTTTGATGTAACGATCTATACTTTCTCTTTACAGTATCCCAATTTTCTTTTCCCGGGTAAAACACAATATTCTTCTGAGCCAAAGCCAAATGATCTAAACATTAAAGTCTGTATCAATTCGATCAACCCAGTTAATTGGATCCAGATTGGAAACGAATTGAAGAATAATAAGCCTGATCTTATTGTTGTTCGTTACTGGCTTCCTTTTATGGCTCCAGCTTTAGGTACGATTCTAAAAAGAGTAAGAAAAAACAGGTTCTCAAAGATCGTTTGTATTGCAGACAATATTATTCCACATGAAAAACATATTGGAGATAATCAGCTAACCAAATACTTCATCAGTTCTGTTCATGCTTTCATCACTATGAGCCAGAAAGTGATGAAAGATCTGAGATGCTTCACGCAAAAGCCCGGCGAAGTTGCAGTGCATCCTTTGTACGACAATTTTGGTGAGAGACTAAAGAAACAGGATGCAAGACAAAAGATCGGCTTACCTACTGATGAAAAGATCATTCTCTTCTTTGGTTTCATCAGGCATTATAAAGGGCTTGATATCCTGCTAAATGCAATGGCTGATGAACGATTGAGATCGGCTGGCATAAAACTCTTAATTGCCGGAGAATTCTATGAGAATAAAAAACAATATGATGATCTTATCGATCAGCTTCAAATAAAAGATCAACTCTATTTAAGAACTGATTTTATCGCCGACAGTGAAGTACGATATTATTTAAGCGCCGCAGATTTTGTGATCCAGCCTTACCGAGATGCAACCCAGAGTGGTGTAACTCCTCTAGCCTATCATTTTGAAAAACCAATGCTGGTAACAAATGTTGGCGGTCTGGCAGACATGGTGCCGGATAAAAAAGCCGGAATTGTTACCGCACCAAATCCTGCATCTATCGCCGAAGGAATTCTTGAACTCTACCAGTTAGGCGAACAACACTTCATTAACGGATTACAGGAAGAAAAAAAGAAATATAGCTGGCAGATTCTGGTGCAGAAAATACTTCAGCTGGCTTCTTTATCTTCGTAAACATGATTTACAGGAGTAAAGCCCCTCTTCGTTTAGGACTTGCCGGTGGTGGCACAGACGTTAGTCCGTACAGTGATGAATTCGGTGGTGCTATCCTCAATGCAACAATATCGCTTTACGCTTACGCTACGATTGAACCATTGGAAGAGAATGGGATCATTATACAAGCTGCCGATAGAAAAGAAGAACAAAGATTTGATTGGAATAATGAATTACCCATCGATGGTAAGCTTGACCTTGTAAAAGGTGTTTACAACAGGATACAAAAAGATTATGGACTTCCATTAACTAATTTCAGGATCACAACTTATGTTGATGCACCTGCCGGTAGCGGTTTGGGAACCTCTTCCACTCTCGTTGTGGCTATTCTTGGTGCTTTTACTGAAATGTTGAAGTTGCCTTTGGGTGATTACGATATTGCTCATTATGCTTATGAGATTGAAAGAAAAGATCTGAATCTTGCCGGAGGAAAACAAGATCAATATGCAGCAACTTTTGGTGGTGTTAATTTTATGGAATTCTATACCAATGATAAAGTGATCGTAAATCCCTTACGTATCAGGCAGGAATATCTTAATGAACTGGAAAATAATCTTGTGCTGTACTTTACTTCAACCAGCAGAGAATCAGCAACCATCATCAAAGAACAACAAAAAAATGTATTGCAGCGAAATGAAAAATCGATCGAAGCAATGCACCATTTGAAAGAACAATCGCAGATGATGAAAGAAGCTTTGCTGAAAGGTAGATTGCATGAGATCGGTGAGATACTGGATTATGGCTTTAAACAAAAAAGACAAATGGCGGCCAATATTTCTAACGATCAGTTAGATGAGATATATAATGCTGCAAAAAAAGCAGGAGCCAGTGGTGGAAAGATAAGTGGTGCCGGTGGTGGTGGATTTATGTTCTTTTATTGCCCGGGAAATACAAGATATAAAGTGATCGAAACGCTCAATAATTTTGGTGGTGAGATCAAACAATATCAGTTTACAAAAAATGGATTAAGAACCTGGTGTTCACAATAGATATGAGTAAAATAAAAAACATTATACAAGCTTCGATAGATGTTAAGCAGCAGATCGTTGCCGATGAACTGTTTCAGCAAAAAATACAGGAATGTATTGATGTTATCGTTGCTGCTTTCAGAGCAGGTAATAAAGTTTTGTTTTGCGGAAATGGAGGCAGTGCCGCAGATGCTCAACATCTTGCCGCAGAATTCTCCGGTAGATTTTATAAAGACCGTAAAGCACTTCCTTCAGAAGCATTGCATTGCAATACATCTTATTTAACTGCTGTAGCAAACGATTACAGCTATGATTCGATCTATTCACGAATAATTGATGGTATCGGGAATGAAGGTGATGTATTGGTGGGATTGAGTACTTCCGGCAATTCAGGAAACATTCTTAAAGCATTTGAAGTCTCAAAAGAAAAAGGTGTAAAAACGATTGGATTTACCGGAGCAACTGGCGGAAAGATGAAAGATGTTTCGGATGTATTGTTGAATGTTCCTTCTAATGATACACCTCGAATCCAGGAAAGTCACATCATGATCGGACATATCATTTGCCAGTTAGTAGAAGCAGAAATCTTTGGCGAATGATCAACGAAGCTATCATTCTTGCAGGAGGCTTAGGAACAAGATTACGTAACGCTGTTCCCGAACTACCCAAATGCATGGCTCCAGTAAATGGTAAACCTTTCATCTGGCATGTTGTTGATCATTTACAAAAGCAGGGAATCACAAATTTCCTTTTCGCACTAGGATACAAAAGCGAAGCCTTTGATGCTTTTCTTTCATCGGTAGATATCAACTACAAGATTTCAATTGAAGATGAACCTTTAGGAACCGGTGGCGCCATCAAACTGGCATTGTCTCAATCATCCGCAACAGATGTGATCGTTACTAATGGAGATACCCTTTTTAAAGTTGATGTTGACCTATTATCAAAAACGCATCACCAAAAAAATTCAGACTGCACACTTTCACTCAAACCAATGAAAGATTTCAGCAGGTACGGTGTAGTGGAATTAGATTCCACTCAAAGAGTGATCTCGTTTAAAGAGAAAACATATTATGAAACCGGTTTGATCAATGGTGGGTTCTATGCCATCAACCGGGAAAGTTTTTTAAATGAATTACTGCCTGAGAAATTCTCTTTTGAAACAGATTACCTCGAAAAATTTTATACCGCAAGAAAAATTTTCGGTTCAGTCCAAGATCAATATTTCATCGACATCGGAATTCCGGAAGACTATCAACGAGCACAAACAGAATTAGCTTAATAAGCATTCTCTCCAAGGTAATTTCCCGGAGGATCATAATTCGCAACAATGATCACTCCTCCTCCACTACATTTTGCAATACCAATTCCCAGCTTTGTTGTTTTCTTCCAAACCATTTGTGTGTAATGCCCAACAACTTTTTCTTCATGTCCTGTAAATATGGGTCCTGTAAAATCCTCTTTTTCACTATACCAGCTTTTACAAGCATCTGTTACAGTATAAACTGAACTGCTTCCCCAAAATATATTTTCACCATACTTCTGTGTCCACTTTCCGGTTCTTGGACGATGCTGCATCTTACAATCCGCTGCCAGATGATCTGCCCATTGTTGGGCAAAAGTTGCAAGCTCATTCGACCACTTTAATTCTGGCGAACCAACTTCTTTCCTAGCTTTATTATGAAATTCGATAGCCGTCCTGGCATCTTTTTGTGTGATAGCAGAACCAGTCTCATTCGCATTTCTCATAGACAAACTGGCTATCGTTATGCAAAGCACAAAAAACAATCTCATGTTCAGGTTATTTGATACGAACAAGATATTTAAGAAAATTATTAGGAATTGTTAATTGATGAACTACTCATCGTCTAGTATTTGTTCAGAAAGATTTTTCCTGTTCACAAGAAACTCTGCGATTCGTCTTGTGCTAATGCCCGATCTTTTTACAACTTCCAGTACTTCTTCTTTAGAAGCACCCAATGCGCTTGTTAAGAATTCGATGTAGGTTTCTGATGGTATCTTTTTTACACGATCAGATAATAGGTCTTTCATATTGTGGATTGCGGTTGCAAGTTGCACAATAAAATCCTGGAGCAGCATTAAATAATCACTAATTAATACTGCCTGTACTATATACGTTTAACTATAATAATTATTGCTGAATAACGATCTGGGCCTCTGAATGGATCGTTACCTGTAGTTGTGTTTCTTTAAAAAGCTCCAGCTTTCCATAGATACAAACATTCTTATCTAAATAAAATTTTTCAGGTTTCTCCTGGAAATTCTCCCTGTCCCATTTCCATATAACTACTGTAAAAGTTTGATTGGGATATGGATTATCTATATTCAGAAAAGTGGGTGCATTAAAACTTCTGTCCATCAATCTTGCAGAAGCTACCTTACCACAATATTTAATCGAATCACCAACATGGCCCTTCAACTCAGCAGGTGTTTTAACTTCTACCTGTGAAAATGCCATACTGCCAATAGTTGCAAAAATCAAAGTGAGAAATAGTTTCATGTGGTAGGTATTTCTTACAAATTTATCCATTTACAACTAAGAACATACATCACATGTAATATGTTATTTTTTAGCCAGCAATTGAACATCACTCAACTTTCGTTGTGTCACTCACTTCAGGGTTCTGTTCTTCATTCAACAAAAAAACGCAGACCTTAATGATCTGCGTTTCTATAAATATTTACACTTTATTATTGTTTCGGAGTGAAATCCAGGGTCTCTTTTGTTTCGCCGCAATCCAACATCTTATCTCCGAAATAAGGATTCCTTATTTCCGATTGTTTACTCAACCAATAAGCACCCTGGTTGTTGAAAGCCATCGGGCAATATTGATAATAGCTTACCTGTCTGTCATACCTAACTGTTCTCATCAGGTTATATAAATTGTCGCTGATCGTTTGAAATGATTTTCTTTTAGCTTCCAGATCTTTCTCTCCCACCAAACCTTTCGCATCAGCAGAAATAGACTGCATATAATCTTTTGCAAGATCTACAATCGACTGATCTGCTTTCAATTCAGTTAACTTCAAACTATCAGCACTCTTCACCAAAGCATTCGCAGCAGGATCAACACTTGCATCAACTGCTTTTGTTGATTTCACCAGTCCATCTTTCAAACTATAATAACTGTCCAGCAGTTGCTGGAATGATGTATTAAATGCTTCTGAGTTTGCACTTTTTGCCAAAGGAGCCGGCGCTTCTGGTTGAGGTTTTGTTCCATCTGCATTTGCCTTTTGGTCTTTATTGCCACAAGCCATTAACACCAAAAAAGGCAGAAATACCACTACTTTTTTCATTCGATGAGATTTGATACAAAACTAAGCAAAAACTAAAGCTAAACCATAGTTTTGCAGCCTCAAAAAAGCAGGGCAGCATGTTAATAGGTTTACAAAATGTGACGTTTGAGTTTGGTGCAAGGGTTATTGTGGAAGAAGCCACCTGGCATATTCATCCGGGAGAAAGAATTGGTTTGATCGGTTACAACGGAACCGGTAAATCTACTTTGCTGAAGGTGCTGGTTGGCCAATACACTCCCTCTGTGGGAACTGTTGAAAAAAGCAAAGAGACAACTATCGGCTACCTCCACCAGGATCTGTTGAGCTTTGATACCAACGAATCGATCCTGGAAGTAGCAATGGGTGCTTTTGAAAAGATCAAGCAACTCGAAAAAGAAATCGAGGAACTCGGAAACATTCTTGAAAATTCATCAGATGAAAAACTACTGCACGATTATTCCGATAAACTGCATGAACTAGAAGTGCTGGGTGGTTACACCATTCACCACCGAACAGAAGAAGTGCTTCATGGTCTTGGTTTTGAAACTGCAGACATGAACAGGCCTTACAAAGAGTTCAGCGGAGGTTGGCGAATGAGGGTGCTGCTGGCAAAAATGATCTTGCAACAACCCGATGTTTTATTACTGGATGAGCCTACTAACCACTTGGATCTTCCTTCCATCGAATGGCTCGAGAAATACCTGCTTCATTACCAGGGTTCTGTTGTGATCGTTAGCCACGATAAATATTTCCTTAACAGGATGGTGAATAAAATCGTTGAGTTATATCAGCAACGATTACATATCTATTCCGGCAACTATGATTTTTATGAGCAGGAAAAAGCGGTAAGAGTAGATCTGCAACAGAAAGCTTACGAAAATCAACAGGATTATATTCGTCAGAATGAAAGACTGGTAGAACGTTTCAGAGCCAAAGCCAGTAAAGCAGCAATGGCCCAAAGCTTAATGAAAAAATTAGATAAGCTTGACAGAATTGAAGAGCCGGAACTGATAAGACCTAACCTGAAAATCAACTTCAGCATTGATAAGCAACCCGGAAAGATCATTTGCGAACTGAAGAATGTAAGCAAAGCTTTCGGTGAGAATATCATTCTTGATGCTGCTGATGCAGAAATAAATCGTGGTGATAAGATCGCTTTGATCGGTGCAAATGGAAAAGGTAAATCAACCGTTCTGCGAATTGTTGCAGGAACAGAACCTTATTCCGGCGAAAGAAATTGGGGACATAACGTAGATGAAAGCTTTTATGCCCAGCACCAGTTAGAAGCTTTGCATTTAGAGAATGATCTTCTCGAAGAAATGAAAGCAGCGAGAAGTGGTAAAAATGATCTTGAGCTTCGTTCTTTATTGGGGGCTTTTCTTTTTAGCGGTGATGATGTTGATAAACGAATTAAAGTTTTAAGCGGAGGTGAGAAAGCAAGAGTTGCCCTGGCAAAAGTAATCGTAAGCAAAGCCAACTTCCTCTTACTGGATGAGCCTACTAACCACCTTGATATGCATTCGGTGGAGTTACTGGCCGAAGCACTCAATAATTACGAAGGAAGTTATCTTCTCGTAAGCCACGATCGTTTCTTTATTTCCAAAACAGCTAATAAAATCTGGGAAATCGAAGATCATAAGATCAAAGAGTTCAAAGGATCGTACCAGGAATATGTTGAGTGGAAGGAAAGAATGGAGAAGCAGAAGAGAAAAGATGACAGATCACAGTCAATAGATGACAGGAAAGCTGGTGAACAGAAGAACAAGGAACAGGTAATAAAAAAAGAAGAAGTCAAAGTCCAGGAACCACCTGTCAACAGTCAACCGTCAACCGTCCACTTGGATCGTGATCAAAAGAAAGAACTTCAAAAGATCCAACGCCAGTTTCAGAAAGCGGAAGAAGAAGTAAATAAAAAGAATAAACGCAAAGCTGAATTGGAAATTGAATTAGGTAAACCAGAAAATTATTCAGATCACCAGAAGTTCGTTTCACTCGAAGCTGAATACAAGAAAGTGATGCAGGATCTTGCTACAGCTACCTCAGATTATGAGAAGCTCTTTGAAAAGATCATGGAAATGGAAGGTGGTGCTTAAGCTTTCTTTGGCAAACATTGATTCAATGCTTTTACAAAATCACTCACCAAATAGCTGATGAGTTTTCCTGTAGAAGCATCCCTCCTGCCATCGCTCAATTCTGTGGCTCCTTCACAAATGTGCAGGTAAGCAGGCTTCGAATCGATGGTAGCAAAATTCAGGTACTGTCTTGCATGCAATGCAGTAATTCCACTTGGAGAACTTGCACTGCTCAATGTTCCTTGTATGCAATCAAGGTCTAATTCGATTCCGCAAAGCGTATCATCAGTAAATCCTGTTGCATGTGCCACTGCCTGTATAAAGTTTCTTTTCTCGTGTAAGAAAATATCCTCATAAGTGATCAGGTCAACAAAAGGATTGTTCACCATATCCACCCAAACATTCTGCGGAATATAATTTTCGTGAATACCGATCACACAATATTTCTCCAGGTAACCATCTTCTTCAGCATAAGTGAATCCATTACCGCTGTGCCTTCCTTCCATTGGTCTGAAATCAGGATGTGCATCTAAATTGATCGCATTGATCTGTGCAAGCGGAATCACTCCGGCTTTATGCCAACCTTTTGCCGCACCCTTTATGCAGGGATAAGAATTATTATGTCCACCACCAATTACGATCGGTAATTTCCTGTTCTGTGTGATCAGATGAATAAGTTGCTCCACTTCATCGTCGATCGTATTCACAGCATGACGATAAGCCTGTACCTGTTCTTCTTTATCATATGCATTGCGATCGATCAAACCAGCCATGTCTGAAAAATCAAAAGCACCTAACAGCAAAATTTCACTGCCATCTAAAAAGTCATTGCTCTGAATATTCAGGAATGATTGCAGGAAAGACAACCATGCAGAATCCGTTCCGCCTACACCAAGATTCGCCTTCACACCAATATCTTCAGGTACACCCAGCAACACCATTTTTGCTGTAGAAGTTTGTAAACTCTTTTCAAGTTCTGCAACATTGCTAACGATCTGAATTCTTTCTCCCAGCTTTGTTTCAAATCTTCTGATATGAGTAAGATTCAGCACATCTTGTTTCGTGTAGAACCTGAAATGATTCATAACAACATATTTTTTCTAAATATAAACAAGATTATTATTGAGCCAGCTGATGTACATCAATTAAACTTCCGTTGCGTCGCACACTTGTACAGATAGTACTTTATTAGACAGTTTAGAATTTGAAACTTTAGAAAAGGTAATCAGATTTTCACGCCTTAATTCGTGAAATTCGTGCAATTCGCTTCCTCGTATAATTCGTGTTACAGAAATTCTCCATTGATCATCACCTTATCGACAAGATTACTTCCAAACGAATAAGGCAAATAAGCCAGTGAAGAAACAGGCTTTGTAAAAATAAGATTGGCTTTTTTCCCAACAGTAATACTACCAACCTCGTCTTGCAGTTCCATTGCATAAGCTCCGTTTATCGTAGCAGCATTGATGGCTTCTTCCGGTAACATTTTCATACCAATGCAACTCATGGCAACAACCAAATTCATATTACCGCTTGGTGAAGAACCAGGATTAAAATCTGTAGCCAAAGCAACAGCACAACCGCTATCGATGATCTTTCTTGCAGGTTGAAAAGGCATTCGTAAAAAGAATGCAGCAGAAGGAAGTAGTGTTCCTATTGTATTTGAGTTTGCTAAAGTTTGGATTGTACCATCATCCATTGTTTCAAGATGGTCTACAGAAATTGCATTCAGCTTCACACCTGTTTGCACTCCACCAGAAAGATTCAATTGATTGGCGTGGATCTTTGGTTTCAACCCGTATTGCATTCCTGCTTTACAGATGATCTCCGTTTCTTCAGCAGAAAAGAATCCATCTTCACAAAACACATCAATATAATCAGCGAGTTTTTCATTTGCAATTACCGGCAGCATTTCATTTATGATCAGGTCAATATAACCTTGATGATTCTCTTTGTATTCAACCGGATAAGTATGTGCTCCTAAGAATGTTGCTTTAACAGGTATCGGTGCAGTTTCTTTCAATCGTTTGATCACTCTCAGCATCTTTAACTCTCCTTCTACAGTAAGTCCGTAACCACTTTTTATTTCAATTGCACCGGTTCCCAATTTCATCACTTCCTGTAATCTTTGCCATGCAAGATTATACAGTTCATCTTCACTCATGGCATTCAGCTTTCGTGCTGAGTTCAAGATACCACCACCTTTTGCAGCAATATCAGCGTAGCTCATTCCTTTAAGCTTATAGACAAATTCTTCTTCACGGCTTGCAGCAAAAACTAAGTGAGTATGAGAATCACACCATGTTGGCAAAACTGTTGCTCCTTCTGCATCAATAGTTGACAGTTGACGGTTTTCAGTTGACAGATTTGTTAACTTCCCAAATTCATCAATCCTTCCATCTTGAAGAATTAGGTAAGCATCTTCAATACAAGGCAGATCAGACAATTCCTTACCTCGAAGTAAAGCATTGCTTTCTCTTGTGTTAACGAGTAACTTGATGTTAGTGATAAGTGTGGTCATCCTTGTTTTTTAGATATGACCTTTTGCAGCTAAGTATCTTTCAGCATCTAATGCAGCCATACATCCACTGCCTGCAGCTGTAACGGCCTGGCGATAAATTTTATCCTGCACATCTCCTGCTGCAAATACACCTTCGAGATTAGTCTTCGATGTTCCTGCAATGGTTTTGATATAACCTGTTTCATCCATATCGATAAACCCTTTGAAGATATCGCTGTTTGGTGTATGACCAATCGCAACAAAGAAACCACTGATCGGCACTTCCTGTGTTTCGTTTGTTTTGTTATTCCTGATACGAACGCCGGAAACCCTGTCTTCACCTAAGATCTCATCCGTTTCACTGTTCCAGTATATTTTGATGTTCGGTGTGTTCTTTACTCTTTCCTGCATCACCTTACTGGCTCTCATCTCATCACGACGAACGATCATGTGAACAGTAGTGCAAAGTTTAGAAAGATACAATGCTTCTTCTGCTGCAGTATCTCCTGCTCCAACAATCGCAACTTCTTTATTTCTGAAAAAGAAACCATCGCAAACTGCACAGGCACTCACACCAAAGCCATTGAGTCTTTGTTCACTTGGAATATTCAGCCATTTGGCAGAAGCACCAGTTGAGATGATCACAGCATCAGCCTCGATCCATTTCTCTTCATCTATCTGCACTTTATACGGCTGGGAAGAAAAATCAACTTTTGTCGCCAGGCCGTAACGAATATCAGCTCCCATACGTTTTGCCTGCTTCTCAAAATGAACCATCATTTCAGGTCCCTGTACTCCATCCGGAAAACCGGGATAGTTTTCTACTTCGGTCGTAATGGTTAATTGTCCGCCAGGCTGAATTCCCTGGTACAAAACAGGGTTCATATTTGCCCTTGCGGCATAAATAGCTGCTGTATATCCTGCTGGTCCTGAACCAATAATTAATAAATGAACTTTCTCTGCAATTTCCATAACGCAAATTTGAAGGGTATGCTGCTACTATAGTCGTTTAATTTTCCACAACCTTACTATTGTGGATATTACCGATGATTGCTGGTCCGCAAAAGCTCATTAAAGTTCGGGACGTACAAGTGAGTGACACAACAGCCGATGCTATGAAAAACCGAAGCCGGCTAAAAAAGACTTCTTCTGCTTATTTTTTTACCCAATGGATCATTTAAAAGGATAGAATTAACATGCCTGTATTGCCACCAGCTTATTGGCACAGCTTTTATTAATGTTCTGGTAATATGGTAGTTACAGAAGAACAAAAGAAAGAAGCCCATGCATTTTACCAGCAGGCTTTGCAATTACTGGATGAAAGTGGTGCACAATATATGTTGGGTGGTGCATTTTCCATGTTTCATTACACTGGAATTTACCGTGACACGAAAGACCTGGATGTATTCTGCAAGCCGACTGAGTATCCCAAGATTCTTAAGTATTTCCAGGATAAAGGTTTTAAAACCCAGTTATACGATGTTCGCTGGCTGGCCAAAGTCTTCAATGGCGATTATTTTATAGATATCATCTGGGATACGGTGAATAATATTTGCCGGGTGGATGATTCATGGTACGAGAGAGCTCCGGAAGGTTTATTCGCAGAGCATAAAGTGAAATTCATTCCAGCAGAAGAATTGTTCTGGTGTAAAGTATATGTACAGAACAGGGAAAGATTTGATGGAGCAGATATTAACCATTTGCTTGTTCGATATGGTAAAAAGATGGATTGGAAGTGGATATTAAAAAGAATGGATCCGCACTGGCATTTGTTGTTATCGGCCATTATCATGTTCCAGTTCACTTATCCATCAGAGTTCATGGATATTATTCCCAAATGGTTGTTCGATGAACTGATGAACAGGGCCAAAGAACAATATGACATGCCTTCTCCGTGGGAGAAAGTTTGCAGAGGCCCGATCATCGATCAAACACAATACGCCATCGATATTAAAGAATGGGATTATAAAGCAACTACCATTAAAACGGTTTAGTATGCAGGAAGGAGAACAAAAAGTACGCATCGCTGCTGTTGCCGATATTCATGTTAAGGAAACAGATAAAGGCAAGTGGGTAGAGTATTTTAAAGAAGTGAGTCGGCAGGCTGATATATTAGTGATATGTGGAGACCTAACCGATACTGGTGATGAAGGTGAAGCACAGGTGCTGAGTGAGGAATTGCGAAGCTGCAATATTCCTGTAGTGATGGTATTGGGAAATCATGATTTTGAAAAAGGAAGGCATAAGCTGATAAGACAAATACTGCAGAATGAGCATGTTCATATCCTGGATGGAGAAAGCATAGTGATCAATGGTGTTGGATTTGCCGGGATCAAAGGTTTTGGTGGTGGATTTGATAATCATCAACTTTCCATGTTTGGGGAAGGTGCAATGAAAGCGTTTGTGCAGGAAGCAGTAGATGAAGCTTTAAGACTTGACCGGGCTTTGGCAAGACTGGACCAGGAACACGACCAGATAAAAAAGATCGCTGTATTGCACTATTCTCCGGCTAAAGCAACTGTTGTTGGTGAACCCGAAGCGATCTTTCCATTCTTAGGTTGTTCCCGTTTGGCAGAACCTCTTACAAGAAGAAATGTGCAGGCTTGTTTTCATGGTCATGCACATATTGGTGTGTTAGAAGGCGAAGTGGCAGGTGGGGTTAAGGTGTTTAATGTAGCTGTACCGATATTGCTGAAAATGGGATACCAGTATCCGTTTTATGTGTTTGAGGTGTAGTTAAGAGATAAAAAGAGTGAAGGAGATAAAAGAGATACATAAACAGTTCTCTTTTCCTTCTTTATTGTTTAGTTATTGAATCATTTTATTTTTTACCAGCTCCATTAATTCTGGCTTATAACTATCACCTATCAATATTTCTGCGTTCACATCTTTCAGTAAAACCTGGTTACCTTCTATACCGGTTATTCTGTTGATCGCAATGATGAATGATTTATGAATCCGCATGAACTGGTTTTTGGGTAATCTTTCTTCCAGTTCCTTCATGCTGGTAAGCACCAGTATTTTTTTAGCACCACAATGAATGGCAACATAGTTTTTCATTCCTTCTACATAGTCTATATCTGCCAGGTTGATCTTTAAATATTTTCCTTTTGATTCTGTTTTTACGAAGATGTAATCATCTTCTTCCTGTGTTGGTTGTGGTGTGCTGGTTTCAGTTAATGCTGTTGCTTTTTGAACAGCCTGTAAGAATCGTGGAAATCGGATCGGCTTTAATAAATAATCAACCACATCAAGATCATATCCTTCCAAAGCAAACTCGCTGTAAGCGGTGGTAAGAATTACCTTCGCTTTGCCATTGATCGCTTTTATAAAGTCAATACCTGAAAGTTCAGGCATTTGCACATCTAAAAAAACGAGATCGATCTTTTGAGAAGCTACTGTTTGCAATGCTTCCATAGGGTTGGTAGAAGTACTCACGAGTTTTAAATGCGGTACCTGGCTTACATAATGCACGAGTATATCTATTGCATGCTGTTCATCATCTACAATAATGCAATTCATCATAGCTTATAAATAGTTAGTTCGGTTGTGTAGAAATCTGCTTCGTCTTTTACGTTGAAAAGATAATCGTTTCCATATGCAAGATCGAGTCGTTTCTTGATATTCTCTAAACCAATTCCGGTTGATAGTTCTTTTGGCCCGGATTTCTTCCTGTTGCGGCAGTAGAAATAAAGTTTATTGCTTTCAATTTTCAGCTTGATATCTATTGGGTCATCAGTACTTTTCAGATCACCATGTTTAAATGCATTTTCAACCAAAGTGATCAATACAAATGGAATGATCATAGCACCATTCACCACACCTTCCACATCAAATTGTACATTCAGTTTATTGCTGAAACGAAGCTGGTTGATCTTGATCACATTCCGCACATGTTCTATTTCATCTTTCAGCGGGGCTTTGCCATCTTTTGCGTTGCCCTCACTCAATGCATAACGCATAATATCACTGAGTGTTAGAATTCCTTCAGACAATTCTTCGGAATAAGGCAATGATTTCGCATATAGAAAGTTCAACGTATTGTGTAAGAAGTGCGGATTGATCTGTGCTTTGAGAAAATTGAAATTAGCCGTTGATTTCTCTACTTCTAATTGCATCTTTTGTTCTTCCAAAACTTTTCGCTGCTTTCGCTCATCCCACAAGAAAAAGAAATAAGACACCAGCAAACTAAAACCAATGTATAAGAATGTTGCGATGGTATAAGAAAATACCATTAAACCAAACGTGAGTTTCTCCATGTCTTTTTTCTCTGTTAAACAAAGCCAGGAGAAAACGTAATAAGCAATCAATACAAAGAAAATGATCACACAGGTTTTAAGGTAATGGATAAATGCTTTTTTCTGCTGCATCAGCCGATAAAAAATATTCAGTGTGAAATAGTAATAGAACACTATGAATAAAAAACTGATGACCTGGCTGATGATGTGCCGGGTGCTGAACATATTATTGATCGACACCTTCACATTTTTATCAGTAGCCGGAGTAAAATAATATGCCAGCACTCCGAATAAGATCAGCAGAATGTAAACGGCTAACACTACCCAGAATACTCTCCAGAACCTGAATCGTCTTTTTCTTTCCAATTGGTACGTTTTAAACATGATCAAGATATGGATTTTACATAAAACGAAAAATGAGAGAAGGTTCGCACCTCCTCTCACTGTCTATCATCAAGGGTTTATTGTCCGATTCCAATTCCGCCACCACCATTTTGCTGTGCTCTTTTCAACTCATCTTCTGCTCCACCAGATTTTTGTTTGGCAGCTTTCACAGTATTGCTACCAAACCTGAAAGTAAAAGCCAACTTAAACTGGCGACTCTCCCACTTTGATCTAAACTCTGAATGCTGTGCAGCAAAATCTTGTGTGCCTCTGAAACGAAGACTGTTGAACACATCACTTACACTAGCTTTTACAGTTGCTTTTCCCTGCATCAACTGCTTTTGCATTCCAAGATCAACTGACCAAAGTGATTTGCCTTTGAATGCAGCCTGGTAAATGGTTGGTGCACTGTAGAAAGCTGTCATCTCTGCTGTCCACATTTTTGTTTTACCAAACTTCAGGCTGTTCTGGCTGAATGCAGTTAAACCAAACGCATCTACATCTATCTTACGACCGGTACCAAAATTTGCTTTATACATCGAGTAATTTGAACTAACGTTTACGAACGACATAAAATTTTTATACATGATCGGGTAGCTCACGTTCAGGCTGATGATATCCTGTTTCGCCAGGTTTTGTTTTGAGATAAATGTTTTGGAAACTTCAGCTGTATCGAGCAATTGTGTAAAGATGTCTTTTACATGACTGTAGTTCAATCCAATATTCAATTTGTATTTATAAGTATGCGTAATGCCAAAACTGTTAGTGTACTGAGGTCTTAGCTGTGTGTTTCCTTTCTGGAAAGTATACTCATCCAGTTTCATTTCAAAAGGATTCAGATCCTGGTAAGCAGGTCTGTCAATTCTCCTGCTATAGCTGAAACTCCATTGCTTCATTGGATTTTTATTGAAAGTGATCGCAGCACTTGGGAAGAAATCGATATAATCTCTCTTGAATACTGATTGTGTTGCATCATACACACCACCATTATTTTTTAGCCCGGTAGATGTTCCTTCAGCCACTGTATTTTCAGCACGAACACCTGCTTGCAACATCACACCTTTCCATGCCCTGTTGTAATTCACATATAAAGCATTGATGTTCTCTTTGTATTTAAACCTGTTACTGCGGTCTTTATCATATACATCCCCACCAGATGTTACACTGTAGCGCCTGAAATCATTATCCGTTGTTACGAATGCAGTCTTTCCTCCTATTCCCAATTTCCCTTTTATAAAATTCTGTTCGTAATCGGCTTTAAAAGATGAGATGTTGATAGTTGTTGGAGTGATCATCCTGTAAGCAACACTACTTAGTTTTGTTCCATTGGCAGTATAGTATTCGTTCGGCTGGTATTGATTCGTGTTCATATCATAATAACCATGATCTGCATTCAACACCAGGCTTTTGCCATCTTTCGCAGTATAATTATAGTTCAGGTTAAGATTGATATTATCTCTTTTCAACTCTGAATTATTGGTCGCTTTTAAAATTCTATCAACTGTATTGGTAGGACGATAAATGATCGGTGTAGAACTGCTTGTTGCTAACGCAGGCTCTGATAAACTACCGTTAACGATGGCACCAATGGATGATTGTTTGTTGAGGGTGTAGTCAATTCCTGCTTTGAAGTTGTGCGATCTGACGCTGAAAACATTTCTTCCTTTCTGATCAAAAAGAGTATCGCCAACAGTACGGTAAATATCCATAATGGCTTCGTTCTTTGAATTGTTGTAGTTGTAGCTACCATAAATATTCATTTTGGCATTTCTATGATTCAGGTTAATACCTGCATTGTATTTTGCATAAGTCCCAATGTTCCAACCTGCATTGGCAGAACCATTTGTACCAAGAGCTTTGTTCTTTTTAAAACGGATGTTGATGATGCCTGCATTACCTGCAGCTTCATATTTAGCAGAAGGATTGGTGATGATCTCGATCGATTCGATCTGTGCAGATTGGATCGTTTTTAAATAAGTAGCAAGATCAGAACCGCTCAACGGACTTGGCCTGCCATCAATATATACCTGCACACCGTTTTTACCAGCAACGCTTAAGTTGTCATCCTTATCTACCGAAACACCTGGTGCTTTTCTCAGTAATTCCAATGCATCTGAACCGGTTGCGTTGATCGTTCCTTCAACATTCAGTATCGTTTTATCGGCTTTCATTTCAACCAAAGGTTTCTTGGCTGTAACCGTTACATCCTGTAGATTACTTTGCATTCTTACTAACCTGATCTCCGGAATGTTCACTTCACTAACTGAAACATTGAACGGAGCAGAAACAGATGGTGTAAATCCCACATGCGATGCACTGACACGGTAAGTGCCTTCTTTTATTCCGCTGAAACTGTATGCACCGGTTTCTTTAGTAACAGCCAGTTTAATAACAGCAGAATCTTTTAATAAACTGATCGTAACACCACTCAACGGTTTACCATCGGCATCGGCTACTTTACCTTGCAATTGTGCGTTGGCAGCAAACGCAAGCAAAGGAGCCAGCATTAAGAGGAGCAGCTTTCTCATAATATTTAGTTTTGACATTTCGCTTTTCGATTTTTGATAGCACAAACGTAAAATCAGGAATAAAAAGCCGGAAAAATGATACACCAACAGGCTTTTAGGATGGACAAAAAGCAGGTTTCTGCAATGCTTCTCAACAGTTTAGTTATACAAACCGGGATTTTTATGATACGAACAGCAGTATTTCTATTGAACTTCCGTTGCGTCGCACCCTTGTACTTTCAGAACAATATGAAGCAGTGATGGCAGGCAGTTTGAAGTAACGTTTGCATGAACCTGGCAGTAATATCAGAAGTTAAGCATGCAGAACAATTAGAGCAAGAAGGCAATTTAGACGAAGCCGCTAAGCTGTATGAACACGTGATCCGATCCAAACCATTGGATGAACATCCTTACAAAAGGCTAATGATCATCTATCGCAAACTTCGCCAGCCTAAAGATGAATTGCGGGTCATCAAATTCAGTATATCTGTATTTGAATCTAAGTACATTAAAAAATCCCGCAGCAAAAAACTTACAGACTTAAGTACGGCATTAATGAAATCTTCCGGCCTGGTGAATGCGAAAGGAAAACTTACCGTGTATCCGGAACCCATCAACAAATGGATGAAGAGACGTGAATTGGTAGAAAAGAAAGTAAAGAAGTGAGTTATTTATACCAATCAGTAAGAAACAAGGAAAATGCTCTACTAAAGAAGCCAGTTGTATCTACATAGCTTTTATCTCCTTTATGCCAATACTTGAACAATGGCTCCGAATAGAAAGTATCCCTTACCTCATTTCTCACTCGCACAATTGCAATCAGTGTATGAACAGGAGCATTAGAGGTATCTTTCAATTTCGACAACTGATCATCTATTAAATTTTGAAGGTTTGCCCCTTTGATTTCGACTGTGTCAATATATTCAGGCAAAGCCCAAAAACCAGGTGGATGTACATTCATTCCAAAAGAACAGGGGCAATTTAAAAGATAGACCTCCGTTTTATTCTGACTATCGATGAAGCTTGAACTTATCAATAAACAAATTAATGCAACTAAGATGTGAGTGTTTTTCATGAATCATATTTTTTCAATCACCTCCAACCCTTTCTTAATCAAACCTTCCACCGCAGCTTTTCCATCTTTACTAAATTCTTTTCTTACCCTGTTGGCAACAATAACATTCACACTCAAACATTGGTGCCCCAACAGTTTTCCTAATCCATAAATAGCACTTGTTTCCATCTCAAAATTGGCGATGCGATGATTACCAAAACGGAAATGCTCCAGCCTGTCGATCAATAAAGGATTTGCCAAACCAAGTCTCAATACCCTACCCTGTGGTCCATAAAAACCAGGACAAGTCACCGTAATTCCCTGGTGAAAGCCATCAACAAAATGTTTAATAACATGCGAACTGCAACTGGCGATATAAGGTGTTACAGCTCCCTGTAATTGTGTATGCGTAACAAAATTCTGAAGTATCTCTCTTTCCTCCTGGTTATTCTCGAGCCTGTAATAATGTAAAAGATTGTCAAAACCAATTCCATGCGTTCCTGCCACAAAACTATCTACAGGAATATCGGCTTGCAAAGCTCCACAGGTTCCCATCCTGATGATTGTTAACGATCTCAGGTTAGGCCTTACCGTCCTTGTTTCAAAATCAATATTTGCAACAGCATCCAGTTCATTTAAAACAATATCAATATTATCCGGCCCGATACCACTTGAAATAACAGTCAATCTTTTCTTCCCGATCAAACCTGTATGTGCAATGAACTCCCTGTGCTGACGTTTTACTTCAACTGTATCAAAATATTTACTCACTTCAGCCACACGATCAGGATCACCAACAGTGATAACGGTGTCAGCCAGTTCTTCAGGTCTCAGGTCAATATGATAGATAGATCCACGATTTGTAATGATCAACTCACTTTCTGCAATTCTGTTCATAACATTTCAATTAGCCTGTGAAAATATGAAAATGTAAAGATGAATATTCTGATTATCAGCAGTGGTTTTTATAAATCAAATTTTTGAATTTGCTTATTAGGCTGTTTGTACTATTTTCGCAGCGATTTATAACGGTCCTCTATTCGCTAACTATCGGATAGACAGAGAAGCAAAAGCTCCGTTTAAATTTAAATTTTTTGGTCCTGTGGCCGAGTGGCTAGGCAGAGCTCTGCAAAAGCTTCTACAGCGGTTCGAATCCGCTCGGGACCTCTGAAACAAGACCTTGAAGGCTACTTCAGGGTCTTTTAACTTACAGTAATGAAGTACTCCCAGTTGATCGGAATTGTGTCTGCAATCGCAGTGATCATTGTGTGCTATTTTCCCTGGACGATCATAGAAAGTAATAATATGGTGATCTATGGAATGCATGCACCCGACACCAATTTCGGAAGACCCGGCTTAATGAACATTATTGTTTCTTCTGCCAGCATTATCTTATTTGCCATACCAAGGGTTTGGGCCAAACGAACAAATGTTTTTGTAACCATATTCAACTTTGCTTGGAGCATCAGGAACTATATTCTTGTTGCCAGTTGCCTGATGGGTGAATGCCCGGTAAAACAAGTGGCACTTTATCTTCTCGTTGCATTTTCAGCTGTAATGCTGGTAATGTCTGTTCTTCCAAAGCTTAACATCAAACCTTCGGCTGAATAATTTTTTAAGTGACTGTACTGGTTTACATTTACTACTTAAATCTTTGGGATTGAAATCAATTCTTACAGAAGAACAGGTAGCGATCACTGTAAAGCGGCTGGCTCGTCATATCTACGAAAACCACCTGGAACTTAAGGATACAACTATCATCGGTTTACAGCCAAGAGGCATTTTTCTAAGCGACAAGATCGTTGCAGAGTTAAAGCAACTGTGCAAGGATCCTGTTCAATATGGAAAACTGGATATTACTTTTTACAGGGATGATGTTAGGAAAGAATTGCATGTAGCCAATAAAACTGATATCCCTTTCAGTATAGAAAACAAACAAGTGATTTTGATTGATGATGTCTTATTCACCGGCAGAACAATAAGGGCTGCACTAGATGCTTTGCTGGATTTTGGCAGGCCTTCTAAAGTAGAGCTCTGTGTTTTGATAGACAGGAGATTTAGCCGTGAGTTACCTATTCAGCCTGATTATTGTGGCAGAGCAATAGACACTTTTGCTTCTCAAAAAGTAAAAGTAAACTGGAAAGAAAAAGATGAACGAAACGAAGTAGTCCTTATCTGAACATGAAAATTACATTCTACAAATACCATGGTACAGGAAATGATTTTGTGATCATTGATAATCGTAACGACGAAGTCGAACTCACCCGTAAACAGGTAAAGTTTCTTTGCGACAGGAGATTTGGTATTGGAGCAGATGGGCTGATGCTGCTAAATACCAAACCCGGGTATGATTTTGAAATGAAGTACTATAATTCTGACGGCAGAGAAAGTACGATGTGTGGTAATGGAGGAAGGTGCCTGGTAAAATTTGCTTATGATATCGGCATCAGGAAAAGCGACTACAAATTCATTGCAATTGATGGAGATCATGAAGCAGATATAGACGACGATGGATGGGTAAACCTTAAAATGGTTGACGTAGATAAGATCGAAGAACGCTGGGGCGATTCTATATTAAACACCGGTTCTCCGCATTATGTAAAACCGGTAAATGATATCCGTGGTTTGAATGTTTATAACGAAGGCAGAGATATTCGTTACAGTAAATCATTTGAGAAAGAAGGCATCAACGTCAACTTTGTTCAGCAGGAAGACGATCATATTTTTGTTCGTACGTACGAACGAGGTGTAGAAGACGAAACTTTAAGTTGCGGTACCGGAGTTACGGCAGCAGCAATTGTAAGTGCTCACAACGACAGAGGCTTCAATCGTGTTGAAGTAGAAACTTTAGGCGGCAAGCTGGCTGTAGAATTCGACAAACATGATGATGAGCACTTCACCAACATCTGGCTTTGTGGCCCTGCTACTTTTGTTTTCAAAGGTGAGATCGAATTGAACGATTAGTAGCCTATATACTTGAAAGCTCCCCAATACATTGGTGCTTTATATTGGTTTCCATAAACTCCTGTGATAAATTCTTTCCGGGTTAGCGACAAAGCTTCTGATGGTGTTTTCTTTTCATCAAAAATCTTTCTGTATAACGAAGACATAAAAATTCCTGTAGCCTTATCATCGATCTTCCATGAAGAAGCAATAACCGATCTTGCACCAGCCATGATAAAAGCCAGCGGTAAATTCAGTTCGTTGTTTTTTACAAAACCACTCATTGCCGTTTCGCAGGCAGAAAGACAAACGAGCCTCGCATCAACATCAAGGTTTGCTATTTCCCAGAACTGAAGAAATCCATCATTCCTGCCTCCGACCGGTTCAGTTAAGATCAGCGCATTATCTTCATAATTATCGATCTTACTCATACCATGTGTAGCAAAATGCAGGTATTGATATTCTTTCAGTTTCCCTTTTTCACTTAATTGTTTGATCGCTGATTCTGTCACTTTATTTCCCTGTATAACTTCGGCAGAAGCATTTACCTGTTGCAAACTTTGCAGCTCAGCCTCAGTTCCTGGCAGATCACTCCAGCTATCAAAACCAAAAGCAGTCATATCGTAAGCCCTGCCATTCATTTCTTTAACATCGAAACTGTTATATACCGGATTGCCAAAAGCAAGCAAGTTCTTTTTTACCGAGTCTGATTCTACTCTTTGTTGTATCAGATGTTTTATAGTGAAAGACGGTACATAAACAATATTGTACAATTCTCCCAGGTATTTGCCTTGTTTATTCTTCAGTATTTCAAAAGGAAAGAAATTAGTTGCCTGCTCTGCAGAAATATAAATTGTCTTTTTGCCTGCCAATAATGTTTCAAATGGAGCAACAAAAAAAGAATATAGCAGATCATTCATTGCATTTAGCTCGGCCTCGGCTGCAGAGATGTCATTATTCTTAACTTTCACTGTGAACCCTCGTGTAAACCTGGAACCACCTGTATTCATGTTGAATATAAGTGATAACAATCCCATCTTAGCAGTAGCGACATCTTCATCAATTTTTTTAGTATTGCCTGTATTCTTTATAACCGCATCAGCCATTTTATTGAGTTTATCTCTAAATGCTGACAGGCGTGTATCATTTAACAGGGAATTGAATTGCTGAATATCTTCTTTAAGGACAAGTGTATTATTAATATCGAAACCAATTCCATATCCCCAACTCATTCTTCCGGAGGTGCTGTAAGACAATACTGCCTCCTCGGCTGTCAATGATTTTCGAACATCGGCCAAGGTTTTTATCCCCTTAGGGTAATACGTATTCCCTATTGTATGATACATGATACTTAGCTTCGCTTCTTCAGTAAGCGAAAACAAAATTTCTGCATCACCTTTGTTTACACCGATCTTTTTCAGGTATTCAAAAGCATCTTCACATTTCGCATTCAATACCATCAATCCTTTTTTATTCTCAGCTTCTTCAGTAAATCGTTTATAGGTTTCAATAGCCAGACGAAAGTATTTTTCTGCCTCTGAAAACTTCCGCTGCGAATAATAATTAATTCCAATCAACTCAAGCAGATCATAAAAGTTGATTTGTCTCCTGTATGACTTGTTGTCTTCGTATGCTTTGATGGCGACTTTTATACTTTCGTCATAATTACCACACTTATATAATCCAACAGCTTTATTGTGTGCTGTTTCAAATTCATTATCAATACCGGGATGATATTTAAGAAAAAAACTGCTGCTGATATCGAAGAAGTGAAACGCAGAGTCACATTTTCGCTTTACGAGGTAAGCATCATATAACTTTTCGGCACAGGCAGCTATTGCATATTCTTTATTGTGTTCAAACTCGTCGGCTTCACTATAAGTCAGTTGATTGGCCAGATCATAGGCAAGCCCGGCATAATAAAGAACACTATCCCATTTATAACGTGACTTAAATACATCAGCTTTGGCCCAATAGCTTTTTAGTAACCACACACGTTCGTGTGAGGCTTTTGCCAAATCAATAGCACTGTCTAATAATTGATCGAATGGATCTGCTCCATATTGACCAAACTCAACCCATTTCTTCAATAAAGAAACTGTATCATTGGTTGCAAATGCATATTTAAAAGATGTAACAATGTAGTCCCGAAAGCCTTTGAGCTGATTTCGCTGATCCACTTCATACACTCCAATATCATAATAGAAATCACTTAATACATGATAACGGGATATTTTATTTTTTGTTTCTAATCGACAGAACTCTCTTTTCAGATCAATGATCTCTTTGCTGTAAGGATGTTGGTTATACCAGGTTACAGATCTGTAGATCGAATCCAGTATTTCAGTGGCTGCAGTATTATCATCGTATTCCGCAGCAACAGTCCGCATTTCATCCATAATCTCCGTAGTATCGAATGCGATCAGTTTCATTTGCTTCAACAACCTCAGATCGGCAATCGCTGCTGATTCAACTTTTTCTTTATTAGGGAAATACTCAACTGCATACTGGTAATAATAAAACATCTTATCAAACACCTGCTGGTATGCATATACATGACCCAGGTTGAGATAAGCTGAATAGCTATTCGGATTTAAACTGATCGCTTTTAGCAGGTAATATTTGGCTTTCGAGTCAGATCTTGTAAGCAGTGCATACCACCCTGCATTAGAATAATGTCCTGCTTCCTTTGGTTCAAGCCTTATCAGCTGTTGAGAAGCTTCTAAAGCTTTATCATATTGTTTTAACTCACTTCTTACATACTGTATAACGTTGAATAACTGTATATCATCAGGATCGTCAGCCGCCAGTGAGTCAAGATAAGGCATGGCTTTAAGAAATTCTTTTTGCTTTACCCAGTAATTAGCGCTGTCTCTCCAGGTATCAGCATTCTTGTGCTGAGCAATACTTGCAAAGACCAGCAGACCTGTAAGTGCAGTTAGTAGTATCTGTTTCATGGTTCGGACCTATCGAATTTACCATTTTCTTATTTACCCGTTGTAAACAGCACTTTATACATCAAATCCTCTCGTATTTCAAAGCCTGAAAACATAAGAAACCGATCTACCATTGCTACAGCAACAGGTTCTCTTCGTCTGAATGGAGAATAAGCTGCAAGTGTTTCAACAGCTTTACCAAAATATTTTTCATCGGCATACACACACATGATCACCAATTGATGCAGGTAATTATTGATAAGCCTGTTGGTATATTCCTTACGAACAGCTTCCAGTTTCTTCTGCAAGTTCATTTCCTTTTGCTGATCTCTTACCATCATGTGGCTTTCGCCTGAATAAGAAAAATTGAACACTTCTTCATTTGCAACTGCAATGTTGATCTTGCTATTACTAATGCGATATGGAATAGATGCAGTATCCCAGTTTGGATAGGTAATAGCGATTTGCTTAATATCAAATGAATCGAGGTTATGGTAAAATTGATTATCACCTTCAAATACCATCACGGTATCTGCTTGTATGGGAATCATCAAACTTGTAGCAGTGTACCCGGCTTTGGATGGAAAATCATACACCATTTTCAACATGAACTTCTCTAAGTAATAAGCTGAATGTGGTAAGTATTGAAGTTTGTTGGTCAATAAATGCTGAACCTGGCCATCCCCTTTACCATGTATCACACCAATACTGGTATGGTCATATACAAAATACAAACGTCCATTATCTTCTAATCGAATGGCATCAGTGAGTGCAAGCGAATCGCCGGTTTTCAAAAGTTTAACAGCAGTGTTTTCCAGTTTAAATGCATTGTAAGCACCGATCACTTTTGCCTGCTGACCAAAACATGATCCGGCAGCAACTACTAAACACACCAATAGCAATGAACATAAATATCGCATACGTTATGTTTCTTGAATGGAATGATGTGCAACAGGAGATTATTACACAACTGTACCGGTTAGTTTTCAGCCATAAGAACGAGGGCTGCGGTTTCGGCAAGTAATCTTACCCCGTTGATCTCTTCAAACGAAGGTTCTCTGTGTTGCCGGAAATAAGTACCAAACGTACCCAGCACTTTGTCGGCTTTAATAATAGGCATACTCCATGCACCAACAAAGCCGATCGCTGTAGGCAGATGCCTTAATTCAGACCATTTATTATCGGCATAAAAACTTGGAGTGATCACCATTTTACCGGTTGCCGCTGCTGCAGCACAGGTGCCAACATTTGCATCAGGTTTTATACCATCGATCGCCTTTAAATAATCTGCGGGAAGCTTAGGTGAGGCCCCATTACGAAGAAGTCCTTCATTATCCAGGACGAGTATTGATACGACAGCTTCAGAACCTGCCGCCTGTTCTGCAGCATTTACCAGGAGCGTTAGTATCTCGGTTCTTTCATAACCTTTTTGCAACATTTCTTCAGCCTCGTTACGGGCATTGATATAAATAGAAGCCAGCATACCTTTAAAAGTAACAAACTTTACGGGTAGATATACTTAAAGTTTTTATACCCGGCTAGGTAAGTATGCCGCACGCCGACCTTTGATCATACATGCATCGCCATAGAATTTGGTTGAATTTAAAAAACTTCAATAACTGTGGTAAAGTTGCCAACTTCATCAAGCAAAAAGCCCCATCTAAACAGACAGGGCCAGGGGAAGAATGCATAACAAGAAAACAATTTAACTCGCCGGTTCTTCCGGCTTCTCTTCTACTCCACCGCCAATCGTTGCAGCAGGCAGAATATAATCATTGTATCGGGCAGCATCATTAGCCTGGTAAATGGCTTTACCTATTTTAATAATGCGACTCACTTCGGTAAACAGGTTGTTGCCTGCAGCAATACGTTCCTGCTTTGCAATGTCACGATTGTTCATTGCAGTAACCTGTTTGTCTAACTTCTGATCAAAGTCTGTACAGGCAGACTGCAGATCAGTGAGCATTGCTGTGGTAAGCCCGTGAGGAGTTAACACAGTAAGTTCTTCTGTAGCTACACGGTGTACACGAACAGCCATACGGTAGAGATCAGCATCATTGGCTTTAGTCATGTCTTCAAAGCCAAAACTTTTGTACATGCCTTTGCCGTTGTAAGCAACATCGGCAATACCACGAATGGCACGGAGTTGCCTGACGAGTGTTTCTCTTGCGGCTTCTTTCTGTTCGGTAGCTGTTGTTACACGACCCAGCAATTCTTCATCGGTCGTGATGCCATCAAAACCATCGATGAGGGTTTGCAGGCTGGTGAGGCTGGTAGCAGTAATACCTCGGGGAGTAAAATCTGCTGCATCTCTTGTAACATTGATCTTAAGCTGATCGGCAAATTGACGTAGCGTGCCGTCGCTGAAATTGTACTGGCGTTTAGGTTGTTGTGCCATACGATTTATTTAGGGGTGATAAAATACTGTAGGTATTCGTATGTTCTGGTTAGTAAGATAAAACGCCTGTTTGAGTTTTGCAAGCCTTGAGAAGGGATTTTTCCGGCTATAGTTAAGTTTCTGTGACCTGTAGTTGAAGCGGTGCAGGCTCTAGTTGTGTTGTCGTAAGCTATAGTTGAACATTTTCCATGACAAGCCGACATTTTTCCATCTATAGTTGAGTTGTCGTGAGCTATAGCTGGGTTTTCGCAAGTCAATTTGGCAAAACTGGAGGTTACGAATGATTAACTATAGGTCACGAAAAGTCAACTATGGGTTACAAAAGGTCAACTATAGATGTTAAAGGAAAAACTACACCCGGCAACAGCTCGGCTTGAGCCTGGGAAAGGCTGGCTAACGCTGATCTTCAACCAGCGTTTGAAGGTGTCGAAGCATCTGGGCCGGTTGTAAGATATTTAAGTATTGAAATGCAAACAACCTGTACGATCGCTGTTTATGATAAAGCCATCTTTCGATAAATACCGGGATAACTAATTCAATAAAATGAACGTTTCAGGCATCCGGGATATTCGGTTCAACCAGTTTAGCAAGTTTCTCTAAAGACTCCTGCCAGCCGAGATAACACATTTCTGCAGGGATGAGTGCCGGTATATTTTCCTGTACAACTTTGATCTCTGTGCCTACTGAAACTTTTTTGAGCCATACAGAAGTCGTCATTTCGCCGGGCAGATTAGGATCATCAAATGCATCTGTATATTTTAAAAACTCGTTGGGCTTTACTTCAATATATTTTCCGCCAAACGAATGCCCGTTGCCGGTAGTGAAGTTGTGAAAAGACATTCTGAATGTACCACCTTCTTTCACATCCATTTCATGAACAGTGCATAAAAAACCATAAGGAGGCAACCATGAAGCAATGGCATTGGCTTCTGTAAAAGCCCTGAACACTTTTTCGGGTGATGCTTTTAAAACCCTGTGCAGAGAAACTTCGTTTGACATAGCTGTGTTTTTATCATACAAAGATCAAACGTAACATCGACTTAGTAAAGGGTGGCCTCCGTCAATCTGAGGGTTGTTTACGACATTTAAATAGCGTCTTTATCAATCTTATCTTCTCCCGGTAAATAATGTTCATGCGTTTGCACAGGTTTACTTTTCGAACCTTTCATCTTCATTTGAAGTACGTCTACCAATAATGCAAAAGCCATAGAGAAGTAGATATAACCTTTTGGAATGTGAAATTCCATTCCTTCTGCAATCAAAGAAACACCGATGAGTAAAAGAAAGCTCAATGCAAGCATTTTAAATGCCGGGTGATTATTTACAAACTTGCTAATGGGTTCTGATGCAAACAACATAATTCCCACCGTTACGATCACTGCAGCATACATTACCCAAAGCTCCTTCACCATACCTACTGCTGTAATGATAGAATCAACAGAGAAAACGAGGTCTAAGATCAGAATCTGGATAATAACACTTTTAAAACTGGTTGCTTTAATATTCTTAGAAGTATCACCCTCCTCTCCTTCCATTTTGTGATAGATCTCTGTAGCACTTTTGTAGATGAGAAATAATCCACCCAGTATTAGTATAAGATCTTTTCCTGAGAAGCCCTTATCAAAAATGGTAAAGAGGTTTCCTTCAAGTTTTAGTATCAGGGAAATAATGCCGAGTAAACCCAGCCTCATGAACATGGCAAGTATCAATCCTAAACGTCGTGCTTTCTTTTGCTGATGCTCTGGCAACTTGGCTGCTACGATAGAAATGAAGATCACATTATCCAGTCCCAAAACAACTTCCAGCAAGATCAACGTTACTAAAGCAATCACCACTTCCATACAACTAATTTGTGCAAATAAACAGAGGAAACTGTTTACTTCAATCGTTTGCTGATACTTTCGATTTTAGAAGAAAATCACCGGCTATAGAAAATTTCATTTTTATTAGGTGTTTGCTAAATACATTTACTAACGGTTCTACTCAACGATGGCGGCCATTCTATCACCCAGGTGATCAATTCTAATTTAACAGAATGGAAGAAAGTTTCATTATACAACTGGCGAATACAAGAAACGCTAACCTGCTGGAGTTCCCAGCAAAGCAACAAGCAACTGCCTGGGTGGATGATGTATTTGATTTTTTATTTGGTGAGAAGAGAGTGAGTGAAGATGAATTGAAACTGCTTGTTCAGCAACTCACGAAAAGGTTAACTGAACTACTCAGCAGTTTAGATGATGCAGAAGATCATAGTCAAACATTCTTTGCTGCATTACCTGCGATCTACAAAAGTTTGCTGGAAGATGCCAATGCCATTTTACTCTCCGATCCTGCCGCAAAGAATATTACCGAAGTATTGATCGCTTATCCCGGGTTCTTCGCTACTGTTGTTTACCGGTTATCGCACCAGTTATGGCTGCAGGAGCTTCGCATCTTACCAAGATTATTAAGCGAATATGCTCATAGTAAAACTGGGATTGACATTCATCCGGGAGCTGCCATTGGTCATGGTTTTGCTATCGATCATGGAACAGGTATTGTGATAGGGGAAACTTCAATAGTTGGTAATAATGTGAAAATATACCAGGGTGTAACGCTTGGAGCCTTGAATGTTGATAAAGCTCTAGCCAAAAGTAAACGCCACCCTACTATTGAAGATGATGTAGTGATCTATTCCAATGCAACCATTTTAGGTGGAAACACGATCGTAGGCAAAGGCAGTATTATTGGTGGTAACGTATGGCTTACGCAATCTGTTCCTTCAGAATCGATCGTGTATCATACCAGCGAGATCAGGATAAAAGACAAAAACCCATTTGCAGAACCGTTAAACTTCATCATATAAAAGCAACAACTATGAGAGCAAGCAACATTTTAGAGATCATTGGTAACACACCTCATGTTAGGTTAAGCAAACTTTTTCCAGATCATGAAGTTTGGATCAAACTGGAAAGGCAAAACCCCGGTGCCAGCATTAAAGACCGAATTGCTTTGGCAATGATCGAAGATGCAGAAGCAAAAGGCATATTGAATAAAGACAGTGTGATCATTGAGCCTACATCCGGTAACACAGGAATTGGATTGGCACTAGTAGCAGCGGTAAAAGGTTATAAGCTGATATTGGTGATGCCCGAAAGCATGAGTATCGAACGAAGAAGATTGATGAGCATTTATGGAGCTGAGTTTGTACTTACACCAAGAGAAAAAGGAATGAAAGGTGCGATCGAAAAAGCAAACGAGCTTGCACAATCTACTCCGAATGCATGGATACCACAACAATTCGATAACCAGGCAAATACTGAAGTACACAGGAAAACAACGGCACAGGAGATCATTAACGATTTTCCTGAGGGATTAGATTATGTGATCACTGGTGTGGGAACAGGTGGGCATATTACTGCTATCGCAGAAGTAGTAAAAGAAAAGTTCCCTTCGTTAAAAGTATTTGCTGTTGAGCCGGAACTTTCACCGGTGTTGAGCGGTGGTGCTCCTTCACCTCACCCGTTACAGGGATTGGGAGCAGGCTTCGTTCCTTCCATTTTAAATACAAGTGCTTTGGATGGAATTATCACTGCAGGAAAGGAAGAAGCATTCAATTTTGCAAAACGATTGGCGAGAGAAGAAGGCATTTTAGGTGGCATATCAACAGGTGCTGCACTTGCTGCAACGGCAAAAAAACTGGCAGAACTTCCAAAAGGTGCAAGAGTACTCACTTATAATTACGACACAGGAGAAAGATATCTTTCTATTGAGGGATTATTTGAATAGTTTTTTTAAACACCCGATGCAAGCAGCATTGGGTGTTTTCTTTAGTATTGTTAAAAGCCTGCTATTAAACTTTTACTAACATAAACTGGCCTGTGAATTAATTTGGCGGTAGATCTTTATAGGCTTCAGTATGTTATAAAAACTACTGTCGTTCTACGTGTAAAATGCTTCTCACTTTTACATTATCCTCACATATCTGTGGCTAATTTCGGTAAGAGAAAGGCACATTCCACGTTTTTATTCATCTAGATCACATTACCTATGAAAAAAATCCGCTTTGCAATCATTCCGGCAGTATTAGTAGCTATCAGTTTCTTTTTTCTACCGGAACTTTCTAAGGCCAAAAAGATATCTGCCAGCCTGCAATCTGCTCCTTTTGCTGAGGTACTAACGCAGGATTCAAACACTTCAGATCTAAACAATCTGTATGACTCTTTAGGACTTGAAGCGAAAGGCCTGAGCCGTGAAACCTATGATCTTGCTGTTGCTGGTTACAACAAGCTTACTGCTGCCGGAAAGATCAGCAATAACAAATTGAGCATCGTTGATTTTAGCCAGGCAAGCACAAAGAAGAGATTGTATGTGATTGATTTTGCATCTAAACAACTGCTGTTTAATACCATGGTGGCTCATGGAAAGAACAGTGGCGAACTGATGGCAAAGAACTTTTCCAATGTCGCTGAATCAAATCAAAGCAGCCTTGGTTTTTATGTTACCGCTGAAAAATATATGGGAAAGCATGGCCTTTCAATGAGATTGGATGGCATGGAAAAAAGCAACAGCAGAGCAAGAGAAAGAGCTATTGTAATGCATGCTGCTGATTATGTAAGTGAGGGATTTGCTAAGTCAAGAGGTTTTATCGGGAGAAGTTGGGGATGCCCTGCCGTTAGTCCGGAAGTAAATGAGCAGATCATTAATGCTGTTGGAAATGGATCTTGTTTGTTTATTTATAGTCCGCAGCAGAGCTATTTGTCTGAGACAACGCTTGCTGTGAAATAAGAATTTTTATCCTACGCTATCTTGAAGCCTCTGTTATGGAGGCTTTTTCATTTAGTGACTGGATGCTAGATGCTGGTTTCTTGACATTAAAAGAGCACCACTATTACAAAACCTAAGCATTAAGGAATTTTCATTCGTAGTCATCATGAATGGCGTTTCAACAGACCAGTATCTAGCATCCTCTCTCCGTTCCGCAAAGTTCCGAACGTACAAGTGAGTGACACAACCGGCGATGCCATGAAACTCTACAGCCTGCAACCTAATTCTTCACACCTGTTAACTACTGCCGCCAATGGATTACAGGAATGCTATCTTTGGCAAAACTGACGATAGATGCTAAAAGTGGGTGTTTTTGGTGTTGGACATTTGGGTAAATACCATTTAAATAACTGGAAAGAGATCGAAGGCGTAAAGCTGGTTGGATTTTACGATCCGAACGAAGCAAATGCAAAAGAAGTTGCTGCACATTATGGTTTAAAGCGTTTTACCGATCCGGATAAACTGGTGGAAAGCTGCGATGCAGTTGACATTGTTGCTCCAACGAATTTTCATTTTGAATTATGCGAAAGAGCGATCAGGAAAGGGAAACACGTTTTTGTTGAAAAGCCTTTGGCCAATACCATAGAAGAGGGAAAGAAACTGGTGGAAATGGTAAGAGAAGCCAATATAAAAATGCAGGTAGGTCATGTTGAACGGTTCAACCCGGCTTACCTGGCTGTGAAAGACATGCAATTGAATCCAATGTTCATCGAAGTGCACAGGCTTGCTCAGTTCAATCCAAGAGGAACAGAAGTGAGTGTGATCCTCGATCTGATGATCCACGACATCGACATCATCTTAAGTCTTGTACCGAGCGATGTAAAGCAGATATCAGCCAGCGGCGTTGCAGTGATGACCGAAACTCCGGATATTGCCAACGTTCGTATCGAATTCAACAATGGTTGTGTTGCCAATTTAACGAGCAGCCGCATCAGCATGAAGAAAATGCGAAAGATGCGGATGTTCCAGAAAGATGCTTACCTGGGAATCGATTTCCTTGATAAAAAAACCGAGATCATCAGACTTGCCGGTGAAGCAGATAAAGGCGCTTTCCAGTTCGATCTTGAAACACCTGCAGGTAAAAAAACAATTGCAGTAGCCAATCCGCAGATCGAAGATGGCAATGCGATCAAAATGGAATTGGAAAGCTTTGTTGATTCCATCATCAATAATAAACCCACTGCAGTAACCGAGATCGATGGTTATCTCGCTATGGAAGTAGCCCACCAGATACTTGATAAGATCGGCAATACAAACCTTGCTGTATAACTCCTGATGAGAAAGCACCCATACTTACATATTAGCTGGTATGTGATCAGTGATTATGTGCTTTCGCTGCTGGCATGGTTTCTATTCTCATTGCACCGGGAAAATTTACTGGGTGAAGAGCTGCTGTTAGACATGCCATATCCGTTCCTGATATTCAGCAGCGTTTTCGGGCCGCTGGGCTGGATCATGCTTTACCTGCTAACGGGAAGTTATTCTATGTCGCTCTACAAGAAATCGAGGCTCAACGAGATCACTCATACGTTGATCATCACCCTTATCGGCAGCATCATTCTTTTCTTCTTCCTGTTTATCGACGACAAGAAAAGCACTTACACTTATTACTACAATGTGTTTTTCACGCTGTTCATTTTACAGTTTGTTCTCGTTTTGATCGGTCGAATGATATTGTTAACCATATCAAAGAAGCATCTAAAAAAAGGGTCTGTGTCCTTTGCCACATTGTTCGTGGGTAATAATGCAAATGCTTTAAAAGTTTACCAGGATATCAACCAGCATTTCGTTTACCTGGGATTTAACCCGGTAGGTTTTGTTGATGCTGACGAACCTCATCAGAAGAACAACCTGGGAAGGTTCATTCCAAAACTTGGCAATCTCGATGATATGGAATCGGTGATCGATCAACACCATATCAAGAATGTTATCGTTGCCCTTGACAGAACCGAAAATGATAAAGCCGAAACTGTGGTGAACAGGCTGATCGAAAAAGATGTAGATATCAAACTTATTGCAAGTACACTTGATATTGTAACAGGATCAGTAAAAACAGCGAACGTTTTTGGTGCGACACTGATCGATGTGAACAGCAATTTACTACCGCTATGGCAGCAAAACATCAAGCGGTTGATCGATGTGATCGTTGGTGTTTCTGGTTTGATCTTACTTTCTCCCCTATTGATTTTCGTGATCATCAGAACAGCATTATCATCAAACGGTGGAATATTTTACAAACAGGAAAGGATCGGTTATAAAGGAACGCCTTTCACTATTTATAAATTCCGCAGCATGTATGCTGATGCTGAAAAGAATGGTCCGTTATTATCGAGTGATGATGATCCACGTATCACTTCATGGGGTAAGATCATGCGTAAATGGAGGTTAGATGAATTACCACAGCTCTGGAATATTTTAAAAGGCGAAATGAGCCTTGTTGGCCCACGACCAGAACGTAAGTTTTACATTGATAAAATCCTGCAGCAAACAAGTTACTATCGCTACCTGCTTAGAGTAAAACCCGGACTAACCTCGTGGGGAATGGTGAAATTTGGTTATGCCTCCAGCGTAGAAGAAATGATCGAAAGAATGAAATACGATCTCATCTACATTGAGAATGCTTCTCTCCTGCTCGATTTCAAGATCATGCTGCACACTTTAAGGATCATATTTACAGGAAAGGGAAAGTAATTATTTACCAGCTAAGGAATACTATTTTGCTTTCGTTGTGTCACTCACTTGTACTGCAACAATCCTATTCAACAATGTCATCATCTGAACTTACTTCAACCGCTTCTTCTTCTTTCTTCTGCAGGTTTACCCATAACTCCAGTAATGCAGGATCGGTAACAGGCTTTTGCTGACCGATCTTTTCAATATTCTTTTTCGTATACCTGATCCGCTTATCGGTTAATGGATGTGTATTCAAAAACTCTGCTGTACCTAAAGTATCCGCTTCTTTCAAACGATCAAACATTCTCAGCATTCCATTCACATCCACTTTATTTCGTTGCATGATCTCCAGTACTTTTTCATCGGCTTCGGTTTCAAGGCTGCGGGAATATGAGAGACCTCTTAACTTATCTGCATTCAATAAAAGAATACTGCCTATCTGCGAAACATCCATAAAGAAAATAAGGAACAGTTTTGTAGAAACTTCTTTCAGTATCGACCTTGTTGTATGCCGTTCGTTAATATGAGATGCTTCATGCCCAAGTAATGCAACCAGCTCATCATAGTTTTCCATCTTATCCAGCAAACCGGTATAGATCACGATATTTCCACCCGGAATGGCATAAGCATTCACTTCCCTGGCTCTTAAAACAGTTACTTTGATCTTGTAATTATTGCTCAACTGCAGTTTATCTGCAAAGGTTTGTAATGTTGCTGTTCGTCTTTCATCCACCAGCGTTTGCGGAACAGTTGAGTTAAACATCTGATCACCCAACTGCTTTTCATATTCAGGTGAGATCACGCTTAAACCAATACTTGCTACAATAGAACTGAACAAAACATTCAGCAACAATACACCTGCAATTACAAATATCGTAAGCACAAATACCTTTCCACCAGGCTTTAGAAAAGGCTTCCTCTCAGCTTTACGGATCTCTGGTAACACTGGATGATCATCTTCCAGTATCAACTTAACATCATCACTGTGTTTAAAATGTATCGTTACAGTTTCACCTGCTGTTGTTAGATGAGAAAGCTGCTTTAATGGAATAGAATCAATAAATACACTTGTATGCAGGTCGTACATGTGGATCGCTTCCTGGTACAAAAGTATCTTCACTTCTACAGGTGTATCGTAAGCAGTTTTCCGGTATAGAGTTACTGGATCCATCATAGATCAAACGTACTAACGTTTTTTATTGTTCACGAGCATCCACTTTGCCGTTTCATAAAAACCGGAAACCATGGCAGAAGCTTTCTGTTTCATGGCAGTTTCCTGCTCTTTGGTCCATGGTGAGTGATTGCTGTTAAGCGGATAGATCGCTTCGTCAGCAAACCGCAGGCTCTTCATATAGTAAAACGAATCTGTTACCCATCCGATCTTTTCTTCGTCATGATAGATCACAAAAGCTGCATTATTCTTTTTCTGCGGATCGAGCAGGTTTCTTCCAAGTGTAGTGTTGGTATAAGGTTGATGAACCAATCCTGCAATGGTTGGCAATACATCTATCTGTGAAACCACTTCTGTTCTTTGTTGCGGAAGCAGTAAAGACGGTGCATACAAAAGCAAAGGAACATGCTCATCACTCAAACGCTGATCTGTCCACACATTTGGATAGACCGCTCTTGCATTACCTGCAATTCCATGGTCACCTACAAAAACAAAGATCGTATTGTGAAAGTATTGCTCCTTCTTAGCTGCTTCAATAAAATGCTGGAATGAATAATCGAAATAACGCATCGCATTATATTCTTCAGAAGATAAAAATCCATACTTCAACAAAGTATCCTGCGGTATTTCTTTATGCTGAAAATCCTTATCCGTTTCAGGAATCGTATACGGACGATGATTACCGGCTGTTTGTATCACAGCAAAGAAAGGTTTCTGTTCTTTTGTAAAAGCCTGGTTCGCCTCAAGAAAAAGATCTTTATCGCTGATGCCCCATACATTCACTTTTGGTGATTTAAAACTGCCTTCCTCATGTATCTTAACGTTGTTGATATTTCCGATCAATCCACGATAATTATTGAACTCACTGCTTCCACCAATAAAATAATGTTTGTCGTAATCTTCGAAGCTGTTAATGATCGTATGTTGATCTAATGACTCTTCATTTCTGGTGGAGAATTTCGACATTTGAACATCAGGAATACCCGTAAGCGTTGCAAACATGCCTCTTGCTGTTGCAAAGTGAGGAGTAAAACAACGGTTGAAGAAAACTCCCTGTTTTGTCATTTGATTGAAGTATGGAGTCGTGTTCAACGGATTACTGCTCATGCTTGTTTTATACATGCTGAACGACTCACAAACAACCAGAACGATGTTGGGCTTACTTTCTAATGATCGGCTGCCAGGCAAAACTGTTCTTGAGAAACCTTCTGCATTTTTCCTGTCGAGTTGCAGAAACTCACTCATTAATGGATAATAATCTTTTGCTTTCAAATCTTTAACCTGTGGCTGCCTGAAACGAAGTGTGGTGAAAAAATTCTGCAAAGGATTTAACGCCAGGTAAGCTTTGAAATTATCCCGCAGAACAAAAGCATCATCTCTCTTTAAAGGTTGAAAAGAAAAACTTCCATACACACCTAAAGCCATGCAAAAAGTTACAAGCAGGTACCAGTTCCTTCGGTAATCAATTTGTTTATGGCTGTTTACTTTTTCTACACGCTGGTGTGTTCTGTTGTACAAATAATAAAAGATGTAACCAACGATCAAAAGTCCGAGTAACATCCACAGCAATGGATAAGACTCCCACAACATCTCAGCAGATATTTTCGCATCTTCTGCGAAGTTGAGGGCACTTGCGTTAAGCCTTGTGCTTACGTAAGCAAAGTGACCGTAATCTGCTCCAAAGAAAAAGATCACGATAAAAGTTGCTGCAGCAAGGTAACCTGTCCATATTTTTTTTGCGAGATCAGAACTGTAAGGAGAAAACTTTGGTATATAACTAAACAGAACGATCGGCAACAACAGGAAACATATCCAGCGAATATCAAATGCAACACCAAGTGCAAATGATGGAAGTGCATCTATGATGGTTATAGATTCAGGATGAAAAGCGATGTAAGTAGATAATCTAAAAATTGTAAATACCAGTAACATGATGAAGAACAACTTCACCACCCATTGAATCGTCTTTGGTACTTTCCACCTGATCAGCATTATTTCTTCTTTTTATTATTCAGCAATAAAAATCTTGATGACTCATAAAAAGCGTTAGTTATATTCTTATAACGGTTCAGCATATTTTTATCTGCCTGAACCGGTTGGTTGCTGTTGAGATAAGTGATGGATTCCTGCCTGGAATTCAACTTGTAGTTGTAATAATACATGCTATCTACCACACCGATCTGTCGTACATCTGGATCCATGATAAATGCATATTTCGGTTGCGTTGCAGATGTAAGATCCATTCCAATACCTGTGTTGGTATATGGTATACCAGCTATCGATGCAATGGTTGGCATGATATCTAACTGCGAAGCTGGGATATTTAAACGTTGTGGTTGCAATGCTTTTGGATAATAAAACAACAGTGGCACATGAACAGTAGTTAATCCTTGTTCGGTCCATGATCTTGGAAACATATTTCCGGCATCACCACGAATGCCATGATCTCCTACAAAAACGAACAACGTGTTTTCAAAATATTTTTCTTTCGCTGCAGCTTCCATGAACTTTCTGAAAGTGTAATCAGTATAACGGAATGCATTATATTCTTCAACTGAAGCAAAACCAAACTTCACCAGTGAGTCATGCGGAATGTTCTTCTTTTGAAATTCTTTCAGGTCTTCTTCAGGAATAGTATATGGACGATGATTACCTGCTGTTTGTATTACGGCAAAAAATGGTTTCTGTTGTTTAGCAAGAATATCATTGGCTTCTAAGAACAAATGTTTATCGCTGATACCCCACACGTCGATCTTTGGAGCTTTGTAATCCTGTTCTTCATAAAGATGCAATCCCTGTATGTTATTCGTAAGCAATCCCCTGATGTTTGCCCAGCTTGTACTTCCTCCAATAAAATAGAACTTCTCTTTGTCTTTAAAATCGTTGATGATGGTTCGCTGATCCACAGCTGCAGGATTTCGGCTGGCAGTTTTGGTTAATGAAACATCAGGAACAGATGTGATCGTTGCCCAAACACCTCTTGCTGTTCCATAAAGAGGAGTGAAACATCTTTCGTAAAACAATCCCTGCTTAGTTAACTCAGCGAAATATGGAGTAGTGTTGAGTGGATTGCCATACATCGAACTTTTATATCCGCTGAAAGATTCACAGATCACCACAACGATATTCTGAGGAGCATTGGGATGTGACTTTGCAGTAAATGTTCTTTCAAATGAAAATTTATTGCTGTCGGGTTGATCTACTTGTAGATATTGACTGATCCACCCATAACCTTGTTTCAACTTTTTTGGATCGTAAGATGAATGCCTGAATTTGAGCGAACTGAAAAATGATTGAAAAGGATTCAACGCAAGATTGGCTTCATAATCATTTCCCAAACCATAAGCATCACTCCAACGTAAAGGATATTGCCCCACTCTGCCGAATATGCCAAGTGCCAACAAAAGAAAAAATGCAATTCCCCATGCGATCCTCGATCTTTTTGTTGCAACGATCGGTTTGGAGAGTACATGATTGTACGTAGACTTTACGATCCAGATCAATAAAGCAGCACCACCAAGAATTCCAATGATCATCCATATCACAGGATAACTCTGCCACATCATCTTTAAAGAAATGCCTGCATCTTCAAGATAATTGAGCAGATTGGCATTCATTCGCTGAGAAAGATATGCGTAGTTGGTAAAGTCGATGAGATAAAAAAAGATAAAGATGAGGATGAAGATCATCCATAATATCAGAGCTGTTCTTCTTCCCGCTTTTTTGTTTAATGGATGTAAGAAACGAATACTTCCAATCAGAAACAGCACCAATGAAACAATGCAAATGATCCTTAGATCATACCTGATACCTAAAACAAACGAGGGTAATAAATGACCGAAGCTAAACCCTTGTGTTGGAAAGAACCACGTGACCATCAGCCTCAATACGGTCATGATCAAAAGGAAAATTAACCCGGTAAGGAAAATCCATTGTATGTATCTTGGCACTTTCAATTTTTGCATGGGGGTGGCAAAGGTAACAAATTGACAACCTGATAAAAGGCTCACCTTCTTTGCTAAGCCATCTTTAATATGTTAAATGCCCTGCTGAAAGACGGTTTACTTGATCGGATCATTGAATTTGATCGTTGGCTGCTTATAAAAATTAATAGCGACTGGTCGAATTCTTTCTTTGATTCCATCTTTCCTGTGTACCGACATTCTGATGTTTGGATACCACTGTATTTTTTTCTTTTCATGTTTATGATCCTGAATTTTGGCTGGAGATCGATATTCTGGATGCTCTTTGTTGGTGTAACTGCCGGTATTTGTGACCAGATCAGCAGTGGATTGATCAAAGACTGGATCGGTCGTGTTCGTCCTTGTGGTGATCCATCTCTTGTTGGACATATTCATTTACTGTTAAATCGCTGCCCTACCAGCGGAAGTTTTACTTCTTCACATGCCACCAATCACTTCGGACTGGCGATGTTTATCTATTTAACAATGAAAGATGTTTTTGGGAAAGCGGGTAAGTTATTTTTCGTTTGGGCAGCAACGATCTGTTATGGACAAGTATACGTAGGTGTACATTATCCTTTGGATGTGATCGGAGGTGGAATTTTAGGATGCGGAATCGGATATGCAATGGCCTGGATCTTCAGATCTCAACCTGTTTTACATTATTCTAAGAAGTTTGTGTCTTGAGGCACAATTCCACTAATTGTTTTGCGATAGCTTTGATACCAGCAATTCCGGTTGGCTTTACAATATAAGATTGAGCACCAAGCTCCATGCATTTTTTCTGGTAAATGGGTGAGTTAGAAGTACTCCAAACGATTTTGACGGTGTCTTTGTAACGAGGCTCATCTATAAGTTTGGCTAATATTTCAGCACCACTCATCTCAGGAAGATTGTAATCCAAAATAATAAGGCACGGAAGCTGATCATTTTCCATTTTTCTCAAAATATCAACGGCTTTACTGCCGGTTGATGCTGTAACAAAAGTCAATCGCTCATCTTCAGCTTTCATCATTTCCATCAACATCTCCTGATCATCAGCATCATCTTCAGCCAAAAACACTGTAAGCTTGTTATTAATATGTAGATCTCCCTTCAAACTATTGGTCTTTAATCGGTTCGAAGGTATTGTTTTGGATTTGTATTCTCTGTCTGCTGCTTGTAAAGTGTAGAAATTTTCAGTAGAAATTTCGCCACTAATTAGCACACTATTTGAAGAATTAGTTCTTTCCAATAAATGAAAAACCCCAATTCAAAACTTCTAACACCTCGATAATGGCTACAAAACGTGGTAAATCCAATGGAACTGTGAAACCAGCGCCATTACCTATTTCACCAGAAATAGCAAAATCCTTAGCACCAATGGAACAAACTATCCCAGATTTTCCCCAAAATGGGGAAACCTTCTCACCTACCAGCAGGAATGGTGACACTACTTTAGATATGAAGGAGCTGTTAAGAGTTCTTTCAGAAGTAAAAAATGGAAATTTCGCTGTCCGGATGCCCATTGACCAGGTTGGTTTTGAAGGCAAAATCTGCGATACCCTTAACGAAATCATTACCATGAACGAGATCCTGATGACGGAGTTGACCCGTGCAGGACAAACGATCGGTAAAAAAGGAAATCTGACACACCGTATAGAACTTCCACGTCATGCCCGTGGTGCCTGGAGTTCAGGTGTTGATGCGATAAATGGATTGATATCAGATCTGGTACACCCTACTATTGAAATAGCACACGTAATTGGTTCTGTGGCGAAAGGAAATCTTAGCCAGGAGATGCCACTACAAATTGGAGATCACGTTTTGCAAGGTGAGTTCCAGCGTATTGCCCGTGAGGTAAACGACATGGTGAAGCAGTTGAACCTCTTCTCTATGGAGGTGACCCGTGTGGCCCGTGAGGTGGGTTCTGAAGGTAAATTGGGTGGTCAGGCTCGTGTAAAAGGTGTTGCCGGTGTATGGAAAGATCTGACTGACTCGGTAAACCAGATGGCAGGTAATCTTACTGCCCAGGTACGTAACATCGCCGAGGTAACAACAGCCGTTGCTAATGGAAACCTATCTAAGAAGATCACTGTGGATGTACAGGGAGAAATTCTTGAGTTGAAAAACACGATCAATACGATGGTGGATCAGCTCAACTCCTTCTCATCAGAGGTAACCCGTGTGGCTCGTGAGGTGGGTACCGAAGGTAAACTGGGTGGACAAGCCGAAGTACCTGGTGTTGCCGGTACTTGGAAAGATTTGACTGACTCTGTAAACCAGATGGCATCTAACCTTACGGGACAGGTACGTAACATCGCCGAGGTAACAACAGCGGTAGCGAGAGGTGATTTGAGTAGAAAGATCACGGTGGACGTAAAAGGTGAGATCCTTGAATTGAAGAACACGATCAATACGATGGTGGATCAGCTTAACTCCTTCTCTTCCGAGGTGAGCCGTGTGGCTCGTGAGGTGGGTTCTGAAGGTAAACTTGGTGGTCAGGCTACGGTAAAAGGAGTTGGTGGTGTATGGAAAGATTTGACAGACAACGTAAACCTTCTTGCAGGTAACCTTACCGTTCAGCTTCGTGACGTATCGAAAGTTGCGACAGCGATTGCGAATGGTGACTTAACCCAGAAGATCACGGTGGATGTAAGAGGTGAGATCCTCCAGATCAAAGATGTGATCAACCGAATGGTGGATCAGCTGAACTCCTTCGCTTCCGAGGTAACCCGTGTGGCTCTTGAGGTAGGTACTGAAGGAAAGCTTGGTGGCCAGGCAAAAGTGCAGGGAGTTGGTGGTACTTGGAAAGATTTGACTGACTCAGTAAATAATATGGCGGGTAACCTTACAGCCCAGGTACGTAACATCGCTGAGGTGACTACGGCTGTGGCAAATGGAGACTTGTCGAAGAAAATTACGGTAAACGTACAGGGTGAGATCCTTGAGTTGAAGAATACGATCAACACGATGGTGGATCAGCTCAACTCATTCGCATCAGAGGTAACAAGGGTGGCACTTGAGGTAGGTACAGAAGGTAAACTCGGTGGTCAGGCGAAAGTGCAGGATGTAGGTGGTACATGGAAGGATTTGACCGACTCAGTAAACCAGATGGCATCTAACCTTACAGCCCAGGTACGTAATATCGCCGAGGTAACAACAGCGGTAGCAAAAGGTGATCTTTCAAGAAAAATTACGGTGGATGTACGTGGTGAGATCCTTGAGTTGAAGAATACGATCAACACGATGGTGGATCAGTTGAACGCCTTCGGATCTGAGGTATTCCGTGTGGCTCGTGAGGTGGGTTCTGAAGGTAAACTCGGTGGACAAGCCGATGTACCTGGTGTAGAAGGTCTTTGGAAAGATTTGACTGACTCAGTAAATAAAATGGCATCTAACCTTACCGGGCAGGTACGTAACATCGCCGAGGTAACAACAGCCGTGGCAAATGGTGACTTGTCTCGTAAAATTGAGGTGGACGTTAAAGGTGAGATCCTTGAGTTGAAAAATACGATCAACACGATGGTGGATCAGCTTCGTGCCTTCGCTTCTGAGGTAACGAGGGTAGCTAGAGAGGTAGGTACGGAAGGTAAATTGGGTGGTCAGGCTCACGTACCAGGTGTTGCCGGTACATGGAAGGATTTGACCGACTCAGTAAACCAGATGGCATCGAACCTTACCGGTCAGGTACGTAACATCGCCGAAGTTGCGATTGCCGTGGCAAACGGAGACATGTCTAAGAAAATTACGGTGGATGTACGTGGTGAGATCCTTCAGCTGAAAGAAACGCTGAATACGATGGTGGATCAGCTTCGTGCCTTTGCATCAGAGGTAACGAGGGTAGCCAGAGAGGTTGGTACCGATGGTAAATTGGGTGGACAAGCCTTCGTACCGGGTGTTGGTGGTACGTGGAAAGATCTGACTGACTCAGTAAACCAGATGACCGGTAACCTTACAGCCCAGGTACGTAACATCGCCGAAGTAACAAAAGCGGTAGCATCGGGTGACTTGAGTAAGAAAGTAACGATAGACGTTAAGGGCGAGATCCTTGACCTGAAGAATACGATCAACACGATGGTGGATCAGCTGAATTCATTCGCATTCGAGGTAACCCGTGTGGCGAGAGAGGTAGGTACTGAGGGTAAGCTTGGTGGTCAGGCCGAGGTACAAGGTGTGGCTGGTACATGGAAAGATTTGACCGACTCGGTAAACATGATGGCATCTAACCTTACCAACCAGGTACGTGGTATCGCAAAAGTTGTAACTGCGGTGGCAACAGGTAATCTGAAACAAAAACTTTCAATCGTTTCTCGTGGTGAGGTTGCACAGTTAACAGAAACCATCAACGAGATGATCGATACACTGGCAACTTTCGCAGACCAGGTAACTACCGTGGCTCGTGAGGTGGGTGTTGAAGGAAGATTGGGTGGTCAGGCTTCTGTACCTGGTGCATCCGGTATCTGGAAAAACCTTACCGAGAACGTAAACCAGTTGGCAGAGAACCTTACTACACAGGTACGTGCCATCTCTGAAGTGGCATCAGCGGTAACAAAAGGTGATCTTACACAGATGATCCGTGTGGAAGCGAAAGGTGAGGTGGAAGAATTGAAAGATACCATCAACCAGATGATCGCTAACCTGAAAGAAACAACACTCCGTAACCAGGAGCAGGACTGGTTGAAATCGAACCTTGCGAAGTTCACGCAGATGTTGCAGGGTCAGAAAGATCTTTCAACGGTAACAAGGCGTATTCTTTCAGAGCTTGCACAGGTAGTAAACGCTCAACAAGGTATGTTCTACATTCTTGAGCAGGATGAAAATCTGGAGAACAAAAAACTCAAACTCTTCTCATCTTATGCATATGGTGAAGAGCAGGTTGCAAACAGGGAATTTGCCTTAGGTCAGGGTCTTGTTGGACAATGTGCCGTTGAAAAAGAAAGAATTCTATTAACGAACGTTCCTAAAGAATATATCAAGATCGGTTCTGGTTTGGGTGAAGCTGCACCGGTTTCGGTAATTGTACTTCCGGTGTTGTTTGAAACAGATATCAAAGCTGTAATTGAACTTGCATCGTTTGGCCAGTTCTCTGATATTCACTTGGACTTCTTAAGCCAGTTGACAGAGTCTATCGGTATCGTATTGAACACGATCGAAACCAACTCAAGAACAGAGGAACTTCTCGAGCAGTCTCAGTCATTGACAGATGAGTTGAGAAGAACCAATGAAGAGTTACAGGATAAAGCTCACCTTCTTGTTAAGCAAAAAGAAGAAGTGGAAGCGAAGAACAAAGAGGTGGAAGAAGCTCGTCGCTCACTCGAAGAAAAAGCAGAGCAGTTACAACTTACTTCTAAGTATAAGTCTGAGTTCCTTGCAAACATGTCGCATGAGTTGCGTACTCCGTTGAACTCACTCTTAATTCTTGCGCAGCAGTTGTATGAGAACCACGAAGGTAACTTAACAGAGAAACAGATCAGGTATGCGAAAACCATTCACTCTTGTGGTGATGACCTTATCCAACTGATCAATGATATTCTCGACTTAAGTAAGATCGAATCTGGTTATATCTCTACAGACTTTATCAATGTTCGATTCAACGAGATCACTTCTTTCGTAGAAACTACTTTCAAACACGTTTCTGAAAATAAGAATCTCAAGTTCAACATTGAAATGGATAAGAGCCTACCGGATAGTTTGGAAACAGATATCCAGCGTTTGAACCAGATCCTGAAAAACCTTCTTTCAAATGCATTCAAGTTTACTGAGAAAGGTGAAGTAAAACTCAGGATATACGAGGCTAACAAGAACTGGAAAGGATTGTATTCTAATCTTGATAATGCAGGCCGTGTCGTTGCATTCGAGATCAAAGACACCGGTATCGGTATCTCTAAAGACAAACAAAACATCATCTTCGAAGCATTCCAGCAAGCAGAAGGATCTACTTCGAGAAAATATGGTGGTACTGGTCTTGGATTGTCGATCTCAAGAGGTCTTGCCGACCTGTTGGGTGGATCTATCGAACTTGATTCAGAGCCAGGCAGAGGTAGTACGTTTACCCTCTTCCTCCCTATCGACTATAATCCAAACAACGTTAAGAAAGAAAAGCAAAGCAGCTTAACCGTTACAGAATATAAGTTAGATACTGCAGACTCTTCAGCCATTCAATCTGTACCAACAGTAAAATTGCCTGAAAGAGACCTGGATGCCATCAACGAGATCATTAATGAAGTTGGTGACGACAGAAACATGATCAACAGTGGCGATAAAGTGGTGTTGGTAGTTGAAGATGATGTTCGTTTTGCGAAGATCATGGTAGAAAAGGCTCATGAAATGGAGCTGAAGATCGTGGTAGCAACACACTTCGGCGAAGTATTCGAACTTACCAACCGTTTTAGTCCGATCGCTGTAACATTAGACGTTAAATTACCTGATGCCAGTGGCTGGAAGATACTTGATCTCTTCAAAAATGATGTAAACCTTCGTCACATTCCTGTACACCTGATCTCCGGTGAAGAGAACAGGTTACTGGCAATGCAACGTGGTGCTAGAAGTTTCCACCTGAAGCCTTTGAAGAATGAAGCCTTATCTGTTCTGTTTGATGATATCGTTGACTACAACAACCGCAAACCTAAGAAGCTGTTGCTTGTAGAAGACAACGAACTCGATTCATCACAAATGGCAAAGATCCTGGCTGCTCCAGACCAGATCGATATCCAGATCGCTTCTACAGGTCAGCATGGATTGGAATTACTAAAAGAGAATTCTTACGATTGTATCATCGTAGATTACATGCTACCTGATATTGGTGGAATGGAATTCTTAACGCAGATCAACGATCTGAAGAAATTAGCAATGACACCTGTGTTGATCTACTCGGCAAAAGATTTCAATCCAAAAGAGAAAACACAACTGAAGCAGTATGCAAACAGGATATTGCTGAAGAGTGTTAACTCACTTGAACTCTTGCTCGAAGAAGCAGTGTTGCACATGCACCTTTGTCATAAAGATCTTCCGCAGGAGAAGAGAAAACTGATCGAAGATCTGAGATCAAGAGAAGATGTGCTGGCGAATAAAACAGTGCTTGTAGTGGATGATGATGTAAGAAATCTCTTTGCATTAACAACTGCATTTGAGCGTCATAACATCAAAGCGATCACAGCAGAAAGTGGACAGGAAGCGATCAATATCCTAAGGGAAAATGATGGAATCGACATTGTACTGATGGATATCATGATGCCGGAAATGGATGGTTACGAAACAACCGGAAAGATCAGACGTGAACATAAGAACAGTAATCTTCCTATCATTGCCGTAACAGCGAAAGCGATGAAGGGTGACAGGGAAAAATGTATCGAAGCAGGTGCATCTGATTACATTACTAAACCAGTGAAAATGGATCAGTTGTTATCGCTGATGAGAGTTTGGCTGTATAAATAAGATAGGATTACATGGAGTTGAATAACACTGATAATAAAGATCTGAATTCGATCGTGAAAATTCTTGTAGTAGACGACAGGGAGGACAATTTGTTCTCCCTCGAATCTATCCTGGAAAGAGATGGATATAAGATAGTAAAAGCGAATTCAGGTCGTGCAGCTTTAAAGATTCTTTTAGCTGAATGGGATTTTAGTTTGATCCTTATGGACGTTCAGATGCCTGAAATGAACGGTTTTGAAACAGCTACGCTTATCTATGAAAGAGAAAAGCTGAAACATATCCCGATCATCTTCATCACAGCACATCATTACGGTGAAGAGCAGGCTTATGAAGGTTATAAAATGGGTGGTGTGGATTATATCTACAAACCCATAGATCCAGACCTGCTTCGGTATAAAGTAAGTGTGTTTGCTGAGCTATACAGGAAGAATTATCAACTGATGATGCAGGAGCGAAAGCTCATCTCCATGAACCGCAATCTGCAAAAAGAGGTGGAGGACAGGAAACTTTCTGAACAGAAGATAAAAAAACTTAACCTTCAATTGCTCGAAAATAACGACCAGCTAAAAGCAACGATTGAAGAATTGGACAGGTTTGCCTACGTTGCGTCGCATGATTTGCAGGAGCCTTTAAGAAAGATCCTCATCTTCAGTGATAAACTGGCTACGAACTGTAAACCAGTGTTGAACGAAGAAGCAGATGGATACCTGCAGAAGATCGTAAAATCATCTGAACGAATGCACCAGTTGATCAACGACCTGCTTAAATTCTCCCGTTACACCAACGATAATTATGGCTTCGAAAAAACAGATCTCAACCATATTCTTAAAGATGTTTTGAGTGATGTTGAGATGGAAGTACAAAAACGAAATGCAACCATACAGATTGAAGAGAATTTGCCAACCATTTGGGCCATTCCAAGCCAGATGAGGCAGGTTTTCCAGAACCTGATCAGTAATTCGCTCAAGTTTTCAAAAGATGGAGTGCCTCCACAGATCATTATTACGGGCACACGTCGTTCTGGTGCTGAAATATTTGGATTAAATAAAAAACTGCCAAACGATAGCTATTTCCAGATCAATTTCAGGGACAATGGAATTGGCTTCGATCCCAAATATGCCAAAGAAATATTTGTAGTATTCAAACGCTTACATAGTTATCATGATTTTGAAGGAACCGGTATCGGCCTATCCATCTGTAAAAAGATCATAGAAAAACATAGTGGCTTTATTACTGCAGAAAGTGCTTTGAACGAAGGCTCAACTTTCACCATCACCATTCCGGAACGTATTAAACTGGATGAAGTTCCTCAATCTCCGGCTCAAAAAACAGTGGCCTCTCAATAATAAGTTGGGTGTATGCTTTCTGATTGTATTTTTATCGCTTTATGAGCGGTAAAAGAATTGCGATCATTGGAGCCGGACCTGCCGGATTAACTGCTGCATACTGTCTTTCCAAAAATGGTCAACAGGTTGATGTATACGAAGCTTCCGATGCAGTTGGAGGAATGTGTAAAACCCTTGAGCTCTGGGATCAGTTAGTTGATCTTGGCCCACATAGATTTTTTAGCCAGGATAAACAGATCAACGAATTATGGCTTGAAGTAGTGGGTAAGGATTATAAACTGGTAGACCGACTTACAAGGATCTATTATAAAGGAAAATTTTTCCAGTATCCTCTCAAAGCTACTGATGCGCTCAAAAAATTAGGTGCTCTTGAGGTAGTTCGGTCCATGCAGAGTTATTTTAGCACACGTGTCTCCCCTCCTCATAACGACAATTCTTTTGAATACTGGGTCACCAGCAGGTTTGGAAAACGCTTGTTCGAAATATTTTTCAAAAGCTATAGCGAAAAACTTTGGGGCATTCCGTGTAATGAACTTGATGCAGATTTTGCCGCACAACGCATCAAGAAGTTCTCTTTAAGTGAAGCTGTAAAACATGCTTTCACACGTCCAAAAAATAAACACAATACACTCGTATCAAAATTCGCTTATCCTGTAAAAGGTACAGGAATGGTGTATGAAAAGATGAAGGATGCTATTCTTGCAAAAGGTAGCCACATCTATTTAAGTACTCCTGTAAAAGCGGTTTCGCAAAATGAACATGGCTCGGTGAATGGTTTATATACCATGGATGGAGCATTTCATGAGTATGACCTGGTGCTTTCATCAATGCCGCTTACGTTGATGGTGAAACAACTCCCAACAGCAACAGAAGAAGTAAAGCAGGCAGTAAGTCAGTTAAAATTCAGAAATACTATACTGGTGTATCTGCATGTTGAGGGAACACATCTTTTTCCAGATAACTGGTTGTATGTTCAGGAACCTGATGTGCAAATGGGACGGATCACCAATTTCCGAAACTGGATTCCTGATATCAATAAAGACAGCAATAATACAATCCTTACATTGGAATATTGGTGTTATGATGAAGATGATGTTTGGACAGCCTCAGATGAAACACTCACCAAACTCGCTACAAAAGAGATCAGGAAAACGGGATTATTGCAAGGACATAAGATCATTGACAGTTATATCCACCGTGTACCTCGCTGCTACCCTGTTTATCACAAAGGCTATAAAGAAGCTTTGGCACCGGTTATAGATTACCTCAAATCAGTTCCGAATCTTTATTGCATTGGTCGCTATGGAGCATTTAAGTATAATAACCAGGATCATTCTATATTGATGGGAATTCTTGCGGCAGAGAACATTCTCAATAATGCCGGTCATGATCTCTGGAATGTAAATACCGATTATGAAAGCTACCAGGAAATGTCTGTTATCGCAGAAACCGGACTCATAACCACATCATAACTCAAATGCTTCTTAAAAGCAATACAACTGCAGCATAATGTAAATAGCTGATAGCATAATTGTTGTATTAACTATGTTTGCATAACTATTTATGGCTGAGATACTGATCATTATCGGACTTATTCTTTTGAACGGGCTTTTTTCAATGGCAGAGATTGCACTCGTATCTGCCAGGAAAGCAAGACTGGAAACGCAGGCTGCCAAAGGAGATCAAAAAGCAAAAGAAGCACTTGAACTTGCCAATCATCCCGATACATTTCTTTCTACTGTTCAGATAGGAATAACACTCATCGGTATTTTAACGGGTATTTATTCCGGACAAAAAATCACAGATGATATAAAAGTCTGGCTGGAACAATTCCCGGCTATTGCCCAATACAGTAGCGGATTATCAACTGCCATCGTAGTTATTCTCGTTACTTACTTATCATTGGTTTTAGGTGAACTGCTTCCCAAAAGGATCGGTTTAAACAGTCCGGAAAAAATTGCAAAGAATGTAGCGAAACCAATGAGAGTCGTATCATGGCTCACACATCCTTTTATCTGGTTACTCACAAAATCAACAAACGTTATTGTCAAGCTCTTTAATCTTAAAGGCTCAGATAACTCTGTTACTGAAGAAGAGATCAAAGCCATCATCAGCGAAGGAACCGAACATGGTGCTATCGAAGAAGCGGAACAGGAGATCATCGAAAGAGTTTTTCATCTTGGCGACAGGAACATCACTTCATTAATGACGCACCGGAGTGATATCATCTGGCTCGATACTACCATCACTGTTGAACAGGCACGACCAATCATTACAGAAGACACACATACTGTTTACCCTGTTTGTGAAGGCAACATCGATAACATAAAAGGAATTGTTGCAATAAAAGATATTTATCTGGCGAAACCTAAAACGCCAATTGCCGAGGTGATGAAACCGGCAATGTATGTTCCTGAAAATAACTCAGCTTACCAGGTACTTGAACTATTCAAAAAAACAAAAGCACACTATTGCTTTATCGTTGATGAATACGGAAGCGTTGAAGGAATGATCACTTTCTTCGATATTCTCGAAGCAATCGTTGGTGATACTCCTGAAACCGGTGATGAAGATTATGAGATTGTTGAAAGAGAAGATGGCACTTATCTCGTAGACGGCCAGCTTCCTTTTTATGATCTGCTCAGCCGTTTAAATAAAACAGAATGGATGAATGAAGGTGAAGGCGATTTTGATACTGTCGCTGGTTTTATTCTCCACGAAATGCAAAGAATCCCGGCTCCGGGAGATAAACTCGAATGGAAAGAAGTAAAATTCGAGATCATGGATATGGATGGTCACCGGATCGACAAAGTACTTGTCACCATTCCTGAAGAGATCAAAGAAAACATGGACTAAACCATTTTGACATTTGATATTTTTTATTTGAAATTGTCCGAGCTTCTTCACTTCTTCAACTTCGTTGCGTCGCACTCTTGTACTGCAACTTTTCAATCAGCAGCTTAAGATCCGGCATCGAGCATAAATGTCAGCCTCTAATTTCAAATTCTAAACCTCCAATTTCAAATTCTCTCAACGGTTTGGTTTTTGCACACTAGTAGCCGGTTTGTTGCACATGCTCGTGCCAAACTTCAAGCTTAAGCTTTGCAAAAACATGGAAGACAACAAAAAACATCTTTGGTGGCAGGACGGTGTTATTTACCAGATCTATCCACGATCATTTCAAGACAGTAACGGAGACGGCATTGGAGACTTGCAGGGCATCATGCAACGATTGGATTACCTGCAATGGTTAGGCATCACAGCGATTTGGATTTCTCCTATCTATCCTTCGCCAATGGCAGATTATGGTTATGATATCTCGGACTATATAGATATACATCCATTGTTCGGAAGCATGACCGACTTCGACCGGTTGTTGACAGAAGTACACAACCGTGGAATGAAACTGATACTTGATTTTGTTCCCAACCATACTTCAGATCAACATCCGTGGTTCTTAGAATCAAAATCATCAAAAGAAAATCCGAAAAGAGATTGGTACATCTGGAGAGATGCAAAAGATGATGGTTCACCACCCAACAACTGGCTCAGTGTTTTTGGTGGATCAGGATGGGAATGGGATGAAGACACTCAACAATATTATTATCACGCTTTTTTAAAAGAGCAACCCGACCTCAACTGGCGTAACCCGGAAGTACAGGAAGCAATGTTGAGCATGATGAAGTTCTGGCTCGACAAAGGTGTAGATGGATTTAGAATTGATGTGATGTGGCACATGATCAAGGATGATAAGCTGAGAGACAATCCGCCAAATCATGATTACCAGCAACACATGGCAACTTATGAACAGTTGCTTCCCTACTACTCTACCGATCAGCCCGAAGTACACGACATCGTTCACAAAATGCGTAAGCTGCTCGACTCTTACAATGAACGAATGATGATCGGTGAGATATACCTGCCGATACATAAGCTTGTTGCTTATTATGGTGCAGATAATAACGGTGCTCATCTTCCTTTTAATTTTCAATTGCTGTCACTTCAATGGAATGCAAGAGAGATCGGAGCCGCCATCGATCAATACGAAGGCTCACTTCCAGACCAGGGATGGCCAAACTGGGTGTTGGGAAATCATGACCAGCCAAGGATCACAAGCAGGGTTGGTTTGCAACAGGCAAAAGTTGCTGCAATGTTGTTGCTAACACTCAGAGGAACACCAACGATTTATTATGGAGATGAATTGGGGATGACGGATGTTCCTATTCCTTTTGAAGAAGTGCAGGATCCGCAGGGATTAAACATGCCTGATAAAAACCTGAGCCGTGATCCGGCAAGAACTCCAATGCAATGGGATGCAAGTGATCATTCAGGTTTCTCTCAAACCAAACCCTGGTTAAGGGTTGATAAAAGTTATAAACGCATTAATGTGGAAGCGCAGAAGAATGACAGCCATTCAATGCTCACTTTCTATAAAAAACTGATCGCACTACGACAGCAGGAAATTTCTTTAAAAGCAGGAAACTATGTTCCTGTTCATGCAGACCCACAGGTAATATCTTTCATAAGAGAAGCTGAAGGTGAAAGCAGGTTTCTCATTGTATTAAATCTCAGTCATAAGCCATGCTATTTTTCACCAAAAAACATTCATATTAATGGTGAGGTCATTCTTGCTACCATTCCTGAACTGGAAGGAGAAAAAGTTGGAAACAATATCAATTTAAGTGGCGACGAAGGTGTGATCATAAAACTTGAAAACTAAACTATGCAAACAGGTGCAAAATATTTAGGTAACGGTCGTTGCCAGTTTACTGTATGGGCTCCGGAAAAAGAAAAGATTACACTGCACATTGTTCATCCAAACGAACAAAAAGTGCAGATGAAAAAAGATGAAGAAGGCTATTTTACGATTGAAGTAGAAACACCTGCCGCTACAAAGTATCTGTACATTATTGATGATGCAGAAAAGGGTTTGCCTGATCCTGCATCACAATATCAACCCGAAGGTGTGCATGGTCCGTCAGAAGTAGTTGATCATTCATCCTTTAGATGGAATGATAACAACTGGAAAGGAATTCCTTTTGAAGAAACGATCCTTTACGAATTACACATCGGAACATTTACAGAGCAAGGCACTTTTGAATCAGCCATTGAAAAACTTGATCTGCTGAAAGAAGTAGGCATTAATGCCATTGAAATAATGCCTGTAGCACAATTCCCCGGCAATCGAAACTGGGGCTATGATGGTGTATTTCCATTTGCAGTTCAAAATTCATATGGCGGACCGGAAGGTTTGAAAAAGTTGGTGGATGCAGCTCATCAGAAAGGCATTGCAGTATTCTTAGATGTAGTGTACAACCACCAGGGACCTGAAGGAAATTACATCGAACAATTTGCGCCCTATTTCACTGATCATTATAAAACGCCATGGGGAAAAGCGATCAATTATGATGGTGATCTAAGTGATGGTGTAAGAGAATTCTATTCTGATAATGCAGTGTATTGGTTAAGAGAATTTCATATTGATGGATTAAGGTTTGATGCTATCCACGCTATCTACGATTATGGTGCGGTGCATTTTTGGGAATTAGCACATGAAAAGATCCGTGAACTGGAAAAGAAGAATAACAGGTTGTATCACACAATAGCTGAAAGCGATCTGAATGCACCAAGAGTTATTCAACCGGTAGAACAAAATGGTTATGGCTTCAATGCACAATGGCTTGATGATTTTCATCATGCGATATATGTACTATTAGATAAAGAAGGAAAAGATCGTTATCACGGTTTCGGCAAGATGCAGCAATTGGCGAAAGGCTATTGCGAAGGATTTGTTCACTCAGGAGAATATGTCACTTTTCGTAAGAGAAAGTTTGGTAAAACTTCAGCAGGTATTCCCGGAAATAAATTCGTTGCATTCATCAACAATCACGACCAGGCTGGTAATAGAATCGATGGAGCAAGACTTTGTACGTTGATCGACCTGGATCTTTCCAAGATTGCTACAGCAATGTTGTTGCTGGCTCCTTATGTTCCGATGCTTTTTATGGGTGAAGAATATGGTGATAAAAGTCCTTTCTATTATTTCATCAGTCACTCTGATGTTGAATTGATCAAAGCTGTTCAAAACGGTAGAAAGGAAGAATTCAAGCAGTTTGTTAAACCAGGACAAGAATTTCCTGATCCGCAATCAGAAGAAATATTCAATCAATCAAAACTTCAGTGGCAGCAAAGAGATGCTGCTCGTGGAAGAATATTATTGAACTGGCATAAAGAACTGATCCAACTCAGGCAAACAAATCCTGCTCTTCGAAATTATTTAAAAGAGTCAGTCATGGCTGAAACGCTACAGGAAAATGGCATTATCCTCCATCGAAAAGATGAAACCGGCAAGAAGGAACTCATCGCACTAATGAATGTTTCCGAATCACCGATCAATTATTTCTTACCTGGAAATAACGGCACGTGGAAAAAAATACTTGACTCAACCGAAGACCGCTGGAATGAAACGAACCAATCTTCACAACAGGAAACGTTTCCTATCTCATCACAAGCCGGAGAACAGGTAGTAATTCCTGCAAAATCCGTGATAGTACTTGGTAAGGAAATTGATTAACTGATGAAGCAAACTCTAAACACAACTAAATGAACATTATCATATACCCTGGAAGCCCTCATCCACTTGGAGCAACATGGGATGGCAATGGAGTGAACTTCGCTTTGTATGCAGAAAATGCAACAGGTGTTGATCTCTGTTTGTTCGATGCTCCTACCGGGAAATCTGAAACAACACGGATCAAAATAAAAGAAGTAACACACCAGGTATGGCATGTTTACATTCCTGATCTTAAGCCAGGACAATTGTATGGTTACAGGGTTTACGGACCTTATGAACCGGAGAATGGTCATCGTTTCAATCCCAATAAAGTATTGATAGATCCTTATGCAAAAGCCATTGCAGGAAGAGTTGAATGGGATGACGCATTGTTTGGATATGAAATGGGAAACCCTGAAGGAGACATTAGTTTTAGTGATACAGATAGTGCTCCTTTCATTCCAAAAGCAGTAGTGGTTGATGATCGTTTTAACTGGGAAGGTGATCGGCAATTAAAGATCCCTTATTACAAAACCGTTATCTACGAAACACAGGTAAAAGGCTTCACGCAAACACATCCCGAGATTCCCGAAGAACTTAGGGGAACTTATGCAGGAATTGCTCATCCTGTTTCAATCAAATATTTGAAAGAGCTTGGCATTACAGCCATCGAGTTAATGCCAGTTCATCATTTTGTGCAGGATAAAATTTTACTCGATAAAGGCTTATCAAATTATTGGGGATACAACACCATTGGCTTCTTCGCACCTGAAGTTAAATACTCAAGTTCCGGTTACATGGGTGAACAGGTAATTGAGTTCAAAACAATGGTAAAAGAACTGCATAAAGCAGGAATTGAAGTGATTCTTGACGTTGTGTATAATCACACAGCCGAAGGAAATCATTTAGGTCCTACTCTTTCCTTCCGTGGAATTGATAATGCATCTTATTATCGTCTTACCGAAGACAAGCGATATTACATGGATTATACCGGAACAGGTAACACACTCAATGCACAAATGCCAAGTGTGTTAAAGCTGATCATGGATAGTCTTCGCTATTGGATCACCGAAATGCATGTAGATGGATTCAGATTCGATCTTGCTGCAACACTTGCAAGGGAGTTGCATGAAGTAGATCGACTTGGATCTTTCTTCGACATCATTCACCAGGATCCGCTCATCTCTCAAACAAAACTCATTGCAGAGCCATGGGATATTGGTGAAGGTGGCTACCAGGTTGGAAAATTTCCGCCGGGTTGGGCTGAATGGAATGGTAAGTACCGTGATTGTATAAGAGATTATTGGAGAGGTGCCGATAGCATGTTGGCAGAATTCGCAGAACGCTTTACCGGAAGTTCCGATCTCTATAAAAATGATTATCGTTTACCTACAGCCAGCATCAACTTCGTTACAGCACACGATGGTTTTACATTGAACGATCTTGTTTCGTACAATGAAAAACACAATGAAGCAAACGGAGAAGATAATAACGATGGTGAAAGCCATAACCGCAGCTGGAATTGTGGTGCAGAAGGTGAAACAGACGATGAAGGAATACTGCAATTAAGACAAAGGCAAAAAAGAAACTTCTTAACCACACTTCTTTTATCACAAGGTGTTCCTATGTTGGTTGCAGGAGATGAACTAAGCCGAACACAGAATGGAAATAACAATGCTTATTGCCAGGATAATGAGATATCGTGGATCAATTGGGCTAAGGCTGATAAAGAGATGATGCAGTTCACAAAGAAGTTAATTCACTTCAGGGCTAAACATCCAACATTTCGCAGAAGACGTTGGTTTCAGGGACAGCCTATAAAAGGAATTGGCGTGGAAGATATTGGTTGGTTTCAACCGGATGGCAGCGAAATGACAGAAGAACACTGGAACCAGGATTTCGCCAAATCAATGGCTGTATTTATGAACGGTCAAGGTATAAGATCTGTTGGACCGAAAGGTGATCAAATAGTGGACGATAGTTTCTACATCATCTTCAATGCTCACCACGAACCACTTGAATTTAAGTTGCCTTCACGCAAATATGGAACGCATTGGATAAAAGTGGTGGATACAACCAATGCATTCGTTGGTGATGAAAGTGAAGAATACAAAGCGAAAGATTCTATCACAGTAGAAAGTCGTTCGATCATTGTTCTGAGAAAACCCAAATAGCAACTTACCATCATGATCAATCCTATCTCTACATACAGAATACAGTTTCATAAAGATTTCAACTTCGAGAAGTTGAAACAGGTGATCGAATACCTGAAGAAACTTGGTGTAGCTACTTTGTATGCCTCTCCTATTTTCAAAGCTGTTCCGGGAAGCACACATGGTTACGATGGATTGCATCCTCATGAGATCAACCCTGAAATTGGAACACTGGAACAACTTCGGGAGATCAATAACGAATTGAAATCTGCAGGCATTAATTGGTTGCAAGATATTGTTCCGAACCACATGGGTTTTCATTCGGAGAATAAATGGTTGATGGATGTACTGGAGAAAGGGCAGCAATCTAAGTATGCAAAGTTTTTTGATATCGACTGGCGGGAAAAGATCATGGTCCCTTTTCTTGGTGCTACACTGGAAGAGGTGATCAATAACAATGAACTGAAAGTTTCAATCAAAGATGGAAAACCGGTTATTAATTACTACGACAGTTGGTATCCTTTAAAAGAAGGAACAAAAGCGAATGAAAAAACTTCCGGCGAAGCACTGAAGAAAATTCTGGAGGAGCAGCACTATCGCCTCTGCTCATGGAAAGAAACAGATAGCAAGATCAACTACAGGAGATTCTTTACGATCAATAGTCTGATCTGCCTGAACATTCACAACGATGAGGTTTTCAATGAATACCACAGTTTCATTAAAGAGTTAATAGATGAAGGTATCATCGATGGGTTAAGAATTGATCACATTGATGGTTTATACGATCCGACAAATTACCTGCAGCAGTTAAAAGATCTGGCTGGTGATGATATGTATGTGACTGTTGAGAAGATCTTACAACCCAACGAAGGCTTACCAAATTACTGGGCATCACATGGAAATACCGGGTATGATTTTCTGGCATTGGTAAATAATCTTTTCACACAAACAAGATCAGAACAACAGTTCACTGAATTTTACCAGCAACTCACAGGTGATTACAGTCCACTGGAATTACATGTACAGAATAAAAAAGCTTACATTTTGTACAACCACATGCAAGGTGAGCTGGATAATCTATTTCACTTATTCAAAGACTCGAATATTGTAAGTAAAAGAGCATTTGCAACGATTCGCCAGGATGATCTGAAAGAAGCAATAGCAGAGTTCCTGATCCATTGTCCCGTGTATCGTTTCTATGGCAACAACTTACCATTAAGTAATGAAGAAGCTGAAGCTGTGCAGCACATCTTCAATAAAATAAAAACAAACAACAGTGATCTCAGCAGTGCTATTGGTTTATTAGAACAAGCCATTCTGCACAATCCACCACAAGGTGACGATGAAAGGAACAAACGTGCAACACATTTCTACAAACGTTGCATGCAGTTTTCCGGTCCGTTAATGGCAAAAGGTGTTGAAGACACATTGATGTACACTTACAATCGTTTTATTGCACACAGTGAAGTGGGTGATCAGCCTTCATCATTTGGAATGCCGGTAAAACATTTTCATGATGCGATGGCAGCACGAGCCATTCAATGGGCTTATTCGCAAAATGCCACTTCAACACATGATACAAAACGAGGAGAAGATGTAAGAGCAAGATTAAATGTGCTTACAGATGTTCCGGAACTTTGGTTCAGCAAAGTTTCAGAATGGCAACGGTTGAACAAAGAAGCAAAAGGTATTGTAGATGATAATGACGAGTATTTCATTTATCAATCTCTTATTGGCTCCTACCCTTTTCCTGGTGAAGACGACAGTGACTTCGAGAACCGGATGAATGAATATTTGCAGAAAGCCTTCAGGGAAGCCAAAACACATTCTAACTGGACTGAACCAAACGAAGATTATGAAAACGCAGTAAAAAATTTCGTGGCTCATCTTTTAAAGAATGATACTTCGTTTTGGAACAGTTTCAAGGATCTGCTGAATCAGGTAACAGATCATGGCATCATCAATTCATTAACGCAAGTGTTATTGAAGTTCACCTGTCCGGGAGTTCCAGATGTGTACCAGGGTTGTGAAGGTTGGGATCTGAGTTTTGTTGATCCTGATAACCGTCGTTCGGTTGACTATGAGCAAAGAGCAAAATGGTTAGATGAGATCACGTCCAACAATATAGATTTTACTGATCTATGGAAAGATCGTTATCCAGGTAAGATCAAACTTTGGCTAACGCATCAGCTTTTCAACCTCAGAAAACAACAACCTGAATTATTTGCACAGGGTGAATACATTCCTTTGGAGATACATGGTAAATACAAAGACAATATCATCGCTTTTGCAAGAAAGTTTCGCCAGGATATATATATGATCACTGCTCCTTTACACACGGCAGAAATCTTTACAGATGCAGATGTGCTGAACTTTGACTGGGAAGACACACGAATCGCTTTACCACAGGATGTTGATGCTGAGTGGGACGACATCTTCACCGAAACAGAAGAAAAATATAAAGGTGAAGTTCGGTTAGCAGAAGCTTTTGCTGCACGACCATTCCTTATCTGGAAAGGAAAACAAAAGATCAAAGAAAGAAGTGCAGGAATCCTGTTGCACATCACTTCGCTCCCATCGCATTATGGAATTGGTGATATGGGAACAGAAGCCAGACACTTTGCAGATTTTCTTTACAACAGCAAACAGAAGTACTGGCAGTTGTTGCCTTTGAATCCAACAGAAGGTGGGCAGGGTCACTCTCCTTACTCTGCTGTATCTGCTATGGCTGGAAATGTTTTACTTATCAGTCCTGAGCAGCTAATGAAAGAACGTTTGATCGATGCAAAAGAATTATCCAAATACCATCTTGCAAACGAAAGCAAAGTGTCATATGCAGAAGTTGAAAAAGTGAAGGAAGAATTATTGAATAAGGCTTTCTGGCAATTCGTAAAGAACGATAACAGAGCCGAGTTCGAAACATTCTGTGAAAAAGAATCTTATTGGTTGAATGACTTTGCTTACTTCTCCTTTTTGAAACAATACAATAAAGGTAAGCCGTGGTTCCAATGGAGTGATGAGTACAAATTGCGAGATGCATCGGCATTAAAAAATCTGGAAGAAGAATTTAGCGATGAGTTGTATCGTATCAAGTGGTTGCAATACATATTCAACAAACAATGGAAAGAACTGAAAGCCTATTGTAACGAAAGAAATATTTCACTGATCGGTGATCTCCCGATCTACGTAAGCTATGATTCAGCAGATGTATGGAGCAATCGAGAAATATTTGCCATTGATGAAAACGGAACTGCTACAGGAGTTGCAGGAGTGCCCCCAGATGCTTTTAGTGCAGATGGACAGCTTTGGGGAATGCCTGTTTTCAAGTGGGATGTATTGAAAGAAAGAAATTATGATTGGTGGTTGCAACGCATCAAACGCAATCGTGAATTATTTGATGTGATCCGCATCGATCACTTCCGTGCATTTGCTGCTTACTGGGAAGTGCCTTCTGGTGACACTACTGCTAAAAATGGAATATGGAAAGAAGGTCCGGGTGCAGATTTCTTCAAAGCCATACAAAACGAATTGGGTGAACTTCCTTTCATAGCAGAAGACCTGGGTGATGTAGATGATACCGTCTTCAACTTACGGGATGAATTTGCTTTACCGGGAATGAAGGTGTTGCAATTTGCTTTCGGTGGAGATATGCCACAATCCGTTCACATACCGCATAATCATTTGAATAATTTTATTGTGTATACCGGAACCCACGATAACAACACCACCCGTGGCTGGTATAAAGATGCTGATCAGCAAACAAAGGATCTATTGAATCAGTATGCAGGTAAAGAAGTTTCTGAAGAAGAGGTGCATTGGGTGTTAGCGAGAATGGCTTACGCATCAGTAGCTAAAATTGCTATTCTTCCAATGCAGGATGTACTGAACCTGGATGAATCAGCAAGAATGAATATTCCCGCATCTGCTAATAACAACTGGGCATGGCGACTTACCCATGAACAATTAGATAAAGATGTAGAGAACAAATTGAAGCATCTTGTACGGATGTTCAACAGGTAACAACACTCATTTTCTAATACCCGGAATTACCAGTATTTTGCTTCAAATTATTACGATGAAGCTTGTACTGGTATTTCTTGTTTCTCTTTTCTCTTTCAACGCATTTGCGAGTGTTGATACGGTTGAGGTATTCAGCAATGCAATGCATAAGAACATTAAGTGTGTGGTTGTAACACCAAAGAATCACAAGAAAGCAAAATCCGAATTCCCGGTGGTTTACCTGCTTCATGGTTATAGCGGAAGTTATTCTAACTGGATCAAAAAAGTTCCGGTGATCGATAGCCTTGCAGATGTTTACCAGATGATCATCGTTTGCCCTGATGCTGCGTTCAGCAGCTGGTACTTCGATAGCCCGGTAGATACAACTTTCCGTTATGAAACATTTACTGCTACAGAATTACCTGCTTACATTGATGCGAATTATAAAACGATCAAAAATCGCAAAGGCAGGGCCATCACAGGACTCAGCATGGGTGGCCATGGTGGTATTTTCCTGGGCTTCCGTCATACAGATACTTTTGGTGCTTGTGGTAGTATGAGTGGTGCTTTAGATATAAGTTATATTAAACAGGGTTATGATGTATCGAAACGCTTAGGCGACACATCCATTAATAAAAATTATTATACTCAGTTAAGTGCAGTTACACAGCTGGAGAAATACGATCCTAAAGATTCACTTGCCATCATTATTGATTGCGGTGTGCAGGATTTTATTGTGATGATGAGCCGCAATGCACATGAGAAAATGTTAAAGCTCAAAATTCCACACGATTATATTGAAAGGCCTGGTGCACATGACTGGAAATACTGGAATACTGCTGTTCGTTACCAACTCCTGTTCTTCCGTGAATATTTCAACCGAAACAGGTAACTTTAAACTTCAACTACACCCTGATGAAACGATTACGCAACTTTTTGTTTTTAGGACTCCTGGTTCCTTTCTCTTCATTCCTTCCATCGAATGAGTGCAGGCTAATGCACGATGGAAAGTTTAAGTATATGTCCGATAATGAAGAGGTGATCGTTACGATTGCCGATTCAAACTTCATGGAATCATACCAGAACGGAAAGTATTTTGTAAAAGCACAGATCGACTGGCTTACAGATTGTGAGTATAGCCTCATCATTACTAAAGTAAATGCACCGGGAATGATGTATACACCGGGTGATGAGATCAATGTTAAGATCAATCGTGTGGAAGGCAGCAATATATTTTATACCGCTACGGTAAAACGTGTAAGCTGGGAAGGTAAATTTACTAAACTGGAAGAACGTTAACCACCTGTTTGACCATCTCTTACAGTGATCTTCTTTTTGCCTTTATTCTTCTTTTCAAAATCCATTACTTCTTTAGGCTTCACTTTAGGTGCAGGCTTGGTAGTGTCTGATGCAGCTTTATCTGTAGTAGTTGCTAATATGGCTTTCTTTTTTTCATTCGGATCTTCCAACTTGTTCAGATACCATTGCTCCACTTTAACCAATGCTCCTGTATAGTTGTCGTAATACTTCCAGGTGCCGTGTCTCAAAGTTGTACCCTCAAGTTTGATGCGTGTTCTTACCGTTTTATTCGGATCATGCACATCCTGCACATCGATCGTGTCATAAGGATTTTTTGGATCGATCGCTTTCCAGCTTTCTTCCCTTATCAATCCTGCCTGTATGTTATAATATTGGCAAGCACCGTCCTTCAAACCAAAACGATAATTCTCGATCGCTTTTAAATCACCTTCAAGTGTAAACTGTCTCCAGGTGCCTTCCTTTTTTCCATCTACATAAAAACCTTCTTCTTCATAACCCGGCGTTAATCGTACCTGGTCATAATGAATCACCCATTTACCCTGCCTGTTACCTTTAACATCGGTACAATTTAATGTATCACCTTTCGCACCGATGGTGAAAGTTTTACATTGAGCCATCGCATTGGCCGAAACAAACAGCAGGAGCAGGAAAAGCCATTTCATAATCACAGATTGAGCCATGAAGTTACCACACCAGATGTTAAGGAAGGATTATTATATATCCAGCTGAAGAATAACGATTTGGCTTTGCTTGCGTCGCACTCTTGTACTGCAACAATTAACTCTACTAGATCGAATTCAAATATTCCTGTAACATGATCGTAGCAGCGATCTGATCAACATTACCTTTCACCTGCCGGTCTTTTTTCTTCATACCCATATCGATCATTGCCTGGGAAGCAAGTTTCGAAGTGTAACGTTCATCTACTTCTTTGATGGGTATGGCAGGAAATTCTTTCTTTAATTTCTCAATAGCTTTTATAACGAGTGGCGTTGCATGAGTAGCTGAATCATCCCAGTTGGTGGGCATTCCAATTAATATCAACTCCACTTGCTCCTGCTGAAAATACTTCTTTAGAAAAGGGATCATTTCTTTGCTTTCAATAGTGGTTAGAGCAGAAGCAATGATCTTAAAGGGATCGGTCACAGCCAACCCGGTTCGTTTTCCACCATAATCTATACAAAGTATTCTTGCCATAATTTATCTGCGTATCACGCTGGTTACTTAAGTGGTTCACTCTTCAAGAGTGAGCCACTCTCAATTCGTGTAATTCGTGTAATTCGACTAATTAGTGATTCATAAATAAGTCAGCAATCACAAACACAGCAAACACCACACTCGCAATTCCGTTAGCTGTCATAAAAGCAATATTCACTCGTCTCAGGTCGTTGGGTTTTACAATAGAGTGTTGATAGATCAGCATTCCGCCAAAGATCAATACACCTACCCAATACAACCAACTGAACATGCCGATCATTCCTGCTGCAACAACACAAGCTGCACTGAGCAGATGCAATACTTCCGAAATTCTTAAAGCTTTCTCCTTTCCTACTGCCGCAGGAATAGAATGCAACTGCTGGCTTTTATCAAACTCTTCATCCTGCAATGAATAAATAATATCAAAACCACTCACCCAAAATAACACAGTGAAAGAAAATAAAATCGGCAGCAGATCAAACTTAGCAGTAACAGCAAGATAAGCACCAATCGGAGCCAAAGCCAAACCCAAACCCAACACCAAATGACACAATGCTGTAAATCGTTTCGTGTAACTATAGAACAAAATCACAAACAATGCTATTGGAGAAAGCAGTAACACAGCAGTGTTAAGAAAATAACAACATACCACGAACAGCACACAACATACAATCGTGAACATCAAAGCACTGTTAGCAGAAATGATTCCTTTTGGAATTTCTCGTATTGCTGTTCTCGGATTCTTAGCATCAAACTGCCTGTCGAGGTAACGGTTGAAAGCCATGGCTGCGCTTCTTGCGAAGACCATGCAGAGGATTACGAGAATAAACTTTTTCAATATGGTTGACCAATCAAAAATGGTAGTATGCCAACCTATTGTTGTTGTATTTAAACTCCATTGATAGCGTGTTGATAGTGCTAAAGCAAATCCAATCAACGCAAAAGGCATTGCGAAAATGGTATGAGAAAATTTTATAAGACTGAGATAACTCTTAACAGTTGCCATTCATTTCGATTTTTACTTGGCGTCTTTGCCAACTTTGCATCTTTGCGTGAAATCTAACCTTAGGTCTTTGCGAAAAATTTATGTTCTGATAATTTCCAAAGTACAATTCCTGCTGCAGTGGCAATGTTCAGTGAATGTTTCATTCCCAACTGTGGAATCTCAATGGCGCCATCACAGGCTTGTATCACTTCCTCCTGCACACCTACCACTTCATTTCCAAATACCACAGCGATCTTTTCATTACCGAAGTTGCATTTTTCCAAGGAGATACTTCCTTCTGCCTGTTCTACTGCATATATTTTATAACCTTCTGCTTTCAGTTCATTCACCGCATCTGTGGCAGATGGAAATTGTATCCAGTCAACGGTATCGGTTGCTCCTAAAGCGGTTTTCGCCATCTGCCTGTGCTCAGGAGTTGGTGAGTAACCACAAATACAGATCGCCTTCACCAGAAAAGCATCTGCCGTACGAAACACGCTGCCAACATTATAAACACTCCTGATATTATCCAGCACTACCACAAGCGGATTTTTTTCGGCCTGCTTAAACTCTTCAACACTCATTCTTCCCAACTCTGCCATGCTCAATTTTCGCATAGCGGCAAAGGTAAGAAGTACGAGGTAAGAAGTTGGAAATCAGAAGTACGAAACAGAACCGTACTTCGTACTTTGTAGTTCGTATTTTGCCGAGTAAGGTTCGGAAAGTACAAGAGTGCGACGCAACAGACGATGATAGCAGCACTTCTGCCGACTTCCTGCTCCTCTCATCCAATTTATTTTTCCTATCAATATCAATCAGTTATTTTCCAGCAAAATCACCACACATGAGAAACCTCAGACTTGCTTTTGTAATAGCAGCCTGCCCGCTTTTTTCGCTTGCACAGGAGAAAGTGGATGCTGCCATGATGCAAAAGATCCGTAACGAAGCACTAAACAACTCACAGGTAATGGACATTGCCTGGAATTTTACCGATGGCACCGGTCCGAGAGTAACGGCTTCTCCCGGTTTTCTAAAAGCTGCCAACTACGCCAAACAAACACTGGAAAAATGGGGCGTGAAGAATGTTAAGCTGGAGCCTTGGGGAGAATTTGGAAAAGGATGGGAACTGGAAAAAAGCTACGTGGCCATGACGGCTCCTTATTATAAACCATTGATCGCTTTTCCTAAAGTATGGACTGCAGGAACAAATGGTTTGCAGAATGCTGAAGTGGTCGTGATCAGCGCAAAAGATTCAGCCGGCTTAGATGTTTACAAAGGAAAGCTGAAAGGCAAGATCGTTATCATTGATAGAAATGATACATATAATCATTCGTTTAAAGCCGATGCAGGCCGTTGGACAGATGAAGAATTAGATTCAATGGCGAATGTGAAGCCATCAACGGGTGGCAGAAACCAGTTTAGCGGAGATACGGCTGCGATGAGAAGAAGAAGAGAAGAGTTCAGGGCTCAGCAATCACTGGCAAACGGAATCAGGAACCTGATGAAGTCTGAAGGTATTATTGCAACATTCAGTACCAGTCCAAGAAGCCACGACGGAACCGTGTTTGTACAAGGTGCAACCGGTAATCCATATAGGGTAACAGATGCAGAAAGTGTTCCTGATCTGGCTATAAGCTGGGAGGATTTTAATACCATCCTCCGAACAGTAAAAAAAGGTATTCCGGTGAGACTGGATGTTGATATAAAAACAAAGTTTCATACGGGTGATACGAAAGGTTATAATGTTATTGGTGAAATTCCCGGAACAGACCTGAAAGATGAAGTGGTAATGTTGGGTGCTCACCTCGATAGCTGGCAAGGTGCTACAGGTGCTACCGATAATGCTTCTGGCAGTGCTGTGATGATGGAAGTGATGCGAGTTTTAAAAACACTCGGCGTTCAGCCAAGAAGAACCATTCGTATTGCATTATGGAGTGGTGAAGAGCAGGGCTTACTGGGTTCGAGAGGTTATGTAAAAAATACTTTCGGAGATCCTGCAACCATGCAGTTGATACAGCCTGCTCATGAGAAATTCTCTGCGTATTATAACATCGATAATGGAACAGGAAAGATCCGTGGCATTTACCTGCAAGGCAATGAAGCTGCAAGATCGATCTTCCAGGCTTGGTTAGAGCCTTTCAAAGATCTGGGAGCAAGTACTGTTACAATTTCTAACACCGGAGGAACCGATCACCAGGCTTTTGATGCTGTTGGCTTACCGGGTTTCCAGTTTATCCAGGATGAGATTGAATACGATACGAGAACCCACCATACCAATATGGATTCTTACGATCACCTTCTTCCGGCTGATCTGAAGCAGATCTCAACGATCGTTGCTGCTTTCGTGTACAATACAGCGATGAGAGATGAAAAGATCCCGAGAAAAGAATTGCCAAAACCAAGACCTGCAGGTGGAGGATTTTAATATAACCGGCGACAGAATATGAATGATGCTGCTGTTGCGTCGCACTCTTGTACTGAATATCATTACGCAGCAATACAATCAATCGCCAGCCTCCGGCTGGCGATTCTATTTCAGAGCATCCTGCTCTGTAAGAATCTTCACCAGTTTTCCCCAATAGAAACATCTTCTTGAGTAGCGGTTTTACCCTGACTATATTTGTCGCCCATGGCAAAATCTTCGGCAGAAACACCTTTAATGCAGCAACACAGGGCTATCAAGCAAAAATACCCTGATGCCGTTCTGTTGTTTCGTGTGGGAGATTTTTACGAGACTTTTGGAGAAGATGCCATCATTGCTTCACAGGTTTTAGGCATTACGCTTACGAAACGAAATAATGGCGCAGCTTCCAGTTCTGAGCTTGCCGGTTTTCCGCATCATGCCTTAGATACTTACCTGCATAAACTGGTGAAAGCCGGTTATCGTGTTGCCATCTGTGACCAGCTCGAAGATCCCAAACAGGTAAAAGGAATCGTAAAACGTGGTGTAACAGAACTGGTGACTCCCGGTGTTGCCACGAATGATAAATTACTTGAACACAACAGCAATAACTTTCTCGCAGGCATTCATTTTACTGATGATTGTTTGGGAATTGCTTTGCTGGATATCTCAACCGGTGAATTCTTTTTAGCTGAAGGCTCTGTTGAGTACATAGATAAACTGCTGCAAACGTTGAAACCTGCAGAGGTCATTTACCAACGCAGTTTTCAAAAGCAGTTCAAAGAAACTTTCGGCGTTAAGTTCTATACCTACACTTTAGAAAGCTGGATCTTTGATGAAGCATTTGCAACGGAGAACTTACTCAAACACTTCCAGACACATTCACTCAAAGGTTATGGCATCGAGAACATGCATTGCGGCATTATTGCAGCCGGATCGGTGCTTCATTACCTGAAAGAAACAGAACATCCCAATTTCCAGCACATCACTTCCATCCAGCGAATAGAAAAAGACGATTACCTGTGGATGGACAAATTCACCGTTCGGAATCTTGAACTACTGTATGCAGGTGGTGGAGAAGGAAACTCTTTGTTGAAAGTGCTCGACAATACCGTTTCTCCCATGGGGGCAAGAATGCTGAAACGTTGGGTATTGATGCCACTGAAGGATATAAAAAAGATCAACGAACGTTTGGATGCAGTAGAGTTTTTGATCAAAGACGTTGAATTGCGAACCAAACTCATTCCACTGATCAAACAATGTGGTGATGTAGAGAGATTGGTGAGTAAGATACCCCTGAAGAAGATCAATCCAAGAGAGGTGATGCACCTTGCGAAAGGTTTGCAATACACTGAGCAGATCAAGCAAATGTGCTCAGCTTCTTCAAACGATTACTTAAAAAGACTGAGTGATGCACTCAATCCATGTCACTTCATTTTAGAGAAGATACTGAAAGAGATCTGCGAACCACCACCTGTTGCCGCTAATAAAGGTGGAGTGATCAAAGAAGGAATTTTGAGTGAACTGGACCAACTAAGAAAGATATCGAGCGGAGGAAAAGAGTATCTTGTCACTATTCAACAGAAAGAAGCAGAAAGAACAGGCATCAGCAGTTTGAAGATCGGCTTTAATAATGTGTTTGGATATTTTCTCGAGGTTACGAATTCACAGAAGAATAAAGTACCATCAGAATGGATCAGGAAACAAACACTGGCCAATGCTGAACGTTACATCACTCCTGAACTAAAAGAATACGAAGAGCAGATCACTGGTGCTGAAGAAAAAATTCTCGCCATTGAACTTGATCTTTGGGATAAACTTTTACTAGAGCTGCAGGATTATATTGCTCCAATACAGGTAAATGGAAATGTGTTGGCAGTATTGGATTGTATCTTGTGTTTCGCTAACAATGCGCTTCAATTCAACTATAAAAAACCGGAGTTACATGAAGGTTTGGAACTGGAATTGAAAGAAAGCCGTCATCCGGTTATTGAAAGAAATCTACCTGTTGGTGATCCATATATTTCGAATGATATCATTCTCGATCCTGCAGATCAACAGGTGATCATTCTTACCGGGCCTAACATGAGTGGTAAGAGTGCGATCTTACGACAAACAGCACTCATCACACTCATGGCACACATGGGAAGTTTTGTTCCGGCTGATGCTGCAAGAGTTCCGCTGACGGATAAGATATTTACCAGGGTTGGTGCTAGTGATAACTTAAGTGGTGGTGAATCTACTTTCATGGTAGAGATGAATGAAACTGCCAGCATCATCAATAATATCTCTGAAAGAAGTTTGATCTTACTCGACGAGATCGGAAGGGGAACTTCAACTTACGATGGTATTTCTATAGCCTGGAGTATTGTGGAGCACCTTCACTCCTCACCTGCTGCACCAAAAACATTATTCGCTACACACTATCATGAGTTGAATGAACTGGAAAATAAATTGCCGAGGATCAGGAATTATCATGTAACGAATAAAGAAGTCGGCAATAAGATCATCTTCCTTCGTAAACTGGCCAAAGGTGGAAGCACTCATAGCTTTGGTATTCATGTAGCGAAAATGGCTGGCATGCCGCCAAGCCTGATCGACAGAGCAAATGAGATTTTAGCTCAGCTTGAAGACAAACATGTTGATGTGCAAAACAACGGCTCACCAAAAGCCAGTAGTGCAACAGAACAGGTAAAGAATATTGCAACAGGTAAAATGCAGCTGAACATATTCGATGTACACTCTCAAACTTTTGAAGACATAAGAGAACTGTTGAACAGCATCGACATCAATCGGCTTACTCCTGTTGAAGCTTTGTTGAAGTTGCAGGAAATAAAGCAGAAAGTGAAATAAGTCTCGCAGAAAACGCTGAATTCGGCAGCCTCCGGCTGGTGAACATATTGCTGAGCATCCTGCTCAGTTAAACTAAACCACAAATAATGTTGGGTTTTAGTCATCCAGCCGACATCTTGCTACTCAATGTTACTTCAGTACAAGAGTGCGACGCAAGGAACGATGCCATGAAATACATGAGCCGACGACCAAAAACACCTCTTATTCTTGTTAAGAGGCTCTAAAAAAGGATGAAAGTTTTGGCACAAACTAAAAACTTCGTAGATTGCATTACGAAATTAATCGTAATGGCAAAACAAATTAAACCAACGGAAAGTGAATTAGAGATCTTACAGGTGCTGTGGGATAAAGGCCAGGCAACTGTTAGAGAGGTGCATGAAGAACTGGCTGCGATCAAAGATTCTGGTTATACCACTACCCTCAAACTCATGCAGATCATGTTTGAGAAAGGGATCGTAAAACGTGACGACAGCAGTAAAACGCATATTTATACTGCGAACATCAGTCGTGAAAGCACTCAAAAGCAACTAGTGAATAAAATGGTGGATTCTCTCTTTGGCGGAAGCTCAACACAGCTTGCCATGCAGGCCTTGGGTACTTCAAAACCAAGTAAAGATGAATTGGACGAACTTCAGAAAATGCTTGACCAACTGAAAAACAAATAAAGTATGCCTTCACTTTCCCAGTCTCCTATTTTGCAGGCTTTGGGTTATGCTATTGCTCACAGTTTGTGGCAAATGGCTATGGTGTGGATCGTTTATGTGTTGTTGAACAGCTTGTTTAAGTTTAAAAGTGAGATCAAATACCGCATTGCAGTTGCCGCACAGGTAATTGGTTTTGCCTGGTTTATTGTTACACTTCAGTTTTATTATCAACAATGCAGTCATGCTTTGGCTGTTGCCGAAGCGATCTACCTGGAAACCGGAGATCAGAGTACTGTTGTGTATGGAAATCAAATAAGTCTTCTAAGTTTTTTTATCAAAGCTGAACAGGTACTTCCCTATTTATCAGTTGCTTACCTGCTTTTGTTGGCATTTCTGACGATCAGGTGGTTCAGGGCTTATCGTTATACGCAGATCGTTCGGCTGAATGGCTTGCATAAAATTGATGTTGACTGGAAACTGTTCGTGAACAAAGTTGCTGGTCAGTTAGGCATTAAACAAAAGGTAAGAATCTACTTATCTGAATTGGTGCAAAGTCCGGTAACAATGGGATTTTTAAAACCGGTGATCCTGATTCCAATCGCCAGTTTTAATCACTTAACACCGCAGCAATTAGAAGCTGTGATCCTGCACGAATTGGCTCATATCAAAAGGCATGATTACTTGCTGAATATTGTTTTATCGATCATAGAATTGGGATTATTCTTCAATCCGTTTACAAGACTCATCAACAAATCTGTTTCAAAAGAAAGAGAGAACAGTTGTGATGACTGGGTGCTGCAATACCAATACTCTCCTGAGATGTATGCAGAGGCTTTATTAAGAATTGCCGTGATGCAGAAAACACCCGCAATGGCAATGTATGCAGTGAAAACGAAAAGTGAGTTGGCCGGGAGAGTGCAAAGGATGATCAATCAAAAAGACGGCAGGTTCAGCTATCGCCATCAATTGATCGCTTTGTTATTAATGACGGGAATTCTTGCTTCGATAGCATGGTATGATCCTAATTCGTTGAAAAGCCAGGACATCAAGCCTACGGCTGAGAATAAAGCAGTGGTAATGGAACCCCTGGCAGCGAAAGTGGATAATCCATTGTTCAATCCGATGTTCTTTCTTAATCAGCCTTTGAAAGAAGAAGTGAAGAAGAATGTAGAGGCTACGCAAAAGCAAATGCGTAAACGTACAAAAGAACAGCTGGCATTACAGGAAATACATCTGCCTACTTTGATGGCTCCTATGGCTATCGAGAATTTGAAAGAATTGGAAAGAAATCTCGCAGCAGTTAAGCAGGATCTCAGAAAAAATATGCGTAACTCAGTTAACGCCAGAGCTGCTGCAGCCCAGGCTAACTGGTACAACAGTTTTGCACAGGCAAATAGTGATATGGCTTTTGCACAGTTCGACAGCATCCGTTTTGTCAATGGAAATAATGTTGTGTTCCAGGAGATCAACTGGAAAGCAATCAATGAAGAAATGAAAGCGTCGCAGAAAGCAATTGCAGATGCACTGGAAAAAGGTAAGATATCACAGCTTGATGCAAAGAAAATGCAGCTCGAGATCGCAAATGCTTTTACTAAATTGAAAGATGTGAAAATGCCACAGGTGTTTGGTTTTGCTCCTGGTGGTACACAATATTTCCGGGAGATAGATGCAGAAGATTACTACGATGCAGATCTGAAAGTAAAAGAAACATCTGCTGAAAAGAACAGGAATGCCAGTAAAGAAAAAGCGAATCAGATTCGTATCAAGCGAATGGTGACGGATAGTTTAAAGTCAAAACTACCAAGAGCAACTGTGTTAAAAACAGGACATGGAGAGACTTATGGCTATGTAGTTGCCGATAGCAAAGCTCCGGTGATGTGGATGGATAAAGATGCTGTGGTTTATGCACAGGGATTACCAAAACCTCCGTCTGGCAGAACTGTACCTCCAACGGTTTCAACGCCAAGAATAAGAGGTAATGTGCCGGATGTTGTTACAGCTTATGTATATACTGATGAAGATGCCGGTGAAGATTGTGAAAAAGCAAACAGGCATGAAAGATCAAGAAGAGTGATCACTGCTGCAGCAACTGCAACCGGTCAAAACACTAAGAATAGAACGACTAAAGGAACAACTGCAAAAACAGTAACCACTACTAAAAAAGGAAATTGTGTACACGTTACTCTTACTCCTCCTAACCAGGAAACGGTAACATTTGAAGTAGAAGTTCAATGATCTTTCGAGCTAATATTTATCTAAGGCATGGCTGAAAAGCCGTGCCTTACTTTTTATTAGATAAGCTGATCTCGATAACAGCAGGTTTAGCAACTGTCCAGTTAATACTTAATGGAGTAGTCTCCTGTTCCAGTAACATGACAGGACATTTTTGCGTAACGAACATCTTGCTTCCTGCAACGATCTTTAGTTGAACATTAGCGGTGGATGACCGATAATTATCACACCAGTTCTTATTATTTCCCAATTCAATCTCCCTCATATAACCACTACTACTCACTTGTTTGATCGTTGGAAACTGGTGTTGTGCTTTGCTGTTTTGAAAGAAATAAACACCTGAGTTCTGAATGATCACTCCATTCAGCTTTACTTCCATCGCATCAAATACAATGGTTCCGGTAGATGATTCTGCCACCCGAAACTGGCAATTCTCCATCAACCAGTCATTGAGTTTTACTTCGTTTGGAACATCAATCACCTGTTTACTGCAACTACTGAGCAGTAAAGAACAAATTACAATAAACAATAAACGCTTCACCTTTTAAGATTTATGCCAATGCATTGCACCAGCAGTGATAAATCAGCGTTTATTCAAAGGATAAAGAGGATATATATATGGTGTTTAAGAAAGATCAGCAGATAATGCTAATACAAGAAAGGAATAATTCTGTTCAGATGCAAGCACTCATCGTAAGAATAAGCATATTTTAAGAAACAGGATATTTATCACTCTTTTCTGTTTCGGCATGGGAGTAATCACTCCCATAAAGAGAAAAAAATGGCTCACATAAGGTGAGCCATCTATATTTTACTAAACCCGATCTTCTCTTACCAAATGTTTCTTGGACACCAGTCTCCGTACTTGTTTCCAAGAAGAAAACCAACAACAATCTCATGGCTACCACGGCTAACAGTATTCAGGCGTGAGGTTGTGTAGTCATAAGAGTAACCTACATTAAATGTGCTGCTAACATTTACGCCAAGCATTCCGGCAAAACCATCCTGCAAACGGTAACTCGCACCAGCCCAAACCAGGTCCTGGTATTGAAACTTTGCATTGATATCAACACCAATAGGCATTGGATTAATATAACGGATGGTTGCAGAAGGAAGGAATGACACATCATCATTCAAAAACATTCTATAACCACCTTGGAGAAAGAGATGCGGTACAAGTTTTCCTGATGAAGTTACTTTCAATGTATCCTCCGCAAACGAAAGTTTTGAAGGCAAAATATTCTGTGCTGCTAATCCAAGAAAGTACCTGGATGAATACAACCATAAACCTGCAGTGATGTCTGGTCTTAATTTGTTCAGGTAACCGCTTCCTGCAACAGCAGGATCGATCGGAGTATTGAACACCAATTTACTTTGATTCAAGGTCATGTTCTGAATACCTGCACTGATGCCTGCAGACAAACTTGTTCTCTCAGCAATACCAACATGGTATGCATAAGTAGCTGCTACAGTAAAACGGTTTAATGGACCTGTTCTATCGTTCAGCATGGTAAAGCCTATTCCATGGTGCGGATCTGCTTTGGTATAATCCTGCCAGTAAGCTTTACCTCTTGGATTTTGACCAGGAGCATGAAAAGTAGTTGGATTTTCTCTTTCGTAGGAGCTTTTGGTCCATGGTGCATGAATGGTAAGATATGTTGTTACCGGAGCACCATCCAGTCCTACCCACTGATGCCTGTGGCTGATCTTAACATCAGTATAATTCTCAATACCTGCTACTGCAGGATTGATAATATAGTTGTTGAGAATGTATTGTGTGTAGTGTGGTCGTTGTTGAGCATTAGCCGTTAGCACAAGTCCCAACGCAGCAGTTACAAGTAGCTTTTTCATCATCAGTCAGAAATTATGGCAATTTACTAGAATTTTTGAGATACGTTAAATCGAATTTGGTTGCTATCTCCTGAATCTACGAAAACGTTGCCATAGGTTATTTTATTGTGGTTGAATCTCAGCTTCTTCGGCCTACCTTAAAATGGTTAATGAACCATTCATTTGTTGTCTGCCATTTTTTGGATTGATGATATAATAATAAACACCAACCGGTAAAGGCTGACCGTTTACAGTACCATTCCAGGCTGTTTTATATCCTTCGGAGAAGAATACTCTTTTGCCATAGCGATCATATACCTCTATCGTACATCCCGGATATGAATCAAGATATTCGATCACCCAGGTATCATTAATGCCGTCACCATTTGGAGAGAATGCATTCGGCACCATTGGAGATCTTAACACCTTTACAAACAGATCATCGGTTGACACACATCCCCCATCTCCGGTAACGGTCAATGTATACAACTGATCATTTCCGGGAGTAAACCTTGGGTTCCTGATATTTGGATTATCCAGGTAACCCAGCGTATTAGGAGTCCACTGGTAAGTCAACCCTGAGCCGGTAACAGTAGGATTTAAAGTGATATAACCACCTTCCAACACAAATACATCCGGACCCGCATTCACAACAGGATATCCATGAACGGTTACGTTTTTAATCATCGTATCACTTACACAACCTTTATCGTTATAAATGAAAAGTGATACTTTATAGACAGAATCTTTCGTGTATGTTTTTCCTGAGTTTTGAGAAGTAACAATCGCCGATCCATCATCAAAATTCCAGTTCCACTGGGTTACGCTTCCATCAATGCCATTGCTTTTATCGCTAAAACTGAAAGGATCACCCAGACAAACTTCTGCAGAAGCCGGTGTAATGGAAAAATCTGCTTTTGGTTGACGATAAACTGTGGTCAAGGTTTTCGTAAGAGAATCTACACATCCATCCTGGGTTGTAACCTTCAACTTTACCTGGTAAGGCCCTAAAGCCGAATATCTATGTGTTGGATTTTGTTGTGTGGATGGATTTGGATCGTTTGGATCACCAAAATTCCAGCGATAAGAGAAAATACCGGTGCTGCCATTCAAAGTTGAGAGATCGTTGAAAGTACCTCTGCCATCCGGTAAACAAATAGAAGGAAGACTGAAATCTACTTTCGGTAATGAATGTATGATGAGTTGTTTTGGCGTAACTGTACTTATACATCCACTGTCAGTAGTTACTTTCAACGAAACCGTATATGTTCCGGCTGCAGAGTAAGTATGTGTGAAAGCAGATGCGTTATTATTAATAGATATATTACCATCACCAAAATTCCAATCCCAGGTTTTTATATTGCTGAAGTTGGCGGTTGAATTATCGGTGAAGGTCACGGCATTTTTCTCACACAAGGCATTGCTCACATTAAAATCGGCTAACGGAGAAGGCCACACGGTGATGGAATTCGTAGATGAATCCCTGCAACCCTGAGGTGAGATATATAAATACTGTAACGTATATGTTCCAACTCCTGCTGTGGCCGGATTGAACATGCCTGTTGAACTGATGCCTGCAGTATTTCCACTAAATATATCCTGGGCCTTTGGAACTCCACCAGTTTCTGAAGCCTGAGTGATCTGTCTTGGACTGCCATCCAGGCAAATTCCCGGAATGGTGATGAACTGTGTTTTCGGACTGGCATTTACCGTAATGGTAATGTCTTTTATACCTGTACAACTTGCACCTGAATAGGCCACTACCCTCACCTGGAAAGTTTTAGTGAGTGGTTGTTGAAAATCTGGGTACTGATGAGTGTATATTTTATCAAACGTTGGTGTTTGATCTACATCTTTTACAGTAGGATCATTGACAAAGTCCCAGTATATCTCCAGTTTAGTAATATCACCAGGTGTAACACTCGACTTGTTTTGTATGGAAACAGATCGGTTACTACATAAACCACCAGCGTTCTGTACCACGAAATCAGCCACGGGGAAAGATCCGTTTACGATAAAACTCTTTGCAATAGAATCTGTACAGCCATGTGTTGAAGTAACTTTCACCCAGGCTGTGTAATTCCCCAATGCCGTATACTGGTGTGTGGGATTCTTTAAAGTGGAACTGTTCGGACGAGTTGGGTTTGCATTAGGATCTCCAAAACCCCACAAGTAAGTAAATGAACTATCTGTTCCATCACTGATGTAACTGCTATCTACAAACTGAGCATAGCTATCGTTCAGGCAAACCTCAGGTAATATATAATTTGCCTTCGGCTGAGCATAAACCGTAACAGGCTTAAATAAAGTGTCACTCTTACAACCTTTGCTATTTTGTACAGCAAGTTGCAGGTTGTAGGTTTTTACCATATTAAAAGTATGAGTAAAAGTTCCACCCGTTGAGCCCGTATTACCATCATCAAAATTCCAGTACCAGTTTGTAAGTGTTCCCACCTTGGCGGCCGACTGATCTGTAAAGGTGATTGCTTTTGTTTCACATACAGGAGATGAAACCGAGAACTGTGCAGTAGGCAAAGGATGTACGATAGTAGATTTAGTAACTGTGTCGCTGTAACAACCTTTATCGCTGATGGTATAAAGCTTAACATCGAATGTATCGGCCGTTTGGTACAAATGTTTTGGATCAGGGACTGATGAAACGTTTCCATCCCCAAAACTCCAATTCCACTGAGTAATAGTTTGTGAAGTTGCCGTACTGGTATTCACAAACACAGTAGTATCTCTCAGGCAAACTTCTGCAGGAACTGTAAAATTGGCTTTGGGCTGAGCATAAATATTACTGAAGTTTTTGGTCAATGCTTTTTTACAACCTGCATAAGAAGTAACCTGTAAAGTCACATCGAATGGGCCAACAGCAATATATTGATGAACCGGATCTTTAGATGCAGAAGTTCCACCGTCACCAAATTGCCATGCGTAAGTGAACTGGCTTTGACTATTGTCGGCAATGGTTGACAGGTTCGAGAACTGGGCATTTCCAGCAGGCAAACACACGATCATTGGCATATCAAACGCCACAGTTGGAGTATCAGATACCACGATCGGCATCTGGAAAACACTGCTTTTACAACCGGTATTTCCTTCAACCTGTAATTTTACTATGTATGTTCCTGTTGTTGTATAAGATTGAGTAGCAGCAGTATTAGAAGTGTTGATTACAGTATTTCCGTTTCCGAAATCCCAGTACCATTTACTAATATTTCCTGCAGGAATACTTGATGAATCAGAAAAAGTAATAATTGAACCAACACATCTTGGTGAATCCACACCAAACTTAGCCACAGGAGGTGTGGTAATGGTGAATTTCTTTGTTGTATCGCTTACACATCCTATATCGGTAATCGTAGTAAGCTTCACGTCATACACACCGGATGAACCATATGTTTTAGGAGCAGGTGTTTTAACTGAAGAGCCACTAGCATCACCAAAATCCCATTGCCAGCTGGTGAATGATCTTCCTCCGGCATTGGAAGCATCGTTGAATTGAGCAGCATCCGACAAACAACCAGTTGCCGTAACATTCCAATCGGTAACAGGTTTTGGATACACCGTTACATCATAACTGATCTCCTGCTCTCCACTACAACCATCCGGTGTTGGATTGGTTACGTATACTTTAATGGGATATGTTCCAGCTGCAGAAAACTGGTAGTCGGCTGTGAGCTTATATACATATAAAGTCTTGCCATCCCTGGTAAAAGAACTATCTGCAGTGATTGTGCTGTTTCCGGTAGCAGGTTTGATAACGACCGAGTCATTGGGACTCATCGCCATAGGTTTATTAAAATCCCATTTAATCTTAACCGGTTGGTAAGGTAATGTGATGGAGAACTTAAATGGCGTTCCCACACAGGTTGCAGGGAAATTGACTGAAGCCTGGGGATTTCGTAGGGTAATGTACTGATACAGATCAATAATACTCATACCTGCATTGTATCCATAAGACTCAACAGCTCCCATACCATACGCCAAAGCGATAAAACCGCTGTCTGCAGTAATCCGATGAGATGGATTTGTAAGCGTTGAAGCTGTAACGTTTTCCTGGAGATAAGAATAGCCTGAAGATCCAATAGAAGTAAAACCTCCAGACGGAGCATTTCCGTCGATTCGGAGACTTGCTGTAGCATTACTCTTCATTATTATTGTGAAGAAATGCTTGGAAATGTTTGTTACAGTGGATGGTATAATGTTGTTGCGTGCTGAAACAACGGTTACATCATTTAATGTTTGTTCAATGGGATTGATGATGATCATTTCCGGATCTCCAAGGTATGGAGCTGAAGCAGATGTGTTTCCTCCATTCCTTGAATCGCAAGTCTGGGAAATCATGTATTGTATCACCATGATTGGTTTATCTGCAGTAATAACATTTGCAGAAGAACTGGTGAACTGGTAATAAGTACCATTTTGAAGGGTAGCATTGTTTAAAACCGCTCCATTTCGTGTTACTACTGTAGTAGGATCGCTAACGATAATTCTGAAAATGTCATATTCTCTATCTGCAAATGGAGCAGTAACATAATTTTTACCCCAGGCCGACTTCGGCATTAGTTGCAGAAAAAGGTTGTCACCTCCAGAAGCCATAGCGCCACAATCCATTGCTGTCCACGGGCTACCACAAAAAACGGCAATTGGCTTGCATGAAGCTGTTGAGTTTGAAACAGTTCTGATCTTAGTTCCAGTAACGTCATTACTCCAGATCGTTCTGTATTGATAAACGTCTCCTTTATTCAATGTAACCGTGAAAGGTACATTGGCAAATCTTACTCCACTTGCATCTGCTGCAGTTGGTGTGATCTCTACGATGGTGTTATCCTCCACCGCTACAATGGTAAACTGGCTACCAGAATTAGAACCATTTGATGTTCCGGGTGGAGGGGTTGAATTAGATGAACTCCGGTAGGATGCAGCAATATATTCCCTACCTAACGTATTGGTGGGCAATACTAAAGTTGAACCAGACCTTGCCTGGTTAAGTATATGAGCATACACTACTATGGGAGCCTGGGAAGTAATATGGATACCCCTGCCTACATTGGTTCCTTCATTTTGCGGATTGATCACTGTATAAGTAGCAGGCGAGATAGGCACAACAGTAGCCTGGTTGGCTGTAACCGTAAAGGGAATCGTAGCACCACCCGCCATCGTCACTACTCCAGTTGTATTAACCGTAGCAGATATATATAAGGCCATCCTGGAATTCTGTCCATCAATGTGACCCGGATAAGCCAGCCAGAAGTCTTTACCCTTATTCGAAAAATCCTGTGCCTGTAAATTAAAGTAGCCGAAAACGAGCAGTAAGGTTACAAGTAGTCTGAAGTTCATGACCGTGCAAATGGTTTCATTGGGGACTGACCGCAATTTATGTAAATGGTTTAAGAAGATTTTAGAATATCGATAAAACGCTGTTAAGAGACTATTAAAGCAGTCTTTGTTGCCTGGTGAAGAATTTATCGATACTACATTTTCATGCGTAAAAACAGCAAATTTTCATTTATTGGAAGCTATTTTTTTAATATATGTTGATTCTGATAAAAATAATTATCAATGTACAATCATATGAAATTGAAATTCATATATTTAATATAGATAATAATAGGTATTACTGAATGTTCCACAAAGGCCAAATATATGAGAATTTTAGCCTAGATTTAAATAATATATAACTTAATATAATTTTCTAAATAAATTGAATAATAATATTTTATATCTTAATTAATATACTCAAATTTTTTAGCAATGATTAAAAGGTTGTCAAAAATTCAAATTACTATAGTTTTTAGCTTAACAATCTAATGATTTAGATTCTGAATTTTCGATACTGCGGTGTCAAATGAAATAACTCTCCTATTTTGCAGTAAATACCCTTCGATGAAAAGCATTCTATACCTCCTGCTCATTTTTATGGTAGTGAGTTGTTCAAAACCCCAGGGGTTTGATTATCGTGACATCCGCAATTTTAAAGTGGAGAAGCTGGGTTTCGAGAAATCTACGATCAGTATGGACCTGATCTATTACAACCCTAACAATTTTGGCGTACAGCTTAGAAAGGTGGATTGTGATGTTTACATTGATGAAAAATACCTGGGAAAGTATCAGCTCGATACGCTAATGAGCATCCCCAAAAAAGCAGAATTTGTACTTCCATCCAGGATGGAGGTTGATATGAAGAATATCTTCAAAAACACCTTTTCAGTGCTTTTTGGTAAGGAAGTGTTGGTAAAAGTAAAAGGCACCACCAGGGTGGGAAAAGGAAGTATTTTCTTAAACGTGCCGGTAAATTATGAAGGGAGGCACAAATTTGAAGTGTTTTAAAAAAAGCCGCAGATTGTCTGCGGCTTTTTTTATCGGCTTGGTTATAATCAGCTTCCTGCGAAAGGAGTTCCAAATACACCTACTGCCAGTTCAGCCCAAACTAGGAATAAGGCAAGAAGAATGACTCCTACTATTAGAAGCCTGGAAGAAGTCTTCTTTACCCTCCTCAGCACGAATTCACAGGTTAAACCGGTTCCAAACAATAATACGGCTGCAACCAAAAAATCAGATAGAGTCCAGTTTACTTCGCTGGTGAACAGCATCGCTATAGCCGGAAGAGAAATAATAACTCCTGCTGTGATCAGGATGCCCAACAATCTTTTGTTTTGAGTAAGCATATGAACGTTTTAAAAAGTGCTTTGAATTACAAAGCAAAAATAATACCTCAACTTTGAAGTACAAAGTGAATTTTGAATTTTCCTGATTAAAATTTTATTAGTGAAGCAAACCGCAAATTAGACGATGGATTTAGTCGAAGTAAGTTCTGAACGATGAACGGATTGCGACGCAACAGGTGAAACACCGGAGTTCCTTACCCCTGTATCATAAAAAAATCCCACTCTCGTGGGATTCTCAATTAATTCTGTGGTTCCATATGGCAAGGCTTACCTTTTTTCGGTCCTCCTCCTTCCTCAGCTCTTTTGCAAGCAGGAGGCAAGGTTTTGTAAGCTTCTTCGGTGGCTTTGATCTCATCTGCATCAAATCCGCCATTGGCAATAGCTGTTTTGATGGCATTAGGATTAGCCCTGTCTGGCCAATATTGTATTCTAATTTCCCCTTTGATCAGGTTGAATTTCCATTGGATCAATCCTTTTTCAAACTGAACACCGTTCACTTTATTCAGGTAATCATCCAGCAGCTTTTTACACTCCCAGCATTTAAGATTGGGCGTAACAATCGTTACCCATTGGGCTTTTGCAGTTTGTGCCGAAGCAGACATTGCGATTCCGCAAACGAGCACAGTTAATACCAGGATCTTCTTCATTTGATTTGAATTTTAATTATGATCACCTGCTCCAGTTCGCAGGATCTTTTTGCCATTGTAATAACACAGACTCCATATCAGGCGAAATGCTGCCTTTTTCTGTAGCCAGTCCGATCATGTGTTGATAATTCGTGAGCGACTTCAGCTTCACTCCTGCTTTATCAAAAGCTTCTGCAGCTACATCAAATCCATAATTAAAGATAGATACCATTCCCTCGATCTCTAAGCCTGCCGTTTTTAAAGCATCTACCACCTGTAAACTACTCTTACCGGTTGATACCAGGTCTTCGACCACTACTGTCCTCATCCCCTTCTCAAACGAACCTTCAATCTGGTTTCCCAATCCGTGTTCTTTTGGTTTGGGACGAACATAAACAAAAGGCAGTTTAAGCTGATCTGCAGCCATAGCACCCCAGGCAATTCCTGCTGTTGCCACTCCGGCAATCAGTTCTGCATCGGGGAATTGCTCAAATATCACATTGCACAATTCACTTTTGATGTAATCACGGATGTATGGGAACGAAAGAATCTTACGGTTATCGCAATATATCGGGCTTTTCCAGCCACTGGCCCAGGTATAAGGTTGTTCAGGACTGAGTTTTACCGCTTCGATCTGCAATAACTTTTCAGCGATGGCTTTTTCATTACCCATGCTACGAAGATAAGGGCCAACATAAGCTGAAAGAAATTGGTTGTTTATTTGAGGCTATTTTTAGAAAAAATTAGCTGAAATGGAAAAGGTTATCATGGCTGCAGGAGGTGTTGTAGAGAATGAAAAAGGAGAAATATTACTGATCTATCGCAAGAAGCATTGGGATCTGCCGAAAGGAAAATTAGATGAAGGCGAAAGCATTGAAGATTGTGCCGTTCGTGAAGTAGAAGAAGAAACTGGTTTGAAACAGGTGCTGTTGGGTGATCTGATCGATACTACCACTCACCAATATGAAGAAAATGGTGAACAGATCATAAAGAAAACGATATGGTATAAAATGAAAGCTTCATCGCTTGATAAACTTACACCCCAAACTGAGGAACAGATCGAAGACATTCGTTGGGTAAAACCAGATGAACTTCAATCATATACTGAAAATACCTATCCTAACATCATTCTAATCCTTAATAAGTTCACTGGCAGGTTGCAGGTATAATTTTTGGTGTGTTTTAGCCTATGCCAAAGACGATCATTGTTTCTAACAGATTGCCAGTCAAGCTATCACAAGAAGGAGAAGAATTCATATTAAAAACCAGCGAAGGTGGTTTAGCCACAGGCTTGGGTTCAATATACAAACAGGATGGAAACATTTGGGTGGGATGGCCTGGAACTGCAGTTGAAACTGATGAACAAAGATTCCAGGTAACGCAAAAATTACAGGAAGAAAACCTCTACCCTGTTTTTCTTTCGCAAGAACAGGTAAATAATTTTTACGAAGGATTTTCGAATGAAACCCTCTGGCCGGTCTTTCATTACATGGCTACTTACGCAAAGTTCGAACAGGTTTTCTGGAAGTCTTATGTGCAGGTAAACAGATTATTTGCTGCAGCGGTAATGGAAAACATAGAAGACGACGACACTGTTTGGGTACATGATTACCAGCTATTGCTTGTTCCATCTTTTTTAAGAGAGCTGAAACCGAACCTGAGCATTGGTTTCTTCAATCACATTCCATTTCCCTCCTTTGAAATATTTCGATTGATCCCATGGAGACGGCAACTGATCCATGGCATTCTTGGTGCAGATCTGATCGGCTTTCATACATATGATGATGTACGGCACTTTTTGAGTACTGTCACTCACCTTTCGGGTTATCGTAGTTCTGCCAACGTAATTTCTCTCGAAGGCAGGTCTGTTGTTGTTGAATCTTTCCCAATGGGAATTGATGATAAGAAATTCAGTTCGGCAATTGCAGATAAAAAAGTGCAGGAGAACATCGGTACACTGCAAAAAATGTTCGGCGAAACGAAGATGATCCTTTCAATCGATCGGCTGGATTATAGTAAAGGCATCATTCAACGATTGCATGCATTTGAATTATTGCTGAGTGAGCAGGGCGATTTCAAGGAAAAAGTCTCGTTGTATATGATCGTTGTTCCTTCTCGTGATACAGTTCCGCAATACAAAGAATTACGTGACCAGATCGATAAGTTGGTGGGAAACATCAATGCCAAATACAGAACGATCAGTTGGGTACCGATCCATTATTTCTACCAGTCCGCACCTTTCGAAATGCTGGCAGCATTATATCATTTTGCACACATCTGTCTGGTTACTCCAATGAGAGATGGAATGAATCTCGTTTGCAAAGAATATGTTGCTTCACGAGTGAATAATGATGGTATGCTCATCCTCAGCGAAATGGCTGGAGCAGCAAAAGAACTTGTTGATGCCTGGATCGTAAATCCTAATAATGTACACGAAATAAGTGAAGCGATTTATGTGGCACTGAAAATGCCTTTAGATGAACAAGAAAGAAGAATGCGGCAGTTGCGATATGTGGTTGAGAAGTTCAACATCAACTCATGGGTGAGAAATTTTATGAACCGGTTAAAAGAAGTAAAGCAGATGCAGGAATCAATGCAGGCAAAACGCCTCAACTCGGATAAAGAACAGCAGATCAGATCAACCTATACTGAGCGGAAAAGAAGGGTTTTCTTTTTGGATTATGATGGAACACTGGTTGACTTTCATACCAATATTTACCTGGCAAAACCCGATAAAGAATTGTATGGATTGCTGAAAGAACTCTCATCCGATCCTGCGAATAAAGTGGTGTTGATTAGTGGCAGAAATTATCAAACACTCCAGGAATGGCTGGGTGATTTACAAATGGATATGATCGCAGAACATGGAGCCTGGACAAAGTTTCATGGTGATGATTGGAAATCCATTCCGGGTTTAACTGATGATTGGAAGAAAGATGTATTGCAGGTTTTAAATACTTATACTGACAGAACTCCCGGAAGCTTCATCGAAGAAAAAGCATTCTCGCTTGTATGGCATTTCCGTAGAACCGATGAAGGTTTGGGTGAGTTAAGAGCCAATGAACTCACCAATAATTTAAAATATCTCGTCAGCGACAGGGGTTTACAAATTCTTCAGGGAAACAAAGTGATCGAAGTAAAAAATGCTGAGATCAACAAAGGAAAAGCAGTGGCAGCATGGGTAATGGAAAACCAACCCGATATGATCATTGCCATTGGTGATGATTATACTGATGAAGACATCTTTAAAACACTGGCAGAAGATGCCATCACTATTAAAGTAGGAAGCAATATTTCGGCCGCTAAATACTTCTTACACAGCTATCGTGATGTGAGAAGATTCCTGGCAACATTAGCGAAAACATCCACAGCTACGCAAAGCATCTGATAAAGTAAGATTCAGCCCTTACTTTTGTCGCATGCAAAAGGTCGGAATTCTGGGTGGTGGGCAGCTTGGCAGAATGTTACTGCAGGCTGCAGCCAATTATGTTGTTGAAACTTATGTGCTGGAAAACGATGATGAATGTCCGGCAGCACATCTTTGCAATCACTTCGTAAAAGGCGACATCAAAGATTTTGATTCCGTTTACCATTTCGGAAAAGGATTAGATGCAATTACCATCGAAATTGAATCGGTAAATGTTGAGGCTTTAGAAAAATTAGAATCGGAAGGTGTGAGGGTTTATCCGAAACCATCTGCTATCAACACAATTAAGAATAAGATCTCGCAGAAACAATATTATAAAGATCACGAGATACCAACTTCGGAATACATCATCACAAATAGTCTTGCAGAGCTGAATAATGCTTTACACATGCTGCCTGCTGTTCACAAGATCGGCGAAGGTGGTTATGATGGAAAAGGTGTGCAGATCATCAGGAGTGAGAAAGATGTTGAGAAAGCTTTTGATGCACCTGCCGTGTTGGAAAAAGCAGTGAACATCAAGATGGAGATCGCTGTGATCGTAGCCGTGAATGATAAAGATGAAACAGCACTCTATCCTCCTACCGAAATGTTATTCGATCCCATATTGAACTTATTAGATTACCAGGTTTGTCCTGCAGAAATACCACAAAAAGTTCTTTGGAAAGCAGAAGCAATTGCTTTGACGGTTGCAAGAAACTTTAAAAGTGCCGGCTTGTTTGCTGTAGAATTGTTTGTAGATACAAATGATGAAGTACTGGTAAATGAAACGGCTCCAAGAGTACATAATAGTGGACATCATACCATTGAAGCACATTTCAGTAGCCAGTATGACATGTTATGGAGGATCATTCTGGGTTATCCTTTGGGAAATACTGCAGCGATACTTCCATCAGCTATTGTGAATTTATTGGGAGCAGAAGGTTATACTGGCAATGCGTTTTACGAAGGGTTGGAAGATGTGCTGAGGATCGACAATGCTTTTGTTCATCTTTATGGGAAAAAACAAACGAAGCCGGGAAGAAAGATGGGACATGTAACCGTGATGAGTAAAGACAGAACAGATTTAATGCATAAAGCAAATAAGATAAAGCATATCTTAAAAGTGATCTCAAAATAATATTACATGCAACCAATTGTAGGAATTATAATGGGCAGCGATAGTGACCTAAACATCATGCAGGCTGCTGCTGATATTTTAAAAGAGTTTGGAATCGCTTACGAGTTAACAGTTGTCTCTGCACATCGTACACCGCAAAGGATGTTTGATTATGCCACTTCAGCGAAAGAAAGGGGATTGAAGGTGATCATTGCAGGAGCCGGTGGTGCTGCACATTTGCCTGGTATGGTTGCATCGTTAACATCATTACCTGTGATTGGTGTTCCAATCAAATCTTCTAACTCTATCGATGGCTGGGATTCTGTTCTATCCATTCTTCAAATGCCCAATGGTGTACCTGTTGCAACTGTTGCATTGAATGCAGCTAAGAATGCCGGAATTCTCGCAGCAGAAATGATCGGGGCTTTTGATGAAGCTGTCGGACAAAAAGTAGCAGATTATAAACTTCAACTTCAAAATGAAGTATTAGATAAAGTTGTATCACTCAAGCAAAAAGGTTGGGAAAACAATTTCGATTAAACAGTGATCACTGTGAATCGCTGTTCCAGGGCTAATGAATGATCATATATTTTCTGGATGATATCTCTTCCATGTCTTGCATACAAACCGGAAATATTTTCTACTCTTTCCTGCAAGCTATCATTGGGAAACAGGTTGCTTTTGATCTTTTGTATTCTTTGTTTCTCAGTGTCAAACTTTCGCTTCTCCGCTCTGAGCATTTTCTTTTCCAGTTCCTCGATACGCTTTAATGCTTTTGCCTGTAATGCATTCACATGCTCTGCTAATGTAGGATCGATTGCAGAAGTGGTTTCATGCAATTGCTGATAAAAAATATTCAGCTCCCCGATCTCTTCACTCAACGATAATTGATTCGCAGATTCCCGTTTTGTAAGATCATTCAACAATTGATCTGGTTTTTTAAAAGCATCATTGATACTAAACTTCAGATCATTCAAAATGGCTGCTTGCTTACCAGTCAATAGTAAAAAAGAATTTCGCAACACCAAAACCGGGTATGGAACTTTCGCTTCTTCAAAAACTTTCTTCAACTCCAGCCAATAAGCGATCTCTCCTCCTCCACCAATGAATGCAATGTTTGGTAAGATCGTTTCCTGGAATACACCTCGTAATATCACATTAGGACTAAACCTTTCAGGATGTTGATCCAGTTCAGCAAAGATCTCTTTCTTCGACCAATGCTTTCCAATTGCTGCAACAGCGAAACCGTTATTATCTGCTTCTATCCTTTCACGTTTATCATCTACCAGGTAAAACAGGTTCAATTCTCTTCCACCAGCCTGCACTTTATAATACTGTGAAAGATCTTTGATCGTTGATTCAACAGCTTTATGAGAAAATTGTTCTTCTAGTTCTTTTTGCAAAACAGGAATGAAGAGTTTTTTCAGATCAGCGGTATCAGGGATGAGTACGATTAAACCAAACGTCCCAAACAGTTCATTGATCAGCTTCAAAGTACATTGCTGCAACGTTTCTCCCTCTTTATATGCCGCTTTGAAAATTGAAACGATTTCATCACCTTTTGGTAACACATTTATCTGTGCATTCAGGTCTTCGATTAATGATAGGAAAGCTTTATCCACTTTCATTCTTCCTACAGCACCTGTTTGTTTTGTTTTCCATTCGTAACGCTTACCATCAACAGTGAAGTTGCCTAATTCATCAAGATCTGCATCTTCACTTCCCATGTAATAAACGGGAACGAAATTGTTTTGCGGAAATTCAGCTGAAAGCTTTTCTGCCAGTTTAATAGCATGAACGATCTTGTAAATAAAGTATAGTGGCCCGGTAAAGATGTTTGGCTGATGTGCAGTAGTAATGGTAAAAGTTGTTTCACTTTTTAGCAACTGCAGATTTTCTTTAAGCTTTGATGAGATCGAAATAGTTTCATACTGTTTTTCCAAAGCAGCTACCAATGCAGAACGATCGTAAAAGGAATGTTTACGATCTTCCAAAGCCTGTCTTATTCCATTAAGATCAGGTGTATACTTGAAAAAAGAAGCAAGCGATTCTTTACCGTGTAGATAATCGGTTACGATCTTCGAGAAAAAGCCTGTTGCTGCGTAATCTATGTAGTTTACTTCTGTTTCGGTATCGTTCGACTGCATATCGTTTGGTGAAGATAGCACCTTTGTAGTTTTTGCAATGCATCAGTCGTTGGTTGTTAACTTATCTTTTATCTGCAATACTTTATTTCCCACAGCACAATCCAGGCATCTTTGCTGGTTGCAATAATTGTTGGTAAGCTCTATCAAAGATTGAGAATCAAAGGCAGAATGGTTCGCTACTTCTGAAGTTGCCCATAACCTGGTTATTGCATTTTGCTCTGCTGACACCTGCTGCAGCCAGTGAATGGATTTTTCCTTATACATCTCCTGCTTTGTAAACATGCCATAAGCAAACAGAACCGGAGCAATGGTATTGATGATGATATTATCTGCCATCTGGCTTCCCAAATGTTTCGGTTTATAGTCGGTCAGTTCATCGAAACTGTAATGATAATGCCAGTAATCATTTGCTGTAACGTTCAATAATTCTTTTACTTCTTTAACCGATCTTAACTCTTTGATCTTAGAAAAAAGATGATTCGATTGATTTACCAGCATCGCCAGTTGAGCCAAACGCACCGTTGGAAAATTGGCCGGTCTCATTCGTAGAAAATGTGGCAGTACCGTATTGCTTTGCAGATCATATTTCTTCCTGAGAAACCGATATTCTCTTTGCAGTAACTTTGGATAATCATCTGTAAAATCACCATTCAACAGATTGGCTTGTCCCAATAACAAAGCTTCCAGTTGATTGATTTGATTTTTGTGTTTGGCAAGAATATTCACTGTAATACTTCTCGCCATTGTTTCAAAAGCTTCGCTGTTCACTTTGATACCGAAGTTGGCAGCCAGCATCCACCAAAGCACTTCTTCCCAATGTTGTTTGCTTTGGTCAAGTAACTGAAGTACTTTCTTTGATTTTCGCTCCAATCGTTCAGCAACCAATCTTTCTTTCCACGATAACCATCCTATTTGTGATAAAGCCGGGAGAAAACTTTTGCAGGCTTGCTTTAACGAGCCTTGCATTAACTCCATATATCTTTCTAATAAAACTTTCGGAATTCTGTCTTTTAAAGTGAGCGTGGATGATTGCTCAATTGACAGATCATTTTCCCAAACAACATGAAGTATTACATTTTTATAATTGGGATCTGGTGTATGATTATGCCTGTTCCAGTCAGAAGCTTTAACGTGTAGCTCAATATTTCCAACCCAGGTAGTGTTGCCGATCTTAATGGATGCATTCAGGAAATCAGGTCCCTGGTTAAGATTAAATGTACCGGGATTCGAGATAACAAGAGGCTCGCCTTCGTCTGTTTGAAGATGTTGTTGATTGAAGTACTGAAACTTCCAGATGAACTGTAATAGTTTCTCATTCATTAGTCAAGGGTTCTGCTGTAAGTTAAGCATTATTGCTCAACTGTTGCAGAGCCTGTAACACACGGCTTACAGGCAAACCCATCACATTATAAAAATCTCCTTTGATCGATTTGATACCAACCACACCGATCCATTCCTGGATAGCATAAGCTCCGGCTTTGTCTAAAGGCTGGTATTTATCTACGTAAAACCTGATCTGTGCATCACTCAATTCATGAAACTCAACTTCAGTAATATCAGCAAAGCTGATCTCCTGTTCATCATGCAAAATCACCACACCGGTTATTACTCTGTGCGTTTTGCCCGAAAGTCTTTTCAGCATTGATACAGCTTCTTCAAGATCACCAGGTTTATTGATCACCTCATTTCCCAATACCACCACCGTATCTGCAGCCAGTACAGGTTCTGACGCAAGCTGACCATGATACGCTTCCTGCAGATGCAATTTTGTAGCAATGGCCTTGTTTCTTGCCACATGCACAGGCACTTCTTCTACAGGCATTTCGGGAGGGAAAGATTCATCTGTGAACTGGCAAATGATCCTGAAAGAAACTTCAGCCCATTCCAATAATTGTTTTCTTCTTGGCGATTGCGATGCTAAAACAATTGACTGCATCAGCTATATAATTTTATAAAGATGATCGATAGAATTCCCGTTAACATTACCAGTTTCACCATTGAACTGAGCTTATGAAAATCGGCAGCGTTTTGCGCCTTGAACAGTTTCTTCAATATCCAGCCTAAGGGCAACATGATCAGTAACACGGAATATATGCAACTCCACCACCATCCAAGTCGTAATACATAAGCTTGTATAATTCCAATGGCAGCGATCAATACAACCAACCACACAGCAGTGAATGTTTTCGATACATTCAAACCCCAGACGATCGGCATTGTTTTACAGCCGTAACGCCTGTCTCCTTCTATATCTTCCATGTCTTTGATCACTTCCCTGATCAATGAAATAATGAAGGCAAATCCACCGTATACAAATGTGAGTTTGATGATCTTTTCTGCATCAAAATTCGGCTGTACTCTTGCCAGGTGATTCAACTCACACCAGATGATCACTAAAACTGTCCAGGCAGTTAAAAGAGAGATCAGAATATTTCCTGCAAGTAATTTCTTTTTTAATGAGATGGAATAAACAAACAACAAGACTACACAAGCTAAGTTCGCTAATCCTAAAAACCGAACATTGGTTTTCCAATCTACATACACACCAATCAATACACCTATAATACTTAAAGCTAAATGCCAGATAATGGTCCACCTGCGTTTGATCACAGTTTCCACAACCAGTTTATCAGGCTTGTTGATCCTGTCTATATTCAAATCGAAATAATCGTTGATGATGTATCCTGCTGCAGCGATAAGCACCGAAGCAAGAATTACCCACCATAAATAAGGCTGATCGAGATTTGCCGTTTTACCGGCTTTATCGAATTCCGGCTTTACAATACAATAAAAAAAAAGCAACTGCGTAAGCGCAATAAATATAAGGTTCGGCCAACGTACCAGCTTTGCAAAGCCTTGAATGAGTTTCACCAGACGAAAATAAGGCAGCGAGTGCAGTTATCAGAATAATTAACGAGACGCAACAGTGGTATCGTTGTTCCAGTCTCCACGAAGTTTCATTACTTTTTCAATTACGTCTCTTACACAACCTTCTCCACCTGTTATTGGAGAAATGTAATGGGAAATGGATTTAATTTCCTGTACTGCATCAGCCGGACAAGCCGCAATACCAGAGATCTTCAGCATGTCAATATCAGGAATATCATCACCCATGGCAAGTACCTGCTCCGTTTTCAAAGAATGTTTGTTCATGTATTCTTCAACAGCAGATCGTTTATCCTTCACATTCATGTACACATCTGTAATGCCCAGTTTTGAAAGCCTGTCTTTCACTTCATCAGAATTACTTCCCGAAAAAATCGCCACCCTGTAACCTTTTTTTACCGCCAGCTGAAGTGCATATCCGTCTTTAATGTTCATGCGGCGAAGCCAAACACCATCCGGCATCACCAACAGGCTGCCATCTGTTAACACACCATCCATATCAAAAATGAAAGTGGTAACCGACCTGAAAAGTGCTAAAACATTTTCCATTAAGGATTATTTCTGGTTATCTCTCCATTCGTACACCCACGAACTCTGGATCATTTCCAGGTGACCTTCGTTGCTTTCTTCTCTTTTTCCTTCAAAACCCGGAATTTGCAAAACCCACTCGAGCAGATCAGTGAAACGTACACGGTAGATCTTTCCTTCATTAAACTCGTCACCAAATCGCTCATATAATTTCAAGGCAATATCTTCATAATCGCTCCAATGAATGGGTGGCTCAAAATGGCTCATGTTTCTTTTTATTTACTTAGCTGTATTACTACTATTAAACTTTGTTGTGTCACTCACTTCAACGACCTGTTCTTTACTTAACAGAAACTATTCTCCTAAAAACTGGCTCTGATCAGGTAAAGTAACTTCGATCACTCCATCACCATCCAACAGAACACTTTGGCATCCAAGTCTTGAATTGAGCCTTGGATTTACAGCCCTGTCAATAAAATCTTCTTCTTTATCAGTGATCTCTTCAATATGTTCCATCCCACTGTCCACATATAAATGGCAGGTTGTACAGGCACAAACGCCACCACAATTGTGGTGAAGCTCAATATCATTATCCAGGCATATCTCCAGCAGCGAATCGCCAGGGGCAATATTTTCCAATGTTACCGGCTCAACTCCTTTCTGCTCAAACTTTATCTTGATCGTATACATAATTCTGGTTTCAGGCGGCAAAACTACCTAAAAACAAGGCTTTAGAGAAAACGTTCAAATTCGAAAGCCGAAAAAAAATTCTTCAAAAAAAATTAAACTAACTTTTGTTAGTTTCAACTAAAGTTTGCATCTTGTGGCTGCTTCAGTAAAGCATTGGTCTTTAGACCACACAAATTAGTGATCGGTTGCTTGCTCATAACAAAATCCCCGTCAGGTTTGCCCTACGGGGATTAACTTTTTATAGCCTAAACCAGAATCTTATTTCTGCACTCGCTGAATGATCTTTTCTGTAAGGCTTTTGTACATGCTGTATTGCTCAGGATAAGCCTCTAACAAACTGAGATGTTTGTTGATCGTAGCCATATCACCTCTTACCGCAGGACCAGTAAACACTTCTGAAGGATGAAACTGCGTTAACCGTGTTGCCGTTTCTTCGATCAACGGTTGCAGCAGATTGAAATTGATCCCTTCGCTTTTACAGAACTCGGCACTTTGCAGGTACATGTAGTTCACAAAATTGCAACTGAATACTGCTGCCACATGAAGTTTTACCCTCGTTTCATCATCGGCCCTCACAACAATGTCGGATAAACTCGTTGCAAAATCTTCAATTTGTTTGGTCACCTCTTCCCTGTTACCATCTACCAAAAGCGGAATGGGTGTGGCAATGTCCATCTGCTTTCGTAAAGTTTGTAACGGGTACAACACACCATAACTTTTACTGATCTCTTTCAACACATTTTTCGATAAAGAAGCTGTTGTATGCAACACCAGATGATCATTGACGTCGAGTTGTGCAGCAATGTCTGCCACTGCTTTATCCGCCACGGCAATCAAATAAACATCTGCATTTTTTGTGAGGCCCGAAATATCACTTGTGGCACTTGCTTTCAGTTGCTCAGCCAGTGCTTCTGCTCTTAAAATATCTCTTCCGTATACCTGTGAAATAGTATGTCCTTTACTCATCATCAGCCTGCCGAAGACTGTTGCGGCATTTCCTGTTCCTATGATAACAACCTGCATATCTTTGGTTCTTTATGAAGTTGAAGTTAGCTCAAAGACTCGCTATAAGCTATTATAAAGCCAAATTCCATTTCCTTGCAATTTTCTCCGATCAAAAGGCTGCAGAGTCTGTATTTGATCTTTTCTGCACTCCTTACAGTGGAAAGCCAAAGCGAAAAGCGCCGGCAATTTTTTCTAAAGCTGAAGTGCTGAACTTTAGTTTTGAAGGCGTGGCACTGTATGGATGGAGATGGAAACCCGAACATCCAAATGGAAAGAAAATCCTCATTGTTCATGGGTTTGACAGTTGCAGTTACCGGTTTGACCGATACATCGTTCCATTGAACAAGCAAGGTTTTGAAGTGATCGCTTTTGATGCACCTGGCCATGGAATGAGTGGCGCCAAACGGATCAATGCATTGCAGTACAGCAATGCAATAAAAGCTATTGACGAAAAGTATGGCATCTTTTACGGTATTATGGCACATTCACTTGGTGGTTTGGCTACAGCACTGGCTTTTGAACAATTGCATGAACAGGAAAATCGAAAGCTGGTATTGATCGCTCCCACCACAGAAACTTCAACAGCCATTGATAACTTCTTCAGGTTCATCCCGGTGAATAAAAAAGTGCAGGCAGCGTTCCATAAAGTGATCGAAGAAGTTGGCCAGCGCCCGATCAGTTATTATTCAGTGGCCCGGGCCGTTCAAAACATACAGTCTCCGGTTTTGTGGATACATGATGAAGAAGATAAGATTTGCCCGTATTGCGATACAATTGCGGTGCAGGAAAAAAAGTTGCCTCATGTGGAGTTCTTCATTACCAAAGGATTAGGTCATAGTGGCATTTACCGGCAGAATAATGTGTTTAAAAAGATCGTGGATTTTTTTTCGGGAGTAGTGAATAGGGAGTCATGACTGTTGCAGTTAAAAAAAAATGATGCATAGCGATAAGAAAGTACAAGAGTGCGACGCAACGGAAGTTTAATAGAAACCTAAAGCTGGCGACATAAGCTAAAACTAATTTGAGGAGAACGTCTTTCACGTAACTTGCAGCCCCTTTATAAAAGTTATGGCTACCGATCTATCTACATTTGACCCCAATTCAGTAGGGAATCCCAACAACAACATTTTTGGTTTACCATTCGGAGAAGATGAATCTAAACTGGTGATACTTCCTGTTCCCTGGGAAGTGACTGTGAGCTACGGTGCAGGTACAGCAAGAGCTCCGGAACAGGTGTTTAAAGCCAGTTTGCAGGTAGATCTTTTCGATCCCGATATGATCGATGGCTGGAAGCAGGGTTTTTACATGAAGAACTGTGATAAAAAGATCCTGCTGAAAAGTGATTACCTGAGAAAAGAAGCTGAACTCTACATTGATTATATTTCTCATGGAGAAGAGGTAGAGGTGAACAAGTTCATGTGCAAAAGCCTGAAAGATATTAACGAAGGCAGCAGGTTCATGAATGATTGGGTGTACCAGCAAACAAAAGAGTTGCTGGATAAAGGAAAGCTTGTAGGATTATTGGGTGGAGATCACAGCACACCACTTGGATATTTTAAAGCACAGGCTGAGAAGCATGGCGATTTTGGTATCCTGCAGATAGATGCTCACCATGACCTGAGAGAAGGTTATGAAGGGTTTATTTATTCTCATGCTTCGATCATGTACAATGCGTTGAAAGAAATTCCGCAGTTGAAAAAGATTGTGCAGGTGGGTATCAGGGATTTTTCTGAAGGAGAATTTGATTACGTTAAGCAGAACAGCGACAGAGTAACGGCTTTCTATGATCAAACGATAAAGGAAAGAATGTACGAAGGCGAAAGCTGGAAGAATATTGTTGACGAGATCATTGCAGGGTTGCCGGAAAAAGTACACATCAGCTTTGATATTGATGGATTGGATCCGAAGCTTTGTCCTGGTACCGGAACACCAGTTGCCGGTGGATTTGAAACAGAGCAGGTGATGTACCTCTTCAAGAAACTGGTGGCAAGCGGTAAGCAATTGATCGGATTTGATCTGGTAGAAATCGGCTTAGGCGATACAGACTGGAATGCAAATGTTGGAGCAAGACTACTGTTTAGATTGTGTAACTTACTGGTTAAAGCAAACAGTTAATGGCTGCAAAGACCTACGATTATATTGTTACGTTGAAGCAATCAAAGTCGTTCAATGCGTTTGATTGGATCAGCCAGCTACTCTTGTTTCTTGCAACAGCTTCTTTCGTATACATTGCTATTACAACTTCTATTTTTCAACTTAAAACAGCAGGATTTGTATTTGCAGCTTTGATTGTTGCTGGTTGGATATTTGGCAGAGCGAAAACCGGGTTTTATGGCATCGCATTAGGAATTGCAGCGGTAGGCTGGTATGCATTACTTCAAAACTGGTTATTGCTGGCTTTATATGGTATCTCCAGCATTTTAGAAAGACAGGTAAAGTTCAAACAAGAACTCGGTTTTGATGAAGAAGGCGTAACCTTTAACAGCTTTCCAAAGAAAACTTACCAGTGGCATGAAGTTTCGAATGTGATCCTGAAAGATGGTTTACTCACAGTTGATCTGCGAAACAATAAGATCTTTCAGAAAGAGATAGAAACTGATGTCATTCCAATGATGGAAAAAGAATTCAACGATTTCTGTAAACAATACTTATATAAAAAGCAAACAAACAGTCTTGCAGTTTAGCTTTTGAGTTTTCACTTTTTGACTTTTCACTTATGTTATCACACTCACCATATTTATTATACTCTGACGGTAACGGAAACATCTTTGAAGATGATACACTGTATGCAGTTGGTCGTTCTGGCTGGGATGCTTTTCCAATAGAAGAAGATAACTGGATCAAACTTCCTGAAGGTGGTAACTTGTATGAATTACCAGGTAGAAGAGGTATTGGCATCGATGTGAAAACAGGTGAAATGCGTTTGTGTGAGAAAGGCTGGGCTGTAGCTGCTTTTATTCCACCTGCACACACCGGTTTATTCTTAGCTGCTTATGAAACATTACCTGATGCTCCTACCCTTCCATTATTTTGTTATACTGCAGCAGGATGGCATGATGGCGAATTCTATGTTACTGCTGTAAGAATTGAACAAGACATCAGGCAGGAATGTGTGGGTTATGATAATGAAAAGATCGAGAGCGGCGTAGAAAGATTATTGCAGGTATATTCGCATAACAGGCTGGTAAAACACCTGGCAGAGAATTGCTGCATGACCTACACATGTCCAGCAGCAAGAAATTTCTTTTTAGAGAGATGGGAATGTCCGGTTCCCACTTCTCCGGCATGTAATGCCAATTGTATTGGTTGTATCTCTTTTCAACCGGAAGATGAAACGATCGTTTCTACACAAGACAGGTTGAATTTTAAACCTACCGTTGAAGAGATCGTTGAGTTCACCGTTCCGCATTTGATGAATGCACCTTACCCCTTAGTGAGTTTTGGCCAGGGTTGTGAAGGTGAGCCTTTACTGATGTGGGATGTGATCGCAGAATCTATTAAAGAGATCAGGAAACATACTGACAGAGGAAGCATCAACATTAACACTAACGGTTCTAATCCAAGATCTGTAAAAGCTTTGTGTGAAGCCGGATTGGATAGCATCCGGGTGAGCACCAATGCTGCAAGAGAACATATTTATACCCCTTATTATCGTCCCAACAATTATAAGTTCGAAGACATTATCGAAAGTTTGAAGGTTGTAAGAAGTTATGGTGGGTGGACAAGCATCAACTACTTTGTATTTCCCGGAATGACGGACAGTATTGAAGAGTATGAAGCATTAAGAAAGCTGATCAAAGACACGGATCTGTGTATGATCCAATGGAGAAATTTCAATATTGATCCAGACTGGTATTTAGGACAAATAGGTGTAACCGATACCGGTGAATGCATGGGCATCAAACAGATGATGGAGTTGATAAGAGATGAATTTCCCAATCTTAAATTTGGCTACTTCAATCCGCCGATTGAACGCATAAAAGGCAATTACGAAACTGATTTTGCTCACTGAGAATAAGAAATAAGTAATATGGAATAAGAAATGAGAAAGGGATCTACCAACTTCCTTATTCCTTATTTTGACTTACTTATTTCTTATTACTAATGAAGCCATAACACCTGCTTATATATTCAGTGTGGTATTGATCTTTTTAGATCTTATCATTGCAAACCTGAAACGATGATCACCAGCACCATTATCTTCCTTTGTCTTATTGCTTTTGCTGCAGGTTTTGTTGATGCGATTGCAGGTGGTGGAGGATTGATCCAAACGCCATTGAGTATTGTGATGCTGCCGCAACTTCCTGTCGCAACTGTCATTGGCACTTTAAAGATCCCTGCTTTCAGCGGAACAAGTATTGCTGCAGTTCAGTACGCCAAAAAAGTTCAGTTGAATTATAAGCAACTCGCCGTAATGGCTTTTGTTGCGTTTTGTGCAGCTTACACCGGCAGTATTTTGCTGAACAGTGTGAGCAATAGTTTTATGAAACCATTTTTACTATGCGTATTGATCGCTGTAGCGATTTACACTTACGGCAATAAAAAGTTTGGTATCCACACACATAAAGCACATTCAAAGAAAGAACAATGGCTGTATGCCGTGGGAATTAGCCTGGTGATCGGCTTTTACGATGGATTTATTGGTCCGGGTGCCGGAAGTTTTTTGGTGATAGCATTTATCACCTTATTGGGTTATGATTTTTTAAAAGCATCTGCCAACGCTAAATTCGTAAATCTTGCAACCAACTTTGGTTCCATCTGCTTTTTTTTACTGAAGGGAAAGATCATCTTCAGCATAGCAATACCAATGGCTGTGTGTAATATGATCGGTGGTGCTTTGGGTGCAAGATTAGCCATCCTGAAAGGAAATAAATTCATCAGGCTTTTCTTCCTGATCATTATCTGCCTAACGATCATACGTTTTGCATACGATGTATTTAAATAACGGTGAAAGCCGATTAGTTCTCAGGTAGTGCATACCATCTCCTATACAACTTATGTATGATCGTTGGAATCGCCATTAAAAGAATAACAGGTCCGGCAATCTCAGCAATAAACATCCAGATGTGTCTATTGTCTTCCGTAACCTGGTTATAATCTCTCGACTCATCATAAACGGCATAAGCAAAACCTACAATGATCATTGGCATAAACGTAAGCATCGCTACAAACAGGTTAATGCCAATTCCCACAGCTACACTTCTTATTCTTGTTTGCCAGGCCATTAACGAGATCCCCAAAAAACAAACGAAATAGAAGATCATCGAAAAAAGCAAACCCGTTGCCCTGCTGTTTGAAAGTGCAATAAACAATGCTGTTAGTAGGCAGATGACACATGCCGTAAGTAAAGTGAGGAAAAACGTCTTAACAGTACTATGCCTGAATATAAATACAAGCAGACTCAATGATATTGTGATATAGAAGAATACCCTTACTATGATCTCTATATTACTGCCTCTCCAGAAATTCTTTCGGACAGATATATTTCGTAATCCACTTTCAACTTTATCTATCTGATACTTTTTCTCCATTACGTATGTATAGTCTCGCCTTTCTGATGTATAGTACCTGTAATTGGGATCAGAATATTTAGCTATCAGGTGTTCTATTTCGGTATTGAGTTTTAATTTATCAGGGACTTTGAAGTCCTTTACAACAGCTTTGTATACATCTGCTGACTCGTATAATTTGGCAGATGAAAATTGTTCCAGCCGGTAATTATTTACGAAAATGTAAGTAGGACAAGTAAAAAATATAAAAGTACTGTCATCTAACTTTTGCGTACTGTCACCACTCCTGATGCTTTTATTGAATGTGGCGGTATCCATCAACCTGATACCCTGGCTTTCCTCCTCACTATCTAAAATGACCACTGCAGCAGTGTCAACAGTGAATTCTTCATAACCAGGTGGCAACGATGGAGGTGGAGGTGTATAAGCCACTGCAGGTATTGTATCAACGATCCTGAATGTATCTCTGCCCCATACATGATTAAGCGAATCATACTCCAGCTGGGTGATGATCATATTCATCTTATTCATATCATTCACCATCTCTTCGTCTCCGAAAGCCCTGTTGGCTTTTATACATTCAACTCCACTTTCTATAAATGAAATAAGCAGGATGATCCCTATTGAAATAAAATATAAGATGAATGCTTTTAACCTGTTTAGCGGTTTAGTAATACCAAAACGTTTAAACACATTAAAACGAAGCAGGTAAATGAGCCATACCACTAAAGCGATCAATGTAATAACAGAGGTAAATAAAACCCAATTGAAAACACCTGAATCAGTTCGGGGATCATCAGGAAATATAAAAGCCAATAGTCCCAGTATCAACAAAAATCCACCACCATAATACAACACCAAATGTGTTCTTGCACTCCAGGTCTCAGGTTTATGAATGAGTAGCCATTGATCTAACCTGTTAAGAAAGCCAGGGGCTAAAAATCTTTTGTTCGAGGGCATAAAACTGTTTTAAAAGAAACGTTTGGTTGAATGGGTGATGTCTCTGAAATAGCTCACGGGAATATTATTGTTCACTAGCCTGCTTAGAAGTTCCGGAACAGTAAGCGAAGTGGATTCTATTGTATAAAACCCTCCGTTAAAACTTACTGATACTTCTGTAGCAGCAAATGCCTGAAACAATTCATCCCGGCTGATCGTTGTTTCTACTTCCACTACACAGGAGTCTTGTTTCACAGAATCATCCGTTCTGAAAAGACAACTTCCGTTCTTAATGAACAACACTGTATCTGCGATCTTCTCTACTTCATGTAATTGTTGTGAACTGAGTATTACTCCCATCGGCTGATAAATGGATTTAGCCATGTAACGGAGATCAGTAAGTATCGTTTGCTGTGCATTAATATCAAGGTTAGCCAATGGTTCATCCAATATCAGCAAGCTTGGCCTTTGCAATAATATCCTGGCAATCTCAAACCTTGTTCGGTAACCACTGCTGATCTGTGTCCATGTAAGCTCAGCATAAGGCGTAAGATTCAATCGCTCCAGCATAAAATCAACCATCAACCTGTTCTTGTCTCCCAATATGCCTGCGATCGCAGCTGAAAAGTGCAGGTTATCTTTCAATTGCCCATACCATCTTGGAATACGTTGCGGAATAAAAGCAATGTGATGTTTGATCGCATAATGATCTGCTTTCGACAATTGTGGATAATGCAACGCTCCACTATCCAAAGCCAGTTGACCGGCAAGGCAACGCAACAATGTTGTTTTACCATTTCCATTCTCTCCTACCACACCTAAAATATCACCTGTGCTTATACGAAGATTGAGCTTCTGCAGACTGAACCTGCTGCCAGAATAAGTTTTACTAATGTCCTCGGCAACGAGTAACATTTTGTTGAGATGCAAAGCAGGCGTAAAATGTTCGAGCTTTTGCAACAATGCTTCTGCCTGTAATTTCAACTCGGGAAGTTCGGCTTGTTCGGGCTGATATGTTCTGTATAAACGGCTCAGTGCAATGGCTTCTCTTAAAAGCTCATCATTACCACTGTCGAGGCACATATCAAGTAACCTGCGAACCGCTAAAGAATAATCATGATAATCGAGAAAGCTCTGTATCTCTTCGAAGGGATGAATGAGGTTTTCAACAGCTTGGTTTTAATGGTTTGGTGCTTAAATATAAGAAACAAACAATTTAAACGAAAAGCTTACACATGCTGATTGTTACCTTTGAGATATAACAGAATCTACGATGAACAATACCCGTGTATTCAAGATGTCATTTGCAGGTGTGTATCCACACTACATTCAAAAGGCAGAGAAGAAAGGAAGAACGAAAGCCGAAGTGGATGAGATCATTTACTGGCTCACAGGTTATGATGCCATTGGTTTGCAAAAAATATTAGATAACAAAACGGATTTTGAAACATTCTTCAATGAAGCACCACAACTAAATCCGAATGCAACAAAGATCACGGGTGTGATATGTGGTTATCGTGTAGAAGAAATCGAAGATCCGCTGATGCAAAAGATCCGTTATCTCGATAAACTGATCGATGAGCTGGCAAAGGGTAAAGCAATGGAAAAGATTTTAAGAAAATGATCTTATAAACATGCAATTCAGTACACAAACAATACTGGAAAACGAAAAGGCGATCCTGCAACCTTTAATACCGCAAGACTTTGAAGACTTGTATGCTGTAGCTTCTGATCCTATGATATGGGAGCAACATCCAAACAAAGACCGTTGGAAAAGAGAAGTGTTTCAAACCTTTTTTGAAGGAGCACTGGAGAGTAAAGGTGCTTATAAGATCATTGATAAAGCTACTGGTGAAATCGCCGGAAGCACTCGTATATACGGTTACAATGAACAAGAGAGCAGCATCTACATCGGCTATACATTCTATGCAACAAAGTTTTGGGGCAAAGGCATTAACCATTCGGTAAAAGCAATGATGCTGGATCATCTCTTTCAATATGTGAATACAGTAAATTTCCAGATCGGAGCAGTGAATACACGTTCACAGATCGCTATTGAAAGATTAGGAGCCAATAAGATCGGCGAAGAAGAAGTTGCGTATTTTGGTGAAGCACCTAAATTGAACTACGTGTATAAGATCGATAAAGAACAATGGTTCTATTCAAAGCTCTAATTATTTATGCAATACATATTTCTTACTTCATTTTGCTTCCTATGTCAAAACTCTTATTCTTCATCTTGATAGTTACAACTTTATTTGGCTGCACATCATCAGACGAGGCTCGAAAACAATCAATCCAAACAGATACACTTCCAGCTAAAAAAGTAGATGAAAAGAATTCACGTACTAATAAGGAAGTCGTGGATACAAGTAAATATTCAAGAGCTTTTATTACATCCCTAAAAGAAATAATTGGACATGAAAAATTTGAATTGAAAGACAGTTTATTAATAATCAATAATGACACATCCTATTTTCCGAGTACACCTGCTATTGAAAAGCAACAAACTTATACTGGAAAAAAAGATAAAATTTCCGTTGCAATACATGTACAACGACTTAACTATACCACAATTAAATACCGTATTGAAATTATAGAAGATGGCAAATCGTCACACTACGAAGCTGGTGTGGCCGATTTAAACGCTGGTTTCTTTTTAGCTGCTGAAATTGATGAAGATGATATCACAGGTAACGCCTATCCTGCAGCTGAATTTTCATTTAACGCATCAGATAAGTGCTACACAATTATAAGAATAGGTTTTGATAAAGGAAAAGGAATGGCAAGGCTACTTAAATCTTGCAATCAGAATATACCCGATATAATATTAGAAGATTTTCCAACACTTCGCTTAAAATAATTTTATGTCAACAGCTACCATCATCGGTTCAACAGGATTGATCGGAAGCCATATACTTGATCTACTCCAACATGATAATGCCTTTGATAAAATACGTTTGCTGGTTAGAAGACCGCTTACGATCAATGATACAAAGGTTGAAGTTATTGTTATCGATTTCAACAATTATGATCAATACAAAGCAGGAATTGCAGGCAGCAATGCTGTTTTCTGTACTGTAGGCACCACGCAAAACAAAGTAAAAGGCAATAAAGCAGCTTACCGAAAAGTTGATTTTGATATTCCTGTTAATGCCGCTAAGCTTTGTGCAGAGACTGGCTGCGAACAGTTCTTACTCGTTTCATCAGTTGGGGCAAATAGCAGGAGCAATAATTTCTATATAAAGCTGAAAGGTGAAGTAGAAGATGAAGTGAAGAAGGCAAATGTATCTTCTACTCATATCTTCCGTCCATCGATGTTGCTTGGTCATAGAAAACAGGAGTTCAGGTTAGCTGAAAGAATATTTCAACCGATGATGAAAGTGCTTGCATTCATCATTCCAACAAAATGGAAAGCAGTAAAGGCTACAGATGTTGCTAAGGCAATGGTGGCTGCTGCAAAGAATAATCAACCAGGATTGCACATTCATGAATACAGAGAGATCATACATCTTGCAGGCACAGTTCAGTAAAGAACAGAAAGATAAACGGAGCGTCGCAAGCAAAGCTCAATAGCACCAGCCAGCCGACTAAATAAAAATCCCGCTACTAAGTAACGGGACTAAAAATGTACAAACCTCGTAAGCCGGATTCTGTTTCTAAACTATCATTTATCTGCGATAAACATTGCTGTTTACCTGTTGCTGCCTACCCTGAGTCTCGGACGAGCAGCCCTCGAACGACTCTATACGTGGCATTACAGCACTCAAGGTTTACCCATGAACTGCATTGCTGCAGACCATCGTGAGCTCTTACCTCACGTTTTCACCTTTATCATGCCAGAGGCATGAAAGTAATTTTCTGTGGCACTATCTGTTGCTCTGTAAAAGAACACCTGGCTATTCACCAGTGAGTTGCTCTGTGCTGTCCGGACTTTCCTTCCCATTGCTGAGACGATAGTTCGGGTTTGTGCAGCAAAGATAACGATGATAAGTAGTGATCAACGTTGTTTAGAATTTTATTATGACACCAGCTTTCTGTTCCTTGATTGATCTTTCGTTGCGTCGCACTCTTGTACTGTAACAATTCTATTCAGCTATTCAGGCAGGTCGAAGTTTAGAGTTGCTCTATTATATGGCTTAACAATTTCAACTACCCTGCTCCCAGTGTGATACATCAATTTTACTTCAGTAAACTTGGAAACGAAATTTCCTATTTCTAGACTGAACGCTATCCATTTCTGCCTTGGTTCGTATACAATATCTCTCACAAATGATTTTCCATTCTCATAATCATAAGTATTTCCATCGTCTTCGTAATAAGTGAACTGTGTTTTATTGCTTCCCTTCCAAACATGAATGGTTAACACACCATCACCTTTCTCCTTTGTGTTCTGTACAACAGATTGCATTGGAACGATACCACCTTCTTTTACAAACACCGGAACATCATCAATTGGTGCTGGAACAAAATAAGATTGTCCACCTTCGTACATTTTATCATCACTCAACCTGTACCACTTCGTGCCTTTACCCGGCAAATACACTTCAACAGTATTTTGAGTGCTGGCAACAGGAGCTACCAGCATATTGTCACCAAATAAAAACTGGTTCTCAAATTTTCCGTTGTACACGTTCTCATCGTAGGTGTACTCGATCGGTAACATTCTGTTGATCGGCATTCCTGTTTTGTGTGCCTGGTAAAAACTGCTGTACAAATACGGAAGGAGTTTATAACGCTGTTCCAATATCTTTCTTGTTCTTTCCGTATTGGTTTCACCAAACTGCCATGGCTCACGATAATTGTAGCCGATGTGTGTATGATTTCTGAATAAAGGAGAATATACAGCGAGGTTCAACCAGCGAATAAATAATTCAGGAGAAGGATTACCAATAAAACCGCCGATATCCATTCCAACATACGGCACACCACTTACTCCCATACTATTCAATAAACGAAAGCCAAGCAACATATGATCATCGCTGGCAACATTATCACCTGTCCACTGTGCTGAATATTTTTGAATTCCTGCATAAGCTGCCCTGGTCAACACAAACGGACGTTGACCATTCAACAAAGCTCTTGTGCCTTCATAAGTTGCTTTTGACATTAATGAGCCGTATGCATTCTTTATAGTGAACAATGTTTTTTTGTCCTTGCCTTCGCCAAATTCAATAATATTTGGAAACTCTCTACCCCATCCTGCAGGTTCATTCATATCATTCCAGAAACCTTTAACGCCAATATCTACCAACGGTTGTTTAAAGCTTTCGCCCCACCATTTTCTTGTGGATGATTTTACAAAATCAGGAAAATGGCATCTTCCCGGCCAAACATGACCAACATATAATTTACCATCCGGATATTTCGCAAACAGATTTTGCTTCACACCTTCCTCATAAGCTTTATAACCTTGCTCTATTTTAATTCCCGGATCGATGATCGTCACCATATCAAAACCCATTTGCTTCATCTGGTTCATCATTCCTTTAGGATCAGGAAAACCTTTTGGATTCCAGGTAAAGACTTTATAGTTATCCATGTATGGAATATCACTGACGATCACATCAGCAGGTAATTTCTTATCACGAAAAGTCTTAGCAATATCGAGTAGCTGTTGTTGAGAATCGTAACCCCATCTTGATTGCTGAAAACCCAGGCTCCACATCGGAGGCATTGTCGTTCTTCCTGTGAGTGCTGTATAATCTTCGATGATACGAGATACTGAACTTCCACCAAAAACATAATAGTTCATTTCGCCATCATCGGCACCGAAATGAAAAATATCTTCATCGGCACCACCACCAAAATTGAAATAAGTTTTATGAGAGTTGTCGAAGAAAATGCCATAGCTCACACTATCATGCACACCGATAAAGAAAGGAATCGTTGAATAAAGAGGATCCTGATTCAGTGCATAACCCGGCACATCGCTGTTCCAGTGTTGATAGAAATTGCCTCTTCGATTCAGTCCACCGGTCTTCTCTCCTAACCCAATGAATTTCTCATCACGATGCATCTTTTTGTAACAGCTCACCTGGTTACCAAACCAGCTCACACGAAGAGAGCCATTATCACTTACTAATTCACCTTTCTTATTACCGATCATTACATAGAAAGGCTTTGTGTTTACAACGATGGTGAGTGAATCAGTTTCGAAACGGGAGAAATTGTATTCGCTGGAGCCAAGTTTCCTGATTGCCCCCTTAGGTATAAGATCATCAATAGCAAACGAGAAATCTTCTGTTGGCTTTTGCTTATTTACTCTTACCCGTAATGTGGTAGCATTATAAGCCGTAATGGTAGCATGAGCATTGGTGAGTTCGAACTCAAAACCACCCAGAATCGCTTTTTGCGACTTTACATCACCGATCTGTTCACTTAATCTTGATTGTGCGAATGCTGAAGCAGAAAAGCTCAGCAGGAAAAATACAAGCAGTCGTTTCATCTTCGTGTAAAAATTACACGTTGAAGGTAAGGAAGTTCTGAGTCATTTTAGTTTAACGCTCTTAATGAAATCAACTGAGGTAGTTTTCCTAACTTTAATTGATGGAATTATCGGATCTGATAAGTGCTAATAAGGAAGTGTTAGGAGGTCAAACTGTTTTCAAAGGAACTCGTGTTCCCGTTGAATCATTTTTTGATCATTTAGAAGCCGGTATATCATTAGAACAATTCCTCGAAGATTTTCCTAGTGTCACTAGAGACCAGGCTGTTGCAGTGCTTGAGATTGCAAATAAACTTTTGACATCAAAAAACTTAAACAAGCTCTATGAAATTGCTGCTTGATGAGAATCTTCCCAAAAGGTTAAAAGCAGACTTTCGAAATCACGAGGTTTTCACTGTAAGAGAAAAGGGATGGAATGGAGTAAAAAATGGTGAACTTCTTAAGCTCATGACGGATGAAGGATTTCATGCATTATTAACCTTCGATAAGAATCTTCAATATCAGCAAAATTTTGAACAGTACACAATAACTGTCTTTGTATTGTCAGCAGTTAATAATACTTATCCGGAACTTACTAAACTGTCATCTATAATAGAAGAGTATCTCGATTCTGTAAAACCATTAACTAAAGGTCCAATTGTAATAAAATCCGACGAATAAATACTAAGCCCACAAATTATTTGGATACTCTTCCTGATCTACCAACTTTGTTACACTAGCCTGTACAGAAGGTGCATCTTCTTTATACGTTACACCAAACCATTGTGCCGTAGTTGGAATTACCTTAATGGTTCCTTTCCCGGATTTGGTGAACTCATCAGCTACGATCGGGATAAAGAATTCTGATTTTGGATTAGCGATATTCTTATCGAGAAATTCATTGAACGATTGCTCCATGATCTCGAAAACACCTGGATGAAATCCCCAGAAGTTCATGCTCACACTGCTGTTCTCATCCACTTCATGCAAACCACTCTCATCTTCATAAGTGATCTTTCCTTCGTCGTTACGGTAGATCTTAGTTCTTTCGGCAATGGAAACAAGATTGTTGTTACCATCAACTTCACAAACACCACGGCTCACACTTCCATTTTCACTAAGTGTTCTTTTCAGTTCATACCCTACGATACAGTATTTATCCGGAGCACATTCATGCTTTAAAAACTCATATGCTTTTACAAATGCATCTCTTCCATAGAAATCATCTGCATTGATCACGGCAAAAGGTTCGTTCACTTTGCCTTTGCAACAAAGTACAGCATGTGCTGTTCCCCATGGTTTGGTTCTTTCAGCAGGGATCTGCCTGTCGCCAACAAAGCTTTCCAGCTTCTGAAAAACATAATCAGTAGCGATCTTGCCCTTGAGCTTCGGTTCGAATTTGCTTTTGAAAGCCTCCGCAAAATCTTCACGAATAATGAACACGACTTTACCAAAACCAGCACGAATCGCATCATAAATAGAATAATCCATGATGGTCTCACCGGAAGGACCGAACGATTCCACCTGTTTCATACTTCCATAACGGCTTGCCATACCTGCAGCTAAGATCACGAGAGTTGGTTGCATATCCTGTTTATTTTTGCGGCTGCGAAACTAAAACACGAAAGCTTCTCAGCCAATTCTAATGTTGAATGCCAGTTATATACAAATACAAAGCCTTAAATCGGGCTTGTGGAAAAATGTTGAGACAGATGTACTGCGGCTTGATCTTTTGCACCCAATCATCAGTGGAAACAAATGGTTCAAACTCAAATATTATCTCCAGGAAGCCAAAAACTCCGGCCAGAATACCATTGCTACTTTTGGAGGTGCTTACAGTAACCATATCGTAGCCACTGCTTTTGCATGTAAACAGGCAGGATTGAACAGCATCGGCATCATCAGAGGTGAAAAACCTCCACAACTTTCCGCTTCGTTGCAGGAGGCAATGCAATATGGAATGAAGTTGCTGTATGTTAGTCGGGAAACTTTCAAAAACAAAGAGCACATCATTCATCAATATGCAGAAGAAGACTTGTATTGGGTGAATGAAGGTGGTTATGGAGTGAACGGTATGCTGGGTGCAAAAGAAATATTATCGGCTGCTGAGACTTCCTCTTATACACATATCATCTGTTCCTGTGGAACTGGAACAACTTTGGCTGGACTGGTGGAAGCTGTTTTACCGCATCAAACCTGTATCGGCATCAGTGCATTAAAAGGACATGTGAATCTTAGGAAAGATGTTATGGAATTGATACCGGTGCAGCATCACGATAAAAGCTTAGAGATTTTTCATGAATACCATTTTGGAGGTTATGCAAAACATCCGGCAGAGCTGATAAACTGGATGAATGAATTGTGGAGAGCAGAGCAATTGCCAACCGATATTGTGTACACATCCAAACTGATGTTTGCCGTGAAAGATCTGATCGAAAAAAACTATTTTACACACCAACATAAACTACTCGTAATACACAGTGGTGGATTGCAGGGCAACAGGAGTTTACCTACAGCTACATTAGAATTTCTGTAACAGCCTCAAAGCTATCTTTGTGTGAATCAAGGCATATATGAATCGGAAATTGTTGTTTAGCCTGGTATTGACTTTCGCCTTCTGCTTTGCAAAAGCACAGGATACGCTTCCCAGGTTCACGGTAAGAGAATTGGGAAATAATAAGGTGCAGATCAGTTGGATCAATCCATTTGAAAGCGTAGTACAACTGAGTGTACAGCGTTCGTTTGACAGCCTCAAAAATTATAAAACGATCTTTTCTCCTCAATCACCTAACCTTAAGCAAAACGGTTATGTAGACACGAAAGTTCCGGTTGGAACAAGAATGTACTATCGTATATTTTATGTGCTTGCAGGTGGATCTTATTTCTTTACGATCTCGAAAAAACCGGCAGGTGGAGTTGAGATCGGTGGACCAACTGCAGGAGATCCGGTTGAGCCAGATCAACTGATTACGGTAAAACTCAGGGATGCCATTATCGGTCAGTTCACTCCTCCGCAATATTCGAAGTTCAGGGATTCGATCGTTTACCAAACCAAGGATACACTTTTTGCCATCAGTGCCATCGAGATCATATTAAAGCCTTACTCTGCCAAACAAATGTGGAAGGCTTCGCAGTATGTATTTACTACAAGAGATGGTTTCATCAATGTGAAACTGCCGCAGGCAAATTCAAGACATTATAAACTTGTATTCTTTGAAGAAGATGGAACAGAGCTTTTCCAGATCAACAGGGTGAAAGAATCATCACTCATTATTGACAAAGCCAATTTTATTCATTCGGGTTGGTTTTTATTCGACCTGTATGAAAATGGCGCTTTATTAGAGCGAAATAAGTTTTATGTAGCAAGGGATTTTTAAAGTATGAATTACAAGATTTGTTAGCCAGCTTTTATTTCCTTATTCATCATCCGTTGTGTCACTCACTTGTACGTTCTGAACTTTATTCAGCAACTTTGTGGCTTTGGTTTCTTACTCCACTTTGCGTGAAACTCATGTCAATTGACAGTCGAAAACTCTCTCGAAATGCTTCTTCATCCTTTTCTTCACTTCATCCATCGAAACCTTTCTTCCCAGCTCTTTTTCCAGTGAAGTGACCTGCTTGTTTTGAATACCGCAGGGAATAATATTGTTGAAATAGCTCAATTCAGTATTTACATTCAATGCAAATCCATGCATGGTGATCCAGCGACTGCATTTTATTCCTATGGCACAGATCTTTCTTTCTTTTCCTTTCACACCAGGCTCGATCCAAACACCTGTTTCGCCTTTACTTCGCTCTCCTGCTAATCCATATTCAGCCAGTGTAAGAATGATCACTTCTTCCAGGCTTCGCAAATACCATCCAATATCAGTTTTGAATTTATCCAGGTCAAGAATTGGGTAACCTACCAATTGCTCAGGTCCGTGGAAAGTAATGTCTCCTCCCCTGTTGATATGATAAAATTCAATTCCATTGATCTTTAGTTGCTCGTTGCTGATGAGGATATTGTCTTCACTTCCATTCTTTCCTAAAGTATACACCGGGAGATGTTCAACAAACAATAAATGGTTAACAGTTGACAGAGGACTGTTGACAGATTCTTCTTCTGCACCAACAGCCTGCTGTACTCTCAAAGCTGATTTTACATCAAGATTTTTCTTAAGTAAATTTTCCTGGTAATCCCAGGTTTCTTTGTAAGGCCTCTGTCCCAGATCCTCGAAAACAACCTGCTGCATGCAGCAAAGTTATGAGTTTAGGGTTTTTAGTCTTTAGTTAGAGATTGATGCGTCGCTAACTTAAAACTGGAAACTAAAAACTATAAATTCCAAAAGCTAAATTTGCGACTATGAATGACGAGGTTGAGATACCACAGGAAGAATCGGCAGATGAATTATACGAACGGCGAACCTTTAAAGTCGATAAAGGGCAGGAACCCTTACGTATAGATAAATGGGTGCAGATCAGAACAGAAAACATTACCCGTAATAAAATTCAGCAGGGAATTGATGCCGGTTTTCTTACCGTAAACGGGAAAACGGTAAAGAGCAATTACAAAGTAAGACCAGGTGATGAGATCATCCTGTTGAGCCTCAGCAATCCTGATGCTTCAGAAATTCGTGCCGAGCCAATTCCGCTGAACATAGTCTATGAAGATGATGCGATAATGATCATCAACAAAGCGCCGTACATGGTGGTGCATCCTGGAGTTGGAAATTTCTCCGGTACCATGCTGAATGGTGTGGCATATCACCTAAAACAACAGAATCCAAACCTGGATGAAGACAACTTACCAAGATTTGGTTTGGTACACAGAATTGATAAAAACACAACCGGTTTAGTGGTTCTGGCAAAGACTGCTGATGCAGCGGCCCATCTTGCCAAACAATTTGCGGCTCATACGGTAGACAGAAAATATGTTGCCCTTGTTTGGGGTGATATGGAGCAGGATGAAGGAACAGTAAATGCTCACATTGCACGTCACCAGCAGTATAGAAAACAGTTTCATGCTTATCCTGATGGAGATATTGGTAAACATGCCATCACACATTATAAAGTGATCGAACGCTTTAATTATGTAACGCTGGTTGAGTGTGTACTGGAAACAGGCAGAACGCACCAGATCCGTGTGCATATGAAGCACATTGGTCATACACTGTTCAACGATCATGAATATGGTGGCGACAGAATTTTAAAAGGAACGATCTACACTAAGTACAAGCAGTTTGTAGATAATTGTTTCGAGATCTGTCCCAGGTGTGCTTTACATGCGAAAACGCTTGGCTTTATACATCCTGTAACCAATCAAAAAGTGATGTTTGAAAGTGAGTTGCCCGCTGATATTTCTGGCGTGATCGAGAAATGGAGAAGGTATGTGAAGAATAGAGATCTGAATGCTGATGTCTGATGTTGGATTTAGCCAGCTTTTTAATCTCGGTTGATCTTCGTTGTGTCACTCACTTGTACCTTTTGGTCTTCTTTCGCCAAGCATAGAAAACACAATTCACACACGGACTATGTCACCACGATGCAGTGTTAATCAGGTAAGTAATGTACAGAAAGTACAAGAGTGCGACGCAACGAAGCTTAATAGCAGCACTGGCCTCTGTCCAACACCATTGATTATCAAAATTTTAGACAGAAATTTCAATTGTAAGTAAATACATGTAGCTACGTCTGTAATCACATCAGGTGGAAAAGTAGAAAAAGTGCAGATGGAAGTTTAAGACTAAATTTGACCTCCGCAAACAACATAAAACAATATATATGGCTTTAGAATTCACAGACGCAAACTTTCAAACGGAAGTGCTGGACAGCGATAAATTGACCGTTATAGATTTTTGGGCTGAATGGTGTGGACCTTGCCGTGCAATTGGTCCGGTAGTGGAAGAATTAGCGAAAGAATATGATGGTAAGGTGAAGATTGGTAAGGTGAATGTTGACCATAATCCAAACGTTAGTATGAACTATGGCATCACTTCTATCCCTGCTATTCTTTTCATTAAAGGTGGTAAAGTGGTAGACAAACAGATCGGTGCTGTTCCGAAATCTGTTTTAGATAAAAAGATCCAGGCAAACTTGTAATACTAAGATTGAGGTTAGTAAAGTGAAAATCCCGCTGCTGAGGCGGGATTTTTCGTTTATCGCATCAGTGTAATGGTACCTTTCTTATACACTTCGCCACAAGCTGTTTTGGCTTTGATCTGGTAAACAAATGTTCCCGATTGTTGTGGAATGCCTTTAAAGTTTCCGTCCCAACATGCAGCAGGATTGTTTGTTTTGAACACCACCTCTCCCCACCTGTTGAATATCGTGAAATCAAGCGTTTCTATCGCTCCCCAATATTTAATTCCAAAGCAATCATTCTTTCCATCTCCATTAGGTGTAAAAGCATTGGGCATATTGTAACCTCCAGCCAAAGGATTGAAGATCACATTTACTTTTATTGAATCAGATTTACTACAGCCATTTGCATCAGTAACTGCTACAGTATAAGTAGTGGTTACAGCAGGAGTAACAACAGGACTTGGTGAGTTGGAAGCAGAAACTCCCTGAACAGGAGTCCAGCTATAATTTACACCTCCGGTAGCATTTAACGTAGCGGAAGCGTTGGAACAATCGATATCGTTTGATTTTGCCACAGTGATTATTGGTAGCGCATTTACGGTAACGGTTGAGCGCAATGTATCGCTGATCTTACAGAAATTATGGCGAACAGCAACACTATATTGTTGCGTACTTGTTGGTGCAACAGAAGTTGAAGCCGACGAAGGAGATTGAACATTCGATCCGGCGAACCAATTGTATGTATCAGCCCCGTTGGCAGTAAGTGTTGTTGCACTTCCTGAACAAACCGACGCTGTTAAAGGATTAATTGTAAATGTTGGCTTAGCCATCCAGTTTACACGAACGGAATCAAGTTTAGAACATCCATTACTTCCCGTTACCTGCACTTTATATGTTGTTGATGCAGATGGCGAGGCGATAGGATTGGAAATATTTGTATTGCTTAAACCTGATGCAGGTGACCATACATAGTTATTTCCACCAGTAGTAAACAATGGAGCAGCGCCACCATTACAGATCGTAGTATCATTGCTTTTGCTAATCGTTGGAGCAGGTAAAACATCTATCACAACAGAGTCTTTCGCTGAACATGCAGCATTCGAAGCAGTGATGATGTATTTGGTTAAAACAATTGGTGAAGCAATAGGATTTTGAATGTTTGGATCAGACAATCCAACATTTGGTAACCAGCTGAATGAAGTTGCATTAGAAGCTGATGTGGTTAATATTGTTTGTGTGTTGCTACAGATAGAAGTGTCTGCCCGGGTATCAATTATTGGCGACTGCAGCACTGATACTTTGATAGAATCTTTCGCTTTACATCCATTACCACCCAGCACTTCCACATAATATGTTGTAGTGTTTCCAGGACTGGCAGAAGGATTATTTATTGCAGCGTTATTTAGTCCGGCAGTGGGTGACCAGGTATATTGCAAAGCTCCTATTGCGTTTGCAAGGAGTTGAACAGATGAATAGCCTGTACAAACTGCAGTATCCTTGCTTTTGCTGACAGTGGGTTTTGACTTTACTGTAATAGTAACCGAATCTTTAGAAGTACATCCAACAACATTAAAACCGCTTACATAATACTTGGTAGTTGTAGTTGGAAAAGCTGATGGACTTGCAGTAGCAGCGTTGATCAATGTTTGAGTGGGAGTCCATGAATAATTACCAGCACCGGAGACACTTAATGGAATAGTATCACCGTGGCAAACAGAAGATGCAGGTGTTACTATCAATGTTGGAGGATCGGTGACCGTTATTTTGATAGAATCTTGTTTAAGTAAAACAGGTGCAAAAGAAATGTCGTCGATGGCGAAATCGTTACCTGCAGCTATAGTATTATTGTTTACAATTGTAATCACCGCACTATTTGCTGTACCGGAATTCCATGTTGCAAAAAACTGAGACCATTGACACGCAATATTTCCCGCATTAATATTTGTCCCTAGTACATTGCCGTTAATGGCGAATCGCAGATTTGCAGGATTTAACGCAGCCAAAGATTGGATCCATACAGAAAATGCGTAGTTAGTGTTGGGTATTACTGCAATCGTTTGAGACCACACCTTTGCTTCTATTACTGCAGAGCCATTAACCATCATCATATTATTGATCCCGGTAGTATGATCACCACATGAATTAAAGTTGGCATTCCACGCTTTAGAATTAGTACCAATCCAATAAACCCCCTCAACAGTATTAGGAGGTGTTTGCTGAGTATAATCTGATTGAAAGCTTGTGTTGCCAGCAGAAAAATCTCCGTTAGTAACGAGATTCGAGGCAATACTTTGTGAAGTAAAATAATAGGTCGTAGTTGTTGTTGGTGTAGCAACCGGATTAGAGATGTTACTATTGTTTAAACCAGGAGTGTTGGCCCAGCAAAAGTTAAGAGAAGGGTTGGTCTTTAATTGAACTGAAGTTCCTCTACAGATAGTTGTATCATTGTTATTGATCATACTATCCTGTAATACATTAACAGGAATGATCTTAGTAATGCTATCAATACATCCTGAACTTGTCTGAACTTTTAATTTAACTGGGTAACTTCCATAGTTTGTATAGGCAACACTTGGATTTTGACTTCCCGTATTTGTTTGGTTATTACCAAAATTCCATGATATTGATGTTGTTCCGGGAGTTAAATTACTGAATTGAATGATCTTGGGATTGCAGGGGTTTTGAGAATAGTTGAAATCAGCCGATGAGGATGTTGGGAAATTATCATAAAGTGCTGTTACTTCATCTTGATTCAACGATCGATTATACCATCTGATATCATCCAATTTCCCTTTATATGGGATCAAGTCTCCAGACCACCAATTACCAAATCTCAATTCACTTTGACATGTGGTCAACATCCCTGTAAAAGAAGCAGCAACATCCTTTTTAAGAACCCCATCTATGTAAATTTTGTGACGGGTTCCTGCAGGTCCAGTTTCTAAAGTAACTACAGCAAAATACCATTTGGATTTACAGATAACATTTCCTGTATTTATATAACTTGACGACGATGCATTATTACAGGAAGAAGTATTTCCAACTATATTCGATCCTATACCTGGAAATGGAGAATAGTTAATAAAAAATTGGTATTGAGCTCCGTTATTCCCTCCTGAAAAATCACGCTTACCAATAAGATTTTGCAAGGCACTTGTTTCGGACTGAAACCATAGTGCAATACTGAAATTGGGAGTTGAAAATGCTCCATTATCTGTTACTCGTATATAATCATCAATTCCATCAAATAAATAGGCACTGTTTGCATTACCAAATCGATCGGTAGTTAACATGGGTCCATTCACAAGTTGTCCATTCCTGTTATTGCCTGAAAGATCATTTGTATTTCCTGAGAAAGGATAGTAAGCAACTAATCCATTATTAAGATTAACCTGTGCATTAGTGCCAACACAAAGGATTAATAAAAAAAATATAAGGGTATAGCTAAATTTATTACTAGGGGTCGAAAGTATGTTCACTATTATTGCAAGTTAGCTTCGTGTTCGAATATACATAACCTAAGTCAGGAAAACTATAATCTATTAATTACCCCACACAACATAAAGTTCCCGGTCGTCAGTTATTTTTGTTCCTGTTTTATTTTTTGATACTGCCAACTTTCTGATTCCTTTCACCCAGGAATAATGTTGCAGGAAAATTTCATCGTTCAGTTCCAGAGGCTCAGCTTTAGTTTTTGGATGATAGTGTACATGCATTCGAAATCTGCCATCTGGTTTTAAAATGCGTTGTATTTCCTTTGCGGTAGCAGCAAAGTCATTGACATGATCGATAGCATTTACTGATATAACGGCATCAAAAAAATGGGTTTCAACCGGTATATCCTCAGCTTGTGAGCAAATAAACCTAGCTCTTGCCTCATAGCAATGAAGTGGGTATCCTGCTGAAACGTAACTACTTATTAAAGGATCCAGACTATAAACTTCGCAATCCTGGAAACATAGAGCACTGGGAAAGGGACCTGAACCAATATCAAGTACCTTCATACCTTTAAATTCATTTGGGGTTAGCATCAGGTCTCTGCTGTATTTCTCTTTCTGGTGTATTTCAAAAAAAGTTAGTAAAGCTGCGATTTCGGGTTTGTAATCAATAATTTTTTGTTGGCCATTGGGAGCAGGATGACCATATAATTCTTTCAACTCACCCTTATACCATTGTAAATACATATCTATCTGCCTACGCCAGAACTTGATCTCTGCGAACTCCTTATCTTTTCCATTTAAGAGATAAACTAATCGTTCTATTTTGCCCTTCCAGTAGTTTTGCATAGTGTAATTATAAGAGCAAATTTGCAACTTTCTGACTACTTGTAACGATGTTTTGAATACAGTAATTGAATTTTGATTAATTGCATTGCCTACTTTGTTTCTTAAGGCATAAATTTGCGCCAAATTTTCCCAATGAAAGTATTGGTAACTGGCGGTGCAGGATATAAAGGTGTTCGTTTATCTAAAGCTTTACTTGATAAGGGTTACAAGGTTACCATCCTTGATAACTTTATGTATGGTTTTAATTCCATTTTGCACCTTGCAGAATACAAAAATCTTGAAGTAATAAAACAAGATATCAGAAATAAAGTATCAAACCTATCTGACTTTGATGCTGTATTTCATCTTGCAGGCATCAGCGGATTTCCTGCCTGTGCAGCTAATCCTGCATCAGCACAACAGATTAATATTGAAGCCACCCGTCAGTTAGCGGAAGCAATGGGTAAAGAACAGATACTCATCAATGCATCCACAACATCTTTTTATGGTAAAAGCGGCGATAAGTGTACTGAAGATACCCCTATCAGCCCCGTAAGCCACTATGGAGTTACAAAATACGAAGCAGAAAAAATTGTACTTCAAAAGGAAAACTCGTTAAGTTTTCGTTTTGCAACTGTTTTTGGATTTAGTGTAAAGATGAGAATGGACTTGATGGTAAATGATTTTGCTTACAAAGCACTTAAAGAAGGCGTTGTAATTCTATTTGATAGCTTTGCAAAACGCACTTTTATTCATATTGATGATGCTGTAGATTGTTATTTGTTTGGCTTAGAGAACTTTGATGCTTTAAAAGATGGCAAAGTGTACAATGCAGGAGGAGATGATCTTAACTTCTCTAAATTAGAAATTGCCGAAGCCGTTAAAAAACACGTTGATTACAATATTATAGATAGCTCTATAAAAGACAAGGACCTTCGCCACTTTATTGTTTCTTATGATAAGATCAAAGACAAAGGTTTTATTCCTAAACGAACATTAGACGAAGGGATCGTTCAACTACTAAAAGTGTTTAAATATTATGACAGCTATCTTCCATACAATATTATATAAATCATGAAGCAAGTAACACACAGTAATGAAGTTGTCGCAATATTTCATAAACTATCTGAATGGAAAGAAGGATTAGACTTTCTTACCAATGATAGTGCTTATATACAAGCCGGCACATGGAACTACAACAAGGATAAAGTATTAAAAGCCCATAGACATAAGAATAATCCCCGGATGGTTAGTCAAACCCAGGAAACATTCATTTTACTTAGTGGCAAACTCAGGGTTGATCTTTATGATGAAAACAACAATATTTTTTTTCAGGAAGAACTTTCTGCAGGTGATATCGGGATTATTTTGAATATTGGTCATGGATATTATATTCTTGAAGACAATACTAAAGTTTTAGAGGTAAAGCCTGGCCCGTTTACTTCTGTTGAACAGGACAAAGAAATGATACAATAATGGAGAATATCTTTTTCGATATATCCAGGTTGAAATATTGCGGTAAGAATGTAATTATAGGCAAAACTGTAAGAATTCGTTACCCTGAACTGGTTATCATTGGAGACAACTGCATAATTGATGATTTTACATATATTTCAACAGCACTGGAATTAAGTGCAAATGTTCATATTAGCTCAGGCACCAAGATCATTGGAGGAAGAAATGCTTTCGTTAAATTTGATGAGTTTTCTACCACAGCACCAAATGTTGTCTTATCTGCAGGATCCGACGATTATATGGACGGTATAGCAACACCAATGGTACCCCTTGAATTTAAGGCTCAAGCTATCATTGGCAACATAATATTAGGAAGACATTGTATTGTAGGTTCGGGATCTGTTATACTACCCAATGTTCGTTTTAAAGATGGTGCATGTGTTGGTGCTTTATCTCTTGTTAAATCAGACCTCGAAGAGTGGACTTTATATGCAGGTATTCCTGCAAAAAAGATAAAGAAAAGAAATAAAGAAAGTATTCTTGATTTAGAAAATCGCTTCAAAGCAACAATAGATGAATAATAAGTTTATTCCACAAATGGAACCATGGTTTGGTGCGGAAGAATCTAATTCCATCAACGAATATTTGGGTGAAGGAGGATGGATGACAGAATTTAAACGTACAGCAACGTTTGAACAATTGATAGCCCAGTTTACTCATGCTAAACATTGCATTGTTGTAAATAACGGAACAATAAGCTTAACACTCGCAGCGATGGCTTGTGGAATTGAAGCTGGAGACGAAGTGATCATACCAAACTATACTATGATTGCCAGCCCAAACTCCATTAAAATGTTTGGTGCAAATCCTGTTTTTGTTGATGTTGAGAAAGAAACGTTATGTCTTGATCTTGATAAAGTAAGACAAGCAATCACATCAAAAACAAAAGCGATAATGCTGGTTTCTGCTAATGGAAGATATCCTAAGGCTGGAATCAGTTCATTTGAGCAATTAGCGAAAGAACATAATCTGGTTCTAATTGAAGATGCTGCACAAGCACTAGGATCTTTTTATCCTGATGGACGGCATATAGGATTAGCAGGAGCTGTAGGTAGTTTCTCTTTCTCTGCACCCAAAGTTATTTCAACAGGCCAGGGTGGAGCACTAATTACAAACGATGATGATATAGCGGCAAAGCTTCGCAGATTGAAAGATTTTGGTAGAAGTGGTGGAGGCAATGATATTCATGACACAATTGGGTATAATTTTAAGTTTACTGAACTTCAGGCATGTCTAGGCATAGAACAAATGAAGAAGCTTAACTGGAGAGTTGAACGCAAAAAAGAAATTTACAAACTCTATAAAAAACATCTCGCAAATAATAATAACATACGCTTTTTTGATCAGGATCTTGAAAATACTACTCCATGGTTCATTGATGTGTTAGCTGAACAAAGAGAAGAGCTCATGGCTTATTTGAAGCAGAACAACATCGGAACAAGAATTATGTATCCTCCTATCAATAAGCAAGTTGCTTATCAGGTTCCAGGTGAACATACAATATCTGAACTAGTTGGCAAAAAAGGACTATGGCTCCCCTCTGCTTCTCAGCTTCAAAATGATGAGATAGAATTTATCTGTAAAACTATAAATGCTTTTTATAATAAATGATAAAAAAGCTTGCAGAAATGCTACGCCGTAAATTTTTTCCAAGCGAATTGGAAAAAAATGCTCTTAAATGGATAGCCAATGATGGAGATGCTACCCATCGTTTACATTACCCTCAACTTAATTCAGATTCGATAGTATTCGACCTGGGAGGATTTAAAGGCCAATTTGCTAGTGATTTGTATTCTAAATACTTCTGTAAAGTGTATGTTTTTGAACCGGTTTTAAAGTTTTACAGATACATCAACGACCGCTTTAACCGGAATAATAATATCCACGTTTTTCAATTAGCGCTTGGAAATAAAAATTCAAAAGAACCTATTTTCCTTAGCGGAGATGCCACAAGCCTACATCGCCAACTAGGATCTGAAGAAACAATTACCTTCAAAAGATTTGATGATTTTCTGAATGAAAATAACATCGACCGAATAGATCTTTTGAAAATAAACATAGAAGGTGCTGAGTATGATCTTTTGGAGTTTTTGATCAAAGAAAATCTGATTTCCAAGATTTATAATATACAAGTTCAGTTCCATGATTTCATTCCACAAGCTGCAGAAAGGATGAAGAGAATTCAACAAGAGTTGACTAAGACACACGAACTAACTTATCAGTACAGGTTCATTTGGGAAAATTGGAAATTGAAACAAGAATGATATTGTTGTATTTAAAAGGTGGTATTGGTAATCAAATGTTTCAATACGCTGCAGCAAAAGCACTCGCCACACATCTTTCCACTACTCTAAAAATTGATAAATCTTATTATGATGAAAAGCATTATGAGGGAGATGAATTAACGAGATACTTTAATATTCCTTATTTCAGAGACATTCTTCATTTTTTTAATATTACAGCACCGGACGCTACTCAGGCAGAAATCAATTCCATTCAACTTAACACCTTTCAGAAAATAATCGATAAACTTAGGCCATGGCATCGCCGTAGAAAATTTATTGAAATTCCCGGATCAGACCAGGATTTATTTCAACTAAAATCTCCGGTTATTTTAAAAGGTCATTTTCAAAGTGAAAAATTTTTTGCACCCTACGCAGAAATTATTCAATCAGAATTTCAATTCAGGAAATCCATTATTGACCGAAATAAAAAATTTGCAGAGCTAATAAAAAGTTCAAACTCCGTTAGCATTCATATCAGAAGAGGAGATTATGTATCACATGACAGAGCAAATCAGGTGCTTGGTGCTTTAAGAGAAGATTATTATTCAAATGCAAAAGCTTACATCGAAAACAAGCTTGATCGAACCGTTACATATTTTGTATTTTCAGATGAGCCGCAATGGGCTAAAGAGAATTTACAGCTTTTTTCAAATGCATACTTTATCGATAACTCATCTGCAGAAACGGATGTTGATGAGATGTATCTGATGAGCTTATGTAGCAATCAAATAATAGCAAACAGTTCGTTTTCCTGGTGGGCAGCATGGCTAAATCCAAACCCGGATAAAATTGTAATTGCCCCAAAAAAATGGTTCAATAATGCTCCTTACGATACGAGAGATCTTATTCCCGATTCATGGATCAAAATATAAAAGCCGGAAAAAATCTCCGGCTTTTTATTTAATGATGCACTGCAGCTTCCATGGCTTTAGGATCATGTTTATGCCGGAAGAGAATAACAAATAATATCGCTACTATTAATGCATATCCTGCAAAAGCAAGCCAGATGCTATGCCAGTCTTTTGTACCGGCACTGGTGGTGAAATATGCATCGATAGCCCATCCACTGATCATACTTCCAAGAAATGCTCCTGCTCCATTGGTCATCATCATAAACAAACCCTGTGCACTGCTCCTGATCTTCGCATCGGTGGTTTGCTCTACGAATAATGAGCCTGATATGTTGAAGAAATCGAAAGCCATTCCATAAACGATACATGAAAGAACGATCATCCACAACCCTTCAGCTGGATTTCCATAAGCAAACAGTCCAAACCGCAGCACCCATGCCAACATGGAGAACAACATCACTTTCTTGATCCCGAATCGCTTTAGGAAAAAAGGAATAGTGAGAATGAATAAAGTCTCTGATATCTGGGAAATGGACATGATAATGGTTGAATATTTTACCACAAATGATTCAGCTCCATATTGCGGATTATTCTTGAAGTCATCCAGGAACGTATCACCATACATATTGGTCAACTGCAAAGCACCTCCCAATAACATTGAAAACAAAAAGAACAGCGCCATCTTGTATTTGCCAAACAAAGTGAAAGCTTTCAATCCCAATTGTTCAATAATATTGGCGTCTTTAGCAATCTCTTTTTGAGGAGGGCATTTTGGCAATGTAAAAGAGAATATACCTAACACTACTGCAGCAATACCGCCAATGATAAATTGATTGGCAGTAGCTTTACTTCCTGTTAAATTGGTGATCCACATTGCTACGATAAAACCAATCGTTCCCCACACACGAATGGGTGGAAATACTTTCACCACATCAAATCCTTCTCTTTTTAAAATAGTATAGGCGATTGAATTGGATAATGAAATAGTTGGCATGTAACAGATCATTGCCGCAAAAATCACGTAGTACAATGTGTCAGCATCCGTCACTTGCGGAACATAAAACAATACAATACCATAAAGTATATGCAGGATACCGTACAATTTCTCTGCATCCATCCATTTATCAGCGATGATGCCAGTGATGGCAGGCATGAACAAAGATGAAAGTGCCAGTGTAGAAAATATCGCTCCGAACTTTGCTCCTGCGTTCTCAACAGATGCCATCGGACTATTAAAGAAATATGTTGCAATCGTGATCAACCATGCACCCCATACAAAGAATTGCAGGAAACTCATCACCGTCAATCTAAACCTGATGTTCATATAGCAATTAGATTTTGCCTTGAAAGGTAAATAGTTTTGCTATAGAGATAGCATTGTTTATTAACAACATGTTATCAAACATCATTACACCGCTCCTCAACTGTTAAATGACATTCACATGAACGTTTTTCACTGACGATGCTCATGTTTTATACTTGCGATAGCTTTAGCTTTGCGCCAAATTGTGGATCGAAATGAATGCAGTTGCTCCGTTAGATAGAATTCTTGCTGATGTAAAGAACAAACAGCTTCAACAAATTGCCGATAAAATAATCAATAATATTCGCATCACACCGGAAGATGCTTTAGTCCTTTTCGAAAAAGGAACACTTGGCTTTCTTGGTGCTTTAGCGAATCATGTTCGTGAAAAAAAGCACGGCGATAAAACCTACTTCAACCGCAACTTTCATATCGAACCAACCAACGTTTGTGTTTTCAGTTGTAAGTTCTGCTCCTACTCCCGTTTGTATGCACACAAAGAGGAAGGCTGGGAACTTTCGATCGAACAAATGATGGACATTGTAAAAGGTTACGATGGCAAACCCATCACCGAAGTGCATATCGTTGGTGGTGTTCACCCGAAAATGAATATTCATTTCTTCGCCGATCTGCTGAAGCAGATAAAACAACATCGTCCTGACCTGCACATCAAAGGCTTTACTGCAGTGGAGCTGGATTACATGTTCCGCAAAGCCAAGATGACGGTTGAAGAAGGAATGAAATACCTCCACGATGCCGGCCTGGATTCTCTACCAGGTGGCGGTGCCGAGATCTTCGATCCTGCCATTCGTGCACAGATCTGTGAAGATAAAGTAGATGGTAAAGGCTGGCTCGAAATTCATAAAGCTGCACACATGCTCGGCATGCACAGCAATGCAACAATGCTTTACGGCCATGTAGAAAGTTATATTCACCGCATCGATCATATGGAGCAGCTTCGTCAAACACAAGACGAGACAGGTGGCTTCAACACTTTCATTCCACTTAAGTTTAGAAACTTCGACAACGAGATGAGTCATGTTCCTGAAGTTTCGGTGATCGATGATATGAAGATGTATGCCATTGCCCGTTTATACATGGATAATTTCCCTCACCTGAAAGCTTATTGGCCAATGCTGGGCAGGCAAAATGCACAGCTCAGTCTCAGCTTTGGTGTGAACGATATTGATGGAACTATCGATGACTCTACCAAGATCTATTCAATGGCCGGCAGCGAAGAACAAAATCCTGCGATGAGCACAGCAGAACTCGTAACACTCATCAAACAGGTGAAACGTCAACCGGTTGAACGTGACACTTTATACAACGAGATCCGTGATTATACCAACATGGATATTAAAGAGATCGAGACCAATCCTTTGTTGAATTAATTTTTTGGAAGTCACCTTCCGGTACATTATTCATCTTACGTTGCGTCGCACTCTTCAGGTTCCTGTTCTTTGCTGAACATTGATACATCTGTACAAGTGTGCGACGCAAGTAAAGTTTCATAGTAGCACTTCAGCTAAGTTCCCAATACTTCAAATGGCTATATAACGCAAAAGTTAATCATGCGTTATAGGCTGTAAATTATTTTATGGATTGACGAGTTTTTTTCATCTTCAATGGCAATTATATAATGCCAAGACACATGAAAAAGCTTTCGCTCCTGCTTCTCGTGTTTTTTTCGATCGCTACCTATGCCCAAACACGAAAACCCGCTCAAAAAAGCAAACCTAAACCAACAGTAAACGCTTCTACCAAACCAAACAAGGAAAAGAAATATCCCAGTTTACTTTGGGAGATTACGGGAAATGGTCTTAAGAAGCCTTCTTACCTTTTTGGAACGATGCACATCAGCAATAAGCTGGCGTTTAATCTTGGTGACTCGTTTTATATCGCTCTACGATCTGTAGATGTTGTTGCCCTGGAACAAGACCCTGATGTTTGGCAGGAAGAATATTCTAAAATGTCGAATGGGTATAATTATAATTACAATTACTCTCGTTATGGCATGTATTCTCAACGTCCGAGTGACCGTTTAACGCTGAATACTTTCTCCGTTAAAGGTTATGAAGAAAGATTGAAAGCATCTCTCCCACTCGAAGCAAGGATGGTGAATGGTATGATGTACCGAACTGATCCTTCTATGGAAGATTTTGAAGAGGAAACTTACCTCGACATGTACATCTACCAAAGCGGTAAACGTTTGGGTAAGATCGTTACTGGTGTAGAAGATTTTAAAGAATCGGAGAAGCTGGTGAAGAAAGCTTACCGGGCTTTGATGAAAGAACGTTACAAGAAGAAAAAAACATACAACTACGGAGATAACATTCTCGGTTATAAAAAAAGTGAAGAGGCATATCGCAACGGAGATCTGGACCTGATCGATTCTATCGAAATGGCAAACATTGTTTCGGAAGAGTTCCAGGAGAACTTCATGTACAAGCGAAATGATATCCAGGCAAATTCAATTGATACCATCCTGAAAAAACATTCATTGTTTGTTGGTGTGGGTGCAGCACATCTTCCAGGAAAAAGAGGTGTGGTAGAACTGCTTCGCCAGAAAGGTTATAAGGTTCGTCCGATTATGATGGGTGAACGCAACAGCGAAGAAAAAGACAAGCTGGAAAAGATACGTGTGCCGGTGAGTTTTAAAGAACAATGGATGGAAGACAGTGCCTTCAGCATTAAGATACCGGGTAAAAAACTTTTCCGTTATCCAGTTTTTAATGGAGTGGATATGCAACAGGTTGCTGATATGCCTAATGGAAGTTATTACCTGGTTACACGACTCAGAACAAACGCATCCATCCTTGGCCAGAGACCTGAGACGGTAATGAAAAAGATCGACAGCTTACTCTATGAGAATATTCCCGGTAAGATCATCACCAAAAAGAAACTCAGCCAGCAAGGTGTAACAGGCTACGAGATCATTAATAAAACAAGAAAAGGTGATGCACAGCACTACCATATTTATGTACTGCCAGATGAGATCGTGATATTGAAAGCATCAGGTGTAGGAGATTACATCACACAGGGAGATGAAGCTGAGACCTTTCTATCGTCGATCAAATTCAAAAACCAGGGTGCACCACAGGCGATAAGTTACAAACCTCCTTATGGTGGATTCTCTGTACAATTTCCGGTAGTACCTTCTTATGTGGCTACTGAAAGAAACTCAAAGAACCGCCAGGAATGGACAGCTACAGATGCTAACGGAAATTCTTACCTCTTATTTAAAACAGCATTGCATCACTATGATTATATAGAAGAAGACACCTTTGATTTGAGCCTTGCCGAGGAAAGCTTTGGCAACTCTAGTTTCATCAGTAAAAGAAACAAGAAAGAGTTCACTACATGGAACAGCTATCCTGCTTTACAAGCCGAGTACGACCATAAAGACGGATCCAAAGTGAAGGCAAGATTCCTACTACAAGGAAACAATTATTATGTTCTTGCAACAAGAGCACAAAAGCAGGAAAGCCTGCAACCGTTCTTTGAAACTTTCAAGATCACACCATACGAATATCCGGCAGTTGAAGATCGTGGAGACTCTTCGATCGGTTTCAAAGTAAAAAGTCCGTTATGGTATCCTAAAAAAGATGAAGATAAAGAAGAGGATCTTGCTGATATGTACACCTACATGAAAGAAGAAGATGAGGATACAGACTTTGATTACCAGGATCAGTTCAAGAGTGTAGTTATTGGTAATGATACAACCGGTGAACATATTTATGTTGGTCGTTATTCTATTTCTGAATTCAGCTATGCGAAAGACTCAGTTAAGTTTATGAAGTATTTCTTCTATGGAAATGATCATGATTCAGATTACATATTTCATAGAACAAGAGAGTATAAATTATCTACAGACTGGATGGTTAAGGAATATGAATTAAGAGATACCGGTAGTAGCAGAACTTATCTTACAAAGGTGTTCTACAAACAGGGTGTATCGTTTTACATCGTTCATATTGGTGACACGATATCTAAGCCGAGCACCTTCGTTTCTAATTTCATGGAATCTTTCCAGCCAGTAGATACACTTAAGTTCCGCAATCCTTTCACTAAAAAAACAGATAAATTCTTTTCAGATTATTTCAGTACCGATACAGTTGTTGCCAAAAAAGCAAGGAACAAAGTAGCCTTTGGCATGTTCGACTCTACCGATCTGCCCAACATCAGAAAAGCAATAGCGCAACTCAATTGGGATTCGAAAAAATACCTGGAAAGAAAAAGAAAATGGATAGATATCCTTGGTTCGCTCAAAGATTCTGCGACAGCCGATTACCTGAAAGATCTTTACACACAGGTAAAAGACACATCAGACTTTCAAAATGATATTCTGGATGCACTTGTTTCGATGAGAACCAAATATTCATTCGAGATCTTTAAGAAACTGGTGCTGAATGACCCTCCTGCATTGGTGAATAGCGGAAGCGATTACAGTTATACTTATACTCGTTCTTACGACGAAGATTATTCTTTCGACAGTGAAGATGATTATGAAAGTACTTACAGTGGCAGCTACGAGTACAACGGTTATCGTTCAGGCAAATGGGGACCTTTGTATGATACACTTCAACTTACAACAGGAATTCTTCCCGAACTGGTTGACCTGATGATATTGGAAGACTACAGTCCAACAATCATGAATCTACTCGTGACTGCAGTGGACAGTGGATACCTGAAAGCAGATCAATACAAGCAGTTCTACAATCGGTTTTCACTTGAAGCAAAACAACGTTTGAAAAAACAATTTGCAACAGAAGATAAGAAAGCGATTGAGAAAGCATCAAAAGATGATAAGGACGATAGTTATGATTATTATGACAACAACGAAGACAATGGCAATAGTAAACTGGTAGATTACGGTGTGTTACTGATGCCATTCTGGGATAATCCTGAAGTACAGTCATTCTTCAGCAAGTTGCTTACAACAAGAGACAAACAATTACGAATGGATGTTGTATTACTCATGCTGCGAAATAAGAAGAATGTTCACGACAGCCTGATAGAAGCAGTTGCAGCACAGGACAACTACAGGCTACGTTTGTACAATGATCTTGACAGAGCGAAATTGCTGGAGAAATTCCCTGCTAAATACAAGAAGCAGGAAGATTTTGCAAAGAGTATGCTCATCAGGAACAGCTATAAAAAACCAGACTCACTTATCTTCTTAAGAAAAGATTCGGTTAGTTATAAAGACCAGAAGGGATGGCTGTATTTCTATAAGTATAAACAATCTAAAGATGATGATACCTGGAAGATCGCTGTATCGGGTATGCAACCTTTTGATGAAAAAGAAATAAATGCGAAGTATAAGAATTACAACCGCATGTTCACACAAATGACCGATGAGGATTATGTAGATGATGCATCTCTTGCCACACAGGTTCAAAAGATCATTAAAGAGATGAAATATGCCAAACGTTCCAGCTCCCGGAATTTTTACCAGGATAAAGACAGCGATCTCTTCGAAAGTGTACTGTCTGACAGGGTGAAAGAAGCCCGATATGATTAAATAGAAAGCCGGTAAAAGCCGGCTTTTTTTAATACACCTACCTATCAACGGATTGCAGGTAGTTGAGAACGAACTAAAGGCAGTTGAAAGCTAACTAAAGGCAGTTAAAAACTAACTAAAGGCAGTTCTGAGCTAATTAGAGGTAGTTTCAGAGCTAGCTAAAGGCAGTTCAAAGCTAACTAAAGGCAGCTCAGAGCAAGTTAAAGGCAGTTCTCAACTAACTAGAGTCAGTTCAAAGCATACTAAAGCCAGTTCAGCTCACATTATAAGAGAAGAATTTGCTGAATAAAGGTTCTTTAGTACAAGAGTGCGACGCAAGTAAAGCTTAATCGCAGCACTGCAGCTAAGTACAAAAAACTAATGGACTATCGGACGATGGACTATCGGACGATGGACTATGGTTAAAACTAACACTCACTCAAACTCAACGGAATATGTACCGCCAACCCTCCATCAGCGGTTTCTTTGTATTTGCTGTTCATGTCGAGAGCGGTATCCCACATGGTCTTGATCACTTTATCGAGCGACACTTTTGCATAATCAGGTGTGCTCTGCAATGCAAGTTGTGAAGCGGTAATAGCTTTAATAGCTCCCATTGTATTTCTTTCGATGCATGGCACCTGAACCAAACCACCAATAGGGTCGCATGTCATTCCAAGATGATGTTCCATTGCGATCTCAGCAGCCATCATTGCCTGTCGTTGAGAGCCACCCATACTTTCAGTTAATGCAGCAGCAGCCATGGCACTGCTCACACCAATTTCTGCCTGGCATCCTCCCATCGCAGCAGAAATAGTAGCGCCTTTTTTAAAGATGCTTCCGATCTCTGAAGCCGTAAGTAAAAAGCGGACGATCTTGTCTTCATCTTCACCATCCATGAACGTGATGAAGTATTGCAACACAGCAGGGATCACACCTGCTGCACCATTGGTTGGTGCGGTAACCACACGACCGAAAGATGCATTCTCTTCATTCACAGCAAGGGCAAAGCAGCTAACCCAATCAAGTATGTACTGGAAATTTTCACCTCCTGCTTTGATGGCTTGCTGCCAGGTATTGTAATCAGTATACGTTCTGCCTTTGAGTAATTTTTTATTGAGGTCGAAAGCTCTTCTGCGAACATTGAGTCCACCAGGAAGTTCTCCATTGGTATGACAACCACGATAGATGCAATCTCTCATCGTTTCCCAGATACGCAACACACCTTTTCGAGTTTCTGCTTCTGTTCTCCAGGCAGATTCATTTTCCATCACCACTTCATTAATGCTCATGCCGGTCTTCATACACCAATGCAAGAGATCATCTCCTGTGTTGATGGGAAAAGGAAGCTGCACATCATCTGCTTTACTTTTCTCCTCTCCTTCCTTCACTACAAAACCGCCTCCAACGGAATAAAAAGTTTCACTCCAGCTCTCACCATTTTTTAAAGCGATCAAAAAAGAAAGTCCGTTGGGGTGAAAAGGTAATGTTTCGTTGAAAAGAAATTGAAGATTTACACCTGGTTCGAAAGGGATCATCACTTCACCTCCGAGGTTTATTCGTTGGGTAGTATTGATGCCGTTGATCTTTGGCGTGATGGAATTCACATCTATGGTAACAGGATCTTCACCACACAAACCGAGGATAACTGCGATATCTGTTCCATGCCCTTTACCGGTTTTCGCAAGTGATCCATACAAAAGAATCGTTACAGAAGCCACATCATTGAGTGAAGCTTTGGAACGTATGGTATCGAGGCAACGCAAAGCTGCTCTCCAGGGACCGAGTGTGTGAGAACTCGACGGTCCTACACCGATCTTGAACATATCAAATACCGAGATCGCTTCATGTGGCATAGCCTGCAAATCTAATTAAACAAAGATTAGCGTGTGGTGCTTTCACTGCTTTACAACTTGTCTTTTCGTTAAAACACAGGCTTTATTGTGACAATTGTCACGGGTTATTGCTAAAAGCAAAAAGAACTTTGTTCTATTGATCTTCGCATGCGTTACTTTTTGATTTTACTTGGTATGATATGCTTTCAATTGGCTGATGCTCAATGTGAGGATAGCATTGTTAACTGTACCGGCGAATGTGGCAAATTCACAGACGACAATAATGATCTGATCTGCGATAATTCAATTATAGACAGCAGTCTTTTGCAAAAAGAGATAATATCAAATCCCGTCAAACAGAAGAGGGTTTCAGATAACAAACAAAAAAGCACATTACCTGAAGAGAAGAAAGCAATTCAACTTAACACTCCAAAGCCTGATAGCATTTCGGTAATACCCGTTAAACAAGAACAAGCTCAGGCAATTCCATCATCTGTGCCACAGAAGAAAAAGCACAATACAGTTCCGTATCATTTTTTCAGCATTGCTTTGCCACTGACAGGTCTCTACATTTTGCTTCAATGGTTGAGCAACCAACAAAAGATCAAAAAAGCATCTTTCTTTAAAATATGGAATACGCTTTTGTTGATCACTTTTGTTATAACGGCATTACTTGGATTGCTGTTGACCGTGAAGCTGATCTACCACTTGCAAATACCTTTCATTAAAAGTATTTACCTGGTGCATGTAGATTTTGGTGTCGCCATGTCGGTGATCACTTTGTTTCATCTTGCACGACATTGGAAATACTATAAAAACCTGGTGAAGTGATCACTTCTTCTTTATAAACGTATAAGGGTCTTCTTCCACAAAAGGATTGGCCTTGATGATCACAGAAACAGGCTTTCCATTGCTTAGATTGAACTTGGTAGAGAAGATTCCGTACTCCACATTATCATATTTCAGCAACCATTCTCCGTTGTCCATGTATTCCAGTGTAGCAGTAAGATCATTGTGAGAAAAGAACTTTAGATAGAGTTTATTCTCTTTTACAGTGATCACTAGTTTGCCGTACAACTCATGAGAATATTCTCCAGCATAGGCTTTCAGATCAGTTAAAGGTTTAGCCATCTTAATCTTCTCTTCCCAGGTTCCAATCTCATTCAACTGCCTTTGCATTTCTTTTCTAAATGCCGGAAGTGCAGCTTCACTCCTGTTCACATAAGGTACATTAAAGTAAGCATCCAGTATTTGCGTTTGAAGTGCTCCCAGGAAGCCATGATTATCGTTGTTGGTAAGAATGGCGATACCCAGTTTCTGTTCAGGAACGAAAGTTACATTGCTGATCATACCTGCAGCACCACCACCATGATAGTACACCATCTTACCCATATAATCTTTCATAAAAACACCCAAACCATAACCAACGAAATGTGTTGGCCCTGCTCCCCTGTTTGCAACGATCGTATTCATCTTTCTTGTTTCCTGCAATACATTCCATGGAAGTACCTGTTTGCCGTCTATTCTTCCACTATCAAGCTGAAACAATAACCAACGGGAAAGATCATTTACATTACTGGCAATACTTGCAGCCGGTGCAAGATTATCCCAACGATCGTATGGAACCCTTTGCAAATTACCTGTGTAAATATTCGTGTAAGGAGCGGCAACATTTTGCAGTTGAGCCATGTTATTGGTAAGCAGGTGTGTGTTCTTCATTCCTACGGGAATAACAATACTGTCGTACACATATACCTCCCATGGTTGTTTGGTTACAACAGGAATCACTTCTCCTGCAGTAAGAAAACAGCTATTGCAATAACCATATTCCTGCCTGTATTGAGCAACGGGTTTTAGTAATCGCATCCTGTTCATGATCTCCCTTCTGCTGAGTGAAGAATTCCAGAAAGTAAAATCTCCCTGGAAGGTTTTGGTACCAATACGATGAGAGAGCAGGTCCCGAATGGTTACAAGACCAGATGTGCTTTTCTCGTATAAACTGTAATCCGGAAAATACTTTACTATTTTATCGTTCAATGAAAGTTTACCCCTGTATTCGAGGTTGGCCAATGCCGTTCCGGTAAATAGTTTGGTATTGCTTGCAATAAAGAATAAAGTATTATCGTCAACCGGGGTATTGGAATTAATATCCTTTACACCAAAGCCTTTTATGTAAGCAACCTTGCCATCTTTTACGATCACAATAGCAAGACCGGGAATATTCCAGTCTTTCATGCCTTGTGTAATATAATTCTCCAGGCTGTCTTTAATAAATGAAGGCTGCTGTGCAGATGTGGTGAAAACTGTAACCCACAACACAACGATCGCTACTATTCTTTTCATCAGAGAAATTTAGAACGGAAAGATATTGCATTATTGAAATTGCGAAATAAGGATGCAGAACCTTAAATTTGTTCAGATTCTATGATATAAACCTATACGAATGAGAAGATTATTGTCGATCAAATATTCTGCCGGGGCTTTCAACTTTGCGATGCTTGTATTGCGGTTGGGAGTTGGTTTGTTGATGTTAACGCAGTCTGGCATGTATAAGCTCACTCATTTTTCAGAACTATCAGCCAAATTCTACAACTTTCTTGGAATGGGAGACAAAGCATCTCTAATGCTTGTAATTTTTGCGGAAGTGTTCTGCAGTTTCTTTGTTATTCTTGGTTTATTCACAAGACTCGCTGTTATTCCATTGATCATTACTATGTGTGTGGCTTTCTTTGGTGCACATAATGGTAATTTACAGGAAGGAACGGCCGCACTACTTTATATGTTTGCCTACTTTGTTTTGCTGTTATTAGGTCCCGGAAGAGTGAGTGTAGATGGAATGATCAAGAAGTAAAGAAAAGTACGAGGTACGAAATACGAAGTAAGAAGTTAAGAGGTAGGAAGTATGAAGTACAATTATTTACTTAAGTACAAGAGTGCGACGCAAGTAAAGCTAAATAGAATTACGAAGCCGGTTACATGCAAGTGATATAAAGTACGAAATAAGAAGTGCTTAGCCTAAACTAAAAACGATAAACTCAAAACCTTAGATGTACGAAACCTTAACACAGCTCAGAGTTAGATATGCAGAGACAGACCAGATGAATGTTGTGTACTATGGTAACTATGCACAGTATTTCGAAGTAGGAAGAGTAGAAAGCATTCGTAACCTGGGCATCAGTTATAAAGACATTGAAGAAGCCGGAGTGATCATGCCGGTAGTTGAAATGCATGTTCGTTATTTACGTTCTGCGAGGTATGATGACCTGCTTACGATCAAAACCACATTAAGGGAACTACCGGAAGATCATCGCATCGAATTTTTCCAGGAAGTGTATAATGAAAGTGAAAAACTGTTAACGAGTGGCAGAGTGGTGCTTTATTTTCTTGATGCAGCTACACAACAAAAAACACCGATGCCGCAAAACCTGAGAGAGAAACTGCAGCCATTTTTTCCTGCTAAGTAAGCCTGTTGTTGATCTGGTTATCGATCAGTCTGAACAAGTGATAAGGCTTATAAATTCTCCAGTTGGGAATCTCCATTAATTCAATATAGTAATTGAGCTTCTTCTTTTTAAAATCATGCTGTGTTGCTTCAGGCATGTTCAGGCTAACGATCCAGCCATTTTCGTCTGATACATCATCGTACCACTCTTCGTAATACTCCCTGTCGCTGCTGTGAAAGTTGAGTACATTCTCTGTTACCAGGATAAACTTATTAATGCCTTCACGTTCCATCTGGTCTATCACATCCCGCTTTAATGTCATGATATCATTTTCAATGGCATCATTCCACTCTCCTATCATTTCTATAACTGCGAAGTTCAGTTCATAGTCCACGTAAATGACCTTGAGGTAAAGCGTTCTGCTGCCAAAATCATCCCATTGCGGATGTATGTAATAATTGTAAACCGTTTGCGAATACTCGAACTCACTGTACACCCTTCCATAGAAGGGCGACTTCGGATCTTCCTCGGAAGTATAAATATGTCGCCAGTTATAAAATGGTTCTATCTCATGCATATCTTACAGCAAAGTTCTTCCAATTAACTGTCGTTACAAAATCAGCACCAATATGCAATAGCCAAAATGTTTTTAAAATATTTGCTGTAAACTGAGCTGTGTTGCTAAAGTTTTCTTATAGTGAAAAGTACAGGAAGCTTCGTCTAAAATGCCTGGTGATCTTAATGATGTTCTCATTTATTCATCATCATTGCTGATCTCTTTATACACCACTTTGTAATAAAGATCTTTCAACTGGCTGCTGAAATACATTGCCACAAGCAATGCTGCAGCTACCAGCACTACTATCCATCCATGAGGATATACGGCTACGATGCCGGAAACCAGCAACATGATCCTCGCAAATTCAAGGTAAAATATCCATCGCTTCTGTTCCATGATGGCACCGCAGTTGATAAGTGTTAGTATGATAAAGCATACAATAGCAAACTGGTTCCATCCATTCACTTTATCCCTGAACAGTATGAACAGGAACAATACTACTAACGTAATGATCACCTGCCACACCACATACCTGTTAAGTGGACGATCCATTACATAACCTGTTTCTTTTACCCTGAATGCTTTTTCTGCTTTAGAACGGATGCCAGGACTTACACTATCAGGACGTGCAAATACCACTTTGATCTTATTGAAGAAGCCTTTGGTTTCTTTTACTGCAAATGCCAGCTCGATAAAATAATGGAAATGCTGCCACAGGAAGCTGTAACTGTTCAAAGGTTTGGTTAAACCATACACCGGTTTTTCTTCTTCTTTTTGAAATGTGCCGAACAGTTTATCCCATATGATGAATACGTCACCATAATTCTTGTCGAGGTATTTCTCGTTCGAAGCATGATGCACTCTATGATGAGAAGGTGTTACAAGAATGTATTCCAATATTCCAAGCTTACCGATCACCTGTGTATGAATAAAAAATGGATAGAGGCCATGTATCAATAACATAGTAGTGATCATATGAGCAGGAAAACCAACGAATGGAAGTACACTCCAGAAAGCTGTTCTTAATACAGCCTGCAACACGGTGATCCTTGCAGAAACCGTATAGTTAAAATCTTCGCTCTGGTGATGAACAATGTGTACTGCCCAGAAAAGATTGATCTCATGTGCCAGCCTGTGATACCAGTACCAAATGAGGTCGGTACAAAGCAAAAGCAGTATCCATACTCCCAATGAAGCTTTTATCTCAAACAACCCATAATTCTTCTGTATATAATCGTACACGAAGAAAAAGAAACCGGTCACCAACACATCCAATAACCTTTCTGCTATACCAATGCTGATGTTGGCCACAGAGTTATTGAGATTGAAATAAGGAAGCTTACGCTGTTTAGCTACCAGGTATTCCAGCAGCATAAAAACAATAAAGAATGGTACGGCGAGAGCCAGCACTTGATAATGCATAATCATCTGGTTTAATGATGGCAGGCAGCTCGTTAGGGAAGCAAAATACCGATTCCCTGCAAACAGCAAAAAGATCAGGTGAGAAAAGTTTTTAAAACATGAAAAAGATGGTCTTATGTCATGGTGTTGTCATTCTTCTATTCCATCGAGACCCTGTTCTTTTAGTTGAGCCAACCCATCTTTCATTGCTTTAATCTGTTCGGCAGAATGACTTTGCCAAGCAGTAACCGCTCCTACTACTCTAAACGAATGTAAGGAACGGTAAGACTTTGTTGGATTACCGGGAAACTTCTTATCCGTTAAGTTGGGATCATCCTCAATGGCACCTGTTGGTTCTACCAGGTATATTCTTTCTTTCTCATCACCTGCTGCAAGTTCTGCTCCCCAGATAGCAGCATCCAGCGTAGCTGAAAAATAAACATACTTTGCTTTGCCGTGTCCGTAATTCGATTCATATCCGGCTGATATTAAATCACCGATACTAAGATTTGCTTTGGTGCCGTGCAAATATGTTTGAGCGAAAGGTGTTGGTGTAGATGCCATAGATAACAATATACGAATCAACACAACATTTCAGAATAGATTATGCTAGTTCTTACTATTGTAATTTATCTATTTCTGCCTTTGTCAATTTTCGTGTAGTACGATTTGATAATATCCAGTATAGTTCATCTTTCTTTCTTGCAATACCGATAGCATCTGGCGGATAATTTTTTATCATTAGAAGATTTCCTATGCCATCGTACTCTAGTGGTAAAATCATTTTACCTGTATAATCGGATAAAGCAGCTTTCATACCGCCACTTTCATCTATAACCATTAATACAATGAGCCTATCAACAAGTCCCATAATTTCACTGTATGCAGCAGGAATGATCTCTTTACCATCTGAATTCAAAACACCAAACTTGCCATTACGCTTAAACTTTGCAATACCAGGTTCGGCTAAAAGTATGTCTTCGATGCTTTCATACTTTGTAGAATTGATCAAATTACCATCGTAAGAAATCACGCCCCAATTGCTACCCAGTTTTGCACCAAGCACCTTACCCGAGATCATGTAAAGTCCTACGTAATTCAGCGGCAATACTATCTTACCTTGCTTATCAACTACTCCATATCTTCCATCTTTTTCTACCACTGTTCTGCCAGAATACTCATCAAACTTTCTTATATCATCATAGATTACAGGAAGTGTCAATTTTCCATTGCCGTTAATAACTCCATATTTTCCTTTCCTTTCAACTTTAAATAGTCTTTCGCTGGTGAACATGATCTCTTGCGTTGTATCAACCAACTTGTCTGGATAAGATATATTTTCAAAGACTTCAGCGGTTAATATTTTTCCTGTTTGATCCACCAGCATTTGATCAAGTGTTCTACCGCTATAAGTTTCACCCTTGCCTATAGATCCATAACCTTCAGTAAAATGGAAATAACCATAATAGTTAAATGGCAGCACCTCCTTACCTTCAAAATTGATCGCACCCCATTTTCTATATTTCCCCTCTAAAAAATAAACCTTATTAGCATCTGGAATTAAGGGAAATTCATTCCTGGAACCCGGAATTTTGATCTCTTCATAAATTGCCGGTATAATCCATTTACCGTTAAGGCCCAGCACACCCATCTTCTCTGTTGCATAATCCTCTACGATAAACTGTTTTGCATCAAAACACCATCCAACGTAAGCCAATAACGGTGGATAAATTTCCTCGTTATTATTATTAATAATACCTAATCCGTTTTTTGTAAAGGTCGTTTTGTATATAATCTTCTGTCCACCCAGGTACTCATATTCCTTAACCTTAACCGAATCGAATTCTTTCAGGTTTACTTTTCGCATAGAACCTCCCTGGCCAAAACTGTATTGAATAACCGTAGCTAAAACAATCGTTTTGATCAGAGGTAATATCGTATTTCTCATAAATTAATAGTATTCGTATGTTCTTGTAATTTTTTCGTAAGACTTTTCTTTCTTTCCGATAAGTTCTTTTGAAGTTATGTTACACTCTGTCCAATTGTTTCTATCTCCATACGTGTAATCGTATTCATCTTCTCTGGCTAACTTATCATTAGAATATACTTTCACTTTTTTTACATCACCTTCAGCATTGTATTCTATCAGCGTGTATATATTAATTACTTGATTTGTCTTTTCATCTTTACTAATGGTGGTAGTTTTAATTAACTGTCCCTGTAAATTGTATTCAAAAGTTTCCTTTTCTTCCTCAGTATTGTTCTCTCCGTAATGTTTTGCAGCAATGATCCTGTTATCCTGCATCGTGTAAGATATCTTTAGATTCTTCCAGATTGAATCTTGTACCTGTATCTCATTTCCTGAATAAAAATATGCATCGGTCTCGTCTTTTAGTATGGTACGTGACTGATTGCCAGAAGTAAAGCTTACGTACACTTCCTCCTCAAGGTGTTTAACAAAAACAAGTTTACCATCTTTCAGCATAAAACGCTCAGTTATCAACGTACCAAGTCCACTTTCACCGGTAAGATCGTAGGTAGTCCGAAGCCTTTTGTTTTTATCAAAAAGATAGGTCATGCTTGAGATAAAACCATCTACAGGTTTACCCTTTTTATCTACTTCATTACTCTTCTCTACTATTTTCCGCACATCTCCTTTCACATTCATTTCTGCAGTAGTATACACAGGTTTAAAATAGTCGTACTGTGCAAAGGATAAAGAGAATGACAAGATCATTCCAAAAAGCAAGAAGCCTGTTTTCATTAATGGTTTTTTTGGGAGACAATATGCACTACTTCAATAAAAGCAATAATAAAATGAAATTAAGCTTGCAGCTTCACTGTACCTATACTCAGTTCCAAGTATTTCTTATATAAGATTAAAGGCTTTGGCGTATTCGATCAGGTCAGGCAAATTAGTTATCTGCAATTTCCTTTTTATGTTTCTCCTATGAGTATCAGCAGTATGAACAGATATATATAATTCGTTAGCTATTTCAGAAGAAGATCTTCCCCTAGCCAATTGTTCAAGTATCCTTCTCTCCTGCCTGGTGAGCAGGTTAAACCTTTGCTGATTCTTCCTGAGAAATTCGTTCTCTTTTAATAATCTGTCTGCTTTGATACTTAGGTTATCTGTAGGCTCTAGTGGTGTAGCTACGGTAATGATAAGTAAAGGGCTTCCATCCTCATTCCACAATAATATCTTCACTGCAGAGCTATGCCATTTCCAACAACCTTCACCAATTAGATTTACCTGTTGAAAAAAAGTAAGTACTTCCCCTTTAATGTTTCTTTCCAGTAAGCCGAATATTTTGGGAACGTATTCTTCGCTTTCTAACTGGTTAAAATACTTTTTGTGATAATCAGCACCAAGGGACTTCAGTTCTTCCATAGTCGTTCCCAACAAACGCAGTCCTCGTGGTGACATATACACTACCTCAGTTGTCTCGATATTATGAATGATAATCACACCCGGAATATCTTCTGCAATTCTGTCTATTTCTGATATCTTATGTGCAATAACTTTTTCCTGGCTAATAGACTGCATGGTTAATATTTCAGTAAGATAGTTAATCTACACTATACTGACCTTTTTCCCTTTGACTTATGTTTAAACCCAATTATACTATATCAGCATATTCTATCCTAATACGATCATCAAAACTCCTTACCTCGCTATGCCTTATATCAAGGTCATATTCTTTCCTGGTTTTAATTAATATAGTGTTATTGTCTCTCCACATTGCACTGATATCAGGACTGATGCCTTTTGCAGTATAGATAGCTCCACTGGCACCATTTGCAAACTGAAGTGTAATTGAAGTCGAGGCATTATTTGCGTAGCTCCATTGCACGATAATCAACTTTCGTAAGCCGTCCGGTGAAATGATTTCTTCTTCTTTGTAGTGCTTAGGTTTTGGACCTGTTGAGAAAGTAATTCTTTCCAGCGTTATACCATCCTTTTCAAATATGCTGACAACTTCCGTGTATTTATCTTTTCCCCCTTTTCTTTTGTTATGATACCGAAGCAGAAGAGATTGCAGTTTTACCACATCATCTCCAGGTATAGTTGCTTCTGTAAGGTAACGCAGGAGGTTGCCAATGTCATTCGCTTCTTTATCATTACGAATTTCGCTTTGAGATAGAATGATGTCAACTCTTTCCCGCAGCTTCTCAACAATGTTTATCTCGTAGCCTGTTTTCTCCTTAAGGTAGGTAAAGAAGTTCAGGTCCATGCTTCTTTCCATGCTATTCGTCAAGGTTGCCAGTTTCTGTTGAAGCCTGTCCAACCTGCGCTGCTTAAAGTATTTGTTTACCTGGTCTTTTTGCCTTTCGTAATGTTCCTGAATATGATTTTCATTATCTACAACAAAGCTTTCACCATGTACAGAGATCATGTAGTCTATTGTAGCAAACAGGATATTCCGATGGTGTTGTAGTTGAATTTGTAATTCTTCAGGTGTCACGTGTGAAATTGTCTTGACTTAAATACTCGTTGAATTCAAAGTTGTTTTTCTGTGCCAACGTTAAAGCATTTGCGATGGCATGGCAATAGCGTACTGTCAGCCTGGTACAAATGCTATATTGAAAAACTGATGTTGAAGTTAAGAACTAATGACCAATAGCGTATTGTCTGCCGGAACGAAAGCTGAGAAAAGATCTGTTGCCGATTGCTTAATGTCCAGCCATGTTATTGCAAATGCTCTGTTAGCTGCCGTTGGTTGTCTTTCTAATGCCCCTTCTTTTGTTTAGTTAATTTAGTTTAGCTCTTGTGATCAGGTTATAAATCTTCTATTGGAATTTATATCCGAGTCGAATCCCATAGTTCAAAAAGTTATCACCATTAGTGTCAAACTGGAATGATCCGTTTGCGCCTAAAGTCCAACGGTAGCTCAACGAGAAGTCGTATGCAGAGTGCACCATTGGTCCAATGGCTATTGTTCTAAGCGGAGTTGTATTAGTAAAATACATTACTGGAACAGGCAACCCTGTTGCGGCAGGATAAAGTAAAACATAGGAGTCATTATCACCATTTGATTGATACCGAATTACCGCACCAAAACCTATTTGAAAGTTGTGTAGGTCGTTTGAATATAGCGAAAATCCCACACTTGGGCTAAGCTCTAATCCAACTACGGTATATCTAATGGAACCATTATTTATGATGCCGGAACTTCCTAGTTCAAAAAAAATTGGATGACTGCCGTCGTGTATAGACGTAGTTTGGCTTAGGCCAAAATTCCATCGCTTCACTTTCTTTTGGAATCCCAGTCTTAGATGAAAGCCTTTCAAATCTCCGGAACTTGCTATCGATGGTCCCGCTGATAGAAAAAAAAGCTTTTTATTGGAGTCTGTTTTTTGGGCGGTCGCTGACAATGTCAACATTATAGAGATAGGGAATATGTATAAAAGTTTCATTAAAAATAAGCTTTAGTCAGTCTTTTGGGAGTTCATTATTCGCTTTAAATCAAAAACTGTCACCAGGAACGGAAAAATGGCAGCTAACACTCTAATTTATGTCATTATACGCCATTACAAAAAAGATAAGCCTATAATAAATCAAAGTTAGTGTTATACATTTTGTATTACTAGTAGCGCTAATCATTCAATGTTCTACACAGTTCATTCTCTTAAATAAACTACCCCATCCCCAACACCTTTCCCGCTCCTACTCTTTTCAATTGCAACACTTCATCATTTTCTCCCATTGTTCCAAAACGAATTCCAATACTCACCATCAGGCTGAAATTTGTATCGGGTGGTATCGTATTCAATGTGATCTCTATCGTTTCTGCAGCAGCACCTTTTAACACAGGCTGCCAGTTAGTGTGTACTGTTTCAGGATAGAACTGGCTATACCCCTGTGCAGGTTCATAATGGTCTTTGCCATAAAACAGGTCAGGCACTACACCAAAGCTCACCACCATGCTAAAGAATGCAAACCTGCCAGGAATAAAAAAGTTGATGCCATGTATCAGCTCAGGTGATGCTATCGTAGCGGTAAGTGTTTCTTTCGAGATGGTGCAGCGTACCGGGTTACGCACAATACTATCAAAGCTGTTATGTTTATTACAATTAAAACCTTCCAGTAAATGCGGCGCCTTGCTGATGCATACATTGCGTTTTCCTTTCTCATTTACGGTGTCTGACACTTGTATCGGCTTTAGCAATGCATTCAGGCTACCGGCGATGTTATAATCTGCCAATCCATTAACAGGATGCATCATTCGCCGCAGCCATTTTACTGCGGTACTTCTTCCGCCAAATTCATGATTGTTGCGTCGTGTAAGTTCAAACTCAGGAGCCTTTTTAATCTTCTCTTTACTGGCTCCTCCTTTTGTTCGGATGATGATCTTGTCGGAACCTCTCATTCGATAGGCAGAGAGGTTACCGACAGATCCTGTGAACTCAAAACCCGGTGTCATTACTCCCATAACTAAGCTTTATAACTGTTCCGGCTAATGCCCTGGCTATCAACCTGGCTAATTACCTTACCAGAACCTTTCGTACATAAATATAGTATTATAATTTAAACTAATTATATTTAAATAAATATATGATTCAATATTTTAAAGTATCATATTATATACGGGTTATCTATAAATTAAATACAAGTAAAATATGATTAAATAATATAAGAGAAGTGTCTGAGATATCAGGCTTAGATGTTGCTTAATTCCCTGATGGCCGGTCTATCCGATTTATATTTTACAAGCAGTGTGTTTAATAACATCAAACATGCAAATTCAAGTTGTAGAACAAGCACTACATTTTACCTGCCGTTAGTGGTAAGTATTTGTGGTTTTTTGTTCAGAATTAATACTGCACAGGCTGGCTAAATTATTGAGGTGTTGAATGCTTTACTTCCATATGCAAGTCTCCACCCCTTCCCATAAAAAGTCAGCTGTTCCTGAATTCGTTGCCGGTGGTGGCGAGTTAGGTGAAATGATACGCAATTACGATTGGGCCTCCACCTCATTAGGACCACTGGAAACCTGGCCGCAAAGCCTTAGAACCTGTATTCGCATCATGCTCACCAGCAGGCAACCTATCTGGATCGGTTGGGGTAAAGAGCTCATCAAATTCTATAACGACCCGTACAAAGAGATCGTGGGTGGTAAACATCCCTGGGCTTTGGGTAAACCGGCTTCGGAAGTATGGAAAGATATCTGGAAAGACATTGACCCGATGCTTAGGCAGGTGATGGAAGAAGATACCGGTACTTACGTTGAATCCCAGCTCCTGATCATGGAGCGGAATGGGTATCCGGAAGAAACATACTATACTTTCTCATACACCCCTATTCCGGGTGATGATGGTAAAACCGCAGGTATGTTCTGCGCCAATACCGATGACACAGATCGCATCATCAGCGAAAGGCAGTTAAAAACATTGACACGCCTGGGCAAGAGCCTTACTGATAGCAAAAGCAATGAAGAGATCATCAGCAAAACAATGCGAACACTTGCAGATAATCCCTGGGATTTTCCTTTTGCCATATTCAGAACAATAGAAGATAATAAAGCCATCAAAATAGCATCAACCGACCTTGGCAAGGCTGCTGACCTTATTCCTGACATCTATGACCTCAGCCTCGATAACGAGATATCCAACATCATCAAACAATCATTCGCTACCAGAAAGGTGCAGGTCTTCGAACACCTGCAACATAAGGTAGGCGAATTGCCTAAAGGTGGCTGGAGTATTCCGCCCGATAAAGTGATCGTATTGCCTATAGCACAATCAGGCACTAAAGAGCCCTATGGATTGCTTACTATTGGTTTGAATCCTTATCGTTTACTCGATGAGAAGTACCTCAGTTTTTTCACTCTCGTAGCAGACCAGATCGCAACCAGTTTTGCAGATGTACATGTATTGGAAGAAGAGCGGAAACGTTCAGAAGCACTGGCTGAATTAGACAGGGCTAAAACAACTTTCTTTTCCAACATCAGCCACGAATTTCGTACACCCCTCACTTTGTTATTAGGGCCTATGGAAGAAGTGATGGCGGATGAACATACTATCCCTGTTAATAAAATAAGGGTAGAAACGGCTTATCGCAATGCATTACGTATGCAGAAGCTGGTAAATACACTACTCGACTTTTCGAAGATCGAAGCCGGCCGACTGGAAGGCAAGTTCAGCAAAGTAGATATCTGTACGTTAACACAAGACCTTGCAAGCACCTTCAGATCTGCTATAGAAAAAGCAGGCATGCAACTATTGTTTAACTGCGATCCTATCAAAGATGATGTATATGTAGATGTTGACATGTGGGAGAAGATCGTTCTAAACCTGGTATCGAATGCCTTTAAATACAGTAATGATGGCAGCATCAGTGTTAAGATACAGCAGCATGATGCTCATATTCAGCTTGAGGTAACAGATACCGGTGTAGGTATTCCGGCTGAACACATAGAAAAGATATTCGATCGTTTTCACCGGGTAGATAATACACAGGGACGAAGCCAGGAAGGAACAGGTATTGGATTGGCAATGGTAAAAGAACTGGTGAAACAACATTATGGCACAATCACAGCCAGCAGTGCGGTGGGTAAAGGATCAACATTTACTGTAACAATACCGGCAGGGAAAGATCATTTGCCTGCTGAGAAGATCATTTCAGAAGTTAAGCATCATTCGTCACTCACTTCAGCCGCATATGTACAGGAAGCGGGTAAATGGGTTGACAAAGTTGAACATAACCTTAAGGGTGTAGAAGATGCTGAGCGTACGAATCATACAGTTACTAAAGCCAAAGTATTGGTAGCAGATGATAATGCCGATATGAGAGAGTACATCGATCGTTTACTGGCTGATAAGTTCGATGTAATTACAGCAAGAGATGGAGAGGATGCATTAGAGAAAGCTGCATCGTTACAACCCGATCTGCTGATCTCTGATATCATGATGCCGAAACTGGATGGTTTTGGATTACTAAGAAAGCTGCGGCAGCATCCTGACCTGAAGAGCATCCCTGTGATCTTCCTTTCTGCAAGAGCCGGCGAAGAAGCCAAAATCGAAGGATTGGAAGCTGGCGCTGATGATTATCTCGTAAAACCATTTGCAGCAAAAGAGCTGATCGCAAGAGTAGAAGGTAATATCAAGATCGCAAAAAGCAGGATCGCAGCTGAGAATAACCTCAGGAACATTATTACACAGGCACCGGTAGCAATGGCCATATTAAAAGGTGAAGATCATGTAATGGAGATCGCTAATGAAAAAGCATTAGAGATATGGGGCAAAACATACGAGCAAACCATCAACCGGAAAGCATTTGATATCTTCCCCGAATTGGTTAGCCAGGGATTTAAACAAATATTGGATAACGTACTTAAAGGTGAACGTTTTGTAGCGAACGAACTGCCACTGGAACTTATTAAGAACGGAGAGAAACAAACCTTGTATGTAAGTTTTACTTATGAGCCACTGGCTAATATGAATGGCGATATAGAAGGTATTGCAGTAGTGGGAATTGATGTTACCGAACAGGTTATTTCCCGAAAAGAGATTGAAAAAAGTGAGAAAGAACTCAACCAATTGGCAAATGCGATGCCCCAGTTAGTATGGGTAGCCTCTGCAGCAGGAAAGACAACTTATTACAACGAAAGGGTGAGTGAATTTCTTGGTGCAAAGAAAACGGAAGAAGGTATGTGGCGTTGGGAAGGCATGTTACATGAAGACGATGTAGCTATTACAGAATCTGCCTGGAAACAATCGCTTGAACAGGGAAACTATTACCAGGTACAGCATCGCATACGAATGAAAGATGGCAGTTATCGCTGGCATTTAAGCAGGGCTTACCCATATAAAGATGAGAATGGTAATATTCTTAAATGGTTTGGAACAGCAACAGATATTCACACACAAAAAGAATATGCAGCTATCCTGGAAGAGGAAGTGAAGAACAGAACCTGCGAATTGCAGGAGATGAACGAGTCGCTGCAGGAATCGAATAACGAACTACAGCAATTTGCACATGTGGCCAGCCATGATTTAAAAGAACCATTACGAAAGATCAAAACATTCACCAGCAGGTTAGCAGAAGATGGATCGAATGTACTGTCAGAAAGATCAGGAACTTTCCTTAACAAAATCAACTCTGCGGCAGAGCGGATGCAATCGATGATCGATGGCGTATTGAATTATTCTACGTTGAATGCTGCAGCACAAAAACCAGAGACCATAGAACTGGATAAGGTAGTAAACGATATAGAGAACGACCTGGAGATATTGATACAGCAAACTGGTGCAACCATCAACAGGAAAGCATTACCGGCACTGGAAGGTGCACCCATATTAATATACCAGCTCTTTTATAACCTGGTGTATAATGCTTTAAAATTTGCAAAGCCTGAAGTAACCCCGGTGGTAAACATTCACTCAACTGAAACGAAAGTGGATGACCGATCTTTTATACAGATCACCGTTTCTGATAATGGTATCGGTTTCAGGCAGGAATATGCAGAAAAGATATTTGAAACTTTTGCAAGACTGAATCCGAAAGACCGGTTCGAAGGAACAGGCTTAGGTTTGAGTTTATGCAGGAGAATTGTTGAAAGGCACGGTGGTACTATTACCGCATCAGGTAAGGAAGGTGCAGGTGCCAGTTTTGTTATTAATTTACCGGCTAAACAGCAACAGCAAATGATATAACCCCCAACATGGTTATTTTATGATGGTTAAGAGTATAATGCTGATAGATGATGATTTTGATGATGCAGAGCTATTTGCAGAAGCTTTGTCAGAAACCGGCAACAATATAGCGTTCACACATTTTGATGATGGAAGGGCTGCAGTAGAAATGCTGGCAAGAAGTTCCCGTTTACCCGACCTGCTATTCCTGGATATCAATCTGCCATCGTTCAGTGGGTGGCAATGTCTTACAGAGATAAAAAAATACGACAACCTGCGAGATCTTTATGTGATCATGTACACCACTTCTACAGTTGAGCGGGAGAAAGAGATCGCTAAAGACCTGGGCGCTTCGGGCTTTATTACAAAGCCACAGAGTTATGTTGAACTGAAGAAGATACTGAAGGGATTACTATCATCACAACTGGAGAATATCAGGGAGAAAAGCCTTTTCTAACTTACTGATCTTTCCTTGACAGGATGGCTACCGTAAGCCTGCTGATGCAGATCAATGCATCCTTCTCGTCGTGGATACGAATATCCCACACATGTGTACTTGTTCCAAGATGTACAGGTGTACAGGTAGCTGTCACCAATCCTTCTCTTGCACTGCGAACATGATTCGCATTGATCTCTAATCCTACGCACAAATATTTAGTATGATCCACTACCAAAGCACTGGCAACGCTTCCTGCTGTTTCGGCCAGGGCTACAGAAGCACCGCCATGTAACAGACCATAAGGTTGTTTGGTTTTCTCGTTTACCGGCATCGATATTTTGAGATAGTTGTCACCTACTTCGGTGAACTTCATCTCAAGTGCTTCGCTCATGGTGTGCTTACCCCATAAAGCAAAATCTTCGAGCTTAAGATCTTTTTTAAACCAGATAGACATGCAGTATTTATTTACCGTAAACAGCTTTTCTAACAACTTCAGGCAGGAAAGGAGTGGCATCTCCACCATTCCTGATCACATCTCTAACCAGCGTAGAAGCTACAGAAGTGAATTGCGGAGAACAGGTAAGAAAAATGGTTTCTATATTAGGATCGAGGCTCCTGTTCATGTCGGCAATTACTTTTTCATACTCAAAATCGCTTACATACCGAATGCCTCTGAGTATGAACCTTGCCCCTACTCTTTCACAACAGTTAACAGTGAGTCCTTCATAGATCAAAGCATCTACACGAGGTTCGTCTTTGAATATTTCTTTGATCCACTCCAGTCTTTCTTCGTCGCTATACATGGGTGCTTTGTTGGCATTCGTACCAATACCGATGTATATTTTATCGAACATATCGAGTGAACGTTGTACAATATCAACGTGACCCAATGTTACAGGATCGAATGTTCCGGGAAATAAGCAGATGCGTTGCATGTATATTAAAGTACGAGGTACGAAGTACGAAATACCGCGGTTCACAATTGCTTACAAACAATGATATAAAGTATCAGCAATCAGTAAGCGTTTATAAAGCAGGTACTTCGTACTTCTTAGTTTGTACCTGCGGTTTTTAGTTTTCTCTATTCGCCAGTAAATATAGTACAGCCATCCTCACAGCCACACCATTTTCTACCTGGTTTAATATGATGGAATTATTGCTATCGGCAACATCACTGTCCAGTTCCACTCCCCTGTTGATCGGACCAGGGTGCATGATCACAATATCTCTTCCCACCTCATCCAGTAATTTACGACTGATGCCATAAGCCAGGTTGTATTCTCTTAATGATGAGAATAGTGGCTGGTTTTGCCTTTCGAGTTGTATGCGTAACACATTGGCTACATCGCACCACTGCAAAGCTTCTTTTAAATTGTAGGTAACGTTTACATCAAAAGCTTCTTTAATGTGCTTTGGAATAAGTGTTGGCGGACCAACCACTGTTACCTCCGCTCCCATTTTTTTCAGCAGGTAGATATTGCTCATCGCCACACGGCTATGCATAATATCCCCTATGATGGCCACTTTCAATCCTTCCAGCTTACCTGTTCGTTCCTGCATAGAAAAAGCATCGAGCAAACCCTGGGTAGGATGTTCGTTAATACCGTCTCCTGCATTTACAATCGCTGCAGGTATGTGCTGGGCAAGAAAATGAGGTGCTCCGCTGGCAGAATGACGCATCACCACCATGTCCACCTTCATACTAAGAATATTGTTCACCGTGTCGAGTAAGGTCTCTCCTTTTGAAACAGACGAAGCACTGGCGGTAAAATTGAGCGTATCGGCAGAAAGTCTTTTCTCAGCCAGTTCAAACGAAATACGGGTACGGGTAGAATTCTCGAAAAAGAGATTCACAATGGTTACATCTCTTAACGAAGGAACTTTCTTTACCGGTCTTTGTAAAACGTCTTTAAAGTTGGCTGCAGTAGATAGAATGAGTTGGATATCTTCTTTCGTGAGGTCCTTGATTCCCAGCAGGTGTTTGGTGGAAAGTTTCATTAAAAATCAAAGATAAAAGAAACTTATAAAGGCAGCGCAGAAGTTTCTCACACTTCGATGAGAAGACGAAAAACTGTGTAGATGTCTTAAATAAATGCCAATGTAAACACAGCCTTATGCAGATAACCTTATTTTTCATCTTTATCTGCATAACCGCTTATTATGAAGAAATTGATCCCGTTATTATCGCTGTGCTTTATTGGATTGACGGCCTCGGCTCAAACAAAAGAAATTGCTGAAAAGGATTTTCTTGCTGCAATAAACAAACTGGTAGCTGCTGTAAAAATGCAGCATTGGGCTTATGAAGACCCATTTACGATAGACAGTGCTTTCAGCATATCGGGTGACTCTCTCACCGCTACTTTTAAGTACAAAACAGATAGTAATTATTACCGTGTTCGTTATGCAGCACCAATGAGTGCATTGAAAGGTGTTTTCCAGGATGTTTACCAGATATTGTCTTTTAAGGGAAAGTCTGTTCATGTATATGAACAGATAGGTAACGGAGCCTGGATATTGGTTGAGAGAAGATCAATGTTTCATCTTGGGATGATAGACGATGAAGACAAAAAGCTGGTTGAGCTGAAATATGAAGTTGAAGGAGCTGTAGAAGATCTGTTGGAATATTATGAAAAATAGTTCTGCTGATGAATAAAGGGCTAAAGCCCTGCAAGTAAGTTGCTTTTGCTATTTTTTCCCTGGCATAAATGCCAGGGCAACTAGCATAAATGCAGGACTATTTATGGTACATGCTTTGGTTTTACATCCTTTGGAACAAAGGATTCGATATGAAGCGGATATGGACATTGCTGCTTAGTTGTTCAACCATAGCGGCAGCAGCACAAACGGTAGCGATAAACGTACATGGTAACAGGAACAGGCAGGTGATCGTAAATGGCACTACCTACAAGGTGGATAATAACAATACCAACAACCTATCAAAGAACATTACCATTAGTAATCTTAGGCCAGGAGAATACAGCCTGCAATTACAACGGTTGAATGATTACAATCCTAATGATGACGAAGTTAATAATACCCGTACGAACGAACAGCTTCCTCTACTAACCTCTACCACCACTTTCAGGGTTAGAGCAGGATTTGATGTAGCCATTAATATTGCACCAAACGGAATTGTACAGGTCAAGGAAAAACAGATCGTTGGAACTACGTCAGACCCAACTATTGCAATGACTGATGATGCATTCAACTCTTTATTAAACGATATCCGGTTCCATTGGAGAAATACAAGAAGAATAACGGCTGCACAAACAGCTTTGACCAATAACAATAATTACTTCTCTACACAACAGGTATTACAGATACTGAATACTGTGGAAGGTGAAGCCAACAGGCTTACACTGGCTAAGCTGGCTTATAACAGGATCACCGATCCGGCGAATTTTGTACAGGTGTATAATGTAATGAATGAACCTGCCAGCAAGGACGAACTCGCAACAATGGTTCGACAAAACAGCAACGGCAGCACAACCATAGCCAGCTATAGCGAAAGCTTCAGGCAGGAAATGAACGAAGCTAATTTCGATAAGCTGGTACAAAAGATCAAACGCAATACTGATGCTTCGTTAAGGGTGAATGAAGTAACAGAGATCATGTCAAACCAAACCAACTACTTTACTACCGACCAGGTAAAAAGATTGGTTGAGTTGGTGGAATATGAAAGCAGCCGTTTGCAGTTACTCAGAGATGTGTACAACCATGTAACAGACAGATCGAACTTTAAATTGTTGTACAGTTTATTGAATACAGATGCAGCAAGAATTCAGCTGATCAATTATATAAAGGAAGCAGAGCGTTCTTTTGGACTGATCAATTATAACCTCAACAAACCTGCTTTAAGTGAAGAGAATTATACAGCGATTCTTAACCAGACAAGAGAAACGGTTCAAACAGGAACAACCATTTCTTATCTAACCAATGCGTTTGGAAATATTGCGTTCTTTTTCTCGGCCAAACAAGCTGTTCAAATGATCAGCCTGGTAGATGGTGACCTCAACAGGTTAAGTCTGGCTAAAGCGGCATACAGGGGAATAGTTGATCCTGACAATTTCTTAGTTATGATGAATACCCTTCTTACATCACCGCAAACAAGAAATGAATTGAATGATTATGCTTACTCTTACCGGGCACAATAAAGAGATAATGAAAAAGTAAAGGTCAGCTTTGAAGGCTGACCTTTATATATTGAAATTACCGCTGTGAATTGTTGATGTTGTTACTTCAGTACAAGTGAGTGACACAAGGAACGATGAACGGAGTTGCAGCTGCCGGCATCATAATTAGTTCAAAATCGCATCATCATCATTCTTCTTGCTACCGAAGATCGCTGCAATGGCTCTTTGTAAAGGATGTGTTGGATGTTGCTGCATATAGCTCATGATAGACTTGAGCGTAATAGAAGCCTGTTCCACAGAAATGCCAGACTGTGCTGCCATTAAATAGATAAAGTCTTTAACTGATTTATGGATGATTCTCTTTCCCACTTTGTACTTGTTTGATGATATAAGAAGAAAAAGTGTGCCAACCGTAGAAAGCGAAATACGAAGCTTTATTCGTTATTGCAGATCAATGCTTTAGAACCGTTAAGTCTTTAACAGGTGTTGAAAATGCTGCACTTTGGTTGTGTATTAACACTAGAGCGCTAAGTATCTGTGTAATTTTATCTGAAATCTTGAAAACACCTGTGAAAAGAGCCTTTCTACTTATTTTAATAACTGTTTGTTCGGCTTTCGTGGTAAAAGCCCAGAAGATCGACAGCATTTACTTTAACCTGTACACCGATAGCCTGAAGAAAGGGCCTTTGCATTACAATTATATTAATGTTGATGGTAAACTTTCCAATGGCAGTTACATTCCGTTAGACTCTTCGCATGTGAAGTTTACATGCTCTGCAGGTAAGATGGTTGGAAATGTTTTGCAGCTTGATACCGCTGAAAAAGCGGATTGTGTGATCGTGACTGCATTTCTCAAAGACAATCCTGCGATAAGAAGAGAGATCAGGGTTTATATAAAGAAAGTGATTGCTGAGGAACAATTAAAGACCTCGGAAGAATTGATCGATGGCTGGCAAAAACAGCGTAAGAAGAATTGATTGGAACGCTGATGACAGGATTGGAACGCTGATGACGCAGATGATTATGATCTAGCTGATAAATATGATAAAAGTTTAAAACAACAAAGCTCTCAAAATTGAGAGCTTTGTTGTTTATATCTGTGTAAACCCGCTACATCTACGGCATCTGCGTTCCATTCCTTACATTTTCTTCGCATCTTCTAAAAACTTCGCAAGACCGATATCGGTTAAAGGATGTTTTAATAAACCAAGAATAGAATCTAACGGACAAGTACATACATCTGCACCGGCCTCAGCACACTGAACAATGTGGTTGGCTGTTCTGATAGAAGCTGCAAGTATCTCAGTTTTGAAACCCTGGATAGCGTATATCTGTGCAATTTGTTCGATAAGCTGAACTCCATTCCAACCGCTATCGTCAATTCTACCAATGAACGGAGATACATAACTGGCACCTGCTTTAGCAGCAAGAATGGCCTGGCCTGCAGAGAATACCAGCGTACAGTTTGTTTTAATACCGTTATCAGTGAACCATTTGATCGCTTTAACGCCGTCTTTGATCATCGGAACCTTTACTACGATGTTTGGATGGATCGCAGCCAGCTTTTTTCCTTCTTCAATGATGGTGCTGAGTTCTGTGGTAAGTACTTCGGCACTCACATCACCGTCAACCAATTCGCAAATGGTCTTATAATGATTGTTGATCGCTTCTTCACCTTTGATTCCTTCTTTCGCCATTAGAGATGGATTGGTGGTAACTCCATCAAGAATTCCAAGATCATTGGCTTCTTTTATCTGGGCTAAATTGGCGGTATCGATAAAAAACTTCATAGATAGAAAATTATGGCAGCGAAGATAAATGGATTTGAGATGTAGAATTTGATATTTGATATTGGGAATTCCGTAATCGTCCCTTACATTTGCACCCGGCAGGCCTTACACGACCAGCTCCTACTGAACTCCCCCAGGTCCGGAAGGAAGCAAGGGTAGGTGGTTGTAGCGGTGCGATGTGAGTAGTCTGCCTTTTTTATTACACGAATTACACTGATTATAAAGAATTAAAAGCTGGTTTTGATACCGGCTTTTGTTTTTTATGGCATCGTCTGTTGTGTCACTCACTTCATCGTTCGGAATACTAGAAAGCTGATTTATCTATTAAAATTTCGAACCGATATCCATATCCTGCATTTTCTAAAGTTTGCTTTACACGTTCTAAAAAAAGTTCTCCCATATGATTAAGAAAACATGTGGCAAAAATAGCAATAGTCACTTTTTTTCCTTTAGCGTCAGGGTATACTTCATTAATTTCACCTGTTTCAATTGCCCCTAAGTAACAGTTGATTTTCTTTTGAAGTATTAATAAATGCTGATTGTTATTATCCCATTCCAAATGATCTGAAATAGACAAGACTATATTACCGTTTGGATCTATACTGATAGCATCAATTTTATTTACATCTTCAACAGACATATTAAAACCCACTCCTATTCAGCCTTGAATTAACTGTTGTAACTCCTACCAACTCATCATGCCTTCCGCTGAGTGAACGATAGTAGATCAGCACCGTATAATCGTTCTCGGTTTCCCAATAATTGCCATCGGTTTGATCCACTGCAGGAACATTGGTTTTAGCATCTTTGGTAACATAAGTGTATGTATAATAACCCTGCTTCAGGAATAATTCCTTCTCATACACTCCGGCTGCAGCATTATAGAGCATTTCGGTGCTATCGTTGTATTTGTAGCCTGTAAATTCTCCCGCTATATACAGTCTCCTGTTGGGATAAGGCTGGTTATTTGTTGGAACAAAAGTGAACTTCACTTTCGCATAATCTCCCTGCCACCATGGATTGATCAGGTCTGTAGAAGTTGTCTCATAAAATCCATTCATATCCCTGAAGAAAAGGTAACGCTGGGTAGTTCTTTCACCATCCGGTTTTGCCACTATGTAAAATGGCTTTTGGGTAAGATCATTCGAGTCGATACGGTCACTCTTAAAACGAAAACTTCTTAAGTCTATCCACCTGTACTCTTTTCCACCAGGAAATAATGCATCATTCTCAGCATTGTATTCCAAAGTATTCTGCTTGATGAACGTTGGCTGGATCATTTTCATCGTAGCATCCCAACGATAGTTCTGCAGTATCACCGTTTTGATCTGTTGCTGTGGGTTGAGTACATCCAGTTTGGTCTTGTTCACCACCAACTGTACTTTCTGGTGTGTTCTGAAATATTCTGAGCTAAAAGGTTGTTGTATCTGTGCACCTACATCAGCCAGTTGTTGTACAACCAATAACCGTTTGGTGAAAGCCAGCTTGGAAGTATCGCCGTTTAGAAAAACCTTTAGCAGGTAATTTCCGCTTTTTGATGGATAGCAATTTTTCTCAGGCAGGCTTGCCTGGTAATGAACATACTCCTGCGTAGCGATCGATGAAACCCTGTATTGCGAAAGTCGTTGTTGGGAGAAGCCTTTAATGTAGTCGAACGGTCCAAGCAGTGTATTCGGTTTCCAGTCTGCATCGCAAAGCTGGAAAGTGTAAGAGTAGTTTTTTGCGTATCCATCCATATCATCGAAGTGCAGCTCCAGTTGATCCAATGTTCCCAGGCTGATGATAGGATAACCGGCCTGGTTTCCTTTGATAAACAGTTTCACTGAACGAATATTCTTATGGTAAACCTCATCAGGTAACTGAGCTTTCAACAATAACGGTAAACAAAACAAGCATATCAATAACCAGCGCATCAATACAGATTTGAGTAAAACTAATAATAAACCGTAATCGCTCAACAACCATAGATACTATTAACTTATTTTGTACTTTGATCATGAAGACTCACAGATGAATGTTGCCGCTTTTATAGGAGAAAGGATTGCTTTTAGTAAACAGAGATCGTTTTCCAGGTTCATTATACGCTTATCCGTTGCTGCTACCGTGGTGAGTGTGGCTGCCATGATCATTACACTGGCATTTGTAAATGGATTTCAGCGAACGGTGAGTGAAAAAGTCTTCAGTTTCTGGGGACATGTTCGTATTCAACGATTTGAACCGAACAAATCTTTGATAGCAGAAGAAACACCTATGCCCAAAAGTGATTCTGTATTGCAGGCTTTGAAGCATATTCCCGAGGTAAAACAAGTGCAGGTTTTTGGAACACGTTCGGTAGTGGTAGAAAAGAATATGAACATTGAAGGTTTATTGTTCAAAGGTGTAGAGCCGGAATACGATTTCAATAACCTGAAACCTTTTGTTACAGCAGGTGGCTGGCTCAACTTTAATGATTCATTGTATAGCAGGAACATCCTCATCTCACAACAAACAGCAGAGCAACTTGGGGCCAAAGTGAATGACACCATCAAGGTTTTCTTTATTTCGAGGGAACAGCAGACCAGTGTGTATCGTCCGTTGATCGTTTCAGGAATTTATAAAACAGGGATTGAAGAATACGACAAGCTTTTTGCTTTGGGTGATATTCGATTGATCAGACGGCTCAGTGACTGGCAACCTGATGAAATTGGTGGGTATGAGGTATTCCTTAACGACTACCGAAAGATGGATACCATCAATCATCATCTTTTAACGAGAGGTGTTCTGCCAGATATCTGGATCAGCAGAACCGTTCGGCAGGTGTATCCAAATATCTTCGACTGGCTGGGCATACAAGACGTGAACCGCAATGTGATCTTTGTTGTAATGGCTGTGGTAGCCATCATTAACCTCATTACCTGCCTGCTTATCCTGGTTTTGGAAAGAACAAGGATGATCGGCATTCTCAAAGCTGTTGGCAGTACAGAAGGTACTATTCAAAAAATATTCATGTACCATGCAGCCATTATCGCTGCAACAGGTGTTGGTTTGGGATTGGTATTTGGTCTCGGGCTCTGCTATTTACAACAAGCTACAGGGTTTATCAAACTTGATGAAGCAGCCTATTATGTTTCAACGGCACCGGTACAGATCATCTGGTGGCAGGTTGCTGCAGTTTGCATGGCAACGCTGATCGTATGTTTCCTGGCATTGATCATTCCAACGCTTATTGTAAGAAGCATCAGGCCGGTGAAGGCAATTCAATTTAGGTAAATAGAAGTACGAGGTACGAAGTAAGATGTACGATGATGATAGCCTGATGAATAGCAGGAACAAGTTTGCTTTAGAGATTGCTTCGCTTTGCTCGAAATGATGCTAAGCAACAAGATGCGATAAAATGATCCCTGTTGCCACGGCAGCATTCAATGATTCAGCTTTGCCAAAACGAGGAATAGTGATCGGTTGAGTGATCAATTGCTGAACATCTTGTCTTATTCCCTTCGACTCGTTCCCTATCACAACCAAACCTTCAGCAACCCTATCCATCTCCATTACATTTTTCCCGTTAAACAAAGCCCCATACACAGGAACATTCGCAGTTTTTATTATGGCAGCAAGATCATCATACCACACTCCTACTCTTATAAAACTGCCCATGGTACTTTGAATCACTTTTGGATTGTACAACTCTACCGAATCGTTACTGGCAATGACCTGTTCAATACCAAACCAGTCTGCAATACGGATGATCGTTCCCAGGTTTCCGGGATCCTGTATTCCATCCAGCACCAGTGTAAGTTTATTCTTTAATCCAGGTTTTAGAATTGATTTCTGTTCTGCCACAGCCAGTACCTGGTTGGCTGTTTGCAAACCCGAGATACGCTGCAACTCATCAGGGTTTACCCTTATTAACTCAACAGAAAGATCAGCAGTTTTCGTCCACTCATCCGTTGCATAAAGCTTTCTAATAGTATAATCAGAGGCAAGTAGTTCTTCAATTATTTTAGGTCCTTCCACAACAAATACACGTTCAGCCTCCCGTGTTTTTTTATGGTATAAACTTTGGATATATTTGACCTCATTCTTACTCAGCATACCAATATGATTTTCAACCGAAAGCCAATCTTTTTACTGATTCTACTGGGGCTTACGGTCTGTTTGTTTCCCTCTTGTTTTCCCAAGGGTAAGTTCCTTTTTGTTTTCAACAGAACCTCTGTAAAAAATCCGCCGAAAGACACATTTGTGTTTGCCAACGAAATTCACATCACACCGGGAATTGTTTCCAAAGATGAACAAAATCGTTTAGAATCTGCATTGAGTGGTTATTGGGATGATAGTGTAAGAGCAAGAGAAGTGCAACAGTTTGGTGTATTTTATAGAATTAAGAATGCACAGCATTTTGATACGTTTGCTTTGGACAGAAGCAGCCTGTTCATGAGATCTTACCTGCAGTCACAGGGTTATTATGACGCAACATTGAGAGATACGTTTCGGATAGATACTTTCAGATTTGGCACCAAAGACCAACAGTTTCGTGCAATACCGATCATGTATATCAATCCGGGTAAACGTTTGATACTCGATTCTATTGCTTATAACTTTTTAGATACAGCACGACCCAGGCCTTCAGACACGGTTTTGCAACAATTGGCTTTGCAAACAGCAGATCAAACGCTGTTGAGAAAAGGTGACCCTTATTCAAAACAGATCATTGGTGCAGAGTTAGACAGGTTGGTGAACTGGTATCGGCAAAATGGTTTTTACAGGTTAACGAGAGAACAGATCGCTGCTTATGTAGATACAACCGATCAGTTGATCGACAGCCTGACCATCGATCCATTTGAATTGGTAAGAAGGATTGCCGAAGCCGCAGAACGAAGAAGGCAACATCCTACAGCCGATATTGATATTCTGCAGTCAAGACAGGTAAAAGATATTCCGCTTGATACCATTGCTACGAAGCAATATCGCATTGGTAATGTTTATTACTATCCGCAAACTTCAGATACCGCAAATGTTGATAGCCTGCTGAAAAGAAATATGTTCACTGTACGAGGCAGGAATGATGTGTATATGAAGTATCCCGGCGATCGTCCAATCGTGAACTTTAATCCTTTAATTAATCACACTTACATTACTAAAGGAGAACTATACAATGAACGATTATTTTTCAAGACGGTGAATGCATTTGGGCAAATGGGACCATGGAAGCAAATCGAATTAAGAGATTCATTAAAGGGTGATACAGTAGACTTCCACGTTTTCATGATGCCTTATACCAAATTGAATTTACGTTTTTCTGTAGATCTTACCAGAAGTACAGGAGATTTTGTATCATCTAACAATTTGTTTGGCTTAGGGGGGAATGCTACGTTAACTCATAGAAATTTATTCAAAAACGCCATTCAATCGGCGTTTACAGGAAGAGCCGGTGTTGAACTAAATCTCGATCGAAAACAAAAGCTATTGCAAACGGTACAGGGAGGCTTAGGATTAACTTTTGCTTTTCAAAATATGTTTGTCACCAGCGTAGAACGACAAAAGAAATACGATGCAGCTCGTGCACTTGTTGCATTTAACGCTAATTATACAGAAAGAAAAGATTTCTACCGGTTACGCTCACTTACTGCAAATGCAGGAAATGAGTGGGTAAGAGGAAGTCTTGTTCAGGCAATACGTTTTCCGAATGTTGAGTTTTATTCATTGGATGTTTTGCCTCTTTTAGATGCTGCCTTCTTATCAAATCCCTTTTTAAAAACTGCTTTCAATACAGGGAATGTTTTAAGTGTTATTTATACCAGAACACAAAGCCGGCAATCAAGGCTAAAACCTAATAAGAGTTTCAATTTAAGAATGGGAGCAGAATATGCTGGCTTTGGAATATCGCAGAATACCTACTATCAATACCTAAAGGGTGAAATAGAATTTATACACAAAAGTCAGCGGCAGAAATCAATGTCTGTGTATCGAGCTTTTATTGGTGCAGGGTATAATCTTTCAAATGATCCGGTTACAGGTAAAACATTACCGTTCTTCAAACAATTTGTTGCAGGAGGCCCGAATAGTATGAGAGCATGGGGTTTGAGACAACTCGGACTTGGCTCTTCTTTATTGAGTGAAACTGCAAAAGATTTTAGAGATCGATTCGGAGATTTGCAGATAGAAGTAAATTGGGAAAAACGCTTTCAAATCATTGACGCAGGAAGTGCGAAATTTAGTTCTGCAATTTTTGTTGATGCAGGGAATCTTTGGAATATAAAAAACGACACTGCTAACCCCTTAGGGACTTTCAAATTCAACAAGCTTTACGACGATTTAGCCATTGCAATGGGTGTTGGTTTATTAAGAGTGAATGTAGCCAACTTTATTTTTCGTGTAGATTTTGCTTTAAAATTGAAAGATCCTGCGAGAAGACAATACGATGGTTGGCTAAGTCCTTCAAAATTCACCTGGAAAAATGAGAACGACCGAAATAATTACGCTTTCCAGATCGGAATTGGTTTACCTTTCTAAACTCCTTTCAATTCTTTGATCCCTGCTTCGAATTGCTGAAGCGATTGTGCGTTTTCGGCGAGAAAGATTCCGATTCTTGTTCTGCGTAACCCACTTAAAAAACCGCCTACACCCAATTCTCTTCCAAAATCATTTGCAAGGCTCCTGATATATGTTCCTGTCGAACAAACCACTCTGAACTCAACTTTGGGAAGATCGATTTTCGTGATCTCGAATTCTGAGATTGTAATTGGCCGAGGTTCCAGCATCACATCTTCTCCTTTTCTTGCAGCGAGATAAACCGGCTTACCTTCTTTTTTTATGGCTGAATGAATAGGTGGAACCTGTAATATATTCCCGATGAAAGGTTGCGTGGCAGCTTTGATCATCGCTTCAGTAAGATGAGCAATATCTTTATGATCTGTTGCCTCACTTTCAAGATCATAAGTTGGCGTTGTTGCACCAAGAGTAAAAGACCCGGTATATTCTTTTTCCATTCCCATATACTCATTGATCTTCTTAGTGAATTTTCCTGTGCAGATGATGAGCAATCCTGTAGCCAGCGGATCTAATGTTCCTGCATGGCCCACTTTTGAAACACCGGTCAATATCCTGATCTTTTTAACGGCATCAAAACTTGTCCAATGAAGCGGTTTATCGATCAATATCACTTTGCCTTCTAAAAATGGCTCCATCGATGGATGTACTGGTTTCTGTTTCATAATCTGGCTGCAAAGATTCGGGAAATAGAGTGATGAAAGAAGTTTCTTCAGTACAAGTGTGCGATCAGCCTTCGCTAAAGCTACGTCGGACAGGCGCAACGGAAGTTTAACAGATGTTCAGAAGCTGATAAACCCATAATTCTCCTAAATGTTTATCTTACAAGCCAAATTTTGAAGAGGTGAAGAAAATTTTGTTGGCTGCTGTCTTATTGGTTCAGATCAATGTTTTTGCACAGAAAAAATACTGGCAGCAGGAAGTGAATTATACCATCAATGTTACATTGAACGATAAAGAAAATACGCTTGATGCTTTTGAGAAGCTGGTTTATGTAAACAATTCTCCTGATACATTGCGGTTCATATGGTTTCATCTCTGGCCCAATGCCTATAAAAATGATAAGACCGCTTTTGCCGAACAAGTAACATCGAACGGAAGCACTGATTTTTATTTTTCGAAAGAGGACGACAAAGGCTACATCAACCGTTTGGATTTTAAAGTGGATGGCGTTACCGCCAGTTTCGAAGAACATCCAACCAATATTGATATTGGTAAGTTGAATTTGCCTGCAGCTTTGGCTCCGGGAAAATCAATCACCATCTCCACTCCTTTTCATGTGAAGCTACCTAAGAATATTTCGAGAGGTGGATTTACCGGACAAACTTTCCAGGTAACACAATGGTATCCCAAACCTGCGGTGTATGATGCAAAAGGCTGGCATCGCATGCCTTATTTGGACCAGGGAGAATTTTACAGTGAGTTTGGAAAGTTTGATGTTACGATCACCGTTCCTGCCAATTATATTGTTGCAGCCACCGGTGAACTGCAGAATGCGGATGAATTGGAGAAGTTGAAATCATTAGGTAAACAATCGGTCGAATCCCAGGAGAACTATACACTTTTCAAGAATAGATTAGAATCACAGGCAAAAAAAACAGGCAAAACTTTTTATGAAGTGATGCCGCCATCATCTGCACAAACAAAAACATTACGCTACATACAAGATAAAGTGCATGACTTTGCCTGGTTTGCCAGTAAGTTATTTGTAGTGCAATACGATACTGTTCAACTTGCCAGTAAAACGGTTGATGGTTTTAGTTTTTTTCATCCGTGGGAAAAAAATAACTGGCAAAAGAGTATCTCTTATGTAAAAGATGGAACAAGAAAATACAGCGAATACCTGGCAGATTATCCTTACAACGTTGTAACTGCTGTTAGTGGAAATGCACAGGATAATAGCGGTGGAATGGAATATCCTACCATTACATTAATCACCATGACAGATGGTGGACAGGAACTGGATATTACTATAGCTCATGAGATTGGTCATAACTGGTTCTATGGTATTCTGGCATCAAACGAAAGAGATCATGCCTGGATGGATGAAGGAATGAACAGTTATTATCAAAACCGATACGAACTTGAGAAATATAGTAATTATAGTACTGTTCAGAAGAATGGTGGTCAGTTGATGGCTAATAAAACGCCTGATGAAGGATTGGAAATGTTGCTGAACCTGATGATGAAGATATATAAAGATCAACCGATCGAAACACCGTCAGAGCAATTCTCTTTTACCAACTACGGTTTGGTTGTTTATGTAAAGACAAGCATCTGGATGAAACGCCTGGAAGAACAACTTGGCAGAGCAACATTTGATAGTGCTATGAGAGCTTATTATAAAGAATGGGCTTTCAAACATCCGTATCCGCAAGATTTTAAAGAAAGCATTGAACGAAACTCAGGTCAGCGTATTGATTCATTGTATCAACTCCTGTTTACAACCGGACCTTTAACCAAGCCTCAAAAAAAAAATCTTAAACTCACCGGTTTTACCGGAATGAAAAATACTGACAAGTACACGTACATCTCGGTTATGCCTGCAATAGGTTATAACATGTACGATAAGTTCATGATCGGTGGAGTGATACATAACTTCCAGGTGCCGGTTACAGATTTTCGATTTATTGTTGCTCCGTTATATGCAACAAACAGCAGTACATTGAATGTGATCGGGCAAGCCAGTTATAACAAATATTCCAAGGGAAAGATCAGTCATTTTGCTATTGGATTAAATGCTGCGAAATTCTCGATAAGAGATGGTATCGATAGCAATGGAAGCAAAGTATTCAGTAACTTTTCTAAGATCGTTCCTTCTATACAAGTGCATTTGAATAATAAAGATCCCCGTTCAACAATCAATCGATGGTTTGATGTAAGAACTTTCCTTATCAGTGAAAAAGGATTCAATTACGTTTTTAAACAGAGCGACAACAACAGTTATCCCGAAGAAGGCGAAACAAAAACGAGGTATATAAATCAACTGAGTTATAATACGGACAATTATCGTGTACTATATCCATATTCGTGGCAGTTACAATTACAGCAGGGAAAGGAATTTTACCGACTCGGTGGTACACTCAATTATTTTTTTAACTATCCCAATGGTGGTGGTTTGAAAATGAGGGTCACTGCGATCAAGTTTGGATACATTGGTGGTAAAACACCTCTGAAACAAGCCACTACTTATGTTTATCAGCCAAAACTAACTGCCGTAAGAGGAAATGAAGATTATACCTACAGCAATTATTTTGTAGGAAGGAATGAGTTTGATGGTTTTGCTTCTCAGCAGATCATGGAAAGAGATGGCAATTTAAAGATCAGGACTGATATATTCCAGGATCTACAGGGAAGATCAGACGACTGGACCGCTGCAATAAATCTTAGTACGAATATTCCCAAAAAAATATTACCGATTCCCTTACCGTTGAAAGTTTTTGCCGATGCCGGAACGTATGCAGATGCATGGAAAAAAGATGCTGCCATCAGCAGGTTTTTGTATGTAGCGGGATTACAATTATCGATTGGTGACATCATCAATATCTACGCTCCTATTATTTACAGCAAAGAATTCAGTAATAGTTTGAAAACAGTACCGGAAGAGAATAAATTCTTTCGCAAAGTATCGTTCAGCATCAATGTTCAAAATCTTACAGCCAAAAAATTGATCCCACAAATACCGATCTAGTATGTCGCATCATATTGACATACTCCCCTCTCATAAGATCGATGCAGACAAATGGAATAACTGTATTGCCAATGCAAACAATGGCTTGATCTATTCCCGTTATGAATATTTACAGGCAATGTGCGACAACTGGCATGGCGTTGTGATCAACGATTATACAGCCGTAGTAGCACTTCCGTGGAGAAAAAAATTCGGGTTCAGGTATAATTATGAAGCTGCATTTATTCAACAGTTAGGTTTGATAGGTAATATCAACGACATCAATATTGCAGAACTGATCTTTTCTTTCACTAAGTATGGTGATATTCTTTTCAATTTTGAGAATGAGCAATTCGCTAAAACCACTCATGCAAAACGAAGAACCAATCTTGTAATCGATCTGTCGGTGGGTATTGAGCAGATCAGGTTAGCTTATAAAAAAGACTTACTGCAAAACCTGAAAAAAGCTGAGAAAGCCGATCTCAATGTTGTAACGGATCTTGCTATCGATGATGCGATCAAACATTACCGATCATATTACCACGACAGATTTTCACATATCACATCAAACGATTACAATAACTTTTATCAACTTGCGCAGGATTTTTCCAAACAAGACATGTGCTTCACAAGGAAAATATGCAACTCATCTGGTGAACTGATGGCTATTGGTCTTTTCTTTAAAGATGAAAAGCGTATTTACAATGTGATGAACACGACAACCGAGGCAGGAAGAAGATCAGAAGCCAATCATTACCTCATTGATGCAGTAATAAAAGAATTTGCAGGTGAAAAACTGCTCTTCGATTTTGAAGGATCTGATCTGCCTGGCGTGAAAAGTTTTTATGAAAAGTTCGGAGCGATCGATCAGCCATATTATCACTGGCATTTTAATAAGCTTCGCTTTCCACTCAATATTTTAAAGCGATGATCTTTCCTGCAGAATTTTTTCGGCGATCAAGAGATCTATGGGACGAGTGATCTTGATATTGGTTTGCTCACCATCGATCAGGTGAACTTCTTTCCCCGAGGCTTCAACAACGGTGGCTTCATCAGTAAATGAATCGTTGTAATCAACAGCAAAAGCCTTTAATAAAATTTCTGAATGAAAAGTTTGAGGTGTTTGGATGATCCTAATCGTATTTCGGTTTACTACTTTACTAGAATTATCATCCACGATTCTTATGCTGTCGTTCACAGCAATTGCAGGAATGGCAGTTCCTTTTTCAACAGCCTGGTGATAGCATCGTTTAATCAGATCAGGAGTTATTAAACATCTTACGGCATCATGAACAAAAACGATCGAATCTTTTTCAACTGAAGCAAGTCCATTTTTCACCGAATGAAATCTTGTATTCCCTCCCTCTACAAATTGCGTATTGAAAGAGTCTTTACAGATATCTTTTGCGGTTTGCAAATGTTCTGCAGGACTTACAATGATCAGTTGTATATCTTCGAATGCATCAGTAAAAGCTTTGATCGTATGCCACAACACAGCTTTCCCATTCAGTTGTAAGAATTGTTTTGGAACTGAGCTGGCCATTCTTGTTCCGGATCCTCCTGCAGCAATAACAGCGAACTTCTTCATCAGGAAAGCAAGGTTTTACATTCACTGATGAGTTTGATTTTATCGATCGCTACTGTTCCTACTTCTTCACAAACAAGGCCTCCGGCAATATTGGCAACTTCAGCAGCAAGACCAATATTTTTCGAAGCTGCATAAACCAGTGATGCCACTGCGATAACCGTATCACCAGCTCCACTTACATCAGCAATATTTCTTCGATGCGATGGAATGATCTTGCTTATATCATTACCCTGGTAAAAAGCTCCTTTTTCAGATAAAGTGATCAACGAATAAGTATGATGCAAGGCATCAGAAAGTTGCAGGTGTATTGTATTAAGAAGGTCAGCATCTACTTCATCGAACAAGAGGTTCAACGCTTCTTTAACTTCTTTCAGGTTGGGTTTGAATATGGTCACTTCTTTATAGGCAAAGAAGTTCTTTCTTTTGGGATCTACCGTTGTGATAATGTTGTTCTCATTACAAAGGTTGATCACTGATGCGATAAGTGTTTCTGTAAGCACACCTTTATTGTAATCTTCCAGGATCACTACGTGAGGTTTTTCCTTTGCAACAAAAGCTTTGAAATTACTCAATAGTTTTTCCTCTGTTTCATCACTAAGATCGGTAGTCACCTCTGCATCTAAACGCATCATCTGCTGATTACGACTGATGATCCTTGTTTTATTGGTAGTTGTCCTGTCTTTTGAAAAAACAAGATAGTCTGTAGTAATACCTTGTTTATTCATGAGCTGCTGCAATGCTTTACCGTCATCATCATCACCAACAACCGAGAAAATAGCGGTGGAAGCTCCGAACGAAACAGTGTTCAATGCAACATTTGCTGCACCACCAATGCGTAATTCCTTTTTATCCAGTGCAACCACCGGAACCGGTGCTTCGGGAGAAATTCGTTCTACCTTTCCCCACCAGTAAGTGTCTAACATAATATCGCCAACAACGGCCACTTTAAGTTGGGAAAGATTGGTGAGTATCTGCTCTACGTTCATGCAGTATAGATTACTGCAAAGAAAAGACTTTGAAGCAATAAAAAATCCCGCAGTAGCGGGACTTCAATTAGTTCTTCTTCTGGGCTTTGTACTTTTCGTTAAGCCCTTTGATCAGATCTGTAGTGATGTTATACATCGAATCTTTGTAATAGATCGGATCGTTGGTTGTTCCCCCACTGGCCAGTGCAAATGAATAACCCTTTTCTGTACAATAGTCCTTGAGGAATTTTTGTACTTCAGAAAATATCTTTTGCCTGTATTTAAACATTTCACTTTGAATTGCGGCACCATTATTCTGATACTGGCTTTTATACGTTTCTTCCAGCATATCAAGTGTTTCCTTGCGTTTCGCTTTTTCATCATCACTCAACGAGCTGAGTTTCTGATTACTTTCTTCCCAAAGCTTATTGTATTTATCTTTTATCCCTTGTAACTGATTGTTTAAAGATTCTTCTTTCACCCTGAGGGCTTCCCTGGCTTCTTTAGAGAGTAAGCAGTTGTTCTCAACCGAGTCCATCTCGAAATAAGCGATCTTAAACCCACCAGCACTAACCGGAGTCTCTGTATTGGTTACAGATGCAATTACTTTAGGCGCTTTATTAGTAAAATAGAGAAAGAAAAGTGTTGCTACTGCAATCACCAACACAACATTTACAATGAGTAGAGCATTCTTCATGCAACAGGCTTTTGTAAAACGAAAATAAAAGCATCCTCAGAATACAAAGTGTTAAATAGCAATTCATACAATGTATTCTGAAGATGCATCATCTGTTTATACGGCGCAGCTAAATTCTTTTAGAATTACTTTTTGTTAATAGCGGCTGTCCACTCCTGGCTGATCGCTGATTTTTCGATCTTGATATAACTACCAGGGCTCACTTCAAGCTGAAGTGTTCCATCTTCATTGATCTTATTGATGGTACCATGAATACCAGCGATCGTAACGATCTTATCACCTTTGTTCATGTTCTCGATAAACTTCTTCTGCTCTTTCGCTTTCTTAGCCTGCGGACGGATCATAAAGAACCAGAACACAAGAATGATGGCTCCCATCATCACCAGGTTAATCATACCACCTCCACCTTGCTGTGGATTTCCCATGAATAATAAAACTGAATTGATCATTTGTATTTGTTTTGCTAGTTAGTTTACTACGTCTCCGATAAATGCAATAACGTCGGTCTGTTTTTGAGTATTTGTAGATACAGTGATCGTTTTATGCACTGTTGCATGCTGACCTGCACTATTAAACACCGCTTTTACGAAACCTTCTTTTCCTGGCTGAACAGGCTCTCTCGAAAATTCAGGAACGGTGCAACCACAGCTTGGTGCAACACTGGTTATCACTAAAGGCTTATCGCCTGTATTCTTAAACCTGAATTGGATATCTTTTGTTTCTCCTTCTTTCACAGTACCAAAATCTACCAGGGAATCGAGCCATTGAATAGATGTGAACTGTGTTGGATCATTTGTATTGATCACCGGAATACCACCTTTGACTTCAGTTTGTTTTTGATCGTTGTTCTTGCATGCTATGAAGATCATAGCAGTAACAACAGAAATAAGCATCATTCTCATAATCAGGTGCAAATGTACAGTTAAGCTTTTTGCTTGTTGAAATCTACCTTCTGAATTTTTCCATCAGCCACCAGTTCTTTATGGATATTATCTAATACACCATTAATGAACTGTCCACTTTGTTGCGTACTATACTGTTTGGCTATATCTATGTATTCGTTGATCGTAACTTTCGGTGGGATGGTTTCGAAATACAGGAACTCACAAATGCCCATTCGCATCATGATCATATCCAGCAAAGCGATTCTTTCTGCATCCCAGTTCTTCAGCTTGGGTTTGATCATCTCTCCTACATATTCTTTCTTATCGATAGAAGTTTGTAAAAGTTGTTTGGCAAATTTCCACTTCTCTTCCTGCACCATATCTCTCAGGTCGAAACTGTGTGGCTTCTGAATGTAATTGGCCACCAGTTGAACCATCATTTCAGCATCATCATCCCAGTTATTGAAGTTTTCTTCTACAATGCTGATATAATTATCGCTTGGCAACATGATCTGGTTAAAGATGAACTTGAGTATCTCTCTTTCTTTACTTTTCTCTCTTCCTTCAACGGCGATATATTGCTTGTATTCGGCTGTATCTGTTAGTTCAACATATAGTTTCCTCACCACATCATCACTGTCGATCTTATCAACTTTGGTTGTTTCTACTGCCGACTTATAAGATTCATTTTCAATGATCTTCCAAACCGTTTCATTACCGGCAAGCTTAATGTTTACATTAAGATCCTGGGCTGAAGGCAGGTTTTTACCTGCTCTGTAAGCGGCATCTTTTTCTGCGTAACGGGCAATTTCGGTAAGTGTGTAAATAAGGTAAACAAACAGGTCTTTAGAAGCATCTAACTGCTGACGAAGTGTTCTTACAGGATCGGCTTTCGAACCTTCCATCGTCTCCATAGCATATAGTAGTTGCATCACCTTAACTCTGATATTTCTTCTGCTGATCATGTGTCTAAAGAACTTTAAAGGGCAGCGAAGATAAGGTTAATGGAGAATTTAGGTACCAGCTTTAACGTTCTGTGGCATCGTCTTTTGCGTCGCAATCACTTCGAGGTTCAGTTTTTATGGCATCTAAGTGAAACGCTTCTACCCTTTCGAAGGTTAGAACCTTAAACCTTCGAATGAAAAAATGACACCGCTATCTGGCTAACTTCCTGCATCTTTGCCGCCATTTCTGACAGGGGTGGGTAAGGATGTATGCTCAGGCTGCCAATTTTGCAAGAAAAACACTGGTGGCAAAAAACTTGATGAAACCAGCCTGTCAATCACTTAATTATTCAACTAACATAAAAACCAAACGTATGGCTGAAAGTCTGAAAGTAACTCCTTTACACGACAGAGTTATCGTGAAACCTGCCGCTGCAGAAGAGAAAACTGCTGGCGGAATCATTATTCCTGATACTGCAAAGGAAAAACCTCAGCGTGGTACCGTGATCGCTGCCGGTCCTGGTAAAAAAGACGAGCCTGTGACTGTGAAAGCAGGTGACACTGTTTTGTACGGTAAATATGCCGGAACTGAGATCAACGTAGAAGGTGGTGACTACCTGATCATGAGAGAAAGCGATATCCTGGCAATCGTATAATGTGCCGGTTTGCAAATGTGCAGATGTGCAAATGCAGAACAAGGAACAGAAAGTACAAGAGTGCGACGCAACGGAAGCTAAATAGATAACTGAAAGTTGGGTTCACAAACAAAAAAACTATAAACTAAAAACTCAAAACTTGTAATATGGCTAAACAACTCTTTTTCGACATCGATGCAAGAAACAAGATGAAGAAAGGTGTTGACACACTGGCTAACGCAGTGAAAGTGACACTTGGACCTAAGGGTCGTAACGTAGTAATTGAAAAGAAATTCGGTGCTCCTTCTGTAACAAAAGATGGTGTTACCGTTGCTAAAGAAATAGAACTGGAAGATGCTATCGAGAATATGGGTGCACAAATGGTGAAAGAAGTAGCATCTAAAACTGCTGATATTGCAGGTGATGGTACTACTACTGCCACTGTTCTGGCTCAAGCCATCATTGGTGAAGGCTTGAAGAACGTTGCTGCAGGTGCTAACCCAATGGACCTGAAAAGAGGTATCGATAAAGCAGTTCTGAAAGTAGTGGAAAACCTGAAATCTCAGTCTCAGGCGGTGGGTTCTGAAAGTGCAAAGATCCAGCAGGTTGCTTCTATCTCTGCTAACAATGACGAAGTGATCGGTAAACTGATCGCTGAAGCTTTTGGCAAAGTAGGTAAAGATGGTGTTATCACTGTTGAAGAAGCAAAAGGTACTGAAACAACTGTTGAGATCGTTGAAGGTATGCAGTTCGACAGAGGTTATATCTCTCCATATTTCGTTACCAACAGCGAGAAAATGGAAGCTGAACTGGCTAACCCTTATATCCTGATCTACGACAAAAAGATCAGCACCATGAAAGACATTCTTCCTATCCTGGAGAAAGTTGCTCAGCAAGGTGCTCCTTTATTGATCATCTCTGAAGACCTGGAAGGTGAAGCACTGGCTACATTGGTAGTGAATAAACTTCGTGGCACATTGAAAGTGGCTGCTGTTAAAGCACCAGGTTTCGGTGACAGAAGAAAAGAAATGTTGCAGGATATCGCTGTATTAACAAAAGGTATCGTTATCAGCGAAGAGCAAGGTTACAAATTAGACAACGCTACTTTAGAATACTTAGGCAGAGCTGAAAGAGTCGTTATCGATAAAGACAACACTACTGTAGTAAATGGTAAAGGTGCGAAAGAAGATATCGTAGCAAGAGTAAACCAGATCAAAACACAGATCGAGAATACAACTTCTGATTACGATAGAGAGAAATTACAGGAGCGTCTTGCTAAATTAAGTGGTGGTGTTGCCGTATTGAACGTTGGTGCTGCTACTGAAGTTGAGATGAAAGAAAAGAAAGACAGGGTTGATGATGCATTACATGCAACAAGAGCTGCTGTTGAAGAAGGTATCGTTCCAGGTGGTGGTACTGCTTTCATCCGTGCGATCGAAGCGATCGAAACACTGGAAGGTGCTAACATCGACGAAACAACTGGTATCAAGATCGTAAGAAGAGCATTGGAAGAGCCGGTTCGCCAGATCTCTGCTAACAGCGGAATTGATGGTTCTATCGTTGTTCAGAAGATCAAAGAAGGAAAAGCTGATTTCGGTTTCAATGCAAGGACAGAAACTTACGAGAACATGTTCTCTGCAGGTATCATCGATCCTACTAAAGTTAGCCGTGTAGCTTTGGAAAATGCAGCTTCTATCGCTGGTATGTTATTAACTACTGAGTGTGTGGTAGCTGATAAGCCTGAACCTAAATCTGCTCCTGCAATGCCAGGTGGTGGAATGCCAGGAATGGGCGGAATGGATTATTAATCCTTAAATCACGAATCAAGTGCAATTACACTAATTACACGAATTCGGATGAATACTAATAAAGAACCTCAGCTAATTGCTGAGGTTCTTTATTTATGTCAACCTTTCGGAGATCAATTAATCTGATACCATATACTCAATATATACTATCCCTTTCGTTGTATCGATTATCACCCACCTCATATCGATTAATGCCAACTTCCTATTTAATATTAACTACCTCCCATCGCTTATTATCAACTTCCAATTAGATATGATCTACCTCTTATTCTTTATTACCAACTCCCAATCCGATATCATCTACTTCTAATCGTATATTGCCTACTTCCAATCCGATATCATCAACCTGTTATCTCTTCGCACTTCCAACTTATTACTTAATACTTACTACCAGATACTCACAACCTACACCCTGCCTTTCACATGTTTGATAAAACCATGTACGATGAGTTGTTGAGCGTATCCATAAGTGAGGATAACAGCAATACCTACGACTTGCTCGGCCCAGATAAACTTGTTCATTCCCAAAAGCGAATCTGAAGCAATAAAGAGTATCGCTCCCGGTATGAAATACTGGTAAGCCAATGATTTAGACTTTTTACTTGCAAGGATATTACAGGCTGCAATCAACATAACCGAGAGTACAGCCATATAAGCAAATAGGGGTCCTTTCAACGAGTTTGCATGACTGTCTTGCAATAATTGCCGCATCAGCAATATATCATACAGTACCACTATCCCTACAGGCAAGCCAATGATGATCGTCTGCTTTACAGGAAACAATTTGTGTACACGAAAGAAGTAGATGATATATAAGAGATGCATTAGTAAAAAAAGCACCAATCCAATAATAAAATACTGCTCACCTTCTTTCAGTAAAACAAGATCACCGGCCCAGGCCAATACGAGTGCTGCTATTGTTATAACACGGGAGTTTAAATGATGTCTCCTTGAAGCGTTCACTATATAATACAGTAAAAGCAAAGGCATCAGTGCACCTTTAGCCAACCATTGATTGTCTGTATTGTTCTCGTAAATAAAATAGCAGTCAGCCAGCAGTGCTACCCAATAAAATAATAGCAGGTACTGATGTTTGGTCTTCATTTCGGGGGTGATGTTTAATTATGGGATCTTTTCAAGCCGTACTGCATTACCAAAGTAAGCAGAGAGACTATCCCGGACTTTTACCAGCCTGATCGAATCTGGAGGTATAATCCGTTGATACACAAACATACGGTATCGAAGCGTGTCACGAATAATTGAGCTATCGTAATATGTTTTTAAGCCGAATCCTGTTAATTGGTCGGTGCGTTTTTGCAGACGTTCCTTCCACTTGGTGGTCATGAAGTAGGCCTTATAATTATATCCTGAATCAATGCCAGGCGTTGTGTTTAAAGAATCTGGTTTACGGGAAATAGTATCAGCAGCGATCGGGGCGATACCAGTTGTATCAGGAAATGTAGTATTAGAAGCCGTTTGTTCTGCTGCATTATCCTTACTCTTAATAAAGAGAACATACACACCAAAACCCAAACCGGCTACCACTGCAACAACAGCCACTGTAAAAAGAAGACCAACGATCCACCTGTTTCGCTTAACAGGTTCTGAATTGTCTTCAGCGTCGTTGTCGTATTGCATGCTGATACGTTCAGACATGGCTTCTCCGGGTATCAGTTCGAATCTCCCGTCTTTGGTTTTTTGGAGCGTACCGATCCCTTCGATGGCCCAGGGCTTTCCAATATTTACGAATTGTCTGATCTCGGCAACGTAAGAAGAGAAGTCGGCAGACACCAGTGACCTGATCTTCCCGGTTTGCTGAACAATGTACTCTAATAACGCTGGTGTTGTTTCAGCCCTTGTGTTGTGCTTAAAGTGGATGCCTTCCAACGGGTAAAAAGCATTTTTCTCAGCATCAGGCGGCAATACAAAATGCTCGTCTAAAGTAAAAGTTCCCAATCCTTCAAGATCTACATTCTTATTGTTGTACAAATAATTAGAGATGAGCGTGTCGAATTTTTTCACCCGATATCTGGTTTTAATGCAAGTTAGAAATTATAATCAGTATAGATACGTTACACCAGCTACAAAAATTGTGCATGTGGTACAAAGCCGTTAGCAAATTGTAATTTTGCACCATGCTCACGCCAGACGAAGAAAGATTCATTGATTACTGGAAAACCAATCGTGAAAAGGAGAAGAAGACATTCAGGCAACTGATCATTGGTTTACCGGTAGGGTTCACTTTTGCTGTAGCCATCATTGCAATTTTTTCTTCAGGATGGTATGAGAGAGCCAATATGGTGGCATACAGTGCATCGAGTCCGTACATCTTTGTTGCAGGTGTTTTCATCATTGTTGGGTTCATTGCCATCTTCAGTAAAAAATTTAAGTGGGATCAGAACGAACAACGTTATCTTGAGCTCCTTCACAAACAAAACAAAGCTGCTGAAATGCAGCAGAAAAACCCATAAAGCAGTCTACTGCAAAACAATTGGAAATGAGAAACAGACTTGTAGCCTTAGCGATTGTCGCCGGATTAATGTTCAGCAGTTGTAGCGACAATGGATGTAAACCCGTAAAACCTGAGGCAGAAGAAACACAGATCACAACGTATGCAACTGCTAACGGAATTGTAACAACCAAACACAGTAGCGGAATGTATTACCAGATCATGAATCCAGGATCGGGCCCTACACCTACAAGCACTTCTAAGGTATATGTTACTTACACAGGAAAGCGTTTGGATAATACCATCTTCGATCAATCTAATTCGCCGATAGCTTTTAATATGAATCAACTGATCGAAGCCTGGAGAATAGCTCTGCCATTGATCAAAAAAGGAGGACAGATACGACTGATCGTTCCTTCTGCAATGGCTTATGGCTGTACAGGTAATCAACCTGTAATTGCACCCAATAGTGTTCTATACTTTGATATTAACTTAATCGACGTTCAATAAACGATTGAAAATGAAGCAGCAAAACCCTTGAAAACTAAGGGTTTTTCAATCTGCTTTTATATATTCAATCCCCTATCTTTGCCGCCACTTAAAAATTTTGTAAACCCCGTATTGTATGCAACTGAAAGGCTTAGTGCGATTTTTCACTATTGCATTGATCTTAATTTGTTTGTACCAGCTCTCCTTCACATGGTTTGTTCGTAGCCACGAAAGTAAAATGGAGAAGAAAGCAGAGACATGGCTTAAGAACAATTTCCAAACTGCTGAACAGAAATATCCAGGTAACAAAGCACTGCAGGAAGCTTATGCAGATACGCTGAATATTGAAAAGTCAAGACGTGTTCAGCGTTTGCTTGATAGTACTAAGAACGATAAGATCGTTTTTGGTTTAGGTACTTACCAATATGCCAAACAACAGGAGTTGATGCTTGGTCTTGACCTGCAAGGTGGTATCAGTGTTACGATGGAAGTTGGTTTGAGTGACCTGATCAAAGCACTTGCAAACAATACGAAAGATGCTGCTTTCAACACAGCATTAGGCAAAGCAAATCAGCAGAAAGCTAATAGCGGAGCTGACCTGATCACTTTGTTCCGTAATGAGTTCAAAGCTGCTAATCCGAATACTCCTTTAGCTCCTTTCTTCGCAGGAAAAAGTAATAACAGGATCAAGTTCGATGCTTCTGATGATGCAGTAGTAAGTTATCTTAAAGGAGAAGCTTCTTCTGCATATAACAATACATTCGATATCCTTAGAACAAGGATCGACAGGTTTGGTGTATCATCTCCAAACATCAATAAAGATGAGGCTAAAGGCATTATTAATATTGAACTAGCAGGAGCCAACGATCCTGAAAGGGTGAGAAGATATTTGCAGTCAACTGCAAACCTCCAGTTCTTTGAACTGTACAACCTTGGTGATATTTATGAGCAGATGAACACTGCGGAAAAAGCTTTGTTCGATTACCAGAGAGGTGTAAAACCAGCTACTGTTGATACTACCAAAGCATCCGCTGACAGCGGTAAAACTGCTGTAGCACAGTCAGGAGATACTTCTAACAAGAACGTTGCAGGCAACACTGGTAAATCAGTTACAGACAGAGCTGACTCATTCCCTATTCGTCGTTATTTACAGGAGATACAGCCACAGCAGGAAAAAGATGGTAAGTTCCGTTTCTCTGCTGCTATTGGTTATGTAAGGTCAAGAGATACTTCTGTTTTGAATGAATACCTGAACCTTGACTTCGTAAAAAATAAATTCCCTGCGAACCTTGTGTTCATGTATGGTAAAGTAGAAGATGAGAAAGCTGCAAATGAAGGTATTCTTCAATTATATGCTGTAAAAACTCAAGCAAATGGCAGTGCAGAATTAGAAGGTGAAAGAGTTAGTGATGCTGCCCAGGATTATGATGAAAGAGGCCGTGTTGCAATTAAAATGAACATGGACCAGCAAGGTACAAGGATCTGGGGTGCTATGACAACCAGGTGCTCTCCTGAACAAAATAACGGAGTAGCAAAACCAATTGCTATTGTACTTGATAACTTCGTTTACAGTGCTCCATTTGTACAAAATCCTATTACCAATGGTTCTTCACAGATCACTGGTAGCTATTCGTTACAGGAAGCACAGGATTTGGCAAGGATCCTTAAGTCTGGTAAACTTCCAGCACCTGCAAGAATTGTTCAGGAGCAGGTGATCGGACCAACTTTGGGAGACCAGGCTATTCAAGGTGGATCATTAGCATTCCTTATTTCATTCATCATCATTTTCGCATTGATGCTGGTGTATTATAACACTGGTGGATGGGTGGCTAATATTGCCTTATTATTAAACCTGTTCTTTACCATTGGTATTCTTGCAGCATTGAATGCAACATTAACCGCAGCCGGTATAGCAGGTTTGGTACTTGGTATTGGTATGGCTGTAGATACCAACGTTATCATCTTCGAAAGGATCAAAGAAGAACTTACCCGTGGTAAGAGCTATCAAAGTGCAGTGAATGATGGTTATCGCAGGTCATTGGCTCCGGTACTTGATGGTCACATTACAAGTTTGTTAACCGCTGTTATTTTGTTCTACTTTGGTTTAGGACCTGTACTTGGTTTCGCTACCACACAGATCCTGGCTTTATTACTTTCTTTGTTCACCGGTATCCTTGTTTCAAGATTGATCACTGACTGGTACACTAAGAAAAACAGGCACTTCGAATATTTCACTGCTTTCTCAAGAAGAATATTCAGACATGCTCAGTATAAATTCATCGAGTACAGAAAGATTGCTTATTCTATCTCAGTAGTGGTATTACTGCTTGGTGTTGGATCTTTCTTCCATGGTTTTGATGAAGGAGTTGAGTTTGCCGGAGGTCGTAGCTATACTGTTCGTTTCGATAAACCACAGGATGTTGAAGCAGTAAGAGACAGGTTGAAATCAAATGAAGTATTTGGTGAAGCTCCTATCATTAAAACAGTAGGTTCTAAGAGTACTTTAAACATTACCACTTCTTATTTAATTCATGAAACAAGCCCTGCAACAGATTCTGCAGTAAAGAATAAGTTGTATGAAGGATTGAAGCCTTTCTTAGGTGATGTTTCTTACAACGCTTTCAAAACAACTCAATACGTACAAAGTTCACAAACAGTATTGCCTACCATCTCAGATGATCTGAAGAGAGGTGCAACATATGCTACCCTTTTAGCATTGTTTGCGATCTGTCTATACATCTTTATACGTTTCCGTGACTGGAGATTCTCTCTGGGTACGATCGTAGCCTTGTTGCACGACGTATTGGTTACACTGGCTGTATTCAGCTTCCTGAAAGATGTAGTGAACTTCCCACTCGAGATTGACCAGCACTTTATTGCTGCGATATTAACGGTGATCGGTTTCTCGATGAACGATACAGTTATCGTATTCGACCGTATTCGTGAAGACACACGTTTGCATCCAACAATGCCGAAAGCACAGTTGATCAATACAGCGATCAATGAAACACTGAGCCGAACTATCATGACGTCGGTAACTGTGTTCTTAACGCTCCTGGTACTCTTCATCTTTGGTGGTGAGGTAACAAGAGGTTTTGCATTTGCAATGTTGATCGGTGTATTCACAGGTACTTATTCTTCTATCTTCGTTGCAGCTCCAATGCTGATCGACTTAGCGAAAAACAAACCTTTGGGTAAAACTCCCGAAAGACCATTTGCTGAAGCAAGCAAAAGAACAGCTGCCGAAACAGCACAATCAAGAAAGTAATTATTACTACTTGCAAATAAAGAAAGGCGATCATTTTTGATCGCCTTTTGTTTTTTTATGAACTAAGCTTTCGAGCTCTTATTTTGCTTTCGTTGCGTTGCACACTTGTACTTTCTATTTCCTACTCACCACTCACGCCTCACGATCTTACACAGCAAATGAACTTCCGCAGCCACATGTTGTGCTGGCATTTGGATTATTGAATGTAAATCCACGACTGTTCAATCCACCTTGCCAGTCGATCTGCATGCCGTATAAATATATCTGGTGACTTGGATTCAGCAATACCGGGATTCCCTGTATCTCCAGCTCTTCATCACCTTCCTGCTTTGCATCAAAACCCAGCAAATAACTTAAACCACTACAACCTCCACCCTTCACTCCTACACGCAATCTTTGTGTTTTGTCAAAACCTTCTTCACCCATCAAACGCTTTATTTCATTTATCGCACCTTCTGTAAACTTTACCGGTGCTTGTTGAACAGTTTCCATTCTCAAAAATTTTCAATTACAAATTTAATATAGGCTGCAACTTAATCAGTACTGCTCCTTTTCGTTAAACGGAAAAGATTCATATTCCATACCACATAAATAGTTATTTAACAACAATATACCCATGCCTGTTTTCGTATTACTTTTACAAAAATTCATGAATGGAGAATATAATAATGATCCTCATAGGCGTTGCAGGATTGGTGATCGGCGGATTGGCCATTAACATTATGTGGAGCCGCAGGATGGCAAATCGTAAGATGTTTACCAGCAACGACAATTCAGCTTCTACTCAATTACAGTTGCAGGCTTATGAAAGGCTCGTAGTTCTTGTGGATAGAATTGCCTTGCCTAATCTCATCAGCCGTGTAGGACAAGCTGATATCTCAGCAAGAGACATGCAGATGATCCTCACACGAAACATTCGTGAAGAATTTGAATACAATATATCACAGCAAATATTCGTAACCCCTGAAGCATGGAATTCTGTTAAGAACCTGAAAGAACAAAACCTGCTGATCATAAATCAGCTAGCCAATATACTTCCTCCTAATGCTTCAAGCCTTGATCTGAACAAACAACTGCTTCAATATTTGATGAACGATAAAAAAGGAACACTACACGAAGTAGTTAGTGAAGTGTTGAGTTATGAAGCAAAAAAATTGATGTGATCATTATGTCTAATAACAAACGTACCACCGATAGCGGGATAGAAATTAAACCTGTTTATACTCTTTCTGACACTCAGTCTTTGACCGAACTACCTGGTGAATTCCCTTTCACCCGTGGCGTTCAACCAGACATGTACAGAGGCAAGCTGTGGACGATGAGGCAATATGCCGGTTTTTCCACTGCTGAAGAAAGCAACAAACGCTATCATTATCTCCTTTCGCAAGGTGTAAGCGGATTGAGTGTTGCATTCGATCTTCCTACACAAATTGGTTACGATAGTGATCATGCTTTGGCTGAAGGTGAAGTGGGAAAAGTTGGTGTTGCGATAGACAGTATAGAAGACATGCAACGTTTGTTTGATGGTATTAAGCTGGAAGATGTTTCCACTTCCATGACCATCAATGCAACAGGATACATTCTCTTGTCATTGTATGTTGCATTAGCCAAACAACAAGGTGCTGATCTGAAAAAGATTTCCGGAACCATCCAGAATGATATTCTTAAAGAGTATGCTGCAAGAGGAACATACATCTATCCTCCAAAACCTTCGATGCGTATCATCACAGATATTTTCGAATGGTGCAGCAAGGAACTTCCAAAGTGGAATACGATTTCTATTTCAGGTTATCACATTCGTGAAGCAGGAAGTACAGCAGTACAGGAAATTGCTTTCACGTTAAGTAATGGTAAAGCTTATGTAGAAGCAGCTCTTAAAAAAGGATTAGACATCAATGTCTTTGGTAAACGCCTCTCCTTTTTCTTTAATGCACACAACAATTTGTTTGAAGAAGTTGCCAAGTTTCGTGCAGCAAGAAGAATGTGGGCTAAGATGATGAAAGAACTGGGAGCAACTGATCCAAAAGCAATGATGCTTCGCTTTCACACTCAAACCGGCGGAAGTACATTAACAGCACAACAACCTCAGAATAATATTTCCCGTGTAACGATTCAAACACTGGCTGCTGTTCTTGGTGGAACACAATCTTTACACACCAATGGCTTTGATGAAGCGTTAAGTTTACCTACCGAAGAAGCTGCCAGGATTGCTTTGCGTACACAACAGATCGTTGCTTTTGAAAGTGGTGTTGTGGATACTGTAGATCCTTTGGCAGGAAGTTATTTTATTGAGAACCTTACCAACGAAGTAGAACAAAAAGCATGGGAACTTATCTCAAAGATTGATGCAATGGGTGGAAGTGTTTCGGCGATTGAACAAGGTTTTATCCAGGATGAGATCGCAAGAAGTGCTTATGAATACCAAAGAGGAATTGAGAGTGGCGAAAAGATCATTGTTGGCGTAAACAAATTCACGATGAATGAAACCAATAACACACCGATCTTCAAAATAGACGACAGCATCAGAGCGGTTCAAAGCGAAAGACTTGCTCAATTAAGAAACTCAAGGAATGCCGATTCAGCAAAGACAAGCTTAGAGAATATTAGTACTGCTGCAAAAGATGGAAGCAATTTAATGCCGCATGTGATCACAGCGGTTGAAAATAAATGTACGTTGGGTGAAATTTCTGATGAACTGAGAAAAGTTTTTGGTGAGTATCGTTAAGTCTCTGTCAGCAAAATAGAATTGTTACAGTACAAGAGTGCGACGCAACGAAAGCTTCATAGCATTACATTTGTTGACCTCATAATAAAATCCTACTTCAAATGAAGAAAATTTTGCTTGCAGGAAGCCTTTTTATTGCTTCTGTTGCAATGGCTCAAAACAGGATGACACCTGAACTACTTTGGAAACTTGGAAGAGTTTCGGGTATTGGTTTATCAAAAGACAAACAGTATGTGATCTATTCTGTTTCTACGCCGAATGTAGAAGAGAATAAAAGCCGCAGACAGGTGTTTGCTTTACCCGTTAACGGTGGCTCTCCTATCGCCATTTCTAATGTGGATAGCGCTATAGGCAACACTAAAGTTTCGCCTGATGGTAAATACATCATCAGTAGTGAAGAAGTGAAAGTGGTGAATGTATTTGGTAAAGATTTTTATCCTGAGCTGCAAAAATCGAATGTACAGATCTATTCTTCACTCAATTTTCGCCATTGGGATGAATGGGAAGATGGAAAGTTTGGCCACGTATTTCTTACTGAGCAAGCTAATCCATCTGTAAGAAAAGACCTGATGGCTGATGAGCCTTACGATTGTCCGCAAAAACCATTTGGTGGCGATGAAGATTATATCTGGACTCCTGACGGTAAAAAAGTGATCTATGTAACCAAGAAAAAGTATGGAACAGATTACGCAGTAAGCACTAATACCGATCTCTATGAATATGATATTGCGTCAGGCACTACCAAAAATCTCACAGAAAAGAATAAAGGCTACGATGTTAATCCTGCTTTCAGCAACACAGGCGTTTTAGCCTGGATGCAAATGAAACGTGACGGCTATGAAGCTGATAAGCAAGACATCGTTGCAATGACAGGCTTGGGTAATTGGGTAAACCTTACAGGCCACAGAGATGATATTCATGTTGAAGGTTTTCGCTGGAGTGATGATGGCAAACACATTTACTTCTGGGCTCCTACAAACGGAACAATGAATTTGTTTGAAGTGGATTACGTCGGTGCAACAAAGAAAATGCCTGTAATTCGCCAGATATCGAAAGGTGATTACGATATCAATAACATCATTGGTCAGTCTGGCAACACTCTTTATGTAACCAGAACAGATTACAATCATGCGGCTGAAGTGTACAGCATCAACATCACTACTGGTGAGATGAAACCAATCTCACATGTGAATGACAACATATACAACAGTCTCGATCTTTCCAGAACTGAACGTCGCTGGGTTACTACAACAGATAATAAAAAGATGTTAGTGTGGGTAGTGTATCCACCAAACTTTGATGCGAATAAAAAGTACAGAACACTTTTGCTTTGCCAGGGTGGACCTCAATCTCCGGTAACACAATCTTATTCGTTCCGCTGGAATCCTCAACTCATGGCAGCGAATGATTACATCGTTGTTTATCCTGCTCGTCGTGGAATGCCCGGCTTTGGTACAAAATGGAATGAGCAGATCAGTAAAGACTGGGGTGGTCAAGTTTTAAAAGATTATCTAAGCGCTATTGATGCTATTGCAAAAGAACCTTTCGTTGATAAGGGTCGCATCGGTTGTGTAGGTGCAAGCTTTGGAGGCTATTCTGTTTTTGCTTTGGCGGCCATTCATAATAATCGTTTTAAAACTTTCATCTCACACGATGGGATTTTCGATTTCAGAAGTATGTACGGATCAACTGAAGAAATGTTCTTCGAGAACTGGGAAAAAGGTGGACCATACTGGGATAAAAAGAATGCAGTAGCACAAAAATCGTTTGCGGCAAGCCCAAGTAATTTTGTTGAGAAATGGAACACACCCATTCTTATTATCAATGGTGGTAAAGATTATCGTGTGCCTGAAGAGCAGGCTTTCCAGGCTTTCACTGCAGCACAACTTCGTGGCATTAAAAGCAAATTCCTGTACCTGCCTGAAGAAAACCATTGGGTGTTGAGTGCACAAAACGCTCAGGTTTGGCAAAGAGAATTTTATAAATGGTTAGATGAAACGTTGAAGTAAATTTCAATACCAGCAGCAGTCTTTCATAGCATCGTCTGTTGCGTCGCAAGCACTTCATCGTTCAGAACATTAATGGACATAAAAAACAGGTTCAGCATCAACTGAACCTGTTTTTGTTTCTTCACCATCATAACTACTACCACAGCCACGAACATAATAATTGCATCTCTTCAGAAACATTTCGTGCTGTAAGATCGCTGAAACGATAATGCTTGATCCATCTGAGCACATTTAAACTCTGGCTCAGTTGTTTTACTGCACAGGTGTCGTTGTTTGTAAGCACTACTTCTTTCAGCTGGTTTTTTAGGTTCAGGTAATCATCACAATTTGGTTCAAGAAACCTGATGAACCAATCCAATTCAACCGGTGAAGAAACTACCGAGAGACCGGTAAGTATATAGGAATTGTCGAGTGTTTCAAATTTTACTCTTACTTCATCATATCCCAGCCAGCTGTTGAGTTCTGCACCACCATAAATGTCTTTACAAAAAGTGATGAGTGCATCGGTGTAAATGCGATCTGCAGTAACCCGCATCAGGCTGTCTTGCAGTGAGCTGTCATCAATAATATTAGCAGATATCCAGTCATAATGATAGCGTTGTTTATCTAAGCCAAGGTAAATGGCACTATCAAAGAGCATTTTTGCTTTCTGTCTTAAAAGAAGTGATTCTTGCTGGTCAGCATTGAACCAGAACAAACTCGTACCTCTTGTTTCATAGAACTTATCTACGAGCTGCTGGTGCTTTAACTTTTCAATGATAAGCGGAGCTTTAGAATTCGCAGCAGACACGATGTAAGGCAGGAAGAAAAATGCAAAAACGAATGAAATACGTTTTACAGTTTTCATAATTGGCAAGCTTTAATAGTATAAAGTTAGATTCAACCATTCCCAAATTCTATGACAATCGTCACTTTAAAACCTCATCCGCATTAACAAAACTGCGATTTTATTTTCCTATACATTTGTTGCTACACAACAATCAGAATCGCAACTATGAAAAAACTTTTGTGGTTATTGTTTTTGGGAGCTTTTGCCTGTAAACAACCTGCTCAAACAGAAACTTCTGCTGATCAGCAGCCTGTAAATGATCCGCATACTTTTTCGAATAGTGCCCAGGCTATTGCAAAACATCTTGACCTGGATATCAAAGTAGATTTTACGTCACGCCAGATCAGCGGAAAAGCTTCGTGGAGCATTGAGAACATTGCAGGAGTAGATAACATCATCTTCGACACATGGAAAATGCAGATACAAAAGGTAACCTTGGGTGATGATGAAAAAGCTGCAAGCTTCGAACTGGGAAAAGAACAACCAGTTTTTGGTCAACCATTAACCGTTAAAATCGACAACAGCACAAAGAAGGTCAATATTTATTATACCACTTCACCGGAAGCATCGGCTTTGCAATGGCTCACACCTCAACAAACATCAGGAAAAAAATATCCTTTCCTGTTCACTCAATCTCAACCAATTCTTGCAAGAAGTTGGGTGCCATGCCAGGATGGTCCGGCTGTTCGATTTACTTACAATGCAACTGTAAAAGTTCCTGCAGAATTAATGGCAGTGATGAGTGCAGAAAATCCGCAAACAAGATCTGCTGATGGTATGTATCATTTTAAACAACTCCATCCAATCCCATCTTACCTTATGGCCCTGGCCGTTGGGGATATTGCTTTTAAAGCAGTAGATAAAAGAACAGGTGTATATGCAGAACCTTCAGTAGTCGAGAAAGCTGCATGGGAATTTGCAGACATGGGTAAAATGGTTGATGCTGCTGAGAAACTGTACGGACCTTATCGTTGGAACCGGTATGATCTATTAGTTCTTCCACCGAGCTTTCCTTATGGTGGTATGGAAAATCCAATGCTCACATTTGCTACACCAACTGTTATTGCAGGAGATCGTTCGTTGGTAAGTTTGGTTGCTCATGAACTGGCTCATAGCTGGAGTGGTAATCTTGTAACCAATGCTACGTGGAATGATATGTGGCTAAATGAAGGCTTCACTGTTTACTTCGAAAGAAGGATCATTGAAGCATTGTATGGAAAAGCTGAGTTCCAGATGCAGGAAATAATTGGACGGCAAGACCTGATGTCTACCGTAGAAGATAAAGGTGATACCAGCAGAGATACAAGATTGAAACTTGATCTTGCAGGTCGTGATCCTGATGAAGGCTTAAGCGATATTGCCTATGAAAAAGGTTATGCGTTCCTTCGAACAATTGAAGAAAATGTTGGAAGAGTTGCTTTTGATGAGTTCCTGAAAAGTTATTTCAGCAAACATGCTTTTCAATCAAGAACAACAGAACAATTCTTAGAAGAATTGACCACTGCTTTTAAAGACAAAACAAATTTTGCGGAGCAGCTTAGAATAAAAGACTGGGTGTATGGTGCAGGAATTCCGAATAACATTCCTCCTGCCGTATCACCTCAATTCAGTGCGATTGATACAATCATTGCAAACTGGCAAAAGTCTAAGCAAGTAAACGGATTAAGTCAACAACTAAAGTCAACAAATCAGTTATTGTATTTCATAAGACAGTTGCCACCTTCAATTACTGCAGCAGATATGTCTTTACTCGACAAAGAATTCAAGTTCAGCCAGTCTGGAAATGCTGAGATACAAACTGCCTGGTATACCTGGGCTATTCAGAAACAGTACCAGCCTGCATATTCCTATATCGAAAGCTTTTTATCATCTGTAGGTAGAAGAAAGTTCCTGAGGCCGCTTTATGGAGAAATGATCAAGACTGCAGAAGGAAAAGCCTGGGCTAAAAAGATATATGCAACTGCAAGAGCTAATTATCATCCGGTAGCTTATACTACCATCGATGCGATGTTGAAGTAATTAGAGTTTGTAAAGTAGGAAAAGTAAATAAAGTAGGAGAAGTAAGTAAAGTAGATAAGGGACACATCCCTTTATCTACTTTATTAACTATAGAAATCTCACCAGCTAATTAGCATGAGCTATCATTCTTTCTTTCGCCCATTTCAAAGCAGTTTTTAACTGCTGTTCACGGGTGAGGTCAGAATTATCCAGTACAATAGCATCATTCGCTTTTCGTAAAGGACTCACTTCCCTGTTGCTATCAATATAATCTCGCATTTCAAGATTGTTGCGAACCTCTTCGATCGTAATATTCGGGTTCTTATCGTATAATTCTTTGAATCTTCTTTCCACTCTCACTGTTGGATCTGCAGTCACGAATATCTTCAACTCAGCATTGGGAAAAACCGTTGTACCGATATCTCTTCCATCCATAACAATACCTTTCCTTAAACCTAATTTCTGTTGCTGAGCCACGGCAAATTCTCTCACTTCTTTTATCGTAGAAACCTCACTCACGTTCTCACTCACCAGCATATCACGGATCAACTGCTCAACATTCTCTTCATTCAGATACATATGACTCTCATTTGTCTTCTCATTGTAATGAAAGTCGAGATCAATTTCTTCCAAAGCCTTGCTTACTTGTTCTTTGTTATACCAATCAACATGATTACGGAGGAAATACAAAGTAATAGCCCGATACATGGCACCACTATCGATAAAAACATAATTCAGCTCACGGGCTAATTGTTTTGCCAGTGTGCTTTTACCACAGCTGGAGAATCCATCTATTGTAATGATGATCTTTTGCATGCCGGTGTAAAGATGCAGCAAGTAGGTAAAATAAAAAAGTCCCGCCAGCGGCAGGACTTTCGTATATTCTAAACCAGACTTATTAATCTATGATCTCTATATCTTTCGGATATTTCGCTTTGTTAAATGTGAATGTATTGTCGCTTAAAGCAACATTAGTCTTGAGATTGCTCAGACTGAATTTAATTGTATTCTTAGCCTTATCAACAATTGTAGCTTTAGTGATCAGGTTCTGAGATTTGTCTACATATACCGTTACTTTCTCGAAATTCTTTCTTTTATCAGTTGGCGTCATTTCTATCTGATGATAACCTCCTGCAGAAGACACCAGTTTGTAAGTAAAATCTTTATCGTAAAAATTAGAAAGCAGGTTTTGCGGACTTAATGTATTAGTATTATCATCTGCAGATGAAACTGTAACCGTTTTAGAACCATCATAATTCCAAACTGTTTTACCATCACTGATGATCTCAGTTTTACCCTGCTTCAAAAAATATTTCTGCCCTTTGATTGATATATTACCAGATTTTGTTCCGTTGCTTTTGCCTTTACTCGTAGTTGATTGTATGCTGAAATTAGCAGTGATCCCTTTCAATCCTTTTACTTTTGCGCTAACACCGTCTAATATTTTTTTGGCATTAGCATCCTGTCCGTAACTCACTGTTGCGATCGCCAGAACGGCTAATATCAAGCTGTATAATTTCTTCATTTTAAATTTTTCAGGTTGCAAATATAATATCTATGGATTTGCTCAGTAAGACTTTCGGCGAAGCTTATAGTTAAACTGCTAAATGTTAAAGGATTGCATTCATATAATAAAAAAAGCCGGTCATTAACCGGCTTTAAATGCTAATAGTAAGCTTATCGTTTGGCGTTGGCCTCAGTTTGCATCTTCATCATCCCCATGATCTGCTGCATAGATCGCTGCATTCCATCAGGACTACCATCTAGAAACAACATATTGCCTTTACCGTATTCTGCAAAGTTCTTAACGGCTTCTGTCCACATGCTAAACAGGATGACATTGGTATCCAGGTTTGCTTGTTTCATTTGTTCAGCAGCCTGGCTCATACCACGTGCCACCTCTTCACGGAACAAAGCAACACCCTGGCCACGAAGTCTTGCTGCTTCTCTTTCTGCTTCAGCGGCAATCTTGATGGCATTACCATCAGCTTCAGCCGCTTTGGTTTTGGTGATCAATAAAGCCTGACCTTCATTTTCAGCAGCAGCTTTTAAATTGTTTGAAGCTACCACTTTACTCATCGAATCAAGGATCACCTTATCGAAAGTGATATCGTTGATCTGGAGATCTAACAGGTGATATCCCCAATCTTCCAGCACATGGTCCACCTCACCTTTAACACTTTCAACCAGGTCTTTTCTCAACCCTAATATTTCAGCTTGTCGCTTTGTAGCAACATAAGAACGAATGTTACCTTCGATGGTTCTTACCAAAGCCTGCATCAGGTCTTTTTCACTCACGAATTTGAATGCAACCTTCTTGATCGTTTCTTCATCAGCATTTATTACAGCATATAACAACATGCTTTTGAAATAAACGTTTGCCTGGTCTTGTGTTACAGCCTGGAATTCGAGTTCAACACTTCGGTTTTGAACGCTGATCCTTTTATATATCTGCTCGAGGATCGGAATTTTAAAGTTCAATCCAGGACGCAGGATACGCTGGTATTTCCCAAACATTGTTACTACTGCGATGGTAGCCTGGTTCACTGTAACCAGTCCGCTGAAAACGATAAATAGGATAAGTAATATCCACCAATAACTAATAAAATCCATATGGGGGCTTATTTAGAATTTGAAGTTACGAATTGGATGAATAGGAAATGATTTTTACACAAACTGAAGTGCTACTATTTTGCTTTCGTTGTGTCACTCACTTGTACGTTCTCATCGCTATTCAGCAAGTGAACGGTTCCTATTAAGAATGCTTACTTCTTACTTCTTACTTCTTACCTCTTACTTCTTCTCCCCTTTCTCTTCCCAAACTTTCACCAGTTCTACCAATACCTCAACAGCTTTGTTCATATCTCTTACTCCGATCCATTCGTGTTTGCTGTGAATTGCCTGCATACCAGTAAAAATATTCGGACAAGGCAGTCCCATAAAACTCAATCGGCTGCCATCCGTTCCACCACGTATTGGTTCATTCTTTAATGTAACACCAGCACGTTTGTATGCTTCTGCTGCATTGGCAGAAACCTGTGGATGCTTATCCAGCACTTCTTTCATATTTCTATATTGCTCCTGCACTTTAAACTCCATCGAAGCTTTTGGATAATTCTTCATTACTGCTTCTGCAATTGATCTTAGCCTGTCTTCATGATCTTTCAGCTTAGCTGTGATAAAATCACGAACAATGAATTCTATTGTTGCTTTTTCTGCAATGCCATTCACACGAACAGGATGTATAAAGCCTTCTCTGCCTTCTGTTGTTTCCGGACTAAACTCATTCTTTGGTAAAGCAGCCAATATCTCTCCTGCAATCTTTAAGGCATTCACCAATTTATCTTTTGCAGTTCCGGGATGAGAGATCACACCGTGAATATCTATCGTTACACCATCAGCACTGAAAGTTTCATCTTCAAAATCACCCAAAGCACCACCATCTAGCGTGTAGCCAAAATCAGCTCCTAATTTTTTCAGATCAACTTTTGCAGTTCCTTTTCCAACTTCTTCATCAGGTGTGAAAAGTATTTTAATCGTTCCGTGTTTCACTTCAGGATGATCAATGAGATAGTTTGCCATATCCATGATCACAGAAACGCCGGCTTTATCATCTCCACCAAGCAATGTCAACCCACTTGCTGTTATGATTGAGTTACCAATATGTTCTTTCAAATATGGATAAACAGATGTGCTGATGACTTGCGAACTATCATCGGGCAACACAATATCTTTTCCATCGTATTGTTCGTGCAGTATTGGCTTCACATTCGTGCCGCTGGCATCAGGTGCAGTATCAACATGAGCACAAAAACAAATCACCGGAACCTGTTTATTTGTATTGGATGGAATAGTTGCATATACATATCCAAACTCGTCCAAGTGAGCATCTGCAATTCCTATTTGCTTTAGTTCATCGGCTAAAAGCTTTGAAAGATCTTTTTGCTTTTGCGTGGTAGGTTGTGTACTGCTTTGCGGATCACTTTGTGTGTCTATCTGAACATACCTCATCAATCGTTCTGCTGCAGTAAAATGGTAATTCGCCAACATAGCTTTAATTTGAGCAGCAAAGTAAAGAAGAAATGACCGAGAAGAAACCATTGATTACTCATGGCTGGCTGAGAGCATTGCTGTACATCATTGCTTCTGTTGTATCAATGTTTATTGCATTGGTGGTTGCCGGTGTTATGATCGGCATGAACGGAGGAAAAGATATTATTGAGGATGGAGAGCAATCGATCAAGAGCTTTCTTCTTACCTATTCCATTATCGCAATTTTCATGATCGGGTTTGCTTTGCTGATGCGAAAGATTCTCGACCAACAAAGCATCATTTCTCTCGGTTTTCGTTGGAAAGGTTTTGCAAGCCAGGCCGCTTCCGGTTTTTTTATTGCTTTATTGCTATTGAGTATTGGTTCATTGATATTGGTTCTATTCAAGTTCCTGTTCTTCACCGGTGCTGTATTGAATATTACAGACATGCTGTACTCGTTCTTACTGTTTCTAATCGTTGCTTTCACTGAAGAAATTGCTTTCAGAGGTTACATACTCAATAACCTGATGCAAAGCACCAGTCGTTGGATTGCGTTAACGATATCTGCAATCGCTTTCGCTTTGTTTCATTTTACCAATCCAGGAGGAAACAGCATTTTACCCATGCTGAACATATTTGTTGCCGGCTATCTTTTAGGCATCAATTACATCTACACCAAAAATCTTTGGTTCGCTATTGCATTACATTTTGCATGGAACTTTTTCCAGGGACCGATACTTGGCTATGAAGTGAGTGGCTTTGCCGCTACATCATTGTTTCAGCAAACACTTAAAGGACCAGCATTACTTACCGGAGGAGATTTTGGTTTTGAAGGATCTTTGATCTGTCTTATTTTAAATACTATTGCCTGTGTGCTTCTATGGCAATATTATTCTTCAAGAGAAAAGAAAATCCTTCCTGCTACTTAACCAGGAATTCCTGCAATGCATCTGCCAGTTTTCTATCATTACTCAAACGAGGCACTTTATTCTGTCCACCAAGTTTACCGATTGATTTCATATAATCAATAAAGCCATTTTTCCTGATAGGTGATATCTTCAGTATATCAAGAATATTTCCACTGATGAGATCATCGTAATACACATTCTTTTCCCTTAAATAATTATCTACCTTATGCCTGAAACTCTCCAGGTTGACTGGCGAAGTTTCAAATTCGATAAACCATTCATGGTAACTCTTTCCATCACCGGAAGAAACAAAAGGTGCAACTGTGAATTCAGTTATGTGAAGATTTTCTTCAGCAGCAGCTTTCATTAGTGCCTGCTCTACTTCTTCACCAATCACATGCTCACCAAAAGCAGAAATATAATGTTTGGTTCTTCCCGAAACAACGAGTCGGTAAGGATTGGTACTTACAAACTTTACCGTATCGCCAATGTTATAACCCCAAAGTCCTGCATTATTATTTATGATAAGAGCATAGTTCTCTCCCACTTTTACATCTTTCAACGAAAGACGAGTTGGAGTTTCATTAAATATCTCTGCAGCCGGAACAAACTCGAAGAAAATTCCTGAGCAGGTGTTCAGCAGTAAACCTTTTTCCGTTTGAGAATCCTGGAAAGCAAAAAAACCTTCAGAAGCAGGAAAAGTTTCAATAGAGTCGATCTTCTTACCAATTGTATCAAACAATTTTGCCCTGTATGGCTCAAAGTTTACACCTCCATAGACCATCACTGAAAACTTGGGAAATAATTCTGCTATGGTCTTACCGGTTTTTTCTTTCAAGCGGTCAAAATACATCTGCATCCAGGGTGGAATTCCAGAGATGAGCGTCATGTTTTGATTCGACGTTTCATCAACGATCTTATCTAGTTTGGTTTCCCAATCTTCAATGCAATTCGTTTCGTACGATGGTAGTTGATTGCCCCGTAAATATTTTGGTATATGATGATTTACAATTCCACTTAACCTGCCTGTTGGAATATCGGCCACTCTTTCCAACTCAGGTGATCCACTCAGGAAGATCATCTTACCATTGGCAAAATCGTAATTACCACTTTCTGCCATATAACAAAGCAGCGCATTACGGGCTGTATTAATATGGTTGGGAATAGAATCTTTTGTGATTGGAATATACTTCACACCACTTGTGGTTCCACTGGTTTTGGCAAAATAAATGGGCTTGCCTTTCCAGAGTACATTTTGTTTTCCTTGTTTTATCTTTTCGATGTAAGACTTCAACTGCTCGTAATCTCGGATCGGCACTTGTCTCTTGAAGTCTTCATAACTATTAATGTGCTCAAAGTCGTGGTCTTTACCAAATTCAGTAGCCTTTGCGGCCTTAACCAGGTTTTTGAATATCTCTTCCTGGTCGTGAACAGCCGTTTGCTTGCTTTTCTGGATCTGCTTGTATATATAATTGGCAAAAGGTTTTGCCAGTAGTGATTTCAGGTTCATGAAATAAAATAGTGGGCAAATGTACGATAGGAACACAGATGACATGGATTCGACGGATAATCACAGCATTATTCTAATACCAGCACCAGTTTTTTATAGCATCTTCGTTGCGTCGCAAGCACTTCACCTGTTGGATCTTTGGGCATCAGGAAAGCCTTAAACATTGAAAATCAGTGTAGATCATAATTATCCGCATTATCTGCGTTGGGATTTTCTTTGTTCAATAGCGATATATCTGTACAAGAGTGCGACGCAACGGAAGCCAAATTGTAATTTTGGTGCTGGTTAACAAAAAACTTCTGCTAATCCTTTCTGTTTTAAGCTTGAAACTCCTACCTTTGCCGTCCTTAATTTTGGAATAGCCATGTTTGCAGTAGTAAAAATCGCAGGTCAGCAATTCAGAGTACAGGAAGGTCAAAGCCTGTATGTACCTCACCTGTCAGGTAAAAACGGAGACAAAGTAGAATTCAGCGATGTATTGTTGAGTTCAAACGACAACAAAGTATCAACTAGCGGAAGTTTAGTTGTGAAAGCTGAGATCGTTAATGAGTTTGTACAAGGTGATAAAGTGATCGCTTTTAAAATGAAGAGAAGAAAAGGCTTCAGGAAAAAGCATGGTCATAGAACACAGTACACACAGATCAAAATTGAAAGTATCGCATAAATAAATTCGGATTTCGAAATTCGGATTTCTAAAAATTTGAAATTGTTATGGCACACAAAAAAGGTGAAGGTTCGGTAAAGAACGGTAGAGATTCACAAAGCAAACGCCTTGGTGTAAAAATATTTGGCGGACAGCCTGCTATCGCTGGTAACATCATCGTTCGCCAGAGAGGTACAGTTTATCATCCTGGTAAGAACGTAGGAGTGGGAAAAGATTTTACTCTTTTCGCTTTAACTGATGGTGTTGTTGAGTTCAGAAAAGCCAAAGATGATAAGACTACTGTATCTGTAAAAGCAGTAGAAGCAACGGCGTAAGAAAAAATTTTTTTTGCAGTTTGAATAAAGTGCTTATTTTTAAGCCATTATTAACTAACCATTAAATTCAAACAACATGGCAACTGCAAAGAAAGCCGCTAAGAAAGCTGCTCCTAAAAAAGCTGCAAAGAAAGCTGCTCCTAAAAAAGCTGCAAAGAAAGCTGCTCCTAAGAAGGCTGCAAAGAAAGCTGCTCCTAAAAAAGCCGCTAAGAAAGCCGCTCCTAAAAAAGCTGCTAAGAAAGCCGCTAAGAAGAAGTAATCTTCGCAAAGCGAATAGAAAAGTCCCGGTTCTTCCGGGACTTTTTATTTTACACCACTCTCCTACATTTGAATAATGGATAACTACGTAATAGCCGAAAATTTCTCGCTTCTTTCTAAACTGATGGACATACATGGAGATGATAGCTTTAGAGCGAAAAGCTATTCCATTGCTGCATTTACCATTGAGAAACTGGAACAAAACCTGGCAGAGATGGAAACACAGGAAATTTTCGCTGTGAAAGGAATTGGTGACAGAATGGGAAAGCGAATTATTGAGATGCTGAATACGGGAAGACTTACTGCATTAGACGACTACATGCAAAAAACTCCTGAAGGTGTTTTGGAAATGCTGAACATAAAAGGGCTTGGCCCTAAAAAGATCGCAACGGTTTGGAAAGAAATGGACATCCAAAATCTGGGAGAACTTTTATATGCCTGTAATGAAAATCGTTTAACGAGATACAAAGGTTTTGGTGAGAAAACACAGGAGAAGATCAGGGAAGGCATTGAATTTTATATGAGAAGCTTGGGTAGTTACCTGTATGCCCAAATAGAAACTTATGCATTGGCGTTAGACAGCAAATTGCAAAAAGCCTATCCTGCAGAACAATTTGGTTTAACAGGTGAGTTTAGACGACAACTTGAAGTGATCACTAAACTGGAATGGGTTACAACAGGTAAAAAAGAAAATATCAAAAGCTTTTTTGGAGAACTGTATGAGAAAGTCCAGGACAAAGCAGATTACTTCTCTTTGAAAGGACCCGAAAATGTTGAGTTAGGATTTTATCTCGCAGATAAAACGAATTTCTGCAAGAAGCTTTTTGAAACGAGTTGCAGCGAAGATTTTCTTACCTGCTGGAAAGAGCAGTTCGCTAATTATGAAACTGCCAGTTATGGCTGTGAGGAGGATATATTCTCAACAAACAAAGTAAATGCGATACCGGCTTATCATAGAGAACATGCAACAACGATTGCTTCAGCATTACAACAAACCTTCAATATTATTCAGCCTACAGATATCAAAGGCATCATTCATACACATAGCAAATGGAGTGATGGTGTTGATACGATTGAAGCAATGGCAAAAGCAGCGCAAAAAGCAGGTTTAGAATACCTGGTGATCAGTGACCATTCTAAAACTGCAGCGTATGCACAAGGTTTAACCGAAGAGCAGATCGTTACACAGCATAAAGAAATTGATAAGCTGAATGAACAGCTCAAGCCTTTTAAAATATTCAAGAGCATAGAATCGGATATTCTTGGAGACGGAAATCTTGATTATTCGAATGATGTCTTAGCAACTTTCGATCTTGTGATTGCTTCTGTACATGCGAACCTGTACATGAACCAGGAAAAAGCAATGATGCGATTGATCAAAGCGATTGAAAATCCTTACACTTCTATTCTTGGTCATATGACAGGCAGATTATTGCTCAGCAGAAATGGTTATCCTGTTGATCATAAGAAGATCATAGATGCCTGTGCAGCAAATAATGTTGTTGTTGAACTCAATGCAAATCCGAGAAGATTGGATATGGATTGGAGACACATAGATTATGCTTTAGAGAAAGGCGTATTGATCTCTATTGATCCGGATGCTCATAGTATTGCAGGTTTTGATGATACCCGTTATGGTGTTTTGTCTGCACAAAAAGCAGGATTACCGAAAGAGAAGAACCTAAGTAGCTTTTCACTTGTTGAATTTGAGAAGTGGCTGGAAGGTCAGAGGCAAAAAAGATGATTAATGTTCAGAACGTACAAGTGAGTGACACAACAGACGATGAGTAAAGAGCTGCAGTTCGTTAAAAAATCTATTCCTGGTAAGTAGGGAATACAACAAAGAACGTTGTTCCCTTGCTTTCTTCTGTTTCAAACCAGATATTGCCATTCGCTTTTTCAACGATTGCTTTACAGATGGCAAGGCCCAGGCCTGTTCCTGATGATTTAGTAGTAAAGTTTGGTGAGAATATCTTTTGCTGCATCTCTGCAGGAATTCCAGAGCCTTCATCACGTACAGCGATCATGATATCATTATCCTGCTCCTGAATGTTAATATAGATATTGATATTCGTTTGTTCACCACTTGCTTCAATAGCGTTTTTAATAAGATTGGTGAATAACCTATTCACCTGCGTTTTATCTGCAAATATTTTTGTTTGATTAGTGCTTGAAGTAAAGTGTAAAGAGAGATTTCCGTCTGAACTATATAAGCCAATCAATGATTGCAATACCTGCTCAACATCCACCACTTCAGGTTTAATGTTGCCAATATTTGCGAACTGCGAAAAATCGGCAGCGATCTTTGCCAATTGATCTATCTGCTCTATAAGTGTAGCTGCCATTCGCTGAGAAAGCTCTTTTACGTTTGGTGAATCGGCATCAATTGCACGTTGCAAATGTTGAATGCTCAGCTTCATTGGAGTAAGCGGGTTTTTGATTTCATGTGCAACCTGCCTTGCCATTTCTCTCCAGGCTCCTTCCCTTTCACTTCTTGCTAATGCATTGGCACTGGCTTCGAGTTTTTTCACCATCGTATTATATTCATCTACCAACGCACCTATTTCATCTCTGTTTGTCCAATGAATTTCTTCGTTAACAGAACCCAAATTCACTTCCCTCATTTTTTTACTGATCAAACTAAATGAAGAAGTGATCTTATTTGCAAGGAAAAATGCTATAGCACCAGCAAGCAGGAAGATGAAAGCATTGAGATTGATCAATGTTACCAGGAAGTTGGATATCTCTTCGTTCAGTTCACGTTGTGAATTGAGATAAGGAATATTGAGGTAAGCAAACGTGTTTTGATTTTCATCTTTTATTGGAACATAAATACTCAGGTAAGAGAACTTCCCAACGGTTTCTTTCTGTAGCCATTCCACTCGTTTGTTGTTCGACATCTGGAAATAAGCCTGTGGATCCATTCTCCTGTTCATGATGCCTTTATTGTACAGGTATGGAATGGTGGACAATCTCAATTCTCCGTTCTTATCGTAGAAATTAACATCAACGTTGTGAATGTCTGAAACCTCGGCCAATGTTTTATCCAACTCATTTGCCAAACCAAGATCATAGATCGAGATATTGTCATCTGCTACTTTTAAAACGTTTACTCTTGATTCTATTTCATTTGCCATCACCTGTATGGTTCTTGCTAAACGTTCGGTGTTGGCTTTATTGAACCTGATAACAAAAAATGAGATGGTTGCAACGCCAATGATGATGAATGAAAACAGGCTGATGAAAATGATCGTAAGATGTATCTGGTTACGAATAGAGATCGAAGGAATATTCCAGATGTTCTGCCATTTGAAATTTTGGCTCATCAGGTATCTTCCGGCATGCGAAAGCAATACAATGAACAAAAATGAAAAGAAGAAATAGGCAAACAATGTAACCGCTTCGAGGCTGAAAGATTCCTTCTTTACAACGAGAACAATCTTGCTGCTGCTTGCTTTGTACCAGAGTTCGGATCTGTCGCCGGTTTTCCGCCATTCTTCTTCTAAAACAGGTATTTGCCTTGAGGATATTTCTCTTGAGAAATTGAGATCATTGAAACTATTGATCAGTTTACCATTACTATAAACCGCATAAGCATAATTGGTATTTAGGTCTGATGAAATATCTGCTACCTGGTTAAATAATTCAGGATACAGTGCTTCACTTTTATAGCGTTTGGGTTTTGCAATGATGAATATATAACCGAGGATATGTTCATCCTGTGCCTTTATTTGTTTTTCATATAAATAACTAAACCGGTCTGCAGATCTTTCATAATAATATAATCCTTCTGTTTTTGTTGGCTGTCCTTGCGTTTGAATAAGCGATTTGATCGTTGCATAAGACGATGAATCTTCATTATGCAATGGGTGAAATAAACTATCAAATGTGTAGATCCTTGTATCGAATTTATTGAGGTAACCGGCAAAATTGTCTGTGATAAGACTGTCTTTCAAAAACACATTATTATTCTCAACAGCGAAGCGATGATAATTTTCTGCTAACCACTTATCATCCAAGCTTGTGATGGTAATGCCCATCAGATTTTCGCCGGAAGGATCTGTTTGCAAAGCCAGTCTTTCAGCTACAGATCTTCTCTTTTGTCTTTCCGTTTTACTGTTCTGGTGCATCAACAATGCAGTAACCGAAGAAGCAAAGAACATTAACCAGAAGATGAATAATGAAGAACGAATGATGGGACGTCCCCAATCTCCTTGTCGCTGTGTAATGATGTATAAATAGATTATCAGCCACACCAGTACGATTACATTGATGCTATTCTCAGTATCAAAAGGGCTGAACAATAAAACGATCAATCCGATCAGTGCAGTTCCAAAAAACCAATATAATGTTTCAACCTGTGGTAATAACCGCAGAAAATGAAGTAATAACTGGCTACCATGATAAAAACTGATCAACAGTACAGTCAATATTAAAAAACTGACTATTGTATAAATGCTCAGGCTAAAGAAGTCTGTAACATCGAAAGATATTTGCGAATCTGCAACGAGACTTTTTACAATATCAGCAATGAAAAAAGCAGACAATACGAACATCATTGAAGCGGCAAAATGTATGACCCACGATTGTTGCTGCGTAACCTTAAGCGGAAAAGATACTCTTTTGATGAAATGATTCTTAGAGAATATGATGATCCAGAAAACCAATAAACTGTTTAGCAACAGATCTCCCAATGAAGGAAATAAAGTTGATGATGCATATACAGAAGCATCGAACAGTTCAAGTTTTCTATAATTAAAAGGGAAAGGAATATAGATCGTCAAAAACCTGTACAGCACGATAAACCCCAATAAAGCACCAATGGCATAACGCAATCCTAATGATTTTGCAATCACATTTACAACAGCATTCACATACAGGAACAAGCAAAGCGTACCAAGGATCCAAAGAATAATAGAGAATGTATCAAACTCTGGAAGACTTCTGTTATCTAGTTTTACAAGCGAGAACACAGGTTTTTTATGTATGTCTTTAACAACATGATCAGGAGAAACTTTCGTTACGTCATATAATTGACCGATTCCCTTTAATCCTTCAAACTCTGATTGCAGGTAACGATTCTCAAGAAAATATTTCCATTTAACAGGGTACAATGCAACAGCGATCACCCGAATGTTCCTGACCTTTACTGAGTGTTTCTCCAGAACAAAAAAACCATTCTTGTATTCTACGAGTTTACTGCCGTCTTTTCCACTTACATCAGACAATAAGGGTTCGCTGGTGTGTGTGCTCCAAAAATTTAAAATAGGATTACCCAGATCGTTGATTGAGTAAAGAAAAAAACCATAGTTCTTATTGAATAAATCTGTAGGATTGGTTTTCCTGTATTGTTCTCTATATAGTTCGTAGAGTAAAGTTGTATCAGCAATTAGCTCATGATAAGATCGCTGGCTCTCCTGGAGATGCGATTGAACCTGGCTGGTTGCTCTCTTTACAGATGTTTGATAAGAAAAAAAAGTGCTGAACAGAAAAGAGATCACGAACAGCCACACAGCAGTGAGCAGCAGGTAACGTTTGGTATTAAGTGCCTGTTTCAGTGATCCGTTCAAGTATTAGTTTTTTCGTTTAATGCGATTCCAGATATCATCCATTTCCTGCAAGCTCATTTCACTAAGCTCTTTACCCTGAGCCCTTGCTTCTGCTTCCATGGATTGAAATCTGTGAATGAATTTTTTATTGGTTTTTTCCAAAGCAGTTTCGGCATCAATATGCAAAAACCGTGCATAGTTAACAAGACTAAAGAGGAGGTCACCAAATTCCTCTTCCGTTCTTTCCAAAGAAATGGTCTCGGCTTCCTTTAGTTCATTCATCTCCTCTTCCACTTTTTTCCATACATCAGCTTTATTATCCCATTCAAAACCTACCTGTTTTGCTTTTTCCTGGATACGGGTTGCTTTAACCACTGAAGGCAGAGACTTAGGCACACCACTTAAAACGGATTGCTTACCTTCTTTTATCTTGATCTTTTCCCAATTACGTTTTACATCTTCATCAGAACTAACTTTCACATCTCCATAAATATGAGGATGCCTTACTATCAGCTTTTCAGATATCGTATTGATGACTTCTTCCAGTTTAAATTGATCCTCTTCTGCTCCGATCTTTGAGTAGAATAAAATATGTAATAAAAGATCACCGAGTTCCTCTTTGATGCCTTTCCAATCTTCCTCTATAATTGCATCAGCCAGTTCATAAGTCTCTTCAATGGTCATGGACCTGAGTGTATGAATGGTTTGCTTTTTATCCCACGGACATTTTTCTCTCAACTCATCCATTATCTTAACCAATTTTAAAAAAGCATCTGAAACGTTCTGCATAAGATCATATTTGAAGTGCCGAAGTAAAGAAGTAAATACCCATGAGGAACACCATCAACAGCATGAAAATGAAAACAAAAAGCAGGAATTTTAAAATCGTTTTAGCTCGTCTTTGCTGATAGAAATTCCTCATCGCTTTGTATATATAAAAGTAGATTGCCATTAACACAAAGAATGCAATTACACTAAATAGTTTGATGCCTGTTAAACCATATAAGCCTGAAAAACCATATTGTATAAGTAGTAAGATATAAGTAGCAATGTACAGGTTAATGGTAAAGATCAAATGATTTACATAATAGAACTGTTTCCGTCTCAAGTACAATAGTTGGAATATCAACGCCACCAGCGGTAAAGAAACAAACATCATCTGCGGAACAGAGTGAAGAAATTTTTCATTTACATCATGCCAGAACGCTTTTCCATTATATCGGTATTTATCATTTATCGAGATGATCTTCCGTGTCGTCTTCCTGTTTAACCAGCCGTCTCTTTTATTTTCTGGCAGAGACTTTTGAATGGAATCATAAGCCCTGACTGTTTTAGGGAATTTATCTCCTCCAATAAAATTGAAATTGCCTGATGAATCTATATCATCATCACCCACTTTTAGAATTCCATTTTGCCCGTAGTACCGGATCCGGTTGTTTAGTTTCTTTAAATTTTTTTCCAGCTTCTTTTTCTCTTTGGGGTCAGTTGTTTTTACGATCTGCTGTTCCAGTGTTACTTTTTCAGCAATCAATTCAGAACGTTCTTTTTCTTCTGTCTGCTCGTCTTCCTTTGGTAGAATAAAACTGAAAAAAATAATGAAAAAGAAAGCAGAAGTAAATACATACATCCTTATAGGGTTCAGATAACTGGCTCTTCTGCCTCTCAGGTATTCCAACGCAAGAAATCCGGGTCTGAATAAAAGATACTTTGTTGTATCAAAGAACTTCCCGTCAAAGTGAGTTACATCGTAAACGAAATGAGTGAGCAGCCCCCAAAAGGTTTCTTTAGGCTCTATATTTTCCTGACCGCAAACATGGCAAAACCTTCCGTAGATAACAGACTTGCAGTTCAAACAGATCTTTTCCTTTCTTTCGTGGAGGTGAGACATGTTAAAGTTTGAGTTAAAAATACACAACTAAAAATAAGAGGCAAGTTTGTTAACAAGCTGTTTTTGCACTAAGCTCTTAGTACAAGTATTTTTGATGAAAATTCCCTTGATGAAAAGATGCTTTGCCCTTTTGCTTGGTTCGATGATTTGCAGCTTTAGCTATTCACAGCACTATTATAATGATATTATCTCTACCCAGCAAAGCAATACAAACTATAAATTGCTGAAGCAGGCTAATGTGAAACAGGTTAAAGGAGTGAGTTACGAAGCCGACAATTCGCTTACAGATAATTTTGGTTTACGCCAGGAATTAAGCAGGGATAAAAAAAAGCTGATCACTTCTTCTACCAGCACCAACAATGTTACAACTGTTACTGTAAGCCAGTTTGAAAGTGATCTGATCAAACGAACTACCGACACACTTGGAACAGTTAGCAATATTGTAGATTATTCATACGATGCGAATGGACGTTTGAGCCAGATCACCACTCAAAGCCTCGATCCTGATCATAATGGAAATACTTCAGAGGTACATCAGTGGTTTTATAAAGAAAATGGAACGCCTGATCATATGCTTAAGATCAAGAACCACGCTGATACAGTTAGAGTAGAATTCTCACTCGATGAAAAAGGAAATGTTGCAGAAGAAACATGGAAGTGGAAGAATCGTACACTTAATTCTTATTACTACTATTATAACGAAGCCAATCAATTAACGGATATCGTTCGCTATAATAGCAAAGCAAAAAAGTTGCTTCCGGATTATATTTTCGATTATTCAGATGGCAAACTCAGCCAGATGACACAGATCATCGCCGGAACAACGAATTACCTTATCTGGAAATACACTTATAATGAAAGCGGTTTGAAGCAATCAGAGCAGCTTCTCGATAAAAATAAACGCATTGTAGGAAGAATCGAATACACTTACAGTAAATGATCTGCCATGGAAATATCTACAAATTGAAAATTGTTAACAAAATGCTGTGTAGATATTGCCGGGAAACTTATTTTTGCGACTGCAATTTCAAACTATGGAATACGAGATCGATAATCCACAAGAAAAAGACATAAAGCACAACTGGGTAAACTCGTCAAGATTTTTGTTTTACCTGCAGGTATTTTGCATCATCGCTTTTATTTTAGGTGGTTGCTATCGTTTGTATCATCAAAGCTATCCCGGCAAACCAAAAGTAGAAGTGCCGGATAACACACTTTATACACCGAAATACAAATAAAATTGCTGTAAAAATTTTGCAGAAAGTTTCTGCATCCTATATTTGCAGCCCATTAGTTCTTAAGAAAAGCGGAAGTAGCTCATTTGGTAGAGCACGACCTTGCCAAGGTCGGGGTGGCCAGTTCGAGCCTGGTCTTCCGCTCTTTAAAAAATCCCGCTTAATTGCGGGATTTTTTTTCAAAAAGTTGCCCTGGTGGTGGAATTGGTAGACACGCAGGACTTAAAATCCTGTTCGCAGCAATGCGAGTAACGGTTCAAGTCCGTTCCGGGGCACAATAAAAAAGCCGTTCATTTGAGCGGCTTTTTTTTATTCCTTCAATTAAAGTAATGCTCGTATAGAAGCTCTTCCAATGTGAATCGTTCTTGTATCCCCAGGCTTTCTTCCTTCATACTGAATACTGAACTCGAGATTATTGGCAAATCGTTTGGTAAGATCAATCGTCCAAAGCAGATTTTTACCTGGCAACAAACCATCCAGCATTATATAACTGATGGTATTGTTTATTGCACCATTATAAGAAATATTGTTATAGCTAAATCTGCCAGCCAAACTCGTATTCTGCACTGCATTGAATTTCGCATCTAAGTTCAGCACATTACTGATGCTTCTTTCTCCTCCAAAAATGGCTGCATTCTGTTTTTTTATGACTTGATAGGAAGCCTGCAGCCGGTATTTTGTAAGCTGAGTATATGTGATTCGTGGCTCGGTAGTATATGTTTCCAGCTCATAATTGCGATTCGCAAACTTCGGTGTGAGCAGGTTATTCGTCCCAAACTTTTGAATGAGTTCAACAGTGTACTGCCTGGATACATTTATTCTTGCTTTTAATATCCAATCATTCAACTGGCGACTTTCTACACCGTATGTAAGTAAGGCTTTATTGTAATTAATGATATTGGTAGCATCCAAACCCCATTTACTACTGTACCTGTTGAACGAGATCGTATTGCTGAGTACATAAGTTAAAGTGATCAGATCCTGGTCTGTAATGTTGCCTTTAAAGGGATTGAACTGAGGGTTTCCATCACTCATTACTTTCTTGCCGGTTTGCAATGAGCTTTGTGCGTTAAAACGAGTGATTAATTTTTTCCAGCCTTCATTTTTGATCTGCGAAGCCACTGATCTTGGATCAAGAGCAATACTGTAATTGAACTGGGTATAATTGGCCTTTATAAATTCATTCGTTGGGGTAAATATCCTGATGTATTTGGCCTGGTCTATAAACTGTGCTACTTCAAATTCATTCAATTGCGGAATGCCATCGGCATTGTAATCGATCCATGCATATTCTCCACGACCTGCAGGCACTTCTATGTAAGAGAAATCTCTTCTTTGCTCCTGCCCTGCTCCCAACTCATACAAAATTGATCCAGTTAATAAGCCGTTCCATTCGTTGATCATGTATTCTACTCTACCAAGTAAACTATTATCTGGAGTTTGTGAAGTAAGTTGTTTATTGTACACATTCAGTTGCCGATAAGTGATTGTCGACCGGATCTGATGTTTCCGACTTTCCAATAATTCAAACGAAAGATTGTAGTTATGGCTTTGATCTGTTTGTTCAAGATCTTTTTGATACGGTAACTTATCTCTCCTAGTAAAATAAGTGAATGACCAACGATTATTTTGATCTGGATTGCTTCGTATGAAAGCAGAAACTACATCGAAAGAAAAGCTTAATGGAGTAAGCGTATCATTGATCTTACTACGCTGTTGATTTTGTTCCAGTGAATAACTTCCACCAATGATGTAATTCTTGAAATGGGGTAACTTCTTCGAAAGTTCTACCGAAGGCCTTAAGAAATAGCCATGTTCAAGTGGCGAATTATTATTGGTAAGATTAATCGCAGACCTTAACTGCCATCCATAAATATTATTCAATTGCTGGAACTCATGTCTAAAGCCTTTGTATTTATCGCTTCTGATATAACTACTGAAAGTGTATTGAAGTGCGTTATTTTTTTCATCACTTAGTTTCAGTGAAACGAAAGGCAAATGTTCATCAGCAGGTGCATAGAGATAATTCAATCCCCAATCTCTTCCAAATTCAACAGGTCGTAAACGCTCAACCGGTTTGAATTGTTGCTGCACAAATTCATATCCTAATTTAGTGGCGAATTGCCATTGCTTTTTTTTAGTATGCCAACGATCGTCTCGCTGTAGAATGAATTTTCCGGCAAAGCCTTTATTATCTGATTTGTCTTTAGAAGAAAAAGTATTTACATCATAATTACTAACTGCAGCTTCAGTCGTAAGTAATGTTCTGGAATTTACCTGGTATGAAACTCCTCCACTGATCACCAACTGTTTTTTTGGAGCTACAAGGAAACTGGCTGGTTCAAAATTTCCTTGTCTAACTCCGTTTACGGGTTGCACCCATTTGAAGACTTTACCATTTGCTGCATTGAACAAGGGAACATAATTCCCTTTACCAAATCCCACTTCAATAAAATTAAGATTGTATTTGGCACTATCCGGGTCGGTTGAATAGAGATAAATGGATTCTGTAATGCTGTTATAAGTGGTATCTTTTTTCTGGTACAAAATCCGGGAAGTGGAGAATGTATCTATTGACGCTACCGGATAAAAGGCCAGCTGAGTACTGTCTCCAAGATTGCTGAGGAATTGTTTTTGCTTTGCATCCAGTGTTTGATTGATCGGAGAATTCTTTGCATCAGCATTGCTGTAAACAGAAATAAATGCCTTGAATTTTTTGTTCACTGTAAACTCATTATTTCCATAGAGCATTGAATTAAGGTAGTTACGATCGGCATACTCAAATTCTACCTGGATCCTGCGATCTTTCGTGATCATTCTCCTGGGTGTGAAAGTAACTTCCGCAGTATTATAGTTAATAACATAATCTTGGTCTTCTCCTCTTTGCATCATTTCGCCATCAATAAAAACCCGTTCTGTTCCGGCGAGAATGATAAAAAAGAATTCATTGTTGGCTCCCTGCAATCTGTACGGCCCCTGGTTTCCTTCCTGTCCCTGGAAAATATTACGGGTGAACTTTCCTTTTGCAATTGCTCCACTCAACAACAGTTTATTAGTTCCGTTTTTTCCAACGGCAGTCGATTGCTGGTAAGAAACACCTTGTAATCTTTTATAAAAATTTAGAAAATAGAATTGATTTTGTCGAAGGTCAATATCACCCAAACTCACTTCCCAATTCTTCTTTCGAAACTGAAGCAATATCTTATCAAATTCATTTAACTGCTGGGTTGTTCCATCTGGTTGAATTGGTAGATTGTTGTCTGTAATAGCTGCAGCGATCTCAATACTATCACCAATGTACCCATTCATCTGGAGATTGAGTTGAGAATTGAACACTGCATCCTGGTTATTACCAAAACTCAGGCTTCTTCCAAAGCTTCCGTTATAATTGATACCGCCAAAATCAAAAACACCATTCGATGTGGAGCGTTTATCAACTTTCTCGATAACATAGGGAGTAAATACAGTTGATCGCCTGATGCTATCATAGTTAAATCGAAATATTTCAGCATTCAGTCGGAAAGGAAAAGTTCTATAAGAAACCTGAACACTATCTACGGGTAATGCTTTCTTCCACGCAAGAATCGCATCTATTACATCAAGGGAATAGAATGATGAGTCATATCCAGCTATTTGCAATGATTGTGGTACAATACTCAGTGAATCCAGCTTTACAATACCGGATGCAGCGATCTTTTTTCGCTTAAGATTTGAACTTTTGCTTAGCTGTGCATCAGCAGCCAAAGAGCAAAACAGCAGGCATAAAAAGAATATGTATGGAGCTCGGATCAATTCTATTTCAGATAAGTAGCATTCAACCCATAAAAATATTCTTTTCGTTACTTAACTGAGACACATTAACAATAAGATTAGCTGCCTGTTTACAAGCGAATTATATCTCCGAAATAAATTGAATTCATGAAGAGTTTTGAAGTTCCCAACCAAAACGCCCTGAAATTAAGGTTGTCTACCATGGATATTACTTTTCCTCTGCCCAGCTGATCAATATTGATAACAGCGCTATTTTTTATTACGTTCTTATATCCACGATACAAATAACCACTTTGCAAAGGATCTTCTGTATAGATCACCGGAGCATCGTAATAACCGTTGTTCTTATCCATGAACATGGTATTTGATTTAAACACAGAAACTGTTGGCTGCGTGTAACCATAACAGATGGGATGAGTAAGATCAAGCCTTGCTTCGAATATCGATCCTGCCATTTCCTTGGCTCTTTGTTCATCTGAACGGAGGTAATAAGGCATTGTTCTGACTGTATCTCGTTTTGCTGAATCGCTTTTGAACAGTACTTTGGTAAATCCGTTCTGAGCAAGGTATCTTGTTGCATCTTCTGTAGCAATCAGCGTTCCTCCATTACTGATCCAGTTCCTGAGTTTATCCTGTGCACTTTTGTCCAGGTTGCGATAATTTCCTGAAGACATAATGATGACATTGTAATTTAGATCGATGCTGTTAAAACGATCTACATCAACAATAGAAACAGGTATGCTCATTCTTTGATCCAGCATATGCCATATCTCACCAACATCTGTTGCGCTGGTTCCTACTCCTCCAAACATCATGATCTTAGGTTGTTTTACAGGTGAAAAACTGTTGCTGCCGAGATCGATTCCTCCAGAGGCGAAACTGCTTTTGACTGCATACACATCTACCGAAGTTTCCTTGATTGCTGATTGAATCAATTGATAAACATCCTGAGTTGATTTACCTGGTTGATTTGCAGAAATGAATATCGTTCCATAATCAAAAACTTCATTTTTACCATTCAGATTTATAGATAACTTCTGAGTTGCAACCTTCGCTTGAATTCCATTTGCCTGTAAGTTATATAACACTTTTGGAGCAAGCAGTTCATTCCACCTGATCAAATAGCCATAACTACTCGACCCGCCAATCATATTTGCAGAGGCACCATTTATAGATGTCAATTGTTGACCTAAAAGATTTGCGGAAGATGTTTTCACTTCTCCGTAAGGCAAGCCAAATGCCAGCGACATTGTCCAGGCCGTTACGTCGTAAAATAAACTATCCTTGTAATCAAATGTCTTTTCGAACACTATTTTGATCAGCTTGTATTGTGGTTGATTCGTTGGAATGACATAAGTTGAATTTGTGTTGAACTGCTTTCCATCGATCGAAATATTCTCTTTCAATTTATAGATCTTCACCTGCTGCCTCAACATCATATCAACGAATACTTCCGTTTTCCCTTTATCCTTCTCATCACCAAAAACATAAGCTTTTATAGGTGAAGCTTCCGCCTCAGCTTTCACATCTTTATAAAAATCTCTTTGATAGTTCAACATTTCTTTTCTCAGATTCTTTGCTGCTTCTAAAGTTGAAAGAGATGTAACAAACTGGTTCCTTATTGTAAACGGAAATGTAAGTAGTCCATTGGCTGTTTCCTGTGCATGACCACGACTGCTGGCCTGCTCAAACAAAATTCCCACTGCACCATGAATATCAGGAAAAGTGGAGCCTTTACCATAATAGAAATCATCATAACCTTCCTTGGTAAAATATAGTGAGCCGATGCTGTCTAAGAATTTTGCATGATAGTTTCCAATCGCTGCAGTTAGTTGTTGATTTTTAACTGGTGTATTGGGATTTACTCTTGAAGGAACTCCCGGCTGAAAAAAGAAAGTTGCATTGCTTCCTTGTTCATGATGATCAGTAAGGATATTCGGCTTCCAGTCATGAAATACTTTCAACCTGCTCTGGCTTTCTACATGCTGAGCAGGAAGCCAGTCACGGTTCAAGTCAAACCAATAATGATTGAATCTGCCTCCCGGCCAAACTTCATTAAATTCTCTTGCATTAGGATCTGAGACCATTGTTTTACTCTTGTGCATATTCGCCCACGTAGCAAAACGATTGAGTCCATCCGGATTGAAAGAAGGATCAAGAATGATCACTGTATTCTCCAACAGTTTATCTACTTCTTTTCCCTGTGCTGCAGCCAGGTAATATGCTGCTAAAAGGGATGCATTTGCACCACTTGATTCGTTTCCATGAATGCTATAGCCCATCCAAACTACGATCGGCATCTTGTCAACATCCAGCGAAGTCGATGTATTTGCATCTGCTAGTTGAATATGCTGTTGCCTGATCTGTTCTAATTTCTGCTGATTAGAGGGAGACGTAATAAACAAAGCCAATTGAGGTCTGCCTTCGTATGTATAACCTGTTATCTGCAGGGTGATCCTGTCGGAAGCTGCATCAACTGCTTTCATGTAGTTCACCAATCGATCATGTGTTACATGCCACTCACCTATTTCATGATAGATCACAGACTTTGGAGTTGGTATGGCGGGATTGTAAGAAACATTCTTTGGCAGGTAGTAATCCAGATCCTGTGCTTTAGAAGCGATAGCACATACAGCCAGTACAACGACAAGCAGATTTCTCATGAAGCAAAAGTTTGGATTGAAGATAAAAATTATCGCCTATTTAAAGTTGAAAGATGCTGAAGGAAGTGTTCACTTTGCATGACTTCAACATCAGCAAAGTAAAAATCAGATACATCTTCCGTGATGATATATTCGCATTTATGTTTTATTGCTGAATAATATTCCAGTCCATCTTCAAAATCTTTGATCTTTTTATTTTTCACAGTTTGCTGAACAACCTGCTCATCAACTCCACTGATCTGCAGATGCAGCAAAAGAATTTCGATCTTTTGCTTTGCTATTTTAGCGCCTGATTTCTTTTCGGCAAAATACCATGCTATGGCAAGACATAGAGGAGATGTAAATACCTGGAAACCTTTGTTTCCTGCCAGACTCAATATTCTTGAAGAATAAGTGAACAAAGGGTACTCCTTATTCAGTACAGAAACAATAATATTGGCATCAAGGAAAATCCTCATTTGCGTTTAGCTGAAAAATATGCTGATTTAGCGGCTTTCCTCGTTCTTTTAGCCGTTTTGTATTCTGCCTGACCTTCGGCAAGTTGATTTACCCAATCTGAGATCGGAAATTCTTCCAGGGAATTGTAACCACCTGAAGTAACTTTTTTCAGCAGGAATTCAATCAGTCTTGACAAGCTGATGTTATTTGCTTCAGCATATTGCTTTGCCTGCTCAATAACTGTTTGATTGAAACTTAATGTGATTTTGCTGTCCATATCCCATCATTTCAACCTAAAAGTACAATTTATACGTAAAAAGAAAAATAGTTATACGTAAAAAGTCCTGCTTTCGCAGGACTTTCACTTACTAGTTTATCGCAAATATTAATGGTACATTTCCTGTCTCAACTGCTGTACTCTCTCATCTTCCATATACTCGTCAAAGGTCATCAACCTGTCAATGATACCTTTAGGCGTTAACTCGATGATACGATTTGCCACAGTTTGCATGAAGGTATGGTCATGAGACGTTAGCAAAACAATACCCGGGAACGTTTGACAGCCTTCGTTGAAACTTTGGATGCTTTCAAGATCCAGGTGATTCGTTGGCTGGTCAAGTACAACAAGGTTAGGATTCTGCAACATCATCCGGCTGATCATACATCTCACTTTTTCACCTCCACTCAGCACATTCGTTTTCTTCATGATGTCGTCTCCACTAAACAACATCTTACCTAAGAATCCTCTCAGGAAAGGTTCATCAGCATCCGTTACATGAGCCGGAACAAATTGTCTGAGCCACTCCAGCAATGTTAATCCTTCAGTAAAAAACTCATTATTCTCTAGAGGTAAATAAGCTTTTGTAATGGTAGTTCCCCACTCAAATTCACCACCATCAGCTTGCACATTACCATTGATGATCTCGAAGAAAGCGGTAACTGCCAATGGATCTTTACTTAAGAAAGCGATCTTCTCTCCTTTATTAACACTAAAACTTGCATCCTTGAATAACTGCCTTCCATCAACACTTTTACTCAGCTTGGTTACATTCAGGATCTGGTTACCAACCTCTCTTTGTGGCTGGAAAATGATACCAGGATATCTCCTGTTCGATGGTTCGATCTCTTCGATCGTAAGTTTTTCCAAAGCCTTCTTCCTCGATGTGGCCTGCTTACTTTTAGAAGCGTTGGCAGAGAATCGTGCAATGAAGTCGATCAAAGCCTGTCGCTTCTCTTCCATCTTCTTGTTCTTGTCGTTGATCTGTCTTGCCATCAACTGCGAACTCTCGTACCAGAAAGTATAGTTACCTGTGAATATCTTTATCTTTTGCTTATCAACATCGGCAACGTGAGTGCAGATCTGGTCTAAGAAGTGACGGTCGTGACTCACCACTAAAACCACATTCTGATAATCGGCTAAGAAATTCTCCAGCCAACCGATGGTCTCAATATCCAATCCATTGGTAGGCTCATCCAATAATAAAATATCAGGATTACCAAATAATGCCTGAGCAAGCAATACACGAACTTTCAGGTTACCGGGAATATCCTTTAATAAGCTTTGATGGTATTCTTCCGTTACACCCAAACTGCTCAACAAACTTGCTGCATCACTTTCGGCTTCGTAACCACCCATCTCGCCAAAATCAGCTTCTAGGTGGGCTGCTTTCATTCCATCTTCTTCAGAGAAATCTTCTTTTGCGTAGATGGCTTCACGTTCATGCATCACTTCCCAGAGTTTTTTGTGACCCATCAATACGGTGTTCAACACTTTGATGTCATCAAATTCAAACTGGTTCTGCTTCAGCACCGCCATTCTTTCGCCTGGCGTAATGTCTACATTACCTTTATTCGGTTCTATCTCTCCGCTTAATATTTTGAGAAAAGTAGATTTACCTGCACCGTTGGCACCGATCACACCATAACAATTTCCCTTGGTGAAGTTGAGATTCACTTCATCAAATAATACCCTTTTGCCATAGGCAAGCGTAACATTTCTAACACTGATCATTGTTGATTGCTCCTGTTTTTGAGGCGGCAAAGATATATTTCTATGGCTGACTGCCGAAACTGGTGTTTTTATGAGGCAAACTGCTGGTTTTCATGGCATCGGCGGTTGTGTCACTCACTTCTACGTTCCGTTTTCATAGCAGCAATCTTACTGCACAATATAAATTCAACCACTGCCGTTATTAAGACAGAATTGAATATCCTGTAACCGAAAAACACCACTTATGTTCCACTCTAAAAAATCACAGCCAATAGCAATTGGTCAAACCAGCATCATTGGCAGCGAAATGGAGATCAGGGGAGAATTAACGGTAAATGCTGATATAAGGATCGATGGAAAACTCATCGGCAACATTCATTCCTCTGCAAGAGTAGTATTGGGTTCTGGTGGTGTGATCGAAGGAAACATTGTTGCACACCGTGCCGACATCAATGGAAAAGTTTCAGGGAACATCATCGTAAAAGATCTCCTGTGTTTAAAAACTGAAGCTGATGTTAAAGGCGATATCACTGCAGGAAAATTAAGCATTGAACCTACGGTTCAGTTCAATGGAAACTGCAGGATCACCGGAACACAGCCTTCTATCAGGCTTTTAGAAGAAAATACAATGCAAGCCGCAGTATAAACTTTGTCTTTTTTTAGCAGAATGGTCAAAAGCCGGTGAAATGGGTCGCCGGCTTTTATTTTTATATTGCAGCATGACCATTCATCTACTCATCAAAGGAAAAGTACAAGGCGTTTTTTACAGAGCTGCGGCAAAAGATGTGGCAGAACAATTAGACATTACCGGTTGGATCAGGAACACCAAAGAAGGTGATGTAGAAGCTGTGGTTACCGGTGACGAAGACCTGGTGAAAGAATTTGTTGAATGGTCTAAGAAAGGACCCGGCAAAGCAAAAGTGGATAAGGTGACTGTAACCGAAAAAGAACCAGAACAATTTGAGAACTTTAAAATAGTTAAATAGAGTGGCTCACTCTCGAAGAGTGAATCACTCATTATTTCTTAAATGCAGGATGAAACTGCTGCAACGTACTTCTTAAAAAATCCCTGTCCATGTGAGTGTATATTTCTGTAGTGGTGATGCTTTCATGACCTAACATTTCCTGAACAGCTCTCAGGTCAGCACCACCTTCTACTAAATGCGTTGCAAATGAATGGCGGAATGTATGTGGCGAAACTTCTTTTTGTATTCCGGCTTTGCCAGCCAGGTCTTTAATGATATAAAATATCATCACTCTTGAAAGTTTGGCTCCTCTCCTGTTTAAAAACAAAATGTCGTCATTGCCTTTTTTCACTTCCTGGTGAACACGAACGGTGTCTTTATAAAGCTTGATGTACTTGGTTGCATCGCTTCCAATAGGAACCAATCTTTCTTTATCGCCTTTACCGATCACTTTAATAAAACCTACATCCAAATACAAACAACTGATCCTGAGATTCACCACTTCACTCACCCTCAGTCCACAACTATACATCGTCTCGAGAATGGCTTTATTGCGATTGCCTTCAGGCGTGCTAAGGTCGATCTTAGAAAGCATGTTCTCGATCTCATCGAGATTCAAAACATCCGGTAGTTTTCGTCTTGTTTTTGGCGCTTCTAACAATGCAGAAGGATCTGTATTTGTAATCTGCTCCATCAAACAGTATTTATAAAAACTGCGAATACCTGAAATGATCCGTGCCTGCGAAGTTGCCGTCATTCCAAGTTCATTCACCCACTTGAGAAAATGCTGAAGGTCTTTTAACTCTACTTCTGCAGGAGACTTCATATTAGCGGAAGCCTGCATGTATTCTGTGAGCTTTTCCACATCCCTCAGGTAAGATTCAACAGAGTTATCGCTTAGTGATTTCTCTAGTTGCAGCCAGGCTTTAAATCCTTTTTTATATGCTTCCCACATCTGTTGAAAGAATAGTTTTGATGGTGTACAATAATAATATTATTTCGTTTGCTAAGCATCTAAAGACATATCCACACATGTTACCAGTGAATTTCAGAGCGTTTAAACAACGGGTGAGACACAATAAAAAAACGTTCAAAAAGTATCTTTCCAAGATTGAGAAAAATCCACCACGTCACCTGGATGTTTTAGCTGATGAGCTCAATGCTCATGTATGGCAAAATGTTGATTGCCTGAGTTGTGCCAATTGTTGTAAGAAGATGAGTCCCACTTTTACAAGAAAAGACATCAGGAGAATCTCAGCTCATTTGGGAATGACTGCAACAGCCTTCACTGAAAAATGGTTGTATTACGATGCAAAAGATGGCGACTGGATGAACAAATCGCAGCCTTGCCAGTTCCTTAATCTTACCACGAATATGTGTTCGATCTATGAAGTTCGTCCGGATGATTGTGCCGGATTTCCACACCTGAATAAGAAGAAGATGAAGGAGTATATTCATGTACACCAGCAGAATATTGAATATTGTCCGGCTACTTATATGATGGTGGAGAATATGATGCAGAAGTTACCGCTGACGATCAAAGTTCCTCCGGTGAAGGTGAAGCGGATCGTATTGGCGAAATAGTCCAGTATTGTACTGAACGTACAAGAGAGTGACACAACGAAGTTTAATAGTAATACTGCAGCTGGTCGACTAAAAATAAACATCCTCAATATAAAAATACTCTACAGGTTCGTCGTTGTACATTGATATAGCAAGTACATCGAACTGCACGTATTTCCAACTGGGATTCTGGTATTGATACTCTTCTGCAGCATTCTTTAGATTTTGCATCTTTTTATAACCAATGCTCTCTTCAGGCTTGCCGTATTTATCTGACGTTCGGGTTTTGATCTCGAAGAAATGCAACCGATCATTTTTAGAAGCGATAATATCCACTTCCCAATGCCTGAAACGCCAGTTTCGTTCAATAATTTCGAAACCAATTTGCTGCAGGTAAACTGAAGCCATTTCTTCTCCCTTAGAACCTGTACTTTTATTGCCCATTTTATTTTTGCAGACCAAAAGATACAAATGAGAATTGACCCTCGCAACATCTATACATTAAAAGGTGCTGTTCAACATTATGCCTGGGGTGGATATGAATATATTCCCCAGCTATTGGGTATTGACAACACTGAAAAAAAACCATTTGCAGAATACTGGATGGGAGCTCATAGTGGTGCTCCTGCAACGATTGAGAATGGCTCAGCTCCTACATTGCTTAACAAAATTCTAAAAGACCAACCGGAATTATTAGGCAATAAAACTTTGCAACGATTTGGTGAGCTTCCGTATTTATTCAAAGTGCTGGATGTTCGTGAGATGCTTTCTATTCAAGTACATCCTACGAAACAAGAAGCTGAAAAAGGATTTGAAGCAGAAGAAGAACGTGGGGTAGATATCTCATCACCAAAAAGAAATTACAAAGACCGGAATCATAAACCTGAAGTGATGATCGCTTTGAGTGATTTCTGGCTGCTGCATGGATTTAAACCCGAGAAAGCGTTAAGAGAAGTTCTTTCTTCGGTTCCGCAGTTCAGATCATTGATCCCTATTCTCGAAAGTGAAGGATATGAGGGCTTGTACAGGTATGTAATGGAACTTCCGCAACAGGAAGTTGACACCATATTGTTACCTATTGTTCAAAAAGAAGTTCGCAGAAGAAGTTTTCATGAATCGGAAAAGGATGAACCCGGATACTGGGTGGGAGAATATTACCTGAACAAACAACCAAAGAATATTGATAAAGGAATTTTCTCCATTTACTTCTTCAACCTCGTGTACTTAAAACCTGGAGAAGCTATTTTCCAGGATGCAGGTGTACCGCATGCATACCTGCAGGGACAGAATATTGAATTAATGGCTAATAGTGATAATGTATTAAGAGCCGGACTTACGAATAAACACATCGATATCGATGAACTAATAAAACATACGAGGTTCGAAGCTGTTATGCCTGAGATCTTAGATGGAATTAGTGAAAGTGCTGAAAAAACTTTCCGTTTTCCTGTTGAGGATTTTATGATAAGTAAAGTTGAACTGAATGAAGCCGATACTTATCATTCACAAGCATCATCTCCCGAAATATTAATTTGTATTGATGGAAATTGTACCGCCGAAGCTGCGAACACACTTGAATTAACAAAAGGAGATGTTTTTATTGCGTTTGCCGGGGCAGAATATACATTGAAAGCCGCAAATAAAGCATGCATTTTCAGGGCTGCAGTGCCATAGCTTATGCACAGTGGTTAGCAAAAATGATAAAATGCAGTGTTCGTAAACTTCAAATTCGCCTATTTTTGTCGCCTAAATTGAGCTTATGAAATTCAATAGCAGACTGGTTATATTCACGCTGATCTTAATAGCTGTAACTACTTATTGCAAATATCAATTCGGACCAAATCTTGACTGGTCTGGATTTTCACCCATCATCGCCATTAGCTTATTCTCAGGAATGCTGATCAATGATAAAGGCAGATCCTTCATGTTGCCGCTGATCGCTGTGTTTGCAAGTGATATGATCATTCATGCCCTTTACCTCAGCGGAAACTTCGCTTATCCAGGTTTTTATACCTACCAGATCTTCAACTATAGCTTGCTGCTTGCGGTAACATTATTGGGTTGGGCTTTAAAAGGAAAAAGCTATGGCAGCATTGGTTTAAGTGCTGTGATTGCGCCATCAGTTTTCTTCCTGATCTCGAATTGTGGTGCATGGCTCATCGATACAGGTAATTTGTATCCAGATAATTTCACAGGATTGATGGCGAGCTATAAAGCAGGTCTTCCATTCTATAAAAATGCTTTGATGGCTACGCTGATCTTCGTTCCTTCAATATTGCTTACTTATAACTTCCTGGTTAGAAGAACTGCAGCTTTAACACTAGCTTGATATCTACCCTGAAGATTAAATAAAAAAGAGACGGCTTAACCACCGTCTCTTTTTATTTGCGCTACACTGATTAAGAAGATGCTTGTCCGGGACTCCACGGAGTTCCTTCCTTGTTTTCAGATTCATTTGTATGCGTATAACGCTCTGTTTTTTCTTCCAGCTGATCCATCCCAGTCTCTGAAATACGTTCAGATAAAGGCGTAGTATTTTGAGCATCAGTACGCTGATGAGAAGTTGGCTGAGTTTGCTGCTGCTTTCTTGTATCCTCGTTTCTATTCATAGTACATCTTTTTGGTTATTCTCGAAAGGATTGTGCCATTCTGGAATATCAAAAGCATAAAAAAGCCGCCACGTTTAATAGCGGCTTGTGATTTAAAAAACTATAGTTCTAGACTGGTTCTCTCGTAAGATGGATCTTCGTCATTTGCAGGTAAGCATTCTGCAACTGGTGTATGAAGTGAATATCAGGATTGTGTCTCCTGTCTTCCCTGTACCAGATATCAATGTGAGAAAAATCATCTTTCTTCGGAATCACCATCCTGAAAGACGCTTTCTTGTATTTTACACTGCCGTCTTCCTGTTCTTCTTTTTCGAAGCTCAGTTTCGTTAATGTTTCATCGTTTAGTGGAATTGGATGCAAATGGTCTGGCGAAAACCAGAATTCCTGTACATCGGTTTCCACGCAAACTTGTTTGTCTTCAGCATTCAAACGGATCACTTCTCCTTCCCACATCTTGCCTTCAAACTCACCCATTACGTAATCGCCGATTTTAATGTCATTGAATTTGATCATATAGCAAATGGTTTAATACTTTAAGTTAAGTACTTCCAGCTAACCCGGCAATTAAATTAATGCTACTCGGCCCAACTCATTACGTATCCTTCGTTTTCAATGTTTAAAGCATCAACAGTTAACTGCAACGGATGAAAAGTATCAACCATCACTGCCAGTTCTTTCGTTTCTTTTGCACCAATACTTTTTTCTACAGCTCCTGGGTGTGGGCCATGTGGAATTCCTGCAGGATGCAATGTGATCATTCCTCTTGTTACATTCTTCCTGCTCATAAAATCACCATCAACATAATACAATACTTCGTCGCTGTCGATGTTACTATGATTGTAAGGTGCAGGAATAGCTTCAGGATGATAATCGTATAACCTTGGAACAAAACTGCACACCACGAAGTTATTTGCATCGAAAGTCTGGTGTACCGGTGGTGGCTGATGAACTCTTCCTGTGATCGGTTCAAAATCATGAATGCTGAAAGCAAATGGATAACAACATCCATCCCACCCTACTACATCAAACGGGTGAAACCCGTAATGAATACTATAAAGCTGGCCTTTCTTCTTTGTCTTGATCACAAAATCTCCTGCTTCATCCATTGTAACAAGGTTTTGCGGAGGCCTGATGTCTCTTTCGCAATAGGGAGAATGTTCTAATAACTGGCCATACTTACTCAGATAACGTTTGGGAAAACGAATCGGACTAAAAGATTCAACAATGAACAGCCTGTTATCTGCTGTTGCAAAATCGATCTGGTAAATAGTTCCCCTGGGGATCACCAAATAATCACCGTAACTAAAAGGCAGATCACCATAGATTGTTTTTAATGTGCCGCTTCCTTCATGCACAAAGATCATTTCGTCTGCATCGGCATTCTTGAAAAAATATCCCTGCATGCTTTGTTGTGGTGCAGCCAAAACAATATGGCAATCATTATTCACCAGCACCGGCTTACGGCTTTGCAGGTAATCCTCTTCAGGTTTTACTTTAAAACCTTCGAGGCTTCTATGCTTCAGCATTTTTTCCTCTGCGATCTTTGGAGTAACATCTATTGGTTCATCTGTTCCTATGATCGTTGTTGGAGGATGCACATGATACAGCAAAGAATAATCGTTGCTGAAACCTTCGGTAGAGAAAAGTTGTTCTGAATACAATTTTCCATCTGGCTTTCGATATTGCGTATGACGTTTGTGTGGGATGTTTCCCAATTTATAATAATGCGGCATTTCGAATTTGTGATTTAAAATTTGTGATTTGATATTGTACCAACAGTTGTGCTACTATTAAGCTCCTGTTGTGTCACTCACTTGTACTGTAACAATACTTTTCAGCAGACGGAGAGTTCCAAAGTCGTCAGCAGGAAAACATATTTCCACTGACGTTTATCTATCCAATAAGTGAAGTTCCTTTTGAAGGTCATACTCAAAAATAACAAAAAACCTCCCGTTTGGGAGGTTCTGAATATTATTACATTCCAGGGAATATTGGTCTGGCGACTTCTCTTCCCGGCCAAGGCACTGCTGCCAGGATAACTAATAAAGCGAGGATATAAAATATCAATGCTCTTTTATGTTGCACTCTTGCAGTATGACGACTTTTTCTTTGTCCGTAAGCAATGGTGATAAAAATCACACCAAGCAACATTGCTATCGGGTGTTCAATTACCCAGAAACGCATGGCACCATTCTTCATCACTGTACTCATATCGTTGCCTTCCAACATTTTAAGACCCCAGCTACCTGTAATGTATTGGTATAAACCAATGAGTAGTTGAATGTGGGCAGCAATAAGCAGCGGTAATCCGAAAGCTTTATCTCTTTTTCCAAAAGGATCATTTCCGGCTGTCATTTGCCTGAAGATGCTTAACAATAAAAAGATAAGAATTACCCAACGAAGCAGGTTGTGTAGATGCAGCAAACCGTCGTACATAATAAATAGTTTGGTTAGTGGCTTCAAAGATAGCAGAGAAAACAAGTGAAAAGTCAAACGTGAAAAGACAATTCCCTTTCACGCTTCACGTTTCACTCAACTATTCTACCCAATCTGCAATGAACAAATTGGTATCTCTTGTTCCTCCATTGTTTCGATTGCTGGCAAAGATGATCTTTTTACCATCAGGGCTGAACATTGGAAATGCATCAAAGCCTTTATCACGGCTGATCTTTTCCAAACCTTTTCCTTCGAGATCGATCAAATACATATTGAAAGGAAAACCTCTTTTGTATTCATGATTACTGCAAAAGATGATGTGCTTGCCATCAGGTGTGAAATTGGGAGCCCAATTCGCTTGTCCAAGATTGGTGATCTGTTTTGCATTGCTTCCGTCAGCATTGGCAACAAATACTTCCATATTGGTGGGTGCTACAAAGCCTTTTGATAAAAGGTCTTTATAATCTTTAATCTCTGCTTCTGTTTTTGGACGGCTGGCTCTCCAAACGATCTTCTTACCATCCGGACTGAACCATGCACCACCATCATAACCCAAAGCGGTGGTAACTTGTTTTTCTTTTCCCGTTTTTAAATCCATCACATAGAGATCCAGATCACCATTTTTATCACTGCAGTAGATCATCTTTTTTCCATCAGGCGAAAGCGTGGCTTCTGCATCATAACCTTTTGCTTTGGTGAGTTGCTTAACGATCTTACCTGAAAGATCAGCCATAAAAATATCGTAGCTATCATACAATGGCCAGATGTAACGATTGCCCATTTTTGAACGATCGGGCAATGGTGGACAAGTGTCTGCACCAAGATGAGTGGAAGCATAGATGATGTGCTTTCCATCTTTCATGAAATAAGCACAGGTAGTTCTTCCTTTACCACTGCTGATCATTTTATAATTAAATGATTCATCTGCAGCAGGTATTTGCCCTATAAATATCTGGTCACAATTCAAACCTTCTTTGGGATTCGTACGTTGAAATACGATCGACTTTCCATCGAAACTCCAGTATGCCTCTGCATTATCTCCACCGAAAGTCAGCTGCCGAATATTTTTAAAATGCTTTTCATCAGCATAGTGCAATGTATCTTCTGTAACAGTAACAGATTGTCCATTTTTAAACGAAAGAAGTGAAGTTGCGGTGATACATATTGCAGCCAGCACAACAGGAATACCTTTTTTCATCGAAGGGTGAAATTTTTGTAAAAGTAAGGGGCTGATCGCAGCTTGCATGTCACAATTTCGTTAGAACTGAACCGCTTAACTGTACATTTGCTGCATGAGATACATCCTACCTGTTGTATGTTGTGTTTTGCTGATCGTTGCGTGTAAAGACGAAAAAGAAACCGGCGATAACGGCAAAGCCAATGAATTACCTGGATATGTAAAAGACATGCAGGAAAGATTAAAGAAATCTCCTGATAGCACGGGTTTGCGTTTACGACTGGCTGATGCATACGATAGCCTTGGCATGTTCAAGGAAGGTATTGCACAGGTAGATTCTGTTTTGAAAAGAGACAGCACGAATAATGCCGTATGGATGAGAAAGGGAATGTTGCTGGAGAAAGCGAAAGATACGAGTGGAGCTATTTACGCTTATGCAAGATCGATCAACATCTACCCTGCCGTTGATGCACAACTTTACCTTGCTAATTTATATGCTGAAAGAAAAAGCGATACTGCTTTATTGCTGGTGAATGCTGTGGCCAGGCAAATATTCGATAACCGTACTTTAGCTGAATGCGATTTTATCGCCGGAATATATCATGCAAGAAAAGGCAATACGAGAATGGCCGAACAACTTTTTGACAGGTGCATTACGCAGGATCTGAAATTTATGGAAGCGTATATTGAAAAAGGATTGCTGTATTTCGATCAGAAGAAGTTTCCTGAAGCTTTGAAGATATTCCAGACTGCCGGAACGGTAGAACCCAGCTATGCCGATGCATTTTATTACCAGGCAAGATGCATGGAAGCCCTGGGTAGAACACAGGATGCTATTCATATGTATGAGCAATCTTTAAGACTAGACCCGGGTCTGAAAGAATCATCCGAGGCACTGACAAGGTTAGGTGTTCAGGTGAGTTAGTAGGTGAATGATCAATGGTGACTAGTGAATAGTGAATAATTGATACTGCGTTGTTATTTCTCCTTTCTTAATTTCGAATCTCAAATTTTAAACCTCAATGGCTATTGTTGCTCCTTCTTTGCTTGCTTCCGATTTTCTGAATCTTGAAAGAGAATGTACCATGCTTAACGAAAGTGAAGCAGAGTGGTTTCATTTAGATGTGATGGATGGTCAATTTGTCCCAAACATCAGTTTCGGTATTCCGGTGATAGAGAAGATCAGGAAAGCCACGAATAAAGTTTGTGATGTTCACCTGATGATCTTAACGCCTGAACATCTTACAGAAGCTTTTAAGAAAGCCGGAGCTGATATACTTACTGTACACATTGAGGCCTGTACGCATCTCCATAGAAATATCCAGCAGATCAAAAGCCTGGGAATGAAAGCTGGCGTTGCTATCAATCCACATACCCCGGTTAGTACATTAGCAGATGTTCTACATGATATTGATGTGGTGTGTATGATGAGTGTGAATCCGGGTTTTGGCGGACAAAAATTCATTCCCCACACACTTGAAAAGATCAAACAGCTTCGTAAGATGATCGATGAACGTGGAGCGAATGTATTGATCGAGATCGATGGTGGTGTGACGCTTGAAAATGCTCCGGAAATTGTTGCAGCCGGTGCTGATGTATTGGTAGCGGGAAATACAGTTTTTAGTGCAAGCGATCCAAAAGGAATGATTGCGAAGTTGAAGAGCCTTTGATCAGTCTTCGTCGGAGAATTTCTTTCCTGCGATCTTTACTCCTGCTATCGCTCCCATCACACCTAAAACGATGCATAGGAACAGCATCAGTGGCACACCGATGTAACCTCTTTTCTCATAAGGCAATCGATTGAGGATGGGAAAGCCAACTGCAAATCCCAACCCGATTCCCAGGCAGGAAAACAAAATGCCGTAATTGATCTGCTTTTGCATGACGCATTATTTGGCTACAGCGATCTTTACTTTTTTACCTTTGATCTTCTGCTCTTTTATCAATTGCAACACATGACTGGCTTTTGATCTTCTTACTGCCACAAACGCATAGAAGTCTTTCACCTCGATCAAACCAATGTCTTCCTTCTTCAACTCACCTTTATTGGACAGGAAGCCAACAATATCCACTTTATTCACTTTATCTTTCTTTCCTGCATTGATGAACAAGGTTGCCCATTTTGGTTTCTCAGGTAAAGGATAAGAACCCGTTAATTCTATTTCCGGAACGGGTTGATCAATATAACCAGGCAGTTGCTCTTTATCATTTAATATCAATATCACTGTACCACTGGCATCCATTCTTGCCGTTCTGCCATTGCGATGCGTAAATATCTCTTCTGTGGCGGGTAAATGATAATGGATCACATACCTGATGTTCGGCACATCCAAACCTCTTGCAGCAAGATCAGTCGTCACTAAAAAGTTTATGCTACCATTCCTGAATTTTGCCAAAGCAGTTTCTCTTTCATTTTGCTCCATCGCTCCATGATAAAAAGTATTGGTGATGCTTCTCTCTGCCAACATAGCACTGGTTCTTTCCACTGCATCACGATGGTTACAAAAGATGATGCTGGAACGATCACCGATATAACAAAGCAGTTTAAATAATGTTTCTATCTTATCCGTCTCAGGAGATAAAACTTTCCTGTAACTGAGTACTTCTTCGGTTACAGGTTCATCACTGGAAAAATTCAGCTTAACAATATCTGTTGCACCGATGAACTGCGGTATCTCCTCAGCTTCGGTTGCTGAGGTGAGTATTCGCTTTTCTACAGCTTTTAATGAACCTACAACGAAAGAAACCTCTTCTGTAAAGCCCATTTCAAGCGACTTATCAAACTCATCCAAGACCAATGTATGGATAAGGTCTGTCTTGATATTCCCTCTACGAATATGATCTCCTAACCTTCCGGGTGTTCCAATGATCACAGCTGGAGCCTGTAACAAATTATTCTCTTCTATCTCTCTTTTATGACCGCCATAGCAGCATGTTACTTTTAAACCGGTACGCATGTTCCTGAATACCTGGTCTATCTGTAATGCTAATTCTCTTGATGGAACAACGATCATTGCCTGTGTTGATCTCATTCCCGGAACTATGGAACGCAAAACCGGCAACAGGAAAGCCAGGGTTTTTCCTGATCCTGTTGCAGAGATGATCATCACATTATCGTGCTGTGCAGTAGCCTCTAACGAAGCCTGTTGCATCTCATTGAGTGCTTCTATATCGAGAGCTGCTAGAATATCAGGTAGTGAAAATTGATTGTCGGCCATGCGGCAAAAGTAAGTTTATAAAAACCATTACTTCTATTACCACTCTGATAAATAAAAAAGCTACAGAACGTTCTGTAGCTTTTCTCTTAGTGAAGCGATCTATTAAAGAGAAGACAATAACTCATTCGCCATTCTCACATAATCATCATTCTTAGCTTCTGTGGCAAGTTCTTTTGTTTTCTCAGCACTTGCTTTTGCAGTGGCTTTATCATTCAATCTTAATGCTATTCTTGCTTTTAGCAAGTGTTGCCAGAATGCTTTAGGATTGCTATCGATGGCTTTGTTCACCCACTCCATTGCCTGCTTCATATCCTTATTGTTATCGTAATAATAAGAAGCTGCAGAATAGTAAGGACGATTGTCTTTGAACATAGCACTCTCGATCTGGCTCATCACTTTTGCATCTGTATTAGATGTAATAGGAAGACTTACCATTGTTTTCTCCCACACCAGGTCAAGACTAATGCTGTCTTTAGTGATATCTCCAAACTGCATGGTGAAAGTCTCTACTTTATCATCGATCTTTTTCACCCTGGCAGTATAGCGAACCACATCATTTGCTTCTTTATACAATGAGGGAGAATTTACATTCAGATCTTTTGTGATGATAAGCGTCCACTCTTTCTCACCAGGAATAGAAAGCAAACCATATTTACCCGCTTTGATGGTTGAGTCGCCGATCTTTACATCATCGCTGAAGGTGATCACCGTTGCACTGTTGGCACCGGTTCTCCAAACTTTACCATAAAGAACTACATTGCCCATCACCTTTCTTCCTTTTGCACCTGGACGGCTATAATTCAACTCGATATTGCCGATACCAAAATCCTGTTTGATGGTTTGTGTAGGACTTGGTGCAGGTGTTTTGATCTGCTGACCAAAAGCAGAAGCCATCATTATCACACAACAAACAATCAAAAAATACTTTTTCATATTACAAGTTTTGCGCAAACGTACGGTAAGCAGGTGAAACAGGAAAACGAAAAGCAGATTAGAATATTTAATGTAATGAAACGTGCATACATCAATAGCATAATGATTTTCAACATTGAACACATAGTACTAAAAACAAGTTGTCGCACTTGAATAGCTACATTATATTGCTGCAAACTTGCTGCTATGATCGTTTATGGATGGAACTCCTACCTCCTGAAATCTGTTATGCCCGAAGAGATTGGCATGTATAACAACCAGGGTGATGTAACCTTCGAATACCGTCAAAAATACTTTCACCTTTTCTGGATCCCGTGCTTTCCTTTAGGTAAAGAATGGTTTGTAAAACAAGGTGGCAAACTTTATCATCCCAATCCCGATATATTGGAAACGCTCCGTTCACTACGAGCCGGTGGCAAAAAAGAGATATGGGCTTGGTCGGTTCCATTGATCATTGTTGGTGCAGTGTTGTTATTTAATATCAGCAGTGCGATCGAAGAACAGGCTTCTGCCAAAAGAATGCAGGCCAATATGGGACTGCTGAACGAGTTTTTTAAAAACAAAAAGAAAACGGCTCCGCTGGATAAAAAACTCAGTGCCATCAATGCACTTGTGGATAGTGCCCTGGAGAAAGATGAATTTAAAGAAGAACCGGTAGATACTTCAGAGAACAGCCTGTACTCTTTATACTTTTCTGCCCAGTTAACCCGTATGGATTCATTAAAAGGTTACACCAAAGAGAATACACTTGTTGTAACACGTTTCAAAGACAAAACTGATCGCCCATCGGTGTTAACCGATGATTATAAAACCGCTTTGAATAAAGGAGCATGGAGTGGCTATTTCACTGATACTGCAGTAGTGTTTAATGAGCTTCGTAAGCTTGATCAATACAAATACATTCTTGTACTTAAAGAATACAACAGGCTGGAACCGCTTGTTCTTGATAAAGGGTATAACTCGGGATATTCGTTTATCAATGCTTCTATTGTAGATATTGCAACAGGTAAAGCCATCAATACATTTAAATTGATGACAGGTAATAGTGAAGAGATCACCGAATATTCTTATTCGGGCTCTAACGTTTCAAAAGCTGAATGGGCAAGAAATCTTGACAGAGACCTAAAGAAAAATGTAATGGATGAGGCTCATCAATATGTATTTGGTGAGAAGCCTTAATGCATCAATCATATTTCATTGCAGGGTAACCCAGTAATCTTCTCCATAAAGCCAGTTGTCCGATTATACTGGCTTCACGGTAAATGGTAAAGCAGATCATGTTGTAATACGGCATTTGCATCTGGCCCATATCGAATAAGCTGTCGAGCTTCTGGTCATCAATTTTAACCAGTGCTTCACGGGCTATGGGTGTGATGTTGTTCCAGTCGTTGATGTATTCCTGGATGGATGGATAACGTTCTCCTTCCTGAATTCCTTTGTTGTTATGGAATAGTTCGCCTTTGGTTTGTTTTACCTCGTGTTGCATTTCTGAAGCCATCATAAAACGCTGATGCACCAAAGAACCAGCCAGCCATGCCGGGTGATTGGCTTCGGTATGCAAACGGTTGTACATATCGTCTTCCGATATTCCATCCAGTGCTTTAGCGAAAAATGTTGTTTGATAATCGAATAAAGTGAGTAAAGCTTGTGTACGTGTGCTGGTGGTTTGCATGATGGCATTTATTTACTTGTAAAGCTACTGTTGAATATAATGGCCCGGCGGTGGACAATACGACAATGTAAGGGGGCGAATGCGGTTAAAGAGCACACAATGCTTTTATATTGGTCGGCTGAATCGAATTGATGATATTCTGAATCAAATGATGTGTACCTATAGATTGATCTGAAGTACTCCGATTCAAATAAGATGTACTGTCGATCAGATAATATAAACTCACAATCAAACACAGCGTACTGTCGATCAATTAATGGGTACATCTGATCGAATTAGTGGCAGTGCCTATTTAATTGAGTGTACATTTAATTTGGTTGGATGTAGTTTTATTGTGATTGGTTGATGATTGAATCGATTGGAGGGTAATGGTAGTGGATAATGGTGGGTAATGGTAAGCATTATTAGAATTTAAACCTATAATCAAAACTTATTAAATAAGAAAGCCCTCACATCTCTGTAAGGGCTTTTTTATTTCGTACTTCGTATTTCTTACCTCGTACTTCTTACTTCACTTCTTCAAACTGTGCATCCTCTACATGATCTCCGGCATTTCCTCCCTGTGAACCTCCAGTATTTCCTTGCTGTGCTCCATCTGTTGGATTTCCTCCACCTTGTTCAGCTTGTGCTTTGTAAATCTCTTCACTGGCTGCAGTCCATGCAGTGTTCATTTCAGTCATTGCTGTATCTACTGCTGCAACATCCTGGTTCTTGTGAGCTTCTTTCAGCTTTTCTAATGCAGATTCAATAGGTGCTTTTTTATCAGCCGGGATCTTATCTCCAAACTCTTTCAACTGCTTTTCAGTCTGGAAGATCAGGCTATCAGCTTGATTTAGTTTCTCGATCTTTTCTTTCGCTGCCTTATCAGTAGCTTCATTGGCTTTCGCCTCCGCTTTCATTTTCTCGATCTCATCTTTGCTCAAACCACTTCCTGCTTCAATTCTGATCTTCTGCTCTTTACCGGTGCCTTTGTCTTTCGCACTTACATGTAACAGACCATTGGCATCGATATCAAATGTTACTTCGATCTGCGGTACACCTCTCGGAGCTGGTGGAATACCATCAAGGTTAAACACACCTAAGCTCTTATTGTCTTTTGCCAGTGAACGTTCACCCTGCAATACATGAATTTGTACGCCTGGCTGGTTATCACTTGCTGTTGAAAATACTTCTGATTTCTTTGTTGGGATCGTTGTATTAGCAGGGATCATCGGAGTTAACACACCACCCATTGTTTCGATACCGAGTGTTAACGGCGTAACATCCAATAACAACACATCTTTCACCTCACCAGTCAATACCGCACCTTGAATTGCCGCACCGATTGCTACTACCTCATCAGGGTTTACACCTTTGTGTGGCTTACGTCCGAAGAACTTCTCTACTACTTCCTGAACCTTAGGGATACGTGTAGAACCACCTACCAGGATCACTTCATCGATCTGTGAAGTTGAATATCCTGCATCTTTCAATGCAGCCTCGCAAGGTTTTAAGCAACGCTGGAAAAGGGTATCAGCCAAAGCTTCAAACTTTGCTCTTGTTAATTTCTTTACCAAGTGTTTAGGTACACCATCCACCGCTGTGATGTAAGGAAGGTTGATCTCGGTTTCTGTAGAAGAGCTCAACTCAACTTTTGCTTTCTCAGCACTTTCTTTCAAACGCTGTAAAGCCATCGGGTCTTTTCTCAGGTCGATCGCTTCTTCGTTCTTGAACTCTTCAGCTAACCAATCCATGATCACTTTATCGAAGTCATCACCACCCAGGTGTGTATCACCATTGGTAGATTTTACTTCGAACACACCATCACCCAACTCAAGAATAGAGATATCGAATGTACCACCACCAAGGTCGAACACAGCTATCTTTTGGTCAGCATGCTTTTTATCCAAACCATAAGCAAGTGCTGCGGCAGTAGGTTCGTTCACGATACGACGAACATTCAAACCAGCGATCTCACCGGCTTCTTTGGTAGCCTGACGCTGAGCATCGTTAAAATAAGCCGGAACAGTGATCACGGCTTCTTTCACCTCCTGTCCAAGATAATCTTCAGCTGTTTTCTTCATTTTCTGAAGCACCATCGCTGAAATTTCCTGCGGTGTGTACAAACGACCGTCTATGTCAATACGAACTGTATTATTGTCACCCTGGGCTACATTATAGCTCCAGTGGCTCTTCTCTTCTGTCACCTCATCGAACCTTCTACCCATGAATCTTTTTACACTGGTAATGGTATTTTGAGGATTGGTAATAGCCTGTCTTTTTGCCGGATCGCCGACTTTTCTTTCACCGTTCTTCAAAAATGCCACTACAGAAGGGGTTGTACGACGACCTTCTTCGTTGGCAATCACAACAGGTTCATTACCTTCCATCACTGCCACGCAGCTGTTGGTAGTACCCAGGTCTATTCCAATGATCTTTGCCATATTATCCTTTGATTTTTAATGAATTTAGATGCTCTTGTTGGCTCAACCATCATGCCATGAGGGGGAAAGGTGAAAAAATGGCAGTCGACTACAGTTGACCGTCGACGGTTGACAGTTGACCGTAATAACAACTAAGAATTGATGATGACTATTGACGAGACGTAATACCAGCCTTAGTTTTACATAGCATCGTCTGTTGCGTCGCAAGCACTTTATCGTTCCGAACGCAGGGCAGCAATGAGACCGTATCCTCCGGGTCAAATTCCTCCTTTAAAATAACCTTATAATCAGGCGTTTGGAGGTTCTGAGCATGAAATAACGCATTCAAAGAACTACATTCGGCAACTTTTTTTGAAACATAACCTAGTTTAATGAGATTGAAGACTACCCTGCTTGCGCTACTTGCAATCAGCTTTACAGCAACATTCGCCCAGACAGGTAATTACTGGACAGCTATTCCAAATTCGAGCATTAGCCCATCGTCTTTTGAAAAGACATATAAGCCGGCATCTTACAAGGCTTTTAGATTAGACATGCAGGAAATAAAAAAAGATCTTTCTGCTGCACCTAAACAAGGAACGATTGAAGTTTCTGCATCGCCAGTTATCATCAATTTACCTGCAGCGGATGGAACGATCGAAAGTTATCGTGTTGTTGAATCTCCAGTAATGGAGCAGGGACTGGCAGATAAATTTCCAATGATCAAAACCTATCTGGGATCGGGAATTACACATCCTGGATCTACTATACGTTTTGATGTTAGTCCGAAAGGATTCAATGCTTCAGTGCTTTCTGCAGACAGGCAAACGATATATATTAACTCGGTTGACGAAGTGAATAATTATCATATTGTTTTTGATAGAAGTCAACTTGCTTCAGATTCTATCAAATTCAATTGTAAAACCACAGCTGTATCACACGACTTATTGAAAAAAGCAGCCCGTGGTGCAGATGACAGTAAGCTGAGAACTTTCAGGCTGGCCGTTGCAGTGAATGGTGAGTTTGCAGCAGGTTGTTTAAACGGTAGCGAAGTAACGGATGCCCAAAAGAAAGCCAGTGTAATGGCAGTGCTGGCAACAAACCTTAACAGAGCCAATAGCGTGTATGAAAGAGATTTTGGTGTGCACATGAATTATGTAGCCAGTGAAGATTGGATCATTTTTTTGAATGCAGCCACAGATCCATTTGAAGACAATAATGTTACGGATTCGTGGAGTGAAGAACTTCAGACAGAGCTTGATGGTACAATTGGCAATAGCAACTACGATATCGGTCATCTTCTTGCCAAAGCTCCTACACTTGACGATGCGAATGGTTATTCAGGTTGTATTGCCTGTGTGTGCAGTTCTGGTATTAAAGGAAGCGGATTTACATCTCATCCAACAGTACAAGGTGATCCGTTAGTAATTGATTTTTGGGCTCATGAAATGGGACACCAGTTTGGAGCGAATCATACTTTCACTTACAGCTTTGAAGGAACTGGTGCCAATATGGAACCCGGAAGTGGTTCTACGATCATGGGTTATGCAGGTATTACCGGCTCTACCGATGTACAGCCTCATAGTGATGATTACTTCCATGCAAAAAGCATAGAACAGGTTACAGATTATATCAAGGTTAGTTATGGAGGTGCTGCCTGTGCTGCTGTTTCAAATAGTGGTAATAACGTTCCGGTTATAAGCCTTGCAGGAACTAATTATATTATTCCCAGGTCAACTCCTTTTGAACTGAATGCAAGCGCAACAGATGCCAATGCCACAGATGTATTAAGTTATTGCTGGGAGCAGTACGATGATTATGTGAGTGGCAGCTCAAGTACATTTCCTACTGCTACGAGAACAAAAGGTCCCCTTTTCAGATCAAGAACTTACACTGCAAATACAAACAGAATTTTCCCGGCATTATCTACAGTATTGAATGGTGGAACAACTAATATGTGGGAAGCCTTACCTTCTGTTGCCAGAGAATTGAATTTTAAAGTAACAGTAAGAGATAATCATGCAGGTGCCGGATCCAATAACAGTGCGAATGTAAAAGTTACTGTGAATGGAACTGCTGGTCCGTTTGCTGTATCATCACCCAATACAGCTACTATATGGAATATTGGCGATTACCAAACCGTTACCTGGAATGTTGCATCATCGAATACAAGCCCTGTCAACTGTTCTAACGTAACAATCGAACTTTCTACAGATGGCGGAAATACTTTTCCAATCGTTTTAGCTGCTAATACTGCCAATGATGGTACTGAACAAATAAAAGTGCCTAATAATATTACTGCTAATGCAAGGGTAAGAGTAAAAGCTGTAGGAAATATCTTCTTCGACATTTCAAATACGAACTTCACTATTCAAAATGCTACTACACCTGATTTTGCGATTGCAAGTCCTGAGGCAACAACCTGCTCTGGCGGAACGCCAACTGTGGTATTGAACACCTCTTCTTTGGCCGGATACACAACTCCAATCGTATTTTCTGCTTCAGGAAATCCTGCTGGATCAACAGTTGTATTCAGCACCAATCCTGTAACGCCTGGCAATTCAGTTAATGTTAGCCTGAATGGAACAGTTGCAGCCGGAACGTATACAATTAACATCAGCGGCCTATCTGGTACCACTACAAAAACAGGTACCGTTACATTCGTGGTTACTGCTCCTTTATCTACACCAGTGCTTTCATCTCCTGCTAACGGAGCCAATACACAATCTTTTACACCAACACTTAGCTGGAGTGCTGTGGCTGGAGCATCAAATTATACATTAACACTTGCAACAGATCCAGCATTTACGCAAAATGTTCAAACGGTTTCTGGTATAGCAGGTAACAGCTACACCTTCCCTGTTCCGATTGGCGTTGACACCAGATTTTACTGGAAAGTTAGTTGCAGTAATAACTGCGGAACGGTGAGTTCTTCAACGTTTAGTTTCATTACAGCTAACAGCGCATGTGGAAATACTACAAGCCCGAATGTTCCCAAAACGATCTCTGCATCCGGAACGCCAAGTGTTACTTCAACTCTCGCTATTGCCAGTGGCGGGATTATCACAGATGTAGATGTAATTGGTTTACAGGGAACACATAGCTACATTGCAGATCTGACAGTTTCTCTAAAAAGTCCGGCAGCCACTACAGTAACGCTTTTTGACCAGATCTGTAACGATGAAAATAATTTCAATCTTAATCTTGATGATGCTGCAACTACAAGCATATTTCCTTGTCCTCCGGTGGGTGGTTTTACCATTATACCAACGCAGGCTCTCTCCGCTTTTAATGGACAAAACAGTACCGGTACATGGACATTAACAATTAAAGACAATTATTTAGGAGAAGGTGGAAGTTTGTCGGGCTGGGGTTTGAAGATATGCATTCAATCAATTTCAAGTTTACCGGTAACATGGCTTGACTTCACTGCCAGAAGAACGGCAGAGAAAGCTGTTCAACTGCAATGGAGTACTGCAACAGAAGTAAACAATGCAGCGTTTCAGGTTGAAAGAAGCCGTGATGGCGTGAACTTCGAAACAATAGGAACCGTTAACGCCGGATCAAACGGAGCAGGCATTCAGCAATACATCTTTAATGATCTGAAACCTTTTGCAGATGTAAATTATTACAGGCTGAAGCAAGTTGATAAAGATGGTAAATACAAATATTCTTCTGTTGCAAAGGTTACTATTGACCAGGATAGAAGCATGTATAGCCTATCTCCTAATCCTGCTACAACTACAACAACGCTTAGCATTTATAAAGAGATGAGAAATGTAAATGTAAATGTAAAAGTGATGGATGTTAGCGGTAAAACAGTTTACAGCTACAATAAATCATTGATCATCGCCGGTGAAACGATCGAATTGCCGGTGAGCCAAATGGCCAAAGGTTATTACCTCGTAATTATTGAAAATACATCAGGAAGATTTACAGAAAAACTGATCGTTCAATAATCTACCGAAATATTGTTTGCAATAAAAGCCACTCAACCAGGTGGCTTTTATTTTTACGTATTATCTAACTGTCTTGGTGGGTTATGAAAGAAGGATGAAGGTTTCATCAACCTCTGTCCTTCTGACTAAAAGAAAAATGTCGCTGGCTTAAGTAGCTAAAAGCAACAACGATCACGGCAGTTAACATCAACGAAGGAGTTGGATACCATCCAAATGCTTCCACGAAAATTTTGAGGAATATATAATTGAGAATGATGCAACCTATCACCACGAGAAAATACCTGAACAATTGTACTCTTCTTCTTAAAGTAGCTCCCGGAAACACAACATACATGCTAAGGTAAAATCCGATAGGGAAAGTGATCACGAAAGCTGATAGAAATGCGGCTGTATAAGGCTCCAAAGCATAAAAACCAAGATCCACTACCTGTTTATCGTATACGTAATTGTGAAAGATGTAAAAAAGAAAAATGTTGAGTAGTGTATTACCTCCACCACAAGCTGCATAACGAAAAGTCTGCAGGGGCATAAATCGTTTGAAGAGCGGATAAAAGAAATCCACTATAGAAAGTATAGTATTACGGGTATAATGATGAAGACTTCTCACAAACGGTGGCGAAAATAAGTATTTGAATACATAAGCTGCCTGATGAATCTTACAGGAATTATGTTAAAACCCTCACCGCTATTTTGCTACTTTTGCCGCTCAAAGTTTTAAATAACATGAGTGTTGTTGCAGCGATCAAAACGGCTACGGTAAAGGCTATCGGGCAATTGTACAATGTGCAGTTGCAGGATAAGGATATATTGGTGAATGAAACAAAACCCGAATTTGAAGGAGATTATACTGTTGTATTGTTTGCATTCGTAAAGCAGTTGAAAAAATCGCCTGATGCGTTGGGCCAGGAGTTGGGTGAACACCTTTTTAATCAAAATAAAGAACTGTTCTCAGGTTTCAATGTGATCAAAGGATTTTTGAACCTGAGCATTGGCGATGCTTACTGGGTGGATTTTCTGCATCAGCAATCTATAAATGCGTCGTATGGACAGAAACAACATAGCGGCAAAAAAGTAATGGTAGAGTATGCCTCTCCTAACACCAATAAACCATTGCACCTGGGTCACCTCAGAAATATTTTTCTTGGCTGGAGTACCGCAGAAACCTTAAAGGCAAGTGGCAACGAGGTAATAAAAACCTGTATTGTGAACGACAGGGGCATTCACATTTGTAAAAGTATGATCGCATGGCAGTTGTTCGCTAATGGAGCAACACCGGAAACCACAGGTGTAAAAGGAGATCATTTTGTAGGTGATTATTACGTGAAGTTCAATGATCAATATAAGAAAGAGGTTGAGGAACTGGTACAGGGTGGTATGAGTAAAGATGAGGCAGAAAAACAGGCACCGGTTATGAAAGCTGCCCAGCAAATGCTGATCGATTGGGAAGCTGGTAAGCCTGAAGTGATCGAACTCTGGGAGAAGATGAACAGTTGGGTGTACCAAGGATTTGATCAGACATATACAACCATCGGCAGCGATTTCGATAAAGTGTATTATGAGAGTAATACTTATCTCTTAGGAAAAGGCCTGGTAGAAAAAGGTTTATCGAAAGGTGTGTTTTATCAAAAGGATGATGGAAGTGTCTGGATAGATCTTACTGCTGATGGGCTGGATGAGAAGATCGTACAGAGAAGAGACGGCACATCTGTTTACATCACACAGGACATTGGTTTAGCAGAACAGCGTTATGAAGAGTTTAAAGCAGAACGCAACATTTATGTGATCGGTGATGAGCAGAACTATCACATGAAAGTATTGAAGCTGATCTGCCAGAAACTGGGTTTGCCTTCGGCTGATGGTATTTATCATCTTAGTTATGGAATGGTTGAACTACCAACCGGCAAAATGAAAAGTCGTGAAGGAACAGTGGTGGATGCTGATGACATCGTTAGTGAGATGGTGAACATCGCAAAACAAAAAACGGAAGAGTTGGGTAAGGTCAAAGACTTTTCAGCAGACGAACTGAAAGAATTGTACAACACGATTGGGTTAGGTGCATTGAAATTCTTCCTGCTGAGAGTAGATCCTAAAAAGAAAATGATCTTTAACCCTGAGGAAAGTATCGATTTCCATGGATTCACCGGCCCTTTCATTCAATATACGCATGCAAGAATAAAAAGCATCATCAGGAAGTTAACAGGTGACAGTTCGCAGTTGGCAGAAGCGTCAGCAATCAAGGGTGAATTGTTACCATTGGAGAAAGCTTTGATCGTTGCATTGGAAAGATTTCCATCAGTAATTGAAGAAGCAGGTGAAGAATTGAATCCATCGAAGATTGCGATCTATGTTTTCAATCTTGCACAAACATTTAATTCATTCTATACTGAACATTCGATTGCCAATGCGGAAAGCGAAGAGAAGAAACAACTCAGGCTGCAAATTGCTCAACTTACTGCACAGGTAATTAAGACAGGAATGGGATTATTAGGAATCAATGTACCGGAGAGAATGTAATTATTTCACATTCGGTAGCATCTGCTTAAAAGTGTTGATCTCTGCCTGTTGTGTTTTGATGATATTACCAGCTAACTTTTTAAGTGTTGCATCTTTTGCTCCTTTGTCCAGGTAAGTTTTTGCCATAATGATCGCTCCTTCGTGATGGGGTATCATCATCTGAATGAATTGCCTGTCTGTTGAGCCTTTCTCATCAGTCAGATGCATGCTGTGCATGTCTTGCATTGCCTTTTGATAGAAGGCTGTATCATTCCGTCCCTCAAAATGATTGTCAAGTATATTATCAAATACAGCTATTTCTTTTTGTTGATCGGCAATGATCTGCTGAGCCATTTTCTTCAGCTCTTCGTTAGAGCCTGATCTCAGTAATGCATTTGCCATATCAACTGCTCCCTGGTGATGAATTCGCATCAATGCAGCAAAGTCTTGATCCGCATTACCAGTTGAACGAACACCCATCATCTGCTGCATGTTCTGATCCATCAACTGCTTCATTATATCAGAAGAATCAATCGTTGCAGCTGCATGATGAGAGCCATGAGTGGAGTCGATGCCATTGGCTTGTTCCTCGTCATTATTATTACATGCAAACAGTACAACAATAGCTGCTAATGGAAGAAGTTTTTTCATGACAACTTATTTTAGAACGATACCTGCCAGAGGCGGCAAATTGAGTACCAGTTTGTACATTTTTGATTTCTTATCGATCAACTCACTCCTGATCCCTGGATTGAATACATCTCCTGTTCCCCAATATTTCTTGTTATCACTATTGAAAATCTCTTCCCAATCTCCTTTTCCATGCACCAATACTTCCCAGTCAGTTCGAACTACAGGTGTCATGTTCAGCAACACCAATACATCTTCTTTGTTCTTTCCGCATTTACGCTTGAAACATATCACTGCTTCTGCCCTATGATTCAGATCAACCCATTCAAACCCTGAAGCGTCAAATTGCTTTTCGTGCAAAGCGGGATTATCTCTATACAAATGATTCAGATCTTTCAAACATTGCTGCATTCCTGCATGTGGATCGAACTGCAGTAACTCCCATTGCAATTCTGATTTGTAATTCCATTCATTGGTTTGCCCAAACTCATCTCCCATAAACAACAATTTGGCTCCAGGATGAGTGAACATGTACGTGTAGAGTAAACGAAGATTGGCGAACTTCTGCCACTCATCACCCGGCATTTTATAGATCATCGGGCTTTTGCCATGCACTACTTCATCATGACTCAAAGGGAGCATGAAATTCTCATCATAGTAATACATCATGCTGAACGTAAGATCATCCTGGTGGTGCGAACGATGCAAAGGATCTTTCTTGAAATAACGAAGTGTATCATGCATCCACCCCATCATCCACTTCATACCAAAACCCAATCCACCGGCAAAGGTTGGTTTGCTGATACCCGGCCAGTCTGTTGCTTCTTCAGCTATTGTTTGCACAGAATGAAAATCACGATACAATGTTTCGTTGAGATCTTTAATGAAAGCAATGGCTTCGAGGTTCCCGTTTCCACCAAACTCATTGGGTTCCCATTCTCCTTCATTGCGACTATAGTCAAGACGCAACATGGATGAAACAGCATCTACCCTTAATCCATCTGCATGAAATTGTTCGCACCAGAACCTTGCACTGGAAATGAGAAAACTTTTTACCTCACCACGTTTGTAATTGAAGATGTAAGAATTCCAATCGGGGTGAAATCCTTTACGCATGTCGGCATATTCATAAGTATGTGTACCATCGAACATGAACAAGCCGTGAGCATCATAAGGAAAGTGAGATGGCACCCAATCGAGGATCACTCCTATGCCAGCCTGGTGAAAACAATCGACGAGGTAAGCAAAATCCTGTGGCTCTCCGAATCGTGAAGTAGGAGCAAAAAATCCTGTTCCCTGGTAGCCCCAGCTTCCATCGAAAGGATGTTCCATTACAGGCATTAACTCTACATGCGTGAATCCCATCTCCTTTACATAATTCACTAAACGATCTGCGAGAAAGCCATAACTGTTGTATGATTCTTCATCATGCTTGTTGGGTCTCATCCAACTGGCGAGATGCACTTCGTAAACTGAGTGAGGAGATTTTAGTGAATTGAGTTTGTCTCGCTTCTTCATCCACTTGTTATCGTTCCAATCATACTTGGTATCCCAGATAACAGAAGCGGTTTGCGGACGTTTTTGCCAGTAATGAGCGAAAGGATCACCTTTATCGAGTTTCGCACCTTTATAACCGTGAATATGATATTTATAAGCTTCGCCTTTACCAATATTTGGAATAAAACCTTCCCAAATACCGGACTGATCCAATCGAACAAATAAGGGATGTGCAGTTTTATCCCATTGATTAAAATCGCCGATCACATAAACCGCTGTTGCATTGGGAGCCCATACAGCAAAATAAGTTCCTGCAACATCATTTACTTCAAGCTGCTTATTACCAAAGTAATTATATAGAGAATAGTGAGTACCGTTCTGAAAATTTGTTACCTGCTCTTCATCAAACAATGAATAATTCCAAACGGATCTTGTTGTGTCAACAAAATGCGTTTGTTCATATCGCTTCGCCTTTACTGTTGCTTTCTTTGCCTTAGCCATAACACCAAAATAGAGAATTTTGGCATTGTAAATTCAGCAAGCATCTATTGAAGCATAATAAGATCACTTATTGAACTCGATTATCACAAACTTCTTCGGTTCGATGTTAAGGTTATCGCCTTCAATACGCTCAGTTCCCATAACACTTTTTATCTGCTTTACATTTTTGAACATCTCTGGATAATTGTTGAAGTTGATGTGCTTTGTTTTTTCACTTGTATTCATAATGCACATAACAGCCTGCTTATCATCGTAACGGAAGTAAACGTATAAACCATCATCCGGAACATACTGCATCATTTTTCCTGTTTTGATAGCTGCTGAGTTTTTACGGTAGTTGGCCAGTTTTCTTGTCCAATCCTGTATGCCCAGTTCCCTGTCGTCTAATCCATCACCTGTAAATGCATTTTTACCATCTTCATTCCAGCCACCGGGAAAATCAAGACGCACCCAACCATCCGGATTTGTTTCGCCTCTCATCAATATTTCTGTGCCATAATACATTTGTGGAATACCACGACTGGTGAGCAACCATCCTATTGCCATACGTTGTTTGGCAACATCTTCTTTTACTACAGAAAAAATCCTGCTCTTATCATGATTGTCGAGGAAGATCACATTGTTCAACGGATTCTCATATACATAGTCGGCAGCAAGTGTACTATAGAGTTTGTTCACTCCTTCTGTCCAGCCGAAATTTTCAGTTAACGCAGGGACAATTCCATACATGTTGGTTTGAAAATCTGTTACTCCGGTTAAGTTACTCTTAAATGGAATATTCATTTTATTCCTGGTGAAGTAAGCCTGAGCCGGTACACCATGAACCCAGGTTTCACCAAACATGGTGAGTTTAGGGTACTCATCCAATAACGCTTTATTACAACGATTCATGAATTCAAGATCGTTGTATGGATAAGTGTCGATCCTCCATCCATCTACACCAAATTCTTCAACACACCATATCGCATGTTGAATAAGATAATTGGCTACATAAGGATTATCCTGGTTCATATCGGGCATTTGCCTGGTAAACCAACCATCTTCCATTTTCTTTTTGTCGGATGCTGCTGCATACGGATCATACAACACCTGGTCTTTGTAAGTGGTTTGAGTAAAGTTTGGCCATTGATGCAGCCAATCTTTCATTGGCGGATCAAGAACTGTGAAATGATAACTGCCCACATGATTATAAACAGCATCTTGTATCAGCTTCATTCCTCTTTTATGTAAGGAGTCGCTGAGTTGCTTATACTTCTCTGCTCCGCCAAATCTTGGTTCAATTTTATAATGATTGGTGAAGGCGTATCCATGTTCCGTTCTGTCGGGCATATCATTTTCGATCACCGGTGTCATCCATATTGTAGTTACACCCAGATCCTGTAGATAATTGAGGTGATTGATGATGCCCTGGAAATCTCCTCCATGACGATGATAAATCGAATCCCTGTTAAGACTCTGATCTCTCATGGCCTCAAGACGGTCGTTAGAAGGATCACCGTTCGAAAAACGATCCGGCATTAGCAGGTAGATAAAATCTGATGAAGTAACGCCTTGTGCAAAAGAAGTTCCGTTCCCTTTTCTTCTTGCTTTCAGTTCGAACTCAGAAGTTGTATTGGGACTGCCTTTTATATCAACTTTTGCCTTACCAGGTTTTGCCGTTGGCAGAATGGTGATATCAACAAACAGGTAATTGCTGTTTTCTGCCTTTTGAACTTTTGTAACCTGGATACCCGGATATGTGATAGATGCTCCTGACAGGTTTTGCCCATGGATCATCAACTGAATCTTGTTCATCTTCATCCCGATCCACCAGTTAGCCGGATAAACAGCAGCGTGTTGGCTAAAAGCTGTTACACTAATCAAGGCACTTCCTAAAAAAGCAATCAATTTTTTCATACGTTACACAGTTCTTTGTTCTAAAATTTCCATTTCAGCAATTTCTGCTTCATCGGTCTTTTCATTTTTTCTTTCGTTGATAAAGATGAAACAGATGATGGCAGCAATGATCATCAACACACCTCCAATCTGCACTGCTAAAAGCATATCGTTATTCAAAACATTCTTCATGATCCATTTGAATCCAAGCGAGGCAATGATCTCCGGCAAAACAATGAAGAAATTAAAAATTCCCATGTAAATACCGATCTTATTTCTGGGCAAAACCGGACTTAACATCGCATAAGGCATTGATAAAATACTGGCCCATGCGATTCCAACACCAGTCATGCCCCCATAAAGCATGTATTTATTGGTAACAAATGCCACACTGATCAATCCTGCAGCACCAGCAAGTAAGCATAAGCTGTGGGTTGTTTTTCTGCCAAGCTTATCAGCGATGGAAGGCAAAACAAAGGCAAAGGCAAATGTTATCACGTTATAGAAAGCCAAAGTCAATCCGGCAAAATCACGACCATCCCCATATAATGGATCAGTATCACTTGCTGCACCAAAAACATGATAAGCTACCGCTACGGAGTAATAAAACCACATAAGAAATAATCCCGGCCAGGTAAAGAATTGTACCAGGGCAATGATCTTCATCCGGTATGGCATTTTGGTCATGGCTGTAAAGATCTCTTTCAATCCACCACCGAAACCTTTATTCGATTCTTTCACTTTGTCTTTATAGCTGATATCTTCCGGTGGATATTCTTTTGAAGTAAAAACAGTGTACAGCACAGCAGCAAGGAAAAAGAAAGCACCGATATAAAATGATAATCGTACGTTCTCTGGAATGATACCTTTTGCGGCAGTATTTTCCATTCCAAACCAGTTACGCATGATCCAGGGAAGTGAGGAAGCGATACTTCCTCCTAAACCGATCATCAGGCTTTGCATAATGAAACCTCTGTTCAGTTGGCTGTCCGGTAATTTATCTGCAACAAAAGCCCTGAAAGGTTCCATTGCCACATTTCCAAAAACATCCATGATCCAAAGTAAGCCGGCAGCCATCCAAAGTGCAGAACTATGTGGCATTGCGATCAAAGCGATAGAACTTAGAATAGCTCCGATAAGAAAGTAAGGTCTTCTTCTTCCCCACTTTGGATGCCAGGTTCTGTCACTCAGATAACCAATGATGGGTTGAACTAATAAACCTGTAAGCGGAGCTGCCAGGAACAGTAAAGGAATATCTTCTGCATTTGCGCCAAGCACATCATAGATCGGACCCATGTTCGCTCTTTGCAGATCCCAGCCGAATTGAATTCCGAAGAACCCAACACTCATATTAATGATCTGACTGATAGAAAGTCGAGGCTTATTAGCAGATAAGTTCGAAGGGGTTGCCTGAGCCATAGCAATCGTTTAAAGCAATTAGTTAGTGTAAAATTTACACGATGGTAAAACTAAGGGAAATTCAGAAATGCCACAAAAAGTTAAAACAACCGCCACCGGTGCTATCATCATTCGCTTTGATTATTTTTAAGATACCCAAACTACAAATCATGAAAGTTATCCTGATTTCTTTATTCTTTATAAGCTATACGAGCTATTGTCAAGACAAAGGAATCAGGTTTGAACATGGATTATTATGGAATCAAATACTTGAGAAGGCGAAATCTGAAAACAAATTCATTTTCATAGATGCATATACTACATGGTGTGGACCTTGCAGATACATGAGTAATTCTGTATTCACACAAGAAAAAGTAGGTGATTTCTTCAACAAGAATTTCATCAATGTAAAATTGCAGATAGATTCAACCGAAAATGATTCTGATGAGGTGAAGCAATGGTATGCAACAGCTCATCAATTCTCGCAACAATACAATATAATTGGTTATCCAACATTTCTATTTTTCGATGCGAATGGAGAAGCTGTTCACAAAATTTTAGCCGGAGCAGAAGCCGATGAATTCCTTGAAAAAACAGCAAAAGCACTGAACCCAAAGACACAATATTACACCTTGCTCAATAAGTATAATAATGGTGAGAAGAGCTCCTCTTTTCTTTTTGACCTGAGTAATGCAGCATTGGATGCATACGAAATGACGCTTGGAACAAAAGTGGCTAAAGAATATTTTCGCACCAAGGCAGCTCTTACTTCAAAGGAAGATCTAAAGCTTCTTTTCAATTGCACTTTTTCAAAAGCAGATACAGGTTTTAAATTAATTCTAAAGAATCCCCAACAATTCAATTCTGCACTCGGAGAAAAAAGAGCAGCAGAAAATAAGCTGATAGACCTGATCCTGTTCGAAGAAGTAATGCCTGAACTTAATAAAATTAACCAACCCAATTTTACTAATGTTCAATCAAAGCTATCCATCAAGTATCCAAAACTGGCTAAAGAAATCAGTGCTTTAGCTAAGTTGTATTATTACGAACAGGAGCAAAATAAAAAGCAATACTTTATTGCTTTGATTTCATACGTTAAGTCCTTTTCAGATAATTTAAATCATGATCAGCTAAACCAATATGCATGGGAAGTTTTTGAGTCAAGTAATAACCCCATTCAGCTGCAAGAAGCAATCAAGTGGATAAAACTTGCGCTAAGTAAAAAGGAGGACGCAATGTACCTGGATACTTATGCCTGCCTCTTATACAAACTTGGGAGAGCTAAAGAAGCGATCGAATGGGAAACAAAAGCTGCCTCTATTGCTACTGAAGAAGATAAAGCAACAATAGAGGCAACACTAAAAAAAATGAAAGAAGGTAAAAAAATAAGAATTAATCAGTGGGCTCCTTAAATATTAAACCCATCAGCCAATATCGCTCCTTTCTTCACTACAACAATTCCGTCTTTGATCGTGAAGAGTGAGTGATCCTGGTCGGCCAAATGCGGACCGCCATTGATCCTAACATCATTACCAATACGACAGTTCTTATCGATGATCGCATTCTTTATATAACATCTTTCGCCGATACCAACTTTTGGAATACCACGTTCAACATTATGAGCCATCTCATCCAGCGTCTCATAAAAATCATTACCCATAATGTATGTGCTTACCACCGTGGTTCCATGACCAATACGAGCCCTGATACCTATTACACTTCGTTCAACACGGCTTGCATTAATAATAGAACCTTCTGCCAGTACAGTTTTCTCCAACGTGGTTCCGCTGATCTTAGCCGGAGGCAACATTCTTGCACGGCTATATATTACATTACTGTTATCGAAAAGATTGAACGGCGGCAGTTCATCAGTCAACGCAAGATTCGCTTCGAAGAAAGCATGAATGTTCCCGATATCTTCCCAATATCCTTCATACTGAAAGCTGTTTACCTTGTATTTACCAATAGATTTTGGAATGATCTCTTTACCAAAATCCTGGTCATCTGGAAACTCTTCGATCAACAGATCTCTCAACAGGTTTTTGTTGAAGACGTAAATACCCATTGAGGCCAAATACACTTTTCCTTTGGCTTTCATTTCTTCACCGGTATCGCTCACCCAATCTTCTAATCCTGATTTTGGCTTTTCGATGAAGGAGGTAATGTTATTACTCTTGTCTGTTTTTAAAATACCAAACTCAGAAGCTTCTTTCGCCGCAACCGGAATAGTAGCAATACTAATGTCTGCTTTGCTTTCGATGTGCTGTGTCATCATATCGGCAAAGTCCATCTGGTAAAGCTGGTCACCACTTAATATTAATATGTAATCAGCATTAAAGCTGAAGATGTGCCGCATGGTTTGTCTTACTGCATCAGCCGTTCCCTGGAACCAATTGGTACTTTCAGGAGTTTGTTCTGCAGCAAGAATATCAACGAAACCTGTACTAAAATTGCTGAAGTGATACGTGTTCTTGATATGCTTGTTCAGCGAAGCTGAGTTGAACTGTGTAACAACGAACATGCGGTTGATGTTCGAATTAATGCAATTCGAGATCGGTATATCTACCAACCTGTATTTGCCTGCAATGGGTACGGCAGGTTTTGATCTGCTTGATGTTAACGGAAATAATCTTGTACCTGCTCCTCCTCCCAAAATAACTGCTAAAACGGACTTAGGTGAATACATCTTCTTCTATAGTTTTTCTGTTATTATTTTACCAGCTTTCAGTTAGTTGCTCATCTTCGTTGTGTCACTCACTTGTACACTATATCTCTTATCAGCAAAGTAAGTACAAGTTACTTTAAACTTTGATACATAAACCTGTATTGTTGAACAGCTCCTTCCCAGCTATGGTCAAGCTTCATCATGTGCTGACGCATCCAAAGCATATGCTTCTTGTCATTATACACCGAAACCGCTCTTTGTACTGAGTAAACAATATCACCGACACTTGCATGGTTAAAACGAATTCCAAATCCATCAGGATCTCCCATATCAACCACTGTATCTATTAAACCACCGGTACTTCTCACCATTGGTACTGTACCATATCGCATTGCATACATCTGGTTCAATCCACAAGGTTCTACCCTGCTTGGCATCAGCAAAAAATCTGCCGCAGCGTATAATTTATGGCTAAGCACTTCATCATAGCCAATAAATGAGTTATAAAGATGTGGGAAATGGTTGTTGAGGTCTCTTAATCGGTCTTCAACAGCCGGATCACCACTGCCAAGCACAAAGAAGTTCATGGCCCCATCAGTTCCATAGATCGATGCGGCAATAGCATCGGGTAAAATGTCAGCAGCTTTTTCCCCAACTAATCTGCCGATGAAAACAGTTAATGGCTTGTTGGCATCCAAACCAAATTGTTTACAAATGGCTTGTTTATTCTTTTTCTTTCCCGCAGCTACTGATTTGATGGTGTATTTACCATTAAGCATTGCGTCAGTCTGAGGATTCCAGACATCGTAATCAATTCCATTGAGAATACCGGTACACTTACCTTTCTCATACTCAAATAAAGCTTCCAGCCCGTTAGCCGCAGAACGAAGTTCTTCCAGGTAACTCCAGCTTACTGTTGTTACTTTCCAGGCACATTTGATTCCTGATGCAAGTGGGTTGATCGTTCCGGCCCATTCGAGCAAACCCGATTTCCAGGTATCATAAGCCGGAATGTAATAGTTCTTATCCCATCCCATCCAACCCTGGTATTGAGCATTGTGTATGGTGACTACTGTTGGAATATCATTCATCCACCTGTATTGATAGCAATGCTGCAACATGAATGGTATGAGTGCTGTATGATGATCATGACAATGGATCACATCTGGCTTATGTTCCCATGTGCTGAGCCAGTTAACAAAAGCGATCTGGAAAGCTGTGAATCGTTCTACATCATCATCATAACCATAAATCTTTTCACGATCGGTCAATCCATGAATATCGATCAGGTAAAGATCGAAGCCAAGTTTATTCGTTTTCTCTTTAATAACAGTGTACTCAAAGAACCAGTTACCCATATTGGTCTGGCCTTTAAAATCTGTTATCCAATCGTTCTCATACAAAAATTTAGTGCGATACATAGGCATCACAACCTTGGCATAATCTCCGGCCTGGCTTTGATATTTTGGTAAAGCACCAACTACATCTCCCAGCCCACCTGCTTTTGCCACGGGATAACACTCTGCAGAAATATGAATGACTTCCATCAGTTTTGATCGTATTGTTTGTAAATACTTTCGTTGCCTTGCAAATTTGATACATTAATTTTTATCTGATTAAAACTTCTTACTTTACGTGCATTAAAAACTAACGATGTTATGGCTACTTCTATGAGCAACCTACAGCCTAAAACAGGGCTAAGCCGATCGGCTTCCATTCCAACAAACTATGGTGCATTAGGAACATTATGCACCGTTTTCTTTTTTTGGGGATTTATCGCAGCAGGCAACAGCGTCTTCATCCCTTTTTGTAAACACTTTTTTCATCTTGACCAGTTTCAAAGCCAGTTAATCGATTTCGCATTTTACCTGGCTTATTACATCGGGGCACTGGGACTTTTTGCTTACGGTGCTTTCGGTGGAAATGACCTGGTAGCAAAATGGGGGTTCAAGAAAAGTATTGTTTACGGATTACTTTTCTCTGCTTTGGGAGCCCTTGCAATGATCATTGCAGTTAATGCCAACACATTCTATGGAATGTTGTTCGGATTATTTATCGTGGCCCTTGGATTCTCTTTACAGCAAACAGCAGCACAACCATTTGCCATTTCTTTGGGTGATCCTGCAACAGGTACAAGCCGTGTAAACCTTACCGGCGGAATCAATTCTTTTGGTACCACCATCGGCCCGATTGTAGTTGCTTTTGCTTTATTCGGTACTACGGCAGCAATAACAGACGACAAAATCCAATCACTCAGCCTTAGTAAAGTGATCATTCTTTACAGCTGTGTGGGAGCGTTATTCATTGGTGCCGCTGCATTGTTTTATTTTTCGAAGAAAGTTCCATCAGGTATTTCAACGGAGAAAACAGAGAAAGCAAACAAAGCTTTATACTCTCTTATGATAATGACAGGTTTGCTCATTATCATGTTTGTGCCGGTTTTCAATAGTTATCGTGGTGATCTTTCCAATGCTTCACCGGCTGAATTGCATGACCTGGAAACTTATAGAATGAAATGGCTTCTGGGAGCTTTGGCTGTTGTTGTAGTAGGATTACTGGTTGCTAATATGAGTGCATCTAAAAATCCGAATGGCTGGGGTGCAATGAGGTATCCGCAACTGGTGCTTGGTATGCTTGGCATATTCGTATATGTTGGTGTGGAGGTAACCACTGTAAGTAATTTGAGTGAATTACTGAAGCATCCTGATTTTGGTGGCTATCAATCATCACAGGTAGCACCATTCATCTCTATGTATTGGGGAAGCTTGATGATAGGCCGTTGGACAGGTGCTATTTCTGCATTCGATCTAAAAACTTCTACCAGGAAGATACTGATGCTGTTTGTGCCATTGATCGCTTTTGGTGTAGTGATAGGTGTAAATGCAATATCGCAGTATGATGTTACGCCTCTATACTATTATATATTGTGTGTACTCGTTCAGATCGCAGCATTTTACTTCTGCCAGGATAAACCTGCAAGAACCCTATTGATCTTTGCTACACTAGGATTGATCGCAATGTTGATAGGTATATTTTCTACCGGCACCGTTGCTATCTACGCTTTCTTAAGTGGTGGTTTGTTCTGTTCCATTATGTGGCCTGCAATTTTTGCCTTATCGATCGCCGGTTTGGGTAAATGGACAACTCAAGGTTCCGCTTTCCTGATTATGATGATCCTTGGTGGTGGAATCATTCCTCCGATACAGGGAAAGATCGCTGACTATTTACAAACAAAATCTGATGTTGAAGGTTACGGTATTCACCAATCTTACTGGGTTCCTGTTCTTTGTTTTGCTTACCTGGCTTTCTTTGGATTTATTGTAAGAGGAATTCTTAGAAAACAGGGAATCGATTACGATAAAAAACCTGATGAAGACCTGGAGCCACTGGCAACTTCACCTGAATCATCGTTAGATGTAACTGTATAAAATTAAAAAGCCTCCGTTTGGAGGCTTTTTAATTATGCTTTATGTATCTCTGAGCTGAAGTGGAATTCTATATCAGGATTATTCTGGATCTCGGTATTTAAGAACCATTCACTTTGTGCTAAATAAACAGGATTTCCATCTTTGTCTTCAGCGGAGTTTGTTTGCTTGAATCGCAGAAAATCTTCCAGTTTTTGCTTATTGTTTGATGTAAGCCAGCAAGCCTTATAAAAAGGTAGGCTTCTGAATTCACAGGCAGCACCATATTCATGTAGCAAACGATACTGAATTACCTCGAACTGGAGTTCACCTACACAGCCAATGATCTTTTTAGTTCCACCGAACTGGGTGAATAACTGTGCAACACCTTCATCCGTCAACTGTTGAATACCTTTCTCCAGTTGTTTTGTTTTCATTGGATCTTTGTTCACCAACTCTTTAAATATCTCAGGAGAAAAAGTAGGTATACCGGTGAAGTAAAAATCTTCTCCTTCAGTTAATGTATCACCGATCTTGAAATTCCCTGTATCAAACAGACCAACTACATCACCAGGATAAGCATCTTCGATGATGTCTTTGCTTCTCGCCATGAATGAATAGGGATTACTGAAACGCAGGTCTTTATCTAAACGAACGTGGTGAAAATATTTATTTCGTTCAAACTTACCACTGCACACACGCATAAAAGCGATCCTGTCTCTGTGCTTTGGATCAAGATTGGCGTGAATTTTAAAAACAAATCCGCTAAACTTATCTTCAGACGGCTCTACTTCTCTTTTGCTTGTTTCTCTTGGCTGAGGTAAAGGTGAAACTTTTACGAATGTTTCGAGCAACTCCTTTACACCAAAATTGTTTACGGCACTACCAAAGAAAACAGGAGCGATCATTCCGGCTAAATAATCTTCTACATTTAAATTACCATGAACTGTTTCGATGAGTTCAACATCTTCTCTTAATGTTGCCGCATCTCTTTCTCCGATCTTTTCGTCTAAAACTTTATCGTTGATGTCGCTGATGGCAATTACATCATCATCGTCAGCTTTTGTACTGGCTGTAAACAAACGAAGACTTTTATTATCTAAGTTATAAACACCTTTAAAATCTTTACCACTGTTGATCGGCCAGGTCATTGGATGAAGTGAGATCTTCAGCTCCTTTTCTATCTCTTCCAACAGATCAAAACGATTCTTACCATCACGATCCATTTTGTTGATAAAAACGATCACCGGAGTATCCCTCATCCGACACACTTCCATCAATCTTCTCGTTTGATCCTCTACCCCATTCACACTATCCACTACAAGAATAACTGAGTCAACAGCAGTAAGTGTTCTGTAAGTATCTTCTGCGAAGTCTTTGTGACCGGGTGTATCCAATAAATTGATCAAATGACCATCGTATTCAAACGTCATTACCGAAGTAGCAACAGAGATTCCACGTTGCCTTTCGATCTCCATAAAATCGGATGTAGCGTGTTTCTTGATCTTATTACTTTTAACAGCTCCGGCAACCTGTATGGCACCACCAAACAACAACAATTTCTCGGTTAATGTTGTTTTACCGGCATCGGGGTGTGAGATGATGGCAAATGTGCGACGGCGTTCGATCTCTTTTTGATATTTCATAAACGGCGGCAAAGGTAAGGCTCTGCAGTTTTAGATGAGAATTGATAATGAAGCAGATTGATGTACAGGTGTTAAGATGCTGCCAAAAGATATGGTGATGAAGTGCTTGCGACGCAACGAGGATGCTATGAAAAAACTTTCGCCGGTATCAAAATTGGTTTCTATTTAACCCGATAGATAATAAATTTGCGGGATGTGGATGAATGGCGATACAAAACCGTGGAAAGAAGAAGAGACTGACACATTAGTGAGTTTCGAATCTCCTTATTCGCTGATCGTTTGGAACGACGAGGTGAATACGTTTGACTGGGTGATCGAAACACTGATGGAAATATGCAAACACACCCAGGAGCAGGCAGAACAGTGTGCCATGCTGATACATTTCCAGGGAAAATATGCAGTGAAGCAAGGTGAATATGATACACTGAAACCGATGTGTGATGCTATTACTGAAAGAGGTATTGGTGCAACGATCGAAGTGATGGCGGAATGACAGAAGTACGAGGTACGAAGTAAGAAGTAATAGACCTAATTCTTAATTCTTCATTTTTAATTATTAATCCTCATTGCCCTTACATATTCTCGACGAAAAGCTCTGGTTCCCTCCTGTTGAAGAATCTTTGGAAGATGGATTGCTGGCTGCCGGTGGTGATCTGAGTATTGACAGACTTTTACTGGCTTATAAAAATGGAATCTTTCCATGGTTTGATGGTGATATACCGTTGTGGTGGAGTCCTGACCCAAGATGTGTAATATTTCCTGATGAATTAAAGATCAGTCACAGTATGAAACAATTGCTGAAGCAAAACAGATTTGAATTCAGGATTGATGAACACTTTACTGAAGTTGTTTTGAACTGCCAGCAGGTGGAGAGAAAAGATCAGCGGGGAACATGGATCAGCGATGAGATAGTTGAGGCTTATTCTACCTTACACAAGATGGGTCATGCACATTGTGCTGCTGTTTACGATAAAGGAGAAATGGTTGGTGGATTATATGGCATAAGAGTAGGAAAAGTGTTTTGCGGTGAAAGTATGTTCAGCAAAGTGAGTAATGCTAGTAAATATGCTTTTATTAAATATGTACAGCATCTCGTTGCAAATGGAATTGAACTGATCGACTGCCAGGTGCACAATCCGCATTTGGAAAGTTTGGGAGCCAGAATGATACCCAGGAAGGAATTTATTAGTTACCTGAAATAATTATTTCTTATCAATTTGCCTGTTCAGGTATTCAGAATAATCAGGAACGGAAGCTTCGTATTCGGCATTCATAAAAGGAGAAGTGATAATGAAATCTGCTGTTGCAGGATCGTTGGCAATGATCACATTCCAGGCAACAGCTACACGTAACAAAGCTTTTACATCGCTATCGTGAGGCTGAGCTTCCATAGGATCCCAGAAGAATATCATAACATCTATCGCTCCATCTGCGATTTTGGCTCCCAATTGCTGATCACCACCAAGTGGACCGCTATACATTTTGGTGATTGTTCTATCCAGTGCATCTTCTAAAAGTTTACCCGTAGTTCCGGTAGCAAATAACTCATGCTTGGCAAGCATTTCACGGTTCGACAACGCCCAATTGACTAACGCAGTCTTCTTATTATCATGCGCCACTAAAGCGATGCGTTTTCTTTTGCCGATAATTCGTGTAGTAAACTTCATTAAAGATGTTTTTACGAAGGTAATTGGTACAGTTATGAAAAAAGCTGCCGATTGGCAGCTTGTCTTATTTATGAAACTTATTTTTTAAATCTATTCTTCAATGCTGCCAATGCATCATCCATAGAAGCTGGTTCTTTTTTCGCATTTCGTATTTCTGATTTCGGACTTCTGTTATTCCTCTGTGGTGCATCCTGTGTTTGTTTGATAGATAAGGCAATTCTTTTTCTAGCCACATCCACTTCCAGCACTTTCACTTCAACTTTCTGATTTAGTTTCAAGGCCTCATTAGGATCAGTGACATATTGATGTGCTATTTCACTCACATGCACCAGTCCATCCTGCTTCACTCCTATATCTATAAAAGCTCCGAAACGGGTAATGTTTGTAACTACACCCGGAACAACCATTCCAACCTGAACGTCATCTATTGAATAGATATTGGCAAACTCGAACTGTTGAGCTTCTGATCGTGGATCAAGGCCCGGTTTCTTCAGTTCATTCAGCACATCTCTTACGGTGTGTTCTCCAAACTTATCAGTAATGAATTTTTTATGATCGATCTGGTTGATGAGCTTTTCATTACCGATCAACTCTTCAACTTTCACATTGTTGTCTACAGCAATTCTTTCTACTAATTCATAAGCTTCAGGGTGAACAGAACTTTTATCAAGGGGATTTGATCCTTCTTTGATACGTAAAAAACCTGCAGCCTGTTCAAAAGCTTTATCGCCTAATCTTGGAACTTTCAGCAGTTGTTTTCTCTCACTGAACTTACCGATCTCACTTCTGTACTTAATAATATTATCCGCTAATGTGTTGCCGATACCACTCACATAACTCAATAAATGTTTACTGGCAGTATTCAGGTTAACTCCTACCTGGTTCACACAGCTCACAACTGTTGCATCCAGTTTTTCTTTTAAACGAAATTGATTCACATCGTGCTGGTATTGACCAACACCAATACTCTTGGGATCGATCTTCACCAATTCAGCCAGTGGATCCATCAATCTTCTGCCAATGCTCACCGCTCCACGAACAGTTACATCATGATTCGGGAATTCTTCTCTTGCCGTTTCAGAAGCTGAATACACAGATGCGCCATCTTCATTCACCAGGAAAACAGGTAAATTGAGTTTGAGTTTTTTGATGAACTGCTCTGTTTCTCTTCCTGCAGTTCCATCGCCAATAGCAAATACCTGTATCTGGAATTTTTCTACCAGTTTTTTGATGATGTGTTCTGCTTCGTACTGTTTGTTCCCTTCGTGGATATAGATCAGGTCATTATGCAGCAACTCTCCTTTTTCATCCAGGCAAACAACTTTACAACCTGTTCTGTAACCTGGATCAATCGCCAATGTTCTCTTGCTACCCAATGGTGAACTTAATAAAAGCTGACGCAGATTTTCTGCAAACACATTGATCGCTTCTTCATCTGCTTTCTGTTTGAGTGCTGTTCTGAATTCTGTTTCTAAACTCGGCTGCAATAATCTTCTGTAAGCATCTTTGATGGCTTTGCGAACCTGGTCGGTACTTGCATTCTGCCCTTTGATGTATAACTGTTCGGGAATGTAAAGTGCATCTTCTTCAACCGGTGCAATGCTGATGCGAAGAAAACCTTCGAGGAAGCCTCTCAATACAGCAAGAATTCTATGCGAAGGAATTTTGTGAATGGGTTCAGAAAAGTCGAAGTAATCTTTGTACTTGATACCTTCCTGTTCTTTGTCGGCTAACACTTTGCTTTGAAGTGTTGCAGTAACTTCAAACAGCTTACGAAGTTTGGCTCTCACCTGTGCATCTTCATTCACTGTTTCTGCAATAATGTCTCTTGCACCTTGCAAAGCTTCATCGGCAGATTTTACTTTCTCATTGATGAATTTTTCCGCTTCAGCAACAACATCAATATCGTTCTGCTCCAATACCAGCAAAGCCAAAGGTTCCAATCCATTCTCTTTTGCTGTTTGTGCTTTTGTTTTACGTTTGGGTTTATAAGGAAGATAAATATCTTCCAGTTCAGCAATCGTAGTGGCTTTATTGAGTTTCTCCTGCAAAGCTTCGGTCATCTTATCCTGCTCAGTGATGGTCTTTTCGATGAAAGCTTTTCTCTCGGTGAATTCTTTCAGTGCTTTTGCTTCTTCCTGCACCTGTTGAATTTGGACTTCATCCAAAGCTCCGGTTCTGTCTTTCCTGTATCGTGCAATAAAAGGAATGGTAGCACCTTCTGCCAACAATTCCAATACAGCTTCTGCCTGTTGTGTTCTGATGTTGAGTTTACCTGCAACCTGCGACGCAAATTCTATCATACCTGTTCTGAAAATTTTGAGGGATGCGAATGTAGCAGCAAGAATGAAAAAGAAAAAATTGGTAAAATGAACTTCACGGGAATGTAATAGTACAAACCAATATTACGTTGTATTCTATTGGATTGTAACAGATCAGAAGTTATCCACGAACAGTAATAATTAATTATGCAAACTTCATCACTTTTGCCGGGTATCTTTCCACATATTGCCTGATCATCGATTTGATCACTTCATTCTCAGGATAAGGTGTGAGTTTTTCTTTGAGTGAACTGATATCAGCGATGCTAGCATCTTTCAACTTTCCCATTCCATAAAACTTTCCATCTTCCACCAACACACAACTCTCCTTCTCTTTTATTGCGAAAGTTTCTTTTTGTGTTTTTAACCAATCCAATGCCTGCTGAACTTTGGCATTATACACCATCACTTCCGGCAGATCATCATTTTGGGTTTTATCAAGGAAACACAATCCTGCATGCAGTTCAAATCTTCTTACCAATTGCCATAGTGTTCGGTGGGCATCTGCCATCAAACCAAAGCTGGCAATAGGTTCCAAATATTTTCGTTTTTTATCTACAGCTAATCTCATGTAACCTCTTCCATCTTCGAACAAATAAATTCCCCATAGTTGTTCAAAACGTTTCTGGCTGTAATTATACGCCGGCCATAAACGTTTGATCTCGACACTTTCTAAGATAGAAGCGGTAAACTCTGTAGCACAAATATTGTAACTGATCGAATGGATATCTTTTAAGAAAGCTTGTCTTTTCTTTCCTGTATCAAGCCCTGTAAAGTGACTGATGACTCTTTGCCTCAGGCATTTTGCTTTACCAACATAGATCACCTTTCCCTTCGCATCATGGAAATAATACACACCAGGTTCGTAAGGCAGATTTTTTACCTGCTGCTCCGGCACATTCGGAGGTAAGGTCTGCTGGCGATTTTCTTTCTTCAGAAAATCCTTAATCATCTGCTCTCCACCTTTGGCAAGTACCATTTCAAAAAGTGTGGTGGTTGCCAAAGCATCGCCGGTTGCCCTGTGTCTTTGAACATTATCGATACCAAAATGATCACACAAATGCCCTAAACCATATCGTTTTAATCCTGGAAAAGCCTTTTTCGCCATCCTGATCGTACACAGCTTTCTCGATTGCCAGTCAATTCCGGCATCTTTTAACTGGCTACGCAAAAAAGTATAATCGAAATTGACGTTGTGTGCTACAAAAATTCTTCCCTTCAATAACGAATGAATATTCGGTGCTACTTCCCTGAACAGCGGAGCATCTGCCACCATGCGGTCAGTAATACCGGTTAAGGTAGAAACATATTTCGGGATGGAAGCTTGTGGATTGATAAGCGTTTGAAACCTGCCTTCCACTTCTTTACCATCATGAAGAATGATAGCGATTTCGGTAATGCCGTTTCCACTGGCATGCGTTCCGGTCGTTTCTATGTCAACAATGGCATACACAGCGACGAAATTCTGTTATTCGGATGAAAAAATATCTGCAGAAGCATAACTTTTTTGCCATTGTCTAATGGATGAGTTCTGTGGAAAACTGAACAGGAAAATACTTGCAGATATATTTGAAAAATTCAACAGGTGTTCCTATTTTTAGAATCCCTTCTAAAAACAATCAGGAATCAAGGCTTACAGACAGGATGAGTTATCCTATGGATGATGTTTCGATCACCTTTAAACGATTGCACCATGGAAAGAACATCTGCCAGGTTTCAACTGAGTGAAACCATGAAGAACAGCCTGATCGCTTTTGCTATTTTTGCGATCCTTGCTTTAGTATCTTACATTCAATGGAAGATCACATTCCTTTAATTGACAACCTCGTCCATTTTCCTGCTGCCTGATCACCAGCTTTTCCTGTAAAAAACGGGATAATAAGCTATTTACCCTCACTGCCAAGATTGCTTTTCCTTAGTTTTGCAGCCCACTATTATTTTGGCTGAAGCATGGAACTGAGCAAAAATTATATCCCCGAACAGGTTGAACTTAAATGGACGGAACATTGGAAACAGAAAGGTTATTTTAAAAGCGTTCCCGATGAGCGGAAAGCTTTTACTGTCGTCATCCCGCCACCAAATGTTACCGGTGTGCTGCACATGGGTCATACTTTGAATGAAACCGTGCAGGACATTCTTGTTCGCAAAGCAAGGATGACAGGTTTTAATGCATGCTGGGTTCCTGGCAGTGATCATGCTTCTATTGCTACTGAAGCCAAAGTGGTTCAGATGTTGAAAGAAAAAGGCATTGATAAGAACAAACTGAGTCGTGAAGAGTTTTTAAAGTATGCTTTTGAATGGAAAGACAAATACGGTGGCATCATTTATAATCAAATTGAAAGGCTTGGTTGCAGTGTTGATTGGGATCGGGTAAATTTTACCATGGATGATCATTATTACAAAGCAGTGATCAAAGTGTTTATTGATCTGTATGAAAAAGGGTTGATCTATCGTGGCGCAAGAATGATCAACTGGGATCCTTCAGCGAAAACTGCTTTGAGTGATGAAGAAGTGGAGTACAAAGAGATCACTGGTAAACTCTATCATGTTAAATACAAGATCGCTGATAACGATGAATATATTGTTATTGCAACGCAACGTCCGGAAACGATCATGGGCGATACTGCCATTTGTGTAAATCCAACAGACGAACGTTATGCTCACCTGAAAGGAAAGCATGCCATCGTTCCTTTGATTAACAGAAAAGTGCCGATCATCTTTGATGAATACGTAGATAAAGAATTTGGTACCGGTGCTTTGAAAGTTACACCGGCTCACGACATCAACGACTATAATCTTGGATTGAAACACAACCTTGAAGTGGTTGATACATTGAATGAAGACGGAACACTCAGCGAAGCTGCACAGGTTTTTGTTGGATTGGATCGCTTTGAGGCAAGAAAAAAAGCTGTTGAACAACTCGCTGCAGAAGGTTTGCTGTATAAAGAAGAAGAATACACAACCCGTCTTGGCTTTTCGCAAAGAACAAATGCTGTTGTTGAACCAAGGATCTCAACTCAGTGGTTCGTGAAGATGAAAGAACTTGCGGAGCCGGCTTTGAAAGAAGTTGTTGAAGGAAGAATACAGATACATCCAGGCGATAAGTTTTTAGCCACTTATAAATATTGGTTAGAGAATGTAAAAGACTGGTGTATTTCTCGCCAGCTGTGGTGGGGACAAAGAATTCCGGCCTGGTATGATGATAAAGGCAATTTCGTTGTAGCAGAAAATGAAACGGAAGCCTATTCACTTTATGCGGAACGTTTCGATCAACCTTCAACGGTTGATGGTCGACTGAAACAAGATGATGATGTTCTTGACACATGGTTCTCATCATGGCTGTGGCCGATCGAAGTGTTTAATGGCATCAACGAACCAAATAACAAAGAGATCAATTACTACTATCCTACTTCTGTATTGGTTACAGGACAGGATATCATTTTCTTCTGGGTTGCAAGAATGGTGATGGCTGGAATGCAATACAGGAATGAAAAACCCTTCGAGCATGTTTATTTCACCGGTATGGTGAGAGATAAGCAAGGTAGAAAGATGAGTAAGAGCCTTGGTAACTCACCTGACCTTTTAGAACTGATCGATAAATATGGTGCAGATGCCGTTCGTTTCGGGATCATGATCTCTTCACCTGCAGGTAATGACTTATTGTTTGATGAAGCCAGCCTTGAACAAGGAAGGAATTTTAACAACAAGATGTGGAATGCTTTGAAGCTGATCAAGATGTGGGAAGGGAAAAAACTTGCTGTAAGTCTTGATAAAACATCCGGCAACTTTGCCATTACATGGTTCGAAAATCGTTTGAACGAAGTAAGAACAGAAGTTGATGGACTAATGAAGCAATTCAGGCTTAGCGAAGCTTTGAAAACCATTTATTCACTTATCTGGGATGATTTCTGTAGCTGGTACCTGGAATGGGTGAAGCCTGGTTTTGAACAACCTATTGAATCGGCAGTTTACAATAAAACCGTTGAGTTCTTCGAGCAACTGATGCAATTACTGCATCCTTACATGCCATTTATTACTGAAGAATTGTACCATACGATCAAAACACAAGCTGATGATCTCTGCGTAAAACAATTCAGATCGGTTGAAACGATCAACGCATCTGTTCTTACTGAAGGTGAATTATTGAAAAAAGTGATCACATCTATTCGTGAGGCTCGTGCAAAAAATCAATTGAAGCCGAAAGATGAAGTGAAACTCCATATTCAAACAAATACAGAGCAGCAGTATAAAGCGATTGAACATATTCTGGGCAAACAAGTAAACGCTTCAATTTCTTTTACATCAGATGCAGTTCCAAACAGTATTGTTGTTGCAGTTGAAAAAGACAAGTTCTTTATCGAAACAGGAAAAGCACTTGACGCAGGTGCTTTGAAAGAGGAACTGCTGAAAGATCTCGATTATCAAAAGAACTTCCTTGGTAGTGTGGTGAAAAAACTCAGCAATGAGCGGTTTGTACAAAACGCAAAACCAGAAGTGGTAGAACTGGAACGCAAAAAACAAGCTGACGCAGAAGCAAGAATTAAAACTATAGAAGAAAGTCTTTCTAATTTATAAGTAAGAACGAATATGAAGTAATTCAGAATTGACATTTAGCAGTCATAGTCTAACTGCATACTTCTTACCTCTTTCTTCCTCCTTTGGCATTGTTTTTCCTGTATATCAAGCACATGGACCTTTTATTGCTTTCCATAGCACCGGGTTTTCTGATCTGCCTTTTCATTTACCTGAGAGATAAATACAACCGTGAGCCTATTGCATTGCTGCTGGTTAGCTTCATCTTTGGTATGTTGGCAGCCATTCCGTGCATTTTTGTGGAGACAATTGCATCACGATTTATCGCACAAACTTTTGGTGAAGCTCAGATACCATCATTTATCAATGTCATCTTTCAATCGTTTTTTGTAATTGCACTCACTGAAGAAGGATTGAAATTCATTATAGTCAGGAAGTTTTGTTTTCGATTAAAATCTTTCGACGAGCCCTTCGATGGAATTGTTTATTCGGTAATGGTGAGTATGGGATTTGCAACTGTTGAAAATGCAGGATATGTTTTTATGCATGGCTTCAACACAGGATTGATGAGAATGTTCTTAAGTGTTCCTGCACATGCTGCTTTTGCTGTATTGATGGGCTATTATATAGGCTTGGCAAAATTCAGTTTACATAAAAGAAGAATTTATTCTTTGCAGGGATTACTGTTAGCACTTTTCTTCCATGGCATATATGACAGTTTTCTTTTCCTTGCAGAGAACAAAACCGTAACACAATACATTTCCGGTGCATTGCTTATCAGCGGAGCACTGCTTTCGTACTACGTTGCCATACGATTATCTTTGAAGGCAATAAGGCAGCAGGAAAAACTGTCTCGACTGATCAATGAAAGATCAAAACTCACTTCTCTCGATTCGGAAAGCCACGCAGTTTGATATCCAGGCAATACAGGATATTGCTTATAAAACATGGCCATCGGCTTATAAAGAAATTCTTACCGAAAAAGCACTGAATTATATGCTTTCCTTTTTTTATTCAGCCGAAGCTTTGCAACAGCAGATGAATGAAGGTCAGCAGTTTTTTATTGCTGCGCTAAACAATACTGCGATTGGCTTTGGAGCTGTGAGCAGGTATGATGAAACGACATTTAAACTCAATAAACTTTATGTGCTTCCTGGTGTACAAAAAACGGGAGCGGGAAAAGAATTAATGAATTATGCTGTTGATCTGGCCAAATCACAAGGAGCAAAAAGTTTTATCCTGAATGTAAACAGGTTCAATCCTGCTAAATTCTTCTATGAAAAAAGAGGATTTCATATCCTTAAAGAAGAAGATGTTGATCTTGGAAATGGAATTGTTCAGGAAGATTATGTAATGGGTATCGAGGTGGTAAATTATCAATACTAAAAAAGCTCAGCCTTTCAGCTGAGCCGCATAAACCAAAACTACAACACGCCAGCCAGTTCAAGACTCTTCTGTTTCACCTTGCGGAGTTGGATATCTTCAACAAAAGGTTCGGGAGTTAATATCAAGGATACACCAGGTTGTTTCCACCAATCATCAGCTAATAATTTCTGCTGATGGATCACCCCGATAACATAATTCCTATCCTGACCATTATGCCATTCTTCTATCCACTCAAATCCATCTTTATTTAGTTGTTGCACACGATTAAAGCTCACATAAACTTTCAGGTAAATATTGGTAGTTAAACTAGATTCTTGTTCACGATAATATTTTTTGTACTCGTATTTATATTGATAACGAAGTGCTGAGATATCACTCAATACAGCAGAAGCTGTTGGAAAACTTCCTGCTCCTTTTCCGTAGAAGAATTGTTCATCTGCCAATCCGCTTTGTATCAAAGCTCCATTGAATTCATCATGTACATTATACAGTAATGATGATGATGGAACGAATTGAGGCAACACAAATGCATTCACTTTCCCATTTTTGAGTTTGGCAGCACCAGCAATGAGTTTTACCTGCCACCCTTTCTCTTTTGCCACATTGATGTCGGCCGAATAAACATTCTGAATACCGGTATGCAATAACTCTTTCGGCTCTGTTGCTATTCCATATGAGTGGAGCAACAAAATAGTGAGTTTATTAAGTGCATCAGTTCCATTAATATCGAGTGAAGGATCTGATTCTGCAAATCCCAGCTGCTGAGCCTGCAACAAAGCATGATTAAAATCGAGCTTGTCTTTTGTCATCCTGGTGAGGATATAATTGGTTGATCCGTTGATGATTCCTTTTACACCCTGCAACAGATCATTGTCATAATATTCTTCCAGGTTTCGTATCACCGGAATAGATGCACAGGCGGCAGCTTCGTATAACAGTGTTGCTCCGGTTGATCTTTGCAGATCCAATAATTCTTCAAGGTGATTCGCAATACATTTTTTATTTGCACTGACAACATTTTTTCCTTTCTTCAAAGCTGAAGTGATGATATGATAAGCTGCATCTGCATCATCTATCAATTCCACAATAACATTGATAGATTCATCATTTAAAATATCATTCGCTTCCGTAGAAAATAACGATGCAGGAGCTGATCTTTTCTTTTCAGGATGTTTGATCACCACTTTACTGATAGAAGCATTGAGTGTTGGTGTTTGTTGCAATACTTTGTAAAGTCCCTCTCCTACTACACCGAAGCCGAAGAGACCTATGTTGAGTTGTTTAGACATGTTGTTAATTTTAGTTGATTAAACAGTCGCAGCTTGCTGCTGAAAAGATGTAGTTGTTACTTTTTGGAGTGCCTGTTCCAGGTCATTGATCAAGTCTGCTGCATCTTCATGACCAACACTCAAACGGATCAGGCTATCGGCTACACCTGCCGCTCTTCTTTTCTCTGCAGGAATGGATTTGTGCGTCATATTTGCCGGATGGCAAAGCAAACTTTTCACTCCACCAAGGCTTTCTGCAAGTTTGAAATATTTGGTTGAGGTTACCAATTTCACTGCAGCTTCTTCTGTATCATTCTTAAGTGTGAATGAAACAATACCACCAAAACCTTTGCTTTGCTTTACAGCGATATCGTAATTGGGATGTGTTGGTAAGCCAGGATAAAAAACTTTTTCAACAGAAGGATGTGTTTCAAGGTATGCAGCAACGGCCAACGCATTTTCGCAATGTTGTTTTACTCTCAGGTGTAAGGTTTCAATTCCTCTTATGACAAGCCAGCTATCAAAAGGAGAAAGAATTGCTCCGCTGGCATTTTGTATGAATTTGATCTTAGTGCCAAGTTCTTCATCTCTTGTAACAACAAGTCCAGCGATAAGATCACTATGCCCACCCAGATATTTTGTAGCACTGTGCACTACAATATCAGCTCCCAATGTAAGAGGTTGTTGTAAGGCCGGTGAAGCAAAAGTATTATCCACGCAAAGTAAACACCGATTGGCTTTAGCGATCTTTGCTATCGCAGCAATGTCTGATATTTTCAATGTTGGATTGGTTGGCGTTTCGATCCAGATCAGTTTTGTTTTTGCTGTTATCGCATTAAAAACATTCTCCGCATTGGTTGTATCAACATAGTTTACCGTGATGCCAAACTTCTCATAGATGTGCGTGAACAGTCTAAAAGCTCCACCATAAATATCATCGACGGCAAGAATCTCATCTCCTGCTTTCAATAATTTTAAAACAGAATCTATTGCTGCTAATCCACTACCGAAAGCAATACCAACTTTGCCTCGTTCAAGTTGTGCAATAATGTTCTCTAAAGTGGCTCGTGTAGGATTTCCTGTTCTGGCATAATCATACCCCTTATTTACACCAGGAGCTTCCTGTACGAATGTTGATGTTTGGTAAATCGGAACAGAAATAGCACCTGTTTGTTCATCTACCGGAATGCTGTGGATCAATTGTGTTGCTGTACTCATTGTATTGTGATTTGAAGTTTATAAACTTCTTCAGCAAACACTATCAAAAAACGCTTACGGGGAGAGCAATAAAAAAAGCTCATCCGTAAGTCAGATGAGCTTGTATCGTAACAACAATGTCGTATAACCAAACTTTTACTCTGACTTATCTTTCCGATTTTTCATCGGAAGGATTTGGCACCTTCTTACAGTCGAGTTACGTCTGTAAGGGTTGCCAAGGCTTCATCGGGCCATTTCCCTCTGCCTTTCTTGATAAGTGATGTTGAAGAACTGCAACAAAGATATAAGTGCAGCTTTCATTCAGCCAAAAATATTTTTTTACTAACGGCGGTTAGTTCCGTTCTTCAAACGTTTAATATGAGCTTCGATCACTTTCCATGTGGTAGTATCTGAATCAAATACACCATACAAACTTTGTTGTTCCATCGGTGGATCTCCCATGTAATCATCACCGGGTTTCCAGAAAAGTTGACCTTTGATCGGACGGGCTTTGCCATTGAATGACCAGAAGTTTGCACCCGAAAGAAATTTTAAATCGTGATCCAGAAAATTAGATAAAACAAGATCATAATAAAGATTTCTTTTCCTGGTTGATGAAGTGACAGTGAATTGAAGGCTGTCTCTTATCCAGCCAAATTCTTCAATCACTAATGGCTTACCAATTGCTTTTGCGTATTGATGATGATCAGCGATGTACTCCTGCGTTAACCATCTTGCAGAATCTGGCCAGCCCCAATTTCGTGGCCAAATATGAATCGTGAAATAATCAATGTTCTTATCTGAATGAATGGATTTAAAAAGATCGGTTTCTGTAGCTATAGTTCCTTCACTACCTGTTGAGACAAGATGATTCTTATCCTTTGATTTAATATAAGCGGCAATATCTTTCACCCAGTTCGCAAAAGCTTCATTGGCAGCAGGTTTCATCGGTCGTGGCTCGTTGGCTATTTGCCAGCTCATGATAGTAGGATCATCAACATATCGCTTTTTATTAACTGAGTTGATCCGGCTTAACACTACTTCAACCTGTTTTAAATAATCTGCTTTGCAGGGTTCACAGGTATAAAATTTTGAAATGATGTCTCTCATCGTTTCCCATTCCATTTTGTGTTGCAAAACAGAATCAGGGATAACACCATTCCAGTTAAGGTATTGCAGAAAGCCTCCGCTCCACTCCCAGTTATTGCTGAAGTAGATCACTGCTTTCATGTTACGTTTAGACATTTCATCCAATAAAACATCTAAACCGTATAAGACCGAAGTATCAAAAACACCCTTTGTAATTTGCAATGGTGGACCAACACGATAATTGCCTAATATCTTTCCTGATCCTTCAGCACCTGCAAGCACTCTGAGGTTGGTAACACCTTTTGCTTTGAGAAAATCAAGTTCATACTTCAACCGGTTAATTCCTCTTGCGGTATCTTTCTGTAAGGGAAGATAAATGCCGTACCAGTAATTCGTTCCAATGTATTTGTATTGCTGATCTCCAATAAAGAACCTGCCATCTTTCTGCCCGACAAATTGCTGTGCCTGTGCATTAACCGTATAAAAGATAAAGAGCAAGAGCACTAATTTTCTGTATACCATACACCTTAAAAGTAGATTTTTATTGAACTCCACTGTTGCAAATAATTTCTATTTTAGCAACACCAAAACTCTTATAAAACATGAAACGATCGTTGCCACTTCTTTTTGCTTGCAGCCTTATTATTTGTGTATTGCATTCAAAATCTCAAACCTATTCAGGATATTACATAAACAACAGTGGAGATACCGTCCAGGGATCTGTTCACGATTTTGTTTATAAAAATCGGACTCCCAGCATTACCCATTTTAAAGAGACTACAGGAAAAGAACTACAGCTCTCTCCCCTAAACTGTAAAGGATTTACCGTTTACTTTAAAGATCCTGATACAACACTTCGATATATCGCCTACTCAGGAAAAAGATTATTAAACCCTGCACAGTTTACCAATAATCTCAACTCAAGTGCGGAAGACATGTACAAAGACTCGTCGATATTTGTTCAGAACATCTTTGATAACGGAAGTATGCATTTGTTCATGTATGCGGATAACCAAAGAGCAAACTACTTTTATCAGACATCATCAGATTTAATTGAGCTCAAGTATAAAATATTCCAATCCCAGAACAATGAAATAATAAACGATCGTACTTATCGTGACCAATTAGCTATTGAATTCGAAGAACAGATCAAAAAATACAGCCTTCAGTCTTATCTTGATAAGCTTGATTACTCTTCCTCTGACCTTGTTAAGTTTTTCAGCAAACTCAATGCTATTAAACTTCAGCGGGTAAAGAAAAAATATCCTGCAAAACTCACTTTTGCCATTGGACAATCCACTAACAGCTTTGCTGTTTCAGGATATACCCAGGGAAGAAATGATGCCCTGACCAAATATGATAATAGTAATTCTATTACAGCATCAATTGGATTCCTCTTTGCTACTCAGGCCTCTAAAGGAAGGCTTTTCTTTTTTCCGCAGGTAAAGTACTATTCCACTCTAAAACATTCCGGAACTTATAATAAGCCTGATAATTCAGGCAAATCAGAAACTGCTTTTACGTTCTCGAACTTAATCGCACCACACATTGTATTTGGATACCAAGTTTATGCTGGAAAAATAGTGTCTGTAGCACCAACGCTTGGTGTAGGAAGTCTACTCGTTGGTAAAAGCACTTATCAGCAAGTGAACTATATATTCACTACACCTGGTCCAATTGGAAGTCAGACCCCACCAAATAAAAGCGGATACTATTTTGACTTTGGATTAAATGTAGGCTTTACCAAATATGCCTTTATTACTCTTACTTATGCACCCAAAGCTACGATTGCAGAATACCTTGGATTTGTAGGAAAACATTCAGACGTTAGTATTGCACTTGGTGGAAGCTTTCCAATTTTTAAATAGATAGTTATTAAATCTGCTATAGCGATATTAAAAAACAGCATCTCTTATAGCTGCTGTTTTCTAATTTCTTTTCTTACCACCACTTTGCTCTATCTCACGATTCATTTCTGTAATATCAACCGGTTGTGAAAAATCGCCCAGTAACCATTTGCTGTAATAATCTGCCAAGGTCCAGAAAAAATATTCCTGCATATCTCCGTAAGCATGACGCTGACCCGGTAACAATACAAAGTCGAAACGTTTGTTTGCTTTGATCAGTGCATTTGCCATACGAATGGTGTTTGCAGGGTGCACATTATTATCAATATCACCCGTAGTTAACATCAGGTGACCTTTCAGGTTCTTTGCAAGGTCTGGGTTCTTTTCAATAGCATACAAGAAAGTCGTATCTCCTTTTTCTGTGATACTCTCTTTTACACCATGATGCTTTTCACTCCACCAACGGTTATAAATACTGTTATCATGATTGCCAGAAGATGAAACGGCCACTTTGTACAGGTCAGGATACACCAGCATGGCAGCAGTACTCATAAAACCACCACCGCTGTGTCCATGTATTCCAACTCTTTCTATATCGATAAAAGAATAACGATCTGCCAATTGTTCAATGGTTGCTTTTTTATCGGCAAGACCATAATCTCTCAGATTACCATAACCATAATTATGATACCATTTACTTCTTGCAGGGTTGCCACCCCTGTTACCAACGGTTACAACAATAAATCCAAGTTGTGCCAAACGATCGATCCTGTCCATACTTCTGCTGAACGATTTGTTTACAGCCTCGGTCTGTGGACCAGGATATACGTATTGAATGATCGGATATTTCTTTGTTGGATCGAAATTGAAAGGCTTATACATTACGCCGTACAAGTCAGTAATGCCATCATCAGCTTTTACTTTGAAGACCTCGGGAAACTTATATCCTGCAGCAAACAAAGAAGAAAGATCAGCAGTTTCAAGATCCATTACTTTTCTCCCATCAGAGGAGTACAAGGTAGATTTAGGAGCTGTATTTACTCTTGAGTAATTATCAATAAAGAAAGACTTATTATCGTTCATGCTTGAAGCATGATCAAAATCTCCTGCATTCAGCAATGTCATTCCTGTACCGTCAAAATTGATGCGATACAGGTGTACATAGTAAGGATCTTCCTTTTCTTCACCAGCTTTCTCTCCTTTTTTATCAATCGAGTTTATTAATTCTCTGCCATTAGCTGTGAAATAGAGCACACGTTTCTTTTCATCAATGCCAACGATATCTTCACAATGGAAATCTCCTGATGTGATCTGGTTCTTCAGTTTGCCAGCACCATCATACAGGTAAAAATGAGCCCAACCATCTCTTTCGCTCCATTGAATGATCTCATTGCCGTTATTTACGATGCCAGGTCTTCTAACCTCGACATACGTATTCAGTGTTTCATTTACGAGAGGCTTCACTTCATTATTGTTAATATCAACAGTACACAGGTCTATCCGTTTCAGATCACGACTTGTTCTGCTGAAGTAGAATTTATCATTAGTGCCAAGCCACAACAATGGACGAAAATCATCATCCCTGGTATTTGCTTTATTGGGTGCACTCCAGATGTTTACATTTTGGTCTTTGAATTGCTTTATTGGCAACTCTTTCCATGTTTTAGTTGAGGCTGTATTATCGAACAAATAGATATAATCAATTGGCTGTTCCTTTTCACCCGGCATTTCATACTTATACGTTTCAAGGGTTGGTCTTGGATCTGCGATACTGTTTATCACCCACATCTCTTTTACATTTCGCTGATCGGTACGATTAATGGCAAAATGCTTTGAATCAGGACTCCAATAAGCAATAACCGATTTGCGTTTGTTCTTATTCTTCTCCTTGTCTACATTGGTCTCATTTTGCGAAAAGCCCCAGCCAAACCATTCTACCCCATCACTGGTTACTTTATTTTCAACAATCGTACTATCATCTTCCTTTTGTAAAGCCTTTTCATAATTGGCTTTATCCATCCAGTACAGGTTATGATTCTTAGCAAAAAGAATAGTTTGTCCATCAGGTGATACAGAAGCCCAGTTAGGTTTACGCTTAGGTTTTTTGAAATCACTTAATTGTACCAACTCACCTGTGTTCAGGTTGTATTCGAAATAATAGACTTTCTTTTCTTTTACCGGTGGTGTTCCTTTCTTAACGGTGGAATCTTTTTTCTCAATTTCTTCTGTGCTTTTCACTTCGAACTGTATCCAGTTCTCGTCTTTTACAAAACGAAGACTATCGATATTAAGATGCTGTGCATCCATTGGATCTTTTACGATCTGTGTAAGCTTAGAAGCCAGTTTTGCATTATCGAACATCAGTTTCTTCTCTCCTTTAACCGGATCTACGATGTACCACTTTTTACCATTACTGGTTTCATACGTGTACCAGAACCTGTCTGATTGTTTGAGCCAATGCGGATCAACGTTCAGGCTAAATACCATTTTATCCAGCTTTTTAGGCGAGAACCTGGCAGCCAGCTGGTAATTGGCTTTCGTAACGGTTGTTGGTGTTTGAGCATTAACAGAAAAACAAATAGCGATCGCCGCTATGAATGCAAGTATTCTCATGGATGATATTTAGAACACGAAAAATAAATATTAATGAAATGCCTTTGCAAACAATTATCTATCCGGATGAATCACCTGAATAGCTTGTGAATTGTGGTGGAAATTAGCTGATCGGTGCATCAAATTCCATTATCAATACACCAACTGGTGCGTTTGTTTGATCACTCCCATCACAAACACACTCTGCACCTTACCCATGTTCTCTACCTGCGACAGCTTATTCACATGGAAGTCATAATAAGCATCCATATTCTCTGCTACAACTTTTAATATAAAATCAAATTCACCTGAGATCGTATAACATTCGATCACTTCATTCAACTCATTAATGGCTTTGATGAATTTGTCGCCCGATGTTTTGCTATGCTGCCTTAAACTCACATAACAGATTACCATCAATCCTTTCTTCACTTTTGCAGCATCAACCAAAGTGGCATATTGCTTTATCACACCACTGTCTTCCATCCGCTTGATGCGTTCATGTACAGGTGTGGTACTCAGGTGTACTTTATCACTGATCTCCTTCACCGTTATCCTTGCATTTTGCTGCAACAGCTTTAGTATAGCCAGGTCTTTTGCATCTAAAGCACTACTGCTGGTAGCTGATTGTTCTGTTTTGGTAGCTTTTGCCATAACAAACAAGTAATTTGTCCTTCAAATGTACTCTTTGTCGCCACTTTATCCTAAAATTTGAATAGATGATAGAAGATTATCCTACTTAGTTAGCTTTGCCAACTGTAAACAAGAAACTCAAAACTTTAAACTTTCATATGTCTACAATTAGCAAGTCAATCGACTTTTCGCTTCCTTACAAAGTAGCCGATATCACTTTGGCTGAATGGGGTCGTAAAGAAATTCGTTTAGCCGAGGCTGAAATGCCAGGTCTTATGTCAATCCGTGCTGAGTACGGTCCTTCTCAACCCTTAAAAGGTGCAAGAGTTGCAGGATGTCTTCACATGACTATCCAGACTGCTGTACTTATTGAAACTTTGGTGGCTCTTGGTGCTGAAGTTAAATGGAGCTCATGCAACATCTTTTCTACGCAGGATCATGCTGCTGCTGCAATCGCTGCTGCAGGTATTGGTGTATATGCATGGAAAGGACAAACACAGGAAGAAGCTGACTGGTGTATCGAACAAACTTTGTTCTTCGGTTCTGCTGACAAGCCTTTGAACATGATCCTTGATGATGGTGGTGATTTGACCAACATCGTATTCGATAAATATCCTGAGCTGATCCAGAACATCAAAGGTCTTTCTGAAGAGACTACTACCGGTGTTCACCGTTTATACGAGAGAATGGCGAAAGGTACTTTACCTATCCCTGCTATCAATGTAAACGACTCTGTAACCAAATCTAAGTTCGATAACAAGTACGGTTGTAAAGAATCACTGGTTGATTCTATCCGTCGTGCTACTGATGTTATGTTAGCAGGTAAGGTAGCGGTTGTTGGTGGTTATGGTGATGTAGGTAAAGGTTCTGCAGCTTCATTGGCTGGTGCTGGTTGCCGTGTGATCGTTACCGAGATCGATCCGATCTGTGCTTTGCAGGCTGCAATGGACGGTTTCGAAGTAAAGAAAATGGCTGACGCAGTAAAAGAAGCTGACATCGTTGTTACGGCGAGTGGTTGCCGTGATTTGATCACTGAAAAGCATTTCAAATCAATGAAGGATAAAGCGATCGTTTGTAACATCGGTCACTTTGATATCGAGATCGATATGGCCTGGTTGAATAAGAACTATGGCAATACAAAAGATACCATCAAGCCACAGGTTGATATTTACAATGTAGATGGTAAAGACATCATCATCCTTGCTGAAGGTAGATTGGTGAACCTTGGATGTGCAACTGGTCACCCATCATTCGTGATGAGTAACTCGTTCTCTAACCAAACTTTGGCCCAGATCGAACTTTGGACAAACAGCGATAAATACGAGAACAAAGTGTACGTTCTTCCTAAGCACCTTGACGAGAAAGTTGCCAGACTTCACCTCGGTAAGATCGGTGTTGAGCTGGACGAATTAACTACTGAGCAGGCTGAGTACTTAGGTATTTCTAAGGAAGGTCCGTTTAAGAGTGATATGTATCGTTATTAATAGTTAACAGGAGACTGTTGACAGATGACAGTAAAACCCGTTTCGAAAGAAGCGGGTTTTTTGTTTATCTGACCGTACCGGGTCTGATCAGGTGGAAGAGAATTTATGAACTTAGCTGTAGTGCTACTATTAAGCTTCTGTTGCGTCGCACACTTGTACTGAGGAATACTACTTAACATCCGCAAGATGTTTATAATCTTTCATAAACCTGTAAGTAAATATTATATTCGTTTATACATCTCATATGAGTAAAAAGAAAAACGGACAGGCAGAATTTATAAAGTGGTTTGGACCTGTCCTTGATGCATTAAGGGCATTAGGTGGCTCGGCGAAACCAAGAGAAATTACCGAGTGGATCGGTACATCATACAAAATACCTGATGAAATCCTTAATGCTCGTTATAAAAAATCCGGACAATTGAGATTTCCTAATCAAATTGCTTGGGCAAGGCAATACCTTGTTTGGGATGAACTACTTGACTCCTCAAAACATGGTGTTTGGACCTTAACTCCGAAAGGTTGGAGTACGAAGCTGAATGAAAAACAATCTCACGACATTTTTCTTAAATGGGTCAAGATTTTTCAAGACTTAAGAGAGAATAAAGAATCTGTTGAAGGAGAAAAACAGAAAGTTGTTAACGCACAAGAAGAAACTGAAACTGAAGAAGGGCAAATTCTAATTAAACCATCTTTAATTGAGGTTTTACAAAGCATTTCACCAGTTGGTTTTGAACACTTATGTGGCAGACTACTCAAAGAATATAATTTCGAGGACATTGAAATCACACAACGTTCACATGATGGTGGAATTGACGGTTATGCAACTTTGAAGTTAAATCCATTTGTAAGCTTAAGTGTGTTCTTTCAATGCAAAAGATATCAAGGAACTGTACCTACAGAAAAAGTACAAGCCTTTATTGGTGTTATGGAAACCAATAAAAGAAGCGTGGAAAAAGGTCTAATGATAACTACTGGTTCATTCCCTAAAAGTGCTTTAGACATTGAAAAATCAAATATTAAACTTGAATTAGTAGATGGTGAAAAGCTTGTAGAGATGTTTGAAAACGTGGAATTAGGTGTGATCCCTAAAACCATTTTTGAACCTAATATGAAGTTTTTTGAGCAATATAGAGATATGAAATAACTAAACATTTCCCTATTAGTTGGTATCCTCATCGTCGGTGAAGACACTAACAAGTAGATATAAATCAATACATCTTACTGACTATGAAAAGCTAATGGCATAAACATGAAAACAAAACTGATCACCTTGTATTTTGTGCTACTTGCAACAACCGGATTCTCTCAAAGCACATCTGAAGCTCCCATTCAAAATATTTCTGTAGATAGTTCTGTTGTATATCGGCTCTTTGCTACAAAGAATAAATACACTTTCATAAAATTAAATACTCGAAACGGACAGATGTCGCATGTGCAATGGGGCACGGGAACAAATGACAGCTTCGAGTATCCGTTATCTGATATCTCTCAGGTGAGTAAAAACGATGAAAAAAATGGCAGATTTTTTCTTTACCCAACAACAAACATGTATAATTTCATACTACTTGACCAAATAGATGGCAGAGTGTGGCAAGTACAATGGAATTCTGAAGAGAAAAACAGAATGGTTCTGCGTATTAACTAAGCTTCCTCTAATGACCGGTGTCTTCAAGAATCAAAATAATCCGGTGAAGACACAACCAATAGAAGTACTGAATGTTACATCGAAGAATTAGATATAGGAACCCGATATTGCCATACGGATATGGTATTCCAGACATGCAGCTGGCTATGCAACTTGCCAAGACTTTATCGCATAGTAAATAATTCCGTACTAACATGATCTCCCAACCAGGGCAATCGATGATATTTCAACACAAAATTTATTTTTCTTGCAGCCTTTATATTTGCCCGTATAAAAATTAAGATCATTTCTATGAAGCCTACCCTCCTCTTAATAAAAATATTTTTTCTGTCAGTAATCTTGCTTGCTTCATGTGAGAATAAAAAGGCAGCGACAGCAATCAGCTCTGGTGTAGGAAAATGGGAAAAGTTTCCTGCTTATAAACCCGGTGATTCTATTTTGTATTACACTACCACTTGGTTCAAAGGAGTGATCACCGAAGTGGGCGTTCCATACAATGCAGCGAATAAAAATGCAGAAACGAAAGAGTTGAAATACCTTATCAACGATAAAACCGGCTGGCCAGAATACATGCCCTACAGCCAGGTTGTATCACCCGTAAAACAAACATGGTGGACAGAATTTTTCACCGGCGAATGGAATGTTGGTGAAGTAATGGCTGTGAATACACGTACTGATGGTAACGATGTTATTGATGAATACAGTTATGGTGCTGCCTCTGATATCCTAAGAATATTTCCAAACAACACCTACGAATGGATCACCATGGATAAGAAAACCATCAAAGGAAAATGGATAGCATTAAATGAAGGACCCGGCATAATACTGCAGAAAGCATACAGGGATATGGATTGGAAGTTCATCAACGAAACGAATGCGATAACAATGCATATCCGTCATTTGGAAAATGCAAGATTGTTTCCGTCTGGTACAGAGATGAGTAAATCGGCTACGAGAAAGATGGCAGAGTAAATCGCCATGCTGTAGTTGATAAACTTACCAAAAAACATTGCTGCAGTAGCATAACGTTATTCTACAGCCTCTTCAGCCTTCTCGCCATTTTCTACTATATCACCCTCTTTAAATAATACATTCTTCATAATGGTACGCCACTTTGGCTTTTTACGAAGAAGAAATTCAAGATCCATTGCAAAATGAATGAACTCTTCCTTTTGCGTATTCTCCATTATTTTCTTTGCCTCTTTATCTTTCTCTACAGATATACGTTGCTCATACCAGTCAATCGCCTCTGCCTCTTCGATCAGCGATTTCACCATTCTGGCAAATGTTCGTACTTCCTGCGAAAGCTCTTCCGGTGGTTCATGATATTGATCAAAGCCCATAACGATATTTTTAGGTTACTTAATAAATAAGAATAAATGGCCTGAAGGCATTCTATAAAAATAATAAATAAGGCTACTAGTGCAGCACCTTTTAAGTTTCTCTTTCGGTGAATGTTTAATGTCGCTCTTATGTTTGCTGCCTACCATTTCATGTGAGGTGCAGTTTTTGCCATGTGAAAAATTGGCACGGAAAAAGTAAGACCGTTAAGCAATCTGACATATTATTTCAATCTGTATCTTCAATATCATTCACTTCAAAAAACACCACTAATGACTATCACAGAAATCATTATCCTGCTCATCATCGCTGCCATTTGTGGCGGAATAGGCCAGTCACTTGCCGGTTATAATGTTGGCGGATGCCTGGTATCGATCGTTGTAGGCTTTATCGGTGCTTACATTGGCATGTGGATGGCAGGAAAGTTCGGTCTGCCTGAAATATTTGCCATTGAAGTAGGTGGTAAAACATTCCCGATCATCTGGGCCATTATAGGCTCGGCAGTGTTCACCCTGATCATTGCCTTGATCAGAAGAGCCATATCAGGTGGAACCCGATATTAGGCAGATTGAAACAATTAATGATCATTATAAAAACAAAGATTATGTACAGGATAGTTATGGCCACATTCGCCTTTACGTTATTTAGTTGTGGAGATGATGCAGGTAATACGAACAATACTGCAACACCTGGTAAAGAAAATCCACAAACAACAGAACCCACTAAAACCCACACCGTCAACGGATGTTATTTACGGGTGGTGCAGCGAGACTCACTCATCGCTTCGTTAACACAGGATGGTAATAATGTTACTGGCAGGCTGGTCTTCGATAATTATGAGAAAGATGCCAGTTCGGGAACTGTAAGCGGAACGATCGACGGAGATATACTAAAGCTGATTTACCGCTTTCAATCAGAAGGTATGAACAGTATATCAGAGCAGTATTTCAAGATCACTGATAAAGGATTGATACAGGGTGTAGGAGATGTTGCAGTGGAAGGTGATTCTGCATATTATTCCAAACCCACAGACATTAAATACGATGATAAAGATGGGCTAACGAGCATTGATTGTGATAAAGTAAAACGATAGATCGAGCAACATCATCTTGCGTAAATTACATGAGCCCATTCTAAAAGAATGGGCTCGTCTTGTTGGTATGTATGCCAGGCCATTTGGTTAATACAAGAAATCTGCTTTGCTGGTTAGAATGTAAACCCTACTCCTACTTTGAAAGACTTATTATAAGCATCAAATCTTTTATCGGCATCCATTTTAGACAATCCATGATCATAGCTGGCACTGATGCTAACACCATTCTTCATCGTATAACCAATACCGCCTGTTAAAGAAGCATCGAGCCGATTTAACTGTTCCGTTGCCTCGAAGGTTTTATCCAATACATTAAACCCAAGAGCACCTGCAGTGGTTCTAAGATCAGCTTTAGCCAAATACGATAACTGCGGACCTGCAAACAATTGCAATCCACCAAGGTTCGCTTTAACCAACACCGGAACATCGATATAATGCGTATTTAGTTGAGCCTTTGCATTCACGCCAAGAAATTCAATGCCTTTGATAGCAGGTTCCCCTTTCATAACATAACCTTTTTGCGAATAATACACTCCCGGTTCTATTGAAATGGAATTTGCAACAGGGATATTGGCAAAGCCTCCTGCAAAAAAGCCCAACTTATTTTGTGTAGTGACCCAGCCATCGGTATAATCAACTATATCGTTCAGGCTATTCATAGATTCTCCACGTAATCCTGCATAAGAAACACCTGCCTTTACTCCGAACGAAGTTTTTGTTTGTGCGAATGAAAGTAAAGAAATGCTGAGTGTAAGAATGAGTAGAATTTGTTTTTTCATAGATATTGGTTTTAAAAATGACTTCTTGTAAGATGAGAATTGAAATCAACCACAAGGATTAACGGATAGTATGTAAGATTCTGTTAAACGGTTAAACCAATTATTCATGGCAAAAGCAGGATCAGGTAATATTACCCTAAACTAAGTACACCATTTCTGCACGCCTGTTTCTATCTTGAGCAGGATTACAAACGGAAACACATTCAGATGAGGTTTGTTTTACTATTCATAAGCATCAGTTGTTCATTGATCTCGGTGGCACAGTACAAACAGGTGTTACCTATTGGTCATACAAATGGCATTAACATAGCCACGTTCAGCAGTGATAACAGGTTCCTGCTCACCTCTTCAGAAGATAAGACCATCAAACTATGGCAGGTGCCAACCGGTATAATGGTGGCTGATCTTAGAACGGAAGGAGACCGATATAGAGCTGCTGGATTTGTTCCCGGTGGAAAGTATGTCTTTGCCTCTTCGGATAAACTGTACTTATGGAAACTGAACGATGCAAGCCTGCACAAGACGATCAATATTTCTTTACCAGCTTATCCAACGTCTAGTTTTACTCCTGACGGTAGTAAAGTCATCGGCTATGATTACGCCGATTCGGTTAAGATATACAATACTGAGACTGGCGATAAATTATTGTCACTGCATGTAAAAGATTTGAATGGAGTGATCTTTAGTGCTGATGGAGAAAAGTTCGTTGTGTACAATAGCAAGTCGCCGGATGTACAGGAATACAATACGAGGACAGGAGAACTGGTCTCATCTTTCAAAGCAGGAGAATCGGGTATTTATAATCTTGATTATAATGATGATGGTAAGAAAGTACTGGTATCGGGTTACGATAAATCGCTTACGTTATGGAATACTTCAGGTGGATTGTTACACACGTTTGCCAAATTCACCAGGGGAACTGCCAATGCTTTCATTACACATGATGGAAAATATGTGGTAGCCGCACAAAACTTATCCTGGGGAGATACGGCTGTGAGTATATGGGATGTGGCAACAGGAAAGCTGGTGCAGCAGTTATCTGCAGAGCTTAACAATTTTACATTAACAAAGGGGAATTATGATCCAGTGATGAACAAGATCATCTTTCCCGGTAAAGAATTATACAAAAGCAATCTGTTGATGATGTATAAGATCGGAACTACATCTTCAGACAAAAAAGCAATTCCCGGCCACAGCCAATATATAAGACATGCTTCTTTTAGTGATGATGGAAAATACTTCGTTACATCATCATGGGATAAATCAGCAAGGTTATATAAGAATGATGGCAGCCTGCTGGCTGAATTAAAAGGGAAAACAAGAGGCGAGATCACTAAAGTATCGTTTAGTCCGGATGGTAAATATCTGTTTCTAAATAACTACGAGATCAGCAGTGTATGGAATACCAATGATGGAACGTTTGCTTCTGTGTTTCAACCGGGTAAAGATGAGATCCGACAATTACATACGAGCAACGATGGTAAGTATATCTTAACCATTCCTGAAACTGGAGAAGCAAAGATCTGGGATGCAGCTACACAAACTTTAAAGCACAGCGATCTTAGAAAAGATATCAGAACCATGTCTGTCTTTTACCAGGGAAGTTTCAGGTTTACCTCCGATAATAAAAGAGTATTTCTTTCCAATCATGATGGTACAGCCTATATGTTCGATGTGGCATCAGGAAAGAAGTTGATTGAATTTAAACATGGCGACTGGTTTATGGATAAGGCTGCAATGAGTTCTAATGGAGAGTATGTTGCAACCAATGAAAAAGACACAGTGAAAATATGGAATGGTGTAACCGGTGCAATGATCAGCAAGTTCTCTATTGGAGCAGACTATTATCCTGATTCAATCACATTTAGCAATACAGGTGAATACCTGGTTGTACCCTCTACAAAAACGATCAAAGTTTATAATACGAAAGGGAAACTTGTATACCAACTAACCAACTTGGGCAGGTATCATGATATTATCGCAAGTAGAAACATGATACTGAATGTTACAGATAAAGCTGTACAACTGATAAACATTGCCACCGGGAAACCGTTAATGAGTATCGACGATGATGAGACTGATATGTGGGGTGATATTTTGAGTACAAAGTATCTGCTATCTGATAATCTGTTGGTGTACACCTGCAGTTATTCGGTTAAAGTGGTGGATATACAAACAAAGAAATTACTGGCAGAGTTAAAGAGTTACGATAAACCCAATGCTTTCGGTTTTAACAGGAATAAAGATCAGCTTACGATTGGTTATTTTAATGGTAAACTGAAGTTCTGGCAAATAAAAGACGGTAAGCTGTTGTATGAGATCAATGCACATGATCGTGCAATAAATGATCTTTCCTATTTTCCCAACGATCAAAAGATAGTGTCAGTATCAGCAGACAATACAGCAAGAGTCTGGAATGCAAATACCGGTAAGCCAGTGTACACTTTCTTTCCGCTGAATAACAAAGATTATTTTCTGCAGGATACGTTGGGTTATTATATGTGTACCCAGTCGGCTTCCAAACTGCTCTATTATGTAACGTCTGGATTAAAGGTGATCACATTCGATCAGTTAGACAGCAGGTATAACAGGCCCGATAAATTACTGCAAGCAACAGGATCGCAGGATACGATGATGATATCTTCTTATAAGAAAGCGTATCTCAAACGAATAAAAAGACTGGGCGTTGATACAAGTGCTTTCGAAAAGAACTTTGGTTTACCAGAATCAGTGATCGTAAACAGTGAATCTATCGCTTATGATCAGCGAAACAATACCTTGCAATTACGAGTGAGTTTTAAAGATTCATCCTACCAGTTAGAACGTTTCAATGTTTGGATAAATGAAAGCCCGTTGTATTCATCAAAGGGCATATCCATCAAAAACAAAAAAATTCAACAGTTCGATACAACACTTATCATCAAACTATCATCCGGCATCAATCGTATCGAAACTTCAGTTACTAATGTAAATGCAACAGAGAGTTTCCGGCATCCATTGGTGGTGAATTATACTCCTGCTACGCCAGTTCAGGAAAAACTTCATTTTATCGGCATAGGGATAAATGAGTTCAAAGACGATCAACACAATCTTTCGTGGAGTGTGAAAGACATCCTTGATCTGGCAATAAAACTGAAAGAAAAGAACCCGGATATTATTATCGATACATTGTTCAACCAAAAAGTTACGAGAGATAATATACTTGCATTAAAACAAAAGTTATTGCAGCTAAAGGAAGATGATAAAGTGATGATATCGTATTCAGGTCATGGACTTCTTAGTAAAGAACTTGATTATTACCTCAGCACTTTCGATGTAAACTTTACTAAACCGGAAGAGAATGGATTGTCGTACGATGAAATGGAAAGCTTGCTTGATGGAATTAAACCACGTAAAAAGCTAATGCTGATAGATGCCTGCCATAGTGGCGAAGTAGATAAAGAAGAGATCGCAAAAATTGAGGCGGCAAAAACAAAGCTGGATAGTTTGGGAACAAGAACAAAGAGTAATATCAAGATCACCTCATCAAAGAAACTGGGGATGACGAATAGTTTTGAACTGATGCAAAACCTGTTCGTTAATGTAAGCCGTGGTACCGGTGCAACGATCATTTCTGCTGCAGGAGGAATGCAATATGCACAGGAAAGAGGTGACCTTAAGAACGGTGTATTCACTTACAGCATTATTGATGCATTTAACCAACACACTACACTTTCTGTAGCTGAGTTAAAAGCGATCGTATCAGAATCTGTAGTAAGACTCACCAACGGATTGCAACGACCCACAAGCAGGAATGAAACCAACAGTTACGATTGGTTGATCTGGTAAAAGAAACAGCTATTTCACGTATCCCAGTATCTTCAACATGCTTTGCGCTGTCTGCTCTTTCGCATACACCCAGTCTACCAGTTTACCGTTCTTATCTCTTTCTACAATGATGTGTTTCGGAGAAGGGATCAGGCAGTGTTTTATTCCGCCATATCCACTGATCTGGTCCTGGTAAGCTCCTGTATGAAAAAATCCAACATACAAAGGCTCTTTATTGTCAGGATCATTTACATCAGCATGTTTGGTATTGGGAAGGAACACTTCATTAATGTGTTCTTCTGAATCGTAGTAATCATGACTGTCACAGGTGATGCCTCCAAGCACTACACGTTTGTAGTCGTTATCCCACTTATTGATCGGCAGCATCAGGAACTTCTCACCAATACCCCAGGTATCAGGAAGTGTGGTAATGAAAGATGAATCGATCATATACCAGCTTTCACGGTCATTCTGGTTCTTCTCGCCTATTACACTATAGATATGTGCCATGCTCTCTCCTACAGTGAAACTTCCAAACTCAGTAAAGATGTTCGGCATCGGCACTCTTGCTTTCTTACAAGCCTTCTTGATGTTCACCACGATCTCGTTGATCATGAACTGGTAATCGTACTCAAAACCAAGAGAGTGCTTAATAGGAAACCCGCCACCGATATTGATAGAATCCAACTCCGGACAGATCTTCTTCAACTGGCAATACAGGTTGATGATCTTATTCAATTCACTCCAGTAATAGATATCGTCTTTAATACCTTTATTCAGGAAGATGTGTAACATCTTCAACTGGAACTTCTCTTCGTAACCTTCTATCTCATCTACATAGAATTCGAGAATATCTTTTGCTCTTATCCCTAATCTGGATGTATAAAAAGGAAATGTTGGCTCTTCTTCAGCAGCTACTCTTATTCCCAGTTTAAAAGGTTGTTTTACTGATCTTCTGTAAGCCTGCAACTCTTCCTTATTATCCAGTACAGGTATCACATTCTTAAACCCGGTGTTGATGAGCTTTGCAATTCTTGAAGTGTAGCTTCTTTGCTTAAACCCGTTGCAAACGATGAATATGTCTTTATTGATCTTCTTTTTCTCGTAAAGCTTATTGATGATCTCGATATCATAAGCATAAGAAGTTTCAAGATTAATGTCGTGCTTTAAAGCCTCTTCCACTACGAAAGAGAAGTGAGAACTTTTAGTGCAGTAACAATAATGATACTTACCCTCGTACTTGTGCTTTTTCATTGCAGCAGCAAACATTGCTTTAGCCTTATTGATCTGCATACCGATCTTAGGCAAATACGTCAGCTTCATCGGCGTACCGTACTTGTCGATCAATGCTTTCACATCAAGACCATTAAACATCAGGTAACCATCGTTGTTCACTTCAAAACCTTCCTGAGGAAAGTGGAAGGTTTGTTTCACCAGCCCGGTGTAAGTATTGTTCATTTAAGAACTGTGGGATTTAAGAGATTAGTAAAGAAGAACAAAAGTAAATGATTGAACAATATATGGTTCACAAAATTCGGGCAACAAAAAAGTCCTGCCGGTAATGCAGGACTTTTCTACTATTCTAACAAAGCAGATTACTTAACAGAAGCAACTAGTGCTTTGAAGCTTTCAGGCTCGTTCATAGCGATATCAGCCAATACCTTACGGTTAAGATCGATACCTTTTACGCTTAATGCGTTGATGAACTGGCTGTAGGTCATACCCTGCTCACGACATGCAGCATTGATACGTGCAATCCAAAGCTGGCGGTATTCTCTTTTCTTCAACTTACGACCTACATAGCTGTACGTCTGACCTTTTTCAACAATATTTTTCGCTACTGTATAAACGTTTTTACGTTTACCGTAGAATCCTTTCGCAGCCTTCAAGACTCTTTTTCTTCTTGCTCTTGAAGCAACTGCATTTTTTGAACGTGGCATAACTAATTATTTTTTCCCGGAGGAGGTTGATCAATTTGATTTCCTCACCAACGTAAACGTCAGTGCTATTACTTCAATCTTAACAAACGCATTACGAAATCTTTGTTGGCGCTGTGTACAACACCGTCTTTACGCATTGCTCTTTTGCGTTTTGTAGATTTCTTGGTTAGAATGTGACGTTTGAAAGCTTTCTGGAAGGTGATCTCTCCTGTTCCGGTCACCTTAAAACGCTTCTTAGCGCTGGAGTTTGTTTTTACCTTTGGCATTATTAATAATCTTGCGATTACACCCTTCTGGCGGCACTTCACAGGAAGTACACTTGTTGAGCCTTGTGGGAAATTGGTCGGCAAAGGTAGGGTTCAGCAGTTAAATTTCAAGGCTTTTAAGGAAGTTTTATTAGGCCAGCACCTGTTTTTCAAGCATCCCCGGTTGTGTCACTCACTTCTACGTTCAGAACTTGATGGAGCAAGTTAGTATCGCAAAGAACGCTAAGTTATTGCAGACATAGCAAAGCATATTAGCGAACTTTGCGTGTTCTATGTGCTACTTTTCTGCCTAATATAGAACTCCAGCACAAGAGTGCGACGCAACGAAGGATGCCCAAAGAAGAGAAAGCTGGTATAATAAAAAAGCTCCTGAAAATCAGGAGCTAGTATAGGAAATCATATAGCAATTACCATTTATCTACTTCCTCAGAAGAGTGGTTGGTATGATTGGTAGAAGGTGCTTCTACCTCAACCGGTGCACTTGAAGAAGATACTTCCGCTTCCGTTTCTGCTTCAACGCCATTTTCACTTGCTTCGCCACCTTCCACTTCGTCGTATTCGTGGTTGAATGCATCAAAATCGAAATCAGGCATCAGGTCAGTCTTTACATAATCAACTGCTTCGGTTAATGCCTTGATAAACTTGTTGAAGTCTTCTTTGTAAAGGAAGATCTTGTGCCTGTCGTAACCATTATCATTAAAACGCTTCCTGCTTTCCGTGATCGTTAGATAATAATCATTGCCACGGGTTGCTCTCACGTCAAAGAAATAAGTCCTTCTCTTTCCTGCCCTGATCCGCTTGGAGTAAACACTCTCCATTTTCTTTTCGTTGTTATCGTACGCCACAGTCTAAGTTTTAATAAGGTTTTGGTTTTAGTCTGATTTTTTTAAGCGAAGCAAATATAGGTTTCTTTAACAATTACCAAAATTTTCACAAAATTATTGCAGGGCCTAGATCTTGCTCAGTTCCTCATCCGAAGATCCAGCCATTTGCTTACGGAAAAGTTCTGCATAATAACCCCGTTTTTGAATTAGGCTTGCATGTGTTCCCTGCTCTAAAATGGAACCTTCATTCATTACAACCACCTGGCTGAAAGGAATAGACGTGATGATGCGATGCGTAATGATAATCGCAGTTTTATCACCAAGATATTGATTAAGATTTTTTGTGATCTCATGTTCGGTCTTTGCATCTACAGCACTAAGGCAATCGTCGAGAACGATGATATCGCTGTCTTTCATCAAAGCCCGTGCAATAGAAATACGTTGTTTTTGACCACCACTTAGGGTAACACCTCTCTCTCCTATCAAGGTGTTATACTGCTTAGGAAAGTCTTTGATCTCATTATTGATACTGGCGTATGATGCTGCCGTTTCTGCTGTAAGTGTTTTGGAACCGGTTATTCCAAATTCAATATTGTCTGTAACCGTATCGCTGAAAAGAAAAACATCTTGCGGTACATAACTGATTTTCTCCCTTAGCTTTTTCAATGAAACATCCTTGATCGATCTGTCATTTATAGAAACCGTTCCATGGGTTGGATCATAGAATCGTAAAAGCAATTGTGCAATCGTAGACTTTCCGCTTCCTGTTCTTCCAACGATCAATACTTTCTCACCAGGATTAATATTGAGATTGAAATGTTTCAACGCCTTAATACCTGTATGCGGATAAGTAAAATCAACTTTATCGAACCTGATCACCCCATTGAATGCACTTTCTCCTGTGGTTACAGGTTCTTTGATGGTTGGAACGGTTTGCAGGAATTCGTTGATCCTTTTCTGCGAAGCGGAAGCTCTCTGTATCATGCTGGCAACCCATCCAATGGCACTTACGGGAAAAGTGAGCATGTTGATGTAGATCACAAACTCAACGATCAGGCCTGCCTTGCTGGCAGGATCACTCAAAGCCTGGAAACTTCCGATCCCTACAGTGATGAGTGTACTTAAGCCGATCATCAAAGCCATACTCGGAAAATAAAGTGACTCTATTTTCGCTAAACCGATCGCATTCTTTTTATACGCTTCGCTGTTATTATTGAAAAAGCTTTTCATTGCTTTTTCCTGCACATAAGATTTGATCACTCTTATACCTGAATACGATTGTTGGGCATTCGTAGTAAGATCAGACAATAAAGCCTGGATCTTTTCACTCTTTTTATGAATGATCGTGTTTACGTTATAGATGATGATCGCAAGAATGGGTAATGGAGCAAGAACATAGATCGTGAGTTCCCAATCTTTTCTCGCCATGAAATAAGTACAAAGTGAAATTCTTATGGCAAGGTTCACTAAGTACATAATTGCCGGACCGCTGTACATTCTCACCCTGCTCACATCTTCACTAATGCGGTTCATGAGGTCACCGGTGTTATGTGTTTTGTAAAAACCCATATCCAGTTCCTGGTAGTGTTTGAATATCTCGTTCTTCTGATCGTATTCAATATGACGGCTCATAACGATCAATGTTTGCCGCATAAAGAACATGAAGAAACCACTTAGTAATGCAAGAACAAGGATCGTGATACTTGCCAAAGCGATAAGTGATCCGTCTTTAAAATTGGCTTCACTCCAACTGATAAAAATATTTACCAGCACATCATGTTCCTTTTCTTTTAAAGGAACCGTTCCACCCGAAAGCATCACCTGTACTTTATTTACCACATATCCAGTGATCTGTGGTGCCAGCACGGCGAAATAATTCGAAGCAAGAATGAAGAAAATACCGGCTAAAAGCCTGTACCGGTATTTGATAAAATATTTATTGAGAACGGAAAGGTGTTTCAAATGATTTATTTGGGCATCAAAGATAAGATTGACAGCCTTACTGTTATTCTTAACGATTTTGCAAAAACCAAAGCCGGTTTCAAGGAAATACATAAACTTTATGCATGAAACTTTGCACATGAGTGACAGACGAATTTTTCTCCGATCCTCTTTACTTTCAAGCCTGGCCTTGCTGGTGAATAAGAATGCTACTGCAGATGCACATATGCCCTCTATAAAAGGAAAACCAATAGTTATTTCAACCTGGGCTCCCAATGAGAAAGCAAATGCTGAAGCCTGGAAAGTGTTGGAACAAGGTGGTAAATCGGTCGATGCTGTTGAAGCTGGTGTGCAAATTCCGGAAGGGGATCCCGAAGATCAAAGTGTGGGTTATGGTGGTTTGCCAGACAGGGATGGTTTTGTAACGTTGGATGCCTGCATCATGAATGAAAAAGGAGATTGCGGTTCAGTAATGTTTGTTGAAAGCATTATGCATCCGATCAAGCTAGCAAGACTGGTGATGGATAAAACACCACACGTACAATTGGTTGGTGAAGGTGCTTTACAATTTGCATTGGCCAACGGATTTAAGAAAGAGCAACTTCTTACGCCAGAAGCTGAAAAAGAATGGAAGAAATGGTTGAAAGAAGCGAAATATGATCCAATGATCATTCCTGATCTTCTTGAAAACAAAACACAACGTGGCCAACAAAATAATCACGACACTATAGGAATGATCGCTATGGATGCAAACGGTGACCTTAGTGGAGCCTGCAGTACCAGCGGAATGGCTTTTAAAATGAGAGGCCGTGTTGGAGACTCTCCTATTATCGGTGCAGGATTATTTGTAGATAATGAAGTTGGTGCAGCCACTTCTACCGGTGTTGGCGAAGAAGTGGTGAGGATCTGTGGTTCTCATACCGTTGTGGAATTAATGCGGCAAGGCAATTCTCCTGAACAGGCTTGCAAGAAAGCGATACAAAGACTAATAAAATTACGTGGCGATAAAGTGAAAGAACTCCAGGTTTGTTTTATTGCGATCAACAAGAAAGGCGAGTTTGGAGGATATGCATTGCAAAAAGGATTCACCTTCGCCGTTCATTCAAACAATGGAAGTAAAGTTTACACAGCAAAAAGTATTTACCAGTAATGAAATACATTATAGAGATCGCAACAACAGATTTTACCACTACAAAATCGGCAGTAGAAGGTGGAGCAGACAGGATTGAATTATGTTCAGCTTTGTCAGAAGGTGGCATAACTCCTTCATATGGTTTGATAAAACAATGCAGGGAAACTTTTTCTATTCCACTTTTTCCCATCATCAGGCCACGATCAGGCGATTTTCTTTATGCAGAAGAAGAATTTGAACTGATGCTGAAAGATGTGATACGGTGTCGTGAACTAAGTTGTGATGGAGTAGTGATTGGACTATTAAATAAAGATGGATCGATTGATGTGAAGCGAACTGCTACACTTGTTAAAGCGGCATATCCTTTAGAAGTTACATTTCACAGGGCATTCGACAGATGTAAAGATCCATTTATTGCTCTGCAACAATTGATCGATATCGGTTGCCAGCGAATTCTTACTTCCGGGCAAAAGCCAGCTGCACCTGAAGGTGTTGATCTTATTGCTGAATTGATCAAAAAAGCTGATGACAGGATCATCATCATGCCGGGAGCTGGTGTAAGAAAAGAGAATATTAAAATGATAGCAGATAAAACTCAGGCGGTTGAATTTCATTCTTCTATTAAATCGCAAAGAATTTCAGGAATGGAATTTATCCATCCTGCCTTTAACGAAACTTCAGTTGCAGCCATCGAACCTGCTGAAGTAAAATCATTAAGAGACGCTTTGAATTAGTATCATGAAAAAAATTTTGCTTGCCACGCTTCTCCTGCCTTTGATCTCAATTGCTCAAAGAGATTTTACAGCGATGGTGAATCCTTTTATTGGAACAGGAGGCCACGGACATACTTATCCGGGAGCCAGCATGCCTTTTGGAATGATGCAATTAAGTCCGGACACACGTATGGCAGACTGGGATGGAAGCAGTGGCTATCATTACAGTGATAATGTGATCTATGGATTCTCTCATACCCATTTAAGCGGAACTGGAATTCCTGATTATTGCGACCTGTTAATGATGCCTTTTGTAGGAGAAACGCAATGGAACAATGTTGATTACAGTTCAACTTTTTCACATAAAAATGAAAAAGCTTCACCGGGCTATTACGAAGTATTATTAGATAAATACCAGATCAAAGCACAGTTAACCAGTTCGCTCAGAAGTGGAATGCATCAATACAGTTTCGCACCCTCTGTGTACAACGCATCTGTTTTGATCGATCTGAGACATCGTGATGAAGTATTGGAATCTTACATTGAAAAAATAAATGATCATGAAGTAAGAGGATTTCGCCGAAGCAGGTCATGGGCAAAAGATCAGTACTTCTATTTTCATATCATTTTTGAACAAAGGATTCAAAGTTTTTTTAGCAACCAGACTTTTAATCAACAAGGACTAACCAGGCTTGAAGGGAAAGATGTAAAGGTTGCATTGAGTTTTGATCTTCCGACAAATAAAAAACTTAGAGCAAAAGTTGGGATCTCTGCTGTGAGTGCAGAAGGTGCAAAAGCAAATGTAACTGGAGAAATAAAAGACTGGAATTTTGATGGCCTACGACAAAAAGCCAAAGCTGCATGGAATAAAGAGCTTGGTAAGATCGAAGTAAAAGGTGGAACAAAAGACCAGCAAACGGCATTTTATACAGCACTATACCACACTTTTCTCGTTCCGAATATTTTCCAGGATGTAGATGGAAAATATCGTGGTACCGATCTGAAAATTCACCAGGCTAAAGGTTATACAAACTACAGTGTATTTTCTCTCTGGGATACGTACAGAGCTTATCATCCTTTGATGACCATCCTCAATCAAAAGAGAACGAAAGATTGGGTAGCAACTTTTTTAAATCAATTCAGGAATGGTGGTATGTTACCTGTTTGGGAATTGGCAGGAAACGAAACGTATTGCATGATCGGTTATCATTCTGTTCCGGTGATCGTTGATGCATATCAGAAAGGAATTATTAAGGGAAATGAGAATGAATTACTCAATGCGATGATCGATTACGCTGAAAGCAATCGCTTTGGTTTAGATCAATACAAAGCGAACGGATACATTAGTAACGATGTTGAACATGAATCCGTTTCTAAAACGCTGGAATATGCTTATGATGATTGGTGTATTGCACAGTTTGCAAAAATGATCGGAAGAGAAACTGTGTATAAGCGATACATTGAAAGAGCACAATACTATAAGAATGTTTTTGATCCTGTTACCAAACACATGAGAGGCAAATTACAAGGGATGTGGTACACACCTTTCGATGCTAAAGAGATCAACAACTTTTTTACTGAAGGAAATTCATGGCATTACACTTTCGCAGTTCCGCAAGACATTGATCAACTAATACAATTACATGGCGGAAAAGATTCTTTCGCTGCAAAGCTTGACGAACTTTTTACCACATCTTCAACCACTACGGGAAGAGATCAACCAGATGTTACCGGTTTGATCGGTCAATATGCTCAAGGTAATGAGCCGAGCCATCACATGGCATATCTATACAATTACGTTGGTATGCCATGGAAAACACAGGAACTTATACACAGGATCAATACTGAGTTTTATAAAAATTCGCCTGATGGTTTAATTGGCAATGAAGATTGCGGACAAATGAGTGCATGGTTTATCTTTTCAGCAATGGGATTTTATCCTGTTTGTCCGGGTAACGGAGAATACGTATTAGGTACTCCTTTGTTTGATGAAGTGAAGATCAATTTAGAGAATGGAAAGAAGTTTACGATAAGGGCCCATCGAGATACAAAACAATCCTATTATGTAAAGAGCACATCAAAGAATGGTGTAAAGCATACAAAATCGTACATCAACCATACGGATCTGATGAAAGGCGGCAGCTTTGATTTTTATCTATCCGATGCTCCTGATAAACGCTGGGCAACTTTAAAGAATGATCTGCCTCATTCATCAATCGTGGCAAAGGACATTATTGTTGCTCCTTATGCTGATGTAATAAGTAACAAGTTCAGGAAGGATATTAGCGTCGCATTAAAAACGATCGCTCCCAACACTGATATCTATTACAAGATATCGACTGATACCTCCACAACATCTTTTGAAAAATATACAGCGCCAATTGTTTTGGATAACAGCAGAACCATCAGTTTTTATGCTGAAAAGAACGGCAAACAAAGTGGTACTATATCGCAGAAGTTTTACAGGATACCGGAAGACAGGAGCATCACCGTGTTGTCTAAAGTGCATCCTATGTACACAGCAGGTGGTCCCGAAGCTTTGATAGATGGCATTACCGGAACAACCAATTGGAAAGCCGGGGAATGGCAGAGTTATTTTGGTGAAGACCTCGATGCTGTGATCGATCTGCAACAAGTTAAACCAATAACCTATTTAGGTGTGCATGTACTGCAGGATGTAAGTCCATGGATCATGTACCCCAAACAAGTAATCTTTTATATTAGCGATGATGGAAAGAATTTTTCAGAAGCGTTGACGATAGGAAATACAGTTCAGCCTTCGATGAGTGAAGCAGAAACACAGGTGTTGGGAAAAGCTGCTGAACTAAAAGCAAGATACATCAAAGTTAAAGTGGTGAATGGAGGTAAACTTCCTGAATGGCATGAGAGTAAAGGAAACCCTTCTCATTTATTTATTGATGAGATCATCATCAGGTAACCTGGATGATCTTCACCGGACAAGCTTTAGCAGCTTTGATGTTGGCTTCTTTCTCATCTTCTGATATCTTAACAGACCAGAAGCCACGTTTTGCCAATCCATCCAACAAAATACTTTTCCCATCGATCCTGCTCATGGCCCAGCGAAAAGGTGCATACTCAACGCAATAGTTGCAACCAATACATTTATCCCGTTGATGTGTAACAGTGATGCTGCTATTTCTCTTCTTCATCTGTTCGTACAACTTTATAAAGTTTGTCTGATATTCTCACGGGAACACTAAATGGGAAAGCACAATAATCACCTTTAGCTGCCACATCTTTCTCACCTTCTTCATTCACATGCAGGCTTTCCACGATCGTTTCTTCCACTCCGGTAGAAGGTCCTATTACCATTATTTTATCGCCCTTCTTCAATGAATAAGACTCAAGTAGAAACTCAGCTATTTTCTTTTTAGGATAATAATGTGTTGCTTTACCTAAGTATATTTTTTTTGTTTTGGATTTCGAACCGGAAGCATCCGTCCACTCACCTAATTCTTTTCCCAGAAAATATCCTCCCCAAAAACCGCGATTGTACACTTCTTCCATCCTGCTGATCCACTGCTGTATCTTTTCTTTATTGTACGAACCATCAGCAACACTATCGATCGCTTCCCGGTAGCAACTGGTAACTACTTTCACATAATCTGCACTCTTGCCTCTTCCTTCTATCTTTAGCACCGTAACACCAGTTTCAATCACTTCATCGAGGAAATCAATCGTACACAGATCTTTTGGTGACATGATGTATTCATTCTGAAGTTCAAACTCATGCCCATCTTCAATATCAACTACCTTATACCTTCTCCTGCAATTCTGGATACAGGCACCTCGGTTAGCAGATGCATTTTGTGTATGTAAGCTGAGGTAACATTTTCCGGAGACAGCCATACACAAAGCACCATGAGCAAAGACTTCTATCTTCACTAACTCACCGGACGGACCTTTTATATTTTGTCGTTTGATGCCTTCGCAGATCTGCTTTACCTGGCGTAAACTCAGTTCACGTGCAAGCACCATTACATCTGCAAAACGTGAATAGAACTTTACCGTTTCAAGATTGGTGATATTGAGTTGAGTGGAAATGTGTACCGACATACCAGCTTCTGATGCAAATTGAATGGCTGCATGGTCTGCCGCAATCACTGCATTGATGCCTGCAGCTTTTGCCTTACTGATGATTTGCTTCATCAATGAAAGATCATGATCGTAAATAATTGTATTTAGCGTGAGATAAGTACGAACTTTTTTTTCTCTGCAGATATCACCGATCTTATCGAGATCATCTACCACGAAATTCATGGTAGCTCTTGCTCTCATGTTCAATTGTTCAATGCCAAAGTAAACTGCATCAGCACCACCTTGTATAGCTGCCATAAGAGATTCAAAGCTGCCGGCAGGTGACAGCAATTCAACTTTCGCTTGCATGGCAAAGGAATTTGCCGCAAAAATGTATGTAGAAGTTGGGCGAAAAGATGATTCCGATCAGTTTAATCGATCATCGTTACCGTGATGGTAGTTCCCCGTCTTAGCTGGCTTTCGATATGAATATTACCATCCAGCATTTCAACAAAATCTTTTATCAGCATAAATCCAAGTCCACTACCTTTTTCATTCCTTGTACCAAGACCTACCATTGAGGCCTTTCCTTCGGTAAGATTCCTGATCTGCTGTTCACTCATTCCGATTCCTGTATCACTGACAGAAATAGTAACCTGGTTCTTGTTTCGTCTCGCTGTGATAGATATAGAACCTTTCTCGGTAAACTTATTGGCGTTGGTGAGTATGTTTCGGATAACAAATCGGATAACATTCTCATCACCATACACAAGAAACTTAGTGTGAATATCATTGATGAGCCTATTTCCTTTTTCTGATGCGGCAATGCCGCATTTGATAAATTCATCCTGTACAACATCATAGAGCTTTACAGGAATATTATTAAATACATCATTACCGGCTTGCACTTTACCCCACTCTATCAGATTCGTCAGTAAGCACATGGTATTATCCAGTTGTTTCTTCCACAGCTCGATCATTTCACCTTTCTTTTCATCAGACAAAATACCCTCCTGCGACAACTCGATAATTCCCTGCAGTGATACCAACGGGCTTCTTACATCATGTGCAACGATTGAAAGTATTTTATTCTGCATTTCAGCCTGTTGCTGCAAACGTTTCTGGTAGTTTTGCAGGTAACGGTTCTGTAAACGTTGTTCAGCAAGTTTTACTACCTGGTGACCGAGAACTCTTAAAGCAAAAGATTGCTCTTCGGTAAGATTCTGAGGTTTGGAATTGATCACACAAAGTGCACCCAATCGATGTCCTTTTCTTGTAACCAGCGGAACTCCTGCATAGAAACGTATATGCGGATCACCGGTTACGTTTGGATAATCGTGAAAACGTTCGTCTTTAGAGGCATCTTCTACGGTGAAGATATCCGCTTCATCTGCTACCACATGAGCACAGAAAGATAGTTCTCGTGGATTCTCGATTGCATCAACACCAACTTTCGCTTTAAACCATTGCCGATGAGAATCAACAAGAGTAACTGTTGATATTGGCGTATTGCATATTCTTGACGCCAGTTGAACGATCTCGTCAAAATTCTCTTCATTAGTTGTATCCAACAGATCATAATGGTATAATTCTAATAATCTTTCTTCCTCATTAGGCGTTGTCATCGAAGTGATCATTGCACAAAATTATATATGCAATGTAATGTCAGTCAATTAAGAATGTTTAATCTGTTTAAGGAGTTTTCAATTCATTTATTGTTTGTATAAAAAGTAAAAGCCCTGTTTCCAGGGCTTTAGACTTTGTGATATACTATTAATTTCTATCTGCCAGATTTTTTATCAAGAATAGCACCTACGCCATATCCGCCAGCGGCTCCAAGAATACCACCGATCACAGCACCCTGAACCTTCTTCTCTTTAGAGATCACAGCTCCGGCACCAGCTCCGATAACTCCACCGATCACAGCGCCTTTTGCTTTATTGCTCCAACCTTTCTTTTCAGCTGGTGCTGGTGCTGCTGTTGGCAAAACTGCAGGCTCACTATATGATGCATAAGAAGAAACTTTTCTTGCAGATGAAGATCGTGTAGCAGTGCTTTTCTTAGCTGCAGCTACATAAGACACCGCTCTTTCATCAGCTTTTGCTTCTTTTTCTGCAACAACAAGATTCATTGAATCAACAGTTGCCTGTTTTGCTTTAAGGATGGCTAACTCCTGCTCTGCAGCAGAGTTTCCAGTGTTACAAGCTGCAAGTACAGCTACTATTCCTAATGCAGGTAAAATCTTTTTCATAGTTCTTTCTTTTGAAGTGAATAATTATTGGATTCGTGGGTGTATTTGAAATAATGGTGCCAAGCAATCCATCTTTTCTATTGTTTAGAAATCAATAACAATAATCTTTTCATTTATGAAAAATATATCGGTGAGTGATTAAACCTCTTACAAATTCAACCAAACAAAAAGAGCAACCAAAGAATGATTGCTCTTGTTTTTTAATCGAATTTCAATTACGGATAAATATATTCTACTACTTCGTTGCCCATATAACTTCCGCCGGGATAACTGGCTGTATAATCGAGATTGATCCAGATATTTCCTTCTTTGTCCTGGTAATAATTGATCGCTTTATCTATTTCTTTTGAAAAGAGTTTATCGGTAATGATCGGCATCATCTTCTGCATGTCTTCTTCTTTACCGATGAGGAGTTCAGGATAAATATGTCCTTTAATGAACGTTAACCTTACTTTACCACCGATCGATTTCACTGCAGCTGCCATCAAAATTGAATAATCATCACAATCTCCTGCAAGCAGTTTAACACTCTCACTGGCTTTTGCAAAGTATTCATCATCCTGCGGATCACTTACATAATTCCAATTGCTATTGATCTTTTTAAATACTGCAAGGCTTTGAATGATCACCCTTTCATAATCCATGTGTTTTTTCTGCTCTTTAACAAAAAACTCATTTACTGCTTCTACTGCAAAATTCCGCACAGCAGGTTGTTTAAAATCGATAGCATCTACCAACTGCCTGTCCCTGTAAAAAACAGAATAACTGGTATAAACAAAACTTCCTTTGTCTTTATAACCAGCCATATCGTTGAAAACATTCCGGCTTTTATTGTAATAACCTAACAGATCCTGTTTGCCGGAATAAACATCATAGCCAATCCACCCTGAAATTGAAAAAAGTAACAGAACAAAGATCCATTTCAACTTCTTTGCAAGAAAGAATGTGAATAGGAGGAATAATACCAGGAAAACGGTTCTCTCCATCTGGAAAGACCAACCTAATACCGGCAGTTGATTATAGAACAATACAAACAATACTACCGATACTATTGAGCACAATAAGAACAAAACAATATTTATAAGAGAGAATATCTGCGAGAGCCGCTTCATACTGGTGATTTGAAGGTTAGACGATAAATTTCGACTAATAAATGCATGCAAAAGGTGAAAGAAAAGGTAATTCAACTATAGCGTGAAGCAGCAATTCTACAATGTTACTATGCTATAAACATTTAAATAACATTGATTTTCAGCGGCAGTAAACTGGCACGGTCTTTTTAATATAAGGTGAGAAAAAGGAATCTTATGAAACAGATATTAACCGGTTTAGCTATTGTTACTGCTATGGCTGCTTGTAACAATAACAACACGAACAAAGAAGCCGAAATACAACAGGCCAAACAATATACTATTGATAGTATGAAGAATGCAGCCGCATTACAGGAAGCTGAAGCGAAAGCGAATGCTGCCTCTAAAAGAAGTTATTCTTCATCGAGGAATACAACAACTTATAGATCGTACAGTGAGCCTGGTACTTTACCTACAGCTACAAGAGATGCTCACGACAGACCAGGATGGAGCAATAAAGCGAAAGGTGCTGTTGTGGGTGGTGTAGTAGGTGCTGTAACAGGTGCCGCAGTATCGAAAGATAAGAAAGCAAAAGGTGCTGTGATTGGTGGTGTAATTGGTGCTGCAGGTGGTTATGGTGTTGGTGCCATCCTCGACAAGAAAAAGAAAAATCAGTAATGGAATTTTATAAATTTAAAAGCCCCTTCGTGGGGCTTTTTAGTTGAACAAACTTCTTAACCTTTTTGTTTTTGAAAAATGAAAAAGCTGATCATCTCAATTATTATATGTGTTGGCATTGGAGGAATAGCAGGATATCTTACTGCAGGAGAATCGTCAGGTGAATGGTTTAGAAATCTCCAAAAACCATCCTTCCAACCGCCTAACTGGATTTTTGGTCCGGTATGGACAACGTTATATATTCTGATGGGTATTTCATTATGGAAGGTTTGGAAAAAACCGAACTCGAGAGAAAGGAACATAGCGATCACTATCTTTTTCGCCCAGCTTCTATTCAACTTTTTATGGAGTGTGATCTTCTTTAACTGGCATGCAATCGGGATGGCTCTGATAGATATTCTCATCCTTTGGGTTTTGATCCTTGCAACCATCTTTAGCTTCGCCAGACATTCTAAAATCGCAGCCTGGCTATTGGTACCATATATTTCTTGGGTGAGCTTTGCTACGATACTTACTTATACTATCTGGCAGATGAACTGATCAAAAACGGAATCCGAGTTTTAACGATGCTTCAGGATTCAACAATGGAGGATTGAATATCTTATTATCCACCTTAACTTGTTGTTCACCTGCAATTCTCAAATGGAGTCCAGCCCATGGGCTTAAATAGATTTTTTTACTGATCTTCCAATTATAACCAATACTACCATTCAAGAGCGTATTGTTATAATAAGCTGTGCTTAGTTTCGCATCAGACTGGATAGAACTCTTCCAATACACCAATCCTGAACTTGCCCACCAACCAGTCCAATCTTTAGCCAGGAAGTAATCTACAGTTACAGCATAGGCAGTAACCTTGTTATTGGTAAATCCTTTTTTAATGATAAAGTCAGGCTTGTTCACCCTGGCTAATAATATCCTTGATCGAAGACGATCTTTCCCTATCCATGCTGCTGCAAAATATCCTCCGGTAGCATATGGAAGCAGATCCTGCTCAATTCCAAATGTCCATTTTGAATGATCGGTTGTTTGCTGGGCAAAAGACCATAATGGCAAAAAGATCAACAGGCAGATAGTTCGTTTCATATAATAAAACTATCAAGTATAACCAGCATGAAACCTGTTTTGGATCAGTATTAAAGCTGATCGCAGACAATAAAAAAAGGCTGCCTCGGTAAGAGACAGCCTTGATATTTATCAAAGAAGATTATTGCTTTACAAATTGCTTAGTGAGTTTTATACCGTCGTTATTGAAAACGATCATGTAAGAACCTGGTGTAAATTTAGAAGCATCCAGGTTTGTTTGTGTAGCTCCGGCCTGAACATTTACAGCAGCAACCTGCTTACCTGCAAAGTCAACAACAGAGATCGTCGCTCCTTTAACAGCAACTTCGTGTTGTACCGTTAAATTAGCTTTTACAGGATTAGGGAATACCGCTACTCCTTCAGACTTAGCTTTTACGCTAACGATCTGGCTGTATTTGAAAGAACCATCTTTATCAACCATTTTCAGGCGATAATAGTTTGTTCCAGCTACTGCTCTTTCATCAACGAAGTTGTAGCTATTCTGTACTCCATTTTTAGCAACAACGAAACTAATGCGACTGAAGTCTTTACCATTTACACTTCTTTCCAATTCAAAAGCACCTGCGTTTACTTCATTAGCCGTTGACCAATCGAGGTTAACGAGTTTGTTGTAGAGAGAGGCGTTGAAAGAGAGAAGAGAAACTGGTAGTGGAGCATTAGTCCAATCAGTTCCAACTCTAAATCCGTCAATACTTGCAGAAGGTGTAGAAGCAGCTGCACCACCAGCTTGTCTCACCACTAACCTTGAAATATCAGTTTGCTCTGTTGAACTTGTCCAATCATTCGAAGAAAATGTTGCAGCAGGTGGTGTTGTTCCGACAAGGCTTGGATTAATCCAAACATCTACAGCGTCATTACCTGCACCTGAAACAAAGCTATATCGCATTACAATAAGATATGTTGTGCCGGGATCTAATTCATTAGCACCCCACGTTACTGTACTTGATGAACCAGGTCTAATTCCTAAATTATACTTTCCAGCAGTTGCAGCAGTACGAATACTTAGTCTGCTAACAAAGTTAGAAGTCGAATTGCTAGGTAGCAAAGCAACAAAATAAGCCCCAGTTGCAGACGAGTTAGGAAATAAGTTGGAAACATCAGTTAGATTTAAAAGGAAAGATATATATAGTGATCCCGAAGTCTTTGCTCCGAAATCTCTATAAACATCCTCTTGAGAAGCTGTGCCTCCCTGGGAAACAATTGTAATTTTATTGGTTGCTGGATTGGCACCACTATACCCTGAATAAGATAATCCTGGAGATGTTACTTGTATAGCAGCGTTTCCAGCTCCGCTGTAAGCTGTCCAAGCACTGCTTGCTGCTGTTAAAGTACCTGGAGAATAGTTGAAATCTTCTTGCAGTATATCGATACCTTGAGCACTTAATTTGCAAAAAGAAGCCGAAAGAAGTAATAGCGTAAAAATTTTCTTCATAGACAAAAATTTGAACAGCAAATATTAGCCTTTATCGCCATAAAATCAATGATGGATACAATTATTTAATAACACCTATTTTTAGGGGCAATTAGTATATTGTACGCCAATTTGTTTTCATGAGATTGTTGACGCTGCTGTTGCTGTTACCCCTCTTTTCCTTAGCTCAAAAAACCGCTACTGTTTCAGGGCTGATATTAGACGATAACGACAAGCCTCTTCCGGGTGTTTCTATTTACATTTTAGGTAAAAATGGCTCGGTTTCCACCAATGATTCCGGCAGATTCAGCATCACCGTTACCGCTAATAAACAGATCGCTCTTATATTTTTTGCCGAAGGATGGAACAGTATTCGGAAAACAATGTACCTGCAAGCCGGTGAAAATGAACAGGTAACCATTAAACTGGAACGATTTACAGGTAAACTCGACCCCGTGATCGTCATCAACCAATCCAAGGGAAGAAGAGATCCAGGAAGAGTAACCATCGACCCTACGAGAACCGAAGTAAACCCCTCACCTGTTTCAGGTATCGAACAACTCATTAAAATATTCGTTGGCAGTAACAATGAACTCACCTCCCAGTATTCTGTTCGTGGTGGCAGTTACGACGAAAATCTGATCTATGTAAATGACTTCGAAGTGTACAGGCCTTACCTGGTTCGTAGTGGTCAGCAGGAAGGGTTGAGCTTTATCAATCCCGATCTTACTGCAGGTGTAAAATTCTATAACGGAGGTTTCCAGGCAAAATATGGAGATAAGCTCAGCTCTGTGCTTGATATTTCCTATAAACGACCTACCACTTCTGGCGGATCAGTTCATCTCGGATTGTTGGAACAAGCCGTTCATCTTGAAGGGGCTTCTAAAAACAAAAAATTCTCTTACTTACTTGGCGTAAGAAACAGGAGTAACCGAAACCTGCTCAGCAGCCAGGAAACAAAAGGTAATTATGTTCCTTCATCATCCGATATCCAGGCTTTGATCAATTACCAGCTCAGCAAAAAATGGGAGCTGGAACTGCTTACCAATTATTCTTATACAAAATTCACACTCTTTCCTGAAGAGAGTAAACTATCCTCATCAGTGTTTTCCCCGCTTTTCACAGCAAACCTTGCGGTAGATATTTATTTTGACGGGCAGGAAAAAGATCAATACTCAACCAGTTTCATCGGTTTTGCAGCAACCAACTCACCCAATAAAAACCTACGTTTAAAATGGATGGTGAGCAGTTTCAATAACAACGAACAGGAAAATATTGACATTACCGGTGCTTATTTATTTGGCGAAAGAAACTTCGATCGGAACCAGGCCAATTATGGTTTGATCGTAAATCCATTAGGAGCCGGTGTTTACCAGAATTATGCAAGAAACCGTTTGAATATTGGTGTATTGAACTTTTCCCATAAAGGAAGTCTTGATAATGGAAAACACTTTTTACAATGGGGACAAAGCATCGATCAGCAAACCATCAGCGATAAGCTGCATGAATGGGAATACAATGATTCAGCCGGGTATTCTCTTCCATACAATCCTTCTACCCTCTCTTTATTCAAAGTACTAAAGGGCAGAGCCGATATCGATGTTACACGTTTAAGTGGATATATCCAGGATAATATCCAATTCAAAGATTCTTCTGACTTTATTCTGCAAGCAGGAATTCGTTATAATTACAACACACTTAATAATGAGTTGCTGTTTTCTCCAAGAGTTGGGTTTTCATTTATTCCAAAGAACTGGAAGAAAGATGTGGTGATCAAAGCTTCTGCAGGTATCTATAATCAACCTCCTTTTTACAGGGAATTGAGAAGGTATGACGGAACGATCAACAAAGACCTGAAATCGCAGAAAAGCTGGCAGGTGAGTGCAGGATTTGATTACAACTTTAAATGGCTTGGCAGACCAGCACGTTTGCAAACCGAACTTTATTATAAGAACATGTGGGCTGTTGTTCCATATGATATCGATAATGTTCGCATCAGGTATTTTGGCGAAAACATGGCCAAAGCTTATGCAACAGGAATTGAAACAAGATTCTTTGGCGAGTTGGTAAAAGATGCAGAAAGCTGGGTGAGCATCGGTTTTATGAAAACTAAAGAAGACATTGAAAACGATTTTTACAGAGTATATCGCAATGCTGCAGGTGAAGTGATCAATGGTAGCACTATTGATAAAGTTCCGGTTGACAGTTCTGCTGTCCAGGTTGGATATGTTCGCAGACCAACAGATCGTATGATCACTTTTGGAATGTTCTTCCAGGATTATTTAAGCACTAACAAAAATGTTCGTGTGTACCTGAACACTTTATACGGAAGTAATCTACCCTACAATATTCCCGGTAGCGTAAAGTACAGAAATGCTTTAGTCATCGAACCTTATATACGTGTTGATCTTGGATTGAGTGCTTTGTTGATGGATGTTTCAACTCCTAAAAGAAGTCATTCGCCTTTCAGAGGTTTTAAAAGTATCTGGGCAAGTCTTGAAGTGTTCAATCTTATCGACAGACCTAATACGATCAGTTATCTGTTGATCAAGGATTTTGCAAACAATGTTTTTACGATGCCCAATCGTTTAACGCCACGTTTACTTAATCTGAAGTTGGTAGCTAAGTGGTAAAGTAATTATGTAGCCAGCTATAAAATCACAATTGAACTTTACTTGCGTCGCACTCTTCAACGTTCTGTACTTAACTGAACTTTGTAAGAACAGCATGCATTTCTTTCATGATCTCTTCATTGCATAAATTCCCAATACTTCCTTCATGCGTATGATGCAATCCCTTTGAGTAGTCGAAATTAAATTCACTTTTCTCAATTTGATTTCCTACTTGCTGGTAAGCATCCCTGAAAGGAACACCTTTGTTTACTAATTCGTTCACTGCTTCAACAGAGAAAAGATATTTATACTTCTTATCAGAAAGGATGTCATCTTTCACTTGAATGTTACTCAACATTAGCCTGGTAAGTTGCAAACAAGCTTTCAATTCTTCGATTGCAGGGAAAAGAATCTCTTTTGTCAACTGCAGATCTCTGTGATATCCTGAAGGAAGATTATTCAACAGCAATGTCAACTCATTGGGAACAGATTGTATCCTGTTGCACTTAGCCCTGATCAATTCAAAAACATCCGGATTCTTTTTATGCGGCATGATGCTGCTGCCCGTTGTTAATTCAGAAGGAAAAGAAATGAATCCAAAATTCTGGTTCAGGTATAAACAACAATCCATTGAGAGCTTACTGAGTGTAGCAGCGATACTGCTTAATCCAACAGCAACAGCTTTCTCAGCTTTACCCCTCGTCATCTGTGCATAAACAGAATTATGATTTAAAGATTTAAAACCGAGTAACTCAGTCGTTCTTTTTCTATCGAGGGGAAATGAAGAACCGTATCCTGCACCACTCCCTAAAGGATTCTTATTAGCGATGTGATAAGCTGCTGATAAAAATTCAAGATCATCAACCAGGCTTTCGGCATAAGCACCAAGCCATAATCCGAAAGAAGACGGCATCGCAATTTGCAGGTGAGTGTAACCTGGCAGAAGCTTGTCTTTGAACTTCTCACTTTGTTCGATCAACAGATCAAACAACTCTTTCACTTCATCTTTCATATTCAACACTTCAGCTCTCAGGTACAATTTTATATCAACAGCTACCTGGTCGTTCCTGCTTCTACCACTATGAATTTTTTTTCCTGTCTCTCCTATTCGTTCAGTTAACATCAATTCAACCTGGGAGTGAACATCCTCTACATCGCTTCGAATTTCGAATTTATGACTTCGGATTTCTTCAGCTATCTCTTCCAAAGCCTTAACTGCAATAGCAGATTCTTCTTTGCTCATCAATCCAACTTCACCCAACATTTTCACATGAGCTATTGAACCTTGCACATCATATTGTGCCAGCAAAGCATCAAATTCTTTATCTCTTCCTACGGTGAATTTCTCTACCAGTTCAGAAACAGATGTATTTTCTTTTTGCCAAAGTTTCATAGTACAACCTGGTTTAACAGCTGAATATAAGTTTCAATTCCTTGTTTGATCTCATCAATGAAAATAAATTCATCGGCAGTATGACTTCTTGCAGAATCACCCGGACCCATTTTCAAAGCAGGGAAATTCATTAAGGCTTTATCCGAAGTAGTGGGCGAACCATAATAGGTTTTACCCAATTTAATTCCGGCCTCCACCAAAGGATGATCAATAGCAATGGATGTTGACCTTAATCTTGTACTTCTGGGTTTTACTTCACTTGTAATATTTGATTTGATCGTTTGCACAACTTCATCCATTGAATACAACTCATTCACCCGAACATCAACAACAAACCGGCATTCAGCCGGAACCACGTTATGAGCTTTATTCTCTGTTTCAATGGAAGTAACATTGAGCTTTACCTCTCCCAGAAGATCAGATACTTTTTCAAACCTGTAAGCTTCGAGCCATTCAATATCTTTCATTGCTTTATAGATGGCATTCTCACCTTCATTTCTTGCCGCATGTCCGGCTTTACCGTGAGCAATACAATCAAGCACCATCAACCCTCTTTCTGCAACGGCAAGGTTTAACTGTGTTGGTTCACCAACAATGGCAAAATCAATGGCGGGCAAATGAAGAAGTAATGATTCAACACCATCCTTTCCAGAAATCTCTTCTTCTGCTGTCGCAGCAAGAATGAAATTGTATTTCAAATTTGCTTTATCGTAATAGTAAAGAAATGTAGCGATCAGAGAAACGAGGCATCCTCCTGCATCATTGCTACCAAGTCCGAATAATTTCCCATCTTTTTCAACTGGACTAAACGGATTCAGTGTATAGCCTTTGTTTGGCTTTACCGTATCGTGATGAGAATTGAGAAGAATAGTTGACTTGCTTTCGTCGAAATATTTATTCTTAGCCCATACATTGTTCTTATCTCTAAAAACTTCGACTTGGCTGGCCTTCAAAAAAGTTTCAATGAGTAATGCAGTTGTATCTTCCTCCTTACTAAAAGAAGAAATCTTTATCAGCTCTTTCAATAGCTGAATGGCATCATCCTGCAGTATATGTAAATCGCTAGTCATTTACTATCGTTGTTCCGGAAGTTCCTTCAATGATCTGTTGTAACTCATCGCTTTTACCAATGATGACTTTTTTAACACCGAAGTTCAGTGCAGCAAAAGCATTATCCAGTTTTGGTATCATACCAGAGCTGATAGTTCCTTTCTCTTTATATCCTTCGTAAGATGAAGGATCAAGTTGTTTGATATATGATTCATCATCGTCTATATTCGTTAACACTCCTTTTTTCTCAAAAGTATAGATCAAATCAACTTCATATAATTTACTCAATGCCTTTGCAGTTTCCTGGGCAATGGTATCTGCATTTGTATTCAGCAGTTGACCTTTTTTATCGTGAGTGATCGGTGCCAACACTATTGTATTATCAGCTTCAATCAAAGTGTTGATCAATTCTGCATTCACTTCATCCACATCACCGGCAAAACCATAATCTCTTTCTGCTCCTGCTCTCTTATGTGCCTTAATCGCATTTCCATCAGCACCACTCAAGCCAATTGCATTGCAATCGTAACGCTGTAATTGGGCAACAATATTCTTATTGATATAACCTGCGTATACCATTGTAACGATCTTCAATGTTTCTGCATCCGTTATTCTTCTCCCTTCTACCATTTGTTGCTGAACACCCATTTGCTCAGCCAGTCTTGTTGCTAGTTTTCCTCCACCATGCACCAACACTTTCTTTCCTTCAATTGCAGCAAAATCCTGGAGGAATGATGAAAGCTTTACCTCATCATCAATCACATTGCCGCCAATTTTTATAACGTATAAAGCCCCCTGATCCCCCAAAGGGGGAACTGAAGAAGCTTCTTTAATATTTATTACGCTACTCATAGTTGATCGTTCAAGTCCCTCCTTTGGAGGGATTTAGGGAGGCTTAGAATTTCACTCAATACAGCCTGTGCAGCCCAAACTCTGTTACTTGCCTCTAACGTTACTATACTATTTGCACCATCCAATACTTCATCACTCAACTCAACATTTCTACGAACAGGTAAACAGTGCATCACCTTAGCATTATTCGTAAGCCGAAGTTTCTCATTCGTCAACATCCAATCCGGATCGTTCACATAGATCTTTCCATAATCATTATATGTGCTCCAATTCTTCACATAAACGTAATCCGCATCTTTCAATGCTGCATCCTGGTCGTGTGTAATGGTTGCGCCATTGGTAAACTGTTCAGCCAGTTCATAGTCTTCAGGATGTGTAATCACAAACTCAGCTTCATTCCATTGATTGATCCACTGAGAAAAACTATTGGCAACACATTGTGGCAATGGCTTAACATGTGGAGCCCATGTCAAAACAATTTTCGGCTTTCGCTTCTCTTTAAAAGTTTCCTGTATCGTTATAACATCAGTCAAACTCTGCAAGGGATGCAAGGTTGAACTTTCCAAGCTCACCACCGGAACACCGGCATATTTAATGAACTGGTTAATGAAGAGTTCACTATAATCGTCTTCTTTATTCTTTAACGAAGGAAAAGTTCTTATTGCAAGAATATCAAAATATTTTCCCATCACAGGTGCAGCATCTTTTACATGTTCAACCGTATTACCGCTCATGATGGCTTCTTCTTCAAACTCCAAAGCCCAGCCTTCGCTGCCAACATTAAAAACAACTGCTTCCATTCCCAGATTCTGAGCAGCGATCTGTGTACTTAGCCTTGTACGCATACTTGGATTCAGAAACAAACAACCAATACGTTTATTTTGTCCAAGTGCTTTGTCTTTAAACGGATCAGCTTTATAAGCAAGTGCTTTTTGCACCAGAGCATTTATATCGCTCACATCATTGGCTGAGATAAACTGCTTCAATATTCTTTTATTTACTTAGCTGTGGAATAATTATTAAGCTTTCGTTGTGTCACTCACTTCAACATTCTGAATATTACTCATCAATGCGATTTCTTCCTTCAATGCGTTCAAAAATTCATCTATCTCTCTTCTTCCAATCGACAATGCAGGAAGCAATCTTACCACATTGGGTTTTGCTTCACCTGTAAAAATGTGAGATTTGTGTAAAAGATTTTTTCGCAGTTCTTTTAATGCTGCAGGCAGATCAAATCCTATCATCAATCCTTTACCTCTTACATTTTGCAATGCATCTATCAATCTCAACTCATTCATTAAATACTCACCATTCTCTGCTGCATTATTTAGCAGATTCTCTTCCTCAATCACTTCAAGTACTGCAAGCGCAGCAGCACAAGCCAAATGATTTCCACCGAAAGTTGTTCCTAACATTCCATGTTTCGCCTGGAATTTTGGAGCAATTAATATTCCTCCGATCGGAAATCCATTACCCATACCTTTTGCCATGGTATAAATGTCAGCATCTATTCCTGCATGATCGGTACTGAAAAACTTTCCTGTTCTTCCATAGCCACACTGCACTTCATCAGCTATAAAAACAGTATTGTGTTCGTCACACAATTGACGAATGGTTTGTAGAAAAGTATTAGTAGCAACAGTAATTCCACCAACACCTTGTATAGCCTCAATGATCACTGAAGAAACTTCATTTCCATTGGCAGCAAAATATTGCTTTACTGCTTCTTCATCATTGTAAGGAAGAAAAACAACATTGTCGGTTTCATTTACAGGAGCAACAATGCTTTTGTTATCAGTTGCTGCAACTGCCAAAGAAGTTCTTCCGTGAAAAGCCTTATTAAAAGCAATGATCTTCTTTCTGCCGTTATAAAATGAAGCAAGCTTTAATGCGTTCTCATTTGCCTCAGCTCCACTATTCACTAAAAACAACTGGTAATCTTTCTTGCCTGACACTTCAGCAAGCTTATCAGCTAATTGTTGCTGAATCGGAATTCTTATAGAATTAGAATAAAAAGCGATCTGCTTCAACTGCTCTTCAATTCGCTTCACCCAAAGTGGATGTGTATGACCGATACTGATCACAGCATGACCACCATACATATCAAGATACTGAACACCTTTATCATCCCATACATAAGAACCTTCTGCTCTTATGATGTTGATGTCATTAATAGGATATACGTCGAATAGTTTCATCAGTTATAAGTTGTAAGTGATAAGTTATAAGTTAGGCTCTAACCTTTGTTATAAGAGATATCAGCATACCTTTTATTTCATTAATATGTTTATATAATTCATCAAAGTGCTCTGTCTTGAGATAAGTAAGATCTTTCGACAGTATTAAAAAATATTCAGCTTCATTTGCAGAGCCCAGGGCTATATTTAAAAAGTGGGCAAATTCTGCTTGAGTGTTTTTACCACAGCCCTCGGCGATATTCGCTGGAATTGAAGATGCAGCACGACGAATTTGATTAGTCAGGCTATAAACTTCTTCTTTTGGAAATAGCTTAGTTACTTCGTAAATCTTTAGAGTAAAAAGGTGGGCTTTCCCCCAAACTTTCAAATCCTTATAATTCTGCATACTTATCACTTAAAACTTACAACTTAAAACCCAATCGCCTTTAAGTTAAGACCAGCTTTTTCTTCTATACCAAACATCAGGTTCATATTCTGAACAGCCTGACCACTTGCTCCTTTCAATAAATTATCAATTGCAGAATGGATCACCAGTTTTGTTCCTACTTTCTCAAGTTGTATCACACACTTATTTGTATTCACTACCTGTTTCAAATAAATTTCATCCTGGCTTAAAAAGGTGAAAGCAGCATCAGCATAAAAATCTTCATACAACTTCACCAGCTTTTCCAATGGTTCCTCGCAATTGATGGTTGAGCTGATGAATATGCCCCTGGTAAAATCGCCTCTCCATGGAATAAAATTGAGCTCAATGCTTTTTGATTGAAGTTGATTAACAGACTGGTTGATCTCTTTCAGATGTTGATGTGTAAGTGTTTTGTAAGCCTGAATATTATTTGCTCTCCAGCTAAAATGTGAAGTAGTACTTAAACTCTGTCCGGCACCTGTTGAACCTGTAATTCCTGTTGTATGCACTTCATTCAGTAATCCGGCTTTTGCCAGTGGCAACAATCCAAGCTGAATTGCTGTTGCAAAGCACCCAGGGTTGGCCACATAGTTTGCCGATTGAATCTTTTCTTTATTCAACTCTGGTAAACCATAGATGAAGTTTTTAGTTTGGAGTTTGGAGTTTTCAGTTAGTCGAAAATCCTGCGACAGATCGATGATCTTCACATTATCCGCAAAGCTCTTATCCTCCAAAAACTTCTTAGCTTCTCCATGACCAACACATAGAAATACTACATCAACATCATTACTTAGCTCTCCTGTGAACCGGAGATTGGTTTCACCAACAAGATCAGCATGAACGGAAGTAACACTTTTTCCTGCATTACTCCTGCTATGAATAAATGAAACAGATACATACGGATGGTGAATAAGTAGTCTTATCAATTCTCCACCCGTATAACCTGCACCTCCAACAATACCAACGTTAATCTTTTGCATCTGCCACTCCTTTTACCTGGTAATAAATGGATGTTTGATTGCCGAATATTTTACTAAAGCCTCTTACATCTTCTCCACTCCAGCCAGTATTCATCTCGCCATACTTGCCAAATTTGCTATTCATAAGATCGTATGGAGATTCAATTCCTATTATCTGAAAATGATATGGCTTCAGCTGAACATACACATCACCGGTTACATTTCGCTGTGAACTTTCGAGATAATGTTCAATATCTCTCATCACAGGATCTAATATTTGCCCTTCATGCAACCAGTTACCATAGAACTGGGCTAGTTGATCTTTCCAACTCAACTGCCACTTGGTTAACACATGTTTTTCCAATGCATGATGTGCTTTAATGATCACCATCGGTGCAGCAGCTTCAAATCCTACTCGTCCCTTTATACCGATGATTGTATCACCAATATGAATGTCTCTTCCAATTCCAAACGGCCCGGCTAACGTTTGCAAATATTGAATGGCTTCAGTAGGATGTTCAAACTCTTTATCGTTAACAGACTTCAATTCACCTTTAACAAAATGAAGTCTCACCTCTTCAGCTTCGGTTTTAGTTACCTGTGTTGGCCAGGCTTCTTCAGGTAACATTCCTTTTGATTGCAATGTTTCTTTACCGCCAACACTTGTTCCCCAAAGCCCTTTATTGATCGAATAAACAGCTTTCTCAAAATTCATCTCAACACCTTTGCTTTTGAGGTATTCGATCTCTTCTTCCCGGCTCAGTTGTAAATCTCTTATTGGTGTAATGATCTCAACTCCCGGTATCATTACATGAAATATCATGTCGAAACGAACCTGGTCGTTACCAGCTCCTGTACTTCCATGAGCTACTGCATCTGCATTTAATTCTTCAGCATGCGATGCGATATGTAAAGCCTGGCTCAAACGTTCGGCACTTACACTTAAAGGATAAGTGTTGTTTTTCAAAACGTTTCCATATATCAAAAAACGGATAATGCTGTGATAATAACTTTTTACCGCATCAATAGTAGTATGAGATTTTACCCCAAGTTTATATGCATGTGCTTCGATCTGCTTTAGTTCATCGGCAGAAAAACCACCGGTGTTTACTATAATGCTATGTACTTCGTAGCCTTTGTCTTCACTCAGGTATTTTACACAATACGATGTATCAAGTCCTCCGCTAAAACCAAGAACAACTTTCTTACTCATCAAAAGGGAATTATTATAAGTTGAACAAATGTGTCAGTAATGATTTGAGCCTGCGATTGCCTTTTTCTTTATCCTTTTTCATCAATCTGCTCAGGAATCGGCTTTGTTTGATGCGGATCAATCTTTCGTACACTTTACTCTTTTTAGAAAAGTGTTCTTTGGTTTCTTCAGGCTCGTAATGATCTTTGGGATCGTATAACATTCCGGTGCAAAGACAATTCTTCCGGTCTTTACTCATCAGGATATCGTAGTTCACACAACTTCTGCATCCAGCCCAGAAAGAATCATCCTGCGTCAACTCAGAATATGTTACCGGCTCGTAACCAAGATCGCTGTTGATCTTCATCACAGCAAGCCCTGTTGTTAAACCAAATATTTTCGCTTCAGGATATTTCTCTCTTGATAAATTAAAGATAACCTGCTTGATAGACTTTGCCACTCCACTTTTTCTGAATGCAGGAGCAACGATCAAACCTGAATTGGCAACATATTCACCGTGACTCCATGTTTCTATGTAACAAAAGCCCACCCATACATCATCTGTTGTAAGTGCAATAACGGCTTTACCTTCGTCGATCTTTTGTTCAATATATTCAGGAGTACGTTTGGCGATACCGGTACCACGAGCTTTTGCAGAAGATTCCATTTCATCAGTGATGACCTTCGCAAACTTTTTATCTTCAGATCCGGCTACACGAATAACAATATTTTGATTGTCCACTTCTATCGTAATTCTAAAAAAGTGATGGATGACCAATCCGGTAAAAGAAATTTTAGAAATGCTTCACTGATAGGGACCTTGGTTAGCGGTTCGTCCTATCAGCATCCACGTCGCAGAAGACGGTTGTACAGAGAAGGAATATAATTATTGCATTTCTTCACGGCGCAAATATATAATGATTTCAAACTAACAAACGTTAGACCACAAATAGTTACAAAACTTTAAGTAAAAATGAAGCCGCTAAACATGTTTACAATCTATTATATCGAAAACAGGAACACATCTTCTCTCCCCTATCTTTGTCGCCTAACGATCAGCTAATGAATATTGAATTTAATCGGAACGAAGACTGGATGAAGATGGCTGTAAGCCAGACACGGCAACACCTCGAAAAGATCTTCCTGGGTGGAGGGAAAAAAGCTATAGAAAAGCAAAGAGAAAAAAACAAGTTAACACCACGTGAAAGAGTGGAATACCTGTGTGATAAAGATGCTCCCTTCACGGAGATCGGTGCTTTTGCAGGATTTGAGATGTATGAAGCAGAAGGTGGATGTCCTGCTGGTGGAACAGTTGCCGGTGTTGGATATGTGAGCGGCAGGCAATGTGTGATCGTTGCCAATGATCAAACCGTGAAAGCAGGTGCATGGTTTCCGATCACAGGAAAGAAGAATCTGCGTATGCAGGAAATTGCGATGGAGAACAGGCTTCCCGTCATTTATTTAGTAGATAGTGCCGGAGTTTATTTGCCAATGCAGGATGAGATCTTTCCCGATAAAGAACATTTCGGAAGAATTTTCCGCAACAATGCAGTAATGAGCGGAATGGGTATTACGCAAATTGCCGCTGTAATGGGACCTTGTGTTGCAGGTGGTGCTTACTTACCAATCATGAGTGATGAAACGCTGATGGTGGAAGGCAATGGATCGATCTATTTAGCCGGGCCTTATCTTGTTAAAGCTGCTATCGGTGAGAATATCGATAATGAAACTTTGGGTGGAGCAGTAACACATACTGAAATATCAGGCATTGCAGATTATAAATTCAAAACTGAACAGGAGTGTCTGGACCAGGTAAAAAAGATCATCTCAAAACTTGGTCATAAACCTGAAGCTGGTTTCGACAGGATAAAACCTGTTGCACCTAAGAAAAATCCTGAAGAAGTCTATGGCATCATCCCGGAAGGAAATCTGAAACCGTATGATGTATTAGAGATCATCGAAAGGATTGTTGACAATTCTGAGTTTGATCAGTTCAAAGAAGATTATGGCAAAAGCATCATTTGTGGTTATGCAAGAATTGATGGTTGGGCTGTAGGCATTGTTGCCAACCAAAGACTTGTGAGCAAGACCAAGAAAGGAGAAGTTCAGATCGGTGGTGTGATATATAACGATAGCGCTGATAAAGCAGCTCGTTTCATCATGAACTGTAACCAGAAAAAAATTCCTTTAGTGTTTTTACAAGACGTAACGGGCTTCATGGTCGGCAGCCGAAGTGAACATTCAGGTATTATTAAAGACGGAGCGAAACTGGTGAATGCTGTTGCCAATTCTGTTGTTCCCAAGATCACCATCATTACAGGCAACAGTTATGGAGCTGGAAACTATGCCATGTGTGGTAAGGCATACGATCCAAGATTTATTTATGCATGGCCTTCTGCAAAAATTGCTGTGATGGGTGGAGAGCAAGCTGCAAAAACCCTGATGCAGATCCAGGTTGCCGGAATGAAAGCCAAAGGCAAAGAAGTTACGCCGGAAGAAGAAAAAGCTTTGTTCGATACGATCAAAGGCCGTTATGACAAACAAACTTCTCCTTATTATGCTGCTGCAAGGTTATGGGTTGATGCGATCATAGATCCGATCAAAACAAGAGAAGTGATCTCGGAAGGAATTAAAGCAGCGAATAATAATCCTGACGTTCCTGATTTTAAAACAGGAGTTTTTCAGGTGTAGAACACGAAGAATACTAATTACACGAATTATTAAGATGAAGATTTACCAGGTTGACGCTTTTACAGATACATTATTTTCAGGTAATCCTGCTGCTATTTGTCCATTGGATGAATGGTTGCCAGATGATGTAATGCAAAAACTCGGAATGGAAAATAATCTTGCCGAGACTGCATTCTTTGTAAAGCAAGATGATGGCAGTTTTCACATTCGTTGGTTCACTCCTACTGTTGAAGTGGCTTTGTGTGGACATGCAACGCTGGCTTCGGCTTATGTACTGTTTCATGAAATGGGCTACAAGGATGATGTTATCCGTTTTCAAAGTAAGAGTGGAGAATTGGTGGTAACCAGGAATGGAGATATGATCACTTTAGATTTTCCTGCCAATCCCCCAAAACCAGTTGATCCACCTGAAGGATTATTTGAAGGACTGAAAATATCTTCCGGCGAAGTAATGTTTGGTGGCTGGGATTATGTAGTGGTTTTAGATTCGCAGGAAGCAGTTGAAAAACTCGATCCTGATTTTCTTACCTTATCTAAAGTGAAAGCAAGAGGCGTAACTGCTACAGCCAAAGGAAATGATGTTGATTTTGTATCAAGATGTTTCTTTCCTCAAAGTGGAATCAATGAAGATCCGGTAACAGGTTCTGCTCATACGATCGTTACACCCTATTGGAGTAATGTATTGGGTAAAACAAATATGACAGCGAAACAACTTTCGGGCAGAGGAGGGTTTTTACAATTGGAAATAAAAGGTGATCGTGTGTTGATGAGTGGAAAAGCAAAGTTGTATATGAAGGGAGAATATTTTATTTAAGATGGCAAAGCAAAAAAACAATTTTTATGTGGTTTGGACTGGAGCCAAGCCAGGAATATACAGGAGTTGGACTGATTGCCAGAAGCAAATTAATGGCTATCCTAATGCTAAATATAAGGGATTCAAAACTGAAGCTGCGGCATTGAAAGCCTTACAAGAAGGACCAGAAAATTATTGGGGCAAAGATTTTTTTGAAACTACTTTATCTCAAAAAAATCTGGGCTTAATAGGTAGTCCTATCAAAGAAAGCATTAGTGTAGATGCAGCTTGGAACAGCGTTACACTTGACATGGAATATCAAGGAGTAAACACAGATACTAAAGAAGTTTTGTTCAGAGAAGGACCATTTCAAGATGCGACAAATAATGTCGGAGAATTTTTAGCGATTGTCCATGGCTTAGCCCACCTAAAAAAAATCGGAAGTTCTGTTCCTTTATATTCCGATAGTCGAAATGCTATTGCTTGGGTAAAAGATAAACATCATAGAAGTATGCTGGAACCAACTATCCGTAATAAAAAAGTCTTTCAGCTACTTGAAAGAGCAGAGAAGTGGTTGGCTACAAATTCATATCCTAACAAAATCCTGAAATGGGAAACAAAAGCTTGGGGTGAAAATCCAGCAGATTTTGGAAGAAAATAACTTCTTCTCACTTAAACTTCGCTGCAAGTGTGATCATATCCGAATTCAGTCCGTTGTTCCTGCTGTAATGTCCATATCGCATTTCAAGAGTATTCCATTTTGAAACATGGAACACACCTTTTTCAGGAATAAAACGAAAACCGGCTCCCAGGTAATTGCTTGAAAAGTGTGAAAGATCGTAATCACTGGTATAAAACTGTTCGGCAATCGAATGAAGCTGGTATGCTGCAAAATAATCAGCGGCATTCTGGATGTAAAATCTGTAATATGGCGTTAGCGAAAAGAATCGTGTGATCTTCACCGGAAGTTCAAGTTCTAACGTATGTGCTGATAGCCCCCAATCGTCGTAATAATATCTGTAAAAAGATCGCAACAACAGCTTGTTGGTAAGAAACCAGTTGAACCTTGCTCCTACAGGAATCTTAAAACGTTTATCAGGCAACAACTCAGGCTTTGCCGAGTTATTGTTGAAATAAACCCGTTGATAAGATGTTTCTAAATGTCCGTTCTGCGTAACAAGGTCAAGTATCAAAGCAAGTTGCATCCGCTCATTCAGCACTCGTGAAAATGTGAATGAAGCACTGTAAGAATTTCGGGGAGCACTGGAAACATTTCCACCATCTTCTCCACCTGTTCCATAACCTGGCGGACGAAGTTCTACCGGGTAGATCACTTTCCACGAATCCCAAAAAGCCTGCAGCTTAACGTTGAACTCTGTATTATTATCTGCGGAAGATTTTGCGAATTGCAAACCTGCACCGAAGGATTGATAATCGTATTCAGTTGAATAAGACAATCCACCACCTAATGAAAAATTATTTGCAGGATTTTGAATATTATAATTTACAGATGGATAAATTCTCGTATCAGCATGTGAGGGAGATGAGATGGTACTTGGATCGATCTTGTCTGACGATGCAGAAGTATAATGATCTATTCCGATCTCTCCTACCAGTGAATGATTTCGGTTGTGCTTATCTGTTCGCACCAGCTTCACATCGATGGTATTACTGAAATCAAATAATTTTTCAGTTCCAATTCCTCCTGTGACAGCTGAGTGATCTCCGTTCTGGTGATAATAACCTGAAACGAAATTCACTTCTTCTAATTTCAACTTACGGGTTTTGTAAACTGTATCAGTTGAAGTTTGCGAAAAAGACGCAAGAATGTGAAAGAAAAAAGCAAACGCAGCAAAGGATATCTTTCTCATACCTTTTATTTAGTTGCAACCACATCCACCACCTGTTTTACCTCCGTTGGCACCTGAGGCTCCTTCCCTATATGATTGAAAATTGTTCTCGAACTTTTGAGATTTCCTGTTTGATAGTTCCATCTCAGCGTCATTAATGTACTGCTTTTGATATTCCTTTACAGGCTTACAGCTTATGACAGCTGAGAACAGCAATACAACCTGGACTATTAAAACAAACTTCTTCATACAAGATTGATGTTTGCAGACGTGTGTATTCTATCTTCCTCATCAATTATTATGCAAGCTATCGATTTTACCTGGTTGATCATATGTAATCCAGCCCTCAAACCCATTACCATTACAGGTGTTGCCATTGCATCGGCTATCTCTGCATTCGGACAAATGATTGTCACACTTTTTATTCCATGTACAGGGAAACCTGTTTTAGGATCGATGGTATGAGAATATTTTTTCCCGTTAATAATTACAAACTTCTCGTAGTTACCCGAAGTTGCTACAGATGTATTGGTGATATTTAAGGTAGAGAATGGATGATAGTGAGGATTTTCGGGTGCTGCAATGCCAATCGTCCACGGCTGATTATTTGGCTGATAACCCCAGGCTGTAAGATCTCCTGCTGCATTTACTATTCCGCTGTTGATGCCTTTTGCAAGCAACAATGCTTTCGCTTTATCTGCAGCATAACCTTTTCCAATTCCGCCAAAACCGATCCGCATTCCTTTGTTCTTTAGAAATACTGAAGAGCTTTGCTCATCAAGAATGATGTTGCGATAATCGATCAGGTGAACCAGTTTTCTAGCTGTTCCTGGATCGGGTAAAGCCTTCATTTCTTTGTTGAAATTCCACAGGCTTTTATCGATGGAGCCATAACTAATATCGAAAGCTCCCTGTGTAAGTTGTGATATCTTGATAGACCTGGATATCAGATCAAAAACTTCTTTATCAACCAAAACAGGTTTAATACCGGCTTGCCGGTTAATCAGGTTTGTTTGGCTATCATCACTGAAAGTAGTGAGTAATATTTCGATTCGCTTTATCTCTGCAACTGCAGATGAGATACATTCATTGGCAAATATTTCATCCTCATGCACAACAGTTATCTCAAACCTGTTGCCCATCAGTTTCATGATCTGTTTATGAATGTTGGTGTTCGTCATTTTTAACGGCATCATCCACCTGGTGAACAAATTCTTCCGCCGTTAAATTAGGAAAGCCATCCCAGCTTTTAATGATATTTCCTTTTTCATCTAACAAAACGGTGTAAGGAAATGACCCTTTTTTATTGTATTTATCAGCTAAAGCTTCATTCTTCTTTACCTGTTCTTTACTCAACGATTTTCTGTCTCTTGGAAAATCAGCATTTATCCAGGTAATGTGTTCAGCTGCATAAGCTTTAAAAGTATCAGTAAGAAAAATTGCTTTCTTCATCTTAATACATGGAATACACCAATCGGATCCGGAGAAATTGAGCAATGTGTACTTGTGAGCATTCACGTTTGGTGCTGACGTATGAGTTGAATCTGAAGCGGCATAAGATGAACCCATCACAGCCGTGAATATGAACAAGAGGAGGTAACGCATAAATTCTTTTTTCGATTGTAGGTTCAAATTAGTCGATACTAAAATTGAATGGCGTTAAACTCGATTAACATTTTACAGGGTTAACAGAATTATACAAATTCAACAACCAGCGTTTATCGTTAACTATTTCTGCACTTTTGCAGCTATAATACTAACAGAATGAATGTGCTTTGCAGTTGGAGTGGCGGTAAAGACAGTTGCTTTGCTTTAATGAAAGCTAAAGAACAAGGTTGCTTTCCTAAAGTGCTGCTGAATGTTTTAAATGAAGAAGGAAAGATATCGAGGTCACATGGTATTCCATCTGACATATTGCATGCACAAGCTAAAGCAGCCGGTTTGCCAATACATCTCATCTCCAGTTCATGGCAGGATTATGAGCCGAATTTCACTTCCGCTCTAAAGCATCTAAAAGTTGAATACGATCTTCAAGCTGCTGTGTTTGGCGATATCGATCTGCAGCCTCACAGAGATTGGGAAGAAAAAGTTTGCACGAATGCAGGTTTACAAGCTATACTTCCAATCTGGCAACAGGACAGAGAAGAACTCGTAATGCAAATGCTGAAATCGGGTATCATTACAATGATCATTAGCTGTAATGAGAAAATGGGAGAAAGATTTCTTGGAAAAATATTGAATGAGCATCTCATACAAGAGTTAAAAGCAATCGATATTGATGTTTGTGGAGAGAACGGAGAGTTTCATACACTGGTTTTGGATTCCCCTTTATTCTCCCGGCCTTTCAATGTTGAAGTAAAAACAAAATTGAAACACGAAAACTACTGGTTCTGTCAACCCATTTTATTGTAGTTAATTTGCAGCAAATCTATTCCGCATCAGCCAGGTAAAACAAATAGCAGCCCTTATTAAGAAAGATGTAGTGCTGGAGATCCGTCAGCAATACAGTTTGTATGGAGTGATCCTATACGTTGCTTCTACCATTTACATTGTGTATGCTTCCATGCATCAACCAGAGAACCAGGTTTGGAATGGTTTATTCTGGATCGTTCAGCTATTTGTTTGTGTAAATGCAGTGGCCAAAGCTTTTTTACAGGAGAGCCGTGGCAGGATGCTTTACTTCTACTCTATTGCCGGAGCCAAAGATTTCGTTATATCAAAACTCATATTCAACCTGCTGTTAATGCTGGTCATGAGTTTGCTTAGCTTAGGTGTTTTCATCATTCTTCTCGGAAATCCTTTTGAGTTCTTCTGGAAGTTCGTTGGTATTTGTTGTCTTGGCGGAATAAGTCTGAGTCTTGTATTCACTTTCCTTGCTGCCATTGCTGCCAAAGCACAACAACAAGCTGCTCTTATGGCAATTATGGGTTTTCCCATTATCATTCCGCAACTGATGTTGTTAATGAAGATCTCGGAAATTGCTTTTTCAGCCGTGGTTCAGGAAGGTTTGTGGCAGATGATATTTTTATTAGTAGGTCTCGATATTATGGTAATCGCTTTGGCTGTGATCCTCTTTCCATTTCTTTGGAAAGACTAGCTAATAAAGTACTTTCCAGATAAAGGCGATTGATGCAACAGCTATTCCCATCCACATAATAATATTACCCCATTCTCTTGTCTGGGTATTGTATACGAAAACGCTTTCGCCATTAACAGCTTGTTTTTTCGACCGACTATAATGGTAACCGATTATTATTCCTATGATACCACCAAAAAGAGCAAACACGAATCCCAAAAAAACTATCATAGGGCTTCCATCTCTACCTTCTTTTTCTATAGAAAGTTGATCATTCAACTGCTCCATTCTTGCCTGTTTAAGTTCTTCATAATTGATGTTTCTATGCTTTAGTTCCTGCTCAACACACTCAACAAAATCAGCATTATATTCAGATGCATGCATATAGATATCGAACAGTTCGTGTTCTGGCTTTGCTTTTACCTGGGTAGAAAAGTTGAAAATCATATGTACAAATTAGCATTTTCTCTTAAATCTGCATAACAGGCAATGAATTCAGGAAAAACTTCCGAATGTTAGCTTCCTTACCCTAAATTTGCCCCCACATTTTAGACGGATCATCGTTATGTAATCCGTTTATAAACAACTCGAAATGATTCGACATTCCTGGTGGAAGATACTGGCCTTTATTTTACTGATGTACACCTGCACCATGGGTTTTTTAGTGGAAATTCCCAAACTCGACGGCAGGCTCCAGGAAACCATCCGAAACCTGTTCTTCCATGTGCCTATGTGGTTTGGAATGATGACCCTTTTCATTGTTTCCGTCGTTTACGCTGTAATTTACCTGAATAAGCCTGGTTCCAAAGCTGATATATACTCTGTTGAGTATGCAAGAACAGGAACCATTTTCGGATCGCTTGGATTGATCACAGGTGCTATATGGGCAAATTACCAATGGGGAGCATTCTGGAGTAGCGATCCCAAACAAAACGGAGCATTGATAGCTGTTCTGATTTACTTCGCTTACTTCGTTCTTCGTGGTTCTATGAACGACGACGAGAAGAAAGCAAGGATCGGTGCTGTTTACAATATTTTCGCATTCTTTATGTTGTTTCCTACTATCTGGATATTACCAAGACTTGCAGAGTCTTTGCATCCTGGTGGACAAGGAAGTGAAGGAAATCCGGGCTTGAATGGTGGAGATCTTGCACCTTCTATGAGGTTGGTGTTTTGGCCGTCAGTAATTGGCTGGACCTTGCTGGGAGTTTGGATCACAACATTGAGAATTCGTTTTCGTACCCTCCAAAACAAACTGATGCATGGATAGTGTAAAGAAAATAGCAGCAATGCTGGCGATGTGCTTTGTAACTGTTGCAGCAAGTGCACAGGAAAACTCAGATGTAATGAGAAGCAATGGTAAGATCTATGTGGTGGTTGCAGTAGTGGTAACGATCGTTATAGGTTTGTTTCTCTACCTGATGAATTTAGACAGGAAGATCAGTAAAATAGAGAGAAATCAAAAGTGAAAAGTCAAGAGTTAAAACTGCGGCTTTAAATTTTTGAATTTTGTTTTTTTGAATTTTGAATTAGGTGTGATGTAGGTCAGCTTTCGGTACATGAATGTGACTTTACTTGCGTTTCTATACTCGTTTCTGGTTATTTGTTTCTTGTTGAAAGCTTACAATACAAAGAGCTTTATGAAATGGAAGAAACGAGAAACGATAACGAGCCTCGAGGAAAGAGTAACTCAGATGAATCGAAGTTCAGAACCTTGAAGTGAGTGACACAACAGACGATGACCAGAGAGACTAACGATGACTAAATAATAAAACAAACATTTTAAACAAATAGCTATGCCAGAACAACATTATAGCTTCTTTCAGAGTGTTACAAGAAGCTTTGACAAAGCGGCGAAATTTACCAAGTGGGATCCGGGAGTTTTAGAACAGATCAAAGCGTGTAATGCTGTGTACCAGATGCGTTTCCCGGTTAAAATGAACGACGGAAGAATTGAAGTGATCGAAGCCTACCGTGTACAACATTCTCAGCATAAAACTCCTTGTAAGGGTGGTATCCGTTTTAGTGATGAAGTGAACCAGGATGAGGTGATGGCGCTTGCGGCTTTAATGACTTACAAATGTGCTATCGTGAACGTTCCGTTTGGTGGTGGTAAAGGTGGTATCAAGATCAATCCTAAGAATTATACTCCATACGAATTAGAGAAGATAACTCGTCGTTATACTGCTGAGTTGGTGAAGAAAAACTTCATCGGACCTGGTATCGACGTTCCGGCTCCTGATTACGGAACCGGTGCAAGAGAAATGGCCTGGATCGTTGATACGTATGCTTCTTTAAAGCCAGGTGAGATCGACGCTGCTGGTTGTGTAACAGGAAAGCCTGTTTCGCAAGGTGGTGTTAGAGGTAGAACTGAGGCTACTGGTCTTGGCGTATTCTACGGAATTCGTGAGGTGTGCGAAATGAAAGATGTAATGGATAAGCTTGGCTTATCTACAGGTGTTGCTGGTAAAAGAGTGATCATACAAGGTTTGGGTAACGTAGGTTATCACTCAGCCAAATTCTTCCGTGAAGCTGGTGCAAAAGTGATCGCTATTGCAGAATACGAAGGTGCTATCGTTAACGAAGAAGGTATTAATGAAGAAGAACTGTTCCAGTTCAGAAAATCTACCGGCTCGATCGTTGGCTTCCCTGGTTCTACAGCTTTGGCTAAGAACAGCGATGCTTTGGAATTAGAGTGTGATATTTTAATTCCTGCGGCCCTGGAGAATGTGATCAATGGACAGAATGCACCAAGAGTTAAAGCAAAAATTATTGGTGAAGCTGCCAACGGACCATTGACTCCTGAAGCAGACGAAATATTCGCTCAAAAAGGAACATTGGTTGTACCTGATATGTACCTGAATGCAGGTGGTGTAACCGTTTCTTACTTCGAGTGGCTAAAGAACCTGAGCCACGTTCGTTACGGTAGAATGGAAAAGCGTTTTACTGAGAACATGAACAAACACATTCTTGGTCAGATCGAAGAAATGACTGGTAAAAATGTGAGTGAAAAAGAAAGAGCATTTATTGAACATGGTCCGGATGAAGTTGACCTGGTTTATTCTGGCCTGGAAGAATCTATGATCACTGCTACAAGAGAGATCATGGATCTTTGGAGATCAAATCCAGAAATCCCTGATATGAGAACAGCAGCTTATGTTGTTGCCATCAATAAGGTAGGAACCAGCTATGCTGAACTGGGTATTTTCCCATAGATGGTTTTATTGATATTGTTTAAGGCTGTCTGTTAAGGCAGCCTTTTTTTGTTCGTAATTAAATACGAATTAATTAAAAGTTCGTAAAAAAAAGCGAATTAATTACGAGTTCGTATATTTAGATAATGAAAGCGGCTATAGGTGCCATACTAACAGGAGACATTGTAAACTCAACAAAACTGGAAGCAGCTGTTGAGAAGCGACTATTGGCTGAGTTAAAGGAGATATTATCACCGTATACATTCGAATTTTATCGTGGAGACAGCTTCCAGGTTTATGTTGAAGATGCCAGGGCGTCTTTAAGAACAGCGATGTTATGCCGAACGGCAGCTATTGGTTTGCAACAGGAGGAACAATTTCCAGACATAAGAATAAGCATAGGCATCGGTGAAGTAACACAACCAATAATTCCGCTAGGCTCTGCAAAAGGCGAAGCTTTTATTTTATCAGGTAGAAGTTTTGATGATATTCAGAAAACAAACACCAGGTTTGCGATCAGCAGTAATCATGACTGGGGAAAGTTGAGTTATGAATTGTTAGCAACATATGCTAATTCGATTTTCGGAGAACTAACACCCAAGCAGGCTGAAGTGATCTTTCACCTGTTGCAGGGAGAGACGCAGCAAAAAATAGCAGAACGTTTAAACAAATCCAAAAGCACAATCTCTCAATTTGCAAGCTCAGGAAAATGGAATGAGATCGAATACTTATTGGAAGCGTTTAATAAGATCACAGAAAAACTTAGCACACTATGACACCCGAAACACTGTGGCTCGTTAAGCTTGTGATGGCCCATTTGCTTACTGATTTTCTACTTCAGCCAACAACATGGATAGCTGATCGAAGAGCTAATAAAATACGATCCTCAAAACTTTATTTGCATGGGTTTATCACAGCAATCACCGCATGGCTTTTTATTGGATTTGATCATTGGCTGGTAGCTCTTGTAATTCTTATCTCTCATATCCTTATAGATGCATGGAAATCTTATCAACCAGACAAACTATCCTATTTTATTATAGACCAGTTATTGCATTTAACTGTGATCGTCTTATGTTGGTATTTCACCTTCTTTGATTGGGATACACTCTCTTCAGGTTTTACCGATCTTACGGAGAATGCATCATTCTGGACCATCAGCGCTGCTGTAATTCTACTCACCACTCCTGCAGGAATTTTAATTGGCCAGTTCACACGTCAATGGCGTGAAAAGATCGCAGATGCAGAAGGTCTTGCCAATGCCGGCAAATGGATAGGTATCACAGAACGTATTATCGTGTTTATCCTGGTAATGTATGCACAGTATTCTGCCATTGGTCTATTAGTAACAGCAAAAGGCATCATCCGCTTCAGCGAAAAAGACAGGCAGGAAATAAAGACAGAATACCTCGTAGTAGGAACCTTGTCCAGTATTGGAATGGCCATCATAACAGGTATCTTAACCAAAGCCCTGATAGCTGAATAATTTACCATTCAGGTATTTCGTTGATCTCGGTGGATTGTCCCATATTTAATTGCCAGCCTGCCGTTAAACTTCCATTTGTAATGACTAAATATTCTGAAGAGATGGAAATATTGTATCGCAATACCTGTTGCAGTACACTTTCGTTCAAAGTCTCATTCATTTCTTTGCATTCAACAATCATCCAGGGCTTATTTGCTTTATAAACAATAATGTCGCAACGCTTTCTAAGATCATGAAGTTTGATCTCTGTCTCAACAGCGATCAGCGAAGCAGGATAGTTTTTCACCTGTATAAGGTATTGCAGGAAATTCTGCCGCACCCATTCCTCCGGTGTTAACCTCACCCAAAGCTTTCGAAATGCATCAAAGATGAACTCCTTGTTATCTTCTTTCTTCATCCTGAACTTCGGCTCGGGAAAGTCTATCTTCACCATGGCTCAAATGTAAGTGCTATATTTGCAGAATTTATTTTTTCGAACACCCGTTGAAAATTGTTGTTTATGAAGACGAAAGATGAAATAGTACACAACTGGCTTCCCCGTTACACAGGCGAAAAACTGGAAAATTTTGGAAAGTATATCCTGCTCACCAACTTCAGCAATTATGTAAAAATGTTTGCTGAATGGCACAAGGTGCCGATCATTGGTTTAGACAGACCTTTCCAGTGTGCTACTGCAGATAATATCTCCATCATCAATTTCGGAATGGGTAGTCCAACTGCAGCAACAGTAATGGACCTGCTTTCTGCTATTGAACCGGAAGCTGCTTTATTTCTTGGTAAATGTGGTGGACTTAAAAAAAGAAATAAGATCGGCGATATCATTCTTCCCATAGCAGCTATCAGGGGTGAGGGTACATCGAATGATTACTTCCCTGCAGAAGTTCCTGCTCTTCCAGCCTTCGCTTTGCAGAAAGCTATCTCTACAACCATTCGTGATTACGGAGTTGATTATTGGACAGGTACGGTTTATACTACCAACCGCAGAGTTTGGGAACATGATGAGCCATTCAAGGAATATCTGCAACGCATAAGAGCTTATGCGATCGATATGGAAACAGCAACCATCTTCACTGTTGGTTTTTACAATAAAATTCCTACAGGAGCATTGTTGCTGGTAAGTGATTCTCCAATGATTCCTGAAGGAGTAAAAACCGAAGAAAGCGATAAGAAAGTAACTGCTTCTTATGTCGAGAACCATTTAAAAATAGGTATCGACTCTTTAAAGCAACTCATTAATAAAGGAACCACGGTCAGACACCTTAAGTTTTAATTTTAGGAGACAAGCTGAAGGATTTCTATTTATCTTTCGTTGCGTCGCACACTTGTGCTGCAACAATTGAATGAGCAGTTTACTTCAGATACAAAACCTCAGCGTCGATTTCACTTCCGATCTTGGGCAAACAACTGCTCTCGAGAATATTTCATTGCAAGTAAATAAGGGAGAGATCGCAGCCATTGTAGGTGAGTCGGGCTCGGGAAAATCAGTTACCTCTCTTTCTGTTTTACAACTCATCCCCTCTCCTCCTATTTTATATACAAGTGGAAATATCGTAGCAGATTTTGAAGGAGAACAAATCAATCTTCTAACAGCCAAAAGAAACGCATTACAGGAGATCAGAGGCAACAAGATCGCAATGATCTTCCAGGAACCAATGACTTCTCTTAATCCTGTAATGACCTGTGGCAAACAGGTAATGGAAGCAATCCTTATTCACAAAAGAATATCACAAAAGGAAGCAAAGCAAAGAACGATCAGCTTATTTGAAAAAGTAAAACTGCCTGATCCCTCACGAATATTCAATTCATATCCTCACCAGATCAGTGGTGGACAAAAGCAACGAGTGATGATCGCTATGGCTATGAGTTGTGAGCCTTCATTGTTGATTTGCGATGAACCTACTACTGCATTAGATGTAACAGTGCAGAAAAATATTCTCGAACTGATCAAAGAACTCCAGGTTCAGAATGAGATGGGTGTGATATTCATTACGCATGACCTTGGTATAGTTGGTGAAATCGCCGACAGGGTTGTTGTGATGTATAAAGGCAAAATTGTAGAACAGAACATTGCAACCAACATCTTTTCAAAACCACAACATCCTTATACAAAAGCTTTGCTTGCCTGCAGACCTGCATTGCATCCAAAAGGCGAAAAACTTCCTGTCGTAAGTGATTTTATGGAAGTGAATGATAGTGGTGAGATAAAAGAGAAAACTGAAGTACGAAGTAAGAAGTACGAAATACAGGATGAAGTGCAGAATGAAAATCTGTTTGGAGAAATTCTTCTGAAAGTAGAAAACTTAAAAGTGTACTATCCTACAAAAAAATCATTGCTGGGCAAAATACTTGCTTATACCAAAGCTGTAGATGATGTAAGTTTTGATTTGTACAAAGGCGAAACTTTAGGATTGGTTGGTGAATCCGGTTGTGGCAAAACAACGTTAGGAAGAGCGATTTTAAGACTGGTGGAACCAACATCAGGAAAGATCATGTACCAAGGAAACGATCTGCTTGCAGCCGATAAAAAGAAACTTAAGAAGATCAGGGAAAATATGCAGATCATCTTCCAGGACCCTTATTCTTCTCTTAATCCAAGGAAAACCGTTGGCGATGCAATTGCAGAACCACTAAAAGTTCATCACATTTTGCCGGATAGTAAACAAAGAAAAAAGCGTGTGCTGGACCTACTCGAAAAAGTTGGATTAAAAGCTGAGCACTATGATCGTTATCCTCATGAATTCAGCGGTGGACAACGACAAAGAATTGTTATTGCAAGAGCATTGGCCCTGGAACCTTCTTTTATTGTTTGCGATGAAAGTGTTTCGGCTTTAGATGTTAGCGTACAGGCACAGGTATTGAACTTGCTTGATGATCTTAAAAAAGAATTTCAACTTACACTCATCTTCATCTCTCATGATCTTTCTGTTGTGCGTCATGTTAGCGACAGGATCATTGTGATGAATAGGGGTAAAATCGAAGAGATCGGATCTGCTGAAGAAATTTATCAGCATCCCCGATCTCCTTATACACAAAAATTACTTTTATCAATCCCTAAAGGTTACAAGCATTAATCTCCTTCTTCAACAGGAGCATAATCACCATAACCATAAGTATTCTTCTCTCTATAAAAGTTCGAAGCACTTCTTCTTAAAGAAAAAATCAAACGCTTTAACTGCTTTTGGAATTGTTCCATCTCAGGATCTTCCTGGTTGATTTTTTTATCGGTCATACTCACTAGCATATCATCACTACTTACTTTATTCTGATCATCCGGCTGAATACCGCTGATGCCGATCTTCCAGTCATCTTCTTTCTTCATCTTATACTTAAAGAAGTAAACATAACCACTGTGGTTCTTTACTTTCACCTGTTGTTTTCCAACAAACTTAATATCGAAGAACTTCTCATACTGTTTATCTTCTAAAAGCAATGACCTGGCAACATCTTCTTGTTTTCTATATTTTGCCGGGAATAAACTCTCTTTTTTAGCATCTTCCAGTTTTCGTAACAAAGAAGCTCTGTACTGATCTTTTTCTGCCACTGAAAGTAGTATGCTATCGTGTACATTAATATTATTACGGATCATTAGTACTGCGGTGTTTCTTCTTACACCAAGATCTTTCGACTGCAACAACTTCTCAAAGAATTTTTTGATCGCAGGATTCTCATTATAGAAAGGCATCAGCAATACAGCATAATTATCTACTTCCGAATCGCTGTCATAATCATAGGATTTCTTTGCAGCTTCGTCCTCCTCTCCTTCTTTATTGCTTTCTTTCTCAGCCTGGCGAACATCGGCACTTTGCTGGCGTTTCAATTCGATCTTTGCATCGAAATAGATATTACTGAAGTAGTTCTTATAATCTGCCGCTTTTAAATAACCACTGTCAACCATTGTTCGTAATAAAGAAGTGACCTCGCTTTTATAATCATCAATCGACATCAATTGTAAAACATCGGGGAAGAACATTTTAGCAAGTGCAAGTGTATCTTCCAGGTAACCGAACATTCTTCCCAGGTCATAACTGTTTTCGAAAATTGGCGGATCCTGCATCAGGTGATCTTTCAAAGACGAGAATGCATCTTTCGTTTTTAATCTTGCCAAAGACATCAGTATAGTGTTCTGGAAATATGCTGTGTCGGCAGTTTTATCATACAAATTATTGAGATAAGAGATCACGTCATTCACACAACATGAATCATCCAGGTAACCTAACTCATTAATGAACTTCGATTTTAATTCGAAATAATCTTTGTCGCCCCATTTTAAACTATCGATCACTTTTTTCAAACGAGGAATTGACTGCGGACCAAAATACAATTGTGCTGCAGCATCCATAGACCGCTTTCTTGTTAAGCTGTCTTTACTGTTAAGGTCACCAAAGAACTGATCCAATTTTGAACGGAACAAAGAGATCGTATCCTTTACTTCCGGAACAAAGCTGTTAATGAACTGTGTAACTAGATCATTGCCTTTTGAAAGCGTATCAGACGCTGAAGTGATCATGAACAGCCTGTTGTTTTGCAGAATTCCTGCATACGTGAGTTTCCTTGATGAATTGGTATCAGTGAACACATACTTGTAGCCAAAACTATTTGAACCTGGTCTCAATGTTTCTTTTGACCGAAGCACCATATCTTTCTCCAAACGCTCTAAATTGTATTCATTGCTGAAGAACTTCGCTGTATCCTTCGAATGATAATATTTAGGAAACTTCTGAATTCGCAATAACACAGTTTCACCGGTGGTATCATTATAAAAAGTGGCGAAACGATCTTTCGCTCCGTAACTATAATATTCAGTTTGATTCAGGAATTCTTCCGAAGCAGAAGCTTCAGACATATTACGCAGCATTGTATCGATCCTTGGCTGATACGTTGTGCTTACTTTAAAGTTGTAAAACGTGTCAACAAACAAAGCAGGCTGCCCGGTTTTAAAATCAGTCAAAACAAAACTGTTCAACGCATCTTTCGCTGGTTTCTTCTTATTAGTAGCTGCCACCAAATAATAGTGAGGGCCTTTGATCACAGCCCTTGCATTTAACGTAGCACCATTCTTCAGTAACATTTCCATGTCCAGTGCCGTGTAACCATTCACCTTTGTAAAACTCCTGCTGATCTCTTTCTCAACCGTTTCAGAAGTTTTAAGACTTTCTTCTATCAGAGAAAGATCGAATGTATCTTCTTCGATAAAACCGAAGCTGTTGATGGTCTTCTTCCAAACCATATAAGCTGTACCTGAGTTCTTATCCTGTGATTCGAATTGCCAGGTATCCAGAAAATCATCTGTAGTTTTTCTCAAGAGTGAAGTAGGCTCATGAGGCAGATTCACTTTAAAGCCACCGAAAGAAGGTTCGTAGGCAACAGGTTTTGGCGTATTTTCTTTCAAGGTAATAGAACTGAAGAACTCATCTGCTTCTTTACCATTTTGCACATACTCATCATTACCACTCATTTTAAATACCAGCACTTCAAATGGTGTAACGAAAATGTTGTAGCGCTGAATGTCTCCACGGCGTGTTCTGTTTACAATATCAAATCCTTTATACCCATTCTTTTCTATTTCTTTTTTAGAAAGTATTTTACCCGGGATATTCTCATACAACAAACTATCTACTTTTTTAAGTACCGTTTTCTCATCTTCTGCCAGCATTGCTGCATGTGTTTGAACTCTTGTAAGCATGTAATAAGCTCCATTCTCCATATCAGCATATTGCCAGCTTGGATTTACGCCTTCACCTCTTTTAAACAGCGTTCCCGGAAGCATCATCTTCACAAAACCATCTGGTGATGTTGTTTGAGCGAATTTCACAGGTACTCTCAGTTTATCGATCTTATCTTTTTGTGCACCATCCCTGTTCTGGATCAATACAGGTCTCAACTTATAGCCTTTCTTTCTCAGCATTTCGATCACACCTCTCTCTCCAGGAAGGTGAGCTGCACCTACAGCAACAAAAAGCGAATTCTTTTTAAGTATCGAATCGATGGAGTTGGCCTGTACCTCATTTCTTCTATACAAAAACTGTTCGCTGAAGGCCGGAGATGTTTCCATCTTTTTTTCTAACGAATCGAGCAGATCAAGATCGCCTTTACGGTAAGCCTCCTGCAATTTTTTCTGGATGTCATACATATCCTCATCAGCATCATAATCCCGATAATCGTTGTTTTTCTTTTTAGCTCTTTCGATCGCCATATCCTGGTAACCTTTCATCACGATCTTTTGCGATTCCCAGTAATCTTCTACTCCACCACCTTTCTTACCTAGTTTTCTGCCAGTTTGGTAAACATAAAGATCCAGGTAAGTGTTCTCTTCAAAATCAGCCTGGGTTTGGTAAGTACGATACAATAATCCATTTACAACGGTTGGCTCTTCACTTAAAGCTTTCCTGATATTCTCTTCATAACGCTGAAGTGAAAACGACTTTTCATTGATGAACCCCGAACCTACATTCTTGTAATATGTTCCCAGGTTATGCTCAGCATCTGCCATCCTGAACATTTCGGGCTGCCATGTTTGTGGATCAAGCTCCAAAGCAACCATATCAGTTCCCTGGATAGCAGAATAAAAAGAATCACTCAGGTGGAAAACCATTTTACTGCTTACATGCATGGTTCCGAATAAATAGGACGGTTTTTTCAAACCATTTCCGGTGACCTCCCACAACAGGCTATTGTACTTCGGTGTTTTTTTGATTGTCTGGGCATTAAGGCTGAAAACAAGGAAAAGGGTAAAAACGGATATAAAACCCTTGCAAAAAATAGATCTCATTCGTATGTTTTAACTCCGTTGAAGGTCATTAAAACTGCTGATTCAATGAAATAATTCACCAATTTCTGTTAATATTCAAAAAGTTTGCATTTGTAGGTAAGGTTGAAGCCAAAAATCTCCTTACAGAATGACAGCTAAACCTTACCTTTGCGGACTTTCATTTCAACTTAACATGTCACTAGCTGTCCCGTAAGACGGCAGCGAAATGCATGTGGATATTAAAACTACAATAGACACATGAAGTTATCACAGTTCAAGTTCGACCTTCCCCTTAACCTTATTGCCCAGCATCCTACGAAAAGAAGAGAAGATAGCCGAATGATGGTGGTGCATCGCCACAGTGGAGAGATCGAGAACAAACATTTCAGAGACATTCTCGATTATTACGAAGACAAAGATGTTTTCGTTGTAAATAACACCAAGGTTTTCCCGGCTCGTATGTACGGTCGTAAAGAAAAAACCGGTGCCAAGATCGAAGTTTTTCTTCTAAGAGAATTGAACAAGCCCAACCGTTTATGGGATGTGATCGTTGATCCCGCAAGAAAGATTCGTGTTGGTAACAAATTATATTTTGGTGAGAACGACGAGCTGGTTGCAGAAGTAATTGACAACACTACCAGCCGTGGACGTACAATTCGCTTTTTGTGGGAAGGTGATGATGAAAGCTTCAAGCAAATGCTGGAGTTCTTAGGTGAAACACCACTTCCTAAATACATCAAGCGTAAACCTGATGAGGAAGATAAAGAACGTTATCAAACCGTTTATGCAAAGCATGAAGGAGCTGTAGCAGCACCTACCGCAGGTTTGCACTTCAGCCGTGAGTTGATCAAACGTTGTGAGATCAAAGGTGTGCGTTTTGCAGAAGTAACATTGCACACCGGTTTGGGAACTTTCCGCCCGATCGAAGTAGAAGACCTGAGCAAACACAAGATGGATGCTGAGTATTATAAGATCGATGAAACAGCTTGCGGTATTGTTAACCAGGCAAAACAAAGAGGTAACCGTATCTGCTCTATCGGTACTACTACCATGAGAGCTTTAGAAAGCAGTTTCACTGCACAAAAGTTGTTGAAGCCAAGCGAAGGCTGGACAAATCACTTCATCCACCCTCCTTACAACTTCAACATCGCAGATAGTTTGGTGACGAACTTTCATTTACCAAAGACAAGTCTGCTGATAATGGTTTGTGCATTTGCAGGATATGATCTTGCAATGGAAGCTTATAAGAAAGCAATAAAAGATAAATACCGTTTCTTCAGTTATGGAGATGCTTTACTGGTACTCTAATTAGAATCCCGCTTCGGCGGGATTTTTTTATTATGTAACGCAATTATAGAAGGGATGATATTTATGAACTTAGCTTCAGTGGTACTATTTAACTTTACTTGCGTCGCACACTTGTACAATACCAATTCTACTGAACATGCTAGACAGCTTTCTAAAAGACTGCATCAAACGATTTGAATACTACAAATCACTCGGCGATAAAACCTTTGAGCAACTCGAAGAAAAAGACTTCTTCTTCAAACCGTCACCGGAGAGTAATAGCATTGCGATCATCATTCAACACATGTATGGTAATATGCTCAGCAGGTGGACCAACTTTCTTACAGAAGATGGCGAGAAAGAATGGCGAAAAAGAGATGCTGAGTTTGAAGAGATGCAGATCAGTAAGCAAGACCTGCTTAGTTTCTGGAATGAAGGCTGGAAAGTTCTTCTTGATACTTTGAAAAGTTTACAACCGGAAGACCTCACTAAAACGATCCACATCAGAACAGAACCTTTGATCGTTTATGATGCCATCATCAGGCAAATGGCACATTATCCTTATCATGTTGGACAAATAGTACAAATTGGGAAGATGATAAGGGATAAAGAATTCAAAAGCCTCAGTATTCCTAAAGGAGAAAGTCAGCAGTTTAACCAACAAATGCAGCACCGTTAATGTTCAGCTTAAGCCAAACACCCGGACGAACTGCAATTGTTGATGGAAAAGAACATCTCTTCTTTTCCGGTTATTCGTATTTGGGAATGGGTCATGTTCCTGCATTTATTGATCTTGTAAAAGAAGGAATAGATAAGTATGGATGGATGTTTCCTTCATCCAGGATTTCCAACACCCAACTGGAATTATTTACTCAGTTTGAAAACAAATTTTCTGAGATCACCGGAATGGATGAAACAGTTTGTTTTTCTTCCGGTTTTTTGGCAGGAAGAGCAGTTGCCGATCTGTTCAGGAATGAAAATTATACTTGTGCACCACAATCTCACCCGGCAATTTGCCTGGAGAAAAACTCAGCTCAATCATATGATGAATGGAAAAAAGATACTGCCAACTATGATGTGCTTTTTATTGACTCTGTTAATCCGCTAACAGCAGAGATAAATGATCTTTCGTTTCTGACTTCATCAAACAAAACGATCATTATCGATGATTCGCATGGAGCAGGTTTAATTAACAATGGACAAGGTGCATCTATTTCGAAGGATCATGATGTAATACTCACTTATTCTTTATCAAAGGCATACAATCTTGTTGGTGGAGCTGTAAGCTGTTCTAAAGAAACTGCAGAACGATTAAGAGCTTCTGCTTTCTATACTGCAAGCACCAGCTTATCTCCTGCTTTCGCTTATGCTTTTCTGCAGGCACAAAATTTATACGGTCAGCAGAGAGAAAAGCTCAGGAATAACATTCAATTTTTCAGGGAGCTGACAAATGATAAGTTCAAATCACATCCTGAGTTACCCATCTTTATTTTAGACGGTATAAGCGAAGAAAAAATGCAACAAAAAAATATCATTATTTCTTCCTTTGCTTATCCTGATCCCAGAGGCAAAAAGATCAATCGTGCAGTGTTAAATGCATTGCATACTCAAGATGATCTGCAAAGATTAGCTGATGCCTTGAATGAATCACATTAACTCAGACAATTCAAGCCAGCGCATTTCTTTCAACTCTAACTCTGAAGTGATCTCGGTTAACCGTTTACTGATGCTTTCGATCTTTGAGTAATCTAAACCCGGATCACTCATTTGATTGGTGAGCGCTTCACGTTCTGCTTCCAGTGCAGGAATTTCTTTCTCTAATTGCTCGAATTCTCTTTTCTCTTTGAACCCAACTTTCTTTTTCTCACTTACCGGAGTTTTTTGTTGGCTCACTGCCTGTACCTGTTGTTTCTCTAAAGCAATGTTTTTCTTTTCTTCTTCCTTCTCCCATATTCTATATTGACTATAGTTTCCCGGGAAATCCTGTATATCTCCATCTCCTTTAAAAACGAACAGATGATCTACCAATCGATCCATGAAATAACGATCATGCGAAACGATCAATACACAACCCTGGTATTCGCTTAAAAAATTCTCCAGCACAGCAAGTGTAGGTAGATCAAGATCGTTAGTAGGCTCATCTAGAATGAGGAAATTTGGATTTCTAAAAAGGATCGTTAGTAATTGTAAACGTTTTTTCTCACCACCACTTAATGAAGTCAGGTAAGTAAATTGCTTTTCGGGAGGGAATAAAAACAGCTCCAGGAATTGAGCAGCACTTAAACTTCCTCCTTTTGCAAGCGGAAAGCTTTCAGCAAACGATTTTACGTATTCGATAACCCTGAGATCTTCTTTGATCACCAATCCCTGTTGAGAGAAATTTCCAAAGATCACCGTATCGCCAACATTTACTTTACCAGAATCGGCAGGTTCTAATCCCTGAAGGATATTCAGGAAAGTTGATTTACCTACCCCGTTCTTTCCAATGATACCCACTCTTTCTCCTTTACTGAAAGTATAATCGAAGCCTTTCATGATCTGTTTATCACCATAGCTTTTGTACACTTTCTTCATTTCAATGATCTTACCGCCCAACCTGTTCATCTTCATTTGAAGTTGCATCTGCTGGTCTTCGATCTTTTGTTTGGCTCTTGCTTCTACATCATAAAAATTATCTTGTCGTGCTTTGCTCTTGGTAGTTCTTGCCTTTGGCTGCTTTCGCATCCATTCCAACTCTTTCCGGTACTCGTTACGGGCTTTATCAATGCTGGCTTGTTCACTTTCCAAACGAGCAGCTTTTTTCTCCATGTAATTCTCGTAATCACCTTTGTAAACAAACATGTTACTTCTTTCCAATTCCCATATCTCTTCAGAAACAGCATCCAGGAAATAACGGTCGTGGGTAACAAGCAATAGTGTAACATTTTCCTGGTTGAGATAATGTTCCAGCCACTCGATCATTTCAACATCCAAATGATTCGTTGGCTCATCCATCATCAGCAATGTGTGTTTGTGTTCAAAGCCAATGTCGATCAGTGTTTTGGCAAGAGCAACTCTCTTTCTTTGTCCTCCACTCAACTCATTCATTTTATTCTGGAGGTGATGAATGTTCAGCTTACCCAAAATCTCTTTCACCTTAGCTTCAAACTGCCATGCATTCAATTCTTCCATTCTCGACATTGCTTCTGCCAAGGCATGTCCATCTTCAGATTCTGCGGCAGATTCATAGTCTGCAATGGCTTTCATTACTGGATGATTGATATGGAATATATTTTCCAGCACTGACCTGTCTTCTTCAAAAATGGGATCTTGTTCAAACAAGGCAACAGTCACATCCTTATGTATCCAGAGTTTGCCGTCATCAACTGTTTCTCTACCTCTAAGAATTCTGAGGAGGGTTGATTTTCCAACTCCATTTCTTGCGATCAAAGCAATTTTATCACCCTCGTTTATATGAAAAGAGATGTTCCTGAATAGAGGTGTTATACCAAAGCTCTTGGTTAATCCTTCTGCCGACACATAATGCATGATGCAAAAGTGATGCTTAAGAGGTAAACCATCAAAACAGATTCGGGAAAGCGTACTGTTTTTGAAGCATGATTTCTCTGGTTGCTTTCTGACAGTTATTTTGCAGAAAAATTGATCATGAGAAAATTATTTCTATTTGTTCTGATCTTACTGGTTGCTACCAGTTTTAATAAAGTTTATAGTCAGCAGCCTACTACCAAAGTGTATAAGGTAGGTCATGTGTTCAACATCACATTACCAATATATATGACGAAAACAGTAGGCTTGAATGATGCTGCTAATATTCAATACAAGAGTGAGGTTAAAGATGTGTATGGTTTTGTAATAGTTGACCTGAAAGAAGAGTTGAAAATGGCAGAGATCAGTTATTCTTCCATCAGAGAATTTTATGATGAGTTTATTGAAGATTTTACCAAAGACGATGAGAATAAAACGCTGGGTAAACCTGTTTCATCTGTAAAGAATGGAATCAATTTTATAGAAGTGGACTATAGTTTTTATAGCAAGGAAGCCGAGTCTGACATTTATTATTTAGTAGGAATAGTGGAAACAAAGAAAGCATATTACAAAGTGATGAGCTGGTGCAGTGCAGCCAATAAAGCAAAGTTCAAAGCAGATTTTCAGAAGATACTGTACAGCATAAAAGACTAAGCAATAAATTAAGATTTACACAACCCGCTTCATTTTGAAGCGGGTTTTTGTTTAGGCATTATTGTAATTGTTTATTAAATGAGAAACAATAAATGATTTTCGATGGTCAGGCACATTGATTGTCGCTCTTCTATAAAAAATTATGATTGCAAAAATCAATGACGTTCCAGGCAATGTTGCAGCATTCAGAGCGACAGGAGAAGTAACAAAAGCGGATTATGATAACGTTGTAATTCCTGGAGTGGATGCTTTGGTACAACAACAGGATAAGATCAACTTTCTACTGGTAGTTGATACCGAAATGAAGAATTTCACAATGGGTGCTTTGCTGAAAGACCTCGGCATTGGATTGAAACATTTCACCAAATGGCATAAGATGGCTATTGTTTCGGAGCAGGGAGGTGTTATCAAATTCACTGATTTCTTCAGCTATATTGCTCCGGGTGAAGCAAAAGGATTTACGCATGCAGAACTGGAAGAAGCCAAACAATGGGTAAGCAGTTAATTATGCTGCTTTTCCCATTTCTTTCAGGTAATTGATGTGAGATCTGATGGCTTTTCTAACACTCGGATACTCGATATATTCCACACCAAACTCTTTACAGGTTTGCTTAACGATCTTGTTAATGCGTGGATAATGAACGTGAGATATCTTGGGAAATAAATGGTGTTCTACCTGGAAATTCAAACCACCTACACACCATGAAACGAGTTTATTTTGTGTGGCAAAGTTAGCTGTGGTTTTGATCTGGTGAATTGCCCATTCATCAGCCATTCTTCCAGTGTGCTCATCCGGCATTGGAAAATGAGTATGTTCAACGGTGTGTGCCAATTGAAACACAATGCTCAAAATAAATCCGGCTACAGTACTAAAGATGAGAAATCCAACCAGCCATGCTGTAAATCCATGGAAGTAAATAGGCAAGGCGATGAACAATCCAATGTGCAGTAATTTATATCCCCAAAAAGCAAAATGATCACTAAAGCTCATCTTCTTTAAAGGCATGGAGCCAATCTTACCACTGAAGTATTTTCTATAGTCAGAAACAAATATCCAGTAGATATAAAGAATAGCATACAAGAACCAGAAGTACACATGTTGAAATTTATGCAACTTCAGGTAACGTTGTGTTCTGGCCATACGAAGTAAAATGCCAGCATCAATATCATCATCCACACCATCAACATTTGTATATGCATGGTGAATGATGTTATGCTTGATATTCCACATAAAGCTGCTTCCACCCAATACATTTAAGCTTATTGCAGCCAGTTTATTTACTGCAGGTGAAGTACTAAAGCTGCCATGTGCCCCATCATGCATTATATTAAAGCCAATGAAAGCTGTTGCTGTTCCTAAAACCACACATTCAGCAATAGCAACCCAAAGGATCGGATCGAAAAATACTAAGTGAGTGAACATTGCAACATAACTCAACGTAAGGATCAATGCCTTACTATATAATCTCCAGTTGCCTGTTGGCTTTTTGCCTGTAGAAGTAAAGTATTCGGAAATTCTCTTCTTTAATTCTGAATGAAAGCCCTGAGAGACCTGGGCGAACTTTGGTAAGGCCATAATAACATTAAGGTGATTCAACCTCCTGCATGTGCAAGAATAACGCCAGCGAAAATAGGCTTAAAAATCAATAATTGAGGAGCTTTAACAATTAGGTGGAATGTTGAATTATGGCATCAAAGCTATTTATACCGATCATCTTTTCAGTTAAAAACCCTTCAGCAAAACGAACACCTATTCGTTTTCCCAAAATGGCATCCCTGCCGGTGATGCTTTGCAGGAACTCGGGAGAAGAGATATAAGTATTTGGTTCATCCAGTTCGGGATTATAGAATTGAGTTGCATAACACTGGATCGATTCCATCTTTTTATCGTGGAATTCTGTGATATCAAACACAAAATCCGGTTCTAAATACCTGTCCTGGATATAATGAAAAACATATTTAGGTCTCCAGGCCTGCTGCTGGTTGCCATTCTCATCAAATGTTTCGATCTTTCTTAAACCGGCAAGAAAAGCAGCATCACTTACCAGCTTTGAACTTCTGCCGTGATCAGGGTGACGATCTTCCGGTGCATTACAAATGATGATCTCAGGGCAATATTTTCGAAGTACACGAACGATCTTTAAAATATTTTCCTGGTTATGTTCAAAGAATCCATCGGCCATATCAAGGTTCTCTCTTACTGAAAGACCCAGCACTTTGGCTGCTGCTGCACTTTCGGCAGTACGTGTTTCAGGTGTGCCTCTTGTTCCAAGTTCACCTCGGGTAAGATCAATGATCCCTGCTTTTTTCCCCTGCTTGATCGAAGCCAGCAGTGTTCCTGCACAACCCAGTTCTACATCATCAGGATGAACACCAAAAGCCAGGATATCTATTTTCATAAGTTGATTTAACGGCTGCGAAGGTAGTTATTTGCCGTTACAACATCAATGCATCAAAGCTAAATGTGACCATACATACGAGCCACATCTTTAACAATTGCCTCCATGGCTTTATCGCCACCTGCCGGTTCATAATTCTGTCTAAGATTGCTGCCAAAAAGAATGGCTACGGTTTGCCACATGGCTGCAGTAAAAGTTCCCTTGTATTCGCTGATGATTTCGTAACAGTTATTACCCGTTTCCCGGTAGATCAGCTTCATCAACACCTTTCCCTGGTAAACAGATAGGTTTTTAAGTTTATCACCAAACTCACGTTTCAGATCTTTTTCTCTTGCTTTGATGATTGCTTTCCGTTGTTTTTTATCGGTAACATTTGCCAGCTTTACATTGATCTCGTTCATGATCTTACCGGCAGCTTTTGCATAAGGATAGGTGACGTAAACAGCATTGCGGAGCCTTGTCCACTCAGCCCAGGCTTGCTTCATAGCCTCACTCATCTTATACTTTACTTCAACGGCATCGCACCAACCCTGAGGAATCGTATCGCCGTTCTCGTCAATGTAAGCAGAGACCCTGATCGTATCATACGGTCCTCTTTGTGCTTTTGCTGCAGTAAAGGCAAGTGCCAGCACAAAAACAAGCAGGATGTGTTTTTTTACGAAGGTCATTTCGTTTGGAAGTAAGCTTTAGTAATGCTGTTGAGCTTCTGTTGCGTCGCACTCTTCAACTTTCACAACCCGACTCAGCATTTCCATACTAAAGATAGACACAACTTCAATAATTAATGCTGCCGTGCTATTAAACGTAACCTTCGTATTCGTTATTTTTTTACTAAGAGCTTATTCTTAAGCTGGGTGCTGCGGTAATACATGCTGAGGATGAAGCCGAAAAACATTACGATCACTCCTAACCAAAGCATGTTGATCATCGGAAATTCATAGACTTTTAAGGTCACGAAGTCTGGTAAAACCTTCGATTCCTTCACGCCTACTTCAAATGTTTTCTGATCGGGCAATAGTTTACCAAACTGGAAGGTTAACCCTTCGGCAAGTACCGAGTCGGCGATTGATTTGGTATTATCATGATTCAGCCTGATAGCAGGGAAAGTTCTGTATAAAGCACCGCTGTTGGCAATCACAAGAATGTCGAGTACCATCAAAGAATCTCCGGCAGCGATCTTATGTTTTGTTCCCTCCGGATTTAAAGAAACATCTTGCAGCACCATTCTTCCGCTACCGTAAAACAAGGTGTCGCCAACTTTCATCTGTCGTGGCTGGAATGTAGAGGTATCGGCTTCTCCTTCTTTAGGAACAGAAGTGAGGTAAGCGAAAATGTCTTTATGCAAATAATGTTTTGCATCCGGATTGGCAGAAAAACCTTCTCCACCTTTGTTCATCTTGATCACATCGGGATAAAGTGAAAAACCTTTGCCGCCATCTTTTGGAACAAAATCTACCTGGTAATATTTTTTACGGTCAACTGCATTCATATAATTGTTCACGTAAGTAACCATGTACTTACCCATGTCTGTAGGCTGACCTTTGAACAACGTAATATTTTCCCTTGGATCTTCTCCACCTTTCTCCTGCTTAAAAGCTGCGATACCTGTTGTATTATAACTAAGTACTTCTTTTCTGCTGGCAGAGATCAGTACACCCAGTAACACCATTCCAAAACCGATGTGAGCAATAGAAGCTCCGGCACTTTTCATTTTTCCTTTCAACCCGATCCAGATATAACCTGCATTGGCTACAATGGCATATACAGCCGAAAATATAGCGAGGTGAATGGCAAATAAAAATCCGGCTCCATGTTTATCGTAATGAATTCCTCCAAAGATACTGATGCAAAGACTGATCACTACCGAGATGATCGTAGGCAGCAACACGTTCTTCCCGAAAAATTCTTTTGGTGTGTCTTTGTACTTGAGATATTGGGTTACTGCAGTGAGGAAACCGACCACAAAGGCAACAAATATTTGAATCTGGTTGTACTGGAGAATAATGTCTTCTGGTGGTGCATATTTCCTTCCGATCAGCTTATTTAAAACCGGCAACGATGTTTGAAAAATGATAATGATGGCACTTAAAAAGATCACCAGGGAGCCAATGTACATCCAGAACTCACGACTGTAAGTACTCTCCTCTTTTTTGATGGTAGGCACATGTTTGTTCAGCAAAACCGTCAACCAGATAAAACTGCCGAAAATAGAAATGAGTGTGAACCAGGGATACCAATAACTGATCACATTCGCTGCAATGAAAACAACAATGATCTGCAGCTTTGTTTTCAACTCTTTTGCAGCGAAAATGGTCGGCAGCCAAACGAAGACATTCAGGAACAAGTAAAGCTGAACATTCATTCCAAGATCGGTAAAAGCATGAACAGAAGTATCTCCTAAAACGCCACTTCTCGTTAAGAACGTAGAATACAGAACAAGGATGAACGAAATGATATAGAAGAAATAAGTAGTTCGTAAACTGTAACCACTGCTTTTGAATATCAGGTTTGTGTGCAATCCGGCTACCAATGTTAGCCATGGAACCAACGATGCATTTTCAACAGGATCCCAGGCCCAATAACCACCAAAAGATAAGCTTTCATAAGCCCAGGCTGCTCCCATCATAATTCCAAGTCCCAGGATTCCGGCCGAAAAACTTGCCCAAGGCAATGAACGTTTGATCCATTCGTGGTTCTTGTTCATTAAGCCGGCAAAAGCATAAGCAAAAGGAACAAGGGTAGATGCAAATCCTAAGAACAATATTGGAGGATGGATCACCATCCAGTAATTCTGTAATAAAGCGTTCAAACCTTGCCCACCCTGGTTGTAAATCCCTTCGAGATAGTTTGGACTGCTGAAAATGGGTGCATCCATTTCATTTCTCAGCAATACAAACGGGCTGCTTCCAACCCGATGTTCGAAGAAATAAACACCAATGAGCATTGTAGCGAGACTAAACTGGGCAAAACTCATCACCGTCATCACTCCGGCTTCCCATTCTTTTGCTCTCCAGATAATGAACCATCCCAACACACAATGCCAGAAACTCCACAGCATAAAGCTTCCTTCCTGCCCTTCCCAGAAACAGCTCAACAGGTATTCAACCTGCAGGCTTTTATCGCTGTGTTGCCATGCATATTTGTATTCGAACAAATGGTTGGAAATGATGTAATACAATGTTCCAAACATTGCCAAAACAGAAACTGTTTCCAACAAAAACGATATCCTGGCAAGTTTTAGCCAATTCGTTTTCTGCAAGAGATCTTTTTCTTGGTTAGCCTTAAAAAAAGCAATGGTTGCCACTAACGAAGCAACCAAAGAAAGAATAGCAAAAAAATGTCCGATCTGCCCCGGCAATAAATGTTCACCTATGTAGTCCATCAATCAGCTGGTATATAATTATCTCGAAGTTGTTTCTAAGTTCTTTTTTGCGGCTTCCATGTCATCTTTGTACTTGGAAGGACATTTTAAAAGAATGTCTTTGCATTCAAACTGATCACCATTCACTTTACCCTTCAGCACAAGCCTTTCGCTTTTTTCCATATCGGTAGGCTTGGTATTACGATACACGACTTTGATCGACTGACCTAAGGTATCGATAGCAGTAAACGTGAGGTAATTAGGATTTTTCACCGGATCGTATTCCAGCGGTTGCCTCGTATCCAGTTTTGCGATGAGGTTTACGAACTTACCTTCTTTTTGTTTGGCTGAAGCAACTGTTTCATAAGTAGTTACATTACCCATAAAACTGATGAGGCAAGCGATTGATCCGGCAATTAAAACGAGTAAAATAATATGCGTCTTCTTCATCGAGGTAGGTTACAGCGGCAAAAGTACTCGAAAAAGCACTTTAACAATGTGAGTCGCATCAGTGTGAATGTTAAAAGAATCATCAATGTCTTAACAGAAAACGAGCTGACTGATCGTTACTTTATTTCAGAGATTTTTGGAATTTGGTCGGAAAACCTAATATTGCATGGCTCAAAAAAGCCGACCAACGTTCTGAACGTACAAGTGAGTGACACAACGGAAGGTGAATTTTGATATATAGATTGGCTCCAAAAACTAACCCTGGAAATGGCTAAGAATTTATTGATAGTTGAGTCTCCGGCTAAGGCCAAGACAATCGAAAAAATACTGGGTAGCGACTTCGAAGTGAAGAGTTGCTATGGACATATTCGTGATCTTGAGAAAAACGGGATGGGTATTGATATCGAAAAAGGATTTCAACCCAGATACATTGTATCAGAAGATAAAGAAAAGGTTGTCAGTGACTTACGAAGACTTGCTAAAAAAAGTGAAGAAGTTTGGCTAGCAACGGATGAGGACCGTGAAGGAGAAGCCATTAGCTGGCACTTATGTGAAGTATTGGGGCTAGATCCAAATAAAACAAAACGCATTGTATTTCATGAAATTACAAAGCCTGCCATAAAAAAAGCTGTAGACAATCCCAGGCGTTTAGATATGAACCTGGTAAATGCCCAGCAAGCCAGACGTGTATTAGACAGGATTGTAGGTTTTGAACTTAGCCCGGTTCTTTGGCGTAAGGTAAGTGCCTCTTTAAGTGCAGGTCGTGTACAAAGTGTTGCAGTTAGATTGATCGCTGAAAGAGAAAGAGAGATTAATCAATTTAAACCAACAAGCAGTTTTAAAGTAGAAGCGGTTTTAGCAGCAGAAGATGCTAATAATCGGAATATCAGCTTTAAAGCAGAAGGAGCCCGGCAAAATTCAACCAATGAAGCAGAACAGTTCCTGGAAAGTTGTAAAGGAGCAACATATACCGTCAAAGATGTTCAGGTAAAACCTACAAAACGCTCACCTTCAGCACCTTTTACTACTTCTACTTTACAGCAGGAAGCAAGCCGTAAACTGGGTTATGGTGTTAGCAGAACAATGATCATTGCTCAGAAGCTGTATGAAAGTGGTTACATCACTTACATGAGAACAGATAGTGTAAATCTGAGCGATACTGCTATTAACGACATTGAAAGTCAGGTAAATAAGCAGTTTGGTGAGAAATTTTTCCAGCATCGTAAGTTTAAGAACAAAAGTCAAAGTGCACAGGAAGCTCACGAAGCGATCCGGCCTACTTATATGAGCAACCTGACAATTCCGGATGCTGATGGCAAAAGACTCTATGAATTGATCTGGAAACGTACTATGGCTTCTCAAATGGCTGATGCTGAATTAGAGAAAACAATCGCAAAGATTTCAATTTCAACAAATAAAGAAGAATTAACAGCGCAAGGTGAAGTGCTCAAATTCGATGGCTTCCTGAAAGTGTATATGGAAGATCGTGATGACGAAGACATTTCTGAAGAGGATGGTGATAATGCAGTTTTACCCCCATTAAGAGCTGGTCAGCAGCTGGAATTCAGAGAGTTGAAAGCAACAGAGCGTTTTACTCGTCCAGCTCCAAGATATACTGAAGCTTCTCTGGTTAAGAAGCTAGAAGAACTGGGAATCGGAAGACCTTCAACCTATGCTCCAACCATTTCAACGATTCAAAAAAGAAATTACGTTGAAAAGAGAGACAAGGAAGGTGTAAAAAGAGATTTCCAGGTGCTTCGGTTGAAAGACGATAAGATCACCAAACAAACCGAGCAGGAAAATACAGGAGCCGAAAAAGCCAAACTTTTCCCTACCGATCTCGGGCTTGTAGTAACAGACTTCCTCAGCCAGTATTTTGACGATATTATGGATTACGGCTTTACCGCCAAGATCGAAAATGAGTTTGATGAAATAGCTCAGGGTAAACAACAGTGGAATAAGATGGTGGATCATTTCTATTCTCCTTTTAAAAAGGATGTAGAGAAAACCATCGAAACAGCCGAAAGAGCAAGTGGCGAAAGAGAGCTTGGAACTGATCCTGCAACCGGCAAAAAGGTTATTGCAAGGATGGGAAGATTTGGACCAATGGTGCAAATTGGTGAGCAAACAGAAGAAGAAAAACCTCGTTTTGCAAAGCTTGGACGTAATCAAAGTATTGAGACCATCAGCTTCGAAGAAGCTATGGAATTATTCCAGCTTCCTAAAACTTTAGGTGAACATGAAGGACAAGAAGTATCTGTCGCAATTGGAAGATTTGGCCCGTATGTGAAGTTTGGAGAACAGTTCGTATCTATTCCAAGAGGTGAAGATCCTATGAGTGTGGATATGGACAGAGCCATTCAATTAATACAGGAAAAGCAAACTGCAGACGCTCCTATTGCATATTATAAAGAACAAGGTGTAACCAAAGGAAAAGGAAGGTTTGGTCCGTTTATCAAATGGGGAGATTTGTTCATCAACGTTCCAAGAGCTTATAATTTCGATAACCTTTCTCAGAAAGATATTGAAGAACTCGTCGAGAAAAAACTCGAGAAAGAATCTAACCGTTACATCCAGCAATGGCCGGAAGAAAAAATATCTATCGAGAATGGCAGATGGGGACCATACATCCGTTTTGGTAAAAAGATGCTGAAGCTTGGCAAAAAAGCAGATGGTAACAAGTTTACCGCAGACGATCTGAAAGATGTACCTGTTGAAGAAGTGAAGAAAATGATCGAAGCACAACTTCCAGGAGCATTCAGCAAACCGGCGAAGAAAGCTGCAGCTAAAAAGACTGCTACAAAAACAGCAGCAAAGAAAACAGCTACAAAAAAATCGGCAGCTAAGAAGAAAAAATAAGCTAAGAGCTTAAAGAGCGAAAGAGATAAAGAAAAGTTTGGCACTCTTTCACTCCTTTTCTCCTTTCTTCTCTTAGCTAAGAAATAGTTTTTTGATGGATTAGTTAGTAATAAAAAAGTCCCGTTCCCGGGACTTTTTTCATTTATTCTGCAGCTTCTTTTTTCTGTTTCGGCTTACCGGTTTTAGGCGTAAGCATCAGGAACATTCTCTTTCCTTCCAGCTTTGGTAATGCTTCCGGCTGACCAACTTCTGCCAACCTTTCAGCAAACTTCAGCAACACCAGCTCTCCTCTTTCCTTAAACATAATCGCTCTTCCTTTGAACTGCACATAGGCTTTCACCTTGTTGCCTTCCTTCAAAAACTTCTCGGCATGTTTTGCTTTGAAATCGAAATCATGGTCATCAGTTCCAGGCGTAAAGCGAACTTCCTTCACCTCACTTTGCTTGGCATTCGCCTTCATTTCTTTCTCCTTACGCTTCTTCTCGTAAAGAAATTTTTTGTAGTCGATCACTTTACACACCGGTGGATCTGCATTCGGAGAAATCTCCACAAGATCCAGTTCTTGTTGTTGTGCAATGCGCCTTGCTTCTTCAATAGGGTAAACACCCACCGTTACGTTGTCACCCACAAGACGAACTTGCGGTACTCTGATTCTGTCGTTGATACGATGTTCAGGTTCTTGTTGTCTTTGGAACCTTGGGTTGAATCTTCCCCCTCCTCTAAAAGGTAATGCCATTAAAACTTGTTTGGTTAATAATTGTTTTCGTTGTTAATAATACCAGCTTTCTTATCTCCGATTGATCTTCTGTTGCGTCGCAATCCGTTCGTCGTTCAAATCGTTATTCAAACAGAAGTATCGCAAAGAACGCTGAGATATTCGCAAAGTACGCAAAGTTCTTAGCGATCTCTGCATGTTCTTTGTGTTCTTTGTGTTACTCCGATTTAAAAATAGACTATTCTCCCGATTTACGCTCCCTGATCTCTTCAAGGATCATATTTAAGAATTCATCAACAGCCTGAGCTCCGATGTCACCTTTACCCTGTCTCCTGAGTCCCAGCTTGTTTTCTGCCATTTCCCTTTCTCCCACCACAGCCATATAAGGCACTTTACCCAGCTCAGCTTCACGGATCTTCTTTCCGATCTTTTCATTCCTTTCATCTACCTCAACTCTTACACCCGCTTTACGAAGTTGCCTCTGAACTTCCTGGCAATAAGGAATGAATTTTTCACTGATCGGCAGGATCTTCACCTGTAAAGGAGCCAACCATACTGGTAGTTTTCCGGCATAGTGTTCCAGCAAAAAGCCAATGAAACGTTCATGTGTACCCAGTGGAGCCCTGTGAATGATCAATGGTGTTTCTGAAGTATTGTCCTGCGTGGTATATTGAAGTTTAAAACTTCTTCCTTGTGAAAAATCCACCTGGTTGGTAGCCAAAGTAAACTCTCTGCCGATCACACTCCATATCTGCACATCGATCTTCGGACCATAGAAAGCTGCTTCATCCTGTACCTCAATAAATGGAATTCCGGCTTCGGTCATCACATCTCTCACCAAAGCTTCTGTTTCTAACCAAAGCTCCGGTTCATTCACATATTTCACTCCCAGTTTTTCTTTAGAGTGCAGTGAAAGCCTCATCACATATTTATCAATACCGAATATCTTGAAATACTTCAGGTACATATCGTTTACAGCTTTGAACTCAGCCGCAAACTGTTCTTTCGTACAATAGATGTGAGCATCGTTCATATGTAAGCAACGAACCCTCATCAACCCAAACAACTCACCACTTTGTTCGTAACGATATACTGTTCCATATTCTGCAACACGATAAGGAAGATCACGGTAGCTCTTAGGTTCTGCTGCAAATATTTTGTGGTGGTGCGGACAGTTCATCGAACGCAGATAATACTTCTCTCCTTCCAGTTCCATCGGAGGATACATACTATCTGCATAATAAGGTAAGTGACCACTGGTGAGGTACATACTTTCCTTAGCAATATGTGGCGTAACGACTCTTTTGTAACCAGCTTCCGCTTCTGTTTCTTTTGCAAGCTTTTCCAGTTCTTCAATGATGATCGTTCCATTGGGTAACCACATGATCAGACCTTGTCCAACATCATCATCCATCGTGTAGATGCTGAGTTCTTTTCCAAGTTTACGATGATCTCTTTTCTTTGCTTCTTCCAGCATCAGCAGGTATTCATCCAGTTCCTTCTGGTTAGGAAAAGTAATTCCGTAGATACGTGTAAGCTGCTTGTTCTTCTCATCACCTTTCCAGTATGCACCGGCAATGCTCATCAATTTGATGGCTTTGATGGAACCGGTTGTGGGAATGTGTGGTCCACGACACAGATCAGTAAACTGACCTTGTGTATAAAAAGTGATCTCTCCGTCATTTAAATTCTGAAGCAGATCGAGTTTATATTCATCACCTTTTTCTTCAAAGTATTTTATCGCTTCCGCTTTTGCGATTTCTTTACGCTGGTATGCATTATTCTGCTTAGCCAGTTCGTTCATTTTCTTTTCTAAAGCTTTCAGATCGTCTTCACCAATTTGCTTTCCACCAAGATCCATGTCGTAGTAAAAACCTCTGTCGATAGCAGGTCCTACCCAGAATTTTACACCAGGGAACATGGTTTCCACTGCTTCAGCCATAAGGTGAGCAGATGAATGCCAGAAGGTAGATTTTCCGTCCGTATCATCCCACGTAAGCAGTTTTAACGTTGCATCTTCATTGATGGGTCTTGTTGCATCCCACACCTGTCCATTCACACTTGCAGCTAAAACTTTTCTTGCCAATCCTTCGCTGATGGATTTAGCAACGTCTAAAGCAGAAACGCCTGCTTCATATTGTCGTACAGCACCGTCCGGAAAAGTAACATTGATCATAAAACCTTGTTCTCCTTGATTTAAGGCAGCAAAAGTAACGAATGGCAAGCAGACTTTGACTGAAATGAGATCAGTGTTTGCGTCAAATTTGTCGCCATAAAAACGGAACGACAAAGTGCTTGCGACGCAACAGGCGATGCTATAAAAAACTGCAGTTGGTAAACCACAATGCATTAACACAGGTAAACCTTAACGCTTTATTATCAGCATGTACTATATTGCGCCAGTAGATTTGCTTAATGAAGTTGAAGTATACCTACCTTTTATACTTACTGCTTGTTTCAATTTCCGCTTTTTCGCAGCAACCGAAAAAGGGAGGATCGTCTAATACAACTACAGCTTCTGCAAAAACGCCGTCTATCGCTGCAAAGTCTGAGATCAGCGGTGTATGGCGTGGATTTTTTACATCGGGCAGCGGATTTTTCCAGGAGAAATATAAATACGAAGTTCAGGTAGGCCAGCTCACCAACAACGGCATTAAAGGAGTTACTTATTCCTATAAGACAACTGTTTTTTATGGTAAAGCGAATCTTGCCGGTATGTACACTCCTTCTACCAAGAATCTTGTTTTGAAAGAGAACAAACTGGTTGAAGTTAAGATGACCAGTGGCGATGCCTGCTTAATGACCTGCTATCTTGAATACAGCAAAGTAGGAAATACCGAAGTGTTGGAAGGAACGTTTACCAGTGTGAATGTGAATGATAACAATCGTGATTGTGGCAGCGGTAGGGTTTACCTGGAGAAAGTTCCGGAAAGTGACTTTTATAAGGAAGATTTTGTAAAGGAATTCGAGGCGAAAAAGAAAAGTTCGTCTGTGAAAACCACACCAAAACCTTCTACCACCACTGCTAAAACAAACACATCACCTAAAAAAGATGTTGTAAAAAGTACGCCTGCTCCCAAGCCAAAACCAAAACCGGCAGAGACGACGAACAGGAATCGCCAGAAAGATGATCTTGTTACCATCGCTCCGCCATCCAATCCATCTAAGCCAAATACAACAGATCGCAAGATCGAAACAGTTGATGTGAGGCCGGTTGAAACTCCTAAAAAACCAGTCGCAAAAGAGTTGAGGGAAAGAGACAATATCGTTACCAAAGTAATAAAAGCGGAAGGTGAAGAGATCGAGATACAGCTGTTCGATAATGGACAGATAGATGACGATACGGTAACAGTGTATCACAATAAACAGGTGGTTGCCTGGAAAAAAAGATTGTGCCATCAACCGATTACCATTCGTGTTAAGGTTGATCCCAACCATCCCAGAAATGAGTTTGTGATGGTGGCCGATAATTTAGGTACAATTCCTCCCAATACTGCTTTGATGAAGATCATAGTAGGAAAGCAACAGTTCGATGTTACTTTAACTTCTACCGAACAAAAAAATGCAGCCGTTATTGTCGACTGCAAAGTGCCTTCAAGAGAATCGAAGTAATCGTTTAGAAATCGTCGTCGTCCTCTTCGTCGTTACCATCTTCCAGGTCCAGATCATCGTCGTCCAGATCTTCCAGGTCAGGATCTTTTTCAACTTCGGTTTCATCGAAATCTTCATCCTCGGCGGTATCGTCATCTTCTTCAATGTCTTCATCGTCAAGATCAGCATCATCAGCTTCAATATCCTCGTCAATATCATCTTTCAGAAGTTCTTCGTCTTGCGGTAGCTTTTCTTTTGGTCCTGGCATGGGAAAGATTTTATATGTGAATAATACCTGGAACGTTTCAAGAATAAAGCCAACTACATTTTGCAAGCTGTTACCAATGCTTTGACGTTGTTTTAGCAAAAGCAAGGGTAAGTTTGTATCCGCTGCACTGAACAAATTTCCACAAACCAGGATTGACTCGAAGATATTATCAGCCCAGGCTGATGTACATTTTTTTGCAAAGCCATAGGGAGATTTTCCCTAACTACCCTTGTTTTTACAGGGGTTTTTTTATTACACGAATTACTCTAATTAAAGCGAATGAATGCCAATAATTATGAAGGTGTTTTCTAATAGATGAGATCTTCATAAGCAGCCTGCAGCTCATTATAAGCATGCTGATCTTTGGCTTCTTTAGCTGCAGCCATTCCTTTTTCGTACCACTCTACAGCTGCTTCGGTTTCTGCATTTCGTTCCAGCAGCTTTGCTAAATGATAATAACTACCGATGTAATCGGGTGAGGTAGATAAAATGTCGAGGAAAAGTTCCTTGGCTTTGGCATCATCGTTTAGCTTGATGTATTCTAAAGCCAACGCATGTTTTAAGAAATTATCGTTGGGGCTTGCGGTAAGAAATTCCTGGAGTTTCTGGATTCTGTCCATGCAGCAAAGCTAAAGATGAGCAATGATATAAGTTGAATAGTTGATACAGTTCATGGAATTGTGTAAGGTGAGGTATGATGCCATGAAAACAGAATGCAGAAGTGAGTGACACAACAGAAGCAAAATTGAAAAACTGATGCTGGTATTATAAAAATTCCTCTCTTATATTTGCGTCGCTTAGTTGCATAAACAACTATATTTGACTACATGAAGATCTTAGTTTGTATTTCTAAAACGCCAGACACCACTTCTAAGATTGCGTTTAAAGACAATAACTCGAAGTTTGATGAGGCTGGTGTACAATGGATCATAAATCCTTACGACGAATGGTATGCTTTGGTAAGAGCAATCGAACTGAAGGAAAAAGACGCTTCTGCCGTGCTGCATTTAATTACTGTTGGCGGTGCTGATGTAGAGCCGATCATCCGTAAAGCTTTGGCTTTGGGTGGTGATGAAGCCATCAGGGTAAATGCCCAGAGCGATGACCGTTATTTTATCGCTGCACAAATTGCTGAAGTGGCAAAGCAAGGTGGTTACGATCTTATTTTCACTGGTAAAGAAACCATCGATTTCAACAGTTCATCTGTTGGCGGAGCTGTTGCAGAATTGCTCGACATGCCTTATATCTCTCTTGCTACCAAATTTGAATTGAACGGAACAACAGCTACGGTTAACCGTGAGATCGAAGGTGGTGAAGAAGTGAACGAAGTATCGTTACCGGTTGTGATCAGTTGCCAGAAAGGTGTGGCAGAACAACGTATTCCAAATATGAGGGGCATTATGGCAGCGAGAACAAAACCATTGAAAGTGGTGGAGCCTGCTGCAGTAGATCAGCTGACGAGTGTGGTGAGTTACGAAACTCCTCCACCAAAAGCCGGGGTAAAACTGGTGCCTGCAGATAACGTTGCAGAACTGGTGAGGTTGTTACACGAAGAGGCGAAAGCAATTTAATGTGCTAATCTGCAAATGTGCTGATATGCTGATGGTCTAAGCTGTTGTACTACTATTAGGCTTTGGTTGTGTCACTCACTTGTACGTTCAGTTCTTTATTCAACAATTTGAGCGCATAGCTCTTGAAATAAATAAACAGGTTTGAGTTTGAAAATTTCAAATCTCAGATCTCAAATTTCAAATTATGTCAGTTTTAATTTTTATAGATCATAGCGAAGGCCACATCAAGAAGTCATCTTTTGAAGCACTTACTTATGGTGCTGACCTTGCAAAACAGCTCGGCACTTCTGCTGAAGGCTTGCTGCTTGGAACAGTGAATGATGATCTTGCTGCTCTTGGAAAATATGGCGTAACAAAGATCAACCAGGTGAACAACGAAAGCCTGAACAACCTCGATGCACAGGTATATGCTAAAGCAATTGGAGAAGCTGCAACTCAAACAGGAGCAAAAGTTATAGTGTTCTCACATAACCAAAATGGAAGAGCTGTTGCTGCAAGAGTTGGTGCAAGGCTCAAAGCCGGAGTGGTTACAGGTGCTGTAGCACTACCAAAAACAGACGGTGGTTTCGTGGTGAAGAAATCAGTTTTTTCTGCCAAAGCATTTGCAAACGTTAGCATCAACAGCGATATAAAAGTGATCTCACTCAACCCAAATAGTTATAAGATCACTGCAGGTGAAGGAAGTGCTGCGATCAATCAACTAAACATTACCGTTGATGCACCTAAAGTAAAAGTAGTAAGCGTAAATAAAGTAAAAGGTGAAGTACCTTTAACTGAAGCAGAGATCGTGGTAAGTGGTGGCCGTGGTTTTAAAGGTCCTGAGAACTGGGGCATTTTAGAAGATTTGGCGAAGACCTTACATGCAGCTACTGCTTGTAGTCGTCCGGTAGCAGATGCACATTGGAGACCACACCATGAACACGTTGGACAAACAGGAATTCAGATCGCACCGAATTTATATTTCGCTTTGGGCATTTCAGGAGCTATTCAACATTTAGCCGGCGTAAACCGTAGTAAAGTGATCGTTGTGGTAAACAAAGATCCGGAAGCACCTTTCTTTAAGGCTGCTGACTACGGAATTGTTGGTGATGTTTTCGAAATTGTTCCTAAATTAACCGAAGAAATAAAGAAGCTAAAAGGCATTGCATAATGCCTGCTAGTGCACATGAGGACTAAAGGCCGCAACATTCTTGTTGCGGTTTTTTGTTTATGTGGTTGTTTTAAAACCGGGAAAACTGTTTATTTTGTGGTTACTAAAACTAAACCACAACTACAATGAGAAAATCAGTACCCCTGTTACTGCTTCTTCTGCCGGTGTTTGCCATGGCACAAAAGAATGCAGTTAAAGTGAATCTTAGTTCATTAGCTGTTAAGAATTATCACATCCAATACGAAAGAAAGCTCGTTAGTAAATTAACTTTAAACGTTGGCTTTAGGTATATGCCTAAAAGCAGTTTGCCATTTCAAAGTACTTTCGAAAGCCTTGGAGGTGGTTTAGATGATGAAGATATCCGTATCAGCGATTTTAGAATTGGAAATACAGCCATTACGGTTGAGCCGAGGATTTATCTAAGCAAAAAGGCAATGAAAGGTTTTTACATTGCTCCATATGCAAGGTATGCAAGCTTCGATATGTCTCTTCCTTTTACTTATGACGAACCAACAGGTCCTGGAACATCAATTAAACGCAATGCTGACTTTACTGGGAAGATCACATCTTTCAGCGGTGGATTGATGTTTGGAACACAGTTTAATATTGCCAAAAGACTTGTTCTTGATATCTGGTGGATTGGTGGTCACTACGGAACCAGCAGTGGTGATCTTGACTTCAGACCTACCACTCCATTAACTCCAACCCAACAACAAGGTCTTAAAAATACACTTGCTGACTTCAAAGCTGACCCTTTTAAATTCACTTATGATGTTCCAGCAAATGGCAGTGGTGCATTCATTAAATCTGACGGCCCCTGGGCAGGTATCAGAGCTTTAGGTATTAATCTCGGATTGAAATTTTAAACCTCTTCTTCTTACAAATAAAAAGGCTGATGCAAAAACATCAGCCTTTTTTATTAGCACCCATTCGTTCACATTAGCTCCAATCAGCGTTGCAGATTCTTCAGCATATCTTCTGTCATTCTTGCCAAGTCGTATTCATGTTGCCAACCCCAGTCTGCCCTTGCCACTGAGTCATCAATGCTTTGCGGCCAGCTATCGGCAATTGCCTGGCGATAATCCGGTGTACAGCTCAGTTCAAATTCAGGAATGTGTTTTTTGATCTCCGCTCCTATCTCTGTTGGTGAAAAACTCATGGAAGACAAGTTGTAAGATGTTCTAACGGTAATTTTTTCTTTAGGAGCTTCCATCAATTCAATCGTTGCCTTGATAGCATCAGGCATATACATCATGGGCAGGTAAGTATCTTCTCTTAAAAAGCAATTGTATTTTTTATGCTCCAATGCTTCGTAAAATATTTCAACAGCATAATCTGTTGTTCCACCTCCCGGTGCAGATTTATAACTGATCAATCCCGGGTAGCGTAAGCTTCTTACATCAACACCATAACGATGGAAATAATAATTACACCAGAACTCACCGGCATATTTACTGATGCCATATACCGTTGTTGGTTCAATGATCGTTTGTTGTGGGCAATCTTTCTTAGGTGAAGTTGGACCAAACACAGCGATACTACTTGGCCAGTATACTTTCTCCAGCTTTTCTTCCCTGGCTATATCCAGCACATTCAATAAACCCTGCATGTTCAAATGCCAGGCAAGATTCGGGTTCTTCTCTCCTGTTGCAGAGAGAATTGCAGCCAATAAATATATCTGTGTAATATTTTGGCGGATCACCTGCACATGCAGCATCTCTTTGTTCATCACATCAAGACTTACATAAGGTCCTGAACCTTTTAGCAACTCATTTTCTTCTCTCAGGTCACTGGCAATTACGTTGTTGTTTCCATACTTTTCCCGCAAAGCCATCGTAAGCTCCACACCTATTTGTCCTGATGCACCGATCACTAGTATTTTTCCTTTAGCCATATAGCAACGTTTCTTCGTTAGTTGTTTCTCGTTGGCAAAGAAACAAACTTTGGTGTAAGTTCGCAGCGCAATTCTAATTACATGATACCAGCTTTTTTACAAGACCTGTTCAAAGATCAATCTTACAATCCTGATAATTTTTTTCTCATCAGCGGACCATGTGTTGTGGAGAATGAAGACATGCTGATGGAAATTGCGGACAAGGTTTCTTCAGTATGTAAAAGGCTGGAGATTCCGTATGTTTTTAAAGCCAGCTATCGCAAAGCAAATCGTACAAGTGCCACTTCTTTTACCGGCATTGGTGATGAAGATGCATTAACCTTATTGAAGAAAGTAGGTCAACACTTCAACTTGCCTGCTACTTCTGATATTCATACAGCAGAAGAAGCAGCCATTGCAGCGAAGTATGTAGATATATTGCAGATACCGGCGTTTTTGTGTCGGCAAACAGATATCTTACTCGCAGCAGCAGCAACAGGAAAAATCGTGAACGTGAAGAAAGGACAGTTTGTAAGTGGTGAAGCAATGAAGTTTGCGGTTGAAAAGATTCGCAAAGCTGGGAACGAACAAATTATTCTCACAGAAAGAGGAACCACTTTCGGTTACCAGGATCTTATTGTTGATTACAGGAATATTCCACATATGCAGGCTCATGGTGTTCCGGTGGTGATGGATTGCACACACAGTTTACAACAGCCCAATCAAACAAGTGGTGTAACAGGAGGAAATCCTCAGTTGATCGGAACGATCGCAAAAGCTGCGATTGCTGCAGGTGCAGATGGATTGTTTATTGAAACACATCCCAATCCAGCGGTAGCAAAAAGCGATGGAGCGAATATGCTACACTTAAGTCTTATTGAAAAGTTATTAGAAGACCTTGTGAAGATCAGGAAAGCTGTAATATGAAGTTTTTAGTTTATAGTCTTTAGTTAAGAGGCTGTAATTCGTACCTCGTACTTCTGACTTCGTAGTTTCTAGATAGCCAAAGCACCATCTTTTGCCAGCAACTCACTCGGTAGTAAGCCAAACTCTTTTTTAAAGCTTCCTGCAAAATGGCTGAGGTTGGAGTATCCTACTTTTATTCCTACTTCTTTTATAGAGTGTTTTCCTTCTAACAGTAACAATTTAGCCCGTTGCATCCTGTTCTTTTGGTAATACTCGTAAATAGGCATGCCGTATAAACGTTTGAAATCGGTCTTCAGTTTTGTTGGACTCATGGCTGAGATACGAGACAGGTAATTGATATTCGGTGGCGTAACTGAAAAATCATTCACCAGCATCGACTCGATCTTCATCAATCTTACGATCTCATTATCGGACAGCTTTAATTTCTCAGCAACTGGTTTTTCTGCCGCAGATAATTTCAGCAGAAACTTTTCGATCAATAAAAAAGTACGGTTCTGTACAAAATTCTTAGCCAATGGATGGCTGATATTTTCATTCATCAACTCTTTAAGAATAGACCGGTATTCCACATCCAATGGATCTACCGTTCCAAACTGTACAAACTCTGAGAAGTATTTTGATAAGGTCTGCTCTATTGTTTGCTCGTCAATAAATTGCTGCAAATGCTTCCTTTGAAATATGATCTTATACGATAATAATCGGGTGTTTGCCGGGAAAAAGTATTTGCTCGAAACGCCGGTATGTGTTAGCAATACCATCTGCTTAAGCATGTTATATGCTTCCAGCTTTGGTGTAGAATATAATGTTGGGGCTTCAATCGCTTCATTAAACTGGAGCACATAATACAAACTACCTTTATAACTAGTACGGTGCATTATGGTATCTTCTCTAAGCCGCATGTCGGAGATCAAAACCGACATTCCGCAGGGCAACTGAATGGCTTTCAAAAACCCGGCTCCAATATTCGAAGGAATACTCATGTACCCATTAGTCACCTTTGATTTAAAGTTGCGGGAGAGTGTTTGAAGCAGGTCAGAATAGTTGAGTGAATCAAAGTAGATTTCCGTCATAGGCAGTGGTTACAGCTAATTTAGGAAATCTATAACGTAATTTATCGTCCACTTATGATATCCGAAGGCAATTGATCGAAACTTTTTTTAAATGCCTTGGCAAAATTGCTCAGGTTAGAATACCCCACTTCCATTCCCACTTCTTTTACATTGTACTTGTTAGAGAGCAGCATAGCCTTGGCTTTATTCATTCTATGCTTCTGGAAATATTGATATATGGGCAATCCGTAGATCTCTTTAAAAGTGTTCTTAAGCTTGGATGGACTCATCGCAGCCATTTTTGCCAGCTTAGTAATTCCGGGTGGCGGAGCAGAAAAATCTTTCAACAATTCGTGTTCTACCTTTTGCAACCTGGCAATATCATCATTCGATACTTTCATATCGAAGTGCTGATCGTTCATCTTCTTGTAGATCCTGGTAAAGAAACGTTCCATCAACAGCATCGTACGGTTTTGAACGATGAGGTTCTCGAAGCTTTTCGATTCCTGTGCAGCCATCAACTCATTTAAGATGCGTTTATACTCAGCATCCATCGGCTCGTAGTTGAAAGCACTCATTTTAAGCGAAAGATATTTTTTGATCACCTCTCCCACTTCTTCTACACCCAGGAAATTCTCAAGCCATTCCTTACTGAAATGAATGTTTACATTCTTCACATTCGTTCCTTTTGTATAGAGGAAAAGCCAGTCGAATCGTGTACTGGCAAGGAAAACGGCAGACTTACTGTTGGCTGAGGTTGATTCGGTATTGATCACTTCATCAAAACGAAGTGTATAAAAATCTTCTTCACTTTTTCGTCGTTGAAAAAGCAGGTCTTGCTTGAAAGAATAATCACTGATAAGACATTGCAATCCATTGGAAAGGGATATGAGTTTCATGTAACCGCTTCCAATAGATGGATCTATTGTCAATACGTTATCCTTCAGTTTAGATTTGAGGGATTTGGAGTAGAATTTTAAGAGTTCGTCGTAGTTAGTATGGTTGTATTCGAGTTTAAGCACTTGCTTATAAATATCTCAGGGGGTTTCGTTTAGCAAACCAAATATACCGTTTGATATTCATCCAAAAAGCAAGGATCATATAAACGATAACCGGAGACCCCATTGTAAGGAATGAAATATAAATGAACCACATCCTTATTCTTGACGTTGCGATGCCCAATTTTTCGCCGACAGCGGTACAAACGCCAAAAACCTGCCACTCAATGTACTGCTTTAGTCTGTTCATGCATGCAAATTAAATAAAACGAATACATGATTGAAATCAAGTTTTCTGCCACACTCAGTTTCTCGTACATTTGCACCTCGAATTCCATATTCTTCACCAAATCTTTTTAACAGCATGGCTTTTGATATTGAAATGATTAGAAAGGTTTATACCGAAATGCCGGGCAAGATCGAAGCTGCCAGAAAAGCATTAGGAAGACCTTTAACATTAGCTGAAAAGATCCTTTTTTCTCATTTACATAACGATCAAAAGCTTCAAAACTTCGATCGTGGCGTTAATTATGTTGATTTTGCACCCGATAGAGTAGCGATGCAGGATGCAACAGCACAGATGGCTTTATTGCAGTTTATGCAGGCTGGTCGTCCTAAAGTTGCGGTTCCATCTACAGTGCATTGCGATCACCTGATCCAGGCAAAAGATGGAGCCAACAAAGACCTGGAAACAGCGTTGAATACAAACAAAGAGGTGTATGATTTTCTTGCCTCTGTGTCTAACAAATATGGTATTGGTTTCTGGAAAGCCGGAGCCGGAATTATTCACCAGGTTGTTTTAGAAAACTATGCATTTCCTGGTGGACTGATGATCGGTACAGACTCACACACTCCTAATGCAGGTGGTTTGGGTATGATCGCTATTGGTGTTGGTGGTGCCGATGCATGTGATGTGATGGCTGGTCTTGCATGGGAATTGAAATGGCCTAAACTGATCGGTATTAAACTTACCGGAAAGTTAAATGGCTGGACAAGTGCAAAAGATGTTATCCTGAAAGTTGCCGGTATTCTTACTGTAAAAGGTGGTACCGGTGCAATCGTAGAATATTTTGGTGAAGGTGCTGATAGCATCAGTGCAACAGGTAAAGCAACGATCTGTAACATGGGTGCAGAGATCGGTGCAACATGTTCACTCTTTGCTTATGATGAAAAAATGGCTGCTTACCTGAAAGGCACATTAAGAGAAGATGTGGCTGAATTAGCAGACCAGATACGTGAACACCTGAGACCTGATGAAGAGATTTATTCAAGTCCTGAAAAATACTATGACCAGGTTATCGAGATCAATCTTGATGAACTGGAACCACATGTGAATGGTCCTTTCACCCCGGATCTTGCATGGCCGATCAGCCGTTTTGCCGAAGCAGTGAAAGTAAATAACTGGCCGGAAAAACTGGAAGTTGCTTTGATCGGTTCTTGTACCAACTCTTCATACGAAGACATCACCCGTTCTGCTTCTATTGCACAGCAGGCAGTTGATAAGAACCTGAAATCAAAAGCTGAATTTACTGTTACACCAGGTTCTGAACAGGTTCGGTACACTATTGCAAGAGATGGTTTACTGAACATCTTTGATAAGATAGGTGGTGTAGTATTGGCAAATGCATGTGGACCTTGTATTGGTCAGTGGAGCCGTCATATCGATGATCCAAACAGGAAGAACTCTATCATCACTTCATTCAATAGAAACTTTGCAAAGAGAAATGATGGTCACAGTGGAACGCATGCTTTCGTTGCATCTCCTGAGATCGTTACTGCTTTTGCCATTGCGGGTGATCTTACTTTCAATCCTTTGAAAGATAAACTGAAGAATGAGAATGGTGAAGAAGTAATGCTGGATGAACCAACAGGTCATGAACTTCCTGCAAGAGGTTTTGCTGTTGAAGATGCCGGTTACCAGGCTCCGGCAGAAGATGGAAGTTCAGTTGAAGTTGCTGTTAGTCCGGAGTCTCAACGTTTGCAACTTTTAGCTCCTTTCGCTGCATGGGAAGGAACTGATCTTTACGGATTGAAACTTTTGATCAAAGCGAAAGGTAAGTGTACAACAGATCATATTTCAATGGCTGGCCCATGGTTAAAGTATCGTGGTCACTTAGATAATATCTCCAACAACCTGTTGATCGGTGCTGTGAATTACTTCAACGATAAAACAGATTCTGTAAAGAACCAGCTTACCGGTGAATACGGACCAGTTCCTGCAACACAAAGAGCTTACAAAGCACAAGGCATTGGAAGTATCGTAGTGGGTGATGAGAACTATGGTGAAGGTTCTTCCAGAGAACATGCTGCTATGGAGCCAAGGCATCTTGGTGTAAGAGCCATTTTGGTGAAGAGCTTTGCTCGTATCCACGAAACAAATCTGAAAAAGCAGGGAATGCTGGCACTAACATTCGTGAACAAAGAAGATTACGATAAAGTGCAGGAAGATGATATGATCGACATCAAAGGTTTAAGTCAGTTTGTTCCTGGTAAAACATTGACGGTTGTATTAAATCATACTGATGGTAGTAAAGACGAATTTGAAGTGAACCATACATACAACGATCAGCAGATCGAATGGTTTAAAGCAGGTGGTGCTTTGAATATTATCAGGATGAAGTTTGCAGTAGGAGGTTAAATGTAGATACTCTCGATAAATGAAAGTCCCGCTTCGGCGGGATTTTTTTATTATACGAATTACATGAATGAGGAAACGAATTATACGAATTTTGAATCATGAACAAAGCTTTGCTTTTACATATTGAATCTGAATTACAGGTTAAGATCACTAAAACAGAACAGGTGTTTGGTGGTGATATTAATGAAACCCATGTTCTGCATTCACCAGATAAGAACCTTTTTTTAAAGCTAAATTCAGTAGAGAAAGCTGATATGTTTGAGAAAGAGTTCAAAGGCCTGGAAATACTGAGAAATGCAAAAGCAATGGCTGTTCCCGAGCCATATAAATGGGGATTGTTCGAAAAGAATATTTACCTAGTGATGGAGTATATAGAGAAAGGAAATGCATCAGCTGATTTCTGGAGAAACTTTGCTCAACATTTGGCATCACTTCATCGAAATACGGCGGAGCAATTTGGGTTAGATCATGATAACTATATCGGCTCTTTACCTCAAATAAATAAGCAGTGTAGTAACTGGTCTGAGTTCTATGCAGAACAAAGAATTTTATTTCTTATCAAAAGGGCGTTCGATGCTAAGAGATGTGACACCAGTGATACAAGGCTTGCAGAAAAACTTTGCAATAAACTGGATACACTGTTTCCACAGGAACAACCTGCTTTATTACATGGTGATCTTTGGAGTGGCAATTATATGATCAGCAAAAGTGGCGAGCCGGTGATCTTTGATCCTGCAGTATATTTTGGACATAGAGAAATGGACCTGGGTATGATGTTATTGTTTGGAGGGTTCGATCAACAGGTTTTTCATTTTTACAATGAAGAATTCTCATTGGAGAAAAGCTGGAGAGAAAGAATTGATCTCACTCAACTCTATCCCTTGCTGGTGCATCTGAATCTTTTTGGTGGGCATTATTACAACAGTGTACGAAACACTTTAAAGAAATACAACTGATGGTTATTTTTACCGCATGATCAGCTATAATCCCAAAGACTGGTTTCTTTTTATATTCAGATTTCACAAAGCCGATACCGTACGGAAACTGTTTCCTTTGATCGTGTTTATGTGTTTGTACTCCTGGCTGGTAGTGTACCTGGAGAACAACTATTTTAAACTTGCAGATCTTAACTATGCAAAGAATGTTACCATGCTGCACAGTTTGCTGGGTTTTGCTATTTCGATGCTATTGGTGTTTCGTACTAACACAGCGTACGACAGGTGGTGGGAAGGCAGAAAACTTTGGGGAAGCCTGGTAAACAATAGCAGAAACCTTTCTATCAAGCTCAATAGTTTTTTAGATCATGACGATGTAAAGAACAGAACATTCTTTTTACAATTGATTGGAAGATTTCCTTTGGCACTTAAAATGCACCTGCAATCTGAGATCACCAGGTGGGAATTAGACGATCAACCACATCCTGAGATACCCCACTTCGATCACAGCAAACACGTTCCCAACCAGATCGCTGGTTTGATGATGAGCAGAGTAAATTTACTGGTACGTGAAAAAAAATTGAGCGGCGAACAATTGCTTTTTCTAAATGATGAATTGAAATCTTTCCTTGAGATATGTGGTGCATGCGAAAGAATAAAGAATACACCTATACCTTATTCTTATAGTGGCTTCATAAAAAAGTTCATATTTTTTTACATCATCACACTACCTATTGGTATGGTAGCCAGTCTTGGCTTCATCACCATTCCCGTTGTTGCATTCATATTTTATGTGCTGGCAAGTCTTGAGATCATTGCAGAAGAAATTGAAGAACCTTTTGGTAAAGATTCGAATGATCTGCCGATGGACAGGCTTTGCGAAACGATAACCCGCAACACCAAAGAAATACTTGGTTGAACAATGTTCTGGAAGTACAAGTGAGTGACACAACAGGCGATGCTATGAAAAACTGCAGCCGGTTAATTAAGCTTTGCTTTTGTCAAACCAAACTGGTGTAGCATCATCAGGAACTGCATTGTAATTGATGCACAGCTCCTCTCCTTTCTTCACTGGTTTTACGGTTCTGATAGTCATAATGAGATTATCATAGTCCATATCGTATTCACAATTGGCTGTATAGCTGTGATTGTACAAAGAGATGTAGCCTAGTCCGATTGCTGCCTGACGATTAGAGTTACCCCATTCGAAAATGTAATCGAAGAGCTTAGTGTCTTCGATGGTTTTACGTTCTTTTGGCGAAAGCATTATCACCGGAGAGATTTCAATAGTTGTGTTGGCAGGGATATTTTCTGAACTATAAATGCCTCTGCCTTTTTTTCCTGCAGGAGCAACGAACAAACAAGGTAAGATCATACAATAAATTGGCTGCGAAAGTAACACAATAGTTATACCATCAACTTATAAAACAAGTAATTTGCAGCATGAGCCTCGAGGAAGAGCACATATCAGTTCAGGAAGAATTTGAGCAGATCATTCTTACTGAAGACAAGCTTAAGATAAGGGATTTCTTAAACAATCAAAACATCAGTGATGTAGCTGAGTTGATCGCTGAGAATCCTGATTACGACAGCCAGATCATTGCCAACATGGCGATACATCGTGCTGCCATGGTGTTTAAGATCCTTGACGTTACTACGCAGAAAGACATCATTAAACAACTGCCGGCAACGAAAACAGCAGAGCTGCTGAATGAATTACCTGCCGATGACAGAACAGACTTCTTAGAAGAACTTCCACGAAGTACGATCCGTGACCTGATAAAGCTGCTTGATCCTGATGAAAGGAAAGTAACATTAGCCATGTTGGGTTACCCGGAAGATTCTGTTGGAAGACTGATGACGCCGGAGTATGTATATGTATACGAGCATAACTCAGTGGCTGAAGTTTTTGAAACAGTAAGAAAATATGCCCGTGGCAGTGAAACGATTGATGTGATCTATGTGATCAATGAAGCCGGTGAGTTGGTGGATGATCTTAGAATAAGAGATGTGATACTTGCTGCTCCTGATAAGAAAGTAGATGATCTGATCGATGGAAGAGTGATCACACTCAATGTTCACGACGACCAGGAACATGCAAGCCAGGTATTTAAGATGAACAATCGTGTGGCATTACCTGTGGTGGATGATAATGATATATTATTAGGTATTGTTACGATCGATGACATGCTTTGGGTAGCAGACGAAGAATTCAGCGAAGACATGCAGAAGATGGGTGGTACCGAAGCATTTGAAGAACCGTACCTCGATATTCCTTTGCTAAAACTTTTTAAGAAAAGAGTTGGATGGCTCATCATCTTATTTCTGGGTGAATTACTTACCGCATCGGTAATGCGATATTTTGAAGACGAGATTGCTAAAGCTGTTGTATTAGCGCTGTTTGTTCCGTTGATCATTTCGAGTGGAGGTAATAGCGGTTCACAAGCCTCTACACTTATCATCCAGGCAATGGCAGTTGGTGAGATCACTATTGCAGACTGGTGGAGAGTGATGAGAAGAGAGATAATAAGCGGTTTATTATTGGGAAGTGTTTTAGGAATAATTGGTTTTATCAGGATAGCAATCTGGCATTCTGTCTTCCCGGATATCTATGGAGATTACTGGATGCCGATCGGATTTACGGTAGGCTTTTCATTAATTGGTATTGTACTCTGGGGAACACTTACCGGATCAATGTTGCCTTTATTATTGAAACGTTGTGGAGCAGATCCTGCTGTTTCTTCTGCTCCGTTTGTAGCAACATTGGTAGATGTAACAGGATTGGTGATCTATTTTAGTTTTGCTTATTTATTTCTGCAGGGAATATTACTGTAGTAAAATATTATCTATGAAACGTTTCATTTTTTCAGCATTGATATTATCAATTATCGCATGTAATAATCCATCCAACGAACAGCAGCCAGCTACTGATTCAGGCAACATACCAGTTGACACAATTACAAATGTGAAGAAGCCTGACTCAGTGTTAACGGAAAAACCATCGAATACTGATTCAGTTTTCTCGAATAAGAAATTCAAAGATGTAAAGATTCAGAAGCTGAATGATACAACATTCAGAATAACCGGGAAAGCACAGGTATTCGAAGCAAATTTTGAATGGAATATAAAAGAAGATAATGTTCTGTTGAAAAAAGGACATACTACCACAGATGCAGGTGCTCCCGAATTCGGCAAATTCAATTTTACTGTTACAGCTAAAAAGAAGAATCCTTCTTCTACACTTGAGATCGTAATCTTCGAACCGAGTGCAAATGATGGAACACCACAAGGAGAAATGACAATTCCATTAAAATAATTCTGTCTCAGAAATAAAAAATGTCTCACCAAACAGTGAGACATTTTCTTTTTATCAATTCCGTGTATTCAGCGATCTCTGCGAGAGATTTATTCAGGTTGTTGAGTCATTCCCTCATCACCTTGTTGAGGTTGAGGTTGTTCACCACTTTCTCTTCTCGGCTTTTCAAACCTTGGCTTCTCTCCTTCTCTACGCTGAGGTCTTTCACCTCTGTCGCCATCTCTTCTTTGTGGACGATCACCTTCTGGTCTTTCAGGTCTTTCAACATAACCTTCAGGCTTTGGCATTAACGCCTTACGACTGAGTTTAAACTTACCGGTCTTCTGATCAATACCAATCAACTTCACTTTCACTTTATCACCATCATTCAACACACCTTCCATTGTATTCAAACGCTTCCAGCTGATCTCTGAGATATGCAACAGACCTTCTTTCTTTGGTAAGAATTCAACGAATGCACCAAATTCTTTGATCGACTTTACTGTTCCTTCATAAACAGAACCAACTTCAGGTACTGCGGTAAGACCTCTTACCCAATCGATCGCTTTTTGCAAGCTCTCTTTTTCAGTAGCGAAGATGCTCACTTCACCTGTTGCACCTACTTCTTCAATATTGATCGTAGTTCCGGTTTCTCTCTGGATCTCTTGAATCACTTTACCTTGTGGCCCGATCACAGCACCGATGAATTCTTTATCGATGATGAGTTTCTCCATTCTTGGTGTATGTGGCTTCACTTCAGGTCTTGCTTCAGGCTGGCACTGGTACATTGCATCAAGAATGTGCAATCTTCCGGCTTTAGCCTGGTTTAGTGCTTCTCTCATCACTTCCATACTCAGTCCGTCGATCTTGATGTCCATCTGCACACCACAAATACCATCTCTTGTACCTGTTACTTTAAAATCCATATCACCAAGGTGATCTTCATCACCAAGGATGTCAGAAAGGATGGCATACTTATTATCAGTTCCTCTTGTGATCAATCCCATTGCAATTCCGCTTACATGCTTTGGCATTGGAACACCGGCATCCATCAATGCAAGAGAACCTGCACAAACAGTAGCCATTGAAGAAGAACCGTTACTTTCCAGAATATCAGAAACAATACGAATGGTGTAAGCGTAATCTTTACCTGGTGCCATTTGTCTTAAAGAACGCATAGCCAGGTTACCATGACCAACTTCTCTTCTTCCCGGACCTCTCATTGGCTTTACTTCACCAGTTGAGAATGGAGGGAAATTATAGTGAAGGATGAACTTAGAATATTCTGATGTTGCTGCACTTTCTACGAGCAACTCATCTAACGGAGTACCTAACGTTACCGTAGTGAGTGATTGTGTTTCTCCTCTTGTAAATAATGCAGAACCGTGTGGTGAAGGAAGTACGTCTGTTTCCATTGCCAGCGGACGAATCTCATCCAACTTACGACCATCCAAACGAGTTCTGTCGTCGAGGATCATATTACGAACAACTTCCCACTGCAGATCTTCGAGATACTTAACAGCTAATTTCTTTTGTGCGTCTTCAGCTTCTTCACCAAGGCTTGCAACTAATTCCTCTTTCAGTGTTTTGAAAGCATCACTTCTGTCATGCTTGGCACTTTTGCTGGTAGCGATCGTGTATAGTTTATCTTTCGCAAATGAATCAACTACATTCTTCAAAGCCTCATCTAACTCAGGCTTCTTGTAATCTCTTTTACCGGTAACACCCTTCTTATCTCTCAATTCTTGTTGAGCTTTGATCTGCATCCTGATCGCTTCGTGAGCAATTTCCAGGGCTTTCACTAAATCTTCTTCCTGGCACTCTTTACTTTCACCTTCCACCATCATCAGGTTCTTTTCTGTAGCTGCGATGATGAAATCCATATCGGCGTTAGCCAGTTCACTTCTCTTAGGATTTACTACCATGTTGCCATCAATTCTTGCAACACGTACTTCAGAAAGCATTTCTTTGATAGGAATATCCGATACTGCTAACGCTGCAGAAGCTGCAAGGCAAGCCAATGCATCAGGCATAACCTCAGGATCGCTGGAGATCAAAGTAACCAGTACCTGAACATCACAGAAATAATCTTCAGGGAACAAAGGTCGAAGTGCTCTATCGATCAAACGGCTAATGAGTACTTCATAATCACTCAGCCTTCCTTCTCTCTTAAAAAATGACCCGGGAATACGACCTGCAGAAGCGAACTTCTCAGTATAATCTACAGTTAAAGGAAAGAAACTCTGACCTTCTTTTGGTTCAGCGTTGGCTACTGCTGTAGCGAGTAAAATACAGTTTCCCTGGCGAACTGTTACAGCTCCGTCTGCCTGACGGGCAAGTTTTCCGGTTTCAATCGTTACTTCCTGACCGTTCAGGTTGAATGAAACACTAATTGGTTGTGATAACATAATTCACTTGTTTGCACGGCTGTGCGAAAGGCGGGACAAATGCAAAGCCGTAGTTAATAATTTTCCTGATACAGGTACCGGTACAAAAAACGATTCCCAACCGTATTAAATACATGTTGGGAACAGCTTTTACATAACTGGTATAATTTATTTTCTTAGACCCAGTTTCTCGATCAATGCACGGTAACCTTGCAGGTTGTGCTTTTGCATGTAAGTCAGTAATCTTTTACGCTGACCAACCAGTTGCATCAATCCTCTGTGGGTAGAGAAATCTTTTTTGTTTGCCTGTAAATGTTTGGAAATGTGGGCGATACGCTCAGTTAATAAAGCGATCTGGCCTTCGATAGAGCCAGTGTTTTTAACGCTTCCACCATGTTCTTTAAAAATGTTCTGCTTCTTTTCAGTTGTTAAAGGCATTTCTTACAATTTTTTGTGGGAACCACTCCCACTTCGTTTTTATCTTTTTATGTGGCGGCAAAAGTAGGGGAAAATGCTCAGAATTGAAGCTGATGAGCTAAGATTTTTTGGTTAACCAGCTTAAGAATCACTATAAAGCTCCTGTTGTGCCACTCACTTGTACGTTCTTATCGCTATTCGGCTACGATTCCAATCAAAGATAATGTTCATTACAGCTGTTCGGTACGTTTCTGGATACGATTAAACCAACCATGAAAAACTACGATCACATCATCGTCGGAATCGGAGCTTCAGCCGGAGGCTTAGAATCACTCCAGAAATTCTTTTCAGCTTTACCTGAACAGAAAGATGCTGCATTCGTGATCGTTATGCACTTATTACGAGATCATAAAAGCCAGCTCGACAGCATTTTAAGCCGGATTTCTCCAATGCCGGTAATGAGAATTGCAACAGGAATGATCGTTCAATCAGGAAATATTTATGTGCTGCCCGAAGGAAAATACCTGGAGATTCGAAATAACAAGTTTCAGTTATTAGATCGGGATTACAGCGGAATCAACCGGGCAGTAGATGTCTTCTTTTCATCTTTAGCAGAAGATGCTGGCAGAAGAGCAATCGGCATTGTAATGTCAGGAACCGGAACTGATGGTACAAAAGGCATCAAACAAATTGAAGAAAATGGCGGATTTGTAATGGTAGAAGATCCCAACAGCAGCCAGTTCACCGGAATGCCTGTTTCGGCAATCAAATTCGATCATCCTGATGTGGTGGATACTCCTGAAAAGCTGGCAAAGTTTATTGACAAATATTCTTTCAGCTTCAGGCAGGAGTTAAGGGCTTAAACAGTTTTCCTGCTTTTCATGAAATAGAAATGCATAGGTCCACGTAACCGAAACCCAAGGCTTTCATAAACACCAATGGCTCTTTCATTATCAGCTCTCACATGAAGGAACGGCATCTTTTCTTGCTTGCAGATGAGTAATAACTGGTGTTGTAATAAAGCTGTTGCATAACCTTTTCCCAGGTGGCCAGGATGTGTACACACTGCACTCACTTCAGCATAATTGCCGGGATGCAAACGCTGACCAGTCATGGCAACCAGTTTCCCTTCTTCAAAAAAACCATAGTAATATCCAAAATCTATTGTGCGAAGATTGAAAGGACCTGGTTTCCTAAGTGCTGCCAATGCCACCATTTCTGCAGCATGTTCATCAGTTAGTGGAACAGGAATTTGCGAAGGTTGAACTGAATAATTCAGATCTTCAAACACAAACTGCGAACCTGTGATATAAGCTGCCAATTGCCAATTCTACGGAACGTCTATTTCATTTATCGAAGCATATAAAATTCTTCTGCCTGGAGGAAGTTCATTGTACAGATCATCAAAACCACTTTTATAATCGATGGGAAAACCAGCAAAAGGCGAAACTGATTCATCAAAGTATTTCACCACATTTTCTCCGTGACTCAATGAATTATCACCTGAGGTTAGAGCATGATAAACCGGGTTGTCTAAAAGCGTTTCCACTGTGTTATTTAGAAAGATATTGCTTCATTTCATCATTATAATCTCTCGCTGCTTTCGCTGCTGCTTCAGCAAAAGCATCACCATCTGAAGCAAATATCACCGCACGACTTGCATTTACCAACAAACCACAATCTTTGTTCATTCCATATTTACTTACTTCTTCAAGACTTCCACCTTGTGCACCAACGCCGGGAACCAGTAAGAAATTATCGGGAATCATCTTACGGATGTTCTGCAGTTCTATGGCCTGTGTTGCACCTACAACAAACATCAGGTTGTTTGCATTGCCCCAACTGCTCACTGTTCTCAATACCTTTTCATATAAATACTCCTCTCCCGTTTTTTGCAGCTCAAAATCTGCTGCTCCTTTATTGGAAGTTAAACCCAGAACGATCGTCCATTTATCATCATATTCAAGAAACGGCCTGATTGAATCTTCACCCATATATGGCGCTACTGTTATTGCATCGAATGGTAGCGTTTCAAAAAATGCCTTTGCATATTGAGCAGAAGTGTTACCAATATCACCTCGTTTTGCATCAGCAATTTTAAAATGCGTTGATGGAATATAGTTCACCGTTTGCTCCATTGCTTCCCAGCCTTTCAGTCCTTGCGATTCATAGAAAGCCGTGTTGATCTTATAACTAACGCAGAAATCTTTTGTAGCATCAATAATAGCTTTATTAAATTGAAAAACTGCACCAGGTTTTGATTGCAGATGTTGCGGCAGTTTGGTAATGTCAGAATCCAATCCTACACATAAGTAAGATTGCTTTTGCTTTATCTGATCAACTAAAAATTGTCTGGTCATTTGAATAGTTCTTCTTTTCTGGTGTTCATTTCGTTGGCAATTTCCTTTGCATTGTTATCCTGATCATTCAACTTCTGCATAATATTCTCATAGCTTTCCTTATCACGATTCTGGCTGAGTTTGAAAACATTTTCCAGCGAATGAACTTCTACTTCAAACGCCACAATTGCTTTCGCCAGCTTTGCAACATAATCTTCCGGTAACTGTTCAAAATTTGCAGGTGAGTGTGGGTTATTCTCGAAATGATTGGTTGTATGTTTCAAAACTTTCATCAAAGCAGCTTCGTCTAAAAATCGCATGGTTCCTTTGGCATGAACACTCATATAATTCCATGTGGAGGCTGTATGAGGATCGCTGTACCAGCTTGCACTTACATAAGTATGAGCACCGGTGAATACAGCAAGAACATTCGGATGTTGTGCAAATGCTTTATGGTGATCTGTATTCTTCATAATGTGACCACTCAAATACAATTGGCCTTCTCTTTCTTCGATAAAACAAGGGATCTGTGTGGCTACAGGCTTGTTCTCAGCATCACAACCACAGATAAAAGTAAAGGGATGCGCTTTTACAAACTCCAGCACTCGTTGCTGATCTTTTTCCTGGAAGTATGGGAGGTTGTACATGTGCCGAAGGTAAAAAACAGGCTGGTATCATGCTCAATAAAGTATCAACAGTACAAGTGAGTGACACAACGAAAGCTACATAGCAGCAATACAGCTGGCTACCTGCCTTTCTTTCTATAGACCTGTCTTAATACCAATAAAGTAATATTTACGATACATGAGAATAAATTGGTAATGATGATGGGCCAATCGGTTTTTAAAATGCCGTAATAGGTCCAAAGCGAAACGCCTGAAATGAGTACAATAAGCATTACCGGAGATATGGCGTCAGCTTTTTTCTCTTTAATCAGCCTCACAAGTTGAGGAAGCATGCTACTGCTGGTTAAAACGCCGGCAACAATACCTATGATCTGTTCGGTTTGCATTCAAAATATTTGCCTACCAACCTTAAAATCCGTACCAGCTTAAGAAAAATACTGCCTTAATGCCTCATGATTTTTAAACTCTTCTACAAACTCGATCGTAAGGGGCTTATTGATGAAATCAATTACGATGGGATAACGCTGAGCTCTGATAAAATCTTCAGGATTTACTGTAGAAGAAAGGATCGCTATCCTGGTTTGTGGCAAGCGTTCAGCATATTTACGGATGTAATCTTCCAGAAAATTCCATCCATCCATCACAGGCATATTCAGATCCAGTAAAATAAGATCAGGTGCTGTAACAGCGGTCTCTCCTTTTTTCTTTCTTTCAAAATATGAAGAGAAGTAATCGATACCTTCTTTACCGTTTCCAAGCTTTTCGAGCTGTTCGCAAAACTGTGTCTTGTTCAACACCATTTCGCAGATAGCCCAGGTAACCATATCATCGTCAATAAGTAAAACTTTAGGGAGCATAGGTGTGTTTTAGACCTTACCGGTGCAAAATATAGCTTAATTGCTAAGAATGCACATTAATGTATAAGAAAAAGAGAAGTGATGTTTGATGTTTACACTCCTCCCAAAATGAAAAAGCCGCCCTCAATAAAGTTAAGGCGGCTAAAAGTGGAGCCGACCGGATTCGAACCGGTGTCCAAACATATTTGCCATAAGCTTTCTACATGCTTATCTCTGCATTGCTTGTCGGAAAATCACAGGAACAGAGCAAACCAATGATCTTCTTAGCTGGATGGTCTTAAGCTATGGTCACAGCCTTCCATAGCAGCATTCTGTGTTTGTTTTTTGAGTCGGCGGTGGAGCGTGGTAACAGAACAACCGGCTCAACACGGCCCTAATGACTACTTAATCACTGATTAGGCAGCCATGGCATACTGAGTATTGCCATTTATAGTTTGAACATTCAGATTTAAGTGCTAATTGAACAACGCACTGCATGCTTACACCTACCGCAACTTATGCTGTCAAAACCAATACGACCCCATGAGTAGTTTATTAGTTTTCAGTTTAAAGTTTACAGTTGGTAAACTTCAAAGAACTAGTTTGCAAATTTATGCAATGTATTTTCAGGATGCCAGCCACAGAATGTTAATTAAACTTCCGTTACGTCGCATTTATTACGTCTTTAGCGTGACTCTTGTACTTTATGTTCGCTTTTCATCTACAGTTTCAAATTCTAAACTGCTTAACTAAAAACTCAAAACTATAAACTCAAAACTAGTTCCCTCTAAATAAACGCAGGAAGTCTAGTCCAAGTGCATAAGCCATTAAACCTAGTAACAACACCATTCCTACCATCTGTGCATATTCCATGAACTTATCACTTGGTTTTTTACCTGTGATCATCTCTACTAAAGTGAATAGTGCATGACCACCATCCAAAGCAGGTATTGGTAAAACGTTCATGAATGCAAGAATAATTGAAAAGATGGCTGTTAACCTCCAGAAAGCTTCCCACTCACCCCACTCTTTTGGAAATATCTTTCCAATGCTGATCACACTTCCTAACGATTCGTTCGGATTGGCTTTACCAGTGAACAAATGCTTTAATCCGGTAACATAATTACCCAACGTATTCCAGCACTTGTTCCAACCTGCAGGAATTGATTCTGCGAAGCTGTACTTTTTCGTTTCGGTCTCAAAACCTAACTTCTTAATATCTGTTTGAAATGCGATACCGATCTTTCCTTCATTGGTCACCTGCACAGGCAACGCAACAAACTGGCCGTTTCTGTTTACAATAAAGTTGAGTTTCTTTCCTTTATTAGCACGGGTTACACGTTGAACGTCTACTGAGTAAGGAGTTAATATCGAATCAACAGAGATGATCTGGTCACCCTTTCTCAAACCAGCTTCCCAGGCTGTTGACTCTTTTCCAAAATCCTCGATGATACCGGGAAAACGAAGAAAAGTAAAATCAGCTCCTTTGCTATCGTTCAATGAACGAACCAATGTTTGGGGAACAGGTAGTTGAAGCTCTTGTCCATTTCTTAAAACAGTAAGTTGTTTAGGTTCTTTTGTAATAATATCTACCGGAATTTTAGTAGCATCTTTAACAGGTACACCATCCAGTTTTGTAATGATGTCTCCGTCTTTCAAACCCATTGCAGTTCCTAAACTATCAACGGCAAAACCATTTTTTGCATTTTGTGGTGGCAGGTATTCATCACCATATACCCATGTGATGAAGATAAATATTACAATAGCAAGAATTACATTCACTGTAACACCACCCAACATGATGATGAGCCTTTGCCAGGCTGGTTTGGCCCTGAATTCATAAGGTTCAGCAGGTTTTTTTAACTGCTCTTTATCCATGCTCTCATCTACCATTCCGCTGATCTTTACATAACCACCAAACGGAACCCAGCCTAAGCCCCATTCTGTTTCTCCGATCTTCTTTTTGGCAAGACTAAACCATGGGTTGAAAAACAAATAGAACTTCTCTACCCTGCATTTAAACCATTTTGCAGGAAGAAAATGCCCCATCTCATGCAACACCACCAATATCGAAAACGCCATGATAAAATACAGCGTTTGAATTCCTACTCCTGACCAATCAATTGCTAATAATGTCATCTTATTATTAAATCAGCTTTTAGTTTTTATTATTACTATGCATACTCATGTTTGTCTGGAAATCAGCTGATTTCTTACAGAAACCTGAAGTGTGCGACGCAAGTAAAGCAAAATAGCATTACAAAAGTTGACCTCACCCTCTTTCCCTCTTCAAAAGAGAGGGAGACCAGGCTATAATGCATAATTTTTACTTAGGCATTAACAAATTAGCTTAGTGCTATATTCACTATTGACGATTCACTATTGCCTACATCTGTATTAACGAAGCGGCAAAATTACGAGCCTCACCATCGCTGTCAAAGTATTCTTCCAATGTTGGATTGGATATGTAAGTGATCTTATTCATAGCTCTTTCCACCACCTCGGTAATGTCTAAGAATCCAATGCGATTCCTGAGGAAAGCAAAAACAGCGATCTCGTTGGCTGCATTAAGAATGCAAGGCATATTACCACCTTTTTGCAATGCCTCTGTAGCCAGGGCCAGGTTTCGGAAAGTTTTTGTATCAGGCTCTTCGAAAGTGAGTGTATTCGGACGACGGAAATCGTATCTCGGAAAGTTATTCGGTATGCGTTGCGGAAAAGCCATTGCATATTGAATAGGCAGCTTCATATCAGGCAAACCCATCTGTGCTTTCAAACTGCCATCTTCAAACTGCACCATGCTGTGAATGATGCTTTGCGGATGAATAAGCACATGGATCTGTTCAGGCTCAAGGTTGAAAAGCCATTTGGCTTCGATCATTTCGAGCCCTTTATTCATCAGCGTAGCAGAGTCGATGGTGATCTTTGCTCCCATGCTCCAGTTAGGGTGTTGCAATGCATGATCTCTTTTCACATTCACCAGAAAATTCGGCTTCTTACCAAGAAAGGGGCCTCCGCTTGCTGTAAGAACGATCTTTTCGATCTTATTCCTGCTCTCTCCTACCAAACATTGGAATATTGCTGAATGCTCACTGTCAACCGGTATGATGGCCACATTTTTCTCCACCGCTCTTCTCATTACATAATCACCGGCAACTACAAGTGTTTCTTTATTTGCCAGCCCAATGGTCTTGCCATTCTCAATTGCCTTAAGTGTTGGCTTTAGACCGGCATACCCAACAATCGCAGCGATCATGAAATCATAATTATCTGCAGCTGCAGCATCTTCAATTGCCTGTTCACCTGCCGACACTTTGATGCTGGTGCCAGCCAAAGCTTCTTTCACTGTGTTGTATTTGGATTCATCTCCAATAACAACAATATCCGGATTATAACGAAGTGCCTGTTTGATGAGTACTTCATCATTCGTATGAGCTGTAAGTATAGCAACCGAGAATTTATCAGGATTTGCAGTGATCACATCCAAAGCCTGTGTACCGATCGATCCGGTAGAACCAAATATGGCAATGCGTTTTTGAGTCATTCAGTCAATAAATCGTTAAGTCAATAGTCACAGATTCTTTCCAGCCAACAAATTATCACGTCAGCTTGGTAAAGATAATGTTTAGGGCAGTTGCTTTATCAAATAAGCAATTCGAAAGCAAATAACGGATAACTGAAAATAATAAGGCCCAGACAAAAGTCCGGGCCTTAACATATTTCGAAAATATTATTACAGTGTAATGATCTTGCTTTTGCTTTCGATATCTACCAGTTCCAGATCAAAGATCAGTTCCTGTCCGGCAAGATGATGATTTGCATCCAATGTTACAGCATCTTCTTTCACATCTACGATCGTAACAGGAAACTCCTGGCCATTACCGTTGTGCATCGTTAGCATCATACCAACTTCAGGCACCATATCTTCCGGAAAACGATCTTTAGGAAAATCCATCACCAGTTCCTGAACACGAGGACCGTAAGCCTGTTCTGCAGGAATGTTGATCGTTTTTTTATCACCAACAGCCATACCCATCACACCTTCATCAAAACCTGGAATAACGGCACCGCTGCCAACTTCAAATTCTAATGGACTGCGGCCTTCACTGCTGTCGAATGTAGTACCGTCTGTTAACTTACCGTGATAATGTACTTTGATCTTATCACCTTGTTTTACTTGTTGCATGTTCTAAGAAATTTTATGGAAGCCAGCATTGCATTTATCTCAACTTTAGTTGCGCTTGTCCGACGTAGCTTAAGCAAGGCGGATCGCACCCTTATACTGCAGAAACTCTATTGAGCCTGGAAGATCAGCAAAAGAATAACCATCAACTAATTAGCGGATAAGGCTGAATTCGTTCTGCAAGGTAGGGCAAGTGCTTTAGCCCTGCAATTAATTCTTAACTTGCGAGTGTTAAGCTTCTATATGAGAAACGTTTTACCCATAGTGTTTTTGATATTGTGTTTTGGCTGTAATGCACAGAAATCCAACAACAAAAACATCGATAATAAAATTATTACTGCTGCTGAAAGAACGGAGGTATATGTTCCATTACTAAAAGGTAAACGTGTGGCTGTATTTGCCAATCATACGGCTACCATTGGAAAAACGCACCTGGTTGATTCGTTGCAAAAACTGGGAGTAAATATTGTAAAAGCATTCGGACCAGAACATGGTTTCAGGGGTACTGCTGATGCAGGAGAAAAACTGGATAACTATGTAGACAAAGCAACGGGAATTCCGGTGATATCGCTGTATGGAAAGAAAAGAAGACCTTCTGCAGAGGATCTTGCTGATGTAGATATCCTGTTATTCGATATCCAGGATGTGGGTGTGCGTTTTTACACTTTTATTTCTTCATTACAGGAATACATGGAAGCTGCTTTCGAGAACAGCAAACCTTTGATGATCCTTGACAGGCCAAATCCCAACGGGCATTATGTTGATGGACCAGTTTTGGATACTGCTTTCCGGAGTTTCGTAGGTATGCAACCTGTACCTATTGTATATGGAATGACGATGGGTGAATATGCAATGATGATCGCTGGTGAAAGATGGCTCACGGCAAAAGCAAATGCCAAACACGATTATTATAAAACTGCAGAGAACTCAAAAGATACTGCTTTTCATTTTATGGTGATCAAATGCCAGAATTATGATCATACCAGCAGATATGAATTACCAGTTAAACCCTCACCCAACTTACCCGATTTTGCGTCGATCTTTTGGTATCCATCTACCTGCTTTTTCGAAGGAACGGTGTTAAGTGAAGGCAGAGGAACCGATCATCCGTTCTGCATTTTTGGTCATCCAACCTTGCCGAAAAATCTATACAGCTTTACACCTACTACGAGAGAAGGTGCAACAGCTCCCAAGTTAAAAGACAAACTTTGTTACGGCTGGAACTTATACGACTCAAGAAACAACCTGGAAAATAAAGTGGCAAGTCGCATTTATTTAAAATACCTTATCGAGGCATACCAGTTATTTCCGGAGAAAGACAGCTTCTTTATTCGTTCGAAAACCGGTCAATATTTTTTTGATAAACTGGCAGGAGACGATAACCTGAGAAAGCAATTGGTTGCAGGAAAGTCAGAAGCTGAGATCAGGGCAGGCTGGCAACCTAAACTCAAAGCTTTCAAAGCCATTCGTAAGAAATATCTGTTGTATAAAGATTTTGAATAGAATGGAAAATCTCCAGGGCAAACTGATCGAAGCCACAGCTTTATTGGATAGTTCTGAATTCGAGAAAACCGTTGTTTTAATTACTGAACACAATTCCAATGGTGCAACAGGTTTCGTGATAAACAAACCATTTCCCCGTAAACTAAACGAACTCGAAGAGTTCAATCAGGCTGCAGCAATTGATTTGTATGCTGGTGGACCTGTTGCTACAGAACATCTTTTCTTTATTCATTCAATTCCCGATTTAATTACAGGCGGTAAAGCCATTACTGATGATCTGTTTTTAGGAGGTGATTTTAAAAAAGCAGTTGAACTGCTAACCCACGGAAAACGCTCTCCTACACAAGTGAAAATATTTATTGGTTATTGCGGTTGGGATGCTGGTGAACTGGAAACTGAAATGGAAGAAGGAAGCTGGACGATCAAGAGTGGTTCACTCTAACATGCAGCCATTACATTTGCCAGATGAAACTAGAAGATGTACGAATTGTCTTCATGGGTACTCCTGAATTTGCAGTGGCTTCACTGGATGCTTTAGTAAAAGCAGGATGCAATATTGTAAGCGTTGTTACAGCACCTGATAAACCTGCAGGCAGGGGAATGAAACTCACTGAAAGTGCGGTAAAGAAATATGCAGTTGAACATGCACTGAAAGTGTTGCAACCCGAGAAACTGAAATCTCCTGCTTTTCTCGAAGAACTACAAAATCTTAAAGCAGATTTGCAGATAGTAGTTGCATTTAGAATGTTGCCGGAAGTAGTCTGGAATATGCCACCAATGGGAACAATCAATTTACATGGATCATTGTTACCACAATACAGAGGCGCAGCACCCATTAACTGGGCTGTGATCAATGGAGAAAAAGAAACAGGTGTTACCACGTTCAAATTGAAACATGAGATAGATACTGGTGATATTTTATTGCAGTCCAGGTTTGCAATTGGTGAAGATGAAACTGCAGGTGAAGTGCACGATAAAATGAAAGATATCGGTGCTGCACTTTTAGTCCAAACCGTTAAAGGTTTAGCAGAAGGTAAACTGGTTGAGCAACCCCAACAGTCTGACCGTCCCGGTCTAACTATTTTAAAACACGCACCTAAAATATTTACAGAAACCTGCCAGATAGATTGGAACAGATCATCTGCAGACATACACAACCTTGTAAGAGGCCTCTCACCTTTTCCGGGTGCATTAACCAAACTCCAGGATAAGATTCTTAAGATTTATAAAACAACTAAAGAAACAACACCTCATCAACAAAAGCCGGGAGAAGTTTCTACTGATGGAAAAACCTACCTGAAGTACGCTTGTGCTGATGGCTTCATCCACATTCTTGACCTGCAACTCGAAGGCAAGAAGCGTATGAATGTTGAAGATTTTCTAAGAGGTTATCGCTTCGATCCCATGAAAAGCTGAAGTACAAGTGAGTGACACAAGGAACGATGCCACAAGTACCTTAGTTGGCTAAATAATTATTGATAAAAGGATATCTCGATATTGAACTTGCTATCGATTACGCCAAGTGCCGAAGCCGCAGCATTACTTAACCGGCAAATCAAATTTTTATTGTCTTTTAGTTCGGGAAGTGATTCAAGCACTTTGGCATAGATCGATTTTCCATTCACGGTAACCTTTACAATGGTTTCCGGAGCAAGATCATTCATCAACACGTAATATTTATGATCACTCCATCCACTGGTTGATTTGAATGTAGCTGCAGTACCGGTGATCGTTTTCTCCGATGCATTGGCAGCATTGATGGAATAATTCGCAGCGAAATAACTGTCTTCAGCAGAAGTTTGTGCAGTTGCTGTAGCGATTGTTTCCTGTTGCTGTGTTGAAGCGGTTTTTGTTGGAGGATCAAACCGTTCGGTAGTATTATTTTGATTCACTGCAACCGTATTAACAGTTGCTTTGTTCGTATCTATAGTTGTTGGAGATTTCACCTTAGCATTTTTATTAACCTCTTGTTTGCTTTTAGGTTTAGCAGCAACTTCTCCCTGCGTTTCATTTGCAGCATTGCTAACCTTCACATATCCAACAATGATATCTTGTCCTGGTTGAATGGTATTTTTAGAAAGATGATTCCACTTCTTAAGTTCGGCTTCTTTTACATTGTTGTAATGTTTGCTGAGTTTATAAAGATTGTCTCCTTTCTTAATGGTGTGATAAACAGGCTCCAGCTCTTTTTTATTCTTTGGTGTGGACTGAATAAAATTGGTCTTCTTCAGCGGTATTTTGATCTGCTGACCTGTACGTAATCCAGCATCTGCACTTAATTTGTTTGCGGTAGCAATTTCTTTTGGTGTGAGATGATACATTCTGCCAAGGCTGTACAATGTTTCTTTTGCTTCCACCTTATGCGTTATATATAATTGAGACTTCTCTTTCTGAATTTTTATATGCTGTGCTGAAACTAAAAAACAGTTGAGCAGGATCGTTCCGATCAATAGAATCTTCTTCATAGATGTTGGCATTTCCGCCGCTAATTTAGCTTTTTAAAATTCTCCACTCAGAAGGGTAGTAATTATTTAGCCTCTTGGGCAGATTTTTTATCCAGCCTAATCCCATTCCCTGGTGTGTGATCATGCACCAGCCTTGTGGAGCAACAGGTTTTATATCTTGCTTTCGCAGATATGATAAAGCCTCTTCTTTTGTAAGCGCAACTTTTGGGAAATAATTTTCAAGATTACTCAATGCAAACGCATGTTCGGGAACAAAACTCTTTCCCTTAAACCCTCCTATCGCAACACCTGCCTGTTTAATGTAAAGTTGTTTGCTCAATACTTTTAGTTGATGCAAGTATTCAGACGGAAAAATATTATAACCTTCGTTGTGAATGAAGACAGATGAATCGACTGGAATATGAACTATCGGTTTTAGTTGTTCTTTTTCTTTTGCCGAGATAAGATTGATGGTTGCTTCTTTTTGTCTTGAGTCAGCAACATCATTTACTTGTTTGAAAACTGCAATAAAAAAACCTTCGCCTTTTAGTTTATCAGGAAAGAATCGATAACCCCTGGCTGAATGTTTCGGTGAAGATGATTCTATGATATTCCATTCTGCCTGAACAGGAACCTGAACAGGTTGAAGATTGAACTCATCAACGATCCAATCCAGTATCTCTTCATCTTCTTCTTTAGAATAAGAACAGGTTGAATAGATGAGTATACCATCCTGTTTTAAACAAGGAATGATATCTGCTAATATTCTTTGTTGCCGCTGAGAACAGAGGTTTACATTATCGATGCTCCATTCTTCAATGGCTGAGGGATCTTTTCTAAACAATCCGCTGCCACTGCAGGGAACATCAGTAACGATCACATCAAAGAAGCCGGGAAGTTTACTAAAGTCTCTTGAATCATTATTGGTAACAATAACATTTTCATTTCCCCACTTGGTAATATTTTCCTGCAGAATATTTACACGTGATTTGATCACTTCATTGGAAACAACCAAACCATTCCCGAAGAAAGAAGAAAGTAAAGTACTTTTTCCTCCGGGTGCTGCACAAAGATCGAGAACAAGTTTGTGGTGTTCTTTATTAATTACAGATTCAAGTACATGCCAAAGAAACATACTGCTTGCTTCCTGTACATAATAAGCTCCAGCATGAAAAAGCGGATCGAGTGTGAAAGATGGACGATGACTTAGATAAAATCCATGATTACACCAGGGAATAGTTGACAGTTGGCTGTTGACAGATGATAGTGATTCAGACAACTGTTGTTGTGTGATCTTTTTAGGATTGATACGAACAGATGTAACCTGCTCACCTGACTCATGAACAGCTTTGAAAGAGGTTTCGTTAAAACCCTTTACATCTTTAAGTGATTGCAGTAACGCAGCAGGAAGTTGCACCCGGCAAAGGAAAGAAAATACAATAAGAAATAATGAATTAGAAAAGAGAAATAAATAAGTAAGAAGATCCTACTTTCTTATTCCTTATTCAACATTTCTTATTCCTTATTCTTTATTCAACATTTCCTATTTCTTATTACAAATTCTTCATCTCTCCTAAAAGGTTCTGTAATGCTGCTTTCGCATCGCCAAACAACATAGAAGTTTTTGGTTGAAAGAAAAGCTCATTTTCAATTCCGGCGTAACCAGGCTTCATACTTCTCTTATTAACGATCACCATTTTCGCCTGCTCTACTTCAAGGATAGGCATGCCATAGATCGGTGAAGCCGGATCTGTTTTCGCAGCAGGGTTCACTACATCATTTGCTCCAAGTATCAGAACAGCATCGGTGGTTTTGAATTCATCATTTGCCTGTTCCATCTCGAGAAGTTTATCATAGCTCACATCAGCTTCTGCCAGCAACACGTTCATATGACCTGGCATTCTACCTGCAACAGGATGGATGGCATACTTCACTTCCACACCTTTATCCTCCAGGAATTTTTCTAATTCATGACAAATATGCTGAGCCTGGGCTACAGCCAATCCATAACCCGGAACGATCATTACTTTATTGGCATAACTCAATACAACTGCAGCATCGCTCAAACTGATCTCTTTGTAATTACCACCTGAAGCAGATGATGAACCTGACGCAGCATTTCCACCTCCAAATGAACCAAGCAATACATTTTTTAAACTACGATTCATGGCAGTACACATGAGAATGGTGAGCAAAGTACCTGCAGCACCAACCAGAATACCACCTGTTAACATCACCTGGTTGTTGTACAAGAAACCACCGAAAGCCGCTGCCATACCGGTAAATGAGTTGAGCAACGAGATCACAACAGGCATATCAGCACCACCAATCGGCATAACGAACATGATACCGTATACTGCAGCCAAAGCAATGATGCCATAGAATGCATAGACCTGGTTGGCTTCATAAAAACCATCGGCAGGTGTGGAGTATGTGAACCATCCAACATAAGCAATAATGCCAATCAATAGAATAAGGTTGATGTATGTCTGACCTTTAAACGTATAATCTTTTACTTTTCCATTGAGCTTACCCCATGCTATCATTGAACCTGCGAATGAAACAGTACCGATGACCATTGCAACAATGATGATGAGAATGTGCAGGGCTTCAATATTTCTTCCGGGAAATTCAAGAATATGTTGAAATTCCATCACTGATATCAAAGCAGCACAAAGTCCGCCCATACCATTGAATAAACTAACCATTTCAGGCATGGCTGTCATCTTCACTTTCTTCGCCATCAATGTTCCGATAACGGTGCCAACAACAAGAGCAGCGAAGATCCAGCCGTAATTGCCAAGCTTTTTCCCATCTTCCTGGTACAAAAAAATGGTTCCGAAAATGGCGATCGTCATACCAAATGCGGCAACAAGATTTCCTTTTCTTGCAGAGTCGGGATGCGACAACATTTTCAATCCCAGTATAAAAGTGACTGAGCCGATGAGATAACAGAGGGTGAGTAAATTGAATTCCATTGTATAATCTTCAATTATGTTTGAAGGGCTGAAGCCCTAAAATTTTGTATCAATATCATGATCCTCAGCCTAAAGACTGAGGCTATTATTTGCTTTTCTTCTTCTTAAACATTTCCAGCATTCTGTCTGTCACCACGAATCCACCAACAACATTCAGGGTTCCAACAAGAACAGCCAGGAAACCAATGATAAGTGCTACATAATTGTGTGCATCTACTCTACCCATTACGATGATAGCACCGATGATCACAACACCGTGAATGGCATTGGCGCCACTCATTAATGGTGTGTGTAATACACTGGGCACACGACCAATTACTTCTACTCCGAGGAAAATTGACAGGATAACGATGTACACCATTTCGATGTGAGCAGTTATCCAGTTGAGAAATTGTTCCATAGTTCGTTTATTGTTGAGTTATATTCTTCAGTACAAGTGAGTGACACAAGGAACGATGATAGCAGCACTACAGCTTAAGCAATCAAAGCCTTCACCCTGTCGTTTACAATATTTCTGTCGTGTGATATGCAACTTCCGGCAACAATATCATCCTGGAAGTTGAGTGCAAGATTTCCTTCTTTATCGATGATAAGCTGAAGAAAATTCAAAACATTCTTTCCGTATAATTTACTTGCATCAGAAGGCATTCCTGCAGCGAGATTGCTGTTGCCAATAATATTCACTCCTTTACGGGTAATGGTTTCATTGTCTTTCGTGAAGGGAGTGTTTCCACCTGTTGCCGAAGCAAGATCAACGATAATGGATCCTGGTTTCATTGCATCCATCATAGCTTCTGTGATGAGTATCGGAGCTTTCTTTCCAGGAATTTGCGCTGTGGTAATTACGATATCTGCTTTGGCAATAGAATCATGGATCTTTTGTTGTTGCTTTTGTTTGTATTCTTCAGTTTGTTCAACAGCATAACCACCAGCTTTACTTGCATCTGCCGCACCTTCTACTTCTACGAACTTAGCACCAAGGCTCATTACTTCTTCTTTCACTGCCGGACGAGTGTCGAACACTTCCACCACGGCACCTAAACGTTTTGCTGTTGCAATTGCTTGTAACCCTGCAACACCAGCTCCCAGGATCAACACTTTTGCAGGAGCAATACTTCCTGCAGCGGTCATGAACATGGGAAAATACCTTGAATATTGTGAGGCTGCCATTAACACGGCACGATAGCCTGCAATGTTTGCCTGGCTACTGAGAACATCCATGCTTTGGGCTCTGGTAGTTCGGGGTATCATGTCGAGACTAAAAGCTGTGATGCCTTTTTCACTCCATTGTTTCATTTGTTGAAACTTGAACAATGGCTGATACACTCCTATCACTATTGAAGAAGGTTTCAGGTTTTGAAGATCATCATCAGTCAATGGATGAATGGAAAGAACGATATCACTTGCCAAAACCTGCTGACGAGATGCAACAGTTGCTTTTTTTGCTATGTAAGTTTCGTCTGCTGCAAAAGCATTCTCACCTGCACCGGTTTCGATCGTTACCTGTACATTTTTTTTGATCAATGCTTCGGCCTGTTCCGGTAAAAGAGAAACCCTGTTTTCGCCTTTAGGTTCTTTGAGTATTCCTACAATCATATTGTAAAACTTGGATGTAGCGAATATAGGTGTTTTACAATTTGGCTAAAGCTGATGAAAGTCAGAAACACACGTATGTGTTAGTAACGTATGGAGAAATGTTGCTTATGCAGTATCTCTGATCTTAATACTACGATACCTATGGCAAAAAGATCGATCGTCAGTTTTACCTGGTTATGATTTTTTACCCATTGCCAGGCTTGCTCCATTTCTTTGCTCCAGTAAATATCATCGAGGATGATGATGGTGTTATTGTTTGACCTGGCGAGTATTTTTTGAAAATAGTTGATCGTAGGCTCGTAGCGATGGTTTCCATCGATGAAAGCAAGATCAATTGTGTTGAGCTGAGCTAAAGTTGAAGGGAGTGTTTCATCAAAATTTCCTAAGACTTGTTGAACATTGCTGATATTAAGCTGCCCGAAATTTTGTTTTGCGATCTCAGCGATCGCCTTTGCTCCTTCCATTGTAATGATCGAAGCATTTGCATCTGCTTTAGCAAGATAAGATGTGGTAATTCCTAATGATGTTCCGATCTCAAGAATAGTTTTAGGCTGATAATGCTGTACGATCCTGTTAAGTAGTTGACTATATTTCTTTGGTTTGAGAGAAGTTTTTGCAATTTGTTTAACTACCCTTTGCTTAGTTCCGATCACTCTTGAGCCTGCACCAAAATCTTCTACTTCTATAATTGAATTACTGTTCAGCAATTGCTTTCTAACTGATTCGATTTGATCGTAAGTAGCTCTATCCTGTTCTCCATTCAAAACGCTGGTGATGAATTCAAAAACAAACGGGGAATGTACTCCGTGACCTTTACCATTGGAAGCGTTCCACCAGTAGTTGAAGTATTTAAAAGCCAGTTGAACAGGAGAATACATGAACAGTTTTGTGTTTGGAGTTTTTAGTTGAAGATTGAGAATTTACATGAACGCTAAACTGTAAACTAACTTTTCTCCCATTTCTGAAAGCTATAGTCGAAAGGGTGCTTTTCGTTTTTCTGGTGGTCTTCATTCCAAACCAGTTTCCATTTCTTATCAAGCTCTGGAAAGAAAACATCTCCTTCTATACTGGTATGCACTCGTGTGAGGTAAACCTTATCCGCTTTGGGTAATATCTCATTAAATATTTGCCCGCCACCAATGATGAATACTTCGTTATAATCATTCTGCTCGGCAACAAACAATGCATCTTTTATTGAGTTCACTGTAACAGCATTCTCAAATATTGCATCCTTTTGAGAAGTGATCACAATATTCACTCTTCCATTCAAAGCTTTACCCATTGATTCGAAAGTTCTTCTACCCATTACAACAGGCATTGCCCAGGTAAGATTTTTAAAATACTTCAGATCATTCGGCAAATGCCAGGGAAGCTGGTTATTTACACCGATTACGTTGTTGGTTGAGGCTGCTACTATGAGAGAGATTACCATGAATAAGGAATAAGGAATAAGAAATATTAAATAAGAAATCAGGTAGTTTTCTGCGGCAAGTTGCCTCCTTTTTGTCTAACTGGCTGATTATTTTTAGAAGTTTCAATGCTTTTCAGGAATATAGCCATCAACTGGTTTGATTCATTTAATGCATGATCGACTTTGGAATTCACTACAAGTGGCTTTTGGGAAATGATCCTGAGGTTCACCCTCGTTTCTCTAATCTCTTTTAATACTAATTTCATTTTGTGAAGAAAATCCGCAGGAGATTCAGCAGCCTGAGCCTCTCCATAAATAAGAGCTGCTGCTGTTGAACTTTTAGAAAGTTGAAATTCTAAATTTTGTCCGGCTTTACTATTTGGAAGTAAATCGCATACATCAAGACAAAGACAGGCAAAACTGATTAGCCTGTCTTCCAGATCAAAAGTTTTTTTCTCATTCATAAATCCGGTCTTGATCCATTAAATAATCAATCACCTAACTTTCTCATTTCTTATTCCTCATTTATTATTTCTTATTTACACAGCTACCGGCGCTTTGATATGAGGATGAAACTGGTAATTCAGCAATTCAAAATCTTCAAACTTAAAATTGAAAATATCTTTAACTGAAGGATTGATCTTCATTTGCGGCAGATCAAAAGGTGTTCTGGTCAGCTGCAGCTTCGCTTGTTCAATATGATTACTATACAAATGCACATCACCAAACGTATGAACGAAATCTCCTACCTGCAGATCACACACCTGGGCTACCATCATCGTTAGCAGTGCATATGATGCAATATTGAAGGGAACTCCGAGAAACACATCTGCACTTCGTTGATATAACTGGCAGCTTAATTTTCCATCAGCGGCATAAAACTGGAATAAAGCATGGCAAGGCATCAACGCCATATCGGGAAGATCCGCAACATTCCAGGCACTTACGATCAATCTTCTTGAATCAGGATTCTTCTTGATCTGGTTGATCACATCTGTGATCTGGTCGATCACTTTACCATCAGCTCCAGCCCAACTTCTCCATTGCTTTCCATATACCGGACCTAACTCACCTTTTTCATCAGCCCATTCATCCCAAATACTCACGCCATTTTCTTTAAGGTAAGCAATGTTCGTTTCCCCTTTTAAAAACCAAAGCAGCTCATGAACAATACTTCTTAAGTGCAGTTTCTTGGTAGTAACCAATGGAAATCCTTCATTCAAATCAAACCTCATCTGGTAACCAAAACAACTGATCGTTCCGGTTCCGGTTCTGTCGGTTTTCTCTGCTCCGTTATCTAAGATGTGCTGTAATAATTGGTGATATTGCTGCATGGGTGCAATTTAGCCAGAACAACCTTGTTACATGGATTAATTTGTATTGGTGGGGATTGCTTGTGAATTCTCCCTAAAACACCTGATTTTTACACTAGTCTGAACGCCTTTCAGCCTTTACTTTTGGTTACAGCAAACCGCTTATGATGAAATTTATTTCCCTGCTTGCTTTCGCTTTTGTATTCACTGCATGTAAATTAAAGAGCAGCGATGATCTTATAACTGCCAGGTGGGTCTTCTCAGAAACGGATGCTACTGGTATTGCAAATGCTGCAAGGGAATTTGGTGATCAGTATGGAATGAATGGCTTTAACCAGGTATTTGCTTCCAGTAAATTCATTATTCGTCCGGATAATACTTTTGATCTCGTGTTTTTTCAGAATTATCGCCATGGAAAATGGGAGCACAGAGACAGATTTCTTGTACTCTGGACAGAGCCGGAAGAAGATTCAATCTTATTTGGAATTGATACCATTGGTTATCGTTCTATGATCCTGAGAATAGACAGCCTGAATTTCAAAAGATTTGGCAGGATAATAACTCCTTATGACACAACAGGTCTTTTCGCTGATACTGAAGAGATCAGATTTGCTTTTAAGCTGGATAAAGAAAGGTATAAAGATGAGGATGAAGATCCTTACAGCAAGGAAAATAATTGGTGGAGGATCAGACCTTTAGAATCAGAAAATGCAGCACAGGTCAAAAAAAGAGTATTGGCATTGATGGATTTTCATATACTGATGTTTGAAGATGCATGGGACAGGAAGAAAGATGTGGTGTTGTATAACTGGTTCAGCTCTCCATTGATCGTAGCCGGAAACGGGATCGCATTACAGCGATATGAAAAGATAAAAGATGACTGGGAAGACTGCTTTTATAATAGCGAACAGGCACAGCAAGGTTATACTTTGCTGCAACAAGGTTTTAAGAAGAAGTTGAAAGCCAATCCTGATATTGAAAGACGTTTTCTAAGAAATAAAGACATGTTACTTCAACTGCGAAAGAATATTGAATAAGCTGTTGTGAGTTGTTGTAATGGCTGTTATATTTGCACCCCGACCTGAATTTGATATCAGAAATTTAAAATTTGATGTTATTTCAAATCAGAAATTTCAAATCTCAAATTTCTATGCCCAGGTGGCGAAATTGGTAGACGCACTGTGTTCAGGTCGCAGCGTTCGCAAGGATGTGCTGGTTCGAATCCAGTCCTGGGCACAAAGCCTTTCCCGCTTCACGGGAAGGGCTTTTTTATTTCGCAGCATGCAAGCTTTGCTTGTAAATGCGGAGAAATGAAAAAGCCCACAGGCACAAAGGGCATGAAAGGCTTTGAGTACGCCCCTCGTAGGAGTATCTGGATCATTTTGATAATCCAGTTCTGGGCATTCCAGATCTTTTTTTATTCTATCTCAGTAACGTTATACTTCCACTCATTCGTTTCATCTGCTTTGTCAAAGTGATCACATAATAATAAGTACCAACTGGTAAAGGTTTACCATTGAAAGTACCATCCCAGGGTTTATTATATCCTGTTGAGTGGAATACAGGCTGCCCGTATCTGGTATAAATATCAACGGTAGATAAAGGATATGGTTGCAGTCCATCGATTACCCAAACATCATTAATAGAATCTCCGTTAGGAGAAAAAACATTCGGCGGCGGTGGTGGTGTGATCAGAACTGAAACAGGAATAATTTTCGAACACCCGAATACATTCTCCAGACGAACGTAATAAATACCAGAAGCATCTAAAGCTTTTGGATTATTAAGTGGGATCGTAGTAGCAGGATCACGCCAATAAGTGATTGTAATTCCTGTGAGATCTCCATCGGTTAAATGAGGATCAGTTATATCTACTTTATTGGGATAAAATACAGGCTCCGGGCTGGCAATAAGCACTTTGGGAGCACTGCTTCTGATCACTTTTATTGGCTCTAAAGCATTGCATCCATAACTATTACTTGCCTCTACATAATAAATACCTTCTTTATCAACTTTCGAAGGTGTTTGCAGGTATTCGTTGGCTGCAGAATCAATAAAATATGCATAATGCAAACCCGGAGTGCTCCCCATTGTAACCAATGGAGCAGTGAGATCAGGTATATCCGGATCACAACTTCCGATAGAATCTTTCAGTTTAAAATCAAAAGGCTGATTAACCTGGGTAACTACAGCATATAAAGTATCGGTACAACCCGAACCCGGATAAGGCTGAATTTCTACTGCGTATTTCGTTCCTACAGAAGGAGCAGGATCAAGCCGCAAAATATTCGATGTGCCAAGCACCTGCTGGAAATTTGCATCGAACCATTTATATTGTTTGAATCCATAAGGTGCCGTAAGCGTCATGTTTTGTGTACCGATGCAGTAACCTGTTCCTTTGATGGGTGATCCGCAAACCTCATCAACATCTACGTAGGCATAACCAAAATGGCCTCCTCTTGTACAATCATTTGTTGTAAACTCAAGACGGATTGTTTTACCTGCATAACCTGAAAGCTTAATGGTAACAGGAGTCCATGTTTTATAGAACACATCCGTTCCACTCACCTGCTTAAAGCCAGGCAAACTGGATGATGCTGCAAAATCAAAAGAAGAACATTCGATATATTGATCGGAAGTAACATCAAAAACTTTTGCCGTAAACCTGGGTTGCTGAAAACGCTGGTGGCTGGGATTCTGAAATACAACAGCATAATTATACACCACGCTGAACGTATTCTGAGATGCAGGAATAGTAAAAGTATAACTCACCCTGTCAGCCTGAGCACCAATATCATTATCTCCTATCCTTACAGAATATCCACTTCCATTTGGACAATTAACAGGAAATGTACCGTATGGATCAATCACCTGGTAAGTTGTTGTTTTAAACAATGTATGTCGATCGTACTGAGGAGAAGTCAGGTTTACCTTGATCTCGCCAAGCGTATCTATTTTACCTGAATAACATTCCCAATGATTGAATGAGCCTTCTTCAAAACCAAGATTTGGCGGACATTGGGCTTTTGCAACAGAACATAACAATGCTATTGCCACGAAACAAAAAATAAAGCATTTCTCATGTGGAAGGCCAGGCATCACAGCAATTTACCGAAAGATGTCGTGATTCTAACTTAAAATCGTTCACTACAGCGCAAGTAAACTACAACCTCGTATATCACTGTTATCGACTCTGCCCAACACCTCAAAACTTCCGTCGCTGTTCAGTATTCCGGCATCGTCTGTTGCAATGAAAGAACAGCTATAAACATTTGCCAGGTCTATTATATTGATCACTCCCCTACCCTCGTTTTTAACTTCCAGCGGATCATCTTCACTTCGAATAAGTATTTTAATCCATGGGGGACACCTGAACACGCCATTGGCTTTAGAATAAGCCTGGCTCAGCAATTCCGTCATGCTATATTCAGAATGAACTTGCTGCAACCCAAACGCCTGTTTTAATATCTCATGAACCTCTAACCTGGTCAGCTCTTTTTTTCGACCTTTCATTCCACCGGTTTCAATGATCGTAGTATGCGTCAATGAAATCGGATATGCTTCAGCAAAATCAAGTAAAGCATACGTAACACCAAACAAAATTGTCTTCTGCGTTGATTGTTCCAATGTACTCAATCGCTCAGCCAGTTCAGCATGATCATGCAGGTAAAATCCGCTTTGCGGATGATTACTTTGCCGGATCAGTTCATCCACCATAAAAACAAGTGAAGAATTTCCCTTCTCAAGGTAAGAAGGAAGCAAGGCAAGGATACAATAGTCTGAAGGATCTCCATAGAACATTTGAAAAGCTTCCATAAAACTATTCCTGTACAGCTCAGTACTTTTCAAAAAATGCCTGCTCGATGTGGTTTGAGTGGTTCCACTGCTTTCGAATATCACCGCTGCTTCAAATTCGCCAGCTATTATTTTGTGCGATTTAAAGAGCGAGATGGGTAAAAACGGAATTTGTTCAATGGAATTCACTTTGGCTGGGGCACGGTCTACCGCATCACACCATTGGCGATATACCTCATTATCCTGGTACTGGAACCGGAAAACTTCCAGGCAACGTTCTGTAAAGGATTGAGCATCTACAAAGAAAATATTGTTAATAGAAGCAATATTCACCGGCGTTCAATGATTTGTTTTGGCTAAATTTGAATTCAACAAAGGATAAAATGAAGGCGAAATTACTAAGTATATCAGCAGTATTATTAGTTATCGTATTTATTGCTTGCACAAAGAAGAACGACGGACCTAAGATCGGCCTCGATTTTAAAAACGTAAACTCAACCAGCTTTGCACCGAATGACCTGGTGCAATACAAATTCAAGTTTACGCCGAAGAATGATAAAGCACTTCACACACTGTTCATTGCAAGGAAGTTTACAACCTGTCCTTTCAAATTAACCGATACTTCAAGCTTTAATCTTCCTGCTTTCGAAGATTCGGGAAATGGTGAACTGGTTTACAGTTTCACTTACGGACAGGCAGGATTTTTAGCTTGTGCCAACTCAAACGGGCAAAGTGCCAAAGATTCTGTTGCTTATTCTTTCTGGATAAAAGATGCTGATGGCAACATCAGTGATACCGTTCGTACACCGAAGGTTGAGTTCCTGAAACTTTAATAACAAATTCGATTGTGTAGCTTTGTCGCAATTTGATGCGACAAGCATTCTCATTATCTTAAAATATTCATCACACATGGCTAAGACAAAAAAGGCTGCACCTGCAGCTCGTAAAGTCAAACAAAAGCAAATTCTTACCGATAATTCATTAGAGTTCTTAAGAAATTATATCAACAACGCTTCACCTGTTGGATTCGAATCTGCAGGTCAGCGTTTGTGGTTGGATTATATCAAACCTTATGTTGATACTACTTTTGTTGACCCTTACGGAACTGCAGTTGGTGTGATCAATCCTGATGCTGAGTTTAAAGTAGTGATCGAAGCTCATGCAGATGAGATCAGCTGGTTTGTTAATTACATCAAAGATGATGGACTAATATATGTTAAGCGTAATGGTGGTGTAGATCAGCAGATCGCTCCTTCTATGAGAGTGAATATCCATGGGAAAAAAGGATTGGTTACAGGCGTTTTCGGATGGCCTGCTATTCATACAAGACATTCGAACCCCGAAGCAAAGGAACCACAGCCAAAAGTGGACAATCTCTTCATCGATTGTGGCGCAAGAAGCAAGAAAGAAGTGGAAGATCTTGGAATACACATTGGCTCTGTAGTCACTTACCAGGAAGGCTTCGATGAACTTGCAAATGGATATTACATAGGTCGTGCTTTCGACAATCGCATTGGTGGTTTCATGATCGCTGAAGTGGCGAGGCAATTAAAAGAAAACCGTAATAAACTCCCCTTTGGTTTATACATTGTAAATGCCGTTCAGGAAGAGATCGGTTTGCGTGGTGCAGAAATGATTGCCAGACGCATCAAACCAAATGTAGCCATCATTACAGATGTAACGCATGATACCAACACACCAATGATCAATAAAATGATCGAAGGCGATGTAATGTGTGGCAAAGGACCTTCTCCATGCTATGGGCCTGCCGTTCACAACAAACTACTGCAGTTTGTAATTGATGTAGCAGAGAAGAAAAATATTCCGCTGCAAATGCGAACAGTGAGCCGCAGTACCGGTACAGACACAGATAGTTTTGCTTATGCAAACGATGGTTGCCCGTCGGTATTGATCTCAATTCCGCTGCGTTACATGCATACAACCGTTGAGATGCTGCACAGGGATGATATTGAAAATACGATCAGGCTCATGCACGAAACATTGCTGGCACTAACGCCAAAAACGAATCTGAGTTATTTGTAGCCAGCGTTCCGGTCATCTATTTAGCTTTACTTGCGTCGCACTCTTCAACTGCATATCTTTATTCGGCAGCTGAGCTGCATTACTATTTATGTATCTGAAGACCCTCTTTCAGCAAAGTAAATTCTGGTTCGCAGCAGTGGTATTGTTCATTGTATGCCAACTGTTCATCAATTTAAAAAAAGGAATGGTATTCTCTCCTTTCTACCATTACGGCATGTACAGTGAGGTAATGAAACCGCAGCAATCATATCCTATCTTCGGAGTGACCGTTGATGGAGAAGAACTAAAGCCCAAAGATTTTACACCACAGCAATGGGATAAGATCATTCAACCTTTAGTGTATTATTCAAAACATAAAAGCTGGAATGCACAAATGTTTGAACACGCCAGGAAAATTACTGGCGCAAACAGTTATAAACTTTACAGCAACCAGCTCACCAAGAACGATTTTTCATTCTGGTATCAGCTTTATTTAAGTGAACTGCTCGATAAACAGATCATGCAGGTAAGTATTCAAAATAAAACCTATCAACCCTGAATACCAGTTTTAAACATAAGATCGTTGCATACTACTGCGTTTTCTTCTACCTGTTAGCAGTGTATAAACTATTGAATGGTTTGTGGATGTTCCAGGTGATGCCAAATATCTTCTTAACCCGTTTCGATGGTTTTACATGGCTGTTCATGAGAACAGAAATACACCAATGGCTCGCTAATAATCCTGAAGGATGGGGAATGTTCGATGCTTTCTTTTATGCAATGCCGCTGATCTACTTTTTAAGTCATAACATTTTTAAAACAGGTTCAACGATCGTTGCTGTTTTAATGTTACTGGTGAACTGGATCTATGTACAGAGTTACACTTTATTTCCTACCACTTCGATCGAAGCACATACAGCCTGGCTCCTGTTTCCGATTGTTTTTCTAAGCAATCCCAAAACATTTCGATTACTTATTGAAGGATTGCGCTATTTCTTTTTATTTTTCTTCGTTTCAGCAGGCATTTGGAAGATTGTAAATGGTGGCATCTTTAATACAGATCAAATGAGTGGTGTGTTGCTTTATCAACATGCAGACCTTTTGAGCTCTTCACCAGGCTATTGGCAAACAGAAATGATCCAATGGATCATCCACCACAAAACATTTGGATTTATTCTTTACGTGGTTGCAACGCTTTTAGAACTGACGTTCATTATTGGATTTTTTACAAAGAAGTACGATACGATTTTGATCGTTCTTTTTATTGTATTTCTTCTTGCAGATCATTTGGTGATGAGAATTCCCTACTATGAACTATTGCCTTATTTAATAACACTTCGAATTCTTTCACACAGATCTGATGTCATAGCTCCCGAAGAAAACATGCGAAATCAATTTAATAGTCAGAGGAGCTTTATCAAGGCTTAAAATTGATGCCTATTGTTTAGAACGTACAAGTGAGTGACACAACGAAGTTTAGTAATGATATGTCGCTGGCTAAATAATTATTTTTCTTTACTAAAATCGAACAATGTTGCAGTAAAAACAGCTCTTTCTTTTTTCTTAAACATCACATCCCACTCACCATTATAACGCAAGACTTTCGGAACAGTGAGTTCACCAAACTGTTGCATTTCTACTTCCATCGTTACATTGAAATCGTAAACACCGGCACTGTAACTGAGTGTGTACGTTCGTGCAAGAATGTTCATATTCTTAGCATCAAACCAGGTGACCATCGAATCGATCACTATATCATCCTTATCTGCATCTGCTTTAGGACGTGCAGTGAAAACCAAAGCCGGGGTGCCTCTGTAGGTGTCCTGGTCAACTCTGAAGTCGTATAACTGTATAGCGCTGGGTTCAAAGATGTTGACTTTATCACCCATGAATGGAATCCCCTGTATCTTCTTACCGGGATTGAAAAAAAGCATCTTCAATTGCTCTTTATGTTTTTCTATTCCTTTCTTGTTCTTGGCAGAGATGTCTACACCTTTTACAATATTCGTTTCGCCACAAACTTTTTGCGGAGCGAAGAATAAAGCAGCATAAAGCTCAGCAGTGAAATAATTGTACTGGTGTTTCTTGTCGTAAAAATCACCGGTTGTATTTTCTTCCAATACTTGTGTTTGCCTGCAGCCATCTGTTCTTACCTGTTTGGTTTTGCTGAACATCGAAGCTTTTACTTTTCGCTTCTTATCCAGCATTTTGATATCGTTGAACGATGTAAAATTCAGCACACGAAGATTGCGGAAAGCCTTGTAGAAAGTTGTGTCGTTCTTGATGCGGTTCAGGAATTCGATGTACCATTTGCTATCGCCAACGATAACATCAGGCAATGTGTATGTTTTGCCTTCGTAAAATACAGTGGTGTCTTTTGACTGTGCGTTGGTTGAAACGCATAAAAAGAGAAATGAGATGATGATCAACCACCTCATTTATTAAATATCATTTTATAATCCACCCGAACTTTGCCTTTGCTGATATCATTGAGTTTACCCTGCAACATTTTTCTGCGAAGTGGTTTCAGGTAATCGATAAACAGTTTCCCTTCGAGGTGATCGTATTCATGTTGTATCACTCTTGCTGTGATGCCATTGAATGTTTCTGTATGTGGCTGAAAATTTTCATCCATATACTCCATTACAATCGTTTCTGGTCTCATCACATCTTCCCTGATCTTGGGAATGCTGAGACAACCTTCATTATATGCCCAATCTTCACCATCGAAGGTTTTGATATGTGGGTTGATGAAAACTCTTTTTATTCCCGGTTCATCAGCATATTTTCCTTTCTCATCATCTTCCTGGTTCTCGAATATCTGTTCGGTATCTACTACAAAAACACGAATGTCTTTATTCACTTGCGGAGCAGCGAGGCCAACACCATTGCTGTAATACATGGTTTCCCACATATCGGCAATAAACTTATCTAGTTCAGGATAATCTTTCGTGATATCACCTGCAACTTTTCTTAAAACCGGAGCTCCGTATGCAACTATTGGAAGAATCATGGCCGCAAATCTAATTCATTGGCAGTTAATTAGATGCTAAGGTGTTTAAGAGCAGCTTTGATAATCAATACAGTTATTTTTTGGAGACCAGCTGAGGTACATTGATTTGGCTTCCGTTGCGTCGCACTCTTGTGCATTTTGAACATGAATCGTCAATCGTCAGCTGTGAATTTACAACTTATCATTCACGACTCATATCTGCTGAATACTGTTCAGAACGTACAAGTGAGTGACACAACAGACGATGGGTAAAGAACAGAAAGCTTGCTAAATAATTAACTCATCATCTTCACCACCAACTCTTTCATCAGGTCCCCGTCCTCCGTTCCTGCATCATGCACACCAATGCTGCGTAGGTTGTATTGATGAAGTAGCAACAGTGTTTTTTCTACTCCCTGCTGGCCATAATTCTTTGCTGCAACAAGATAATCCTTCACAAAAAAAGGATTCACGCCAATGGCAGAAGCGATCATTTTTTCATCATTGCTTCCGGCACCAAAGATCATATACACTTTGCTGAAGTAGCCATATAAAGAAGGAAGTATCAGTTGAATGGGTGCAGCTTTGGGATTACTTTGAAAATATTGAATGATGCGTATCGCTTTCGGTAAATTCTTTTTTCCCAATGCATCCTGCAATTCAAATACATTGAACTCTTTACTTACACCAATGTATTTCTCAATATCATCTTCGCTGATGGTTTTTCTGTTGCCGAGGTTTACAGCAAGTTTTTCAATTTCGTTCTCGATCCTGTTCAGGTCATTCCCGATATGATCTACCAGCAAAGCCAACGCCTTTTGATTGATTGATAAGCCTTTGCTCTCCACCATTTCATTGGCCCATTGTGGAAGTTGGTTATCGTATAGCTTTTTCGTGGTGACCATTTCGCCTTTTGCTTTTAACAGCTTGGCAAACTTTGTACGGGCATCTACTTTTTTATCTTTATAACTCACCACGAAAACTGTAGATGTAAGTGGATTGTCTATATAGCCTTCCAGCTTTTCAATGTCTTTCATTTGCTGTGCTTCTTTCAACAGCACCACTTGCCTTTCTGCAAACATGGGATAACGCCGACAAGCATTTACCACTGAAGCCCAATCTGCATCTCTACCATAAAACACGGTGAGATTAAAGCTTGCTTCACTCTCACTTAGAATTTTATGTTCTGCATATTCTATCACCTTATCTATGTGATATGGCTCCTCACCTTCTAACCAATAGATCGGCTTGAAGTTTCCTTTCTTCCAATCGGCTATGATCTTTTCAGCAGACATGTGGCAAATATAAAAGTCGCTTTACAGATGAGAATTGCAGAATGTGAGTTGTTGAAAAGTATTTATCACAAACCTGAAAAAGATGATAATATACTTTAATTCATCGTCTTTTCCTATGAAAAAACTCCTTTTTGCAATTGAAATAAATCATTCGGAGGCTTGCAGATAACGGCGACTTTTGTACTACGAAACTTCCCGGTCATGGTTAATAAATCGGCAGTTACACTGTAACTGCGTCATATTTCTGCCAATTAATTTTCGCTGCCATGCAGCAAACGATATAGCATCTCTTCACTCATAGCAACCATGATCATGAAACAAAGCCTCAGCAAAACCATTCCGATTGCTTTCGATGGAGCTTTCGAAAAAGTAAAACAGGAACTTCAGAACGATGGATTCGGCATTATCAAAGTTGATATTCTTGATAACCTGAAAAAGAAGATCAGTTTAGAGCTGCATCCTTTTGGTGTATTCTTTCCCTGTAGCGTATTTATACAAGAACTGGATACAGGCAGTACAGAAATTTCAGTGATCGATCCTGAAACGTTGGTGAGCATTAGTAATTCAGGATTACAAACTTTTGCGGCAGAGCTTAAATCACTTTTTGAACTGGCATTGGCTTCACTTTAATATGCAGCTTTGATAAACAAAAAGGCTATCTCAAAAAAGATAGCCTTTCAATTCTTATGAGTTATGAAGTTATTTTAATCCATCCTTGATCTTCTTCGCCGCATCAAGATGTTTTCTTAAAACAGGAAGGTTTTGATTTGCGAAAGCTTTAATGTCTTCGTTCTTACCATTCTTTGCTTCGTCTTCAAACTTTTTGATATCCTCTTCGTGGTCATCTACCATCATATCTATATAAGCTTTGTCAAATTCAGCTCCTTTCTTCTTCGTTAACTCATCTATGTGTTTTTGATGATCATCACCAGGAGCTGAAGGAATTACTATTCCTTTTACTCTTGCAATCTCAGTCAACATTGAGTCGGCTTTGGTGTGATCATTCACCATCATTTGTCCAAATTGTTTAACGGCTGCAGATCCGGCATTTTGTACCGCATATTGCCCTAACTGTACTTCCATTCTGCTGCCGCTGGCTGCTTCTACAGCGAAGTTGTAATCCTCAGTAAACTCACCGGCGTTTGCAGATGAACTATCCTTGATATTATTCTCTTCTTTTGCCATCTCTACACTGTCTTTATCGTGGTCACCGCTGCTACATGCGAAAAAAAGACATATCGCAAGGGGCATTAATAGCTTCTTCATATTAAAAGTTTCCCTAGCATGCATAAAAAATTATGCCACGGCACCCCTTTTTATCTTAATTGGCTTGAACATCAACTAGTCTGGATATCTATAAAAAAAGAAGAAGCCCCTGGACAGAGGCCTCCGTTTATTTCAACCCTAAACCCTTAAAAAACGAGGTCAAATTAATACACACTTTTTATATATGCAAGTGTTTTCTGTAAATCGGTAAAATATGTAGGCGAATGGTTAATATCTGACTCAAATTTTAACTTATCAAACAAGTGTATCCAAAACTTTGTCTGTTGTTTTAACGGTGTAATCAAGATCTTCATAAGTGAGTGCATTGCTCAAAAACCATGTTTCAAATGCGGATGGTGGTAAATAAATTCCTTCATTCAACATTGCATGGAAAAATTTATTGAACAAAGTATTGTTTGCTGCAGCAGCAGATGCAAAATCTTTCACGGGTTTATCGCTGAAGTGAACTGAGATCATCGATCCAAGCTGGTTGATCACAAAGGGAATTCGCTTCTTTCCCAATACAGCCTGCAACTGATTCTTCAGGTATTCTCCTTTTTGTTCAAGTTCATCGTAGATCGAAGGAATATTTTTCAGATGCGAAAGCAAAGTGTAACCAGCGATCATTGCCAAAGGATTTCCACTCAACGTTCCTGCCTGGTAAACATTTCCAAGCGGAGCAATATGTTTCATAATTTCCAGCTTACCACCAAAAGCACCTACAGGCATTCCTGCACCAATCACTTTACCGTATGTAACAAGGTCTGCATCGATCTTTAATCTTTCCTGTGCACCACCTCGTGCCAACCGAAAACCAGTCATCACCTCATCAAAGATGAAAACGATACCTTCTTCATTACATAAATTTCTTAATCCGTTTAAAAATCCTGACTCCGGCAATATACAACCCATGTTACCTGCAACAGGTTCTATAATGATTGCTGCAATTTCATTTTTGTTATCTGCTACAATTTGCTTTACTGCATCAAGATCGTTGTACGGTGCTGCAAATGTATCCTGCGAAACTCCACTCGTTACTCCGGGAACCGTTTGAATGTTAAACGTTGCTACGCCACTTCCGGCTTTTACTAAAAAACTATCCGCATGACCATGATAACATCCTTCAAATTTGATGATCTTGTTTCTACCTGTATATCCTCTTGCCAAACGAATCGCACTCATGCAAGCTTCTGTACCACTGCTCACCATTCTTATCAGGTCAACATTTGGCACCATGTTCTTTACCAACTCAGCCATTTCAATTTCCAACTCAGTTGGTGCTCCAAACGAAGTTGATTCAACAGCTTTTTTTTGAATTGCTTCCACTACTGGTTCAAATGCATGACCAAGTATCATTGGTCCCCATGAATTAATGTAGTCAATGTACTTATTACCATCAGCATCGAACAGGTAAGCACCTTTTGCACTTTTCATAAAAATTGGTGTGCCACCAACACTTTTAAAAGCCCTCACAGGAGAATTCACTCCACCGGGGATACTTTGTTGTGCTCTTTCAAACAGTTCAATGCTTTTGTTGATCATGGGAGTTTTTATTTAGCAGGCTTTGGTAATTCTATCAGCTTTTGTTGTGTCACTCACTTGTACGTTCAATTCTTTATTGAGCTTTTTTTGAACCACGAAGGCACGAAGACACAAAGTTCCATTAATACTTAGTGCATCTTAGTGCCTTGGTGTCTTTGTGGTTCAACTTATTAGTTTAATAACATCTTTAGCAAAGTATGAAGCAATCAGATCAGCACCAGCTCTCTTCATTGATGTGAGAGTTTCCAAAATCGCTTTGTTCTCATCTATCCAACCCATCTTCGCTGCTGCTTTTATCATGGCATATTCACCACTGATGTTGTAGCAACTCACCGGAACATCAACAACATTCTTCACTTCACGAATAATATCTAAGTAAGAAAGAGCAGGCTTTACCATTACAATATCAGCACCTTCTTCAACATCCATTACCGCTTCTTTCACAGCTTCAATTCGGTTGCTGTAATCCATTTGATAAGTTTTCTTATCACCAAAACCAGGTGCAGAATCTAAGGCATCTCTGAATGGTCCATAAAAACAAGATGCATACTTGGCACTATAAGCCATGATACCCGTTTTAGTATAACCGCTTTGTTCCAATGCTGCACGAATGGCTCCAATTCTTCCATCCATCATATCGCTTGGAGCAACAAAATCTGCTCCTGCTTCGGCATGACTTACACTCATTTTAGCCAATACTTCAACAGTTGCATCGTTAACGATCTCTCCATTCTCTACAATGCCATCATGTCCAAAAGATGAGAAAGGATCAAGGGCAACATCTGTCATGATCAACATTTCAGGAACAGCATCTTTGATCGCTTTAATGCTTCTTTGCATCAGTCCGTTCGGATTCAACGCTTCAGTTCCCTTATTATCTTTAAGCTCATCTTTTGATTTCACAAACAGAAGCACACTCTTCAACCCCATGCTCCACAATTCTTTCACTTCTTTTACCGTAAGATCAACAGACCTCCGATAATAATTCGGCATAGAAGCGATTTCTGATTGTTCATTCTCTCCTTCAAGAATAAAAAGCGGAACAATAAAATCGTTTGGTGTTAAGTTTGTCTCAGCCACTAAACTTCTCATCGCTGGCGACTGGCGTAGTATTCTATTTCTTCTTTGTAAATACATAAAATGTATGATGTCTGATTTTCAGATGTCTGATTTAGTTTCCGGTATTATCTCGTTTCTTCTTTGCTGTTTTATCTGTAGCTGCAAAAATTGCTGTCAATTCATTTGCCTCTTGAATTAGTCTATCAATTTCTTTTCCTGTTATTAGTTCAGCATCTCTTATTACTTCCAACCAATACATTGATTCATCTGCTTCTTCTAAAACTATTTCGATCTTATAAATAAAATCAGCCGTTGATTTGGCTCTTGCCGATGCTCTGTAATTAGCACCAACTGATCCTGCTGAACGAATAACTTGTTTTGCAGTTTCAAACCCTGAAGCATTTCTAGGTAAATGTTCACAAAGTTTGATTACATCTATGTGAAACTATTTGGTTCTCTGTTGTAATATCTTTCTGTCCATTTTTTTGATGATAAGATATAAAATACATTGCATTTTGCAACATCTACATCATAGATCAGACATCAGAAATCACCCAATCTTTTGGATGCAAACATGCCTGTAATAATTTATCTTCTTCGCTTCCCGGTTCAGGCTGATAATTATACTCAAACCGAACAGTTGGAGGCAAACTCATCAAAATACTTTCAATCCTGCCATTAGTTTTTAATCCAAACAAAGTTCCCCTGTCATGCACAAGGTTAAACTCGGTATATCTGCCTCTTCTTATTTCCTGCCAGTGTTTGTGTTTCGTTTCAAACGAAGTATTCTTTCTTTTTTCAACAATAGGAATATAAGCCTGGATAAAAGCATCACCACAAGCCTTTCCAAAGTTCATCCAGAAATCAACATCCTTTTCAACATCCGGTCTTTGATAATCATAAAAAATTCCACCGATGCCTCTTCGTTCTTCATTCCGATGCCAATTCACAAAATAGTTATCACACACTTCTTTGAATTTCGGATAGAAGGAATCATCAAAACTGTCACACACATTTTTATACGTTTGATGAAAATGCTTTGCATCTTCTTCAAACAAATAGTAAGGTGTCAGATCAGTTCCTCCACCAAACCAACGGTCAATCACTTCACCAGCTTCATTATACAATTCGAACATCCTGTAGTTACAGTGAACAGTTGGAACAAAGGGATTATAAGGATGGATCACCAAACTCAATCCACATGCAAACCAGCTATGGCCATTGATCTTTAGCTGGTTCCTCATCAGATCAGTTACTTCTCCATAAACAACAGAAGTATTCACACCACCTTTCTCAAATACATTTCCATTGCTGATGACTCTTGTTTTTCCACCACCACCTTCGGGTCTCTCCCATGCATCTTCAATAAACCTTTCTTTACCATCGGCTTCTTCTAAAGCAATGCAAATTCGATCTTGAAGATCATGTACGTATTCTATCCAGTTTTGCTTAATACTCATGTTGTGCTTTGAACTTTCACCACTAACTATTGACTATTCACTTCTATATTCTTTAACCGCTTCAACAAAAGCTTTTGCATGATCAACCGGAACATTTGGAGTAATTCCATGTCCAAGGTTTGCGATGTAATTCTGTGTACCGAATCCGTCGATCATTTCCTTCACCCAGTGCTTTATCTGTGGAATAGGTGCCAATAATTTTGCAGGATCGAAATTACCTTGCAGTGTAATGCTATTATTCGTTAGCTCTCTTGCTGTTTGAGGATTAAGGCTCCAGTCAATTCCTATACCTGATGCCGAGCTTTTACTCAGATCATTCAATGCATACCAGCTTCCTTTGGGAAATAAAATTACTGGCGCATCGTCTTTTACTGCATCTGCAATTTGCAGAAGGTAAGGCTGAGCATAGGTTTTGAAATCTGCAGGTGATAAACTTCCAGCCCAGCTATCAAAAACCTGTACAGTATCTGCACCGGCTTTTACCTGTTTCTTTAAATATTTGATGGTAATATCAGTGATCTTTTGCAATAACTGGTGTGCAAGTTCAGGTTGAGTGTATGCAAATTGCTTTGCTTTATCCCAGGTTTTGCTTCCCTTGCCTTCTACCATGTAGCAAAGTATTGTCCATGGTGCACCCGCAAAACCGATCAAAGGCACTCTGCCGTTCAATTCTTTTTTAGTGAGAGACAAAGCATCGTACACGTATTGTAAATTGTTCTCTGCATCAGCAGTGACAAGAGCATCAATGTCAGCCTGAGACTTCATTGTTTTAGGTAATGAAGGACCTTTACCTTCTTCCATCAACACCTCTACTCCCATAGCCTGCGGAATCACAAGTATGTCTGAAAAAATGATTGCAGCATCTACACCAACCTGGTCAATAGGTTGTAACGTGATCTCTGTTGCAAGCTCAGGTGTTTGCACTCTTGTAAAGAAATCATACTTCTCTCTCAGCTTGATATAATCAGGCAAGTACCTTCCTGCTTGTCTCATCATCCAAACAGGAGGTCTTTCTACTTTCTCTTTCTTTAATGCTCTTAAGAGCAGGTCGTTTTTTAATTGTGTCATTGTGAATGGTGAATGGTGAATGGTGAATAGAGATTCACAACTGCACCGATGATTTATAATAATTGATCAGTTTATTTATGATTGCTTCCTGCGTTGGCGTTTCAGCCACGATCACTTTATTGCTTGAATATTCCTGTATCTCTTTTGCAGTGGTGTTTCCGATAGCAAAACAAACTGTTGTAGTTGAAAGTTGATTCTGACTAAAGAAACTTCTTACAGCACTCGGACTAAAGAACAATACTCCATCAAAATTCTTATCGATCTTCTCCGAAGTTGCGATGGTCTTGTATACTGTAAGTTCTTTGACCATAACACCGGCTTTATATAGTATTTGCGGCAGTTCTTTTCTCCTGATGTTTCCCGAAAAGAATATTACATCATTTACACCATGTTGAATGATCTCTTTCGCCAACTCGACTCCTGTATCTGCAGTTGCAATGATCTCTAACTCCAACTTTTCACGAACCGCTTCCCTTGTTTTACCGGAAATACAGAACACCTTCCAGTTTACATCCTTAACATGATGTGCAATAGCATCAACTGCATTGCTGCTGGTGAAGATCACATAAGCATCAATGTTGATTGAATCAACGAATTGTTTAATTGCTTCATCATTTGCAGCAGGATCGATCCGAATAAAATCTTTTTCTGTTAAGCTGATACCGGCTTCTTTCAACTGCTCAGTTAAAGTAGTCTTCAATCTTTTCGTGCTAAGTACATTAAGCGTACTCATTTTGTAAGCCCTTTTTGCCTTATCTGATCAACGATCTCCTGTCCACCTCTTGCCAAAATATCCTGTGCAGCCTTTACACCCAGATCTGCTGCATCTTTTATAGAACTTGTAAAAGAAGTTTCCGCCTTTAGTTTTCCATCAGTGCTGATAATATTTCCCTTAAAGTAAATGGTACCTTCTTTCACTTCTGCCAAAGCGCTGATGGGTGTTGAACATCCACCCATTAAAGTTCTCAGAAAATCTCTTTCGATCTTTGTACACAACATGGTGTTGGTATCATTAAAACTTTGCAATGCAATGAATGATTCGGTATCATCTTTTCTGCAAACCACCATAATTGCTCCCTGAGCAGGAGCTGGCAACATCCAGTCTAATTCAATTGAATTCTCCGGACGAAGACCAATTCTTTCCAAACCTGCAGCAGCGAAGATGGCTCCATTCCAATTGCTTTCGTCCAGTTTTCTTAATCTTGTATTTACGTTTCCCCTTAAGTTATCTATAGAATGATTTGGATAACGATTCAGCCATTGAGCTATCCTTCTAACGCTACTTGTTGCTACTGTTGCGGATGAATTCTCATCACTTAAAAAATTGGAATCACCCTTATAAACAATAATGTCTTTATAAGAAGCTCTCTTCAATACAGCAGCCTGGATAATTCCCTTTGCCAGTTGGGTAGGCACATCTTTCATAGAATGAACCGCTATATCTATTCTGCCACTTAGTAAAGCTGCATCCAAAGCTTTTGTAAACACTCCCTGTACACCAAGTTCATATAATGGAGTAGTAGTATCAAGATCACCTTCGCTTTTGATATACACCAACTCGGCAGCAACACCCTTCTCTTTCAAAAGATCCTGCACCAATGTTGCCTGCCAGACAGCCAACTGGCTATCCCTTGTTCCGATTTTGATAATTTTTTGAGCCATTAACTTGCCTGTGCACTTATGAAGTCATTAAGAGCCGCAATGTACTGACAACCTTTTTGGTTTTCAACCCGAACTTTACCAGCCGTTTCATTGATCACCTTCTGGATCTTTACATCCAGGGTCTTAGGACAAGTGATGGAGCTTTTTGTATAAATAGGATTGGAATGCAATTGCTTTAATTTCAGCTTCAGGTCTTTGAGCATTGGCGCATGCTTTCGCATTTCGCACCACTCACCAAACTCGGCCATGAGTTCAGCAATGATTGCTTTTGCTTTAGGAACTTCAGCTTCTCTCCTTTTTAAAGTTTCATCTTTCAATCTTGAAAGTTCATCCACATTCACCAAACGTACGTTCGGTAATCTGGTAGCAGATGCTTCAACATTGTATGGAATAGAAAGATCAATGATCAATTTATTATTACCATCTTCAAGATGCGATTTTAAAATGATCGGTTCAGTAGCATTTGTTGCAGCAAGAATAATATCAGCTTGTACGATCTCTTTATCAATATCATCGATTGAAGCCGATCGTAAACCAAGCTCTCCTGCTAATAATGCAGCTTTCTCTGGTGAACGATTGATCAGCGTGATATTATTAGTGTTGAGATAATCAACCAGGTTTTTACAGGTATTCCTTCCGATCTTACCCACTCCCAGCAACAAAATGTTTTTATTGCGGACGTTGGCTACATTATTCCTGATGTATTGTACAGCTGCAAATGAAACAGAAACGGTTCCGCCGCTCAATTCTGTATGATTCTTAATTTGCTTTGATGCCTGGAGAACAGAATTGATTAGTCTTTCAGTAAAAGCTCCTACAAAACCCTGCTCTTTCGCAAACTTTACAGCAGTTTTTAGCTGACCAACGATCTCGTAATCACCTAAAATCTGCGAATCCAGTCCGGCACCTACAGTAAATGCATGCCTTACCGCCTCTTTTCCTGCTTTGATGTAGGCTGATGATTTGAAAGTTGCTGCATCACCTGCTGTTTCAGAACAAAGCAATTCGATCAATTGATCAGCTGAATAAGCAAAACCATAAATCTCAGTTCTGTTGCAGGTAGAAAGAATAAACAACTCTTTTAAACCAATTTGCCCTGCTTTTTGTAATATATTGCTGTATTGATCGGAATTGATGGCGAAAAGCCCACGAATAGAAGCCTCCGATTTTTTGTAATTGATCCCTGCTATAAAAAAATGAGTAAAATCCATTTCGCCTGGTGTTCTGGTATTGAACGCTGCAAAAGTAAATTACAGGCAAGCGGTTCGTATGATTTAAGTCAGGTTACATGTCATTTGTGTGTCATGTTTGATATAAGATATTCATCTCCCTATAGTTTTGCCACCCATTAATAATATGACGTCAACTAAAAGAGCGATTCTTCTAATGAACCTGGGATCACCTGATTCTACCCAGGTAAAAGATGTTAAAAGGTATTTAACAGAATTCCTGATGGATGAACGGGTGATCGATATGCCGTTTTGGAAAAGAACCTTGATCGTAAGAGGCATTATTGTTCCGTTCAGGGCTCCAAAATCTGCTGAAGCATATAAAAGTATCTGGACAAAAGATGGATCACCGTTGATCCACCTTACGAAAGATCTTCAGAAAGCTGTTCAAAAGAACTTTGAAGAGATTGTTGAGATCAATATGCGTTATGGCAATCCATCAACCGAAAATGTTCTACGAAAACTACACCAGCAAATAGCAGGATTGGAAGAAGTGATCCTGTTTCCCTTATATCCACATTATGCAATGAGCAGTTATGAAACTGCAGTACAACAGGTAAAGGATGTTCATAAGGAACATGGTTATGGTTCTACCTTGGTAGTGATCAAACCATATTACAAAGAAGCCGTATATATCGATGCTCTTGCAGAATCGATACAGCCATATTTGGAAAAGGATTTTGATAAGATCTTATTCAGTTATCATGGAGTGCCTGAACGACATATTTTGAAAGGCGATATTACCGGTTGTCATTGTTTACGATCTGAGACTTGTTGCTATACTCCTTCTCCTGCTCATGAATTCTGTTATCGCCATCAATGTGTAATTACTACAGAGTTGGTGGTGAATAAACTGGCTATTCCAAGAGAAAAAGCGGAACAAACATTTCAATCGAGATTGGGTAGAGATCCATGGTTAAAGCCATATACTGCTAAACGTTTGGCTGAATTGCCCAAAGAAGGCGTAAAAAAATTGCTCGTTGCTTGTCCGGCTTTTGTGAGTGATTGTTTGGAAACGCTTGAAGAGATAGCAGAAGAAGGAAAGCACATTTTTATGGAAGCAGGTGGTGAAAGTTTTACCATGATTCCTTGCTTAAATACACATCCCAAATGGATCGAAGCCGTTACAAAATGGCTGAAGGATTATATGAATGGAGATGAAAGCATGTTATTGCAACAAACTTTTGATGAAGCGAAAGCAAATGCTGTGTACAGTTGATCACTTGTTTGTTGAATAAAGTTCAGTAAGTACAAGAGTGCGACGCAAGAGAAGATGCCATTATAATCTGCTGCCGGCTACACTCATTGATTTATTTTTGCGAAATGGAGTACCAATACGTTAAGGCACTGCACATAATTTTCATTGTTACCTGGTTTGCAGGTATGTTTTACATTCCAAGATTGTTTATCTATAATACAGAAGCCAACGAAAAGGATGCGGCGGCAAAGACGGTGTTGCAGGATCAGTTCAGGATCATGATGAAACGTTTGTGGTATGGCATCACCTGGCCTTCTGCTATTCTTACGTTGATCTTTGGACCCTGGATGTGGTATCTCTACACTGGTTTTAAAGGATTACCTGACTGGTTGTTTGTAAAATTGCTTTTTGTCCTTGGATTATACGCTTATCATATCAGCTTGCACCAGCTTTTTTTACAACAGATGAATGGTGTGTTTAAGTATTCTTCTCAAAAACTAAGAGTGTGGAACGAGGTAGCAACCATCTTCCTGATTGCTATTGTAATATTGGCAACAGTTAAAGACAGCATGAGTTGGGTCTGGGGATTAGTAGGTTTGATCGCTTTCATTATTGTATTAATGAGTGCTATCAGAATTTATAAAGTGATCCGGCAGAAAAATTAAACTGCTTTACTGAATTGCCTGCTTTCTTTGTTTCTCTCACTTCTTAGTAAGTGCAGATCGAAGGCTTTGCAGATGTTGCGGATGAAATGTCTTCCTAATTCTGTAACATTTACCTGCTTATCATTAAAAGTGATGAGGTGATCTTTCTCCAGTTCCTTAAGTGCATCAAAAGAATAATCTTTCAACAGGCTGGAATCTTTTACATTGAAAGCTGTTCCTGCATGGCAACTGATGTTGAGTATGTATTTCCTGAATGCAACATCCTCTTCACTCAGAAAATATCCTTTGGTAACTGCAAGCTCATTGCGATCGATGCTCTGGTAATATTCTCCCAATGTTTTATGGTTCTGTGCAAACGCTATTCCGGCATCACTGATACTTGAAACACCCAAACCGATCAACATGCTGGTTCGCTGTGTGGTGTAACCCATAAAATTCCTGTGGAGCCAGCCTTCTTTCCAGGCCTTGTACAAATCATCTCCCGGCAAAGCAAAGTGATCCATTCCAATGTCGCAATACCCGTTTTCAATGAACAATTGTTTACCTGTTCTATAAAGTTCCATTTTCAATTCAGGAGATGGAAGATCCTGCTCATTAAACAAACGTTGGGCTTTACTCGTCCAGGGAACATGTGCATAGCTATAGAAAGCAATTCTATCTGGTTGCAGCGAGATACTTTGTTCTATTGTTTCAATAATGCTCTCTTTTGTTTGTAAAGGCAAGCCGTAGATGAGGTCAAAATTGATGGAGGTATATCCTATTGCTCTTGCATCATCAACTGCTCGTTTTACATTTTCGAAAGGCTGAACACGATTGATCACTCTTTGGACTTTCAGGTTATGATCCTGCACACCGTAACTCACTCTCCTAAATCCAAGATCATATAAAGTTTGAAGATGTTCTTTAGTGGTATTATTGGGATGACCTTCAAAACTAAACTCATGTTGTGGATGAATGATCGTATTACACAAAATCTCATTCATCAGCCGATGCAGATTCCCGGAAGAAAAGAAAGTAGGTGTGCCACCACCCAAATGCAGTTCACGAATTACAGGACGATCATCCATCAACTCACGATACAGGTTCCATTCTTTAAAGATGGCTTGCATGTACTCTTCTTCAACGCTATGATTGGTAGTGATCTTTTTATTGCAGCCACAATAGGTACAAAGCGATTCACAAAAAGGAAGATGTATATATAAACTGATGCCATCTGTATTGTTGGCGATGGCAGCCTGGCGAATTACCACAGCTTTCCAGTCGTTCACCTCAATATTCTCATTCCAGTAAGGAACTGTTGGATAGCTGGTATAACGAGGAACCGCTACATTGTATTTCTGCAAAAGTTTAATCGGTATCACGTTGCAAAAATATTTTGGGGATGCAGCTCAGAATATGATGTGAATCAGTTTATGGCATGATATGGAACTTTGACGATTGGCTGACATACTGATTATTATCACCTAAATAGTTTTTAATAATAAATCAAGAAGTTTTTAGGCATCTTTGGTATTACTCAACTGACTAATGAAACAGATTTCCTGCCTTATGATGTTGCTTTGCCTGCAACTGCTGGTAAAAGCGCAAACTCCTGTGAACATGTCGGCACAGCCGAATTATACCTACACAGAAAACTTTGCTGATATTGCCAATTGGACATTCAATACTTCAACCTCGCCAGGAGATGGAACATTGATTGCAGGGATTGGTGCCACTGCCTGGAAAGGTTACGAGCCAACAGGTACAGGTACTATCCCGAATGGAACGAGAATGACTCACTCAACAACTTTTTTCCAAACAACTTCCGGACCTGGAAGCAGTTCCGGTATTTACAAACAAAGCCAGAGTATTGGTTTGATCTCAACAGGAACAGCAGATAACAGTTCGGCAGTGGCTTTCGATTTCTTCATCAACTTTTCGGGACTGAATGCAGGCACATTGAGTTTTGATTGGGCTTCTTTAAATAATTCAACCGGAGATAGAAAAGGCTCGTTACGAGTATATACTTCAACAGATGGGATTTCATTTACTGAGCTAAGTGCAGCTGCAGTTTTGAACTTCACAAATAATGCTCCTACCTCTGGACAGATCAGCTTTATACAATTACCAGCTTCTTTGAATAACAATGCCAATGCAAGGATAAGATTCTATTATCATAACGGCGTTGGTGGATCATCAGGATCCAGACCAAAACTGCAATTAGATAATGTAAAAGTAACAGCGGTTCCCGCTAATGCATGTACTGCACCAACAGCACAACCAACTAATTTAAATTTATCGGCAGGTTATAGCACAACCACAGGAAACTTTACTGCAGCTTCTCCTGCATCTAACGGTTATTTAGTGATAAGAAGCATCAATCCCGGCTTGAGTTCCTTACCAGTAAATGGAGTGAATTATGCTGAAGGTGCCAGTGTTGGAGATGGAACAGTAATATCTTACGGCACAAGTACATCGTTCAATGCAACATCATTAAGTCCGTCGACAAATTATTATTATTTCATTTTTGCAGTAAACTACCTGTGTTCCGGTGGACCTTTATACAATACGACTTCTCCATTAACAGGAAGTGCAACGACACTTTCAGGAAGTGCTCCTTGTTCTGCACCTGCAGCACAGCCAATTAACCTAGTATTAAGTAACATCACTTCCAATAGTATTAAGGGAACCTTTACTGCATCTACTTCAGGTAATGCAGACCATTATTTAATTGTGAGGAGTACGAGTCCAACACTCTCTGCTTCACCTGTAAACGGTACTCAGTATTACGCCAGTAGTAATTTAGGTGGAGGTGTAGTAGTAACAAAAACACCATTGACAACTTTTACCGCTAATGCACTTACATCAGGAACACAATATTATTTCTTTGTATTTGCGGTAAACGAAGATTATTGTACAAGTGGACCTGTCTATAACACAGTATCTCCGTTACAGGCAAATGCAACAACCATTTCAATACCTCCATGTACAACACCTGTAACACAGCCTACCAACCTCCAGTTATCTGCATCCAATAATGCTGTTAATGGATATTTTACTCCTGCAAACAATGTTGATGGATATGTTGTGATCTACAGCACTTCATCTACCTTAAACACTACACCACAAAACGGAGTTGCTTATACTCCAGGTTCAACAATAGGAAATGGAATTGTGCTAAGCAATTCATCAGCTTTGTCTTTTGTACTGCCAAACCTTTCTGCATCTTCTACTTATTACTTCTATATCTTTTCTAAAAAAGATCAGTGTACAGGTGGGCCGATGTACTTAACAACTTCGCCTTTGCTGGGAAGTGTTACCACAACAGCATCGGCTTCTTACGGCTATTATTTCGGAAATCTGCATTCTCACTCAGCTTATTCTGATGGACAGGTGAATAACACTTCACTTACTCCAGCTGATGCATACGCTTATGCCAAGAATTCTGAATGCATGGACTTCCTTGGAATATCTGAACATAACCACTCAGATGCAGGAATGAGTCTAAGCAAATGGGCTCCGGCACTTAGCCAGGCAAATGCAGCTACCACTTCAAACTTTCTTGCATTGTATGGAATGGAATGGGGTGTGATCAGTAATGGTGGTCACGTATTGGTGTATGGAATTGATCAATTATTGGGATGGGAAGCTGGCAATTATAATATCTTTGTCCAGAAGAGTGATTACATCGGCAAGCCTTCAACAACCGGAACTACAGGTTTATTTAAAACGATCAATGACTGGCCTTCTACCGCTTTTGCAATGCTGGCTCATCCTGACAATTCAGATTATAACAACATTGCCAACACATCATTCAGCAATACAGCTGATAGCGCTATTGCAGGTTCAGCTATTGAAAGTGGTCCGGCTTTTTCTACCAACACATCGTATTCCGATCCTGCATCAAGACTTAGTACATATTGGTATTATAAAAGACTTTTATCAAAAGGATATCATATAGGACCCAACATTGATCATGATAATCACTACACCACTTTTGGCAGGGTGAATTATTCACGACTTGCGGTTATCTCTCCAACACTAAACAAATCTGATTTTCTTCAATCCATCAAGAACAGGCGTTTTTATGCTACGCATGATTGTGATACAAGAGTGAACTTTACTTTGAACAACCAGATGATGGGAAGCATCATCAGCGGAACAACTGCACCAGCTATCAGCATTCATGTTACAGATCCAACAAATCCATCGGCAACCCCAAAGATCCGTTTGCTGTATGGTGTTCCGGGAAGTTTGGTAGAAGCAGTAGCACTTGACTCAACCAATGGAAACAGTTTCAACTATACTGATTACAATATGCCGGATGGTACAGGTTATTATTTTGCTGAGATCACCATTGGTGGTGGTTATGTGATCACCTCTCCTATCTGGTACACTAAATCCGGAACGGTAACACCGGTTACATTACTTTCTTTCACAGGTAACGCAACTCCTGAAAGAATGGTAAAGCTCAATTGGAAAACTGTGAATGAGGTCAATAACAAACAATTCGTTGTTGAACGTTCTGCGAATGGGGTCCAATTCATCGTCATTGATTCTGTTGGAGGACGTAATCTTATTACAGAAAATAATTATTCTACTACCGATAAAAAACCGTTTGCAGGATTGAATTATTACAGGCTAAAGCAAATCGATATCGATGGAAAATTCACTTATTCAAATATCGTAGCAGTAAGAATTGCAGGGAATGAGAACAAGATCGTGGTGCTGCCTAACCCGGTAAAAGATGTTGCTGCTATCTCAATCCGATCAGAAGAAAACACAATGGCTGAACTGCAGATCGTTGACGGTTACGGAAGATCCGTAAAACAATTTTCATTGCAACTTCAGGTGGGAGAACAATTGAAAACACTTGATATTGCAAACCTGAGTAGTGGAACATATTATATCATACTGAATACTCAGAATGGCAAATCAATTAGCCGTTTTGTAAAGTTGTAAACTAATCAGCAGCTTCTGCCAACATTTTGTTGATGGAAGCTGCACTTCTTCTTCCCTCACCCATTGCCAGGATAACTGTTGCAGCACCCAATACAATATCGCCACCGGCAAATATTTTGTCCATCGAAGTTTTTTGTGTTTCATCAACTACGATATTCCCTCTCTTATTTACGGCAAGTTGTGGAGTTGTTTGACTGATGAGCGGATTACTTCCATTACCTACAGCAACGATCACCGTATCAATCTCCATCTCAAACTCACTGCCGTTGATCAAAATCGGTGCTCTTCTTCCTGAAGCATCTGGTTCTCCCAACTCATATCTTACACATTCAACAGATCGCACTCTTCCTTTATCATCACCTATAATCCGATTTGCATTCTGAAGGTAACAAAATACTACACCTTCTTCTTTTGCATGTAAAACTTCTTCTCTCCGTGCTGGCATTTCATTTTCTGTTCTGCGATATACCACATACACATTTTCAGCACCCAAACGTTTCGCCATTCGTGAAGCATCCATCGCAACATTTCCACCACCAAGAACCATCACATTTTTTGAAGGATAGATCGGGGTGTCTGCCTTCTTATCAAAAGCTTTCATCAGGTTCGCCCTGGTTAAATATTCATTCGCTGAGAAAACGCCAACCAGGTTTTCACCTTCTATTCCCATAAATATTGGCAAGCCTGCACCTGTTCCAACAAACACCGCATCATAACCATCTTTCTCTATCAGGTCAGTGAGCTTTCTCGTTCTGCCTACAACAAAATTCGTTTTGATCTCCACTCCCATTGAATGCAATGTTTCGATCTCTTTATCGATGATATCATTCGGCAAACGGAATTCCGGAATTCCATAACGCAGCACACCTCCCAACTTATGAAACGCTTCAAACAAAGTAACATGATGTCCTTCTCTTCTGCAATCTGCTGCAACCACTAATCCTGCCGGACCACTGCCAACTACGGCAACTCTCTTTCCTGTTGATGGCTTAACAAATGGCACGATCACTTTTCCATTCTCCCTTTCCCAATCGGCAACGAATCTTTCCAACCTTCCAATCGCAACTGACTTCTCAACATTTTTGAACGACTTGCCCAATGTGCAATAGAGCTGACATTGTTTCTCCTGCGGACAAACTCTTCCGCAAACAGCGGGCAATAATGTTGTTTCTTTCACAACAGCAATCGCCTGTTCAAATTCACCTTTGGCAATATGATCAATGAACCGTGGAATATCTATCTTAACCGGGCAACCTTCGATACAATTCTTCTTTACACACTGCAAACAACGCATGGCTTCTACTCTTGCCTGTTCAAAACTGTAGCCCAATGCTACTTCTTCCATGTTTTGCGAACGAACTAACGGATCCTGCGTTGGCATTTCCTGGCACGGAATCTTTTGCCTTTCTTTTACTTTCAGTGTCTCAACTTTCGGCAGATATTCTTCAAACAAACACTTTGCTTGAGTGATCAGCTGCTCTTCTGGTATGTAGCTCATAATACTACCTCCTCATCTTTAAATGCGTTCTTTACGAAACATTTGTAATGATGCCGTTCAATGTCTTTATAAGCATTCAAACGATTGATCATATTATCAAAGTCAACAAGATGGCCATCGAACTCTGGTCCATCCACACAAACGAACTTTACCTCCTTACCAACATTCACCCTGCATCCACCACACATTCCAGTGCCGTCTACCATTATCGTATTCAACGAAACCTGGGTGAACACATGATAAGGCCTGGTAGTTTCACTGCAGAACTTCATCATCACCGGCGGACCAATTGCGATCACCATATCAGGTTTTGGATGCTGCTCACACAATTCTTTAAGTGGTGCTGTAACAAGGTCTTTTCTGCCATAAGAACCATTATCTGTACAAATGATCAGTTCATCAGCGATAGATTTCATTTCGTTTTCAAGAATAAGGAGATCTTTATTTCTTGCCCCGATAATAATACTTACATGATTACCTGCAGCTTTTAATGCCTGAGCGATCGGATGCAATGGAGCAACACCAATTCCACCTCCTACACAAACAACTCGTCCGAATTGTTCAATATGTGTTGGTGTTCCTAACGGACCTACCAAAGCAGGCAATTCATCTCCTGCATTCATGAATGAAAGTTGTTTCGTTGTCTTACCTACTACCTGAAAAATGATAGTGATCGAACCTTCATTGGTATCAGCATCAGCAATTGTTAGTGGAATTCTTTCGCCGTAATCATCATCTGTTTGAAGAATGATGAACTGTCCTGCTTTTCGCTCTTCTGCAATCAATGGTGCATGCAAACGCATAAGAAAAACATCATCTGAGAACTGTTGTTTGTATAATATCCTGCTCATGAGCTGGTATTTGTGGCAATTTTACAGATTCATGTATAGGCGAAATATGACGAAGGTTATCTTTCGATTTTTGATTGGTTGGAAACTTCAGTTTAGCAGGATTCTTGTTATCCAACCATTGATGAAATATCTGATGTTTCTTGTTGCGGTAAGCTTTTCCTGCACAACAGCCAACGATAATGCAAAGGATGATCCTACAAAAGGACTGAAAGACCATTACAATGCATTTTTCCCGATTGGTGTTTCTGTTTCTCCGGCAGAGCTGAGATCAGAAGAAGCAACACTTATTCTGAAAGAGTTTAACAGCATTACACCTGTGAATGCAATGAAGATGAAACCCATTCATCCAAAAGAACATGAATATTACTGGAAAGATGCAGACTCGATTGTTGCATTTGCTAAGCGAAACGGACTTAAAGTTCGAGGTCATGTATTGGTATGGCACCAGGAACTACCTGAATGGTTACTGAAAGATTCTACCGGTAAAGACGCAACAAAGGAACAGGTGTTGCAAAGATTAAAAGAACACATCACCCATGTTATGCAACGGTACAAAGGCAGTATTTATGCCTGGGATGTGGTGAATGAAGTGATCTCGGATGATAAAAATGAATTCTACAGGCCCTCACCATTGTACAAATTATGTGGTGAAGATTTTATCTTCAAAGCATTTGAATACGCTCATGCTGCAGATCCCGATGCGACACTTTTTTACAATGATTACAATGAAACTGATCCAATAAAAAGAGCCAAGATCATTCAACTGATCAGGAAATTAAGATCTGCCAATATCCCGGTACATGCAATAGGACTACAGGCTCATTGGAGTATCTACGATCTTACAGAAAAAGAACTGGAAGCAACGTTGAAAGATTTCAGCAACCTGGGGCTACCGCTTCAGATCACTGAATTAGATATGTCGATCTATCCACGGATCGTTGATGAAAAGAAAGCACCGGACACACTATTCTCAAAAGAAAAACAAAACAGGCAGGCTTTCCAATACAAGATGTGCTTTGAGCTATTTCGTAAGTATCGAAAACATATTACTGGTGTAACATTCTGGAATGTGTCTGACAAGAAAAGCTGGCTGGATAATTTCCCGGTGAAAGGAAGAAAAGATCACCCACTGCTCTTTAATGAAATGCTGAAAAGAAAAAGAGCCTACTACGAGGTAAGCTCTTTCTAACATACTAATTTGACTGATGAATGGATTAGAAACTTACTCCCAGTCCAATATTCAAACGGTTTAAACGATATTCCATTGTTTTCTGAATAGTATTAACAGGTTGAGGCCATGGGTCCCAATTCCATTCAGTGTACTTTCTGGAAAGTGTTTTATAACTGTAAGCAATTTTTAAAGACAGTTTCACTTTTGCATTTGCATTCAATAATATTCCACCACCGATCCTCGAATAAAATCCATTACTGAATTCGGCCTGTGTAGTTTGCATCCAGCCATTCCATTGTTGTTTTTGTTCTTCGGTTGGCCATGTAGCATTGATTCCCGCTGCGGCAACGATAAAAGGACGAACTGTTTTCTTACCAAAACTACGCTGCACTTCAATAAATACGGGTACTGATCTGTATCGATAATAATCAATACCAGTTCCTAATCCTGCCGACCATTGTTTGTACTGAACACCATGGGTGGTTTGTACATAGGCATTGGTTTCCCAGTTTCCATTGATCAAGCCACCTTCAACCATTCCCTGGTATTTCCATTGAGCTTGTATCGAGCCGAAAGAAATTAGTAGAACAAATGTTATCAATATTTTCATTTCACAGCAGTTGAAATTTTACTGATCACTTTCACATCGGATGGATTTGCATAGCTGATGAAATACAGCCCGTCTTTTGCAACAGTGATGGCAATTCCATTCATTGCTATTACATCATAAGTTTCCATATTGCCGATGGTTTGTACAGTTCGTACATTACTTACATCCTGCACATCCAAAACTTTCAATCCTGCAGTTCCATCGCAAAGAAAAATACGATCACCATCTTTATCCAATCCGTGGGGATTAGTAAAAGGATACGTTTTAATCAATGATGGTGCATTGATATTGGCAACATTCACTACATCCATCTGGTTGCTAACCGATGCACAGGCATTTCCTGATCGCAGCGTTACATAAGCATAATTACCATCAGTGATCACTGGGTCACAAGCATTGGCATGAGCAAACATTCCGGTCTTTATTGGACTATCGGGATTAGCAACAGAGAAAATATGCATGCCTGCAGTTGAACCGAGAAACAATTCTGTTCTAAATGGATAGATCGTTTCAATATTACCAGCTCCCGGCCAAACCGATTTAGTGTATTGTGGATCTGCAGGATTCGAAACATTAAATACTTTCAATTCTGAGGTTGACACAGTATACAGCCTGTTGTTCATCAATCCAAATCTTGCCATCGATCCGGCTTTACCCTGGCTTACACCTCCAGGTGATGCAGCATTCGTTAATGGACCACCGGAAAAAAATATAAAAGGCATTGTGTTCAGCACATCTCTATTTTTTACCATCGTATCCACCTTTAACCAATCTACAATAACAAGGTTTGAATCAGGAACAGCATATTGTTGCGGAAATACTTTTTGATCAAAATTTACTGCAACCACATTCAATGGATCAGTGATATCTAGTGTTACGAGATCTGTATATTGATCAGCATACAGGTAATTTCCATTAACGGAAAGATCAACATTTCCGGGGATCGCAATGAAAGCAATATTCTTAGGAGCAGCCGGATTGCTTTGATCGATGATGTGAATGCCTCTGCTCACCTCATTTAAAAAAATATAATTTCCTCTTATGAATATCTTTCCGGGGTTTTGTATTTGCTGCGCAGCACTGCTTTTAATGCCAGCCCTTACTTCTGCTTTGGTTTTATATACGGGGCGATAAAAACTGTATTTCTCAAGCGTAACATCTTTGAAACAACCGTTGATTGCAAAAACGGTTGCAGTGATCGCCAGAATGGCGAATATCCTTTTTCTCATAACATGAAATTTGAAAGACTGACTTAATGATCAACTATACCGTTGCATCATTATTTATTTATTTAAAGTACCAGTTTGCTTTCACTCCCAATTGCCATACATGTTGACTGGTATTATTGGTATTGCTGAAAGAACGAAGGCCATATCCAAAATAGGGAGATAGTTGTATCAACTGATGTTGATTAGTTGTAAAACTTCCGGTTAAGCCAATACGCAGGTATGGTTGCCATTTGTTGTTGCTCAGGTTATTTTTCTGGAAGCTGGCATTACCTGCATTGACAGTGGAAATATTTTCATGTGCCGATAACAGGTACATGTTATCTATTGCAGTGGTAATTCCAAACCTAGCTTTCTTTCTGCTTAATAAATACCAGTTTGTACCTAAAGAAAATTGCAGGTTGTGTAAGGAATGATCTGCTGTACTGCTATAATTCACTACTTGGAGATTCGCAGAGTCTTTATAAATGATATCTTTTACAGCAAAGGACTGATACCTGTAAGATACTGCTGCTGAAAGATCGATATGTTTATTGATCGTTCTGTGAACGATAACACCAATTCCCATTTGAGCTCCTGCAAATGTTTGCTGTCTTTGCTTTAATGGTCCAAACGATCCGGATGTTAATGGAGAACCACTGGCTCCACTATTAAAAACAGGTGCGTAATTGTTATTTTGAACTGCAACAACATTTGACACTCCGGCATCAGCGGTTATACCAAACCGCCATTTTTTTGACTTCTTTTTTTCCTGCTTCTTTACCACAGCAGTATCGTTTGTATTATCGTTCGGTTGCTTGCTTTCTTCTTTATTTTGATCGATTGTTTGTTTAGCGATAGATGCTGTTTCACTATCCTTGATCGTTTTTGTTACTGCAGCAGTTTGGCTTGTTCGATCATTATCAGGAATAGATGTATTTGCATTTACTGATGGGGGATTAAATGATGACCTGCTTTTATTAGCTGAATGCTTTTGTTGTTGTTTAAGTTGATTATTTTTTGCAGAAATATAGACAGGAGTTGAGGTCAATATTGTTTTCTGCTTTTTCCTTGCATCGTTATTGAATGTTTGGGTTGCTATTGTTTTCTCTTTTACTTCAGATGAAGATGATTGTAATGGAATTGTTTCAATTTTATCGCTGATCGTTTTTGACGTAGTATTTTTAGCAATAGACTGTTGTTTATTATTTTCTGTAGTAAAATAATATGTCAATGCACCACCAGCCAATACAACAGGCAATAACCACCAGAAAATGAAACGTCTTCTTTTCTTTTCCGGCCGGATCTGCTGCTGTACTCTTTTCCACACATCACTGCCCGGCTCAAATTCAATATCACCTAACAGATCATGTACCTTATGTTCGAATTGCTCAGACATATTTCACCTTTTTCTTTTCACCCGAAAATTTTTCGAGCCAGCTGATGAGTAAATTTCTTGCCCGCATATATTGCGAACGACTGGTGCCTTCGCTGATGCCCAACATTTTCCCGATCTCTACATGGCTATACCCTTCTACTGCATACAGGTTAAAAATTGCCTGGTAGCCTGCCGGTAACTGGCGAACCAGTTGCAACAGATCTTTGCTATTGAGGTTGATCTCGGGATTGCTATCGCTGATGGGATGCAGGAATTCTTCTTTTATTGCGAGTTCGTTCCTGTACACCTCGTGTTTTTTTAGAAAACTTAAGGCTGTGTTCACCATGATCCTCCTGATCCAGGCTCCCAGTTCTCCTTCTCCTTTAAACGATTGGAGATTTTTGAACACACGAACAAAGCCTTCCTGCAACACATCTTCTGCATCTTCCATGCTTTTGGTATAACGATAACAAACGCCCAACATCTGACGAGCATAGGTTTCGTACAGGTGTTTTTGAGCCGACGGATCGTACTTCAGGCAATTTTGTATGAGTTGCTGCGTATCCAGGGGCTTTGGTTTGGTTGGTTGACTCAGTTATTTAGTTGAGCGTTGCATGAGGGTACAAATATTTAATATTTCTACAGATCTCTCATGGTTCAGGCTTGTAAGTTCATAAAATTTCCTGCAGTTGAAGTGTGCGACGCAACGGACGTTCAATCATAGCACTTAAGCTCACCTCCAAAAAAATCCGTATTATATTTGGCGTTGTATGACGTACCTCGGCCTTTTTTACTATGCGGCAGATTATTACAGTCACCTCTACCGCCAGTTGCGGTTTGTAAAAAGCTACCTGGAGCCGATGGTAAATTCTTTTTGCGATGTACTGCAATACCAGTTGAATGCTGCTGAAAAACGTAAAACCTTTCGCTATTATCCTTTGCTTACCGTTTGTGCACTGGCTGAAAATTATGTGTTGTTGAAAGGTCGAAGTTTATCCGAGATCGAACGTCAACGCATTACGCTGATGAGTTCTATGGCTACACTTTGTGATGACCTTATAGACGAAGATGGCTGGACGGAACAACAACTTTTGGATTTGCTGGATAGTAAGATCACTTATCATTCACTTTCGAGCAAAGCAAAGCTGATCGTTGCCATGAATGAAGAGCTGAAGAAGCTGCAGGTAAAACCTGCATACTGGAATCAATTAAGAAAAGCGTTTCATGGACAGGCAGATTCTATTCGTCAGCACCAGGAAGATCTTTCGTTGGAAGAAACGATAATAATCGCAAGAGAAAAAAACGGTAATTATTGTTTGACTGTTGCAGAACTGATCGATGAAAACTGGACGGATGTTGAACGGCAGATCATTTATCAACATGGTATGATGGGTCAAATGACCAACGATATTTATGACACTTACAAGGATACCCATGAAGGTATTTTCACTATGGTAAAAAAAGTGAGAGATGTAGCACACCTGAGAGAGATATTTAGGACTGAAGTGGGAAAGATGCAGCAATTGATCATGCAACTGGATATTTCGCATTCCCGAAAAAAGAAGATAATTGAACGGTATGGATGTATGGATGCTTTTACAATGGTAGGAATTGACACGTTACACCGGGTAGCTAAAAAATATGGTGAACCCATTGACTGGAAAGCAATTCCCAAATCAGATCTTCAGCCCGATATGGCGAAGTTCTGGAGCAGGAGAAGATATTTCAAGTATGTAGTATGGCTGAGTAAAGTACGAGGTAAGAAGTAAGAGCCTAACAGCATTACAAACAAAAAAGCTGCCGAGTTAGTCAGCAGCCTTGTATGCTATTTTATAATTAGTATTTACACCAATTCTATCACCATTGCACTAGCTCCGCCACCACCATTGCAAATTCCGGCTGCACCGATCTTGCCACCGTTTTGCTTTAATACATTCAGCAATGTAACAATGATCCTTGCTCCACTTGCTCCTAAAGGATGACCTAGAGCAACAGCTCCACCATTTACATTCACTTTTGCAGGATCGAGATTCATCTTTCTCGTATTGGCGATACCGACGACTGAAAAAGCTTCATTCAGCTCAACAAAATCAATATTGCTCATTTGTAACCCTGCTTTTTCAACAGCTTTTGGCACTGCTAAAGATGGAGTCATTGTAAACTGATCGGGAGCTTGTTCTGCATCAGCATAACCACGAATAATCGCCAGCGGTTTTATACCCAGTTCATCTGCTTTTTCCTTACTCATTAACACCACTGCTGCAGCACCATCGTTCATAGTAGATGCATTTGCTGCGGTAACTGTTCCTTCTTTTGTAAAAGCAGCTTTCAATCCTGCGATCTTATCAAACTTCACATTCCACGGCTCTTCATCTTTCTCAACTATTACATCTCCTTTTTTTGAAGAAATGGTAACAGGTACTACTTCATCTTTAAATTTTCCATTCTCCCAGGCTGACTGACTTCTTTTATAACTTTCTATCGCAAAAGCATCTTGTTCTTCACGGCTGATGTTATTATCTGAAGCACATGCATCGGCACAACAACCCATTGCCATATTTCCGTATACATCAGTTAAACCGTCTTTTGCCAAACCATCTATCAATTGCGTATTGCCATATTTATTTCCCCAACGCAGATTCGGTACATAAAAAGGGACATTGCTCATGCTTTCCATTCCACCGGCAACAACAATATCACTGTCGCCCAATAGAATGCTTTGAGCACCCTGAGCAATTGCTTTCATCCCGCTTGCACACACTTTATTGATGGTGGTAGCAACAACATTGTCGGGTAAACCAGCAAATTTTGCAGCCTGTCGTGCAGGAGCTTGTCCAACATTTGCCTGGATCACATTACCCATCAGCACTTCGTTAACTTGTTCAGGTCTTATTCCGGCTCTTTCAACTGCAGCTTTAATAGCAGTAGCTCCTAATTGCGTAGCAGAAACATCTTTAAGGTTACCTCCAAAGCTGCCCATTGGCGTACGTACAGCTGAAACAATATAAACAGTTCTGTTAGTCATTCATTTTAATTGAGCGGCAAAGATAACGGTTGTTAGTTTTTATGACAAATAGGAGTTCTTGTATTCCTTTCAGAACTTTGAACGATGATTACGAAGAAGTTTACAGGAATATTGATCTTACTACAGATGATTTTGTTGAGTGCAGCATGCCAGGTGAGAGATAGCGCATCAATTTCAAATGAAGAATTTAAAAGGATCAGCAAAGACACAGGTGTTGTGATACTTGACGTAAGAACTGTGGAAGAATACAGCAATGGACACATACCTTTTGCAAAAAATATTGATGTTTTGCAATCGTCGTCTTTTAAAAAGCAGATCGAAGCTTTACCCAAAAACAAAACCTACCTGGTTTATTGCAGAAGTGGTAAGCGATCTGCCACAGCATTACACATTATGAAAGAAAATGGCTTTGTGTATGTAAAACACCTGGAACATGGCTTTTCGGGCTGGAATGGTGAAATAGCAAAGTGATCTACTGTCGCTATTAATCTAATTTTCAGTTACTCTTCATATTTAATTAATCTGGTATGCTTGTAAGGCGAAAGTGATGAGTCTAACTTGCACCTATGAAGTTGATGGATAAGATAACGTTTGAGTATAAGGGGAAACAACTTTCAGGACAACTTATCAGCAGCACCAACCTTGAACCGCATTATCATTGGTTTTATTTTAATGATGCCGAGATCACTCAAACGATCCAGGATGATTGCATCGGTTTTAAAAAGAGGGGCGGTCAATTAACACCTACCAGGGTATACAGTGGTCAACATATCGAGCTCGTTGAAACGGTGAAACGGGTAATAGAAAGTCACATCAATTAAACTCACTCTTTTAATTCCCTTTCTTTAAGTCAATCTGAGAATTGTTTGTACTTCAGTTATAAAAATATTTTGTGGCAGTAGAAGCATAAAAGCAGTTTGTGGCAGAAAGATTGCACAAAGGTCTGACACACATTAACTCTTATGAATAGATTCTTTAGAACAATTATCGCCGGCTACGGAGCTAAAAAGCTTGGTGGTGGCTGCTTAAGCACTATTGTCATCTTTCTTATTATCTATTGGGCTTTAGGCCATTGTTGAATGCAATTTAACAGCAAAGAGGAGGATCTTCCACAATTTTGAAGGAACTTAGACGTTAAGAATAAAACACCGAATCAATGGATCAGCACTTACTTCAAAACGAAATTGACCAGTTAACTGGTAGAATTAAACGGGAAACAGAGCAATACTTCGAAGCCATTACACGAAAAAAAGATTTTTCTGCTGCAAGGAATATCAAACTGAGGATCTGTAGTTTACAAAAAAACCTCAGCAGCCGAGTGAGCATGTTGAATGGTAACAATTCTAGATAACTACTACTCAACAACTGCTCAGCCTGATAGAGCACTATAACAGCAGCTTCAATAGTGTTCTGTTGTTTGCCTCTCAATATAAAATGCAATTCCACACTTCTTCTCACATCATTCGTGGTACGACTTTGGGTTAGATTAACCCGGAAAGAAGAATTAAGTACCATTAGAAAGGAAATGTTATGAAGAAGATTTTTGCCCTACTGATCGGCTGTGGAACAGTATTATCAGTTTTTGCTCAAACAGAACCTACACAAATAAGCCCAGGTTCCGCAGTAGTAACACCTATGAGCAACGAGCAGTTCACTACACTGCTCAGGAAGGTAAGAAACCACGTAAGAAATAGTTCAAGATATGAAGCTGCGCTTGCAGCAGTGAACGATTCTACTAATCGTTTCAACACTTCTCAATTAAAAATGTTGCTGGAAAGTTTTGACGGTGATGAACAGCGTTTGACAGTTGCTACTCTTGCTTATCCAAGAGTAAGCGATAAGATCAACTACGCTACGCTTTCCAATTCAATTTCATTGCAGGCTAATAAAGATGCACTGGCTTCTTTTATTATGAGCCAGGACAGAACCACCACTGTTTATAGTTATAGTGAATCGTTCAGAACACCGGTAGCTGATGCAAGTTTTGCCACTACTATTAATAACATAGAAAAGCAATGGCAGGAAGGAGCAAGATTGAGTACGATCATAGATGTTTTAGATAAGCAAGGAAGTTTTTTTACCGCTGCACAGGTAAAACAATTGATCAGCCTTGTATACGATGAAAGCAGCAGATTGCATTTAGCGAAAGCAGCATATAGTAAAGTGGTGGATCCGGAAAACTATGATCAGGTGTACGAGTTGATAAAGCCTGAAGAGATGTTGAACACCCTAAAAACATATATTGGTGCAAATGCACACAGTATTGCGATGGTACATAATAGCGGCAAAATAGCGATGACTGATTCGGACTTCAGCAGTCGTTATAATGAAGCAAGAGATCATTTCAGGAATAAGAGCATCATTAAAGATGTGAATGCCTTCTTTTCTGAAGTAAATAATTTTTATACAAGTTACCAGGCAAGACAAATGATCTTGTTGATCAACGGTGAAAAGAACAGGCTTGAAGCAGCTAAGGCAGCTTACCGTGGAATTACTGATCCTGCAAATTTTGCAGCTCAAATGAATGATCTATTTAACACACAAAAGAGCAGGGATGACTTGCAAGCTTATATAGAAAATTTCAGAGGTTAATATAATAATACATATATCAGAAAAGTCTTGTCACCTGGCTGGACTTTTCTCTTTTAATCGAGCAATATCTTTCTCCGAAATATTAAAAATAAAATTGCTGTACTTATAATGTGTTACCGGTTCAAAGTTCAATAGCCAGAAGAATTTTGGTTTTGCTGATGCAGGACCTTCATCAAACAACTGCATCATTGTAACAATATACTTTCCCGGCTTTGGTGTTTTTGATGGTATCGTAACTTCAGGATGTGTTAAGACGTATTGAGCCACAGCATCATTATTCTGCCCATAATCAATACTGGCATCACGGATCATTCGAAACACATCCTTCTTATCAACAACAAACTCATTCGTATAGGCAATAAGATCGGGAAAATAAACTGTAACAGATGTCAACAAATAAATAAATAGCAGTGATAAGATTTGCAAAGAATACTTAAGCTGATATTGCCAGTATTTCAATAATGCAGCGATGCCAATGAAGAATAAAGGATAGATCATCAGGAAATGCCTGAAACCTAATTGCAATGGATTAAAAAAACTAAGGATAACAAAAAAGAAAAACGCAGGGAACAAGAACCAAACATATTTTTCGGAACGAAGCGCAACAATACGGAATTTAAAAAGTAGCGTTGCAATACCAGCGACGATCAATAATAAGATCGCTACAGGAATTTTAAAGAGTCCTGTAAAGAGGTAATAATACCAGAACCCTCCTTTGTGTTTTAATTTCCCATTGATAAAAATTCCGGGGTAAGAACTTTCTGGTGTACCGGCTCCAATTTCTGCATGGTATTGAAGCAGATCAAGCGAAGCGATAAAATTAGAAGGAATAGGAACTGGAATTTGGTTGATAACCTGAGTAGCTGCAAGATTCTTAAATGCCAAACTTGAGAATTTCATTTGATTCAGGGGATGCAAAGTGTCTTTTCCAAAATATGCGATATTGATCACTGCAATAGAAATCAATAAGCTTAATCCACCATAAACGATCAGGTTCTTAAGACTGAATTTCAACTTACTCGTTAGTAACAAAAAAAGGTAAAGCAATACCAGGCATGGCAGTAAAAACAAAAGAGATGCTTTGCAAACGAAACTCACACCCAACCAAACGCTAAAAGCAAAGAATTGCTTCCACTGCTTTTCGTTATAAAATCTATATAAGTGATACATGGTGGCTATCAAACAAGCTCCAGTAGCCATGTCTGATGTGGTGATCATAGAAAAGCTGATCACCATTGGATCGAACAGGAAAAACAAAACAGGGAATATCCAGGCTTTTGCACCGAATAATTTTCTTATCCATTTAAAAAGATACAACGCAATAATGATAGTATAGATCACCAGTAAATACCTTCCATTCTTTACATCCTGGATACCATTATCAGTAGCCTTATAACCTGGTTGCTGAAGTTGCTTAATTATTCTAGGGATGAGTGCCACAGCAACGATTGGAGATTTACTGTCAAACATTTTATCATCACGTTCCACTTTACCGTGTGCCCATCGTGCTGCATAGGTGTAGTAATCAGGTTCGTCAACTGTAACGCCAGTATTAGAAATATGAACGGCTGCAACAATAACATACACCAATAAAAAAGTCAACAGTAATAACCGTTGACCTTTCCAATATTGTGCAGTGAAATATTGCTTCATTAAAGCGGTATGTTTTGGTTAACGAGCAGCAGTTCTTCGATTTAACTTCGTTGTGTCACTCACTTGTACGTTCTGAACACTGTTCAGCAAAATTCCATCAGCTGAAGAGTGCGACGCAACGGAAGAATCATTACTGATCTGCAGCTGGTCTCAAAAAAACTAACTATCTAATTTAAGAACTGCTAAGAATGCCTCTTGCGGAACTTCCACGCTACCGATCTGCCTCATCCGCTTTTTACCTTCTTTCTGCTTTTCTAATAGTTTACGTTTACGGCTGATATCACCACCATAACATTTTGCAGTTACATCTTTACGCATTGCACTGATGGTTTCCCTGGCAATAACCTTTGCTCCTACTGCAGCCTGGATAGCGATCATGAACTGCTGACGAGGCAATAGTTCTTTCAACTTCTCACAAAGTCTTCTTCCAAAGTCCTGTGCACGGCTGCGATGGATCAAAGCAGAAAGTGCATCCACTTTTTCGCCGTTAAGAAGAATGTCCATCTTCACAATGTCTGCATCACGATAACCGATCGGATGGTAATCGAACGAAGCATAACCTCTTGTTGAAGATTTCAGCTTATCGTAGAAATCAAATACGATCTCTGTCAACGGCATTTCAAAGATCAATTCAACACGTGTGGTTGTAAGATAACTTTGGTTAACAAGATTACCTCTTTTACCAAGGCACAATGTCATGATGTTACCAATGTAATCCGGTGTACTGATGATCTGTGCTTTGATGAAAGGTTCCTCTATCCTATCCAACTTAACCGGATCAGGCATTTGAGAAGGATTATTAACGATCAGCTTCTCATTTCTTGTTGTATGTGCAATAAAACTTACGTTTGGAACAGTGGTGATCACTGTTTGATTGAACTCCCTTTCCAAACGTTCTTGGATGATCTCCATGTGCAGCAATCCTAAGAATCCGCAACGGAAACCAAAACCAAGTGCTTCTGATGTTTCTATTTCGTAAGTGAGTGAAGCATCATTGAGCTGGAGTTTATCCATACACTCTCTCAACTCTGCAAAATCTTCTGTAACTACCGGGAAAATACCGGCAAATACCATCGGCTTCACTTCTTCAAAACCTTTGATACTTTCAGCAGGATTTGAAACAAGCGTTAATGTATCTCCTACTTTAACCTCTTTTGCATTTTTTATACCTGTGATGATGTAACCTACATCACCTGTTCTAACTTCATTCTTCGGTTCAAGACCAAGTTTCAAAATACCTACTTCATCGGCTTCGTACGTTTGATCAGTGTTTACAAATTTTACTTTGTCACCTTTCTTCATTACGCCGTTAAATACACGGTAGTAAGCAATGATCCCTCTGAAGCTGTTGAATACACTATCAAACACTAAAGCCTGCAATGGAGCTTCAGGATCACCTTTTGGTGCAGGAATCCTGCTAACGATCGCTTCTAAAATTTCTTCGATACCAATTCCACTCTTACCGCTGGCCAACAAAATTTCTTCTTCTTTACAACCGATGAGGTCAATGATCTGGTCTTTCACTTCAGGTATCATTGCACCTTCCATGTCGATCTTATTGATCACGGGAATGATCTCGAGATCGTTATCCAAAGCCAGGTAAAGATTACTGATCGTTTGAGCCTGGATACCTTGCGATGCATCAACCAACAACAATGCACCTTCACAAGCTGCAAGTGCACGGCTCACTTCATAACTAAAGTCAACGTGACCGGGAGTATCGATCAGGTTGAAAACATATTTCTGACCATTCAGGCTATATTCCATTTGAATGGCATGGCTCTTAATCGTGATGCCTTTTTCACGTTCCAGGTCCATATCGTCAAGCACCTGGTTCATCATATCACGCTGGCTGATGGTTTTAGTATGTTCTAAAAGCCTGTCTGCCAGTGTACTTTTACCATGGTCAATGTGGGCTATGATACAAAAATTCCGAATGTTTTGCATAAGAGCTGCAAAGATACTGTGCCACAGCGATTTTGACGGGATTTAACAAGTTGAATTATCAAGGTTTTGCATACCTGTTGTACACTTCTGCGAATTGTTTTCCAATTACTTCGGCAGAATACTTCTCTTTGGTGATACCAATGATCGCTTCTTTATCGAATGAATGCTGTGCATTAACGATTTTCAACATACGATCAGCCAGTGATCGAGGTTGATGTAATGACACTTTAAAACCGGTAATTCCTTCCTGCACATTCTCTTCAAAAACAGGAAAATCACTGGTGATCACAGGCACGCCACATGCATTGGCTTCAACGATCACACAGCCGAAAGTTTCGTAGTTGCTATAAAGAATCAATGCATCTGAAATAGCAACCAATTCTCTCAATGTTGTTTGCGGAACTTCATCATGAAAGGAAACATACTCATCCAGTTGTTTCGCTTTGATTTTTTGCTTGTATCGATCATTTGAAGGAGACACAACATGTAAATGAAAGTTGGGAGTTGACTTTTTTAATTCACTACAAGCTGATAATATTTCATCAAAATTCTTTTGAGATGACAATGTTGAAATATGAATGAAATTTTTGATTGCAGAATGAGATTTTTCTTTAGGCTGAAAAATTGATGTGTCGACAAGGTTTGGAATAACAGTGTGATGTTTAAACTGAAACTTCTTGCGTATCTGCTTTGCTAAAAACTCTGAAACAGTAGTTACATGATCAGCGTGTTGAAACAACTTTTTCATGTATCGCTTCTGGAATGCTGACAAGGTTTTAAATTCATGTTCCGCAGCTTCAAGATAACCAGTCCATTGTTCAGACACCAGCAATGGAATTTTATCTCTCCTCGACTTCAGCAAAGCAAACCATCCATGCTTGATCACTACATGTGCGTGAATGAGTGAAGGTGTACCATGATCCTGGATGATTTTTTTGTATCCTTCATACAAACACTTTGACTGCAATCGAACTGAACGAAGTTTTTCTACTGCTTTTATTTTGTGTGCTGATGAATAGTAGTAAATGTATGTTTCGTAGTTGTCGGATATTTTTTTATACACCAGTTTCGCTTCTCCAGCTTTGAGTGAATCATCCTTTACCACAAAAAGCACTTTAACGGGAAAATATGTTGATGCAGCCCTTGCATGTCGCTCAATAAAATCTCCTGCAAGAAAATTCACTTTCGAAGGAAACCAGCCGGGTATGAGTAATACATATCTCATCCGGTGATCTTTTTTAGCTGCAGTTTCAGGAAATGAAAATCCGAACGCCGTGGGATAAAAAAATCGGCAAGTGAAACATTATACTCTTTCAAGAACCTGTTCATCAGGAAGAACATGTAAGAACAGTAAGCGATACTACTGATAAAAGCGGCAGCGATCATCCCATATCTGAAAGTAAGAAAGTAATTACCCACCAACACGATAATAACTGATAAAATCCCTCCATAGATATTGATCTTCACATTGCCTTTCCCTGAAAAATATGCTGCCAATAATACCATAACTGATAAAGCCCAGATACCCGGTAAGATCAATAATGTTGGCCAGTACATTCTGTCAAAGGTTTCTCCATACACGAATGGGAATAACCAATTTCCTATCGCTGCTACAACAGCGATGATGATGATATACAACACTGCAAAGCCTCTGGATAATAATGCAAGTGTATCTCTTACATTTTGCCGGTCGATCTCTGATGCTGTTTGAGGAAACACTGCACTGGCAATGATCTGTGGTAAGATCAACAGCATTTGTCCATGCTTAGAAACCTGTATATAATTTCCAAGATCATATCCATCTTTAGAAGAAACAGGACTATGGCGAACAAACCAGTAATCAGCCCGATATACCAGAAAGAACACAATATTGGCAGCCAAAGCCAGAAACGCATACCTGAACAACAATTTATGTTCAGTTATTGAAGGGAAGGAAAAATTACTCCAGCTATTATGTTTAATGGCATAGGCAAAGAACAATGAAACACCAACGATCAGGAAGAATGTGAAATAGACATTCATCGATCCATAGAGATCAAATCCCCATTGCTTACAAAAAACCAGGAAGATGATCAGCAATACGTTCAGTATGATCATTATAATATTGGGAAGAAAGAAATTCCGTTGGGCATAGAACATTGAAGCAAAGAAGTTAAGCAACAGAATTCCTGCGATGTATGTAAGTGCGAAGAACAGGTATTGATTTTTCGTGATCGCATCTTCATTTCGTATTTCACCAAAATAAATATTCACTAAGCCAAAAACCAGCACACATACAACAATGGTCCAGGTCATCGACATCCAGACCAGTTTATTATCATTGATCTTTTTGTTGGATGCATAATAAGTAACCGCAGATTCCATACTAAAACTTGCAACGAGTAATATCAGGCTGAACCAATTTGTTAGATAATACACCCAGCCTGCACCACTTGCCTTCAGGTATCGTGAAAGCACCACGTTTAATACGAGAATCGTGAAGAAATAAATGCCACGCCACAAAACACTTTGCACTAACAGCCTGTGAAAATTCATCGATCAACTTTGGGTGCGGCTAAAATACGATAGTTTAAGTGGATGTAACTATTCCCAGAACTTGATAGAATAATTCATGCAATTCGCATCATTCTCATTCTCCAGTATTTTACCGATGGTTTGCAGCTCCTGCGGACTGATTGCTTCTTCTATCAACGGAAATAATTGCCGCTCTTCGAATCGTACATGATCGTCTAACTTCTTTCGAAGTTCATCAATAGATTTATTTGTTGGATTGAGTACGATTTCGTTAATGAGCGACTTGAGTTCGTAATGTTCATTCACCATCTGTTGCAAGGGCTCAACAAACTGATGATACCTGTTCTTAAATGGAACCAAATACAATTCTTCCAACTGAAAATGATGCTGCAGATCTTTATACCAGAAATCCTGAATAAAATCTCTCATCACTTCTGGGTCAGCATTCTTTTTGATCCCTTTCTGCAAAAGAAGACAGAACAGCAAACCATTATGGTGCTGTCGGCTCAAAGGTTGTAAGGCTTCTGTCCGCTTTATCGGCATTGTTTATTTTAATGAATTGATGATCGTTACGAATTCGCCTGCATTCAGCGAAGCTCCACCAACTAATCCACCATCCACATCTTTTTGAGAGAACAACTCAGCTGCATTACTGCCTTTCACACTTCCACCATATAAGATGCTAATGTTTTCAGCAACATCATTTCCGTATTTAGCAGCCAGTTGCTGACGAATAAAAGCATGCATCTCCTGTGCCTGTTCAGACGAAGCCGTTTTACCGGTGCCGATAGCCCAGATTGGTTCGTAAGCAATTACGATCTGCTGCAATTGCTCAGCCGAAAGATGATACAACGATTCCTGCAACTGCTTTCCAACAAAATCGTTCTGTGTATTGGCTTCACGAATATTCAACGGTTCACCACAACAAAAGATCGGGCGAATATTATTCTCGAGGCAGATGTTGATCTTGTCTGCCAATAACTGGTTACTTTCATTAAAGTATTCTCTTCTTTCAGAGTGACCAAGGATCACATATTGTATATTCATCGAAGTGAGCATTTCTACACTCACCTCACCAGTGTAAGCACCAGATTTTTTACTGTAACAATTTTGAGCAGCGACAAATACATTTTTCTTTCCACCAAGTTTGCTATTTGCCAATTGCAGGTAAGGAAAAGGAACAGCAAAGATCGCCAGGTGGTTTTCTTTCAATTCATGGGGTGTAGCAATCAGTTCTTCCAATAACTTTTCTGCCTGTTGATAAGTCAAATTCATTTTCCAGTTAGCTGCAGCGATCTTTTGTCTCATAGCAAAACGTCTTAAGATTTAAAGTGCTCAAAGATATAGGTCAGTACATTTTCTTCGGCTGATGAAAGTTCTTTCCCTTTTAAATTTTTCCAATTGCGAATATCCCGCAATGCTTTTTGCAGATCATAATTACTTTTTTCTACTGTTCCCCAGCTAAAATTGGGTAAATGTTTCGGTAAGAGGTATTCGCCAAAAACATTGCAGCAAATCCCAAACATAGAACCGGTGTTGATAGAACTATTGATCGCTGTCCTGGTATAATCACCGATGATCACACCACATTTATTACCTACCATTTCATTGCTCTCTTGATCAAAATCGTTCATGCAAATGTCCCCGGCAGTATTTTTTAAATTGCTGTTACTGGTTCCGGCACCAAGGTTACACCACTCTCCAACTACTGCATGACCTAAGTATCCGTCATGAGCTTTGTTACTATAACCCATGATTACAGAACTGCGAATTTCTCCTCCCAACACACAATGCGGACCTGCAGTCGTAGCTCCATATATCGTCGTTCCCATCTTTACTACTGAACCTTCACCTAAAGCAAAAGGACCCCTGATGAAAGAGCCTTCCATAATGGTTACATTCTTACCAATGTAAATAGGTCCGGTAGATGCATTGAGCACAGCATGTTCTATGGAACAGCCTTCTTCGATAAATACTTCGCTGGCATTGATGAGGTGTGTTGACTCTGCTGTTTGTACACCAAATTTTTCCTGTGTTACCAAAGAGAATTGTGTACGCAGCACTTCATCGTTTAACTGGAAGATGTGCCAGGGATATTCTATCCTTTTTTGAGAAGAAACAGTAATTGGCTTTCCATTTTCTGAACCTGAAAATGCGATGAGACCTTTTTCATCTTTGATTACTTCACCTGCATTCAGTTCAGCGATTTTAGCAATCAATTCAACAGATGGTAATACTGAAGCATTGAGATAAATATGATCTCCGGTAGGAACAGGTGAATACAAGGGTTGCAGGTATTCTTCTGTTCTGATAAAAACTTCCTGCGGCAAGAGTTTTTCCCACCACTCTTTTAATGTAAAAATGCCAATCCGCAGGTCTGCTACAGCCCTGGTATATGTGAGTGGAAACAATTTTCTGCGTTCGGCAGTGTCGTACAGAACAAAACCCATTTAAAAAGTTTGGCTGAAGGTAAAACTGTTGGGGCAATTAGCTGAATAAAGAACAGAAACCTGAAGAGTGCGACGCAACGAAGCATAATCGTAGCACTTCAGCAATGGTCAATAAACACAGAAAAAAAATGGCTCTCTCCTGAAGAGTGAACCATTAAAAAAAACCGCCCCTATTGCTAGAGGCGGAAAAAAAATCAACTATGAAAAACTGAATTATTTCTTCTTTTCGTAACGCTTCTTGAACTTATCGATACGACCTGCAGTATCTACCAGCATGTTCTTACCAGTATAGAACGGGTGAGACGTATTAGATATCTCAAGCTTAACAAGTGGATATTCGTTTCCGTCTTCCCACTTAATAGTTTCTTTTGAAGCAGTGGTTGACTTTCCGAGGAACGCTTCACCGTTACTCATGTCCTTGAAAACCACAAAACGATAACCTTCTGGATGGATTCCCTGTTTCATTATTTTACATTTTAGGGTGCATGGATTTTGCCATGCAGTTTTAAAAGAGGTGCAAAGCTAAGGAAATCACGGTTGAGGGCAAAATAAAAATGCTCTTAAAGTAAGGTAGATACCAGCTTTAACGCTTCGTGGCGTCGTCGGTTGCGTCGCAAGCACTTCATCGTTCCGAGAACATGACATCGACTGAGTACCAACTGCTTATCCCACAGAGTTGAAGAGATAGCAGAGGTTTTCTTCTCGTTAACTCTGTTTCCTCTGTGCGAAAACTCATGATTTCATATTTACGAACTGCAACGGCAGACCAAGATTCGCTCCTCGGCATAAAGCGATCACCTCCTGCAGATCATCGATCTTTTTTCCGGTAACCCTAACGATCGTATCCATGATCTGGGCCTGGACTTTTAGCCCGGAATCTTTGATCAGCTTCACCACTTTTTTGGCATCTTCCTGCTTTAATCCATTCTTCACCGGAATTTCTTTCTTCACCACTTTACCACTTGGGTAAGCATCTTTTTCGAAATTAAAAGCCGAGGCATCGATGCCTTGTTTCATTGCACGGCTGATGATCACATCGATCACCTGTTTCATCTTCATATCGCTTTCCACTTCCACTTTTACGATGTATTCTTTCTTATCCAGGTCGATCTCAACCGGAGAACCCCTGAAGTCGAAGCGATTTGCGATCTCTTTTTTTACAGTATTGATGGCATTATCGAGTGTTTGCAGATCAACTGAGCTTTCAATATCGAATGATGGCATAGCGGTTAGTTTACAGGTTACTGATGGTTTGGCAAATGTATATCAGCTTCATTAATAAAGTAACTTAGTTCTGCGTATGAAAAGCATATTCCCCGATAAAGAGCAAAAACCATCTGCAGCCGACCTTGAAAAAGAATTGAATAAAACTTTTAAATTGTGGCAGGAAATCTCATCATTCGTACACACATCTTATCCCGCTGCAGAAGATGAATGGAAATATGCAGGTGAAAAATTCGGTTGGAGCTTTCGGATCAAAGACAAGAAAAGAGTGATCGTTTATATGTTGCCGTATGATGGCTTTTTCCAGGTGTCGATGGTGTTTGGAGAGAAAGCGACCAAACTGGTAATGGATTCCACCGTTGCTGATGAAATAAAAACCCAGCTACAAAATGCGAAAGCTTATGCCGAAGGAAGAGGAATAAGAATTCCGGTGAAGAATACTAATTCTGTTAAAGACATCAAGCAACTTATAAGTATTAAAATTGTCTAGCTGAAATAAAAGACCCTGGTTGAAACCAGGGTCGTCCCTATATAATGCACATGAGAGAAAAAACTTAGCCTTGTTGCTGACCACCGCCAGCTCTGTTTTGTTCTTCTTCAGATCCACCTCTTTTTCTTTGTTGTTGCTGCTGTCCTTTTCCAAACCTGAAGTTGAACGATACAATAAATCTCCTGTTATCCCACTTGCTGTTAATGCTGGTAGTAAACTGATCCATCTCAGTATATCCACGGAACTTCATTATCCAGAATGGGTCACGGGCATTGATACGAATTGTTCCTTTACCTTTTAACACTTGTTTTCCAAGTCCGAGTGAGAACATTCCCATTGGCTGAGCCAGTATCACACTGCTACTGTAATTCTTAAAATTATAGAAGCCACTCACCTCACCAGTCCAACCTTTCCCAAAGTTGAAGTTGTTGCTAACGTTAGCGTTGAATGATGTGAAAGCAACATCGATCTTTTCAGCACCAATAAATCCTTCATAACTGTTGTTATAAATGTTGGTGAAGAAATTAACGCTCCACCATTTCTTTAGTGGCTGATTCCAACTGATCGATAAACCAATATTCGTTCTTTCGGCAACATTATCCTTTACCTGGAAAGTAGTTGGATAAGGATTGCTTGGAAGCTTTTCAGTTTTGATGAGATCATTAATGATATCGGTAGTTCTTGTAAAATTCGTTGCAATGTTCAATCTGCCTTTGTAGTTATAACTCAACTCAATATTATGACTGAACTGTGGCTGCAATAGTGGATTGCCCTGCCTGTGAGTGTAAGCATCCAATGGATACTGGAACGGATTCAGATCCTGGTAACCGGGTCTTTCAATTCTTCTTCCATAACTCAATCCAAGTGTATTGTTATCATTCACTTTGTAACTGAAAAATGCAGTAGGGAAAACTCTTGTGTACTTTCTATCAAACTTTTCATTCTTCACTACCTGGTAACCTTTTACCTGTGTTTCTTCTACTCTCAATCCTAATTGAACGCCTAATTTTTTGATCTGGCGATTCACATTTACATAAGCTGCATTGATGTTCTCTTCATATAAGAAATGATTACTACGGGAATCATTTAACCATGCAGCCTGTGCAGAATTGTAATAAGAATATTGAGCGTCGTTATCTGTTTTTACATGGCTGAGCTTTATGCCGGCTTCCAATCTTCCTTCTTTGCCTAATGGCTGACTGTAATCAGATTTAAAAGTGTAGATATCAATATTGGCTGGAAGATATCCATTGAGCATGATCGGGTTTTCCTGACCTGCAGCAGGTGTTGCCAATGTTCCATCAGGATTGTACAGGAAGTTGTAGTTGAACTGTTTTCCCTTAGTTCGATACATTACATAATCTGCATCAGCAGTGATCTCTGCTCCTTTCTTATTCAAGACCTGCTTGAAGTTGATGTTACCGCCGAGGTTTGTCCATGGATCATTTGTTTCAGAAACAGATCTGTTAATACGATCCAACTGGTGATTGGCATCGTAAATCTTGTTCTCCCCTTCCGTTTTGAATTTTCTTATATCGAAGTTGCCGGTAACAACAGCTCCAACCGTTGTTTTCTTAGATGCAAATACATCTACACCTAATTTAAAATTGTGCGGATACCCTGAGAATTTCCCGAATGTATTCTGATCGAAGTATTGATAAAAAGCTGAATTTTTATTGGTACGAAATTCACGGGTAATATGAATGTCGTTGAATCCTTCCCAGTAAGCGAATCCGTAGTTACCGAAAATATTTACTTTGTTCTTTCTCCAGTTGAAATTAAAGCCACTTGTGTTTTTAAAATAATTAGCGAAGATGGCGCTGTTATTTACACTACCATTGAATCCGTTTGCTTTACTCTTTTTGGTTTTGATATTGATCACACCAGAATTACCTGCCGCATCGAATTTTGCAGATGGCTGGGTCATGATCTCGATCTGATCAAGTTGGTTAGATGGCATGTTTCTTAAAAAATTCGCCAGGTCCTGACCACTCAGATATGATTGTTTTCCATCGATCAATATGATCACACCGGATTTTCCTTTTACACTGATGTTATCATTATTATCAATCACAACGCCAGGAGATTTCTCTAACACTTCCAAAGCAGACAAACCTGTGTTGGAAGGAGAAGCATCTACATTCACCACTGTTTTATCGATCTTGTTTTCGATCAACGGTCTTTTTGAAACCACTTCAACATTTCCAAGATCACCTGAAGCAGCTTGTGGTGTGAGTGAACCAAGTTCAATTGTATTTTTTTCAGGAGTGATCTCCAACACATCAGATTTTAGGCTAGCGTATCCTGCAGCAGCAACTGTAACAAAGAACTTTCCTTCAGGAATTCTTTCAAATTCAAAATTTCCATTCTTATCTGAAACGCTCACTTTCACCAAAGCCTTATTATCTGCTTTCAGCAGCGATACAGTAGCGGCTTCAATGGCTTTGCCTTCTGCATTTTTCAAAGTACCACTCACTTTCCCGGTTTTGCTTTGTGCCTGGGCAAATAATGAAAGTGTTATTAGTATGAATGTAAATATCCTTTTCATAAACAGTGATTATGTGCTGTTACAGCGATTCAAAATTGTTGAGGTGTGATTGTTAAGAATAGCCAAAAGGGATAAACGGAAACTTTGCAGGGATGATAGGGAATGAAAAACTCCGCTTTTTGATGAGCGGAGTTTTTATAATTTATTTAGTTTCCGCCTCCTACTCTTCCTGCTTCTTCACTGGCTCCGCTGTTTCTTTTACTTTGCTGAGCTTTTAATTTTCCTTTGCTGAAGCGATACGTAAATCCAATGTTAAATACCCTGCTGTCTCTTCTTTCCTGGAAAGCTGCATCAACAGATCCGTATTTACTGGAAGCTCTGAATTGTTGCGTAAATAACACATCACGAAGATTGAATCGCAATGTTCCTTTTCCTTTCATGATCTGCTGCGTATAGCCAAGTGCAATCATCCCTACTGATTTCGCCCTGATCACACCTTCTAATCCACCGGTTCTGTACCAACCACTGATCTCTAATGTTCCGTTCTTACTTGTTTTGAATTGCTGTGAACCATTGAACATAATGGTTTTCGCATCAACACTTACATAATCTGTATTGAGCACACCATGGAACTTATTGTAGAAAGCATTTACGTAAAGATTGCTCGTCCACCATTTTGTAATTGGCATTCCGGCACTGATCGCAATACCAAATTGTTCCTGGCTGGCAATATTTTGTTGTCTTACAAATGTGAGTGTATCGTCAGTGATCTGCTCGATTACAGGAGAAATGATATCTGTTGTTTTGGTATAATTAAGTGTGGTTGTAAGAAATCCTTTGTAAGTATGACTTAATTCAACATTATGACTGAACTGAGGTTTCAGGTTTGGATTTCCCTGCTGATATGTATACTTATCGAGGAATTCGATAAAAGGGTTCAGGCTTTCGTAATTGGGACGGCGAATTCTTCTGCCATAATTCAATCCGAAACTGTTTTTATCATTGAGCTTGTATTGCAAAAATGCGGTTGGAAAAAGTTGCGTATAGTTTCTATCAAAGTCCTGGCTCGTAGTAACCTGCCTTCCTTTAGCAATGGTATTTTCTACTCTTAAACCTAATTGTCCATTCCATTTTTTACCCAAAGGACCACTCAGGTTTATGTATGCTGCATTGATATTTTCTTTATAGATGAAAAAATTACTCCTGTTGTAATCATGCATCAACACACCGTTATGCATGGTATCATATTTAGCATTGTTATTGGTTTCAACAAAGCTTGTTTTAACTCCGGCTTCAAAACGAGCACCTTTTTTTAGCGGGTGGATGTAATCTATTTTGGCACTATAGATATCGATCAACTGTGGTAATTCTCCGTACAAAGAATCTGCTTTAGTTTTTTCAACCCCTGAAGGTGTGAAGTAAGAATTGGATAAAAAGTGATGTTGCGATGCATCATACTTCATATAATCTACGTCTGCAGAAAGTTCTTTTCCTGTAGAATCGAACACGTGACGGAAATTTACATTGGTGCTGAAGTTTTTCCAGCTTTCATCCTGTGTTGAAATAGCTCGGGTTTGTTCTACCAGATTTCCTGGTGGATTGAAAAGGTTGTTTACATTTCTGTTAGAGCCGTTGAAAAGATTTGTGTATCCTGAAACTACTGCTCCAAAAGTTGTTTTCTTCGATACGAAATAATCCAACCCGATCTTTCCATTATAAGAGTTGCCTTCATTGGTCATTCTTGCCTGCTGCTCGAAATGAGATTCTACCAGCTTGGATGTATTGTTCAGGAAATTCCTCTGGATATCGAGTTCACCAAAGCCTTTGCGATAGTTATGACTAAGGTTGGTGAATACATTTATTTTACCCTGGCGGTAATTAAAGTTGAGTGATTCGTTGAACTTAGGATAACGTCCTTGTCCATATCCCAAAGTGATGGATCCGTTGTAACCAAATTGTTTGTTCTTCTTTGTTTTAATATTGATGATACCAGCGTTTCCTGCAGCATCGTACTTAGCAGGAGGATTTGTCATAATCTCGATCTGCTCCAGTTGATTTGCATTCATGCTGCGTAACATGTTGGCAAGATCAGCACCACCAAGTTGAGTGGGACGACCATCGATCAACACCATTACGCCTTCTTTTCCTTTCAGGCTGATGTTGCCATCTTTATCAACCGAAATTCCGGGAGACTTTTCCAGTACCTCCAAAGCAGAACTGCCCACGTTTGTTGGAGAAGCATCTACATTCACTACCATCTTATCGATCTTCTGTTCGAATAATGGTTTTTTAGATGCTACGGTTACACCTTCCAATTGTTTATTGGTTGCAACCAGCTCTATGCTGCTGAAGCTTATTGTTGCTCCGGAAGCTAACTGAAAACGATCGCTGAAATATTTAGAAAATCCAATAGCCTGGATCGAGATCAGGTAAGTACCTTCTTTCCCTTCTATTTCAAAAGCACCGGTTTTACCTGTAACGGCAAACTTTACAATAGAAGAATCTTTTGCCCTTAACAGACTCACAGTAGCGGCTTCAATGGGTTTTTGGGTTGATGATACAGTTCCGGAAACTTTTGCCGAACCAGGGTTTTGGGCTTTGCCGCTAAATGAGCCTGCTAAGAGGCCAAGTGCAGTTATTAGGATTGGTAGCTGTTTCATTAGTTGTGTTTTTTGTCAGTTTAGTACTTGTGCATATTGATTACAGTTCAAAGATGAGTACTTTGCAATACACAGTACATTATTTTGACATGAACGGTAGAATACAAGGATGGTTGGTAGCTACCTGAATCCTTGACAACTGAACGTACAGCCGTTTAAGAGGTTACTTTCTTGTGATGAACGGTAACTAAGCCTTTGCAGTGGCTGGCTTAGGTTGAAGCTTTGGGGCTACAACATATAAAATTATTCCGCATATAACCAGTAGGATTGATATGATCTCAGCCTGAGTTGGCTGAAATGGAAGCTGATCATAAGGGACATTTACCCTGATCTGTTCAATCAGGAAGCGTTCAATTCCGTTGAAGATGAGGTACAATGCTGCTAATCTACCTGCCAGTTTTATTCGTTTGCGCAGTGCCCAAAGAACAAAGAACAGGAAAGTGCACATCAATACTTCGTACAAAGGAGTTGGATATGCCGGAACCGGAAGCTGGCTACAGAATTTACCTTCGCAACCTTGTATCTTAGAGCCTGCCTCTACTACATTATGCGGATAGTTATAGGCAAAAAGCCAGTTGGGTAATCCTGCAAAAGCTTTGGTAGAAGGATGCTTTGCCTGGCTGATAGAATCAATATGGAGTTCTGGAAGATAAAATGCAGCATTCATCTGCAAAGCCATATTTGCCTGCCCGGGAGCAGCTTCAACGATTTTAGCATCTGGTGTACTGATGTATGCACCGTTTGGAACACCCCAGTCTCCATCACCCGAAACCTGGCAACCTAGCCTGCCTATGGCATAAGCAATCATCATGGTTGTAGCAAAAGCATCAGCCAGGTGCAACACATTGATCTTGTGTTTACGGGCATAAACAATAATAGCAATAGTAGCAATGATCAAACCTCCGTAAATGGTTAAGCCACTGAAAAGAAATCCGGCAGCATCGCTGTTTCCGGCTTGCCACTCATTCCATGATCTGATAAATGCAGCCGGACTTTCGAGTATATCGAAAAGTTTTGCTCCGGCAAAGCCGAAGATGGCAGCATAGATGGTCATATCTCCTACCCTGTCGTGCGGCCAAATTCTTACCACTCTTTTCTCCGGCTTGAGTGATGCTGTTTGACGTTTATCCTTAAACTTCCATCCCCCAAAGAAAAGTCCAACTAAAAGACCTGCAACCAGATGTCCCTGGCTGGAGAAAATAAAAGCCTGCGGATCATCCATTGCTGAGTCTATTAAAAAAGCACCGATGATCTTAAAGCCAAGGAAAAAACCAAGTACGAAATTGAGCACTACATCGAACCAACTGATCTGTTGGTTGGTGGTAATTGTTCTTTCTGTATATCCCAATAAACCTTCTGCTTCTTTACGTCTTAATTCTTTAGCAAGTACCCAGGCACCAATCAAAAATGCAATGGCTACAAAGAAGCCAAAAGAATTGATGAGTTGCAGCCCTTTTATCTTGATACCAAAAAGATCCTCAAAAGCGTAGTACAGGTTTGGATACATGGTGCAATGTTAATTAAAAAGAAGGATTTAGCATTTGTCGTTTGATGTTTGAAATTTACCTTGTAGCTGGTACAAGCTCAGAATTATTTCTATTTGAAAAAATGACTTTATCAATCTACTGCAAATACAAAAACAACTTAGTCTTTTGATGCAGAATAAAGTTCTGAACGTACAAGTGAGTGACACAACAGACGATGCCATAAGTACATCAGTTGGCTACATAAAAAAGCTCCACCTGAAGGTGGAGCCTACTAGACTAACCCATCTATAACAAAGCTTCTTAGTTACAATGTTTATCAAACTCGCTGATGAGGTGCTGTGCAATTACATTTGCCGGACGACCTTCGATCTGGTGACGCTCAACCATGCTCACTAACTCTCCATCTTTAAACAATGCGATGGCCGGAGATGATGGTGGATAAGGTAATAAATGCTCTCTTACTTTATTCACTGCTTCGGTATCGAAACCTGCGAAAGCTGTAGCCAATCTATCAGGACGTTTGGTTGCGTTGGTTACAGCCATCACCACTCCTGGCCTTGCCGCACCTGCCGCACAACCGCAAACCGAATTGATCACCACCAATGTGGTTCCTTCTTTCTTCAAAGTATCTTCTACTGAATTTGCATTGGTCAGATCTTCAAAACCATTATCTGTTAACTCTGCCTTCATTGGCAATACTATCTCTGCTGGGTACATATTTAGATGTTTATACAGCAAATTTACAGGTTCTTGTTTTATCGTCATTCAGCCACAATGTCATCAAATTGCAATCGTTTTTGACACAACGGCAGTAAAATTCTGTCGAAATGAATGAAAAAAGTCAATGGAACACAGTTTGACCATAGGGAAACAGTAATTGCAAATTATCTAACTAAAAAATAAATGACTATGACACTGGTAAAGCACAACTACAAAAACTTAGACAACATTTTCGATGACCTGCTGAACAACTTTCCTGCTAACTGGGGAAGAGATATGAACTTTAGCATTCCACCGGTAAACATTCACGAGAATAATGATGCATACCATCTTGAACTGGTTGCACCGGGCTTGAAGAAAGAATCTTTCAAAATTGCTTTGGAAAAAGGTGTGTTGAGCATTAGCTATGAGCACAAGCAGGAAGCAGAAAACAAAGAATATAAAACACACAGGAAAGAGTTTAGAACAAGCAGTTTCAAACGCAGCTTTACTGTAGATGATAAAGTGAATACTGATGGCATCCAGGCGAAGTATGAAGATGGTGTTCTGAAACTTTATCTTCCTAAAAAAGAAGAAGTGAAAGTGATGCCTAAAGAGATCACTGTTCAATAAACGAGGTAGTACAATTTTTTCGCCCAGGTGGAAATGGGCAAGCAGTTGGTTTTGGTTTAAACCCTTTCTTTCAAGAGAGGGTTTTTTGTTTTATGAACATCAATAAACCAAGTTCTGTATGTATAAACTCTCTATGTATTCTATTATATAAAGAAGGAGCTCTAAGAATAGAGCTCCTTCATTGTTTGCACACTCATGAAGAGTTCGTTTATCGGATCAGGTTCACCGAACCTTTCTTATTGATCACTGTTCCATCCTGGAGTATAGCCTGCAATACATAGATGTACACTCCTACCGGTTGCAGTTTTCCTTTTGCTGTGCCATCCCAGCCTTTATTATTATCTGTTGTAGTGAAGATCAATTCACCCCATTGGTTGAATATCTTCATATCAATAGACTTGAGATAGTTATTGAACACCTTTAATACATCGTTACGACCATCACCATTAGGCGTGAATGTATTTGGAACAAACACTTCCAGTTGCGGTAATGAAGAACGGCAGGTAACGGTAGCTGTGCTTTGCTGGCAAGCCAATCCACCCACTGCCCTTACTGTTAATATCACTGGTGTACTTGGTGCTAATCCCGTAACCATGTGAGTGAGGCCTGTAGCACCTGAACTTGGCGTAGTGAAAGATAATCCGCCATTGGTAGAAACCTGGTAACCTGTAGCACCAGGAACTGCTGACCATCCAAACGTAACAGCGTTATAACTTGAGTCTTTACAATCAATAACAGGTGCAGCTAAAGGAGCTTGTACTACCACCTGTTTAGTTACTGTTCCAACACAACCACCTGCAGAAGTTGCAGTAAGGCTCACATTCACGGTTCCTGCTGTGGTGTAAGAAACTGCAGCAGGATTTTGTGAAGTTGATGTTCCTGCAGAACCAAAGTTCCATGCCCAGGTATTAATTGAACTTCCCGGAGCTGTTGAGGCATCAGTGAAAGTTACATTGGTATTGATACAGGTTGGTGTAGCATTGATGTTGAAGTCTGCCGTTGTTTGAGAAACAGTGAAAGTTTGAGAAGCTGTATTGCTAACACAACCTAAAGCACTTTCCACCTGTAATGTTGCAGTATAGGTATTGGCTGCAGCATAAGTTGATGTTTGTGCAGCACCTGTATTTACTACTACGTTACCTGGTGTTGCCGGGTTATTGAAGTTCCATGTCCATTTAGTGATCGTTCCTGAAGCAATGGTGGATGTATTAGTGAATGTAACAGAAGTATTCACACAACGAGGGTTACCTACAGTGAATGAAGCAACCGGTGGTGCAGCAACGTTTATTGTTTTGGATACATCAGCATAGCAGCCAATATCGCTTATGGCACGATGCGTTACAGTGTATGGTCCTGCAACATTGTATTGATGCGTTATATTTTGTGTGATTTGAGTTGCGGAGCCATCTCCAAAATCCCATCTCCATGCATTTATAGTATTTCCGTTTCCATTTGAAGCATCATTAAGTGAAACCGAAGCTCCCTGGCATATATTCAGGTTACCAGCGAAATCTGCAGTAACACCATCTTTTACGATGATATCAAAACTGTATTCTTTCACTCCCACACAGCCATCAGCACTTGTTGCATTGGCCAGCACCTTTACAGGATATGTTCCAGCAGCATTAAATGTATAAGGAGTGGCAAGTGTATAAACATAGAACACATTTCCATCGACCGTGAAAGTACTATCAGATGTTAAAGGTGCGTTTTGAACTACCTGTATGTTTGGTGAAATGTTGGGATTGTTATTGAAATCCCATGTAAGTGAATTGATACTTGCCGGTGTTAATGGTAACGCTACCCTGAATTTGAAAGGATTGTTCTTACAAGTAGTAGCAATATCATTTACTGCGTAAGGATTGCTAACGATCATTCTTGTAGAAAGATCTTTGAGATAAGTACCTGCGTTATATCCATAACTTTCATTATTGCTGTTGTTGGAATATCCATACGCAATTGCATTGAATGGTTCAGATGATGTGAGCCTGTGAACACCTGAAGCCAGCCCGGTAAATACTGTATACGAATAGTTAGGATCTTTCTGGTGCACCTGGAATAATGAACTAACATTCACACCATCTAACTGGAAACTCGACACACCGGTATTCTTTACTATAACATTGATATAGTTACTTTGAATATTATATGCCGATGGAGAGTACACAGTAACATCGTTGATGGCTTGTTGCACAGGACTTAATATCACCATTTCAGGATCACCATTTGCACCTGTACTTGGATTTTGTGGTAAGCCTGTTCCATTACAAGTATTCGTCGCAATGTATTGAGCTACCATTACAGGTTTATCACTTTCGATAAGATTGGTAGTATCCGTTTCAATATGATAATAAAATCCATTAACAAGACCTGAGATCGGTGTACCATTTAATTTTACCACTGTTGTGGGATCTGAAACAACAATTCTTACCAATCCTGCTTCCATCTCCCTGAAAGGAACGGTAAGGTATTTTGTACCCCAGGCTGCTTTAGGAAACATTTGCTGAATAAGGTTATCAGATCCACCATTACCAAGAGAACATCCTCCAATCGTTAATAACACACGACCATTACCTGTAAACACAGCGATCTTTTTACAATCTCTTGCTTTGATCTTGCTACCTGTAAGATCTGCACCATTAGTAGATGTGATAAGCTTACCAAGTGCATTGAACACTTGTCCTTTATTTAAGGTTACAGAGAACGTAACACCGGCTGGATATATCGCTGTTGTTCCTCCAACTGCAGCAGTAATATCAGCACTTGGTGTAATGTCTACAATGGTATTATCTTCTGAAGCCATCACAAAGAAGAATGAATGTGGAACAGAGTTATTGGTAAGTCCACCTACCGTGAGTGCAGTATATTCTGTACCCCAGGTATTAGTAGGCAATACCATTGTTGCACCTGAAGAACTGTTGGCATATATATGTGCCCAAACTGCAATAGGAACACCATTAGAGTAAACGTGTATTGCCTTATTGAGTGTACCTGTAGCATTAAGCCTGGCATCGAATGCACCTGTTTTAGGAATAGGATTCGTTGCCAAAGCAACATTTGCCTGAACATTATATGTCGCAGTATAACCAGTACCTGGTATCTCAACTGTTACAACAGCATCTTGTTTTGAAGAAAGATACAACACCATGTCCTGACCGTTACTTCCATTCATCAAAGCCTGGAAACCGTAACCCACCCAAAAGTCTGTACCGGTGTTTGACAGATCTCCAGGTGATTGAATTCCTATACCGGTAACAACTACATTATCAATATTAACACCTGTAGCACCTCCACCAGAATGAGTGATTGTTCCGCTATAGTTTCCAAATAAAGTTGGACTGAAACTAACATAGATGGTGATCGGTCCTAGCACACCACCTGTGTATGGAATATTTAATGTAGATGCAAATCCGGAGCCTGCACTTGTTGAAATCAAGAAGCCTGCAGGAGCAGTTATGGTGATCGTTCCATTTGCAGGTGAAAGTACAGAACCCGTTAATGTATATGATTGAACAGCAGAACTGGTATTCACTACCACACTACCCATATTCAAAGATTGAGTTGAAGTAACCAGAACCGGAGTTGGTGCTGCAGTTGTAAAACAAATTTCATTACCATATGATGTACCAATAGCATTGATGGCGTAAGCCTTAACGCAATAGTTAGTAGCTGGAGTAAGATTGTTCATGAGTGTGGCATAAGAACCAGAGCCAGCTCCTGATTGTGCAGAGAAATCAACGCCAAGTAATGGATTAGATCCTGCCTTCCAAACGATACCTCTTTGTGTTACAGCGACTCCACCACTATCTGTAATATTACCACCACTTGTTGCCCTATGAGATAAAATATTTGAGATGGGTGCTGTAGTTAAGATCGGAGCTACCGGAGGGTTTGTTGTAAACTGTAATTGTGCACCATATAAAGTATCAAGAGATTCACTGATCGTGTATGCTCGTACATAATACAAAGTACCGGCACTCAATCCTGCGATCGAACCACTGATGGCTCCTGTAGTTGTTGCACTGATCACTTTTGTTGTCAACCTTGCTGTAGGATTAACAGAAGTGCTCCATGCAAATCCGCTTTCAGCAACCAGTAATGTACCTGGTGTAACTGTTCCTGTTGCAGTAGCAGTGTATCTACCTGTTGCGATAGCAGTATTGGTTGCAACTGTTGGTTGTGTTCCTGCAGGATTAACGATCGTTCCGTTGAAAACAACACTCTTAATTCTTACGTTTCTGCTGGATGTAGTGCTTGTTCCCTGAGCATATACATACATCCTGATCACATAAGTTTTGCCTGCAAAGAACTTTTTATTTACCGCACCGAAACTCAGGTTATTTGAACCGCCACTTGGAGCTACCTGTGGAGTTCCAAAAGGTATCCATGGACCAGCTCCATTTGCCTGGTATGCCAGGCTAACCATACTGTTACCACTGCCACCGGAGGTTCTTGCCGTAAGTGTAACACCACTAAGCACCACATCAACATTGCCATTAGGACTTAATGGGAAATCAATATGAAGCCCATCTGTTGGAACATCCGGCCAATTACCTGATGAAATACTGCATTGAAAACCGTCGGTATTATGCGATCCTGCTGCGAAAACAGAACCTGGCACCATGCTGCCTGTTATAACTGAAGCTGCATCTGCACCAGTAGTCACCTGGTTTTTATTACTGGTTAATGCCCATGTAATTGTATACTGACCATAAATGGTGTTTGCAAACAGAAAACAAACAACGGCGATGAGGGTCTTCATGTAGTTTCTTTTTCCGGTGAATATCTTAGTCATGTGATGTTGTAATTGTTGCCAATACTCCAGAACGTACAAGTGAGTGACACAACGGACGATGCTCGAAGTACTATTGCAGGCTTTATAAACTTTGTAAAATGATCTTAAACTCTACTCTCCTGTTTGCCTGACGTGCATCCGGATCATCACTTCCATCTGCTTTTGTCTCAGGTTTTTCTTCACAGCATTCTCCTTTAGCAAACACTTTTAATCTTGATGCATCTACTCCATTTTGAACGAGGTATGCTTTACATGCCTCGGCTCTTAAGCGGCTCAGATTGATATTGAATCCATCAGTTCCTTTTTTATCTGTGTACCCATATATCTCTATTCCAAGTTTCGGCTCACGTTTCATTAATGCAACCAATGTATCGAGCAACACACCTGTTTCTGCTTTGAGATCGTATTTAGCAAAATCGAAATATGCTTTGAGTTCCACTTTTTTCTCCTCAACTGGTGGAGCAACTACTACTTCAATTGGTGAAAGACAGATGCTATTATTATGAAGAGTATCTGTTTCGGCAGAAGGTTTAGCAAACGATGCTGTTGCATCATTATAATTTTCTTTTGAAGCAACGATCTGCATATCTCCAAAAGCAGGCACTTCGAAAAAGTATGATCCATCGTTGTTTGAATTTAAAGTAACTGATGTTACTCCTGACACTTTTACGTTAGCACCACTTACAGGTTGATTGGTTTTGCAATCAGTTACAAGTCCTGTTACATATTGTTTATAAACTTTATTAACTGAGAAAAGCTGGAGGCAACATTCAGATGAACGATCAGAGCTGATGTATGCATCTGATAATAAACGATTCGTTCCTTTATTAAAGAAATAGATATCATCTTTAATAGAATTTACCGGGTAGCCGAGGTTTTTGGGTTCGGTCCAGTTACTGTTGATGTTTCCTTTAGATTCGAAAAGATCATAACCACCCATTCCTACTCTGCCTTTGGTTGCAAATACTAAAGTGCCTGTAGGCTGATGATAATAAGGTGCCTGGTCATCTTCTTTTGTATTGATGGATTTTCCGAAATTACTTACTGCACCAGGTTGTCCGTTATTAAGCTGGGCAAAATACAGATCAAAACCTCCGGCACCACCAGGACGATCAGAAGCAAACAACAAATATTTTCCATCTGTGGTTACCTGTGGTTGTTGGGAACTGTATCCATCAACATTCACTTTGCCGCCAAGTAATTCAGGTGCTGTCCATGAACCATTTTGTTGATGACTTACATAAATAGCAGCCAGGTTCTTTCCATTCTTTTTAGTCCACCTGGTGAAGTACATCGTGTTTCCATCAGTAGCAAATGAGGCAACACCCTGTTCCATATCATCTGTAACGGGCAACACCATTTTTTGAGTTGTGCCATACACACCTTCTGATCCTACACTTATATAAAGATTGTTTACATAAGGATTTTTATTTTTCCCCTTAAGCACTGTGCTATCAGCCCTTGTAGAAGTGAACACCAATGAATTGTTGTTCCATGCTGCAGCATAGTCAGCACCAGCTGCATTCACAGGCAAAGCTGCAACAGAATACAGTTGCAGATCTTTCCTATTCATTTGCTGTTGGATGAATTGTACACTCGACAGTTCACGCTGAGCCTGCTCTGTATATTGGTCGTTAATTTTATAGCTGGCTAAAAAATCCTGCAGCGATTTTTCAGCTTCAGGAAATTTACCATTGGCTTTTAAGCTTACGCCATACCAATATGCAGCCAGTGGATATTGTGATTTATTTGATGCAGCTTCACCATACCATTTTTCAGCTTTAGCATAGTTATTCAGTTGCCTGTAGCTTTCAGCGATGCGATACACAATTTCAGATCTTCTTACCTCAACCTTAGACGCCTTGGCACCTTTCTTCTGAACAGTATAAGGTTCTGTTGTTGATCCTTTACCATTGCTTTGTTCTAATAGTTTTTCGTAATTATCAGCTGCGGAATAGTAGTCTCCGTTTGCATAGAATTTATCAGCACTTCGTTTATAATCATAAGCATACTGAGAAAATGCGGTACTTACAGACGCAACTGCCAGGAGAATTAAAAATCCTTTTCTAATATCAGCAGTAAGTTTCATTGCAAAGTTTTTATGGGTACGGATTACAATCTTGGACAAATAAAGTTTCTTCCTGCAGGTTCTTTCGAACGCTTGAATGTATAAGACAATGACAGTTCAAAGCTGTTTACACTGCTTACATTTTTGCCGAGGTCTGATGTGTTGGCATCATAACTGAATCCCAACGTCATGTTCTTATAATACAAACCTGCAAATGGAACAACAGCATCTTTAAACCTGTAATTAACACCTACGAGAAAATCAAATACATCACTCGTTTTTATCTGGCCGTATGCACCGATCATTTTTTCTTCTGCTGTTCCCTGCCTCAGGTAAAGCGCATTTGGAACGAGATTAAAGTTTTCGCTCAGGTTCAACTTTACGCCACCATGTACAGTATATCTTACAGGTAATTTCGATTTTACGATACCATTGGTAAATGGATCTTCTGGTTGTGTAAGATGAGATGCAGAAAATCCGGCGAAGATGTTTGCTTTTTTTCCTGGGGCTGCATCATAATATACCAACCCGGCACCGGCATCAAATACAGTTGATGATGTTTTAGGAAACTGATCAACAGTTGCTGTAGAAGGATTGTAACCAGTGATGGGATTCCATTGATCCCCCATCTGGAATTTTGTTCTGTCGAATCTTCTGTCAACCACTCCGGCCTGTACGCCAAATACAAGTCTTTTATATCCTTCGGCATCGAAACGAATTCCTGTATATGCAATGGAAAGATATCCGGTGGAATATTTATATCCGCCACTACCTGCTTTTTGTTGCATTACACTTGCACCAAAATTCACGTTCTTGTTGGTTACAACATCTGCAGACAATCCTGCAGTAGAAAATGCATTATCTACACTGTTCCATTGATTCCTGTAAATACCTGAGATACGATAATCACCATCAATGGCACCTGTTAATGCAGGATTTATCCAGGATGGATATACATAATACTGGGAAAAATGCGGATCAACCTGTGCGTTTGCACTTAACTGAATGATCGCAGCAAAAAAACATGCAGCTATCAACCTCTTCATAAGCAGTATTTATTAATCAGAATCAACTTATAACCGATTTATTGGTTGACCCCGATTGATTGAGTATATAAACAAAATGATTTGACTTGCTGAAAGAAAATAGTGTAAACCAGAGATAAGCTAATAAAGTAACAGGTATGTATGCAACTGCTGAAAGGAATAAAGAAATGGCAGAGATCTCACTCAGTTTCATATGCAGCAGTTAGATTTTGGCAGTCAACAAACAGAACGTTGACGATCTAAATTTAGACACACTATCTGCTTCGGAAACGGTTATTGCATACTTAATTTATGCAATCGTTACCGGTAACGTTCACATTTTTATATCGCATTTTATTACCCGACATGCACTATAGTTTCACTTGTAGTAAAACAAAAAAGGATGGAATCACTACCATCCTTTTCTATCGATAAAAAACAAAATATTATCGCAGTAATGTTATCCATCCCGTTAACGGCTGAGGCACCACTCCCAGGTGAATTACATAATAGTACACTCCAACCGGAAGTGGTCTTCCGTTAGCTGTTCCATCCCATGCCTTGTTATATCCAACAGAAGAGAATACAACTTTTCCATACCTGTCAAACACTTCCACTTTTGATTTATCGTATGTATTAAGATGGATTACTTCCCATGTATCGTTGATTCCATCTCCATTCGGAGAAAATGCATTTGGGAATACCGGTGGTCTGTACAGTTTCACCCACATCGTATCCTGTGCACTACAACCTAATCCGTTTGTTACTTTAACGATGTATTCCTGGTCATTAGCAGGAGAAGCAATCGGATTTTTTACAGTTGTGTTACTGAGGTTAGGTCCTGACCATAAATACTGAACACTAGAATTCGCACCTGTTACTATTGGATTCAATACAACAGAGCTTCCTTGCAACAGATATACATCCGGACCTGCATTCAGGTTAGGATAACCATCGATGATGACTGTTTTTGTTATTGTATCACTTACACAATCATGTGAATTGTACACATGCAATGAAACCGAATAACTCTTAGCTGTTGTATAAGTATGCCAGAAGTTGAATGTAGTATCAGTAGTTCCATCGCCAAGATCCCATCTCCATTTTGTAACAGTACCGTCAAGTCCGTTGCTGGTGCTTACAAAACGAATACTATCGCCTAAACAAACTTCTCCAACAAGAGGATCAGTGATAAAACTTGCTTTAGGTTGTGGATGAATATTGTTGAATACTTTTCTTAAAGAATCAACACATCCGTTTGCGGTAGTAATACGAAGCTTTACATCGAATGGACCAACAGCAGTATAGCGGTGCAAAGGATCTTTCTGCAGGGAGATACCACCATCGCCAAATGTCCAATAATATGAAAAACTACCCTGTGTTCCGTCGGTAATGCTAGAGTTATCAGCAAACAATGCACCGCCATCAGGCAAACAAACGGAAGATGGTGGAGTGAAATCTACTGTCGGCAACAAGTTTATCGTTACAGCTTGCTGAGTAATAGTGCTCACACATCCATTACTTGTTTGCACCTGCAAAGAGACGTTGTAATTGCTGGCAGCAGCGTAAGTATGTTGAACCGGGGTGGTATTGCTTGTATTTAAAACAGGACTTCCATCACCAAATGACCATTGATATCCTGTGATCGTTCCTGCACCTGCATTAGATGTAGTAGTGAAAGACACCGCATTTTTTTCGCATCGTGGGCTTCCTATTGTGAAGCTTGCAGTTGGAGCCGGCCAAACGGTAATGCTATTTTGTGATGAATCTCTACAACTCGCATTGGTAACAAACAAATATTGCAATTGATGATTACCCGCTCCTGCTACAACTGAATTGAATTGACCAGTCACATTTGTTATTCCATTCCCGCTGTAAAAAGCATTACCGGATAAAGTACTTGTCTGGCTACCTTGTGTAATAAGTCTTGTATCACCCAAACAAATTCCATTCATTGCAAGGAATTGTGTTTTAGGACTTGCATTTAATATGATCACTTTAGTAGTATCATGAAAACAGGTTGCACCTGAATAAGCTCTCACCCTGATCGTGTAAGATTTTGTTGCAGGAGCCTGGAAATCCGGATAAGTGTGCGAAAAAACTTGTGATGCAGATGGATTATTATATGTGTCAAAAGTTGCAGATGCATTCACATCATCCCATGTTACTTCGATCTTTGTTATTGTGCCGATAGCAATAGTGCTTGCATTGCTGATATCGACTTTTTTATTGCTACATAAAGGACTTGTTGCAACGGTAAAATCTGCTAATGGTCTTGATCCGGTTACAGTATAGGTCAAGGTATCTGAGTCTTTACATCCGTTTGCTGTTGTAACCTGGTGAATGATGGTGAAAGATCCCGGAGCAGTATAAGTGTGCTGACCGTTTTGTGTTGAAGCTGTATTTGCAGCACCTGAAGCCGGATCTCCAAAAGTCCATGCATGAGTGAATGGATATTGTGTTCCATCATTTGGAGTGATCGTACTTGCATCAGTAAAAGTTACACTACCACTTGTTAAACATGCAGAAGGCAAAACGAATGCTGCAGAAGGAAGTGGATTAACTTTCACAACAACAGGAGCAGATGTATCACTTACACAACCTTTATCACTCACCACTGCTAACCTGATGGAATAACTTCCTTCGGTTGCATACACATGCTTAGGGTTTTGAATAGTTGATGTTGTGTTATCGCCAAACATCCAATACCAGTTATTAATGGTTTGATTTGTTCCGCTACTATTATCAGTAAACTGAATTGAATCTTTTAAACATGTATTTGTTGCAACGGAAAATGCTGCAACAGGTTTTGTGTATACTGCTGTTAATACTTCAGTTTTTGTACCCACACATCCATATTGAGATGTAGCAGTAAGAACTACATTATAACCTCCGGATGGTGGTGCAGTATTAGGGTAAGTGTGTGACGGACTTGTTGCTGTTGAAGTTCCTCCATCACCAAAACTCCAGGCATATGTTACATTGGCAATATTACCATCGCTGATTGTAGTTGTATTGGTGAAACTTGTAGCACCTGGTAAACACACACCGGCAGGTGGTGTAAAGTTTGCAACCGGGATTGGACGAATCATCACTGAATCGAGATAAGTTGCTGTACAACCTGCGGCTGTTTCTACTTTAAGCGTTACATAATATTTACCGGGATTAGTATAAGTATGCGTCATGTTACTACTTACTGTAACGGTGTCTTTAGCTCCATCACCATAATCCCAATACCATTTATTGATCGCACCACTGAGTCCGGCATTGGAAGAAGAATCACTGAAGATCACAACACTGGCTGCACAAAGTGTATCAGCTTTACCAAACTTTGCAATAAGCTGAGAAGTCATATCCAGTACTTTGATTGTATCTGCATAGCAGCCGATGCTGTTGATCGCTCTTAACTTAATACTGTAAATAGAATGTGTTGCATACTTCTTCTTTGGATTTTGAATCGAATCGATTGAAAGATCACCAAAATCCCATCTCCATTTAGTGATAGAAAATCCATTACCAGAAGATGCATCCGTAAAACGAACAGTATCATCAATACAAGGGTTGTACTGGATGTTGAAATCTGCGTAGCCCGGATCAACGATATTCAGGTTAAAATTTAAAGGCGTTGTACTTCCACACTGGGTTGCAAATGTTCCACCCACGATGCCTGTTATATTGTAACTACCAGCCGTTGAGAATGTATAAGGAACAGGATTCTTATAAACATAATAAGCCACTCCATCAGAAGTAAATGTGCTGTCTGATGTTGGATGATACACTGTATGATCTGCTTGTGGAGAAGCACCTGCAACACTACTCATATACCACCTGATGCTATCTACCTGTGCAGGAGGATATGGTAATACCGCTTTTAAAGTGATCGGGTTATTGGTACAGGCTGTATTGTTTGTATTGTTTGACAAATATGGATTATCGACAAACAGTGGCTTTGTAAGGTCTTTAATGTTTGTTCCTGCATTGTATCCATAACTCTCACCACTTCCCATACCATAAGCAATTGCATTGAAGGTTGAATCAGAATATAACCTGTGTGCCATTCCAGGATTCACCCTGAACTTTGCATAATAATAAGTTGGATCTGCAGGATGCGGCTGAAATGCATTTTGAATATTTATAGTACCACCGAAATCGTAACAGTTTGTTGCATTGGCACCTACCTGGCTACGACCGGTGTCAGCAGTTGTTAATCCATCCAATCTGAAGCTGGCAATACCACCTTGTTTGATCACAACATTTATATAATGTCCGTTTGCACTTGCACTGGATTTTTTTATTGTGGCTGAATACACTGTTGCACTGTTGATCGCTTGTTGAACAGGGCTAAGGATGATCATCTCCGGATCGCCATCTCCTTTACCACCTTTTGAAGTATTACACTGACCCGCTACAATGAATTGTGTAACGTTTACCGGTTTATCACTTGTTATCAATAACGGAGCTGTTGTTTCCACCTGGTAGTACAAACCATTGATGAGGTTTGTTTGAGTAACGTTATTAACTTTTACCTGGGTGGTTATATCGCTCACATTTATTCTAAAGATGTTGTACTCCATCGTTTTTGTAGGCACTGTGAGGAAACGTGTACCCCAGGCTACCCCAGGAAACATCTGCTGGATCATGTGATCAGATCCTGATGTGGCAGAACATATACTTGCATTTACCAAACATCTTCCGTTACCACCAAACACAGCGATCTTTTTATCACAGGTTGTTCTTACTGTACTTCCTGACAGGTCTTTACCAAAAGCACTGGATCCGGAACCTTGTATAAAACCCATTGCATTGAATACATCACCTTTGTTCAAAATGATCGGTCCATACTCCACTCCTTTCTGATACTTTACGTTAGCAGCAACATGACCATCCGTAAAAAGTGTTGCCAGGGAAGAATCAAGTACATCTTCACTTGGTTTAAACCAGATAGGCGTATTGTTTTCATTGGCTACCACGAAGAAGAATGAGTTTGGATTCGAATTGTTACTCGTACCGCCGTAAGCCTGAACCGTATATTGATTATTCCATGTATTCGTTGGGAACAACATTGCTCCTGCTGCAGAATTATTATCTGCATAAGTATGCATCCAAACAGAAACAGGAACACCATTGGTACTGTAGATATGTACACCTCTAGAACTTACACCGGTATAGTAAAGTCTTGAATCGGGTAAACCGGTTGGATTAAGTTTATTAGGTCCTCCTGTTGGGAAACCGGTTACTTCTATTACACTACCAGGATTAACAACAAGGTTTTGTTTAGGGAAGCCGGTAGCTCCGGGAATTCCCGGCAGCTCTACATTCACCATTGCTGGTGAACTACCTAACGGAACAGAAATGTAGATTGACATCTTTGTTTCATCAGCATCACCAGAAGGTTCTTTCATCTTTTCCTGGTATCCAAATCCCGTCCAGAAATCAGTTCCTGAGTTTGTAGTGATATTCGGATCTGGGATGATCACACCTTTCAGGTTTACTGTATCTGCTTCTGCAACTGCAACTCCTCCACCTGAATGAACAATACCACCGTTAAAAGTTCCGTAAGAATTAGTAGCCAGTTTAACAAAGATCGTTTTTACTAAACTGCTTCCATTATAAGGAATCACTAAAGGACTTGTAAAACCACTGTTGGCAGAAGTTGACACTGTATATCCTGCAGGAGGAGTGATTGTAATATTACCTGAAGCAGGACTAAGATTGTAACCTGTAAGTGTATAGCTGAAAACAGTAGAAGCAGTATTGAAAGGAATATTACCAAAGTTGAGTGAAAGCGGATTCGCTACTAAAGCAGGCGCTGCCGGACATGAAGTTTGTATTTGTATTTCATTTCCATAACCAACACCAACTGCATTCACTGCATAGGCCCGAACATAATAAGTAGCACACGGTGCAAATACTCTCATTACGCTGCTAAAATCATTGCCATTAGCTCCTTCCATTGTTTTGGAAGAATTTATTGTTGGATTGGGTGTAATACTCCAGCAGATCCCCTTTTGTGTAATAGGCATTCCGCCACTATCAATGTTAGAACCACCGGAAGATGCCTTGTACGAATAAATGTTGAAACCCGGTACTGTAGTGAGAACCGGAATTGTTGGTGGCAAGGTTGAACAGGTTAGTGTAGAACCATAATATACATTTCCGGCAAGGTCCTTTACATACGCTGTATAATAATAATTTGTAGCAGGCGTTAAACCTGTTGCCGTATTAGTGAAGCTTGTGGTGGAAGATGGTGTATTGATCGTTTTGGTAGAAAGACTAATGTCGAGATTGGTATTAGAAGTGCTCCATATGATTCCACTTGATTCCAATGGCATTGTTCCAGGTGTTACAGTACCGTTTACCGATGCAGTATTTTGACCACATGTAACTGAGTTTGTAACTACCGTAGGAGGTGTTCCTGTTGGAACAAAATTAAACTCCACAGATGTTACTGTAAATCCACCCGAAAAACCAAATCTTACAAAAGTTCCTGCAGGTATAGGAGTGGTGGGTGTAACGAGTATTGTACCACAAGTATTACCTGCAACACCTGTGTTACCACTGGTATATCCTATTGTTGTATAAGCGCCATTAAGTGTTGCACTTGTTTGCAGGTTATTTACACTTCTGTTACTTCCAGATCCTTGTCCTTTAATAATAACTGAATTGATCGGCTTTTCTGCTTTAAAATAAAACTGGCTGCTATTAAGCTGCGCAGAAATATTAGCACCATAACATGACACACTGCCAAATGTATACGCACCACCATTGGTTGCACGATAAAAAATTCCTACGCCAGGTTTCTCATAACCTAATAAAGTGGCATTATAGCTAAGGCCGGTAAATTCAAAAGTTTGAACTAATTGTGCTTTTGTGGATGAATTAAAACAAGCAATAAAAACAATCAGTGCTATAATTCTTGTGAAGATTGATGTATAAGCAATTTTTCTACGGAAGCCATTGATCCTTCGCAAGCAGTAATTCTGATTCATATAGTAAGCGTATGTATAGTTGCAGTTAGTCAAGAGGCAAGTTACCTAATTATGCTTCGGTGCTGCCTGACATACCATAGCTTTCTACGCAATCGTTACCATTATAAAACCTGTTCGCAACATGCATATAATTTCTTTTACATGTAAGCTCATAAAACAAAAAAACCTCAGACTAATCTGAGGTTTTTATATTTTTTTAAGGTGATTTTTATTGCTTAATAAAATGCTGGATAAGTGTTTCGCAACCTTCAGCACAAACAAATTTTATGGTATATGTACCAGGGGCAAGGTTAGATGTATTAATGTTTTGCTTATTAGCGCCACTTTGAATATTCATGTTGGAGTTAACAACAATCTTACCCGCCATATCAGAAATAATCATTCGCAACACTTTCTTTTTTGGTGAGGTGATCACTACCGTTAAACCGGTTGTTACAGGATTTGGATATACGCTTGTGATCGAAATTTTTTCAGTACTCCTGGCTAATGAGATCGTACTACTTGTTGTTGATCTTCCATCATTGTCTACCTGCTTCAGCCTGTAATAATTTACGCCTGCAAAAGGTTTAAGATCGTCAAAGCTGTAGCTTAAGCTTGATGAACTATTTCCTCTATCTCCTTTAGAAGATATAAATCCAATAGATGAGAATGTTCTACCATCAACACTACGCTCAACTTCAAAACCTTTATTATTCATTTCAGTTGAAGTTGTCCAGTTGAGTTTATTTCCTGAAGCCAGAACTTCTCCTTTAAAGCCTGAGATCGTAACAGGCAAGGTTGAAGCCTCTCCTATTGCAAACTGGCTTGATGCAGCTAAAGCAGATGTCTCTGACAACTGGATGGACGTCGATGTTTTTGTACCAGTTGTTGGTGCAGACCATGCCGAACCATCGTATTTCTTTACTATAAAATTAGATGTATTAGCTCCTGCATCTACATCGGCAGCATCGAAAGTAATGGTAGCAGCATAATCTGCATTTACCAATCCGTTATTATTGATCATCCAATAACGATTAACAGATTTGTTTGCGTTAAGACCTGATCCAGAAATATTCGGATGATCTCCTGCAGTCTGAGACACTGATGCAGTTATATCTCCACCTGTAGTTACAGGAGTTGAAAAACTTAAAGAGACCGGTCTGTATGCATCTGTTCCTCCGATTTCAAAACTTACTGCTGTTGCAGCTGCTGCAACAGCTTTTTGAAGATTTCCAATCACCCATCCTGTTCCTCCCCCTGAAATAGAACCAGTAGAACTTACCACTATTTTATTAGAACCGGTAGTGAGTTTTCCTGAGGTAAATGTTAGAACGCCATTTATTGTAATATCATTATTGAGTGTTACACCTGCAGCATTGTTGATGGTATAGTTAAGTGTACCTGCAGTAAGACCTGATGTAACACTTTGCGGAGCGGTTCCATTGAGAACTATTGCTGCAACAGGACCTGCAGCAGCCTGAGTACGTTGTAATGTTGCTGTAGATGCAACAGATAAATTGCCGCCAATATTCGTATAAGTAATATTTGTTGCGGTAGTACCTGTAGTATTCGCAATATCGTACACCGCATTATTCGTTAATGTGAAATTACCCAGGACAGTTACATTTCTTGTCGCTGCACTACCTGCATTGTGTAATGCCTGAACATTGCCACCATTTTGAACATAATTACCTACAACCAATGTATTATTATTATTACCTGTACTTAGAATCTGAATACCTGAGCCTGTACCTGTAGCATCAACAGTTAAAGTACCTGTGATCTCCATATACGGAGCGGATGTTCCGCCATTCCTGGTGAGTAAAAGCTTAGTCAGCAGGTTTGGTGTGTTGATCTTAAAGTTTGAAAAGCTTTGTTTCACACCTTGCAGACCGATATAATCTGTAGCAGCCACTCCTATCAATCCCGATAAGACAAATGTTGAACCATTAGCCCATGTTGCTGTTGGAATAGTTATCGTTCCGGCAGTTGCAGGTTGAGCATCTTCATATACACCTGTTGCACCCACATTCATTGTAGCACCAGATGCAAGGGTGAATGTTCCAATGTTTTTTATCGTACCATTTAAAGTTACATCAGTACCTGTGCCGTTCGCTATGGTAACATTCGCTCCACCATTTATATTAACGGCAGCACCATTTTCAATAGTTATTTCATCAAGCGATAAATTGGCTGTGATGTTTATAGTATGACCATTTCTCACTGTAATATTTGCAGCTGCGAGGTCTGGAGCTGAGGTTGCAGCTATCCAGGCAGATCCATTATAAGTTTCCCATATAGCGGTATTACTCCAATCACCCGATCCGTTTGATCGATAATCAGATGGAGGAGCCGCAGTAGTTTGACTGTTAGGATTATTGGTAGCTGTTGTTGTAAGATATTTAGTAGTTGCACCTACTCCATTGAATTCGAAAACCTGCACATAATATGTAGTGGATGTAGTTAAACCTGTAACATTTACTGATGAAGCATTACCATTATAAACACAATAGTATCCTGACGACCCCAATTGTGTTCCGGTACCAAAAACTGCATTTGCAGTATAATCAACTCCATCTGTAGGATTAGTAATTGCACCAGCACCTTGCTTCACAAATACCGCTACATTACTACCATTTCCTCTAGTCCAGTTAATGGTCATTGCTGTTTGAGCAATGTTGGTGAAATTTACATTTGTAGCTTGCGTGGATGGTGTTCCTGATGCTGCCGCAGTAACATCAAAACCGCTGACATTTATGTTGCCACTGAATGTAAATTTTATGTAAGTGCCAACAGGAATGGTCAATCCACTAATATCTAATGTACCGCAAGTTGAACTTGAGCTTATCGTACTAGAGGTAGTATAATTGGCAGCCGGTATTTCAGTAAATGTACCAGCAAGTGATGACGCTGTTTCCAGTTTAGTTAATGTTCGTTGAGTACTTCCGGAACTTTGACCTTGAATAGAAATTGTTCCCGCACTGGTACTAACAAGCCTAAGTATTATAGAACTTATTTGTGTTCTTCTGGATGCACCAACACAAAGATTATTACTACTTGTGGAGAAAGTTGAACTTGTAGGGTGTGCAACATCGGTTGAGGTAAAAGTATAAGATGCAGGACTACCGGTAAAGTCTGCACCGAATCTCATGTTCGTAGTTTGAGCATTCGTAACTATCACTAAGAAAAACAGGAAGGAAGAGAGTAAAGTTATCTTTCTCATAAGGCAAGTTTGTTAGTTTTAGTGAGCATTTTCTAAACGAAAATCACAGCATTTTTAGGCAATCAGGTTTCAAATTACTTTCAATTACCTCGTTTCGAGTGGTCTACCTGTTTTTTTTCTATGCAAACGTTGCCGAATTGATAATAGAAAGCCACCCGATTCTTAAGTAGCGTACAACTAAGAGCGGCTCGATAGAAGCCGCTCTTAGTGTTTTAGTTATTTTCATTTTTCTTTCTCGCATCATGTATTTTTTTAGCACCATAACCCACACCTGCAGCGATAAGGACGGATAAACCACCATCAAGTGGAACTCCCGGATCATCTTCCAGCGGATCAGGTGGTTGTGCTATTGCACCAAGACTAATCATCAATACCGAAAAAACTATGAGTGCCTTCATCACTATCTTACTTTTCATGGTTTTCATGTTGTTCTTTTTTAGGTAGGGATTGATTATGGTTTTTCGATGATGATTCGTTGATTCATATCTACATCAGTTCCTGTGAGTCGAAGTACATAGCTGCCAGAAGGTAATGTGTTTCCTAAGCTGATCGTCTCTGAAGCAGAACCACCATTGTGTTGCAGCGATCGCTGGTACACCTGCTGACCTGCACTGTTGTACATTTTGATCGTGTATTGACCTTTAGCCAGGTTGCTCAACTGCAGTTGTACACTTTCTCCTTTTACAGGATTTGGATACAGTGATATATAAGTCGTTCCTTTCTGCAAATTCACTTTAACAATCGAAGAATATTTATTGTCACCAGCAGCCAACACTTTTATCCTGTAATAATTGGTTGAGCCGAGCGGATTGTTATCTATCCACTGGTAGTTTACTGCACTTCCGTTGTTGGCTTTTGCACTTACTGTAGCTGCTTTGGTGAAGTTTCTTCCATCAGCAGAACGTTCCACTTCGTAACGCTCTACATTGGTCTCGCTGCTATTACTCCATTCTACTGCTATTGCATTTCCTTTTTCAAAAGCTTTGATGTTATTGATTGCTAACGGTAAAGTAGTAGCAGGCCTGAACACGATCCTGAACCTGTTACCTGTTGTAGCTGCATTAGATGTAACAGCAAAATCAACTTCCACTGTGTTGCCATTTAAACTAACAGGAGTAGAAGTATTAAGGTAAGCATCTTCGAGGAATGCACTGAGACCGCTGCTGCTCATGTTTATTGCTTCAAACCTGAAACGATAATTACCTGCAGCTGTATTCCACATGGTTAAGAAGATCGTATCGTTACTGCTGATGGTTGGGCGATATTCAATGCTCAGGTAACTGTTATTTCGAATGATCGAAAGATTTTCTCCGCCATTGCTCATCTTAACAGCATCATCATTGGTTACCGAGGCATCACTACCTGTTGTAAAGATGTTCATTACAGCATCTGCAAGTAAAGCATTACTGTTTATGATCTTGTACAAACCCGTTCTCAATACTTCCGCTGTATTGCTTGTTCTGAAAACAGTATTTGAACTACCAGTAGTCTTGTTTGATTCACTGAATGTAAGTGTATTGGTTGGGTTATTTGCTTTAATAAAAAATGCCTGGCCACTTTGTGCTACTGCATCCTGTGCACCACCCGGATAATTGGTTGAGGCGGTATATAATTTAGTTGCTACTGTATAAGTAACATAACCACCAGTTCCGTTAGAGCCAAGAGCAGGATCCCAGAACCAGATGAATTGATCGAAGGCTGCATTACCACTAATAACATTATGAATATTTACAGGTGATGCATACGGATTACCGATCATGGCATGTTTCGAGTTGTCGATATTGGAATGAGTAACATTACCTACGTGCAATGTACCTGTTGCTTTGAGTGTGGTAGCGGCATATCCTGAAGTGATATTACCACCACCGTAAGAACCTGTTACAAAAATCGCAAAGGCGTTATTGTGAGTACTGTTGAATAACTGTTCTGTTTGTGTATTGGTGATGTTAACCCAGCCATTAGCCGAGGTATATTTACGAAGTGAGTAGTTTGCACCGGTTGCAAGTCCTGTACCCGAAGAACCCCATATCTCAACTCCGGTGTTGGTAACTACACCACTGGAACCATTATTCTGCCAGTTGTAATATACTGAGTTATTACTCGATCCTTTTAATGGAGCTGTTAGCAATCGCCATGCTCTTTTTGCAGGAATGTAACGTTCAACTGTTACGTTACCGCTTATCGAATTACCAGTATTCACTCCTCCATTTGTAATATCGGCTACCGTCGCAGTACCTGATGCAGTAGAAGCTAAAACAAGATTCCCATTAGTGGTTAGTGTTTTATTGTTCACATTACCAAAAGAAAGTACATCTGATATACTTAATGTACCTCCAATTACCACATCATTACTGATCTTGAGATTTGCAACAGTATTCCCAGAGAATGAATTAGCAGGAATTGTTTGTGCAGAAGATCCATTCAACTCGATGGTGCCTGCAGTTGCACCTATATTCCCTGAAGTACGACTAATAGTTCCGCCAATGCTTAAAGTATTGCTTCCAATAGATAGCATACCTGTAGTTAACGTAAGCGTTCCTGGTATAACAGCACTGGTTAGCAGAATAGCACCTGAAGAATTATTCAAGGTAATATTTACAGCTGAAGTAGTTCCTAAAGTTATATCCTGGGAGCTTGTTCCATTCAAAGTAAGTGCAGAAATACTGTTCGCTACGGTATTAGCTAATGTGCCACCTGTTTGATTGTAGCCTCCTTTTACATTCAGTGCTACACCACTTGTCGCTGTGCCTTGTCCGTTTTTCGTTATTGAAAAAGTTCCTCCACTTAATTCAAAATTTCCATTCACAGTTAATGACCTGCCAGATGTGGCAAAAATGAAAACATCGCCGCCAGACTGACTATAATTGCCTGAAACAATCAGCGCTGCAACACCACTACCTGATGTTAGCTGTATTGTTCCTGTTCCCGTAGAACCAACGGTAAGATCACCACTGATGCTGAGTCCTGTTGTACCAAACACAACACCGGCCACAGTTTGTGATGAACAATTCCATATAACGTTATTGAATGCCTGGTTTAAAGATGATGCAGGACTAGTAGAAGTAACACCAGTAATATTAACTGTAGAACCTCCATTGGTTGTCCAATTTGCTGTTGGTATCGCAACACCATTTGCTGCATGTCTAAAACTTGCATTATTCTTAAATAATAATGTTGTTGCACTTGAAGTGATCGTTCCGCCACTATTTTTTAAAACAGCACTCGCTCCATCAATTGAAACAACCACACCTGAGGCCGTTGTAGTGAATGTTCCTGCAACCAGTTCATATGTTCCACTTATCGTAGAAGTACTGTTTGCTGCCATTGTAACACTAACCGTGCTGCCCTGTATGAATGTGGATCCACTCGCTATACTCATTGAAGAACCTATCGTTAATGTTTGAGCACTGGCTGATTGTAAAGTAATATTTGAATTACCGGTGATCACTAGTTGTGCAACCTGCTGTGTTGTAAATGCGGTGATTGTTGCAGTAGCTCCGTTGAATTGTAAGATATCACTTGTAGTTGGAGAACTTCTGTCTGGTGACCAATTGGTAGCAGTAGCAAAACTATTATCGGTTGCACCTGTCCATGTATATGTTGGAGCTGTAGTTGACTGATTAGCCGAAGCCGATGAACTGGTAAGATAATTCTGAGATGTTCCGGTACCAACATTGTATTCGTACACTCCAAAATAATAAGTTGTTCCTGCAGACAAACCCGTAACAGTTACAACACCAGCTCCACTGCCAGTTCCATTATACACAACATAACTTCCGGCTCCAGTTGTACTTCCGCTGCCAAACGCTGAGTTAGCAGTATAATCACTTGCATCTGCAGGAGCAGTAGGACTACTCCCTGATTTTACTACAATGATCCTGTTAGTTCCATCTCCTATTGTTGGAAGATTTACTATAATAGATGTGTTATTCGTAGTACCAAATGAAAGTGATCCAATACTACCAGGTTCTGATGCAATTGCATTTCCACTTACAGCAACATTTTGACTAGTAGCACCTGTACTTGCATGGGTGATATTTAAACTTCCTGTTGCACCTGTTGCAGATGATGGTTTATATCTCACATAGATGGGAGTGCTGCTAACAGTTCCACCTGACTGAGTTAAGGTGATAGGATTAGTAGCGACAAAACTACCACCAGTACCTGTGGATATTTCAAAATTTGTTGGTGGTGTAATAGAGATATTATTCGTAAGGTTAGATCCCGAAACGTTGTAGGTTTTTTCTGCAGATGTTGTATTTGCTACCTGGTTTCCAAACGCAGTAATAGAACCAACGGTGATTGTTGGAGAGGCAGCACCAGCACTCCAGCTCGCAGTAAAGTTATCGGTAGCCCAAAGACTAACATTTGAAGAAGATCCACTATAACTGGCTATAAACCTTATGGTAATTGTTGCATTATTAGCAAGGTTAAGAGAGGAGAGATCATAGCTTAATCCTGTAGCCGGAGAACTTATGGTAGCCAAACTTGTCCAGTTGGAACTGGCAATTGCATCTCCAATACTTGTAACGGAAGTCGAATATTGAACCAAAAAATTAGCCCCGGTTCCCAATGTATACCATCGTTCTGCATCAAATCCAATCGTTAATGAAGTAAGTGTATTCCCGCTGGTATTTTTTAGTTGCACACCCCAAGATCTCACAGTTGTACTCGTCATGATCGAACCTAAAGCTCTTTCCGTATTACCAGCCGCTGAACCGCAGGACCATATTCTGTTTGATGGGGCTGCATCTCCAGTTGAATAAGTTCTATAGGTAGTTTGACCATTAGTATACCAGCCAGGTACTGTAGTATTGTCTGCCCACGTCACATTTGTTCCGGGACTGTTATTATTTAGTCCATCAAAATCTTGTGTGTACGTTGTTGGACTTGCAGTCATGCTTATCTGAGCAACAAGTTCACTTAGTGGAAATAATAATAGAAATACTAATAGGAATTGATAGGTAATACCTCTTCTCATACAGCAAGAATTAATTCAGTTGGTTAATGAATTCGGTGCTCTTCAGAGGTGTGCAGAAAAATTTCCGGCAGTACTACAGCTACTGTAATGTGGCGAAGCAATGCAAGCAATCTTTACAATCGTGAAGACAAACTACTCCAGATATAAATCGATGATCAAATGAAGACACTATTTTTTTACGCAGTCGTTACCGATAACGTTTGCGACACATCATATTATTAAAACATAATTGATGTTATGGAAGACTATTCAGGAAGATAAAATCTAAACCAGTTCTTTCAATTTCTCCACAACACTCTCAATCTCTTCTTTCGTGTTGTGTTTAGAGAATGAAAAGCGAATGGCGATGCTGTGATTCTCCGGATTCACCGCTTTGATCACATGGCTGCCAATATCTGTTCCGCTGCTGCAGGCACTACCGCCAGATGCACAGATATTATTGATGTCAAGATTGAAGAGCAGCATCTCACTCTTATCTGTTTTAGGAAAGCTTACATTAAGCACAGTATATAAACTTCTGCCCTTGTAATCGCCATTGAATCTAACTCCTGCAATTTCCTGCTGAAGTTTTTCGGCCATATACATTTTAAGATCGTTGATATACTTAGTGTCCTGCTCAATATTTTCAGTAGCAAGTTCAAGTGCTTTTGCAAATCCAACAATACCGTAAAGATTTTCTGTACCAGCTCTCATATTGCGTTCCTGGCCACCACCATGCACCAAAGGAGTGATCTTGATGTTTGCATTTACATACAACATACCCACACCTTTTGGTCCGTGAAATTTATGACCGGCACCAGTAATGAAATGAACATGTATCTTTTTCAGATCGATCGGGAAGTGACCAACCGTTTGTACAGTATCGCAATGAAAAACTGCATTGTACTTTTTACATATCTCTCCTACTGCTTCAATATCGAGCATGTTACCGATCTCGTTATTGGCATGTAATAAAGTCACCAGGGTTTTCTCTTCGCTTTTTGAAAGTAATTCTTCGAGATTTTGAAGATCAACATGACCATCAGGTAGCAGCTTCACATAATCCAATTCAATTTCACCTTTCTTGTGCAGGTATTCAACCGTATGCAGTGTTGCGTGATGTTCGATCTCTGAGGTGATGATCCTTTTACAACCCAGATCTCTTACCGAAGCACAGATGGCAGTATTGCTGCTTTCTGTTCCGCCGGAAGTGAAAAATATTTCTGATGGATGAGCACCCAGGATCTTTGCCACCGATTTACGGGCATTTTCTATTGCCAGCCTGGTTTCTCTACCATAGCTGTAAATAGAAGAAGGATTACCAAAGTGCGTGGTAAAATAAGGCATCATCGCCTCTAACACTTTGGGTTCCAATGGTGTTGTTGCTGCATTATCAAGGTAAATACGGCTCATGGGGTAAGTCTGGTAAGGTGCAAAAGTAAAAGAAACGAACCAAACAGCCGATTCTGGTGTAATGAACATGCGGTGCAAAACTCAACGCTTCGTTATGAATTTACTGCACTAACGAACGTTACCTTTGCGGCGAATTTTAGGCAGTAATTTGCCCATTAAAGTTCAAGCAGTTGAAGAGTGCGACGCAACGAAAGCTGCCACCTGTACCTCAGCTGACCTCATAATAAAAATTCTACAGGAGTCTATATGAATCTTTTTGAACAGCAACGTAACGAGTTTATCGCAAGACATATTGGTCCGGACGAAGCAGAAACACAGGAAATGCTAAAGGAGTTGGGTGAACAAAGCATCGATTCATTGATCGATAAAGTGATCCCAAGGTCTATCAGGCTGACGAATGAACTGGAGACCGGATCTCCGATGAGTGAGTTTGAATACCTGAATCACCTGAAAGAAGTTTCGCTGAAGAACAAGGTGTACAAAACGTACATCGGACAGGGTTATTACGATACGATCGTTCCTTCTGTGATATTGCGTAACCTGTTTGAAAACCCGGGATGGTATACACAATACACACCGTACCAGGCTGAGATATCACAAGGACGTTTGGAAAGTTTGTTGAACTTCCAGACAATGGTGAGTGATCTTACTGCTTTACCAATTGCCAATGCATCGCTGCTGGATGAAGGTACTGCTGCAGCAGAAGCAATGAGCATGCTGTTTCACCAGGTGAACAAGGGAGACAAAGCCGAGAAGCCATTGTTCTTTGTAGATCAAAATCTTTTCCCGCAAACAATTGATGTACTCTTTACCAGAGCCGAACCTTTGGGAATACAATTGGTAATTGCAGACTATGCAACCAACCCGATCAATGAAGCTTACTTTGGAGCCATTGTTCAATATCCAAACAATGAAGGTTCGGTAGAAGATTACCGTGGCTTTATTGAAAGAATGCATGGAATGGGTGCTTATGTTGTAATGGCAACTGACCTGCTGGCATTAACGATGTTGACGCCTCCCGGAGAATTAGGAGCTGATGTTGCCATTGGTTCTGCACAAAGATTTGGTGTGCCGTTGGGTTATGGTGGTCCGCATGCAGGATTTTTCTCTACCAAAGATGAGTTTAAAAGAGTTATCCCTGGAAGGATCATTGGCGTAAGTGTCGATGCTCAGAATAACAGGGCATTGAGAATGGCGTTGCAAACAAGAGAGCAACATATTAAGAGAGAAAAAGCAACTTCTAATATCTGTACTGCACAAGCTCTGTTAGCTAACATGGCTGCGATGTATGCAGTGTTTCATGGACCTGAAGGATTGAAGAAGATTGCTAAAAGAGTTTCTTTATTAGCGGGAACATTGGCTGCTGAACTTACTGAAGCCGGTTACAACATCAGGCACAAAAATTATTTCGATACGATCATTGTTGATGTGCAGGATAGCAGTAAGATCAGGACCATCGCTGAAAATCGTGGAGTGAACTTCCGCTATTTTGAACAGAGCAATACTGTTGGTATTTCAGTTGATGAAACAACCACACAAGCAGACGTGCTCGACATCATCGGCATTTTCCAGGAGGTAGCAAGCAAAGACATCGCTGAAGTAACATTTGATGCAGATCATTCATTCGATCATATTCCTGCTGACCTTAGAAGAACTTCTGATTTCTTAACACATCCTGTTTTCAACACGCATCACAGCGAAACACAGATGATGCGTTATATGAAGAGCCTCGAGAACAAAGATCTTTCACTCAATACTTCGATGATCTCTCTCGGTAGCTGTACCATGAAACTGAATGCAGCCACTGAACTTATGCCGTTAAGCTGGCCAAACTGGAGTAAGATTCATCCGTTCGTTCCGAATGATCAAGCCAAAGGCTATCATTATATGATCCAGGAGCTGGCAAATGACCTTTGCAATATCACCGGTTTTGCTGCATGTTCTTTACAACCAAATAGTGGTGCACAAGGTGAATATGCTGGTTTATTGGCTATCAGAAATTATCATATTGGTAATGGTAACCCACATAAGAATGTTGTGTTAATACCGATGAGTGCACATGGAACCAACCCTGCTTCTGCTGTGATGGCAGGAATGAAAGTGGTGGTGGTAAAGAGCACTGCAGAAGGTTACATTGATGTGGAAGACCTGAGAGCAAAAGCAGAGCAACATCAAAATGATCTTTCCTGTTTGATGGTAACATATCCTTCAACGCATGGTGTATTCGAAGAAAGAATTAAAGAAGTGTGTGAGATCGTTCACCAGTTTGGCGGACAGGTTTACATGGACGGTGCTAATATGAATGCACAGGTAGGACTAACATCACCTGCAACCATTGGTGCCGATGTTTGTCACCTGAACCTGCACAAAACATTTGCTATTCCTCATGGTGGTGGCGGACCTGGAATGGGACCAATTTGTGTTGCTGCACATCTTGCGCCGTATTTACCAGGACATATTACCGGTGATGAAAAACCAATGGTTCCTAATCGTGCCGGTGCTGTAAGTGCAGCTCCGTTTGGCTCGGCTTCTATTCTGCTCATCAGCTATGCATATATTAAAATGCTGGGAAGTACAGGTTTGAGAAAAGCAACTGAATATGCGATTCTCAATGCCAATTACATGAGAGCAAGATTGCAGAAGTTCTATCCTATTTTGTATACCGGCAATCATGGTGTGTGTGCACATGAGTTCATTGTTGATCTTCGGCCGTTTAAACAAACAACCGGCATCGAAGCAGAAGATGTTGCAAAACGTTTGATGGATTATGGCTTCCATGCACCAACACTCAGCTTCCCTGTTCCGGGAACGATCATGATCGAGCCAACAGAAAGTGAAGACAAGGCAGAGCTGGATCGTTTTTGTGAAGCACTCATCAGCATTTACGAAGAGATCAAAGCCATCGAAGATGGTAAGAGTGACAAAGCCAATAATGCAATGAAGAATGCACCACACACACAAGCCGTGGTGATCTCAGATGAGTGGAACAAACCGTACAGCAGGCAAGAAGCTGCATTTCCTTTGGCTTATATCCGTCATGGTAAGTTCTGGCCTTCTATCGGTCGTATCAACAATACGTATGGCGACAGAAATTTGATCTGTACCTGTGAGCCGATGGAAAGTTATATGGAGAATTAATTCTTTGCTGATAACGCTAAAGTCCCGTTTTGGCGGGACTTTTTTATTTTTAAACGAACTAGTTTTCTGAATGAAGGAAAAGCTATATCCTTACTTAATTCCGCTGATATTTATTGCAATAGGTGCTGGAGGCCTTGCGCTTGTTTGGAATATAGAAACAAAATGGATATCGATGCCTCTGGGTTTATTATCGATATTGCTGATCTTACTAGGTTTGATGTTTGCCAGCAACATAGCAGAAAGCCAGTATAACGAAGCTCTTGAAGCAAATAAAGAAAACCATGAATATGATTCGTTTCCAGGCATAAGAAAACAAAAGATCATTTACTACTTTGTTACTACACTCACTACGATATTGGTAATGAGCATTACTTTATCCGGTAGTAAAGTGGAAAATTATCTTAACTGGAAGAAATTCATATTTGACGTGATAGTCGCAGGTAGTACTGCAGGAGTTGTTTTTTGTTGGATATATACTAAAAAGGGTCGTATAAAATTTGACAACATCAAATGGGATGATCATATACGAATTGCCATGTTCCTCATTCCGTTCCTGGTTATTTTTCATTCAAGTGTTTGGTATAATTATCTTAAACCTTCACCCGTAATACGAACCACCAAAGCTGTAGTTACAGATGAAGGAAGAAAATATATACATCTGAAATTTGAAGGTGAAGAGCAAAGATTTTCATTCGGATATCCCTTTAATGAAAGTGTTAAGAAAGGGGATTCCGTTTTACTAACACTTATAACAGGAGCCCTGAAATATATGTATGCCGATAATCCATTAAAGATCAATAAATAGTTTACCAGACGCAAAACCTTATTGAATTTGTGTCCCAATTTGTACTGAATAATCATTTCTCAGCTTTTCTTTGCCGACTTATTTTTAGCTGCTGACTTCTTAGGTGAAGATTTCTTAGCTACTTTCTTAGTAGCCGTCTTTCTGGTTGATTTTTTTGCCGTTGATTTTTTGCAGACTTACTCGAAGCTTTCTTAGCAGCAGATTTTTTTGCAGCTTTCTTCGCTGATTTTTTGGCTCCGGATTTTTTTGCAGCTTTCTTACCTCTTCCCCAATTATTCTGCATGTCTTCGTAACTGTCTTTTGAAATAGTGGACTTCTTCTTAGGGCGAGACTTGCCTTTCTTCTTCTTTGCATTGATATTATTTACCAAAGAGTTCTTCACTCCCAGCTTATTCTTCTTTCCACCAGAAGAAGACGATCTTGTTTTTGCCATTTCATGTTTATTTTGTTGCTGCAACACCTATGCCTCAAACATATCGTTTAACAGAACATAATTCTTCATCTTCCGTTGTGCAACAATAGTCGCTAAATTGCGGTTATGAGCGACAGCTTACAACAGCTAAAGCAATTGGTGAACAACATTCATCCTTTACCTAAAAAGGAGGTTGCCGCATTTGCAGAGGTGTTCAAACCACATTCAGTTTTAAAAAAACAGGTGCTTACTAATATCGGGAATAAAGAACGTTATCTCTATTTTATTACAGAAGGCGTACAACGTATCTATTCACTTGACCAGGATGGTAAAGAAGCAACCATACTTTTTACGTATCCGTATTCTTTTGGTGGAGTGCTGGATTCGTTTATGCTGCAACAACCTTCGAAATATTGTTATGAAAGCCTTACGGCATCTTCATTTCTCCGTACAACCTTCAACAAACTGCAGGAGGTGAGAAAATCATATCCCTCTATCGAGATCATGCTGAACAAAGGATTGACACTTGCTTTATCAGGTGTATTAGAACGCTTAGCAGAAATACAATCGTTAACAGCCGAAGAAAAATTGAGAAGGTTGTTCAAAAGGAGTCCGCATATTTTTCAGCTTGTTCCGCAAAAGTATCTTGCCAATTACCTGGGCATCGATCCTACCAACTTCAGCAAATTCATGAACTCGGTAAAAATGTAATCTTGGTATTTACCAATATTTAGACTGTGATCTCATCGCAAGTTTGTGTTCTAAATCAAAACACATGAAACATAAGATCACACGAATTGCTTCTATCAGTTTTATCGGACTGTCGATGCTTTCCATTCTTTCTGTAAGTATGATGGCTTTTTCCGATCCTCAGAAAGTGATGGACCTTGTACAGGTAAAGCTTACAAACAATGATGCATACAGTTCCATCCGTGGTGTATTTGGTGGTGTAGGTGTTACAATTGTTGCTATGTTATTGTTCTTATCTAAACAAAAATTAGCAAATGGATTGTGGATGTTGTCCATTCTTTGGGGAATGTACAGCCTCAGTCGCATCATCACTTTAGCGGTGGAAGGTCCACTTGGTGCTTTCGGAAAACAATGGCTCACTATTGAAACTGCTTTCTGCCTCATTGCAGTTACACTTGCCCTCTTTTCAAAACCCAAACCCATCCTATAAAAGAAAATCCCGCTGTTAGCGGGATTTTTTCTAGTTATCTTTTTTCTCGAGTAATTTAAAAAACTGATCTAACTGTGGTAAGATCACTATCCTTGTTCTTCGATTGGCAGCTCTGCCTTCAGCTGTAGTATTGGTGGCAACAGGAACATATTCTGCTCTTCCGGCTGCAGCCATTCTTGCAGGATTCAATCCATATTCCTTTTGCAATATTCTTACAACTGCCGTAGCTCTTTTCACGCTCAGATCCCAGTTATCAAGGAGCACTGCACTCTTATATGCAACGCTATCGGTATGTCCTTCTACCATGAACTCGATGTTAGGCTGATTCTTAAGTACCGTAGCAACTTTTCCTAACACTACTTTAGCCTGGTCGTTCACATCGTATTTGCCGCTTTTAAATAATAGCTTATCAGATATATCAACATATACTACTCCTTTATCTACTTTAATATTGATATCCTGGTCATCCAGGTTACCGATAGCTCCTTTCAGGTTCATCACCAAAGCCATATTCATAGAATCTTTTCTTGCTATCGCTGATTGAAGATCCTGTATGTAAGCATCTTTGGCGCCAATATTATCTAATGACTTGCGTATACTCTCAGCTTGTGATGCAGAAACAATCGACATATCCTGCAATTGTTTCAACACCGTTGTATTATTTTCTTTAAGAAAATCTATCTGCTTATCGAGATCAGCGATCCGCTTTTGCAAGTTCTCGTTATCACCTCTTGAGCTTGCCAATTGGCGAAGAAGGTCGGCTCTTTCATTATTGCAATCAGACAATCGTGTTTGTACACTCATGAATTGACTTCTCAGTGTATCATAATCTTTCAGTACAGATTTGAATTTTTTACTGCTAACACACGAGAACAAAAAAGGCATTGACAATAAAACGATAACCAGTGACCGTAATTTCATAACAATTGGTTTTAGGTACGTACAAAGATATTGTGCAGCACCGTACTGCAACAATGACAACTGTTAAATCAGCAACTACGCTACTTCATATTCATGAGATCGATCATGAGGTTGAATGCATCGAGAGAAGTTGCATTGTTTAGCTTAAGTGGTTTGATGATGTATCCTGAAACGCCGAGTTGTTTTGCAGTTTCCCTGTCAACCTTTTCATCGGATGTAGTGATGATAAATGATTTCAGATCCTTCCATTTTTCATTAGCTCTTATCGTGGAGAGAAACTCAAAGCCATTCATCTTTGGCATATTGATATCGATCAATGCCACATCCGGACGAAGTCCTGATTCATCATCCAATAAAGCAAGTGCTTCTTCGCCATTTCTTGCAACATGCAGTTGATAGAATATTTTCATTTTATCTAATGATCTCCTGATATCGATCACATCCAGCTGATCATCTTCTACCAACAAAATATTTATCAGTCTTTCCATAATTTAATTTTTGTTCCAGGTGAAAGAAAAGATAATTCCATCACCGGGCTTTGAGTGAACCTTGATCGTCTCATTTCTTTTATCAAGGATCTTTTTAACGATAGCCAGTCCTACACCTGTACTTTCAAAGCTATCACGTTCTTTCAAGGTCTGGAATATCACGAATATTTTTTTGTGATATTGCTCCGAAATTCCGGGTCCGTTGTCTTCTACAAAGAATTCGTAATGATCACCACGATCCTTACTGTACACTTTTATCTCGCCCTTCTCCTTGTCGTTATATTTTACTGCATTACTAACAAGATTTGCAAATACCTGGAACAACGGAATTTTTTCAGTGTACAATTCAGGTAAATTATCGGCAACAGATACTTTTATATTCTCCTTCATTGGTACACTATCCAGAACCTCTGCCAGCAACTCGTTTACATTTACCTGCTCTTTAGGAACAATTTCCTTACCAATTCGTGCATAAGAAAGCAAACCCTGTATCAGGTTTTCAGCCCTGATCACCCTGCCTTTGATCAAAAGTAAATATTCATCAACTTTTGGTGTAAGTTCTTCTTTATGATCTTCTTCGATCCAGGTTACTACGTTATCGATACCTCTTAACGGACCTTTCAGATCATGTGAAACGATATGAGCGAACTGATCCAACTCTTCATTCTTCTCCTGCAGCAATGAAATATTCCGGGAAAGTTCTTTTGCCATGTGGTTTAACGAAGCTGACAATGCTGTTAATTCATCCCGGCCGGGATCGTACATACTCACATCGTAATTCCCCGAAGCGATGGTATCAGCCATCTGAACCATTTTGCCTATACGTTTTGAGATCCGGCTAATGAGTACAAGTACAATCAGAATAGCAGCTATTAATGAGATCAGCGTTAATGCAAATGTTAATTGTTTGCTTCTTATGGCAGATTTGGCAAGTATATCTCGCCGCTGGTCTCTTACTGTATATTCCCAATTACTGAACTCCCTGAATTTTTGCTGCAGTTCTGCCTGTATTTCTTTCTCTCCTGCTGCTTTCTCCCGGTAGATCTTATTGTAGTAGGAAATATTAGAATCGTTGATGCTTGCCAGCAGTTTAGCCTGCCGCAATGGCTCAGTATAATTATCTACCCATTGATCGTTCAATCGTTTGATCTCGTTCAATAACCGAAGTTGATCCGGATCCTGGGTTAAAGTGTTTACTTCTAAGAGTATGCGATCATTTTCTGCTACAGCAGAATCATAAGCTTCAATAAAATAACGTTCACCGGTTAAGAGAAATCCTCTTAAACCACCCACCATGCTCATGGTATTACGTTGAAAGCGGCTGCTATTTCGAACGATCTCGGTAGATCTGGATAAAAACTCTGCATTATCCTTCACATCTTCAGACAACCTGAAGTTGATATAAGTAGTGATGGAAAACAATAACAGTATGAAAATGAAGCTTAAGAGTATAAAACTGGAAATCTTCATAGGCGGCGAACGTATGCAAAAATATCATATGCATGCACTGATACACATTAAAATGAAGCATTATGATATTAGAACTACTCCTTTTTGCGGATCTGGAGTTCTTCCCATGGCGTTGAACCGTCTTTTTCTCTGGTAAACATCAGGCTGTTGCTTTCGCCGATCACAATTTCGGCAGTAGTATATATTTTACATCCGTCTAACAGGTGACCGCCAATTGTTTTTCCTGTGCTGTCGGAAATACTTACATGAAGATGTGAGCCATTGGTTGAAAGTGTACCTACCAGGCTCACTATTTCGAAATGCCCTGAATCTGATGCAGGATTTTGTTGGTTGGCAAAACGAAGTGAATAATTGGTGAGGCTGCCTACACAGGTAATGATCCAACCGGCTTTTATGTTTTGCTGCTGCACAAAATTGTTTAATGAGGCTTTCAGATCTTCTCCCGGCTTTAATCTTATTGCATGAACTTTGGCTGGCTCATTCATCTTAGGCGATTTACAGGAATTGAAAAAAATTGAGAATGAAAATATAAAACACAAAATGCGGATCATGGGTGAAAGTTACAATTGGATAAGGATATGTAAGGTTTTGTTACTGCTGCCGTTTTAATTTGGAGTTGATGTGTTGTACTGAATTGGTTTTCGATGCCTGAAAAAGTACAGGCAACTACAATAGTCGAAGAGTGCGACGCAAGTAAAGCCAAACCGGAGTTGAGGAAGCCTGTTCCTAAAAAATAAACCATGAAAACATTTCTGAGTAGCATTTTGTTAGTGATAACGATGGCTTCGTGTGGCCAGAATAAAGTAAAAACAGCAAGTTACCATATGAGTGATTCAACGATCTCGAATGTAAAAACCGATACCGCAACTTTTGGAGCCGGTTGCTTCTGGTGTGTAGAAGCCGTTTTTCAAAGGCTTGATGGTGTATTGAAAGTAACCAGTGGATACAGTGGTGGACATATTGAAAATCCTACCTACGAAGAAGTTTGCAGCATAACCAGCGGACATGTGGAGGTGGCAAGAATAATTTATGATCCTTCGAAAGTGAGTTTTGATGAATTGCTGGAAGTATTCTGGCAAACACATGATCCTACAACACCTAACCAGCAAGGTGCTGATGTTGGTCCGCAGTACCGTTCAGTAGTTTTTTATCACAATGAAGAACAAAAACAAAAAGCTGAACAATATAAGAAAGAACTGAATGCTTCAGGAGCCTGGGATAAACCTGTGATAACGGATATAGAACCTTTGAAAAACTTTTATGCGGCAGAGAATTATCACCAGAATTATTACAATGATAATCCAGACCAGATGTATTGCAGGTATGTGATACGTCCTAAAGTGGAGAAGTTTGAAAAAGTATTCAAGAACAAACTAAAGAAAAATTAATAGTGTGCAGTAATGAGTGATGTGCTGATGATTTGTGAGTTGCACATAAAAAAGATCCTCCTTTCCAGGAGGATCTTGCTTTTTTAGATGATATGTTATTACTAGAATACGTTGTAACCAAAGCTCACATAGTATAATCCACCGATGTATGGATTACCAAATGCACTCTGATAATAGTTATTGGTGATGTTGCTTCCACCGATCTTGATCATGCTCCTGATCTTAGGAATTTTGTAGCTCACCATCATATCCAATGTATTGAATGAAGGTATTTCTGCAGAACCAAATGTTCCTTCCCAGTTTGTTTTATCCTGCCATTTCCATTGAATACCGAAGCCTAATCCTTTGTAAACATCCTGGTTGTTTAAACCAAGGTTCACACGGTATTTTGGTGTGTTGAAGAAGGTAACAAAACCTGCAGGCACATCTCTCAACTCATCGCTGTATACGTTACCTGTAAGATTGTATCCTTTGTACACCCTGTATTCTGCACCCATACCCCAACCTAATGCCTTTACAGGAGTTGTGGTGTTGGTAACAAATGAATAGTTAGTTGTGGTGAAAGGACTAGCAAGTTCTTGTGCTTGTACAGCAAGACTAGGGTTTGCACTTTGTCCACGTCCTACAGCTACTCTACCTAAAAAGTCACTGTATTTGCTATAGTATCCATATACATCGATCATCAAACGTTGTTGCAGCATTAAACCACGGTAACCGATCTCATAACTCTGTACACTTTCAGGCTTTAGATTTGAGAAAGGCGCTTGTTTTAATAACGTAGGATTCGGAGCTCCGGCAGAAATTGAAGCCCTGTATGCAACAATGCTCTCAGCTGTAAAAGCTGGGCTTTGGTCGAATTTGAAGAATGTATTAAACTCAGGCAAGCCACCGATCAATCTTGATGCAGGAGTTTGCAGGTTGATCCACTGATCTTGTGTTGAAGGGAAACGATAAGCTGTCTGGTAACTCAAACGGATGTTGTGATCTTTCACTGGAGAAATCACTGCTGAAACTCTTGGAGTGAAACGACCTTCGAAGTTTTCGTTCTTATCGTATCGGGTAGAAGCAGTAAGCTTCAGTTTATTGTCGAATAATTTTTTCTGCAACTGGATGTATGCACCATATTCGTTGATCTTGATCGGGCCTGCAGTATCAGCAAAGATGGTTCCCTGTGAGTTCAATACATATTGTCTCCAATGAGAACCTACCAAAACTTCCACAACATCGTTTAAATATTGAGATAGATTCAACTGACCTTCCAGGTGGTACATATCACTCTTATCAGCGAACTTGGCTCCTCCTTTACTGATGGGTGTACCGATAGCATTATTGAATGCTGTTTGAAAACCTGGTGTACCAGGAAGCAATCTACCATTGTCAGCAGCTGATCTTGCAGCAGCATGAGCTTGTGCATCTGGTGCTCCGGAAATTCTGGCTTGTGAATATGCAGCTGAATAAGTACCAAACCATGTGGCATCACTTTTCCAGGCTCTATTTACTGCAACGGCCGCAGTTGTTGCAGTATAAGAATCTCCTGAATTTTCCTGGGTAGTGTATCCTTTTACCATCCAGTTTTTCCCTTTCACTTCTAATTTATACTGACCCATGATCAGGTTTTTGATCGAATAGCGATCAGCTCCAGTGTAAACAGTTGTACCTGTTCCCCAGTTAAGAAGTAATGAAGCTTCGATATCATTTGTTATCTTATAATATAAACCGCCAGATAACTTTACGTTGTAATTGTTGTAATCAACAAGATCTTTTTCATTATATCCTGTTCTACTTACAAGCTGACCTCCATAAAAGCCTTGGGCTAGTCCTCTTGCATAAATGTTTAAAGGTCCATAAGCAGCATTTCCTGCATAGAAACCAACAATTTCATTTGGCGTTGGTGCTCTACCTAACATTGTTGCTAAAGTTGTTGTAACTGTGCCTAGTGTTGGATTTGTAGCGGGATTGAAAATAGCAGCCTGAGCGATTGAAGCCATACTTGCACTTGCTTCATCACCAAAAACATTTACGCCGTCATAGTTAGGATCTGTAGTTCTATCTCCACCTTTCAATTCGCTTAGAACGTTATTTCTTAAAAGATTTCTAGTGTCTGTTGCCTGCCAGTCTTGTGCCTGTACTAACTGAGCTCCGATCTTGAAAGCGAATTTCTCCGTTACTTTTTTACCCCAGCGAAGACTCCAGTCATAATAAGGTGCTGGTCTTCTTTGTTTGTTGTCTACATGGTTAACACCTTGCTTGATCTGGAAACTCAATCCCTGGTATTTGAAAGGGTTTTTACTGTTGATCAGCAATGTTCCGTTCATACCACCTGATCCGTATAATGCAGAAGATGCACCAACGAGCAACTCCATATTATCAACATCCAACTCAGTTAAACCAATAATACTTCCTACAGAGAAATTCAAACCAGGAGCCTGGTTATCCATTCCATCTACCAACTGGTTGAAACGAAGGTTACCACTTCCATTAAAACCACGTGTACTTGGCGTTTTAAAGTTGAGGCTCGATGTAACCACATCCACACCTTTTAAATTTGCCAGGATGTCGTAATAAGTAGGTGCAGGTGCATTCCTGATAGTGGCTGCTGTAACTCTTTCTACAGTTACCGGAGATTCTAAACGTCTTTCAGCAACACGGGTAGCTGCTACTACAACGTCTTCTCCCAGTTTATAACTTTCTACAAGACTCACATTCACTGTTTGTCCTGAAGTGCTCACATTCACTTCCTGGTTATCATAACCAACAGAGGAGAAAACCAATGTAAATGGAGGCTTTTGCGTAGTCGTTAACTTGAAATTTCCTTTATCATCTGTGTACACACCTGATCCGGAACCTTTGATCGTTACCGACACAGCAGGAACACCTTGCCCTGTGCCTTTACTCGTCACCGTTCCTGAAACAGTTGTTGTTTGCGATTTGGCAGTAAATACCAACAAACATGCAATCGCCATAAGTGCGATTGGCTGCAATCGTAGTCTCATAGAGAGTCTGGTTTTAAAATAATTGAAGGTTATAAGAAGCCAAAATAGGTATAGTTATGCTTCTATTAAAATTTTTATTTTCCCCATGTGTTAGAAGAACACAATGATATACAACACCTGCAAAGTAATTTTGATGCATGAGCAGCTACAATTTCCCCGGACAATCCAACTTTTATAAAGGCAAAGTAAGAGACGTGTATTATATACATGATGATCTGCTGGCGATGATCGCCAGTGATCGTATCTCTGCTTTTGATGTGGTTTTACCAAAACCTATTCCCTATAAAGGACAGGTGTTAAATCAGGTGGCTGCTTACATGCTGAATGCCACAAAAGATATTTGTCCCAACTGGTTGCTTTCTACGCCTGCACCAAATGTTTCCATCGGGAAAAAATGTACGCCTTTTAAAATAGAAATGGTTGTTCGTGGAAACCTTACCGGCCATGCATGGAGAACTTATAGCTCGGGGAAAAGACTTTTATGCGGCGTTGAAATGCCTGATGGCATGAAAGAAAACGACTTCTTCCCTGCTCCTATCATCACACCATCAACAAAGGCTGATGCAGGACACGATGAAGACATTTCAAAAGAAGAGATCATTGCAAATGGACTGGCTTCTGCTGAAGAATGGCAGGTGCTTGAAAAATATGCATTAGCGCTATTTGCAAAAGGAAAAGAAATTGCTGCGAAACAAGGACTGATTTTAGTAGATACCAAATACGAGTTTGGTAAGATCGGAAACGATATTTACCTGATGGACGAAGTACACACACCCGATTCATCCCGATATTTTTATGCAGATGGTTTTGAAGAGAGACAGGCAAGTGGTGAAAGACAAAAGCAATTGAGCAAAGAATTCGTTAGAGAATGGCTTATTGCCAACAACTTCATGGGTAAAGAAGGACAAACTGTTCCCGAAATGAAAGACGACTGGGTAGAAACGATCTCTCAACGATATATTGAACTGTATGAAAAAGTAACAGGAGAAAAGTTTGTTCCGCAGAACTGGTCTGAAGAACAAACTTACCAGGCTGTTATTGATGAGTTGAAGAAGTTCAGCAGTTAAAATCGCCTAACCTGGGACTTGGTCTTAAGCGAACTTTACTTTTATTGAAAATGTTCTGCCCTTTATCAATGCCTTTTCTCAATTGCTTTTGTCGTTCCAATGGCATGTGAATCGTTTCATGACATTCTGTACTGCAACAACCATCATACTTTGTTGCACATTCTTCGCATTGGATAAACAGTAAGTGACAGCCATCATTCTTGCAATTGGTATGTGTATCGCAGGGATTTCCGCATTGATGGCATTTTGCGATCACATCTTCCGTGATCCTTTCTCCCAGTCTCTCATCAAAAACAAAATTCTTCCCGATGAATTTGCTTTCGATCTGCTCTTCTTTTATCTGTTTAGCGTAATTGATGATGCCACCCTCAAGATGGAAAACGTTTTTAAATCCTTTATGCAACATAAAAGCACTGGCTTTCTCACATCGGATACCGCCTGTGCAATACATAATAATATTCTTTTCCTCCTTACCCTTTAGCATATCAACAGCCATGGGTAACTGATCACGAAAAGTATCACTGGGAACTTCAATCGCTTTTACAAAATGTCCTACCTCGTATTCATAGTGATTACGCATGTCTACTACGATCGTATTGGGATCATTCAGCAGCTCATTCATCTGCTGTGCATTCACATACTTTCCTTTCCGCTCCATGCTGAAATTTGGATCTTCAATCCCATCAGCAACAATCTTCTCTCGCACTTTTACTTTCAGCACCCAAAAACTTTTGCCGTCATCATCCACTGCAATATTTAACCTCAATGCATTCAATGGTTCAATGCTGTAGAGAAAAGTTTTGAAGGTTTCAAAGTTCTTAGATGGTACACTGATCTGTGCATTGATCCCTTCTTTGGCTACATATATCCTTCCGAAAACATTTAATTCGTATAAATTTTTATAGAGATGATCCCGAAATTCCTGTGGATTCTGAATAGGAAAATACTGGTAGAAACTGATCGTTGTTCTGGGATCCTGTTCTTCCATGAGGCGTTGCTTCAACTCCTCATTCGAAATGCGGTTGTGTAATACTGCCATGTGTTTAAATTTCAGACATCGAATCGCCTTTAAGCGAAACAATATTCCATGAAAAAATATGGACTCACTTGCAGGGTGAGCAAAATTTCGGTGCGAAAATAACGAGATAACTCTTAAGGCTTTATTAAGCTGGACTTACTCTTCTAAAAAACTGATTAAAAATGATTTATAAACAGCCAAAGCATTTCCTAAAGCCTCTATAGCTATCTATTTTGCATGCACAAACCCCCTTAATGTACAACAGCTTTCTGCAATACAAACTAACTGGCATACACCGGCTCTCTGGCTTTAAAGACCAATTAAACCCTGCTTCAGAGATCAGCAGATCAATAATCAACGACTTTGTAAATCTTTTTTGCGAATACCAGCTTGCTGATAATAATTACATGAACATTCACCTCGAGGCAATCGAAAATGGCAATAATGAACACTGGTATGATAAACTGAATATTGACCAGGCACTCAGGTTGCTTACTTATATCATCTGGACCGATAAACTTTCTTCAGGTTATTTACTCATCAAGGTAAAAGATAAAACCGTTTATCGCATTCTCAACAGGCTTGAACTGATCCTGGCCGGATCAATCCTCACCATTGCCGGTAACTAAGAACGGTAATGAAAAACGAATGCCGTGGAAATTCTGTTGCTTTTCAAAAGCATAGATATAATCCACTCTGAACACTTTCAGAATATTTTCAATACCGAAGAAAACTTCTGAGTGATATTGATCTTTATTGATGAATAAAGAATTCGTACCTGTTACAAAGAACCAGTTCCATTTTCTTATCAGAGGGATCTTATTACTGATCAAACCATTGAGATGATATTCCACATGAGCTTCTCCATAAAGTTTAGCTGTATTGCTAAAACCGTAGTAGGTCATCAATTGAAAACTATTCAGGTAAGGCGCAGCAATGGATTGACGGTTTCCCTGGTAATGTTGAAAGTCTGGTAAGTACACTTTATCGGCATTTAAAAAGCCTCCTGTTGCCAAACGATAATCAATTCTTCCACCGATCTTCAGATCCACATCATCATTCATGCTGAATCTCCACCTGGTAAAATTCACATCACTTCCTGCAAGGCCTTCTATACCCTGTGAAAGACTAAGATTGAATCTTGGATAATCAGAACCCAGGCTCACCTTTCGGTTCGGTAATTCCATGTATTTTGATCCGGGCTGCCAGCTTAGGCTTACTCCTGCAACAAAAGATTGATGCTTTGGAATATTTTGCGAAACGATCTCTGTTGGATAATTGGGCGTAAAAGGCTGTCCATCCAGTTTTCTCCACGAATAATTACTCATGTTTTCAAGTGGTCTTCTATCCTGGAATTGTGCATTCAGGTTTAGACTAAATCCATCTCCCAACCCTGCAGTATAACCCACACGTGCAAAACCTGCTTCATATATTTTCATGAAATTATTTCGCCAGTAAAGTGTGGCAAAAGTGTTCATTCGTGGAGTGATGGGCTGCGCATTATTAAATTGAAACACCTTGCTTCCAAAAGCTGCACTAATGCTGTTCAAATATTTCTTTCCGAAATTATAGTTGCCTGTAATATGTGCATTGAAGTGTTTATTACCGAAGCCATATCGCAGATTAGGAGAGATTCGCCATGATTTTCTACCCTCGTAAGATTTAGATATTGCAGGTGAAAAATTTACTACCGTTTCTTCAACTGTATTGTAGTTGATCATATCGAAGATCGGATCGAACGAAACACTAAGCTTCGACTTTCTCTTACTGTATGTATAGCCTGATAAAACAATGCCGCTAAGGTTCGGCTTATTAAATTTACGATCAAGCGAATCGAGGTATTTCGGATCTTTTCTTACAACCTCAAGACTATCTTTTTTCTTATAATCTTTTGCTTCTTCTTCCAAAAGCGCTACTGGTCTTGTAGTATCCCAATATTCCTTCGGCTTTTTATTCGCACTGTCGTAGATCTTCAGGATTGTATTATTGAAGAAACCTTTCTCGAATTTCGGGTCAAGGTTAAATTTATCATACACCTGTACAAAGTTTCCATGGAAATCGAATCCAAAGAATTTCCCTGCAGGATAGATCACCTGTTGTTTGATCACCCATACATCTTTAGCAGGAACATACAGCTGATCGATCTTCAATGTATCAAGGAACTGCATCTGCGACTTTTTTAACAGCTGCAATTGTACGCTATGTATTCGCCATTCATCTTCGATGATATCAATATATCCATTGAACAATGGCTCATAATCTCTCTTAGGTATTACTTTAATATGGTTGATCTCTTTTCCATTCTCAAAGAATGTTCCTTCGAATTTGTAACGATAATAATTCAAAGCGTTGTTGGAGATGGGTGAGATAAAACCTCTCGGGTTGAGTCCATCACCTAATTCAATATTATTCTCATAAAAAGAAACGATCTGCGGACTTGCAAGGCCAAAGCCATCACTATTACCACTAACCCTGGTAGAAAGCACCTCTATTTTACTATCGTTTGGCTCCAGAACAGAATAACGAGCAACTGTTTCGGAAAGAAATAGCATTTTTCTTTTACTGGTATCGCCATCTTCAAAGTCTACCGGCTGACCTAAAATTCGTTTGGGATAATCCCTGAGTTTCAATTGTCCTTTTATGTAAACTTCGCATTGAAACTTTTTGATCTCCTTTAAATGTTTCTCCCTGTGCTTGATCGCATTTCTAATGATCGCATATGCAGGATCTTCACTCCCCGATTTTACAACCACATCTTTAAGATCATATTGCTGTTCTTCCAGTTCAAAGTTGATGGTAATATCATCTGCACTTACTGCTATCTCTTTCTCCACAGATTTATATCCCACATGCTGGCAAAGCAGTACATACCTTCCGGCTGCAAGCTGAAGACTAAATATTCCTTTACTATTGGCAGTAGTTCCTACGGTTGATTTCTTCACCAGGATAGAAGCAAAAGGAAGAATATTACCTTTCTTATCTGTGATAGTACCGGTTATTGTTGATGCAGATAATGCAGTAAAACAAAGGAGGGCTGTACAACAAAGTATAAATTGTTTCATAAGCGTTAGATGAAACGAAAATATAATGTGTAGGTTACAAAAACAGGTAGGAATTAAAGCTTTAACGATTTTAAAGCAAGCCATCTCTTTATAGAAACGATCACATGATATAAAGCGCTAATACATGTTTTGTATTTTAAACTATTGACATAGCTCAATATCTAATGTTCAAAGGTTTGTGCTTTACGACAACGTTGTTTTGATTTTACTTTTTGATATTTGAAACGCAGACACAATATACCCGCCAATGCCTGAAAAGAAATTCCTGGCCTCCTTAGGTGGCCGGATCAGAAAATTAAGATTAAAGAAGGGTCTTTCATTGAGCGAACTCGCTTACCTATGTGACTTTGAAAAAGCCAGCTTGTCGAGAATAGAACTGGGAAAAACAAATACCACTATTCTAACGCTTTGCAAGATCAGCAAAGCACTTGATGTAACTCTTTGCGAGTTATTCGAAGACAAATGATGCAGCTTATCTCAGAGAAATACCCCAAAACTGCAGCACTCATCGAGAAGCTGCAACCTTTTATTATATTAAGAGGTGACAAACATATCATTCTCAAATTCTCGGATGGCAGGGATACTATCCGGTTCAATTACGAGAAAATAAATGCCTTTGAAAGGTCTGAATTGGAAGACCTTATCCCGGAATGATCTTCTTCACAAAGCCGCCTCACTTCATTTCCATGTATTATATTTGCCGGCTAAATTGTTATTGAAATGAGTGATCTGTTGAAGAAACTGGAAGAAACAACTGCTTACATCAAAAGTATATATAGCGAACCCATTGCTGCAGGAGTAATACTTGGCAGCGGATTGGGAAACCTGACCAAAGAACTGGAAGTAGTTAAAGAGATCAGTTATTCAGACGTTCCTCATTTTCCTGTAAGTACGGTTGTTGGTCACAGTGGTAAGATGCTTATCGCCAAACTGGGTGGAAAGACTGTTTTGGTAATGAGTGGCCGATTTCACTACTACGAAGGTTATGCACCACAATTGATCACCTATCCGGTGAGAGTTATGAAAGCGCTTGGAATAGGAGCATTGTTCCTTTCGAATGCTGCAGGTGGTGTAAACCCCAACTTCAAAGTAGGTGATCTTATGATCATCAACGATCATATCAGCTTCTTTACACCAAATCCATTAGTTGGTAAGAACGAAGAAGCTTTGGGAACCCGTTTTCCAGATATGACCGAACCATACAGCAAAGACCTTATTGCAAAAGCAAAAGAAATATCTGCATCTGCAGGTTATGATGTAAAAGAAGGAACTTACGTGGCTGTTACAGGTCCAACTTTCGAAACAAAAGCTGAGTATCGTCTTATTAAAATAGTTGGGGCAGATGCTGTAGGCATGAGCACTGTTCAGGAAGTGATCGTTGCCCGTCATGGAGACATGAAAGTGTTTGCGATGAGTGTGATCACAGACCTGGGAATAAGAGAAGAAGAGAATGTGATAACCCATGAAGAAGTGCTGGCAGCAGCAAAAGAAGCTGAGCCAAAACTTACTCACATCTTCGTTAAGCTGATTGAAAGCTTATAACGATCTCAGCAGCAACTTTTTAGTTTCCTTCACAGCTTTAGAGTTATTTTGCAGCAATCTTCAAGAAAACTGATGCGGTTTTACCTGAAACATCTTTACTTTTTGCTGTTTATTTTCTCATGCGTTGGATGGAACAATATTGTTGCCCAAACAACTTTTCCGGCAACTAAGCCAACACAAACCTCTCCTACCATCTCAACGGATGGAAGAGGTAATCCTATTAATCCAACAAGGCAGGGAAAAGATACAGCCTTACGTCACAGGGATGCTTCTGAAGATTCGATCACCATTTATTATCGCTATTTAGATTCAACGAGGATCAATTACCTCGATCAAAGTATTAATGACTTCAGTAAAAGGTTTCCTTTACCCTATCATTATGTGTACAATGGTAATCTTGGTAATGCTGCAAGATCCTATTTGTTCAATCCTTTGATGAAACCCGGTTTTGATGTTGGCTTTCATGCAATGGATGTATATCGTTTCAGGCTGGAGGAAACAAAGATCTACCAGACCACACGTCCATATACAGAACTGGGTTATATGCTGGGAAGCAAGGCAGAGCAGATGGTGCACATCACTCATACGCAAAACAAAGGAACCAACCTGAACTTTGGATTCGAGTATCGTTTCATCAATGCACCGGGAGCTTTAAGAAATCAGAACGCTACCCACAACAACTTTAGATTTCACACTTATTATAATTCGCCTAACAGGAGATATTCTCTTTATTTCATCTTCCAGAACAATCGTTTAAAGTCATCTGAGAATGGTGGCATTGTAAATGATTCCGCCATCAAAACACTCACTTTCGGTGATCCCTTTGAACTTGCTACAAGATTGGGCAGTAGTAACAGCACTGTTCGTGATCCCTTTAAAACGAGCATCACCACCGGGAATGATTATAAAGACAATACTATTTTTATCCGGCAGCAATACGATCTTGGTCAGAAAGATTCCCTCGTAACTGATTCGGCAACTTATAAATTATTCTACCCAAGATTTCGCTTGCAGCATTCTTTCCGTTATACCAAGTATCGGTACATGTTCCAGGATAATAATGTAGATACCGGTAACTACAGGAATTATCTTCAATTCCCGCTGATCACTAATCCCGGTACATTGGAATTTGTTGATGAATGGCGTGAGTTCAACAATGAATTTGCCTTGATCTCTTATCCACAGAAAACAAACCAGGCCCAGTTTTTAAAGTTGGGCTTGGCATTGCAAAATCTAAGAGGAGAATACCGTTTCAGAACAGGTAACCTGTATAATGCTTATGGTGTTGCAGAATACCGTAATCGTACAAAGAATAAAATTTGGGATATCGAAGCTACAGGACAGTTATACCTGAATGGATACAATTCAGGTGATTATTCTGTTCTGGTGAACCTGAAAAGATTACTTAGCAAGAATGCTGGCTATCTTGAACTCGGATTTGAAAATGTTAGCCGAACACCTTCTATGATATTCTTCGGGAAAACCAGTTTTCCGATCACGACAGGTTCTACATTTGGTAAAGAAAACACCACAAGACTCCTTGCCCGATATGAAAATCCTAAGTATCGTTTCAGGCTGACCGGCGAATATTTCCTGGTAAGCAATTACACTTATTTCGACCAATTCTACAATGCTCAACAGGAAGGTACTTTGTTCAACATTTTGCATATTACCGGTGAGAAAATGTTTAAGCTGGGCAAGCATATCAATCTTTATACAGAACTGCATTTACAGCAGGCTGCAGGCAATCCACCGTTGAACCTGCCACAAATTTTTACAAGAAACAGGCTGGCTTATGAAGGTAACCTTGGCTTTAAAAACCTGAACCTTTCAACTGGTTTAGAGTTTAGGTATCATACTCCATACAAGGCAGACAACTATTCTCCGCTTATTGGTCAGTTTATATTCCAGGATACAACAACGATAAGCAATAAGCCAGATGTCAATCTTTTTGTTCACTTCAGGATCAAAACATTCTCGGCATTTATAAGACTTGAAAACCTGAATGCGATCGGTAAGAACTACAATTTCGTGATGCCCCATTATCCTTACAGTCCCATGTGGTTCAGGCTGGGAATTTGGTGGGGTTTTGTTAACTAATCCTTGGCTTGGTTGAGCAATACAAGATTTATATTTGATACATGAAAAGCATCTTCATCCTGGCTGCAAGTTTATTGATCACCACTTTTAGTTTTGCTCAATCTGACGCAGCTAAGAAAAAAGTTCCTGAGATCACACTTACTGATACCAGCGGAAAAGTGGTTAAACTTTCTTCGCTTAAAGGAAAAGTTGTATTGATCGACTTTTGGGCAAGCTGGTGTGGACCATGCCGCAGAGCCAATAAACACCTGAAAACGCTTTACACAAAGTATAAAGACAAAGGCCTGGAGATTCTGAGCATTTCCGTAGATGAGAGCGAAGCAGACTGGAAAGAAGCGATAGAAGAAGACAAAACAAAATGGTTGCATGTTATCGATAACATGAACTATGCAAATGCCTGGAAAATTCAATACATACCTACAACATTCCTGGTAGATAAAGACGGTAATTTCGCTGCTTATAATCCAGAATTAAATGAACTGGATAAACTGATTGAAAAGCTGCTCAAGTAAGTTGAAAGAGGAAGCTGCTATACTTGAAGTTGAGAATATCTTCGATGCTGTGTTGATGAAGATTACTTATGATTCTGATTTTACGTGGGTTCCTTTTGAAAACGCCTCAGAACTCAGAGAGCACATCCATATGACTGTAAATGGGATAAAAAGTAGATTCATCAATTCACTTTTAGATGCAGAGCTTCTTTTCCTTGTTACCGGTGCTTTACAAGAGCATTGTCTTTCAAATGGATGGTCAGACGAATACATTAAACTAGCCGATCGATTCGATAAGATGCATGCTTACCTATCAAAGTCTTGGGAAAAGCTGAAGTAAATTTCTTCTGCACAAGTGTGCGACGCAAGCAAAGCTTAATAGCATTCCTTAGCCGACTTCATAATTCTTACTTCTTACCTACTGTATCATTTTGGCACGGTTTTCTTTCAAGTAAAGTAAACCTACTCATATGCAACCAATTAAACAATGCATCGACGAATGTACACGCTGTATGATCGTTTGCCAGGAAACTGCGATCCACTGTCTCGAAGAAGGTTTCACCGATTGTGCTAAGATATTGTTGAACACAGCCGAAATGTGTGACATGGCAGCAACATTCTGTGCCCGTAATTCCTTTCTTGCCGAGGAAATGATGGAAATATGCAGCCAATTCTGCGAGGCTGCAGTGAATGCTTGTCGCCAACACGAAAACGAAAGTGAGCTCTGCAATGTATGTGCTGTAGTTTGCCAGAGTTGTGTTACAGCCTGTGAAGATGCAGTTGCGGTTGCAGCTTAATCTTTCTCAAAGTACACAAGACTGCCACCAACCCATTCACGGTCTTTATTATATCGAACACCGATCATTTTGCCTTTGCTAAGTCGTGCAAGATTGGCTGCTGCTACAGGTCTTGCTGTACCGTCTTTCCAGAAGTAAAATATTCTTATCTCTGCTTTGGCAGGATCATCAGGTGTTGGAATCACTTCAGCATACTTCACTTTTCGTTGCAGGATCCAGTTTTCCGGATCTTTTATCGCTTCAATATCTTCTTTGGTCACATCGATCACTACACCTTGCCCTGCAAATGAGAATAAAGGTTTCAATACATAATTCTCCAGGTCTGTTGGAATGTCTCTCTGTTCACTCAAAAATCTTGTCTTTGGAACATACTGGTGACGGATGTATGGCAAAGTATATTTACTGATACGATAGAACCAGTTAGGATGTGGTATCCATTGAACATCGAGATCGTCAAAGAATATCTTTCCTTTTTCCTGTATGGCTGATGATTGTTGTTGCAGATCATCGAATATTACACGATTATAAATTCGCTTAATGAGGGTTTTCTTGCCATCTTTCATGTAGAAAAGCTGTCGACCTTCTTTAATAAGATCTGTCAGGCAAATCACTTCGATTCCCAGGTGATCTTTGGTGCAGTAAAAATCAATTCTTGTTTTTTGCTGGTGCGGAAGTATCTCCAGCAGGATCACATTCTCCGGGTTTTCGTTTCCAATGATGATCTCTTTCAATAAACTGATATAACTCTCTTTATCGAAATCATCCAGATACATGCTGTAATTAGCCGGAATATCGAAGAACTTCCGGGTAATATCATCCTGTAAAACCTGGTAGCAGAACAAAGACGGAAAGCCCTGCATTTCTATCAGCTGCGGCTCAAGTTCTCCTTTCTCATTTTCACAGATGCCAAAATCAAACGCAATAAAATGCGAATGATCGTTTTCGTTTGGCACTTTGATATCTGGTGGAATGGCTCTTGAAGTGAGTGGTTTAAAGTTGTATTGAGTGATCACATCAACAATACTTTCGCATGCAGAAAGCACTTTTGCTTTAAAAGCTTTATCAATAAAGATCGGCGTTTCTGCCACCCTGAACTCGAGTGCATTGGGATGAACGGCCGACAAAGCTTCTACATAAGCCTTATAATTCTCAACAGTAAAATTCTTATTGAATCTATCTCTTAATTCCTTTACCATCATCAGTAGTTGATGTTCTAAAGTAAGGAAAAAAGAAAGAGCCTCGTTACTGAGGCTCTTTCTAATATAGTCAGAAGAAATTATTTCAGTATTTCAGCCAGCTTTCGATGCAGTTCATCTCCTCTTAAATCTCTCGCCACGATCTTACCAGTTGGATCGAGTAAAAAGTTAGCCGGGATTCCGGTAACCTTATACTGTTTTGCTGCAGCATTGTTCCAGTAAGCAAGATCACTTACATGTGTCCATGTTAAGTTGTCTGTTTGTATCGCCTGTAACCATTTGTCTTTATCAGAATCAAGCGAAACACCCAGGATGGTAAAATTCTTATCCTTGAATTCATTAAAAGCAGCTACTACATTCGGGTTTTCTCTTCTGCAAGGTCCACACCAGCTTGCCCAGAAATCGATCAACACATACTTCCCTCTCAATGAAGAAAGAGAAATCGGTTTCCCCTGTGGATCATTCTGCGTAAAGTCTGGTGCTTCTGTACCAACTGCACCAAACGATGCTGAGGCAGCTTCGGCTTCAGCAGCAGCTTTCTGTTGATCAAACAATTGTTCCAGTGCTTTAGCATACACATTGTTTTTTGCAGAGGCAGTTAATTTAGCATACCTGTTCTGGATGATCGATGGATCCTGGTTCAATTGATTGGTTATATACAGAATGAAAGCTGTAACCGGTGATCCCGGTTTTTCTTTTACAAAAAGATCGATCTGGTTCTGTATATCAGCCACCGTTTTATTTACAACATTCACCAGCGAATCTCTTTTCTTCGCTTCCTGTGTTTGATTAGCCAGCATTACATTCTTGTTCAGCTTATCTTTTAAAGGATTGAACCGCTTTTCGTACAAAGCAAAATCCTGTGATACGGTAGAACCTGTAACTGCAAGTTTTTTAATTGCTGTAGCAGCACCGGTAATATTCACATTGCTATTATCAAGAAATACCTCGTAAATATCTTTATAACCGATAAAGCTCACCTGGTAAACATCTGGTGATTCCAGTTTGCCAAACAACCTGAAACTACCTTTCGAAGCATAGGTTTGAGCAATGGGATTACCATTATTCGAATTCACCAGGTAAACCAACGTACTGTCTTTTAAACCTGTAACCTTTCCTGTGATGGTAAAGCCCTGATCAGCCTGTGCAAAACCTGCTGCAGGAATTAAAAGCGAGAGAAGAAGTTTTTTCATACTATTAGAATGATTCGCAATTTATTGTGTTTGGCGTTAATCAAACGTAAATTTAAGGTGATACGAGCTGCGGCACTACTATTTATCGTCCGTTGCTACGCTCAGTTCACAGTTCCGTTTTCATGGCAGCAGTGTTCCTGCTCCGGATGAGTAATTACCAATTATCTTTATCTGAACGAGTTTTCATTAAAAATCTTACATGACCCGACATTTTAATTCGTGGCTGGCACTGGGAGATTCATATACCATTGGAGAAGCAGTTCCGCTGCATGAAAGTTTTCCATATCAGTCTCTGCAATTGCTTAGACAAGCAGGATTGCATTTTCATGCTCCGGAGATCATTGCAAAAACCGGTTGGACAACCTCAGAACTAGCCGAACATCTTCTCCATACCAAATTGAATGAAAGCTACGATTTTGTAACGCTGTTAATAGGTGTGAACAATCAATATCGAGGACTTTCGTTGGATGATTACAAATCAGACATGGAATTTCTGCTGAAGAAAGCAATGCATTTTGCAGCTAACAAAACAGAAAGGGTGATCGTAATTTCCATTCCGGATTGGGGAACATCTCCTTTTGCCGCAGATCGTGACAGGAAAACGATCGCTAAAGAAATAGATGATTACAACCAGGCAAAAAAGCAAATGGCAGGAGATCATGGATTCCATTATATCGATATAACCCATGACCAACGTTCAACAGGAGATAATCCTGAATTTGTTGCTTCGGATAAGTTGCATCCATCAGGAAAAGAATATGCAAAATGGGCAATAAATGTTGCAGATAAAATGATGGAAGTGTTGTGAACTAATTAAGCTGATCCATGATCAGCCTTTCTATATCGTCACTATCCCATCTTTTATCAATGTTATCTATGCTCATCACCAGCTGCATGATCTTTTCCTGCTTCTCGCCTCTTTGCAATGCTTCGGAATAACGAATGTGCGGACTAAAAGTAACCTGTGCATAAGCCGGTATCCATTTCTCAGGATATTTCTGGTGAAGCCTTGCTTCTATCTTTTTTTGTAACAGGAATTTTGGATCAGCTACCTTATCTCTCATCTCGATAAAGTTATTCAGCGCAAGATCTGCAATTGCATCACCATCCGGCTTTCTCAACTGCTGGAAGTCGTTTAATATTCTTGTCCAGTTGCCCTGGTGTTTATCCATTAATCCATTCAACACCGAGCAATCTTCAAAACCACAGTTCATTCCTTGCCCGAAGAATGGAACAATTGCATGTGCTGCATCGCCGATCAAAGCAAACCTGTTCTCCCTGATCCACGGAAAACATTTCACAGTAACTAATGATGAAGTAGGATTTGCAAAGAAATCTTCTACCAATGTGGGCATCAACGGAACTGCATCGGTAAAAGTTCTTTCGAAAAACTCCCGAACTTTTTCCGCTGTATTTAAAGAAGCAAACGAAGTCGCTCCTTCAAATGGAAAAAATAAAGTGCAGGTAAAACTGCCATCAGTATTTGGCAAAGCGATAAGCATGTAGTTACCTCTTGGCCAAATGTGCAATGCATTTTTCTCCATCATGAACCTACCATTATCTCCAGCCGGAATAGTAAGTTCTTTATATCCAAAATCTATATACGATTGATGATATTCAAACCGGTCATGCTGAAGTTGATGTTGTAACCGAGCTGCAGAATAAGCACCGTCTGCACCGAACAATAATTCAAAGCGAACGGTTTCTGTTTCTTCACGTATATCAGATTCGAATTCTATTTCGCTGTGCTTCCAATCGATCGATGTGCACTTTTCATGAAAGTAAATATCCACTCCATTTTGCTCAGCCAGTGTCATCAACGTTTTGTTCAACTCACCTCTTGAGACAGAGTTGATGAACTGTCCTTCTTTCCCATAAGGTTGAAAAGCAGTAGAACCATCAGCATTATGAATAAATCTTCCGTGCATGGGTATAGCGATCTTCCTGATCTCATCCATCACACCAACTTCTTCCAACGCTTTTATTCCCCTGTCGCTGAGAGCAAGATTGATAGAACGACCGGCAGCTAGCTGTTCCAGCCTCATATCTCCTCTCCTCTCGTATATTTTTACGTTGTAACCACGTTTCGATAAATAGATCGATAACAATGAACCCACTAACCCAGCTCCCACTATGATCACGTCTTTCTTATTCATGCAAGTATAGATTGTATGATGCTGCCAAATTTCCAGACATCTTCAAACGTATTGTACAAAGGAACCGGTGCCACACGAATTACATTGGGTTCTCTCCAATCGGCCACAATTCCTTTCTTTGTAAGTGCATTAAACACTTCTTTTCCTTTCGCTTCCATCAGGATAGAAATCTGGCAGCCTCTTTCGTTCTCATTATCCGGTGTAATAATATTGATGATCTTCTTTTGCTGCTTTGCATTTATATCATTCAGAATAAAATGAAGAAATGCAGTTAGTCTTTTTCGCTTTGCATGAAGTTTTTCAACTCCTGCTTCTTTAAAAATATCAAGAGAAGCTTTATGTGCAGCCATTGACAGAACAGGTGCATTACTCAGTTGCCAGCCTTCAGCAGTTTCAATAGGTACAAATCCTTTCTCCATTTTGAAACGGCTTTCTTTGGTATAGCCCCACCAACCTGCAAACCGAGGAAGCCCTTTATTCTTTGCATGTTTTTCATGAATATAAACTCCGGCAACACCACCAGGGCCCGAGTTAAGATATTTATAAGAACACCAGCAGGCAAAATCAACCTCCCAATCATGCAATTTTAGTTCAACGTTTCCTGCAGCATGTGCAAGATCGAAACCTGCAATAACATCTACTTCATGTGCTGTGGCAGTGATCTTTTGAATATCGAAGAATTGTCCGGTGTAGTAATTTACTCCACCAAATAATACGAGTGCCAATTCATCTTTATTAAGAAGGATGGCATCAGTTATATCTTCAGTTCTGATCGTATGTTCTCCAGGTCTTGGTTTAACCTCAATGATCGCATCTTTTGGATCAAATCCATGATACCTGACCTGCGATTCAATTGCATATTGATCAGAAGGAAAGGCCTTCTCTTCACAAATGATCTTATACTTCTTCTGTGTTGGCCTGTAAAAACTCACCATTAGTAAGTGAAGGTTTACCGTGAGAGAATTCATCACCACAACCTCATGTTCTTTACAACCAACGATTTTTGAAAGTAATGATGGAAACATTTCATGATAATGCAACCAGGGGTGTTTGGCTGTGAAATGACCTTCGACACCCATATTCGACCAATCGTTTAATTCCTGCTGAACATAAGCCTGAACATTTCTGGGTTGAAGTCCAAGTGAGTTACCGGTAAAATAGATACAATCTCTCCCTTCGTGCTGGGGGAAATAAAATTTTTCTCTGAAAGAACGAAGTTCATCCTGTTCGTCCAACTGCTGTGCAAATGCTAAAGTGTTTTCTACATTCATATTTCATCAATTGTTGCGATCACTTTTAATTCTATTGCAATTTGGGTAGGCAAACTTTTTACTTCAACGGTAGTGCGGCAAGCTTCGACATCTTTGAAATAATCTCCGTATATCTTGTTGTATAAAGGAAAATCATCTTTCATATTGGTGAGGAAGACCGTTACGTCAACAATATTATTCCAGTTACTGCCGCTGGCTTCCAACACCGCTTTTACATTGGCAAAACATTGATGCGTTTCAGCTTCGATATCATACTTCAAAATATTCCCATGTTCATCTAAGTGAAGACCCGGGATCGCATTGTCTTCTGCACGTCTTGATCCAATACCTGAAAGAAACAGCAGATTTCCCACCTTTCTTGCATGAGGATAAGCACCTAAGGGTTTTGCAGCAAGATCTGTTTTGATCACTTTACTCATGAAAAATGGAACGCAGATTTTTATGATGACTATGATCTGTTATGATATCTGCGTTTATCTTAATCATCATAACAATCTGCGTTCAAAATTATAATTGCATACAAACATTTTTCGCATCTGTAAAAAAACGTAATGCTTCCCAGCCACCTTCTCTTCCAACTCCGCTGTTCTTCATTCCTCCAAAAGGTGTACGAAGATCACGAAGCAACCAACAGTTCACCCAGATGATTCCACTTTCTACTTTTGCAGCAACACGATTGGCTCTGGAAATATCCTGGGTCCATATGGTTGCTGCCAAACCATAATCACATGCATTGGCTAACTGTAACGCTTCTTCCTCAGTTTTGAAAGATTGAAGTGTAACAACAGGACCGAATATCTCTTCCATATTTGTTTTGCAATTGCAATCCAATCCTTCGATTACTGTTGGCTCTATAAAATATCCTTTGGCACATCTGCCATCTGGATTAACCGCATTACCACCGATCAGAATCTTACCTCCTTCCTGCCTAGCTGTTTCAATACAGTTCATTACTTTATCAAAATGCATTTTACTTACGATTGCGCCCTGCCTGGAATTTTCATCAAGCGGATCTGCCACTGTAAGCTTCCTTACCCTTTCTACAAACTCAGCTTTAAACTTATCGTAGATGCTTTCTTCGATCAGAATTCTTGAACCGCACAAACATATTTGCCCCTGGTTAGCGAAAGATGATTGCAACGTGGAATTCATCATCTTCCCCCAGTTGCAATCAGAAAAAATGATATTTGGATTCTTACCACCTAACTCCAAAGAAAGCTTTTTGAATTTAGGGGCAGCAAGCGAAGCAATTCTTTCTCCGGCTCTTGTACTTCCGGTGAATGATATTGCTTTGATGGATGGATGAGCTACAATTGCTTCTCCACAACCCTGACCAGTTCCATGAACAATATTCAAAACGCCTGCAGGCAATCCGGCTTCTTTACAAATGATGCTTAATAAAAATGCAGTAACCGGAGTTACTTCACTCGGTTTTGCAACGACACAATTTCCTGCTGCTAAAGCAGGAGCAATTTTCCAGGTAAACAGATACAAGGGCAAATTCCAGGGTGAGATGCAACCCACTACTCCAATTGGCTGACGAAGTGTGTAGTTCACAGCTTTGTCTTCCATTATATGGCTTTCGCTGGCAAAATGCATAATACCTGTGGCAAAGAATCTAAAATTGGCTGAGGCTCTTGGTATATCCACTTTTTTACTGAGCCAAAGAGGCTTGCCATTATCGGTTGTTTCAGCTAAAGCAAGTGCTTCAAGATTTTCATCGATCAGGTCAGCAATTCGATTAAGCACTTTGAATCTTTCTTCAACCGGAGTGGTGCTCCAGGATGGAAAAGCTTTCTTGGCTGCGTTTACAGCAAGTTCAACATCTTTCTCATTGCTATCAGGAATTTGAGTGAACACTTCTGCTGTTGCAGGATTGATCCCATCAATGAATTTACCGGATAGCGGAGCAATGAGTAACCCATCGATATAATTTTCTAAATGATATGGAACGCTCAGATTCATTTGTTATAAAATGGAACGCAGATATTTATGATGGTTATGATTTATTATGATTGCCTGCGTTTATCTTAATCATCATAATAATCAGCGTTCTAAATTGCTCCTGTTCTTCCTCCATCTACGGGAATGCTTACTCCATTCACATAAGATGCAGCCGGCGATGCAAGAAATGCGACAACGTTTGCTATTTCCTCTGCTGATGCGAAACGTTTCATTGGAATTTCTTTTTGCATCTCCTTCTCTATTTCATCAACAGCAACGCTCTTTTTATTTGCATTGTTGGTAATGATACTTTCCAGGCGTTGTGTTTTCGTTGCTCCGGGTAAAACATTGTTTACAGTAATATTAAATTGACCTAACTCGTTTGCCATTGTCTTAGACCATGACGCTACTGCTCCACGAATCGTATTCGATACGCCAAGATTTGGCAATGGAATTTTTACTGACGTGGAAATAATATTAATAATCCTTCCAAAGCCTTCTTTTTTCATGGAAGGAATTACAGCTTTTGTGAGGATATGATTACAGACCAGGTGGCGATTAAAAGTATTTAGAAAGTCTTCTTCTTTCGCTTCAGTAATTGGACCACCTGCAGGACCACCAGAATTATTTACAAGAATATGAACAGGATTGCTGGCAACAAAGTCTTCAATAACTTTCTTTACTGTTTCAGGATTATCAAAGTCTGCAACGAGGTAACTATGTTGTTGCTCGTAAAAATGGTTGAGTTTTTCTATTGCTTGTTGTAAAGCTGTTTCATTTCTTGCCAGCAGCACACATGTTGCTCCCAATTTCGATAACTCGATGGCAGCAGCCAATCCTATTCCCTGTGAACTTCCGCAAACTATGGCAGTTTTTCCTTTAAGAGAGAGATTCATAAGACTCAAACCTATGAAAAAAAAGTTGGATGTTTGTTGTTGGATGAATGCAGATTAATATGCTAAATTGCTGAGCTTATTGAAGAGCATATCGTCAGACCAGAACGGTAAGACAATGAGCTGAAAGCTGGTTGCCGAATAGAATTGTTGTGGTACAAGTGAGTGACACAACCGGTGTATAATAGTTGTACAACTGCCGACTAAATAAAAAATGCCATATGCCTGTAACTGCACCTTTCAATTTGAAAAAGTGGATCGACGAACACAGAGATCTGTTGAAGCCTCCTGTAGGAAATCAATGTGTATACAAGGATGCTGAAAATTTTATCGTGATGGTTGTGGGTGGTCCGAATGCTAGGAAAGATTATCACTTTAATGAAACAGAAGAGTTGTATTACCAGGTGGAAGGTGATATTGTTGTGAAGATCATTGATAATGGTGAGTTCAGGGATATTCCGATCAAAGAAGGTGAAATGTTTTTGTTGCCACCGAAGACACCACATTCTCCTCAGCGTGGTGCAGGAACAGTTGGTTTGGTGATAGAGAAAAAAAGAGAGACGGAAGAAGATGGTTTTATCTGGTTTTGCGAGAACTGTGGCAATAAATTATATGAAGAAACACTTGTGGTGAATGATATTGTTAACCAGTTACCGGAGGTGATGAATAAATATTGGAATGATATGATGCGTAGGACTTGCAGCAAATGCGGAGCTGTGATGGAGCCTCCGATAAAGAAATAATTGAACGCTGATTATTATGATGATTATGAAATATTAAGATGGAAGGGAATTACTTACATTCAAATATTACTTCGGAAATTATAAAAGCATTCTATGAAGTTTATAATAAGTTAGGCTATGGTTTTTTAGAAAAAGTTTATCAGAATGCGCTACTTATAGAACTTCGGAAACTTTACCTAGACTGCAAACCAGTTTATCCTATTGACGTTTATTATGAAGGAGAAAAGATTGGTTCTTACATCGCCGATATTATTGTTGAGAATTGTGTAATCGTTGAGCTAAAGGCTGCAGAAAGTTTGTGTGAAGAACACGAAGCTCAGTTAGTAAATTATCTTAAAGCTACAAATATTGAGGTTGGCATACTATTGAATTTCGGCAAAAAACCCTCATTTAAAAGGAAAGTATTCTCGAAAGAGTATAAACAACTAAACTCCGCCAGAGAAAATCCTAATCAATCTTATTCATCATAATAATCTGCGTTCCTCTTTCATGAAGATCGACATCCACACTCATATAATGCCGGAGAAAATGCCGAACTGGGTTCAGAAGTTTGGCTATGGAGAGTTCATTCATCTTGAACATCGGAATTGTAAAGCATGCATGATGAAAGGCGATAAGCTTTTCAGGGAAGTAGAAGATAATTGCTTTAAAGAAGAGGTTCGGCTGAAGGATATGAACGATACGGAAGTTACTATCCAGGTGCTGTCTACCATTCCTGTTTTATTTAACTACTGGGCTAAACCGCAGGATGGATTGGAAACGTCAAGGTTTTTTAATGATCATATTGCTGAATGTGTATCACGTGAACCAAACAGGTTCATAGGTATTGGAACTGTTCCATTGCAGGATGTTGATTTTGCGATAAGAGAGATGGAAAGATGTGTACAGGAATTAAAGATGCCTGGGTTGGAAATTGGCAGCAATGTGAATGGAAAAAATTTAAACGAATCTGAATTCTTTCCTTTTTATGAAGCCGCAGAGAAACTTGGCTGTGCATTGTTTGTTCATCCCTGGGAAATGATGGGCGAAAAAGAGATGCAAAAATATTGGCTGCCCTGGTTGGTTGGTATGCCTGCAGAAACATCCAGAGCTATTTGCTCAATGATATTTGGTGGAGTGTTTGAAAAATTCCCGAAACTGAGAGTAGCTTTTGCTCATGGCGGTGGTTCTTTTCCATTTACAATTGGCAGAATACAACATGGATTTGATGTAAGACCTGATCTTGTTGCAGTTGATAATAAAGTTGATCCTACAAAATACTTAGGTAAGTTTTGGTTCGACAGTCTTGTACATGATGTAAGTGCTTTACACTACCTGATCAGTTTAGTGGGTGATGAAAAGATATGTTTGGGAAGTGATTATCCTTTTCCGCTTGGAGAACATCATCCCGGAAAAATGATCGAAGCAATGCATCTGCAACAATCCACGAAAGACAGGTTGCTTCATCAGAATGCGAAAGAATGGCTTGGAATGAAATAAGACTACTTTAATCGCCAAACTTTTCACCCGATCTACAGATATTTGCGCTTTACAAATTCTCAATTGGCTACACTCGTTTTTACTGTTACCAACGACTTAAATTATGATCAAAGAATGCAGCGTATCTGCACTTCTTTGAAGAATAACGGGCATGATGTTTTATTGATCGGCAGAAAGAAAACCCGTTCAATTCCTTTACAGAAACAGGCCTTCCGGCAAAAAAGATTGAATTCCTTTTTTCAAAAAGGGCCGGGGATGTACATTGAATATAATTTCAGGCTTTTCTTTTACCTGCTATTTCAAAAGATGGATGTGATCTGTGCGATCGATCTGGACACCATCCTTCCCTGCTATTTTGTTTCATTGTTAAGAAGGAAGAAAAGAGTGTACGATGCTCATGAACTATTTACAGAAATGAAAGAGATCGTCAGCAGGCCGGTGATCAGGAAATGGTGGCTCGCTGTTGAAAAATTTGCAGTTCCAAAGTTTAAGTATGGCTATACTGTTAATGAATCATTGGTAGACGAATTTAAAAAAAGGTATAATGTACAATACAAAGTAGTAAGGAATTTGCCTGTGTTGGGAACACCAAGCGTAAATGAGAATATTGAACAAGGAACAGCGAACAAGGAATTTCTAAAGATGATCATCTACCAGGGAGCTGTAAATGAAGGAAGGAGTTTCGAAACGATCATTCCTGCTATGCAATTTGTAAATGGACGGTTGGTGATCTGTGGAGAAGGCAATTTTTTTGAACAGACAAAGCATTTGATAAAACAATATAAGGTTGAAGAAAAAGTTGAGTTGAGAGGATATGTACCTCCTGCAGAACTGAAAAAGATCACACCTGCGGCACGAGTTGCTTTGATGATCTTCGAAGCTACCGGCATGAATCAATTCAATTCACTTTCAAACCGGTTCTTCGATTACATCATGGCAGGTGTACCACAGATATGTGTCAATTATCCTGAATATAAAGCCATCAACGACAAATACAATATTGCCGTAATGATCGATGATACTTCAATTGAAACGATCGCATCAGCCTTGAACAAACTGTTAAGCGACGATTACCTGCATCAACAACTGCAAAAGAATTGTATGCAGGCAAGACTGGAACTAAACTGGAGCTCTGAAGAAAAAATATTAATTCAATTTTATTCGTCGATTTTATAAGTTAAGCCAGCCTTACTCATTACAAGTTTGCTTTTCTTTGTTGCTGCTAAATGGATAAACATTTACATATCATTTGTCTAACCGTTCCCTATCCAGTTGACTATGGAGGTGTGTTCGATCTGTTCTATAAACTGCCTGCATTGAAGCAAGAGGGAGTAAAGATCCATTTACATTGTTTTGATTACGGAAGAGGGCAACAAAAAGAATTGAACAAGTATTGCGAATCTGTTCACTATTACCAGCGTTCGCAATACAGTTTATTTAATCAGCTTCCTTACATCGTAGCCAGCAGAAAAAATGAAGCATTGTTCTCGAACCTTTTGCAGGATGAACATCCGATCTTGATGGAAGGTATTCATTGCACAGCTCTTCTCAATGATCCAAGGTTCAGTAACCGAAAATGTTTTGTCCGGCTGCACAATGTTGAATTTGAATATTACCGTGATCTCTCTACTGTAACACGATCGTACTTTAAAAAACTTTACCTGAAAAGAGAAAGCAGTCTTTTAAAAAAGTATGAAAGTTCCATAGTCAACAAAGCTGTTTTCTTTAGTGTTACAGAAAAAGATGCTGCTATTTATCGAAAGGAGTTCAACTGTAAAAACATCGTTCACCTACCATTATTTTTACCGAAATGGAATGTTGATGCGAAAGAAGGAGTTGGCAATTACTGTTTGTACCAGGGTGATCTGAGTGTAGCTGCAAACAGTAAAATGGCTGAATGGCTCATCAGGCATATATTTTCATCCACACAGATCAGTTTAAAGGTAGCTGGCAAAAAACCATCATCACATCTTCAGAAATTGGTTGATAAGTTCGAGAATGTCTCGCTTATTACTGATCCATCTGAAGAGCAGATGCAGGAACTTATCAGGAATGCTCATATCAACATTATTCCTTCAACATCTAATACAGGCATTAAATTGAAATTATTGAATGCACTATTCAATGGCAGGCATTGCGTGGTGAACAATGCTACAGTTGAAGGAACAGGTTTTGAATCGTTATGTCATATTGCGAATACTGCAGAACATATGAAAGACCTCGTTTCGCAATTATATCATCAACCTTTCAGAGCAGATGAACTGCAGGAACGAAGCGTTATTCTTCAACAGGAATTCAACAACGAAAAAAATGCAAAGGAGCTAGTGAAGCTGATCTGGGATTAACGCTGCATGATCGCTTCCACCGGTGTATCGAATACTTTTCCTCTTTCGGTAGTAAGCATTCTGGATGGATATTTATTGATAACAATAAAATCATGCGTTGCCATGATAACTGCAGTGCCGAAATCTTTCGCAATATGAAACAACAACTGCATGATCTCATCACTGGTTTCAGGATCAAGATTTCCGGTTGGCTCATCTGCTAAGATCAACTTGGGAGAATTCAATAAAGCCCTGGCGATATCCACTCTCTGTTGCTCTCCACCACTTAATTCAAATGGATACTTAAACCCTTTACTTTTCAATCCCACCTTATCCAATACATCATTGATCTTTTCGTCCATGGCTTTTTTATCTTCCCAACCAGTCGCTTTTAAAACGAACTTGAGGTTCTCGTAAACATTCCTGTCGGTGAGAAGTTGAAAATCCTGGAAAACCACACCCAGGTTTCTACGTAAAAAAGGAACCTTCTTCCAGGTCATGTCTTTCAGATCAAATCCAACCACATTACCCGTTCCTTTTTTTAAAGGAAGTTCACCATACAGGGTCTTCAGCAAACTACTTTTCCCTGTTCCGGTTTTACCGATCAGGTAAACGAATTCGCCTTTACCCACTTCAAAACTCACATCTTCGAGGATCAGGTTTTCGCCCTGGTAAATATTGGCATTATGTATCGAGATAACTACTTCTGACATAGTCCTGTTTTAGTCTTTCAAAAATATCTAAAAATCATACACTACCTCTCCGAAACCACCTTTTAACAGTAATTGTTTACTGTTGTGTGTTTCTGTTCTTCCAACGATCTTTCCTTCGATGTTCAAACGCTTTGCAACATCGATCATTTTTGCTGCTGCCGTTTCGTTGGTGAATATTTCCAGCCGGTGCCCCATATTAAACACCTGGTACATCTCTCTGAGATCAGCACCGGAATTTTGTTGGATCAATTGAAATATACGCGGCATTTCAAACAAATTATCCTTCACTACACGTAATGGCTGAGGCAAATATTTCATGCATTTGGTTTGACCGCCACCGCTGCAATGGATCACGCCGTCAATGTCACTAAAATGATCTTCGAGTAAGATCTTCATCAGCGGAGCATATGTTCGTGTGGGAGACAAAAGCAATTTGCCAATCGAAATATCAGTTCCATTAACAGATAATACATCAGTCATTTTATTTTTACCAATGTAGACCACTTCCCTATTCAAAGTTGGTTCAAATGTTTCGGGATACTTCTCAGCATAATATTTACTCAATACATCATGCCTTGCACTGGTTAAACCATTACTGCCCAGACCTGAATTGTAAGCTTTTTCATAACTCGCTTGTCCATAGCTTGAAAATCCAACGATCACATTACCAGGTTTGATGTTGTTATTAGTGATCAGCTTTTCTTTCTGCCATCTTGCAGTCATGGTACCATTTACAGCGATGGTTCTCACCACATCACCCACATCAGCAGTTTCTCCTCCCAGGTAATGAATGTTTACACCATATTGTTTCAACTCGTCAAAAAACTCCTGGGTACCATTGATCACCGCTTCGATCACTTCACCCGGTATCAATGTTTTGTTTCGATCGATCGTTGAAGAAAACAATAGGTTGTCATACACTCCTACACAAAGCAGGTCATCAAGATTCATTGCCACTGCATCCTGTGCGATTCCTTTCCATACACTGGCATCACCTGTTTCTTTCCAGTACAAATAAGCCAGGATGCTTTTGGTACCTGCACCATCTGCATGAGAAATGTTTACGTAAGTATCATCTCCACACAAAAAATCGGGATACATTTTGCAAAAAGCATGTTTGTACAAGCCCTGGTCAAGCTTTGCAATTGCCTTATGCACTTCTTCTTTCTGTGCAGAAACACCTCTCTGAGAATATAACGACATGATGATACGAGCTTTAGTCTACGTGGCATCGATAGTTGTGTCACACACTTGTACTTTCCGAACATTGGGCAACACAAGACGATGCCGGCAAAAGTACGTTTCCCTATTTACCATTGACTATTCACTATTTACTATTTTTGCCCACCATGCAGGTACATCGGAATTTAGAGCAACTCCCCACCTTCAAAAATGCCATTCTCACCATCGGAACATTTGATGGAGTGCATTTGGGCCATCAAAAGATCATTACGCAATTAAAGGAGGTGGCAAAAAAGCAGGACGGTGAAACAGTGATCATCACTTTTCATCCACATCCCAGGAAGATCGTTTCTTCTGTGCCGGGAGATATTAAACTGCTCACCACTTTAGACGAACGTATTACATTGCTCGAAAATGCAGGAATAGATCACCTGGTAGTAGTTCCTTTTGATAATAAATTCTCGAATCTTTCTGCCGATGAGTTTATCACCGATTTCCTTTACAAGTCTTTTCAACCACATACTTTGATCATTGGTTATGACCATCGTTTTGGTAAAGGCAGAAAGGGTGATTATCAATTGCTGGAACAATATGGTGAAAAGCTTGGCTTCGAAGTAAAAGAGATCAATGAAGCCCTTTTAAATGAAGCGATCGTAAGTTCAACCAGGATCAGGAATGCTTTACTGGAGCATGATATTGCTACTGCAAATGGCTTTCTCGGTTATCATTATTTTTTTGAAGGAACGGTGATCGAAGGAAATAAGATCGGCAGAACGATTGGTTATCCTACCGCTAACCTGCATATTGAAAGTGAAGAGAAGTTGATTTCGGCTGATGGAATTTATGCATGCAAAGTTGAGATCAAAAGTCAAAATTCAAAATTCAAAAGTGAAATACTATTGGGTATGATGTACATTGGTAATCGCCCGGTAATTGAAGGAAAACATCGTACTATCGAAGTGAACATCTTCGATTTTGATGAAGATATTTATGGCAAAACCCTGAAAGTGTATATGTATGATTACATCAGGGGTGATGTACCATTAAACGGACTTGATGAATTGAAAGCTCAACTGGCGAAAGACAAGCTGCAGGTGCTGGAAACACTCAGCCGATCATAGATAATTTGTACAAGAGTGCGACGCAAGGAACGATGAGTAACGAACAAAAGCCGGTTACATTATTTTTTCCAATTACGTTTCTTTCCAAAACCCAGTGTGTGATCTGTGAACACGATTTTGTTTAGCTCAATCACCCAAAGTTCTCCGGGAACAACCGCTGCAAAAGGATATTTTTTATAGTAGTGCTTTGCGGCAACATCATGCAGCGCATCTTTGGCTGCTTTAAATGTTCCATAGAACTGGATACCGCTTGTTTTACCGGCAACAAATTTATCGGGCAACACAGAACCTGCAACAGTTGAATTTGCAAGCCCTTGGTTTACGTGGGTTGTTCCTGCTTTGGATTTAAACACAATAATATTCTCATCCGGAATAAAAACATAAAAACACATGGCACAATGCGGAATATTGTTCTCGCTGGTAGCAATGGTCATCACAGTTTGAGCGGTGAGAAATTGCACGATGTGCTTATCCATTATGTTTGTTTCAACAGCTTCCATATTATTCTCCTTCATACACTACTCCTGAAGTAGGTGTTTCGTATAATTCAACCCTATGTAATAATGATAATCCAGGTTTCAACTTATCCCATATCCAAATAGCGAGTAACTCACAAGTTGGATTACTCAATCCTTCAACATTGTTCAACACTTTATGATCGAGCTGATCGATCACAGGTTCAAGCGTACGTTTCAGTTCAGAAAAATCCATCACCCAACCCAGTTCGTTCGGCTTTCCATTAAGCCAGATACGAAGCTTGTACGTGTGTCCATGCAAATCCCTGCATTTATGTCCTTCAGGAAGATGTGGCAGGTAATGAGCAGAATCGAAAGTGAGTTCTTTAAATATCAACATGATCAAATGGCTTCGGCAAGTGGTAAACTATAATCAAATTGTTTGAAACGTTCAAAGGCGGCTCTCTCCAACATTTCTCTATCATCGGGGTGGGCAATATTGATCAGCTCTTTTGCTCTCTGACGAAGATTTTTTCCGTACAGGTAAGCAATACCATATTCAGTAACGATGTAATGCACGTGAGCTCTTGTGGTAGTAACGCCTGCACCAGGTTTTAAAATCGGTGTTATTCGAGATATGCCTTTCGCAGTCCTGGAAGGCATGGCTATGATGGGTTTACCGCCTTCACTTAAAGCAGCACCTCTCATAAAATCCATTTGTCCGCCGATACCTGAATACTGGTGCAATCCAATGGAATCAGCACAAACCTGGCCGGTGATATCTACTTCTATCGCACTGTTGATAGCGATCATCTTATTTACCTGGCGGATCACATGCGGATCGTTGACATAACTGATGTCGAGAAATGAGAAAGCCGGGTTATCATCTACATAGTTGTACAAACGTTTTGTTCCAAGTGCAAAACCTACAACAGATTTTCCTGCATGCAGTGTTTTGTATTTGTTGTTGATCACATCACGTTCCATCAGATCAATGATGCCATCACTGCACATTTCGGTATGGATGCCTAAGTTTTTATGATTGGTGAGTGAACTGAGCACTGCATCCGGAATAGCACCAATGCCCATTTGCAAAGTACAACGGTCGTCGATCAGGCTGGCAACATACGTTCCTATTCTTTCTTCTTCGGCAGTGATGCCATCTCCAAAACGAACTTCCTGTAACGGTTCTTCTGCATACGTGAATGAATGAAACCTGCTGCTGTGGATGATACCATCACCATGTGTTCTGGGTATATTAGGATTCACCTGTGCAATCACATATTTCGCATTGTTCACTGCTGCTCTTCCGATATCTACCGAAACACCCAGGGAGCAATACCCATGTCGATCTGGTGGAGAAACCTGGACGATAGCCACATCAATCGGGAAAACGCCTTTCTTAAATAAACCAGGTATCTCACTCAGGAAAACGGGAATGTAATCTGCCCTGCCTTCGTTCACTGCTTTGCGAATACTGGTTGAAACGAACATGGAGTTAATATGGAAGTTGTCGGCATATTCAGGTCGGTCAACCACAATATCTCCGTACACTGAAATAAATGTTAGTTCAACGTTCTTAAGTCGGTAAGATTGCCGGGCAAGTTCCTGTAATAAGTTCAAGGGTGTTTGTGCACTACCATGAACAAATACACGGTCACCCGATTGTATGATGGAAATAACTTCTTCTGCAGATTTATATTCGATGGGAATCCTCATATACGATCATTGATAATGCGAAAGTATTATGAGGCATTTCGGGGAAGTATGATATTAGTCAGCAGTAAGCATGAGGCAGGTCGTGTTAATGAAATATCAAAGCATTCGTTGCTTCATTGCTTCGTACAAGATCATTCCACAAGCCACTGAAACATTGAGTGATTCAAAATTACCGGCCATGGGGATTTTAAAAGTCTCATCGCAAATTTTCATCAAGGCAGGAAACACTCCTTTCTCTTCACCACCCATCACGATGGCAGCAGGTTCTTTCAGTTCAAGATCGAAGAGCTTTGTCTTAGCTGTCATTTCACTGGCGAAAACTTTGATGCCGTTCAGGTGCAGTTCATCAACAGCTTTCATTAAACTGTTCACCCGGCAAATATTGATCTGTTCCAAAGCTCCGGCACTGGCTTTCACAGCATCTTCGTTCAAGGCTCCAACTCCTTTATCGGGAATGATGATGGCCTGTGCTCCACAACAAACTGCGGATCTTGCAATGGCTCCGATGTTTCTTACATCGGTAACACCATCTAATATCAGGAATAAAGGCGTTTCTCCTTTTTCATTCACAAAGTCTATTACGTCCTGCAGGCTTTGATATGTAACCGCTGTTTTAAAAGCGATCACACCCTGGTGTTGAATATTGGTAATGCTGTTCAGTTTTTCATTGGGTACATATTGAACAGGAACATTCAGCTCTTTTGCAAGCTGCCTGATCTCATTCACGGCTTCGCCTGAAGCATTTTTGAACAGGAGTATCTTATCAAGCTTCTGATCACTCTTTAATGCTTCGATAACAGGATTACGGCCTGCAATAATGTTCTTCTTATTCTGAAAGCTGGATTGTTTTTTTGGATAAGGCATAACTAAGGGGCAAAGAAACCAATAAATACAACACCAGTATTGCAGCAATAATAAATTTAGCGCCTGCTAATACAGGTGTAACAGCTAAGGTGAAGTCTAACTGAAGCTGGTTCAGTGTAAACAGTAACAAAATGTTCTCTCCAATATCTAAGAATGCAGGCAAAACAGAAAGCTTCAGCATAAAAGATGCGAATGCCATAAACCTGGTTTTATCAGCACGGATATACAACAATTTTGTTCCGAAATAAAACAGGCTTCCATAGCTAAGGAGAAATAAAAAATCAAGTACCACATTCCATTCTGCAATATCATCCGGCCAGCTTATCAGTGTCAAAGCCAATTCCTGCCTGCTATTGCAAAATTCAAGGTTTATTATACCCAAAGGAGTATCGGGAGTAACCAATCCAGCACCCTGGAACTTTAAAAGCAAAGCGGTAAGTATTGTTACAACCAATCCCAGAACGAAGGTTCGCATTCATGAATATAAAAAAAGTCCTGCAGTTGCAGGACTTTCACTTATTTGAAGTTTTACGATTATCTGATACCGAAAGCTTTCTTCACCTTAGGAACATAGTCAAGTTTTTCCCAGGTAAACAATTCCACTTTCTTTTTAACTGATTTTCCATCAGGAGAAGTGAATACTTTCTCAACAACCTCAGGTTTTCTTCCCATATGTCCGTAAGCTGCAGTTTCGCTGTAGATCGGTGTTCTCAGCTTCAGACGCTGCTCGATAAAGTAAGGTCTCATATCGAACACACTCTCAACAAGCTTAGCGATCTCACCATCGTTCATATCAACTTTCGCTGTACCATAAGTATTTACATTGATAGAAGTTGGTTGTGCAACACCAATAGCATAAGACACCTGAACCAATACTTCATCACAAACACCTGCAGCAACTAAGTTCTTAGCAATATGACGTGTTGCATAAGCTGCAGAACGGTCAACCTTGCTAGGATCTTTTCCAGAGAATGCACCACCACCGTGTGCACCTTTACCACCGTAAGTATCTACGATGATCTTTCTTCCTGTTAATCCTGTATCACCATGTGGACCACCGATAACAAACTTACCGGTTGGGTTAATATGATACTTAATATTATTGTTGAATAGCTTTGAATATTTCTTGTACTTGGATTTCACTCTTGGAATTAGAATGTTCACCATATCGTCGTAGATCTTCTTAGCCATCTTCGCATCTGTGTCGAAGTCGTCGTGTTGAGTAGAGATAACAACAGCATCAATTCTTACAGGCTTGTTGTTATCATCGTACTCTAACGTAACCTGGCTTTTCGCATCAGGACGGAGATATTTGATCTGCTTGTTCTCTCTTCTTAATGCTGCAAGTTCTTGTAACAGCTTATGTGCAAGATCAAGGGCCAAAGGCATGTAATCTTCTGTTTCTGCAGTAGCGTAACCAAACATCATTCCCTGGTCACCAGCACCTTGTTCTTCTTTCTTCGCTCTGTCAACACCCTGGTTAATGTCAGACGACTGCTCGTGGATTGCACTCAATACACCACAAGAACTTGCTTCGAACATGTATTCACTCTTGGTGTAACCGATCTTACGAATCACATTTCTTGCTATCTCCTGAACATCGAGGTAAGCTCTTGACTTCACTTCACCGGCAAGTACAACCTGGCCAGTTGTTACCAATGTTTCGCAAGCCACTTTACTCTGTGGATCGAAAGCTAGAAAATTGTCGATCAAAGCATCGGAGATCTGGTCAGCCACTTTATCCGGATGTCCTTCTGAAACACTCTCCGAAGTAAACAAATAAGGCATGGGGAATTTAAATTTTGAATTACGATTTACAATGATTGTTTTGGTCTTTAGTTAGCCGGCTTTGGTTCACTACTCATCGTCCGTTGTGTCACTCACTTCAACGTTCATAACTTTACTGAGCTAATATTTCACGCAAAGTTTATAAGTGAGCAAAGAGACAAAGTTTTGCGTCTTTGCTTCCTTTGTTGCTTTGCGTGCAATTGTACAAGTGTGCGACGCAACGGAAGTATCATAGTAGCAATACAGCCGACCTCAAAAAACTTTCAAGCCGCAAATATAGACTGTGAAACTATATGAGCGGCCTACTATTAACAGGGAACTTAGATACGTGTATAAATTATGCGTATCCTCATCCGGTAAGAGGCATTTGGTCCGGATTTATTAAGACTTCCGCCACCTACTCTTACCCTGCCTAATGCCAATGGATTTACCGTTCCATTGCCACCAAGTGGAACCTGGCTAAAGAAGTTTTCTGTAGCCTGAACGAATTCGGCATAAGGTGCAAAAAGCGAAAGATCATAATTCCTGTTCTTCTTGGTAGCGATGCCCTGAACATAATGGGTAATATCAAAAGCATAGTTCACTACCTGCCTTCCATTGATGGTTCTGTTGAAAGGATAACTGCCAAAGTCCTCGTAATTACTTACACCATTTAAAGAGAACTGAACATCACCTCCAGGTAACATAAACCTCCTGGAAGAATCGTTGCTGTAAGCTGTAATGAATAATAATGGCGGACTGAACAGTTTGTCAAGATCAGATGGGGTTGTGGCAAGATCAGGTACCTGAACGATCTGCAACTCTGCTCTGTGAATGATCTTGTTTGATAAAGTATCTAAACCCGGTATTTTGATCTTGGTGAAAGGAGCATCGGGACGGGTTTGCAGGTAAACCAAACTGTCTTCTGCAGGGTTGGTTACACTTGCAAGATATTCAGGTGTTGGACCTGATGGATTCCTGATCACCTGATTAGAAAATCCTGCTCTTGAACCCACTCTCCAATATGCAACAGTCGACTCACGTGCTGAAGTTGTCGAAGTTTTAAAGCTATAATAGATAGCAAGCTTTGTATTCGTATCAGCAAGGTTTACTACGAGTAAATTGTTTGGATTGGTTAAGCTTGTATCGGGTACAATGGCAAAACCTGCAAATGCAGTTTTGAAAACTGTATCTGTTTTTTTGTAGTTATTCGAATCGAACAATCGGTTAGTTACCGAAGTGTTGCTAATTCTTATCCTTATCTGGTTCTTATTAACCGGTTCTTTATTGGGCAAAATAGAATCTACCAGCATATTCTTAGGATCAACAACCGTTGTACCTATAGCAGGTCCGGAATGCTGAAAGCTGTTCTTGGTAGAATATATTTTATTAGGATCTAACCAATTGGTTTGGCTTTGGGTGAGTTCATAAACATTTAAGGTTTGCTTGGTAGCAGAATCACCCCAAACACCTTTATAGCTTAATACCAGTACCATTGAATCCAGTTTCAGGCTATCATAGATACCATTGAAACTATAAGGAAAGAAATCTGGCTTTACCTCCATGTTAATGATGCCTGTAGTTTTACCAAACAGCGGATCATTTGATATTCTTCCTAAAACAAGATTTTCGCTTTTTAAAGGATAAGTAGAATCGCCATTGTACTGGTTGAATGTATGAACATCCAGGGAAGTCTCGAAGGTGTTCACATTGTCTATCGGTGGAATTAATCCTGAGCCGATGTCGGTGCTTTCAATTTTTGTACAAGAGCCTAAAATACTGATAAGGATGGTGAGGATGAAGGCCGAACGTAAATTCACAGTTATCCTGTTTTAAGGTTTGGTTTTACTTGCTCGCAAGGTCGTTATAGAGTTCCAAATACTCTGTTAAATCAGAATCCCAACCTTTAAAAGGAACTACCTTTTTACCTCTCACCTTCGCAAAGTCTGTAGCCAGACTTTTCTCTACTTTCTCAGCTCCAAAGGTGATGGCGTCAGCGTAAGTAGCACCGATCCTGAACATAGATGTATTGTTGGCATCTTTTACCGCTTCAAGATCTTTCTCTTTGATATTGGCATTGATGATGGCCTTTTTTTGAAAATCGACACCCAGGTTTTCTTTAAATGTATTTTGCCCGATGGTAAACACCACTTTGCTGTGTGAGAAAACCGGTTCTTTCTTATAGGCAGTTTTAATATAAGCCGGGATTAATCCTGTCATCCAGCCACTGCAGTGAATGATATCCGGAGGCCAGCCAAACTTTCTTACAGTTTCCAGGGCACCCTTGCAGAAAAATATTGTTCTCAGGTCATTGTCTTCAAACCACTGCTCGTTCTCATCATGAAAAACGAACTTTCTTTTGAAGAAGTCCTCATTATCCAGGAAATACACCTGCAAACGGGCATTAGGCAAAGAAGCCACTTTGATCTGCAGCGGATGATCTTCATTGTCAACCGACACATTGATACCGCTTAAGCGAACAACTTCATGTAAGCGATGTCTTCTTTCGTTGATCGTTCCAAAACGAGGCATGATGCAACGAACCTCCAAACCACTGTCATTACTTTTGATAGCCAACTTGTTAACGATCTCTGCAAACTCAGTCATCTCCAGGTAAGGAGACATCTCATTGGCAATAAATAATATTCTTTTCTTTGACATTCTACCTGTTTAGTTGGGTATGCTTGCTTTAAAATAGCTGGCAAAATTAAAGAAATTAGGCGGAACTGTCTTAAAAAACAAATCTTTGAGGCGATAAACGGCTGTTAATGATCATTTTTCATGAGATCGGTTCACTCCAGGATCATATTAAGAAAGAACGACAGAAAGGCAAAACGATCGGTTTTGTACCAACAATGGGAGCCCTGCACCAGGGACATCTTTCCCTCATTTCCAGGTCAAGACAAGAGGCTGATGTAACGGTTTGCAGCATTTTCGTGAACCCTACGCAGTTCAACGATCCCAAAGACTTTGAGAAATATCCCATCACCACCTCACAGGATATCCGTTTGCTGATCAAAGCTGAAACAGACATTCTTTTCCTGCCTTCGGTAGAAGAAATATATCCAAAGGGTACACAGGTTGATGTTCATTATGACCTCGGTTATCTCGAAACGATACTGGAAGGTGCACATCGTCCGGGACATTTCCAGGGTGTTTGCCAGGTAGTGCACCGGTTGCTCGATATTGTTCAACCCGATACACTTTTCCTGGGACAGAAAGATTACCAGCAATGCCTGGTATTGAAGAAACTAATTGAATTGATCTCATCTCCTACCCATGTGATCATTGGCGAAACCGTTCGTGAAGAAAACGGACTGGCCATGAGCAGCAGGAACCTTCGTTTGAGTGATGAAGAGCGACAAAAGGCTACCAACATTTTCCAGGTTTTATCGGCCATCAAAACACAACGCAACAATAAAACGGTTGCTGAACTTACATCTGCAGCGGAGAAAACATTACTCAACAACGGGTTCAGTAAAGTTGATTATGTAGCGATCGCTGATGCGGAAACATTAGAATTATTGCCGCCCGATCAGGTTCCACCTAACAGCAAACCACTTGTTGCACTTGTGGGGGCATTTATGGGTGAAGTAAGATTGATCGATAACACATTATTGACCTAACAGCAGCTAACTTTGCAGCCATGCAGATTGAAATTTTGAAGTCGAAGATCCACCGTGCAGTTATTACCGAAGCAAATCTGAACTACGTAGGCAGCTTAACGCTGGATGAAGACCTGATGGATGCAGGTAACTTTATCGAGAACGAAAAGATACAGGTGGTGAATGTAAATAACGGCGAAAGACTGGAAACATACCTCATCAAAGGGAAACGTGGCAGCGGTATTGTTTGCTTGAACGGACCGGCAGCAAGAAGAGGTGCGGTGGGTGATGTTGTGATCATCATCTCGTATGCTAGTATGGATTTTGAAGAAGCTAAACAGTTCAAGCCAGCGATCGTATTTCCGAAAACGGGCAACAAACTATAGAACATCGCCGATGAAGAGAATTCTAACCATTGTAGTAAAATATGTTTTGGCTTTCGGGCTGGCAATTTTCCTGCTGTGGTGGTCTCTCTCCGATCTTAACGATCAGAAGATCGCTGAGATCAAAGTCGCATTGAAAGAAGCGAAATACCTGTTGCTGTTTCCCACATTCCTGGTGTTGTTGTTAAGCCACATATTCCGGGCTTTGCGTTGGAAACAACTCATCGCACCCATGGGTTACAACCCTTCGGTCTTTCATTTAACCTGTGGCATTCTCATCGGTTATATCGGTAACCAACTTATTCCAAGAGCCGGTGAAGTATTAAGATGTACTACCATCAGCAAGCCAACAAAAGTTCCTCCCGAAAAGCTGATCGGCACCATCGTAGCCGAAAGAGCTTTCGATATCTGTTGCCTATTACTCATCACAATTGGTGTGTTTTACCACGAATCATCGTACATCTCTACCTATGCCCATGAGATCAAATCGGCTATGGCATCGGGCATTGCCAATAAAAAAGGAAAAGGCTGGATCGCATTGGGTGTGATCGTTTTCATCCTACTGATTTATTTACTTTACCGCAGGTATAAAACACATAAAGTAGGTGGATTCCTGGTGAAGGTGTTCAAAGGAATGGCGCAGGGATTATTGAGTATAAAGAATGTAAAGAATAAATTCCTGTTCCTCGTTTATACGATCGGCATCTGGGTATGTTATGCAGCATGTACTTACATCGGCTGCCTTGCTTTGGAAGACACCGCACATCTTGGAGTGTTTGCGGCTTTGGCAATGCTGGTGTTTGGTACATTCGGAATTATCGTGGCTCCGGGTGGATTGGGTGCTTATCCCATTGCCATTCAAAAAACACTGGTGTTATATGGTGTTACTGAAGCCATCGGGCTTGCCTCAGGTTGGTTATTATGGATCGCTCAATTCCTGTTCACCATTACATTCGGAACCATAGCCTGGCTGGCTGTAAACTTTGCAAAGAAAAAAACTGATGAAGAACGTTTCATTCATCCCCAACAAGATCAAAACGCTGCCTGAGCTTTTACCCGTGATCAACGGTTTAAAAGTGTTGGGTAAATCCATTGCATTCACCAATGGTGTGTTCGACATATTGCACGAAGGTCATATCGCTTCGCTTTCACAGGCTGCACAGGAAGGAGATTTTCTCATCGTTGCCGTGAATGGTGATGCCAGCGTAAAACGATTGAAAGGTGAAAGCCGCCCTGTTAATAATGAGAACAGCAGGGCTTTACTCATCGCTTCATTGCTGATGGTGGATGCTGTGATCATCTTTCACGAAGACACACCACTTGAACTGATCAAAGCCATTATGCCTGATGTACTGGTAAAAGGTGGAGATTATACCGTTGAACAGATCGCCGGCTCCAAAGAAGTGATCGCCAATGGTGGAAGAGTGGTGATCAATCCTATTGTTGAAGGATTTTCTACTACGGGAATTATTGAGAAGATGAAGCAGTAATCCTCCGACAAATGCAGATAAGAACGCCTTGTTTATTTTAGATTTATTATATGGCAACAGTTTTTCAACCATTCAGTATAAGATCAATACAACTCAGAAACAGGATCGTTGTTTCACCCATGTGCCAGTACAGCAGCGAAGACGGCTTTGCCAATGATTGGCATCTGGTACATCTTGGCAGCCGTGCAATAGGTGGTGCAGGACTGATCATTTGTGAAGCCACAGCAGTATCACCTGAAGGAAGGATAACAAACGGTGATCTGGGTATCTGGAAAGATGAACACATCGATACATTGAAAAGGATCACTCACTTCATTCACCAGCATGGTTCAATAGCTGGCATTCAACTGGCTCACGCCGGAAGAAAAGCAAGCACTCCCCTTCCATGGAAAGGTGGTGCTTCGCTTAAAGAAGATGAAGGAGCCTGGCAAACAGTGGCACCTTCGCCTATCGCATACAAAGAAGGAATGCATATTCCGGTTGAACTTGACATAGCAGGTATTGAAAAAGTGATTGATGATTTCAGGAATGCGGCGCTTCGTGCAAAAACAGCTGGTTTTAAAGTAGCCGAAATACATGCTGCTCATGGCTACCTGCTACACCAGTTTCTGAGTCCATTAAGCAATCGGCGAACTGATGAATATGGTGGCAGCTTCGAGAACCGCACCAGGTTGTTGCTCCAGGTAGTTGAAGCCGTAAGAAATATATGGACAGATGAACTGCCTCTTTTTGTTCGTATCTCAGCTACAGATTACGCTGAAGGTGGATGGACATTAGAAGACTCCATAGCACTTGCAAAGGATCTTAAAAATAAAGGAGTAGACCTGATCGACTGTAGCAGCGGAGGCAATGTGCACAATGCAAAGATCAAAGCCGGCCCGTTATATCAAACATCTTTTGCAGAACAGATTCGCAAGGAAACCGGAATAAAAACTGGTGCTGTAGGTATGATCACTACTGCTGCAGAAGCAGAAAGCATCATCAGCCAGGGGAAGGCCGACCTTGTTTTACTGGCAAGGCAAATGCTGCGTGATCCTTATTTTGCTTTACATGCTGCTCAGGAATTGGGAGAAGATGTTGACTGGGCAGTGCAGTACGAGAGAGCGAAATAGACACCCAAAAAGTAGTCTTAAAGCTGATCCATTCTTAGCACCGTGTTTGCTATTAACCAGCTATGAAATTGCTGATCGTAGAAGATGAAGCCGGCATGCGGGAAAACATGCAACAGTTGCTGCTGCAGGAAAATTACATTGTTGAAACTGCAACAGATTACCATTCTGCCCGGGAAAAATTAGGTGTATATAATTACGACTGCATCCTGCTAGATATTGGCCTGCCTGGTGGTACAGGCCTCTCGTTATTGCAGGAGCTGAAAAAAGAAGGAAGAACGGATGCTGTACTTATTGTATCGGCCAAAGATTCGATCGATGATAAAGTGGCTGGACTTAACCTTGGTGCAGATGATTATCTCGCTAAACCTTTTCACTTCGCTGAGTTAAATGCAAGAGTACGATCGCTGTTGAGAAGAAAAGCAGCACAGGGCAGCGACATCATCACCGTTCAAAATGTTTCATTAAACACTATCAACCGAACATTGCAGGTAGATGACCGGGAGATCGATCTGAACAGGAAAGAATACAACATTATCGAATACCTGTTGATCAATAAGAATCGCCTCGTAAATAAAACCGCCCTGGCAGAACATGTATGGGGAGACAACATAGACGAGGTGAGCAGCTTCGACTTCATCTACTCGCAAATAAAAAACCTCCGGAAAAAATTAAAAGACAGCAATGCCTTGGTAGAGATCAAAGCTGTGTATGGTATTGGCTATAAACTAACCGAGCTATGAAACTGCTTAACTATACCACTTCATACTTTGCCGCTATATTATTATTGGTGATCACAGTATGGGCAGCAGTGTATTACTATACCATGCTGGACGAAATATATGACAGCATAGACGATGGACTCGACAACCAGAAACAACTTATCATTAAAAAAGCAGGAGCAGATTCTACCTTACTTAATAAACCGGAATTTGGCGAAGCAGGATTCAGGATCACTCCCATCAGCCGGGAAGCCGCGAATAAATTGCATGATGTATACATCGACAGTTCCATGTACATGGAAAATGAAGGATCTCAAGAACCGATCAGGCTATTAAAAACTGTTTTCCTTTCTGGAGGAAAATACTATCACCTCGAAGTTGCCACTTCAATGGTAGAAGAAGATGACCTTGTAAATGCATTGGTGTATGCATTGATATGGCTGTACCTCGGTATCGTGTTGCCCGTACTCATCCTGAATAACGTATTACTGAAGAAAGTATGGAAACCATTTTACCGCATGCTCTCACAACTAAAAGATTTCAGGATAGACAGGTCTGTCAACATTCAAACACAGCAAACGCATATAGAAGAGTTCAGGCTGTTGAACAATGCTTTGCAGGAGATGCAGAACAATAACCTGGAAGTGTTTACCAGCCAGAAACATTTTATCGAGAACGCTGCACACGAACTGCAAACGCCACTTGGTATTGCCATTAACAAACTGGAGCACCTTGCAGAACAAGAGCACCTCAGTGATCAACAACTTGCATTGCTTTCATCGGCATTGGATAACCTTGACAGGCTCACAAGACTTAATCGTTCGTTGCTTTTATTATCAAAGATCGAGAACAGGCAGTATACAGGTGTTACCCCTGTTCATTTGCAGGAACTCATTCAAAAAATAACCGACGACTTCCAGGAACAGGCTCAGTACAAAGGAATAAGCCTCACTATCGATACGAAAGATTGCATTGTACAAATGCATGAAGATCTTGCGATGATACTGCTTTTCAACCTCATTAAAAATGCAGTGCTGCATACACCTCCGGGTGGCAGTATCAATATTAGTTTACAGCATTGCCTGCTGGTAATCAAAAACAGTGGCAATAAGCCGCTGATAAAAGACAGATTGTTCAGCCGGTTCGATACACAGCATCCTTCTACCCAATCTACCGGCTTAGGTTTATCTATTGTTAAAGCTATCACAGACCTCTATCATTTCAGGATTGATTATCAATACCTCGATCAACATGTTATAACCGTTGCATTTACCAAGACCGTTATTCCCGATTCTTTCCCAAATTGATATTGAGCTTTGTTCTATAAAACAAGGCGTCATGAAAAATATAATTATTGCATGTGGTGTAGTGGGTGTTGTGTTAGCAGGATGTGGCAATCACGTCAGCGAATCCAAACTTCCATCGGTAGTAGTGAATACCGTAAAATCGAAGTATTCATCTTCTGATAAGATCGAATGGGAGAAACGATCTAACGGATATGAAGCGGAAGTAAAATCCGGCACCAATGAAACCAAGGTTTTGGTGGATGCTTCGGGCAATATCGTAATGCAAAAGCAGGAGATCAGTAAAGATTCATTGCCTGTTGCCATTACAGATGTGATCAATTCAACCTATAAAGACTATACGCTAGATGAGGCAGAAAGAATTGAAAAAGCAGGTGTGATCTATTACCAGGTTGAGTTAGACGGTAAAGGCAGCACCAAAGACCTGGAACTGGTTTTTGATGCTAATGGCAAACCTGCTGCAGGCATCGATTATTGGAAATAACAACATTCATTAAAACAAGACACTATGAAATACATCGTGATCATACTTTTAATAGCATTGGTAGGTGCAGGATTTATATATCGGAATGATATAGGTACTACGCTGCTCGCCGGTGAAAACAAAAAAGAAAAGAAAAAAGACAAAGACAAAAAAGCCGGTAAGAAAGAAGCAGCATCCGCATCAGTGAAAGTGTTGCAGCAATGGCAACTGCCACACCGGCTGAAAGAAATATCCGGATTAAGTTACCTGGATAACGATCGCTTTGCCTGTGTGCAGGACGAAGAAGGTGTGCTATTCGTTTATAATGTAAAGAACGGGCAGATTGAAAAAGAGATACCATTTGCGGGTGCCGGTGACTATGAAGGTATCACGCTTGCAGGTAACAATGCTTATATCGTTAGAAGTGATGGAGTATTGTTCGAGATCAGTAACTGGAACAGTAAACCATCGACCAAACAATATAAAACAGCACTTACTGAAGAACATAACGTAGAAGCACTGGTTTATGATAAAAGCGGTAACAGGTTGTTACTGGGTATTAAAGACGAAGAGCCATCTACAAAAGATTACAAAGGTGTGTATGCATTTGATCTTGCATCCAAAACCTTTGCGAAAAACCCGGTGTATAAGATCGATATGAATAACAATGATCTTGGTGGAGGTAAAAAGAAAAAAGGATTCAAACCTTCTGCAATAGCGGTGCATCCTTCTACCAATGAATTATATGTTGTAGATGGACCATCATCAAAACTGATGGTAATGAGCAGGGATGGATCGATCAAACAGGTGCTTAACCTTGGCGGTTCGTTTGAACAACCGGAAGGGATATCGTTTAGCCCGGAAGGAGATATCTATATCTCGAATGAAGGAGTAAGTAAACAAGGTAATATTATGAAGGTCTCCATACAGTAACTGACGAATAACAAGAAAGAGCTGTTTTTAAAAGACAGCTCTTTTTGTTTCATCACCGCTCAGTCTTGTATCTTAGTACAATGCACCAACAAAAACACTGGCGTGACCGGCTTCACGAAGTGATCTATGAATCCAACACCCCGGCAGGTAAAACATTCGACGTAAGCCTGCTGGTACTAATACTCGGCAGCATTGTAGTAGTGATGCTCGACAGTGTTGACTGGATGAATGAACGTTACGGCCACCTCTTCTATATACTCGAATGGACCTTCACTATCATCTTCACCATCGAATACCTCTTACGCCTCATCAGCATTAAAAGACCGATGGGTTATGTCTTCAGTTTCCTGGGCATCATCGATCTGCTGGCGATCATCCCGGGTTACCTCAGCATTTTATTTGCCGGAACGCAATCACTCCTTGTTTTCCGTGCATTGCGACTGCTGCGTGTTTTCAGGATATTTAAACTCAGCAATTACCTGTCTGAAATGCGATTCCTGGGTACGGCCATGAAAGGCAGCCTCAGGAAGATCAGCATCTTCATGCTCACTGTTCTCATGCTGGTGATCATCCTGGGATCGTCTATGTACCTGATCGAAGGCAGGGAAAATGGTTTCAAGAGTATCCCCGACAGCATCTATTGGTCTATCGTTACAATTACTACTGTGGGCTATGGCGATATATCTCCGGCAACACCATTGGGAAAAGCGGTGGCGAGTCTTATCATGCTAATCGGTTATGGCATTATTGCAGTACCTACGGGTATCATCACTACCGAAATGGCGATCGCTGCCCGGCGAAAAGACCAGAAGCACGAAGTATGTCCACGTTGTGGTAAAGAAGGACATGATGCTGATGCGAATTACTGCAAGAAATGTGGTGAACATTTGTGATGGATGAGTTATAGCAGTCGTCACCCATATCCATGCTAATAATTATCCCAACGCCATTGCTTTGCCAGCTGCAGGTAACGCTGGTAATCGGTATCGTTGTTATCGCCGTATTTTGTTTGACCAAGATTGCTGCGTATTTCGTAACGGAAAAGGTAGCAGCGAGGATCGGTATTGTTTTCCAGGATTGCTATATCTATTTCTTTCAAGGCATCTTCATATCGCTGTAATAACGTTAATACCCTTGCACGGTACATGTGAATGCGATAGTCTTTCATACCTGTTTGATCTGCCCTGTTGATATCGGTTAACGCTTTTTCAAAGCATGCTTTCGTTTCCCTTCCCCAGCCAAGGTAAGGGCCACGTTTGAACTCAGCCAGGGCACGACAGAGATACAATTCGGGCAGTTGAGGATGTGCTTTTATAACAGAATCAAAATGCCGTACAGCAGCTTCATCACTTGAAACGCTATATCCAAACTCCTCCGCTTTCAGCCAGTGCTTTGCAGCGTTGATGATATCGTTGGTGCTGTACTCAATACCTGCCAGCACAAAATATACATCGGTATATTCAGATGTTCCTTGTGGACGATCAGACAAATGATCTCCCGGGATACTGCTAAGAAATTCCAGCAGATCGTTCTTTGACCCCACAGCATCATGCATGTATCGCTGTTTGAACTGTGCCCTGTCGATCACAGGCCTCATTTTATCCTCCGACATTGAGACAATGGTATTGTGATCGTTGAGTGCTTCCTGGTACCTGCCCATGTGGATCAACAGGTCGATCCTTGTTCTGTAATTTCCCGCTTTGGCTTCTATAGCGTCTTCCCAGGCATTTTGACGACATTCTAGGGCAGATGAGATATGATCGATGGCATCCTGGTATTGCCCTAAAGCGGTGTATGCGCCTGTGAGCAGGTATAAAGCTTCACAGTTCACACGCCCCTGGTTTTTTTCTATGGCTGTGCGAATATCTGCCAGTGCCTGTGACGGCTTATTGTGTTGCAGGTAGTAAGCCGCACGTTTGAAATAGAATGAAGCTGGTAGTTGTCCTTTCTGCAGGAAAGACAGATCTATCTTTGCCTCTAAGCGGATCAGCTTTTTGCTGCGGAGCTGTTGTATGGTGAAGGGCGTAAGCCCGTTTTGTTGCAGCTTTGCCAACGCCTTCCATTCATCGATATTGTATCCAGTGCTATTGTTAAGCCTGCTGCGATCATATGTGAAATAGCCAGGTTGTATCACCAGTGAATCCATTACATCAGTATAACCCCCGGCATTCTCTCCCGTGATGCCCGTAAAATCGATCACCATCGTATCCCGGTTGTAAATGATCATCATTCGCTGGTCTGATTGCCTGTCGCCATACCCATTACCGTCCACATCGCCGGCTGGTGGCAAACCAAAACCATAATAACTCCTGCTGACACGCATCTTGCCATTGTTCGCCATGTATTGATCGTGCAGGAATGTTTCCTGGTACACCTTGCCCTTGAGTAAAACAAAAGTCCGTATAAAGATTTGCGGATCATTCGAAAGGTCTACAGGCTTCAGGTTCCTGTTATACATATTTCGGATAAACAATCCACCGCCACCACCCGGCTGAGCCGATACGACAACCGGGTACATACACAATAAGCATGTTACCCACGCAAGCCATTGCAGTAAATGTTTTGGTGTACCGACATTGCATCTCATACTGCAAGTTTAAAACAAGCAGCGGAGCGATGCGTATGCGTTGCAATAAAGTGTCGTTAATAAACCTGGGATCCAACGTTATTACACCTGCACCGTGTACCTGTAATACTTGTTCTTGTACTCTAATGGTGATATACCGGTTATTTTCCTGAACACTTCCCTGAACGCTTTTACATCGCTGTAGCCAACTTCATACATCACTTCGTTGATGGTTTTCCGGTTGGTCTCTAAAGCTTTCTTTGCAGCTTCTATTTTTACCCGCTGGAAATATTCGATGGGTGTATTGCCTGTTGCCTTAATGAATCGCCTGTCGAAATTTCTGCGGCTTACATTGAATCGTGCAGACAGGTCTTCCACCGTGATCTTCTGATCGAGATTGTGTTCGATGTATTCCTGTGCAAGCAATACCACTTCATCGTCGTGTTGTTTCTGCCCGGTAAAAACAGCGAACTCGTTCTGGCTGTTCCTCGTCATATCTACCTGGAACACTTTTGAACAATATATCGCTGTTGGCCTGCCGTAATATTTTTCTACGAGATAGATCACCAGGTTCAGGAAAGAATATGCACCGCCATTGGTGTAAATGCCTTTCTCGTCGGTGATCAACCGGTCGGCTCTTAATTGTACATTGGGAAACATCGTTCTGAAACTATCTGCCGCCGACCAATGAGTAGAACAGCTCTTCCCATCCAGCAAACCTGTTGCAGCCAGTAAAAAAGCACCGGTACAGATGCTGGCTACTTCCGCTCCGCCTTTGTACCGTTCTTCGATCCACCCTGCTATCGCATCGTTCTGTTGCAGCGCTTCCCTGAAATGATGATTGAGCGAAGGAATGATCACCATGTCTGTTTTGCTAACATAAGTGATGGTTGTATGCGGCTTCACAGTGAACAAACCATCGAAAAATTCCACCGATGCAGCGTCACCTACCAACTGGATATTGAACACCGGCTCCTTCCCTATTTGCCTGCTATACTCGTTGGCTTTATTGAATATCTTATACGCCCCTACAATACTGCTCAGGTTATTACCATCACCATTCGGAACAAGAATACTCATGTGTTTCATGCCGCAAAGCTACGCAAGGTTCATGTCCAAATAAACCCGTTAGAATGTCTGTTTCGCAACCCATGAAAGTATATTTAAGACAATAGGTTTGCATCATCATCTTAAAAACAACAAGAGAAATGACCACAACTAACATCGCCGTTAAAATGGTTTTAGACAGGTGGAATGCATCGATCAAAAATGCAGACTCACTGCTTGAAACACTTTCTGATGAAACCCTGGAAAAAGAAATTGCACCGGCAAAGAACAGGGGTATCTATTTACTTGGGCACCTCGTAGCAGTACATGATGATATGATCGTTCTTTTAGACCTGGGTGAAAAACTATATCCTCAGTTGAAGGAACCCTTCATCCAATCTCCCGATAAAGCCGTAGCCCAGCTTCCTTCCGTTGCAACGCTGCGCAGCTATTGGAAAAATCAATGCGAAGTGATGAAACATCAATTTGATAGTATGTCAACAGAAGCCTGGTTCGACAAGCACACCGCTGTTTCTGCAGCAGATTTTGCCAAAGAGCCACATCGTAACAAACTCAACATCATCATCACCCGTACCAGCCACCTGCAATATCACCTGGGACAACTGGTATTACTCAAATAAAACAATTACAATGACAGCTAAAGATTTCTCCACAACGATCACTGTAGATCAACCGGGCAACGAAGTATTCGATGCCATTAATAATGTTGGTGCATGGTGGCATGGAACGGTTAGCGGTGCTGCTGACAAGGTGAACGACGAGTTTGAGTACCGCATGAAAGACATGCATTATTCCAAACAAAAAGTAGTGGAACTTATCCCCGCTAAAAAAGTGGTGTGGCTGGTAACGGAAAGCAACCTCAGTTTTACGAACAATAAAAGCGAATGGACAGGCACAAAGATCCGTTTCGACATTAGTGAACAGGATGGCAAAACACAACTCCGTTTCACGCATGAAGGATTGACGCCTGCGTTTGAATGTTATGGCGGTTGTTCCAACGGCTGGGAACAACTTATCACACGGAGTCTTTACAGCTTACTCACCAAGGGGAAAGGTGTGGAAGTGTTTGGATGATGGTCAATATTCTTTCAATATAACAGGAGCAAAACTCCTGCTTTTACATTACCACAAAAAAATGCGGCAGCCTGGGAAGCTACCGCATTATGATTGCTTGTTGTGGGAACCTAGCCAATCTGTAATAAAGCCTTTAAAAGATCACTTCCACATCTTCTTTTCATTTACAAGCGATCCTTTATTTCTGTCGTTTCATTTATTCGTCTACATGATCACAGGTAACAAAAGCGTGCCAAGGTTAGCGCCACATGATTTTTACTATACAGCAGCACTGTCGTTATCTTTACTACATAATGATTCATATGAAGGCTATACGCATCGTTTTCTTTTCTTTCATCCTGTTGTATTCTTCTGCCGCAATGGCTCAAAACAAAACCGCCCAGGGTTTCTTTACCTCTGAGGCGAAAGCAGCGGTGTTGGGTAACAACATTATCGTCTCCATAAAAAAATACAATCCCACAGAAGAAGAGATCAGGAATGCCACCAAGCCTTCACGCAATGCACCGATGACCTATCTGCAGATACCGTTCGGGGCAACCAATATATCCATGTATGAAAGAGGTTTTGAAAGCAGTATCTATTGTTATAATACTGAAGGAAACCTGCTTTGGGATAGATCTATTGGATATTCAAACCGGTCGGTAGCGAATGCTGTTAAAACAGCCAATGGATATATCTATACCGGTGCGTCAGACAAGAACGCAGATAAAGTAACCATTCAAAAACTATCTGCCGAAGGCAAAACCATCTGGCAAACCACGCTCGACAGCCTGGACCACCTCGAAGACCTGTTTATTGCCAATGGAAAAGTGAACGTACTCGTGTCTTTCGATGCAAGAAACAAAGTGCAGCACAAAAATGGAACCTTCTCAGAAAATGTTTATCCCATTTACCATTATGTGCAGCTGGATGAGAACGATGGTAAGCAGTTGGTGAAAGATTACCAGGCAATGAGCAACTACCTCTCGTCGCTTGGCTTTGCACACCCTTACATGAATACGAGGGCATCGTATTACCTCAACAACAGCGATTCCGCAATATTTCTCAATGCAACCCAGCAAACCAGTGCAACAGTAGTTTCTGAAGGTATGAGCAAAGACAACAAGATCGTTGCACTAACGGCAGGCGAGACCTCGAATCACCTGCTCACTGTTTTATCGAAAGGCCGAAGTAAAGTGTACAATCTTATTACAGACTTCTACGGCGACAAGATCAAATACCAGAGTGAAATACCAGCTACATATACCGACCAGGACAGGAGGTTTATCCTGAAGAATGACGGCGATTCAATTATAACGGTCATTGCCAGCCCGACGACGATAACGGTTGCCACTACTGATAAGCAGGGTAAATCTGTAGTGACTGCAGAAACAAAAACCAACGTTCCGCTTACGGGCATTACCCTGTTGAACAACAAGATTGTTTTGGTGCAGGTGGAAGGCAGGGAAAAACCCGGTACACCGGGAGTGCTTCTGGTTAAATCCTTATGATGACGGGTTGCAGAGAATCATTATTATCTTAGAGGATAACGCATACCCCAATGAACAGGCTCAACACACGACTGCTTACTGTATTCCTTGTACTCGGGATCATATTCTTTGGTGCGGTACTCTTCTTTATTGTAAAAGAAGAGATCGCAGATGCCGATATTAAACATTCGATACAGATAGAACAGATCACCATAGTAAAGAACGGGTTGCTGGATACTGCTAAACTGAGAGCTGAAAGAAACCGTTACCAGGAACCTGGTGAATATCCCGGCATGTGCAGCTTCAGGTTTCTTAGTTTAAACGATAGTACTGTTTATTACCGATCGGCACCGGTAAGCCTGCTAACAGCCGAAGCTCCCGTTTCGGTTAATGCTTATGATAAACAGCTGTTCCCGCAATCGACGATCGATCATAATTACAGGATCACTGCCTGCGAAAATTCTACGATAACGTTCGAAACGGTAAACTTTAGTAAAGCACTCCAGCTGGATGAGAAAGCAGATAATGCAACCGAATATCGTGATGTGAGACTTGAGTCTGTGGATAAGAAACTGGTGATGGTTATCAATTTCAGGGTTGATTGAATTCAAGGGGCTGATTTGGGATGATATGGGCTCGTTTGGGATGCTTTGGGATGCTTTGGGAAGGTTTGGGTACAAACGGGACGATTTGGCAAGGCTGTGACGCTTTATATCGCAGTAATCTCGCCGTAATGGTACAGCAATCTACGGCTAACGCAGGGGTAACCTTGCGGGAATGTACGGCACATGATGCTGCAATCTTCGAGCAATGATTGCTAGTGCCTATTATCAACAGTAATATTATCCTCTTCTCTTCTCTTCTCTTCTTTTCGCTTGATCGAAAAGAAGCAAAAGATCAAGTCCCGCCGAAACACTCCGTGCGGCGGGGCGGGCCAACGCCTCCCCATGTGTGACGGGTTGTGATGCAGGAAGTGGATGAGTGTGCAGAAACGATGCTCATAGTGCGAAGTTGTTACTGCCTGAGGTTTGTGCTACACACTGCATTTTATCCTTTGAAAAAATATGCGGGAGCATTTTTTCAATCCCGCCTGCGTCGATAGCGGATAAAATGAGGCGTGAAGATCTTTTTAGTAGCCGTAGGAACTTTGACAAGTTGATAAAGTTGAAAACCGTTTTATGTAAGAACCGGGCTGCATTGCTGCATGATTGCGAGGAACGAAGCAATCTGGTGAAAGTGCAGGACGAGCAGAAAGCAAAGCCCCGCCGAAGCGGGACTTTTATGTTTACTGTAGACTGGGAACAAGTGTTGGATATTGGAGACTAAGTTCTTATTTGGTAGTAACGGAAGTGAAAATAAGACCGGATAAAACAGCTGAATAACGTGGATAAAATATGCGAATAATTACGGTAAGATACCTTGTGCTAAATTTCTATATTTGGAATGCAGCGGTAAGACGTAGGAAGTAAGAAGTATGAAAAACCAAAAGACTATATATTAATAAACATACCATGACAGACAAGAAACCCCACCACGGCAGAAACATAAAACGGATAAGAGAGATACAGGGCATTAAGCAGGAGGCACTGGCTATTGAACTGGGTGAAGACTGGAACCAGAAGAAAATCTCTTTACTGGAAGGAAAAGAAGAAATTGACAGAGAGTTGCTGGGGCAGGTTGCCCAAGCATTGCATGTGACGCCGGAGGCAATTGAAAATTTTGATGAACAGTCAGCAGTAAATATTATCAATAACATACACGACAATCAATTTGATAATACTTCAGTGGGGATGGTGTACCACCAGATTATTAATCCGATGGAAAGATGGTTGGAAGCTCTCGAAGAAAATAAGCGGTTATACGAGCAGTTGCTAAAGGAAAAGGATGAGAAGATTGCTTTACTGGAAAAGCTACTTAACAAATAGCGTATCACCGCTGTTTGCACACTCTTCAAAACGGCAACAGATCATCTGCAGTCACCCTGATCTTCATTGTTGTAACAACAAGTCCTTTCTTATGGTTTTATAGCTGAACCGGTGTGTTGACCCTTTAGCTCTGTAAACCAGATTGCCTTTCCATGTTTCGGGAAACAGTTTTTCCGGTGTACCGGTTAACAGGTACACTTCTCTTTACGAGGAAAGCCCGATCTTCAGCTTGGCATTGAAATACTTCAGGGTAATTTCTTGTTCCATTTGCTATTGAAAATTAATGCTTTTTGGAACAAGGAGTTGCGTATATTAGAGTGTTAGCGGCAACTAAAACAGAACTAAAGTTTGAGAGTTATATACAATCTGTACTATAGGTTTTACAGGCTACTGGTTTCAATCGGGGAAGAAGACACTCCAAGGTATAATGCAGTTCTTCTTTTATCAATGGTGAACATGCTGAACTTACTATCGCTTTCAATGCTTTTTGACAAAGCAATAAACAAGATAACGCTAATTGCCTTGCCAAAAGTTTACCTTTTCATTGCGGGTCTGCTGGTTATCGCGGCACATTCGTATTTGATTTTTGGTAACAAGCGGTATACCCAAATAGAACAAAGCTATCTGGTTGAAACCAAGGTCCAGAGGAAAGTCGGGGTAATTGCTTCGATAGCCTTTATTGCAGTCACAGTAACACTATTCGTCCTCTGCTTGAATTTTTAGGAAAGGATTGCGGTTGCACCTACTCTTGACACGCCGCTAACACAGGCTTCAAGCAATGCAGGCGGAAGTACATAATTCAGAAGAAGAATTACTATTTTGCTTCAGCAATACAATGAGGCGGCAGAACCCAGAATATCTGCACTGCTTAAAGCCTCTTCCCGTTGTAAGCCATTCTATCATGCTCGCTAACTTTAAAATCTTTCTTTCGGGACTTTTATTAATAAGCTGCAACTTAAATAGCGAAGTCAGAGTTTCTAACGTTGAACTAAAACATCTTGGCAGCGACACAATACCGAAAACAAAGAACTATAACAACATGACTTTTGATGAAATGTTTTCCGTTTGGATAAATGATATAATCAGGACTGAAAAACCCAGTAAGGAAATTATCGCTTACAAATTTGGAATATTCGAAACTCCAGATGTTCCTTCTGGTTACTATTTATATTTAATCGGAGCGAAACAGTATGACCCGAGAGATGATGATTGGGCTGCTGGGTTTGGTGACTTCAAGCCGAAGAGTACTTACTTAGGTTTACCGGAAAAGGAATTTAAAGACTTGAAGTGGGATAAGGTTCAGACGCTGATAGAGAAGAGAGTAAAACAATTCGTAAAGTCGGAAGAATTTAAAAACTCTTACTTTAATGACGCTAAAGCAATAACTGTTGGTTTTGACGACGGTGACTTGGTGCGAATTAAATAATGAGCGAGTAGGAAGAACGGCTTACAACATGCATGTTTATGTAATACTGGCGGAAGAACATAAACTAATCTTTTCTATCTTTAGTCATCATCAACAAGTTTATGAAGCATTAGTTTTTCAAATACCAGTACTACATAAACATGTTCAACGTTAGCGGTAATTTAAAAGACATGACCGATTTTTATAGTTACAACAATTTGATTTACTCGTCGCATTTCTGCAATCGATCTTCCCCGAATGATCGGCATTAAAAAATTATCCATTACCAGCATTCTATGAGTAGATCACGACACTTACGTCACAAATCCATTTGGTAAATTTCTGACATGAGTAGTACATCACTGTTCCACCTGTAAATCCCTCGCTGCAACTGAGGCAATAATAAAACGGTGATGAAAATGCTAGAGTGAAGACTCTCCAAAAGAGATGTAGATTTTCGCCATATAAGCTTTTTGCACCTCATTATAGTTCACCCAAACTTCCTTTACAACTAACCGCCTGTCGAAAAGCGATCTGTACCCGTAAGGTGCATAAATACTTTTATGGAAAGAACTACGCTATGAGACCTAAACTATACAGGAAAGTTTTACTGACCTTCATTTTTACTGCACTATTCTTTGCTGCACAGTCACAGGGAACAATACAGGGCACTTTAAAAGACAGTGCTACCGGTGCACCCATACCCGGTGCCAACATCACACTGGCTAAAAGCACCGAGCCCGGCAAGATATCATACAAGCTGATATCTGCAGACAATGGCAGCTACAAGATCAGCCTGAAAGAAGCAGGGAAATACATAGTGATAGCAAGACACGTTAATTACAAACCGGTGAAGAAAGAAGTAGACGGCACGAGTAATACAACGTTAGACATGGTGCTGGCAAGAGCGGTAACCACATTGGGTGATGTAAAAGTGGAATCGAAAAAATCACCCATCGAACAACAGGACGATAAGATCATCTACAACCTCGACAACGATCCTGCATCGAAAACAGAGAATGCCATAGACATATTAAGGAAAACGCCGTTGGTGAGTGTAGACGGTAATGATAATATCCAGCTGAACGGGCAGGGCAATTATAAGATACTCCTCAACGGTAGGGAAACTTCTTTGTTTGCTGCCAACCCTGCTGCAGCGTTGAAGAGCTTTACCGGTGCTACCATCAGCCGGATAGAGATCATCACCAATCCATCTGCGAAATACGATGCAGAAGGTATCGGCGGATTGATCAACATCGTTATCAAAAAGAAGCTGGCCGGCTACAATGGCGTGATCTCGGTACGTGGCAACACCAATCGTACGATGCCTTTCAACGCCAACTTCTCGCTTAAAACAGGAAAGCTCACCGTCTCTTTATTGTATGGCGGATTTCTTTCGTTCGACCAGCGTTCGGATGCCCTCGTTCGTACAGAACCTCGTACTGCCACGTTCTACCAGTACAGGGACAACCAGGGCTTTGGTACCAACCGCAACTTCAACAATTTCGGTAACATGGAAATCGCTTATGATATCGACAGCCTCACCACTGCAGTAGTGTATGGCAATGTGAGTGGTGGTACCGGCAGGAACCATCGTGAACATACACTATACACGCTGTTTGCTAACGGCAGTTCGGAAACGGCTACCGGTATTGTAGATACCCGTAACGAGTTTCCTACGAGCAGCATCGGCAGCGACCTGGTACGCAAAGGCAAACGGAACAAGCAGAATGAATTTTCTTTACGTTTCCTGGGCGATTTCAATACTGCCAATACCGAACAGGAAAGCTCACAGTTCTTTCCTTCGTACCAGCGATACATCTGGAACCAGAGTCTTGCCTACAGCAGGCAGTTCACTTTCCAGGCAGATTATGCCTATGCCATGAAAGGCAACCGGAGACTGGAAGTAGGTGTAAAGAAGATCGTACGGTACGCAGAATCGGATTTCACGGTAAAGTATAAATTCAATACTTCCGATAACTATACCATTGATCCGGGTGGTGAAGATATCTTTCGCTACAACCAGGAAGTCGCAGGTGTGTATGCCAGCTACCAGATGAACCTCTCCAAAAAGATACAATTAAGAACGGGTGCAAGGTATGAGCACACGATGATCGATGGTGATTTCATCACGAGCAAAAGTATTGTGAAGCAGGATTATTCCTCGGTCATTCCCAATGTGCAGGCAACGGTGAAGATGAGTCCCAAATGGAACATCATTGCGAGTTATACGAAGCGATTGGAACGTCCTTTTATACAAAGCCTCAATCCATTCGTGAATAAGACGGATACGCTGAACCTGCAATTTGGCAACCCGCAGCTTGCTCCGCAGATCCTGCACATCTTCTCAATGCAGCACCGTGTTACCGTTTTAAAGACATTGGTGAACATTGGTGTGTTCTACCAGTTCAGCGATGATAAGATCACCAGTTTTACCAGCTTCGATCCGTCAACAGGTATCACGTCGAGTACACAGATGAATGTTGGTAAAGAAAAGCAGCTGAGCACTACGCTCAACTTCAATGCGAAGATCAACAAGAAATTATCTGCTTTCTTTAACCTGGGTGCCCGCTATATTGATATCAGGAGCAACAACGGTACAGGCCAGGGAAACAGCGGATGGGCAGGTAACCTGAACTTAACCACTACTTACACCGCTACGAAGAAGATCAACCTCACCATGTTCAGCGGTGGGTTTATTCCACCCGTTAGCCTGCAGGGTAAGTTCCCTGCGAATTATTTTTATGGAGTAAATGCAGCCGTGAAGTTCTTTAAGGACAAGTTCATACTCAACATCAATGCACAGAACCTGCATAAAGAGAATTTCGAATACAAGTCTGCCGTAACAACGCCGGGTGTGATCAATCGTACCACGATGATCAATCCATGGAGAAACTTTGGATTGGGGATCACATGGAATTTTGGTAAGCTGAAAGAAGTAGTGTCTAAGAAGAAAGGGATCAATAATGATGATGGGGTGAGTAATTAGTCATGGTGCTGCTTTAATTGGTCAGTGCCCCATACTGGCCAATTTGCTTTTATGAAGGTTTTATCTGATAAACTAACCCTGCCGCTATTGTATTCTTGCTAAATTGTAAGCCTATAAAGCATATATGATTCGCAGCGGAGTAATTCTATTGCTGTTCCTGGCACCATTTTTTTGCAATGCGCAACAACATAGTCTTATCTACCAGCTTCGCTTTGGCAGTAACAAATACGAGCTCACGGCTCAACATAAAGAGATCCTATCTCTTATCTATGATTCGCTGGCCGGAAAGCGGAATTACATTATATACATTAACGGACATACAGATAACGATGCAGATAGCAGCTACAATCAACAGTTGTCGTTAAAACGAAGCCTTGCCGTAAAAGCATTTTTACTGGAAAGAGGAATAGTTGATTCATTGTTACTGGTACAAGCATTAGGAGAAGAACAGCCCATTGTTGCCAATACAACTCCCTTCGATAAAGCAAAGAACCGGCGAGTTGAAATAATAGTGTTATTTCTACAGGAGCCGGCGATAGAAGATATCGATCAGGGAAAAGATACTACCACCAGGCATGATTGCGATGGCGATACTACTGTAACACTAAAAGACGGATATACATTAACGCTATCGAAATGCGATTGGGATCGAAACAGCCAATGTCTTCGTATTGAAAAGAAATTAAGCTATAAGTTCACGATCAAGGAAAACTGGTTAAAGAAACATATTGGTTTCAAAAACTACAGGAAAGTAGTAAGCTATGAGCCGCACTATGCGTTCTATGTTGTGTCTTGCACAGACAGTTGTTTTCAACGTCCAATGAAACTTTACATTCCTCAATACCGGGCTCCCACATTGAAAACGGGTGTAAAGTTCTTTCAGAAAAAGAACGACAAAAACAATACTACTGTTCTAAAGTTTAAGAAAACGAAGCTGGGAGATTCTGCATACTATAGTGCAGAGATATATTGTCCTGGTGTGCTAAACTGCTCAACCGACAACAGGTGCACCCACCTGGTAAACCTCTTTGCGAAGAATGGAATATCGATCCTCTCCTATTCGTATTACACAAGAAACCGCTTTTCTTGTGGTGATACTCTGGTGGAAGCGAAACCTTCAACACCCAGGCGATTGACTGATAAATATACTCATGCGTTTTTCCATACACTTACTATTCTATACAAAGGCGATACGATCACTTTAAAAGATATTCCTATTGATATGTTTGCACATGGCAAAAAGAAGATCAGGACTTTGGAAAACGAATATGAAAAAGCCTATTTCTTATTTATCCCTTTCAAAAAATATTATCGCTGCGGACATTATAAAAAATACAAGATAAGAGCAAAGGACCTGGAGAATCTAACAAAACTTCAACTCGAACTGGAATGATCTAAGCCGTGGTTCTGGGTAAGTGCTTAATCTAACCTAATCACCACCTCCGCATCCACCACAACCTCCTCCGCCACCACCACACGAACCACAGGAAGAACCACAACTTCCTCCAGCTCCACCGGTATCGGATCTTCGATCAGCTTGCTGAATAATGGAGAAAAATGCGGGGATCAATGCTGCATTACCCATCATAAAGTATTGCCATTCCCAACTGTTATAGCCTCCTCTTGAAGGTACCAGTTGATCTTTGTACAACTTAGGCAGCGTTATAGTAGCGATCATCCTTCTAACTCTTGCCATCATCAGTATTGCTGCAATAACAGTAGCAAACATGACGAAGATGATGATCCCTGTAGGTTTATCCCGCAGCGTTCCTGTTATCATACGGGTGAAGACAACTAGGAAGATCAAACTTGCAACCATGATGTTTATTGCATAGATGCTGATGAAGTGTTCAGATCGCCGGAAATGAGCAAGGAATGCATCCATGCTTTTCCTGATCACAGCAAACATGGGTTTCGCCACCAACTCATGCACGATCCGGTGATAGTAGGTTCTTCCTGTTTCCTGCATCAAGCTGATTGCCTGGAATTGCTCAGGAGAATTGTACGAGCTATCATTCAGCTCAATTGATCGATCACCATAAGCAACGGCTTTGTTCAGATCTAAGATATCATTCATCACGCCGTGAATCACGTGTTGCAGCTTCCCGGTTTTCAGGTAGATCAATTCGAACGGATGCAGGAGATATACGAAACTATCTGCAGGCATTCTGGCCACCATGTTTGCGAAGGCTTTCCTGTTATACATCTCCAAAACAATGGCTGTAATGGTGATCAATAACAAATAACCTATAACAAAATCAGGATTGTCAATATGTACATACAAAGGCTTTAACAACAAGTAAAATGGTATAACAAGCAGGAGTATGAAAACTACTGCAAGTACATTAATATTTTTCATAGTTAGTCTCGAAGTAGCGAGTTCTACGGTATCCAGCATAGTCCGGTACTCCCAGAATTGCTTTGGTTGTTGCCCGAATGTTTCGATGTACAAGCGAGTGGTATGTTCTTTTGCTGCAGCGAACCTTGCTTGTTCATTCCGATTATGAGTAGAGGGTACATGTTCTATTTGTTTACCTAATATCTCGCAAAAAGCACTGTATGATTTACTGAACAGCAGGTGCTGATGCCACACCATATCCACAATCTCAGAAGGTGAAACCATTTTAGTTGAAGTGGCAGCGAGGTACATGAACTTTTTATATTCCAGTATTGCACCTTTGGTAAACTGCCGTGTCCAGCACTGCTCATCTGAGAGTCTTGTAGCGAAGCCGTACTCCTGGTAGTTATCTTCAATATCAAAATCCTCTACCTGTTTCCATAAAGCTTCATTCATGTAAGCAAATTAGCAGTTTTAGGTAGAAATGGAAAGCAGATATACCATTGCGAATATTAACTCTGTATTATTTTTTGAGCACATCCTTATGAAATATTTCTGCTGAATGGCTGAGATATGGCACTCTATTTATCGTATATGGGTTAAAAGAGAGTTATGAAAACAGCAGCAATCGGTGCCGGGCTTGCAGGCTCAATAATAGTAACAGCCATACACCAGCTTTTAAAGAACACCCGTGCAGATGCACCAAGGATGGACCTGTTGGGTGTACAAAGTCTTTCTAAGATCACAGGGATACCTTTTAAAGAAGCCAGGCAAAGCAGCGTTGTCTACTACAGTACCATGGCGGCCGATGTTGTGGTGAATGGTTTATACTATGCTCTTGTTGCCATTGCGGGCAAAAAGAAAGCGATCGCTTCTGGAACAATATTAGGCGCTGCTGCCGGTGCAGGTGCTATATTATTACCCGGCAAATTTGGATTGAATGTCGCTTACAGCAACAGAACTACTCAAACAAAGTTGATGGCTTTTGGTTTATACCTGGTGGGTGGAACTATTGCAGGAGCTGTTTATAGATGTGGGTCTAAATAATTCTGTCCAGATACCTGTAACCTCTAGTTTCTCGAATGGGGTAAAGCAGTAACTTCAGACGACAATCTACTGCTATGGAAAATTTAACTGCCCCAGTTACAGAAGTCATCTATCCAAGCCTCTCTGAAAGATTCCAGTCAACATTAATAGACACCTGTTTTATCGTGTTCTTAATGTTCATGGCCGCAAACCTTTTAGATCAATACAATAATGTGCCCGACTGGATACGGATGATTTTGTTCTTTGCTATCTGGGGTTTGTATGAACCTTTGTCAACCAGCCTTGGATGTACAGTAGGCAACTTCGTAAAAGATATACGTGTAAGAAGAATTTCAGACAACAGTCGACGAATTAATTTACTGCAGGCCTATATTCGGTATATACTCAAGTTCAGCCTGGGATGGATTTCTTTTTTAACGATCAACGGCAACACAGAACGCAGGGCAATTCATGACTTTGCTGCCGCAAGTGTGATGATAAAGAAAAGAGATATCGTTTAAACAAATCAATTCTTTGTTCTACTGAAATTATGAATTGGATTGATTACGATAAAGGGAGTACCATCAGTTCCATTGGTTCTGAATGCGGAAAGATCATTACAGATATTGAACATTTAAGTGGTGCCCGTATCACAATAGAAAAAGATGGTACAATAGCTCCTTACTCACTTACTCTAGGCATTTATGGCTTGATGTTTCATACGGAATTTGCTAAGACACTTGATGAGATAAACTCGTACACAACATTCGCTAAATCTAAGATCGAGGAAATCTTTATTCTTCATAAAGTTCCTGAAGAAAAGCAGAGATGAAAAATGGAATACACAATTAAGCAAATTGATGGATGAAGTAACGAATGCATGAAGAATGAAGCCTTTACAACGCATTATTAATGCATATCCTCGCCAACATCTAAATTTGTTTTATGAAACAAACTTTCAAAGCCTGGTCAACAGGCAGGAAACTATGTCTTGATCTGGTGAATAATTATTCGTTGGAGCAACTCAACAAGATACCTGCAGGCTTTAGTAATAATCTTGCATGGAACTTAGGCCACATCATTGTTGCACAGCAGATGATCGTTTATAAGGGTTCGGGGTTATCCATCCATATACCTGATGCGATGGTTGAAAAATATAAACCGGGAACAAAACCAACAGCAGCGATTTCGCAAGCTGAGGTTGATGAACTGAGGTCGTTGTTGTTATCACTTATATCTATAACTGAAACTGATCACAAGTCAGGTTTGTTCACTACTTACACAGAACGGACAACCATTACAGGCTTTCACTTAGGTTCGATCGAAGATGCTTTTGAATTCAACAATTACCATGAAGGATTGCACCTGGGCATGATGATGAGCATCAGGAAGTTTATATAAACACGATGTGATAGAATACTTTACCGTACCTGTTACGTTAATACTTTCAACTTTTTTGCTCGTCGTCTCAATACAAACTTATTAATGCGTTTGCCCACGATTTTACCTAATGCTTTAGCGATCTTCATTTTTATCCTGTTATGCAATGTGTCGGCAGAATAAGTAATATTGAGTTGTCCATGCTGCTCTTCAATAATATTGTTACTGCACAATTTCTTTTCAAGAGCACCATTCATCACTGTTACACGATATTCTGCACTATCATTCTTTCTCTTGCATAAGATCAGGGATTTATACAAAGCCCGGCGAAATTTGAAATCAACTATTAAAAACTCAGTCATGGTGTAAGATTTAATTAAGGTGATGTATTATTAAGTCTATGTATGGTGTTTATTCTTTGGTTCATAAATAAGCCGTAAAAAAGTGCTGGACCTTTGGTTCTCCCGTTTTACCGGAATACCAGCTACAATTCCAATCATCAGGTTATCAGATATACCTACCCTTAACTGCGGGCGAATCGTCATATCAAAATCACCCTTTACCCATTCTTTATTATACTCAATACCAATAAAGTTTCGGGTACCTGTGATCATGTAATGAAAGTTGGTGTTCACCTGCCATGATGTTTGATAAGATGGATGATCGAAGTGATGACTGATGGCTGGCCCTGCATAAACAAGTGTATGAAGGTTATTACCCCATCGTTTGGCTGCAACTACAAATGGATTGAATATATTTCCTTTCCAGCTTCTTTCTCTTGCGTTACTGCCAAAAGGCTTTAATTCAAACTCATGGATGTAACCAATCGCAAGAGAGGTCTTAGCCTGCTCCGATACAAAGAATGTATATTGACCCGCCAGCTTAAGGCTGTTTAAACGATTGCGTGGAATAGAATCCTTTGCTACATTTCCATTGGTACGATAATAAAAAGTAAAAGGAAGTTCAACTTCTAATCCCAACCGATTGATCGGGGCAAATTCATACTCTACAAGGGCAGTATAACTGTCAAAGTCATTGTTATCAGTTAACCCAAGACCTACGTTCCATTCCTTTTCACCTTTCCTGGCACCGAGGTCCCTGATAAGATCTATGTACAAAGGTTCGGCATGCATCACTTTAACAGGCTGCCTGATCTTTTCTGTTTCGTGTATATAAGAACTGTCTGACCTTCTTTTGTTGAGTGCTGATGTATCCCGTGTTTGTGCTTTGATTTTAGTGGTACAGATAGATATAATGATAATAAGGCAGGCTCTGTAATACGAGCTGTTTAACATGAGTAATGGTTTTCACCACCGCAAAGTTGTGTCGCTGTTAGGTATCAGTTACCACGACACAGTTTTAACAATGGTCAATGAATAAAATTGTTTGAGATAAGAGTTTTACTCTCAATGATTATACAAAGCATCGCAAAACATAAAGAATCATCAAACAAGCCGTGGCGGTGGAGAAAGAATTTCGGTGTGTGTAAATAGAATACGCTTGCTATACCTTGATGTGTGCTGCAAGTCTCGCCTATAAGAAGAAATCTTCGAAAGAAATTTATCAGAAAGATACAGATCGATTGCAGGTGAAGAACTGTCTATATCATCTTCCTCATCAGAATCGGGCAAGTCAGTATTAAACACACCTTCCGAGATCAACTCATACAAAGTTTCTGTTTCCTGGGCACCAAGTGATTCAGATTGAACACTGCTTACAGCCGAATGTGCAGTTTGCCTGGAGTTAATAGAGAGGTTGAGAATTTGCAGAACCAGTATCCAGCAAACAATATGCTTAATAATATGTTTTATACCGCTGCTCATCTTGTTGTACAAATATAAACGAGCGATTATCCAAAGCGGTTAACGTTATGTTATACTCAATTAAAATAATAGTTGTGTATCAACCTAAAAAGATTGCATGCATCCACTATCGAGTTCATTTTTGATCAAAAATAACTTTCACTTTTTTCAATGCTTTTTCTATACTAATTCCTTTTCCGATCACAGGCTTAAAGATGTCGCCTACTTCCCTCACCCTTGCTACTGCATTGTGAATGGTGAAGTCTTTCATCTGCAGACCATGTTTCACTTCTTCCCAATGCAAAGGCATGGAAACGGTTGCTCCTGGTTTGGGACGTAAAGAATAAGGTGCACTCACCGTAGCCTGCGGTCGATTCTGCAGGAAGTCAATGTACATTTTTCCTTTACGATCAGATGTTTTTCTTTCGATACTGGTGAACTCCGGAAGTTCTGCATGCACCAGTTTAGCGATCACCCTTCCAAACTCTTTTGAGTCTTCATAATCGTACTTCGCCGCTAATGGAATATAAATGTGCATTCCCGTTGATCCGGAAGTTTTGGGATAGCAGGGAACATTGATCGCATCTAAGATTTGTTTCACTACCTGTGCTGTTGTGATCACCTGTTCAAAAGTATTTTCATCAGGATCAAGATCGATGATGCACCAGTCAGGATTATCGGGTGATTGTTTCCTGCTGCTCCATGGATTCATTTCAATGCAACCAAGAGAAGCAATGTATAAGAGGCTGGCTTCATCATTACAAACAAGAAAATGTTTTTGCTTTTGTTCTGTTGCACTGAAGTATGGAAATGTGTCTATCCATCCAGGTACTTTTCCAGTTACATCTTTTTGATAGAATGGCTTCTCTTCTATCCCGTTGGGATGGCGATACAAGGTTTGCGGACGATCTTTCATATACGGTAATATGAATGGAGCAATTTGATAATAGTAGTTCAGCATGTCACGCTTGGTGATCTTTTCTTTTGGCCAGAACACTTTGCTCAGGTTACTGAACTTAAGATCATGACCACCGATATTCCTTGTTTGCGTTTCTTCTTTGGGATTGAGTAGTGTTTTTCTTTCTTTTTTAGCCGGAGCTGATAGCAGCTTTTTATTGTTGAGCACCTTCTCTTCTTTTATCACATGCTCAACAGGAGTTTCTGTTTCACGGCGAATGTCTTTAGCGTTCTTGTCTTCACGCAAACCTTTGAAAGAAGGATGACGTATCGCTCCATCTTTCGTGAGTTCCCGATAACTGATCTCGCAAACCAGTTGAGGCTTTAGCCATGTTACTGCTGCTTTTGGCGGATTGGGACGAAAACGGGAAGGCTTGTTGTAATCGGGAACAGTTTTGAAAGGGCATTTGGATGTTTCAAGTGGCTTCATTTTTTTTAGTAGCTCATCCTGCAGCTTTGTACTGAAACCCGTACCCACCGGACCAATGAAAACAAACTCGCCCTTCTCGTACAAACCCAATAATAAAGCACTGAACTTTTTTGATGTGCCTTCGTTCTTTGTGTAGCCTGCGATCACAGCTTCCTGCCGTTTTTCTGTTTTGATCTTAAGCCATTCTTTCGAACGAATACCAGGATGGTACAGGCTGTCTTCTTTCTTAGCAATGATACCTTCCAATCCAAACTTCTCTGCTAATTGAAATAGCTCTTTGCCTTCTGCATCAAAACTTTCACTTAAGCGAAGTGTTGCATCACCACCAGGAATGATTGACTGTAATATTTTTCGACGTTCACTCAGTGTTTTTTTAGTGAGGTCTTCACCATCGAGCCAGAGAATATCAAAGATGTAATACACCAGGTGACCGTCGGCTTCGCTTCGCCAGCCTTGCAAGTCGCTGAAGTCGGCTGCACCTTTATCGTTCATTACAATGATCTCACCATCCAATACTGCATTCACTTTCCATTTCTTGAGACGATCATAGATCGGATAAAACTTTTCGTTGAACGATTTATTGTTACGGGAACGGATGTCAACAGTTGTGTTGTTGATATATGTTAATGCCCTGTAGCCATCCCATTTGATCTCGTAGATCCAACCCGGTTCATGAAATGGTTCATCTACAAGCGTGGCAAGCATTGGTTCGATGTTCTCAGGGAATTTTGAAGTGGACTTTTTGGATTTCACTGTCGCTGGCATGAAGAGAAAGCCGAATAAATCATGCCAATAGTTATGTAAAAGCATTTCACGCAAAGAAGCAAGTTTAATAAGAGGCAGAACAAGAATTAAACGAAAGGCTTTGCGGTCGTGGGTCCTTAGCGTTCTTTGCGTGAAACTGTTTAGGCTGTACCTTTCGCCAAATTCTACAGGTGAAGCTAGCAGCGATAGATATTGGAAGTAATGCAGCGAGGTTGCTGATCACTGAAGTGATCGATGAAGATGGTGGCAAACCACAGTTCAATAAGATCAACCTCGTACGTGTACCACTTCGTTTGGGATTTGATGTGTTTGCAAAAGGCGAGATATCGAAAGAGCGACAGGAGATGATCATGCAAACGATGAAAGCATATCAATACCTGTTACAGGTGTATGATATCAAACATTTGAAAGCCTGTGCAACTTCAGCCATGAGAGATGCTGCCAATGGACCTGATATCATCAGGAATGTAAAAGCAGAAACCGGCATTGATATAAAGATCATCACGGGTGATGAAGAAGCATCTTATATCTATGAAAATCATGTCGCAGAAAATCTTGACAAGGAGCATTCTTATTTATACATTGATGTAGGTGGTGGAAGTACGGAGCTTACTTTTTTTTCTGAGGGCAAGTTGAAGTACAGAGAATCATTCAATATTGGTACCATTCGTTTACTGAAAGGACAAGTGGAAGAAAGTGCCTGGGATGAAATGAAAGATCATCTTAAAGTGAATACCAAGAGTGCATTGCCGATGGTTGCTATTGGTTCGGGCGGCAACATCAACAAAGTATTTTCACTTAGTAAAAAGAAAGAAGGAAAGCCTTTGCAGTTAGAATTGTTGAAAGATTATTACAAAGAACTTTCAAGTTTCAATCTCGAAGAAAGGATGAGGCATTATAAGATGAGAGAAGACCGGGCTGATGTGATCGTTCCGGCTTTGCAGATATACATCAATGTAATGCGTTGGGCAGATATCAACGAGATATATGTACCCAAGATCGGATTGGCAGATGGGTTAGTGCAGAGTTTGTATGAAGAAATTTCACGCAAAGCAGCAAAGTAAGATTTCACGCAAAGAGGCAAAGAGTGCAAAGACGCAAATTTTGAGCAAATACCTAAGTTTGTAATGTGCAACCAATTCTTACTGAAAACTTAGTAGCTAAGGAAATCGTCGACATTGCTTTCCGCCTCCATAAACAGTATGGCCCGGGATTGTTTGAAAGTGTTTACGAGGAGTTGATGTGCTATGAATTACACAAAAGAAAACTGAACTTTTCTTCACAACAGGGCATCCCACTGATACATGAAGAAATTAAATTGGAAGCTGGATTCAGGGTTGATATTATCGTTGAAAATACCGTGATAATTGAGCTCAAATCCGTAGAGAGCCTGGCTCCGGTCCACTTTAAACAGGTACAGACGTATCTGACACTCACAAATCTAAAGTTGGGTCTCTTAATAAACTTTAATGTTGCTCTAATCAAAGATGGCATTCATAGAATTGTTAACCATCTTTAATTCCCTTTGCGGCTTTGATACTTCCAAACTTTGCGTGAAACTTATAATACCTTTGCCTTTTTAAACTTTGCGTGAAACTATGTCAGTCAATAAAGAAATAAAAAAGATCACCACCAATACGCTGCAGAAGATGAAAGCCAATGGAGAAAAGATCTCCATGATCACGGCTTATGATTTTTCTTTTGCCAGGATATTCGATACTGCAGGAATTGATGTGATACTTGTTGGCGACAGTGCCAGCAATGTAATGGCAGGTAATGAAACCACCGTTCCCATGACCATTGAACATATGATCTATCATGCACAATGTGTGGTGAAAGGAATTGACAGGTGTTTGGTAGTTGTTGATATGCCATTCGGTTATTATCAATCCAATTCTGACATTGCACTGGCATCTGCCATTCGCATCATGAAAGAAACGGGTGGACATGCTATTAAGCTGGAAGGTGGAGAAGAAGTGATCGATAGTGTGAAGCGAATTGTTTCAGCCGGAATACCGGTGATGGGTCATTTAGGTTTGACGCCACAATCGATTTATAAATTTGGAACCTATAATGTAAGGGCCAAAGAACAGGCAGAAGCAGATAAGCTTCGTAATGATGCAAAGCTCTTGCAGGAAGCTGGTTGTTTTGCAGTGGTTTTAGAAAAGATCCCGGCACATCTTGCAAAAGAAGTGAGCGAAAGCCTGGAGATACCCACTATCGGTATCGGGGCAGGTAAATATTGTGACGGACAGGTACTTGTAATGCATGATATGCTGGGCATTAATACCGAGTTTAAACCAAGATTCTTAAGGCAATACCTTAACATGCATGAGCAGGTAACAGGTGCCGTTCAGCAGTATATATCGGATGTAAAGCAGAAGGATTTCCCTTCAGATGCAGAATCTTATTAATATGGTCTGCCGATAAATCCAAGTTTTTTACCCGAATTAATCAGCAGAGCAGGGCTTCAGCCATATTTTTGAAGAAAGCTCCCATAGTTGAGAAAGAATAAAACACTGATAACGGTAATTGCCCACATTTTAGCGTGGGTTTGCTTTTTATCGCTTCCATACATATTCCAGGCACGACCCAGAGGTGGACAAACGATCATCATGAGCAATAACCAGATTGCTACATTCGTTTGCATCAACGCATTCCTGTTTGGATTCTACTATCTCAACTCACTTGTATTAATCCCAAAACTCTTCAAGCCCAGGAGATGGCTGCTGTACACAACAAGCATTATTGCCTGTTTTTTCCTGTTCATGTTTGCACCTAAGCCATTGGCAAATGCGATAGCAGAACCGGAAGATGCAGCAACATTTTTTAAAACAAGGAATTTACCACAACCATCTCCTGAAGCCGAGAAACGTTTCAATAAAAGAAGGAATATTACGCATTATCCCAGCTCCTATTTTGCGTTCGTGTTGGTGTTTGCCGTTGGACTGGCTGTAACCTCCATCCAGGAATGGTTAAAAAGTGAAGACACGAAAAAAGAGATGGAGCATGAGAAGTTGAATACAGAGCTTTCATTATTGAAATCACAGATCAATCCGCATTTCTTTTTCAATACGCTGAATAATATTTATTCATTGGCGATCATTAAAAGTGATGAGACAGCTTCATCTATTCTAAAGTTATCGGCCATAATGCGGTATGTGCTTACAGAAACAGAGCAGAAGTATGTTCCGCTGGCAAACGAAATTGAATTCATTCAGAATTACATCAACTTACAATCCGTACGGCTGACTGACAAAGTAAAACTGAATGTTGAAATACCGGATAACACCGATGGTAAACAGATCGCACCGCTTTTATTCATACCTTTTGTGGAGAATGCATTTAAGTATGGTGTGAGCACTGTAGAAACGTCGGAGATCATCATCCGGATCACAACAACAGGAAATACTGTTGATTTGTTTACGCAGAACAGCATTGTAAAAGGAGCTAAACAAAGTACGGTGAATACCGGTATCGGCATTGCAAATGTTAAAAGACGGCTGGAATTACTTTATCCCGGAAAATACAGTTTAACTATTGACGAAAAACCAAATCAATACACTGCAAATCTTGAAATAAAATTGGCATGATCAATTGTATAGCGATAGACGATGAGCCATTGGCTCTCCAGGTGATCAAAGAATATTGTGAGAAGATCCCATTTCTAAAGTTGCAGGAGAAATTCACCAATCCTGAAGATGCAAAAACGTTTTTGAAATCGAATAATGTAGACCTGATATTTCTCGATATTCAAATGCCCGATTGTAATGGAATAGAATTGTATAAATCATTAACCAATCGTCCGGCAGTTGTTTTTACTACTGCTTATAAAGATTTTGCTGTAGAAGGATTTAATGTTGATGCGATTGATTACCTGCTAAAGCCTTTTGATTACGCCAGGTTTTTGAAAGCTGTTTACAAAGCAAAAGAGTATATCGAATTCTTATCATCGAAGGATCTTGAGCTCAGCTCAATCTTCGTTAAAGTGAATTATGAATTGATGAAGATCAACCTCAAAGACATTGATCTTATCGAGGCATTGGACGATTATATCAAGATCCACATCAAACCACATCCCGTTCTTACATTGATGACGTTGAAAGGCATCCAGGAAAAATTGCCATCGAAAGAATTTATCCGTGTACACAGATCATATATTGTTCCGGTGAACAAAATCGAGAAGTTCAACCGGCAAAAAGTTATTGTTGCAGGCAAAGAAATACCGGTAGGCAGCAGTTATAGTACTGTGATAGATGAACTGCAGAAATTGAAGCAGAGTTGATTGCAATCGCTTTCGTATATTAGAGATATGGAAGTAAAGGAGCCTGCTGCAAAATACCATCCCAAAATGACTTCTGCCGAGTACCTCGATTGGGAAAGAAAAGAAGAAGAAAAACATGAATATCTCGAAGGCGAGATATTGAACATGTCGGGAGCTTCTTTAAACCATAATAAAATACACACAAACCTTATCGGCGAACTTTATTTAAAGTTGAAAGGGAAAGCATGTTCTGTTTATCCGGCAGAGTTAAGGTTGTACGTGAAAGCAAAAGAATCTTATTTCTATCCTGATGCTACGATAATATGTGGCGATCCTGAGATGGCAGATGATAAGCTGGATATGATCACCAATCCATCCGTGATCTTTGAAATACTTTCTCCATCTACTTCTGACTACGACATGGGAAGGAAATTCTTCTTTTATATGCAGATATCTTCTTTAAAAGAATACATCATGATAGATTCTCAAAAGCAGTCTATTCGTGTCTGGCGGAAATCAGATGATCATAACTTGCAGTTCCAGGAATTGTCTGCAGATACTGATTTTTTGGAGATAGCATCCATAGAACAATCGATCAGAATTGAAGATCTTTATAGTGGAGTAAAATTTTAAATCACTTCAGCACATCCAGCACTTTGAACATCTTTTGTTCTATTGCTCTTGCGGAGCCATCATAATTGTTTACCACAATAGAAACAACATATTGCTTCCCATTGGCTGCTGTATGGTATCCTGCATAACTCTTCGCACCACCAATTGTTCCGCTTTTTAAACTCATACCATTGAAAGTTGGAAACGATTGCTGAAAAGCAGGAAACCAGCTCTGGTCTTTTGCAAACAAAAGAATCTTTACAAGTGCTTCCGGTGTGATCCTGTTTTGAGGAGACAATCCACTGCCATCTTTTATTTTTAATGCAGCAAGATCAAATCCTTTCTCCTTATAAAACCGCTTTACCACAGCAACACCTGAATCGGTTGACCCAACACCAGTCCTTTCAAATGCCATCGTTTTCAATAATGCTTCTCCAAACAAATTGATGCTCCTCTTCATGAACCAGTAAACGATACTATCCATTGCAGGAGAATAATGGGTGTAAAGGGGCAAAACAGGAACAGGTGGCTTAGTTTTACTTTTTGAATTGATCACAATTGAGTCCTGTCTCATCTCTGCTGTAAAATTGTTATGCCACTTCAAACGTTGTTTTAATAATACCGAAAACCGATGTGGCAGATACACTTTGGGTTCTGCTGCACCCGATATGTTCAAAGAACCGGTATTAGATTCAGCAGTTCCTGCAATGATCATCTCACCAAGCTGGTTGAAATAAATATAAGCACCATCCCCAGATCCTTTTTTACCTGTTGTAAGTTGGTTATATCGAAGCTTATATCCTGATGTTTCGAACAGCGAATCTACCTTCACCGGCTCACCTTCTTTTTTACCGGGAATCAGCTTTACATCGAACTGATTCTCTTTCCAATTTAATGCTGCGGCTCCAGCGCCATAATAATTGCCGATATCATCAAATATCCATCCTCCCGGTATAGAAACAAGATCAAAATTGTTTTGATAGATATAGATATTATTGGATAATTCCCCGATATGATTTCTGCGAAACGCATTGATAAGAGAATCGATGATCACACCTTCTGATGTTGTTGAATAACGCCAGCTTCCCAGTGTAGGATCACCATATCCTTCAATGAACAAACCTTCCAGTTTGTTCGTTTTATGTTTTCCATGTGACACCGGTAATAATTTACCACCCCAGAATTCTGTCTTATACCTGTAATCTTTTCCAAGCAATTCAAATGCAGCAACAGAAGTAACGATCTTTTGTGTACTGGCCGGTGCAAAGCCTGTCTTCCCATTCCAGTTAAATATTTCTTCACCGGTAGTTGCATCGGCAACATACAAACCAAACATGGCTGCTCTCATATCAGAGTCGGCTACCATCTTCTGTACCTGCTCCTGCAATTTCTGTTTAACATCCTGTGCTGCTGCCGAACAAAAAAGGAACAGCAAACAAACAACGAAACATCTTTTCATAACACCGTTACTTTGCACCCAATATTACGGATAAAAACAAGCTTCGTTGTTATGGAAAAGCTATTTGCATCGATCGTTACTATCGGAGATGAACTGCTGATCGGCCAGGTGATAGATACTAACTCTGCGTTTATCGGGCAGGAGTTGAATAAGATCGGTGTAACCGTAAAAGCAAAACATGCTATTGGAGACGAATGGAAAGATATCTGGAATACATTGAATGAAGCATCGAAAGAATCGAGTATTGTTTTGATCACCGGTGGATTGGGACCTACAGCAGACGACATCACCAAGCCACTCTTATGTGAATACTTTGGCGGGAAGATGATACTGCATCAACCAACCCTTGAATGGGTTACGTATTTGTTTGAAGAAATTTTCAAACGACCGATGATCGAAAGAAACCGGAAACAAGCCGAAGTGCCTGACTGCTGTACCGTGTTGAAAAACGAAAAAGGAACAGCTCCCGGGATGATGTTCGAGAAAGATGGCAAATTGTTTTTTTCAATGCCTGGCGTTCCTTCAGAAATGAAGAATCTAATGATCCAGGTATTGCAAATTATCCAGCAAAAATTCAAAACACCTGCAATAGAACATCGAACATTATTGACGATGGGTTTGGGTGAGTCGTTTCTTGCAGAACACATCAAAAACTTCGAAGAAAATCTTCCACCAAATGTAAAGCTTGCTTACCTGCCAAATTATGGATTGGTTCGGTTAAGATTAACTGGTCATGGAGAAAACAAAACACAACTCGTACAACAACTTGATGATCTTTTTCAAGTTTTAAAATCACAGCTAAACCATGTTTTAGTGGCAGATGAAGATATCCCGATCGAAGCTGCTATCGGGAAAGTATTGCTGGAGAAAAAGAAAACCATGTGCACTGCAGAAAGTTGTACCGGTGGTTATATTGCTCATAAACTCACGGAGATCCCTGGTTCTTCTCAATATTATTTCGGCACTATCGTAAGCTATGATAACAGCATCAAGCAAAATGTGTTGAAGGTGAAACAGGAAACACTCGAAAAATTTGGTGCTGTGAGTGAAGAAACAGCAAAGGAGATGGCTGTGAATGCCCTCAAACTCATGAGCACCGATTATTGTGTAGCCGTTAGCGGCATCATGGGACCAACTGGTGGTACTGTTGAAAAACCGGTGGGTTTGGTATGGATCGCTGCAACAAGTAAAGAAGGTAAGATCGAAACAAAACAGTTCAATTTTCGTTTCGAGAGACGACGCAATATTGAAATGACGGCCACCAATGCATTGAATTTCCTGCGAAAGTTTATAATAGAGAATTAGGTAGTCATCTTCTATTTTTCATAGCATCGTTCGTTGCGTCGCACTCTTGTACTTTCTAACATTACTGAGCTACTTTTTCAAACAAAATCATCAAGGCGAAAAATTGAATGTTTCCGCCTTTGCTTCTTTCTTCCGCTTTGCGTGAAATTCCTGACGAGAATCATGTTTTGCAATGCATTAAGTCATCTTTTTGTCAGTTAGTGCAACTCATCTTTGTCCAGACGTTAAGCGGAACAGTAAAACCATCCTTATGTTTTCAGCCGAACATACCATGCAGCACCAGATAGAGCATGAGCTTTGGTTAAAGGAACTGGGATTTTTACACGATGAAATAGAGATCATGAAACGTCACCTGAGCGATGTATACTACAGGGCTGACTATGAAAACGTAATGCACCTGGTAGAATCGTTCGATGAAAAGTTCACCCTGCAAAAAAAGTGGCTGAACAAAATGAAGAACGAATTACAGCATTTTGAAGAACCTTATGACGAGATCGGTGAGATTGTAAAAAAATCGTTCAGCCTGCAAATGCAGGCAAACAGAATTGTAAACGAGGAATTAAAAAATAGCTTCCTTAAACTTTTTAGTTAAGTGGATGTAGGCCTTTATTTCGATTGTTGTGCAATCTGTCCTGATCACAGGACAGATTTTTTTTTCGCCAGCGTCTCGCTGGTGAATACTATTTCTGAGCATCCTGCTCAGATAAATAAAGTTCAATCATTCGCCAGCCTCCGGCTGGTGATGCATTTTTTAGCATCCTGCTCAATCAAAAAAGGAGAAGCACCCACAAGCACCTCTCCTTCCGGATTACTGGCTAGCTTCTAAGCTGCCGTTCTTTCTATTTGCGCCACGAGAATGCTCTCCACCCTTTTTACCGATCAGCGACATGTGCTCTCTATCTCTGCTGATGATCTCACCACCTTTTTTACCTGCAGCCCTGGCTTCGTCACTATTGAAACGGTGAGCCTTACCTTTTTCATGAGCTGCCCTACCTCCCAATCTTGCAATTTCCTTCTGTCGTTCTGGAGTCATAGAAGCAAAGCCACGTTTAGACACTTTTTGCAGTGTTGCGGTATCGATGGTTTCCATATAAAATATTTTGAAGAACTGGAAAATGCACAACAATCGTACGGCGAAGCCTCTAATGGGATTAAAATTTGGCTTCTACACCTAAAAAACTTTTAGAAAGGTGCTATTCAGAAAATTGCAGCGAGGTGAGCTATTCAGGCTTAAAACAACGCCCAGGCCATATTTAAACAGGTAAAAGATGTACTGTAGCTGAATATCAGCAGGAAATTCCCACACTGTTCAAAGGTAGATTTGCTAAAAACCCCTCATCTTGTTTTCTTTGCCACTTGATTGAGGGCAACGCAAGCTGATCAGGGAACTGAAACCTGAAGAGTGCGACGCAAGTAAAGCTTCATAGTAGCATTACAGCTGACCTCATAAAAAACGATTGTATGGCAATAGCTGAACTGGTGATGCCCAAAATGGGCGAAAGCATAATGGAAGCTACCGTGCTTAAATGGCACAAGAAGGTGGGCGACAGCGTTAAACAAGACGAAACTGTACTTGAGATAGCCACAGATAAGGTGGATAGCGAAGTGCCTTCAACCGCTGAAGGAACGATCACTGAAATTCTTTTCAAAGAAAATGATGTGGTTCCCATCGGAACAGTTATAGCACGTGTTGAAATGAACGGACAGGCTGCAGGTGCTGTTAAACCAGCGGCTCAACCTCAGCAAACACAACAACAACCTGCACAGCAACCTCAGCCGGATAAATCGGTTGAAGTTCCTTATACACCACAGAACACGCCAACCATTGCTCCAAAAGGTGGTGGCAACAGGTTCTATTCTCCTTTGGTGCTGAACATTGCCAACAGTGAAGGCATTTCAATGGCTGAACTGGAGAATGTTCCAGGAACAGGAAATGAAGGAAGAGTTTCGAAGAAAGATATCCTGCAGTATGTTGCTGATAAGAAAGCTGGGAAAATACAAAGTACGAATAACGAAGTACGAAATACGAAAGAAGACGCTGTTGAACAACGATCAACCAGCAACGAACAACGTTCTGAAGTTCCATCTACAGTGAACTACGGCGGAAACGTTGAGATCATTGAAATGGATAGAATGCGTAAGCTGATAGCCAAACACATGGTCGACAGCAAGCACACTTCTCCACATGTAACGAGTTTTACAGAAGCTGATGTTACCAACATGGTATTGTGGCGTGAGAAGGTGAAGAAGAGCTTTGAAAAACAGGAAGGAACGAAGATCACTTTCACACCGTTGTTCATCGAATGTATTGTTAGGGTGATCAAGCGACATCCAATGATCAATGCATCTGTTGATGGCGATAAGATCATCATAAAAAAAGACATCAACATTGGAATGGCGACAGCTTTGCCGAGTGGTAACCTGATCGTTCCGGTAATAAAGAATGCTGATATGTTGAATCTTGTTGGTTTGAGCAGATCAGTGAATGGATTGGCTGATTCAGCACGAAACAATAAACTGAAACCGGATGATACGACAGGTGGAACGTTTACACTTACCAATGTAGGTACTTTCGGAAGTTTGATGGGAACACCGATCATTAACCAACCCCAGGTTGCGATCCTAGCTGTTGGAGCTATTAAGAAACGTCCTGTGGTGATTGAAACACCACAAGGCGATACGATCGGTATCAGGCACATGATGTACCTGAGCATGAGTTACGATCACCGGATCGTTGATGGAAGCCTGGGAGCATCATTCCTTACAGAAGTAGCGAAAGAATTTGAAAAGTGGGATCCTAACAGAACCTGGTAATTAGATGACTAAACAATACTTACATAAAGCCATCGTAGCATTGATGGCTTTATTTTTTTCGATGAATGCTTTGGCTCAAACAGATGGTTTGGGCACCTGGAATCTTTTGAACGTAAAGAAAACTTTCAACGAGAAGTGGAATGCTTTTTTTGAAGGTCAGCTTAGAAGCCAGAAAATTTATAACGACTTCAACTACCATGAATACAAAGGTGGTATCGGATACAATATTGCGAAACAGTTCAACATTACAGTTGCTGCAGGTCAGTATGTAACGTATATGCCTGTTGGCAATTTTAAAAATGTTACAAGCAGCGAATTTCGTTTCTGGCAACAGTTCACACTAACTAATAATCTCAACAGGGTTAAGATTGAACACAGGTATCGTATAGAGCAACGCTGGACCTCGGCTGAATACAGAAACCGTTTTCGGTACAGGCTGAGTGTGCTGGTACCTTTCAATAAAAAGAAGATCGAAACCGGAGCAGTGTATGGCTCTGTTTCAAATGAAATATTTCTCACCAATGTTAAACCATATTTCGAACGAAACAGGTTCGCTATTGGAGTTGGTTATGTGTTTGACGATCATTTCACTTTACAATCAGGTTACCTGAGACAATATGATTACCGGATGACAGGTAATAGCACAGGTAAAGATTATTTGCAAACATCATTGCTCTTTACTTTGAACGAGCATAAGAGTAACAGGGAAAGACATCCCAGCCCTGCCGATTAGTTCATCAGTTCACCCGTCACAAAAAGTTAATTCACACCTGTTAGTAAGTCTGGCAAGAATTTTTCATCTCTTCGGTTGTAAATTGAAGGAACAATCGAAAAGGAGGTGAACAATGAGAACCTTATCCGAGACCTGGTTTGCTGATGGCTATATAGACTTTGAATTAAAGAAATATACGCTGCTGGCTTATTTGAAAGAGATCAACAAATACTTCAACGAGAACAGACTTTATCCCCAGTTAGCCGATGTGATTTTTCACTACAACAATATTGTAGCATTCAGAGAGAATAAACGTTTTCTGCAGGAGCAATTTCCGAAGAAGCTTACCGGTATACAAATAGAAAAACTACAGTTATTATATGAACAGATGATTGGGGATGATGAACTGATGACTGAGTTGGAAGAGATCATCAATTATTCTGCAGGAAAGATGAGAAGCACTATCCAGGATGGAACGGAGATTTACGAATTCATCGAAGATAAACTGAACATCTCCCCTGTTGGTATTATTCCTTTAGACAGTGTAGAAGGTTATTTCTTTTTGTGTGAAGGTGCTGCTAGAAACACGTGGGTTTATCAATATCGCTTAAGCATATTTGAGAAGCATGATGAAAAGTACCGCAGCATGAAGACTGAGTTTGTTGATGTTTGGCAGAGAACGATTGTGAATTCTTACGAGAACATAAAATCGGAGTTGCTTAAAAACAGATCAGATCTTCCCAATCCTGCAGTATACGCCATTGAAACGGAATTGAGTTATCCATTAGAAGAAACATTGCTTCCGGTAGCTAAGCGAAGCCTGGTGAGGTATATAACCGTACAAGCTTAATTATAGAACTGGTTGTTGTGGATCACCTTCAGTTGCATAACCGTTGCAATAGACAGTGCTCTTTGTTTGATCAGCTCCGCTTTTTCTCCTTCATACATTTCATCAACTGTTTGTTTGAATAACTTAAGCCATTCATCGAAATCAGATTTAGAGAATGCATGTAAAGCATTCACCTGTTTATGAACATTCATTGGATTGCCTGAATAATACGATCCACCAAAAACAATTCCTTCCCAGAAATCGTACATCTTGGGCAGATGCTTTTCCCAATTTACTTTAACTACATCGTTAAAGAAGTGACCGATCTGAGTGTTTACCCTCACCTTATCGTAAAACGCATTTACCAGTGCAGCAATATCTTCCCTGTTTTGAAGGTCGGTCTTCATCGTGCAAAAAAAAGAAAGCAATTCTTAAGAAAGTGTGAGCAGAATCATAACTATGGGGCAGATGACGGCAGTTTTTGTTTGGTCAGCCTTCGCATCTGTAATAGAACCGCTAACAATATCAATCCAAAACCCATGTAGAAATAGTCACTGAGATCTTTACTCTCGTTATAAAATACAAAAGCAAGAATGATCCCGTAAACAGGTTCAAGCGTTAGGGTAAGATTCATTGTAAAAGCACTTAAACGTCGTAATGCATAGATGTACAAGAAGAATGTAACAATGGTACAAAGCCAGCTAAGAATGAGCAACCAAAGCCAGTCCCAACCATGTGGAACTAAAACATCGGTAGGGAAAAGCCAATTGTATAAAGGCATCATCAGCGTTAAGCCTAAAAAGCCACCGGAGAGCTGGTACAAACAAATGGTTTGTGGCTCGTAACCTTCTACCAGCTTTTTATTCATCACTGAAACCAAAACGGTGAACAATGAAGCTGCAAGACCAATATAAATACCAATTGAGAATTCCAGGTTGGAAAAATAGATAATGGCAATTCCGGCCAAAGCAAATAAGCCAAGAAACAGTTCAGTTGCATTGATCCTTTTTCGGAAGAATAGCGGTTCTACAATTGCTGAAAATAAACCAGAAGTCGCAAGGCAAGTCAATGCCACAGAAACATTGGCGTACTTGATACTTCCATAAAAACAAAGCCAGTGCAATGCTAATACAGTTCCGATGGCTGCGATCTTGAGAAATTCTTTTCGTTGGATCTTTCTGATCCATCCAAGAAAGTAGAACAACACCCAGAGTGATACTACGGTGATCAGTAGTCTCCACCATACCAGGAATCCTTCATTTAGTTGAATGGCTCTACCCAACACACCGGTAAATCCCCAGATAAAAACTGCAAGATGCATTCTAAGAAGTGCTGCCTGGATGTTCTTACTCATGCAGCTGCAATATTATTCTAAATGGTGGGAAAGCTGATAAGAGATATTCAGTACAAGTGTGCGACGCAAGGAACGATGAAAAATGAAAATCCAGCTGGTGCAATAATTATTTTCCTTCGGCTACCAGTTCATTATCGAATGCAGGAGTAACGATCTTGGTAGTGGCATTTCCTGAACCAACCCTTCTGCGATAGTTCTTGAACATGCTATGCCATTGTATCTTGATAACGCCGAGAATGCCTTCTTTTAAAATGCCTTTGTTCATTTTGCTGGTGCCTTCTTTGCGATCAACAAAAGTGATGGGCACTTCCTTGATTTTGAAACCCAGTTTCCAGGCTGCGAATTTCATTTCGATCTGGAAAGCATAACCAACGAATTCAATCTCATCGAGGTTGATCGTTTCAAGTACTTTTTTGGTGTAACAAATAAACCCTGCAGTTGGATCATTCACCGGCATCCAGGTGATGATCTTCGTATACAATGCTCCACCTTTAGAGTAGAACTTCCTGTCCCACGGCCAATTCTCGATCTTTCCTCCGAGTACATACCTGCTACCTACAGCTAGATCGGCACCTTCTTTTTTACAGGCATTGTACAAACGTTCAAGATCGGCAGGATTGTGAGAGAAGTCTGCATCCATTTCGAAAATGAATTGATAGCCTCTTTCAATACTCCACTTGAAACCATGAATATAAGCAGTGCCCAACCCAAGTTTGCCTTTGCGTTCTTCAAGAAAAAGCTGGCCGGGATATTTATTAAAAAGATCACGAACGATCTGTGCAGTACCATCAGGAGATCCGTCATCGATCACCAGCACATGAAAACCTTTATTCATCGAGAAAACAGCATCAAGAATAGATGCAATATTTTCTTTTTCGTTGTAAGTGGGTATGATGACAATCTTTTCCAAAAACTGAACTTAAGAACCGAAAATACAATAAACTTTTACACGCTAAGTTTAAGTTTTACTAAGAAGTTCGTTTAGACTTTTTTTAACATGGTTCTGTTGAATATCTCGGTGAGTTTCTGCTTGGTATGCATGGCAAAATCGCCTCTCATCATCCAGTCGTAATACTGTGGCTCGGCTTTTAATATCTCTGCAACTGATTTGCCTTTGTACTTACCAAAGTTGAACACTTCTACACCATTCTGCTTGATGAATCTTCTGCCAAAATCAACGATATCATCTTCACCGCAGAACTTGCAGATCGCTTCTACTGTTGTTCCCAGGTTCGGATAACGTTCAACCTGTGCAAGTAAAATTTCCCAGGTAGCTTCAGCATCCGCTTCTGCACTGTGGGCATTCTCTAAAGTTTTACTGCAGTAAAATTGATAGGCTGCACTCAATGTTCTTTGCTCCATCAAATGAAATACACGCTGCACATCTACCAGTTTTCTTCCATCAACAGAAAAGTTGATACCGCAGCGAAGAAACTCTTCTACCAGCATGGGAATATCAAAACGATTGCTGTTGTACCCACCAAGATCACAGTTTTCAATAAATTGTTTGATCTCGTTGGAAACATCTTTGAATGTTGGTGCATCTTTCACCATTTCGTTGGTGATGCCATGGATCGCAGTTGATTCTGCCGGAATAGGCATTTGCGGGTTGAGCAGCTTGCGTTTATTCGTCTTAGTGCCATCTGTATTGATCCTCACAATAGCGATCTCAACGATCCTGTCTAAGCCAAGATTAATACCGGTTGTTTCAAGATCAATAAAAGCGATCGGACGATTTAACTGGAGCTTCATCAAAAAGAGAATTAATTATTGAGTGAACGAAAGTAACACAGATTGAGCTTCGTTGCTACGCTCAGTTCAACTTTCACTTATAATTGATCTGAGTGTAGCAGCCTGTCCTGAGTTTGTCGAAGGATCGCACTCTTCAACTTTCACTTATTTGTTGAGCTTGGTTTAACACATAGGCACATGGTTCACATAGAAGTATATGAACTATGTTCCTAATGTGTCTATGTTGTAATTTGTTGAGCGAAAGCGTTCATATCTAAAGCATCGTAGTTACCGCTGCTCATCAATAATAAATTGGCATTGCTGAAATCCTGTTGCTGTAAAAAATTCCAGAGTTCGTTCTTATCATTTATTACGAGTAAGCCTTCTTTTCCAAATCCTTCCAACACTTTTTCTTTTGGAAGATCAGGCATACGTTTCAACTGCAGGGCATGTTTTGAATAGAATACCACACCAATATCGGCTTTGTCAAATGCACCTTTGTACTCACTCATAAACGCTTCATTCAAACTACTGTAAGTATGTAATTCCAGCACAGCTACCAACTTTCTGTTAGGAAATTGCTGCTTCACTGCTTCTATCGATGCTTTTACTTTACTGGGAGCATGAGCAAAATCCCTGTACACATTTACAGTAGATGAACTTGCCATTAATTCCAATCTTTTTGCAGCCCCGGTAAAATTGCTCACCGCTTTTACAAATGTAGCTGCATCAATTCCCAATTCTTTACATGCATAGTACGCTGCATATAAGTTCATCAGGTTGTGATTACCAAATACTTTTAGTTCTGATGTAGCGCCATCGATTGTCAGCGTTGTTTTACCATTCTCTATCGAGTGTTGCGGAATTCCATAAGGTTGGTAACGGATATCATCTCTCCTGTTATCGTTCACCAGTTTGTTCAGCACTTCATCGGTTTCATTATAGATGAGTATGCCACCTGTCTCGATCTTGTTGATGAAGATGGTGAACTGCTCCAGGTAAAAATCAAAAGTGGGAAACACGTTGATGTGATCCCAGGCAATTCCGGTAAGAATGGCAATATGCGGAAAGAAGAAATGGAACTTGGGTCGCTTTTCAATTACGCTGGCAGGATATTCATCACCTTCACAAACGATCACAGGAGCATCAGTAATATTCACTGATTGTTCAAAGCCTTCCAGCCTTGCCCCCACAAGATAATCGAATTGTTTGCCTGCATTCTTCAGCACATGCATGATCATGCTGGTGGTGGTGGTTTTTCCATGACTTCCACCAACGATCACCCTTGTTTTATTCTGGCTCTCCTGGTAGATGTATGCAGGGAAGGAATATATCTTCAAACCGAACTCTTGTGCTTTGATCAGTTCCGGGTTGTCATTCTTTGCATGCATACCCAGGATCACAGCATCAATATCAGCGTTTATATTATCCTGAAACCAGCCTTCCTGCTGTGGTAAAAGACCACAATCTGCTAAATTTTTTCTGGCAGGTTCAAATATTTCATCATCACTTCCAGTAACCTCGTAGCCTTTCTTTTTCAATGCAATAGCAAGTTGGTGCATCACGCTGCCACCGATCGAAATAAAGTGTACCCTCATCAGAAATTGTTGTTATTTTGCGATTGGTATGTTAATTGTTTTACTTGAGGCGTCATCCTTTCAGATAACCGTATCAAGGGAAATACGAAAATAGAAAGTAAAACGTTAATCAGACTAATTCAAAGAAGGTTATGAAAAAGACAGTATTGGCAATTGTGTTTGCAAGTTTAGTTGTTGGTGGCTTAACATCATGCTCTACCAGCCGTAAAGGTTGTCCTACTACAAATCCTCGCTATTTCTTCAGATCGTAATGGCAAAGTTTGTGTGTGGGAAATACTATGAACTGGATACAACTTACTAGCGAAAATCAATTACAGGAGATCAGGGATAACTCTAAGACAAAACCGCAGGTTATCTTTAAACACAGCATTCGTTGCAGTATAAGCAGTATGGCACTAAGCAGGCTTGAACGTACTTATACCGAAATGAATGCTGATTTTTATTTATTAGACCTCATCAACTATCGGGGCATTTCAAATAAGATCGCAGAAGAATTCAACGTTCATCACGAGTCACCTCAAATATTGGTGATCATTAATGGTGAATGCATTTATGATGAAAGCCACTCAGCGATCAACATAGATGAGATAGAAGAACAAACTCAGGCTTTCAAAGCGTAACTTCATTCAAACTTTTTTCAAAATGACCATTACCGTTTTTGGTGCTACCGGACAGGTAGGTATTCGTATTGTTCGTACTGCACTCGCAAAAGGTTATACAGTAAAAGCGTTTGGCAGAAGCATTGAACAAATGATCGATGAAGATCTTCGGAACGAAAATTTTGAAGCCATAAAGGGTTATGTGTTTGATGAGAAAGAAGTGTACAACGCAGTAAAAGGATCTGATGTTGTTTTCTCCGCTTTAGGTGGAGCTTTCGATGGAACAGATAAAACCAGGAGTCTTGGTTTGAAGAACATTATTGCACAAATGGAAAAAGCTGGTGTTAAAAGGATCATTGCGGTTGGCGGAATGGGCATTTTAAATGCTGATGAAGACACGTTCATTATTGATACGCCTTCTTACCCCGAAATGTATCTACCGGTAGGGAGAGAGCATTTACAAGCATTTTTTGGATTGCAGGCTTCATCATTGGACTGGACTTTTGTTTGTCCGCCTGATATCAAAAATGAAGATGCAACAGGCTCTTATCATACAAATGCAAACTATCCACCCGAACCAAATAATAACAGGGTCGCAGCCGGAGATCTCGCTTCATTTATGCTGAATGAAGCTGTAGAGAATAAATATGTGAAGCAGCGAGTGGGAATTTCTAATTAGAATTTTTGAAAAAAATTTTGCTGCTATAATCTACGTGCTATATTTGCACTCCCAAAACGGAAGGGAGTTTAGCTCAGCTGGTTTAGAGCATCTGCCTTACAAGCAGAGGGTCGGCGGTTCGATCCCGTCAACTCCCACAAAAAGACCTCGAACTGAGGTCTTTTTTTATGGGTCTCATCGGATAAGCATTACTGATCCGGTATGCATCACTTTACTTTTAAAATAATTATCAACTCCTTCCAATACCCAATAGTAAACTCCTACCGGAAGATCCTTGTTATCGTATTTGCCTATCCACTCTTTTTTTCCAGAACTATCGTGAAAAACTAACTTTCCCCATCGGTCATATATAAATACTGTCTTGATCTGCATTTCTCCTTTTACACCTATTTTAAAGGTTTCATTGATGCCATCATTATTCGGTGAAAAAGCAGTTGCGACTAATAATTCGTATGGTTGTGGTGCATTTACTATAACTTTTACCAAGGCTGTACTGGAACATCCCAAACCAGATATGGCCTTTAAATAATAAGTTCCTGAAATATTTATGGCCGTAGGATTTAATAATGGCAAAGTGGCTTTTTGATCCTGCCAATATGAGTATTGGAGATTATTACTACTTCCCAAAGTCACAGAGGGAGCGGTAATATCGATCGTTGCAGGAAATACCACCGCAGGAGGTGAATGAACAACCAACGTTGGAGAATCTTGTAGTACAACTGTTACAGGCTTTATGATCTTGCAACCATTTTGAGTAGTTCCTTTTATATAATAAGTTCCACTAGAGGTGATCTTTGTTGGTGATGATAGAAATGAAGTTGCTGCTGGATCGGGATGATAAGTAATGCTAAGATTGGTTGAGCTGCCGCCTGTGATCATGCTATTAGTAATATCTGCCCCTGATATTTTACATGCCTCAACAGGATCATTTATCTGCAGGTTCATCGGGTCATTGATAGTTTTGATCACACTTACGATCGTATCCCTGCAACCCAGGCCTGCAAAAGGAATGACTTCGAGTGCAAACTGGGTATTGACCGAAGGCATCGGATTTAAATATAACGAAGGTCCTGTTCCTAGTAAGCTGGAAAAATCAGCATTATACCAATTATATGTACTAAAACCGAAAGGGGCTGTTAGTGTTAACGAAGTATCCCCAGGACATAAGTACGTACCTGAAACTGCTGAAGAACAATTCTCATTTACATCAAGATATACATACCCAAAATGAGCACCCGGAGCACAATCATTACTACTGAACTCCAGGCGAAGTCGTCGTCCGGCATAACCTGCAAGATCAATTGTAACTGCCGACCAGGACTTGCATTGTACTCCCGGGGATTTTGCAGAAGTATAAAATCCCGGCAAACTCGCTGAAGCTTTGAATTCAAATGATGAGCAGTTGATATAAGTACCATTATCAACATCAAAAACCTTGGCTGTAAAGCGAGGTTGCTGGTAATCGACATGACCCGGAGACTGCAACACAACTGCATAATTATAAATGATACTATAGTCAATCGCATTTGCAGGTATTGTAAACTCGTAACTGATGCCTTCAGCCCTCGCACCGAATGCATCATTACCAAGTCTCACAGAATATCCGCTTCCATTAGGACAAAGAATGGGAAACTCACCATAATAATCTTTTGCCTGAGCTGAATCTCTTCCTATTATGGTGTGTGTATTATAAATGGGAGGCCCTGGAAATAAATTCAAATACCCTGTAGTATCAATATATCCATCATAACATTGCCAGCCTAGAAAAGAACCTTTTTCGAAACCAATATTGCTGGGACATGCAGACTGACCCATTCCATTGAATGCGAAAAGTAAAATAATCAAAATCTGAATAATAGATCCCAGGCCTTTTCTCATGTGCAATTAGAACAAGTTTATTAAAGATACTGGAAAGCAGTAGAACTGCTGCCTTACCTTCGCACAAATACACTTTTATGGAGATGCTTTCTTCCCTCAATATCAAGGCTCAGTCACAAGGTGCTGCTACAGGAGTAAAATGGCTCAAAACTTCAGGAGAAAAGATCGAATCTTATTCACCGGTTGATGGTAAACTCATCGGCTCAGTAACAGCTGCAACAAAAGAGAATTATGAAGAAGTGATCAAAAAAGCGGAAGAAGCGTTTCTTGAATGGAGAATGTGGCCGGCACCAAAAAGAGGTGAAGTGGTTAGACAATTGGGTGAGGCTTTGAGAAAATATAAAGAACCGTTGGGACAACTCGTGAGCTATGAAATGGGAAAAAGCCTGCAGGAAGGTTATGGTGAGGTTCAGGAGATGATCGATATCTGCGATTTCGCTGTTGGACTTTCTCGTCAACTATATGGTTTAACAATGCATAGCGAAAGACCTGGTCACAGGATGTATGAACAATGGCATCCAATGGGAATTGTGGGCATTATATCGGCATTTAATTTTCCTGTAGCTGTTTGGAGTTGGAACAGTGCTCTTGCCTGGGTTTGTGGTGATGTGTGCATTTGGAAACCAAGTGAAAAAACGCCTATCTGCGGTATCGCTGTTCAGAATATTATTGCCGAAGTTTTTGAAAAGAACGGTGTACCGGAGGGTGTTTGTGGTTTGATACAAGGCGGAAGAGAAGTGGGTGAATGGATGACCAATGATGCAAGAGTTCCAATAGTGAGTGCCACAGGTTCTACAAGGATGGGTAAAGCTGTTGGCGCTGCTGTTGCTGCAAGACTTGGAAGAACGATACTTGAGTTGGGAGGAAACAATGCCATCATCATTTCGAAAGAAGCTGATCTAAATATTGCGTTGATCGGATCATTGTTTGGCGCTGTGGGTACAGCCGGACAACGTTGTACTACCACTCGTCGTTTGATCATCCACGAATCTATCTATGAGAGCTTCAAAGAAAAACTGGTAAACGCTTACGCACAATTGAAGATCGGTAATCCGTTAGATCAGAATAATCATGTAGGTCCGTTGATCGATAAAGACGCAGTGAAATCATACTTAGCCTCACTTGAAAAATGCAAACAGGAAGGCGGCAATTTTGTTGTTGAAGGCGGAGTGTTAGAAGGTACAGGCTATGAAAGTGGTTGTTATGTAAAACCTTGCATTGCTGAAGCAAAACCCGAGATGAGCATTGTTCAACATGAGACCTTCGCTCCTATTTTATACCTGTTGAAATATGCTACTATCGATGAAGCGATCGCTATTCAGAATAATGTTCCGCAGGGTTTATCATCTTCTATCATGACGCTGAACATGAGAGAAGCAGAACAGTTTCTTTCACACGCAGGAAGCGATTGCGGTATTGCTAACGTAAACATCGGAACGAGTGGTGCTGAGATCGGTGGTGCTTTTGGTGGTGAAAAAGAAACCGGTGGTGGTCGTGAAAGTGGCAGCGATGCATGGAAAGCTTATATGAGAAGACAAACCAATACTATCAACTGGAGTACGAATCTTCCATTGGCACAGGGAATTAAGTTTCATGTATAATATCATTTGACCAGCAGAAGTAAAACTATCGAACTTTGTTGTGTCACTCCCTTCAACGCTTTATTCATTATTGAGCTGATCATCGGCAGCTCAATAATGTTGCTCCAGTACAAGAGAGCGACGCAACTGCAGCTCAATCAATTACCTGCAGCTGGTGCCATAATTATTTCCACAAATGTTAGGATTTTGCTACCAATCTCAACGGCTCAAAAATTGTATGTTTGTCGCTGATGAATATGAGTGAAAAACAAGTGAGGATTGCGATTCTTGACCTGTATGCAGGTGAGGCGAACCAGGGTATGCGATGCATCAGGCAGATCATTGGTGATTGGAGTAAACAACACGGTTATACAGTAACTGTTGACGAGTTCGAAGTGCGTTTATCGTTGAGTGTTCCGGATACTTCTTACGATGTATATATTTCTTCCGGTGGACCAGGTTCTCCTTTAGAAAGTGAAGGAAGTGATTGGGAAAAAACTTATTTCGGTTGGTTGGAACAAGTGGAGAACTGGAATAAAAGTTCTGAGCATTATCCTAAAAAACATGTTTTCTTTATTTGTCATAGCTACCAGTTAGCCTGCAGGCATTACAATATTGGCAATGTTTGTAAGCGTAAGTCTACTGCTTTCGGTGTGTTCCCGATTCATATGAATGATGCAGGAAAGAATGAGCCTGTTTTTGATAACATGCCTGATCCATTTTATGCAGTGGATAGCAGGGAATTCCAGGTGATCGAACCAAATTTTGTTCAGCTGATGAGATCAGGAGCAAACGTCCTGGCGATTGAAAAAGAAAGACCGCATGTTCCATTGGAAAGAGCGATCATGGCTGTTCGTTTCAATGATTATTTCATCGGTACACAATTCCATCCTGAAGCTGATGCTGAAGGTATGAGCATGTACTTACAGCGGGAAGACAAGAAGAAAACCGTGATCGAAAATCATGGTGAAGAAAAATGGCAGAGCATGATCGAACAATTGAGTGATCCCGATAAGATCATGTGGACGTACAGTCATATCTTGCCAAACTTTCTCAACCAGGCTGTTGGTGAAAAAATTATGCAGCATTGATTTCTGCTGCCGGATCTTCTGATGATGTTGTGATCTCTCTTACCGGTGTGATGCCGTTGATGGCTTGTATCAGCCATGAAACTTCACCTCTTGTATTAAACGAGTGTAATACAACTCTTACACGTTCCGCTCCTTTTGGTACTGCAGGATAAAACACAGGACGAACATCAAATCCAGCTTGTTTAATCTGCTCTGCAACATGATTGGCTTCTTCTAAACTGTTTACCAACAAGTGCTGTATCGGTGTATCTGATTCCAGTTTTTTATACGGAAGATCTGCATCCTGGAATGTTTGAATGATCGTGTTGAGATGAGTTCTCTCCTGCCAAAGCTGCGGAAGTATCTTATAACTTTCCCAGATCGTTGCAACAGTTTGTTCAGACAAAGTTGTAGAATGCATTAACTGGTTACAGAAGTTGAGCAGGTAATGTTTTAACTGTTCAGAACCCATTACCACAGCTCCATGACAACCACAGGCATTACCAAATCCATGAATTCTTGCAAAAACCACTTCTTCCAAACCCAGCTCATATACCAAACCTTCTCCTTTCTCGCCAAATAATCCAATAGAATGTGATTCATTAACGATGAGATGAGCATGAAACTCGTTGCACAATCTCACCATTTTTTCTAATGGGGCTTTACTACCGTCAGCATCGAAAACAGCTTCAGTAAAAACAAAGATGTTTCCTGTGGATTGTTGCAATTGAGTTTTCAGATCGTTGAGATCATTATGTGCAAATGTTGAAGCCTGTGCTGCTGTGATCTTTGCGCCATCTTTAACTGATGGATGCGAAAGCTCATCAAACAAAAGTGTATCTCCTTTTTGAGGAACCGAAGCCAGCACTCCAAGATTCGCATCGTATCCTGAGCTGAAGATCAAAGCAGCTTCTGCATTGTGGAATGCAGCGATCTTTTCTTCAGTACTCTCGATCAACCGATAGTTTCCTGATAAAGTTCTTGTTCCTCCCGAGCCTGTATGCAAGCCGGTTGGCCTGTTACGCAACAATCGGTTACGGATGATGCCTAAATAATCATTAGAGCAGAAATCAATATTATCTGCAGGCAAATGCAATTGCCTTAGCAGGTTTTGCTCTTTACGTTCGTTGAGTCTTGCTGAAAGAAAATCGTCGTTGTACCTCATTTCCACACAATAGGGATTCTATAGATATTTGCAACTTACTTGCCAAGCTGCTATAACCATGGAACTTTCACAAGACACAAAAAATATACTTGGTCTTCAATTACCTACAGATCCCAGGTGGGTTGATCTTGCCAGCATCAGCCTTGAGGCTATCTTAACAGATCATGCATATTGTGAGCAAAAAGCGGCAACTACGTGTATTTCGTTGATCCAGCGTTACTCAGAACGGGAAAAAGTAGTTACCGAACTTGCCCCGATTGTTACAGAAGAATGGGGACATTTTCGGTTGGTGCTAAATGAGCTGCATAAACGTGGATTGAAGTTGGGAAAGCAGCGAAAAGATGCATATGTAAATAAGCTGATCGAATTTCAACGACAAGGGGGAAAGTTAGAAGATAGATTTTTAGACCAAATGCTAACCATGGCTTTGATCGAAGCAAGAAGTTGTGAACGCTTCAAACGTTTGAGCGAAGGTTTGGAAGATGAGTACCTGAGAAACTTTTATCGACGATTCATGGAAAGTGAAGCCGGTCATTATACTTTATTCATTGATCTTGCGGAAAGCTATATCGATAAAGAGATCGTTCGTAAACGCTGGCAGGAGTGGTTGGATTATGAAGCGAAGGTGATGAATGAATTGGAAGTGAGAGGTGATAGAATTCATTAAGAAAACTACTCGCCAAAAGCTGTTAAAGCCAATGTAGGTTTACCAGTATTATCAAAAGCTCCTAAGGTATATCCTTGCCAGTTAGCATAGCTTTGAGGTTCCCAATAAAATACACCCAGACCCTTATTGTTCCTAACATTTTTTTGCCTGGCAATTATATCTTTTAAAAACTGTTTGCATACTACAGGCTGATCCCAACTCATTCCTACCTCTACTATCATCACTTCCTTGCCATACCGGCTTACCACATCATTCATATTATCTAAACATAAAGATGTAAATGTTTGCCAATTGCTAACTGTGGGATATAATGACATTCCTACAACATCAAACTTTGCTCCTTGTGCAACCAGTCCATCAAACATCCAACGATATAAATTAATGTCCCAACCATTAGAAAGATGAATAATCACCTTTGTGCCGGCATTAATTTTTTTTACGGCAGCATAGGCTACATTTAGTAATGATGCGAAATTTTGCATTGATAAAGATGCTTTCCCGTCGGGCCAAAGCATGCCATCGTTTGTTTCATTGCCGATTTGTACCCAGTCTGGAGAAACCCCTGCCTGTTGTAGCTTTTGTAAAACAACGGTTGTATGGATGGCGACTGAATCAAGGAGTTGTTGAAAAGTAATACCACACCATGTTTGTGGTTTTGTTTGTTGTCCGGGATCAGCCCAGGAATCGCTGAAATGGAAATTAATCAACACCCTCATTCCCGCATTTTTTGCTCGTACTGCTTTTTTTACTACATCCTGTAAGTCGTTCCATCCATTAGAAGGGTGAACCCATACACGTAAACGTATGCTGTTGATGCCGGTTTTATTTAAAATAGAAAAAACGTCTTCTTCAATTCACTGCTATTATAAAACTTTCGACCAGAGGCTTCCATCTCAGAGATCCAGCTCACATCAGCACCCTTTGCAAATGATGAATTTGTATTTTGCTGCCCGATGAATTGATCGGAAGATTTTGAGCATGCTGTTATGCAAAGAATGAGAAATACCAAAACGTATTTCTGATGCTTGGAAGTAATATTAATTAATGCAATCATTACATCATGTTACTCATTACTATAAAAATGTCCAATCTCTTTACTCAAGTCAAGGAAAGGATATCGCTCCTGTAATTGATTGGCTTTATTTAACTGGACTTGTAAGAAATTTTTATGCTGATTACTATTTGCATTAAATGGTTTGTGATTTCTTGCTATCACCAGCTTTTTTATTTCTTCAGATAATTGCTGTGCTTCTTCATCTAAACAACCTTGTGAAAACTTCTCCAGCACGAACTGAGTAGCTGCATAGTTGGGATGAGCCATGTCGATATCAAAGAAGCGGTAATCTCTCAATACATCGATCACCAGTTCATAAGCAGGGAAATAATAAAGCCTGTCGAATTTATTTACCAAATGATGAACTGCTTCTATCAATCTTGCCTTGCTCCTGTTATTATCTACAACCCCGTCTCTTAAATGTCTTACCGGGCTTATGGTGAAAATGATCTTCAGGTGATGATTGAACTGAAAGAGCTGGTGGATGGTTTCATCAAATTTTGTAACGATTTCTTCTATCGTTGAAAGGTGTTTATGAAATGTTTGGGGTGGAGCTTTATGACAATTCGCAACAGGTGTGTCACTTTCTGCCAATTTATAAACGAAAGAAGAGCCTAGAGTGATGATCAGCCAGTCTGTTTGCTTTAAAAAAAGATGAGCAGTTTCTTGTGACTGGTTGATCATCTGCAGGGATTCATCTTTATCAGGTTTAGAAAATCGACTGTGATGTTGCCAGCTATGCCATCCTTCGTTCAATGTAAAAAGTTCATCTTCTGTATATCTCTTGTTCTGTATGTATGATACAAGACTGTTACATACACTCACAGGATCGAACAAAATTCCATTAGGATTCTGCAATGTGTTGAATTTCACATCAGACAGGTAATTGCCAATATGTTCAGTAAAACATGAACCAATGAGCAATAGTTTGTTCCTGTAATTGATTGCAGGATCTAAGGGTTTAATATTGATAGGCGTCATGAACTGCATCACACAAAAATTTCGGATGCAATTTGCAAACTTTCAGCGAGTGCTTCTTTATTCAAACCAGATATTAAGTTATTCGTTTCAAGATAACTGATCATCAACTCCGTATTCATATTACCTACGAGATCATCCTGTGCCATCGGACAACCACCAATACCTTTCAAAGCACCGTCAAAACGCTTGCACCCAGCTTGTACTGCAGCCTGCATTTTTTCCTGCCAGTTAAAGTGAGTAGAATGCAGATGAACTCCAATTGTAGTGTTAGAATACTTCGGGATCAATGTATTCAATGCAAAACTGATCTGTTCAGCAGTTGCTACACCCACAGTATCGGCAAGAGAAATGATCTTCACTTCACGCTGCACCATCTCATCTGCCCATTTCAATAATATCTCTTCATTATATGCATCACCATAAGGATTACCAAAGCCCATACTTAAATAAACAACCAATTGCTTATTGTGCTTAACACATAAGCTTTGTATCTCTTCTACACGAATAATACTTTCTTCCATCGTACTATTCGTATTACGCATTTGAAAAGTTGGAGAAATAGAAAATGGAAATCCTAAGTAAGATATTTCATCATATTGCACAGCATCCTCAGCTCCACGTGTATTCGCAACGATAGCAAGTAGTTTACTCCTACTAAGTCCCAATTCCAAATTCCCAATTACTTCCCTGGTGTCTGCCATCTGCGGAATAGCCTTCGGCGAAACAAAACTTCCAAAATCAATCGTATCAAAGCCAACCTTCAACAAAGAATTGATATAACGGATCTTTTGTTCTGTTGGAATAAAATGTTTCCATCCCTGCATCGCATCTCTCGGACATTCTACTAAACTGATCTTGCTCATTGCTCAATAAAATATTTAACAGCCAGGTCATAACCTCTTAATCCTAACCCACTGATCGATCCTTTGCATTTAGATGATACAATAGAATGTTTTCTGAATTCTTCTCTTGCATAAATATTACTGATGTGCACTTCTATCACAGGAGCTGTAATTGCAGATATTGCATCGGCTATAGCAACAGAAGTATGAGTGTAGCCACCAGGATTCATCACTACACCATCCACGTCAAAACCGATCCTGTGTAATTCATTGATCAGTTCTCCTTCTACATTACTTTGAAAATAGCTCAATTCAATTGCGGAATGCTTCGCTTTCAGCTTGCTGAAAAAATCTTCAAAAGTTTCACTTCCATAAATACCCGGCTCCCGTTTTCCCAGCAGGTTCAAGTTTGGACCATTAATGATAGCGATCTTCATAAGGTGAAAATACACAATAAGTTGAGGGCATAAAAAAATCCCGCTTTCCGGGATCTTTTTACAAATTGTTCATGAGCGTTTAATCATGACCTGCTACTTTAACGATCTTGTTGTACAAGCCCATGATCAGTACAGGTGCTACCCACTGTCCAATGAACAGGCTCACTTTACGCTTACCAAGTATCTGGAGTACAGCTGAAGTTGCCATTGCACCTACAGAAGCCCAGAGATAAATATCAGATGGAACTTTGGCAGTCTGGTTTTCAATTGTCTCTGCCACAGGTCCTTCTCTATGTTCTGGTTTGCTTCCTCCATGACCATTCGAACTCGTACCTCTCTGCAATGTTCTTTCTGTTGCTGTTTGCTCGTTTTGCATATCGCCTCCTGTTTTAATATTGATCAATATTTACAGTATTGCGAAATCCAATACAGTGCCAAGAGAAGCATTGTTTTTTATGAGACCAGCTGTAGAATAACAATGAAGCTACCGTTGTGTCGCACACTTGTACTGAAGTAATCTACAGCAGCAACTAGAGACATTATCAAAACAGCTAATTATCGAATTGGCTAATTAGATTTCATCATCTTCACAAACTCATCAAATAAATACCTGCTGTCATGTGGACCCGGTGTACTTTCAGGATGGTATTGTACACTAAATGCAGGCTTACCTTTTACACGAATACCTTCTATTGATCCATCATTCAGATTAACGTGTGTTATTTCTAAATTGGGATTGTTTCTTATTGATTCCGGATTTACACCAAAGCCATGATTCTGCGTAGTGATCTCACATTGTCCTGTAACAAGATTTTTTACCGGGTGATTCAATCCTCTATGGCCATGATGCATTTTAAACGTATCAACACCATTTGCAAGCGCCAGTAACTGATGTCCTAAACAAATACCAAACATTGGCTTGCCTTCATTCATCAATTCTTTTACTGTATCAATAGCATAATCCATTGCAGCAGGATCTCCAGGACCGTTGCTGATGAAATATCCATTCGGATTGAATTCTTTTAACCTGCTAACAGAAGTTTTCGCAGGATGCACTCTTACATGTGCTCCTCTTTGTACAAGGCATTCGAGTATGTGCTTTTTTACACCGTAATCAAGTACTGCAACTTTGATTGGTGATTTGGGATCACCTAATTCGTATTCCTTTTCAGTGCTTACTACACTTGCCAGTTCCAGTCCATCCATATTCGGACACTGGGCAAGTTGTTGCTTCAGCTTTTCAATATCCAGTTCTTCAGAAGAGATGATGCAGTTCATAGCACCTTTCTGCCTTACATGAGCTACCAATGCTCTTGTATCTACATCTTCAATGGCAACAATGTTATTCTTCTTCAGGTATTCATCTAGTGATCCTTTCGCCTGGAAACGACTAAACTGCTCTTCAAGGTTACGGCAGATAAGCCCTTTGATCTTTATTGAATCACTTTCAATATCTGCATCATTAACACCGTAATTACCCACATGAACGTTATTCATGATGAGCACCTGTCCGTAATAACTAGGATCAGTAAAAACTTCCTGGTAGCCCGTCATGCCTGTATTAAAGCAGATCTCTCCTGTTGTAGTACCTATCTTACCAAAAGCACATCCTTTAAAAACATTTCCATCTTCTAAAACTAAAATTGCAGGCTGAGCAGTGTTTGACATCGTAAGGTTTGTTTATGCAAAAAAATAAAATCTATGGTTTACTTTCTTATCAAGTTTTAAACAGCCGAAGGAAAGTATGAAATTGATCTGTTACTACTGAAGTCCATCATCATTATTGGCCTGGCCTCCTTCTCCTTTTGGAGAAGATCGAGGATGAGGTCAAAATAAAAAAGGCAGAACCAATGTTCTGCCCTTATTATGTGAAACTTTTCAACATTATTATTCTTCTGTCTTTGGCGTTTCTTCAGTTGAAGGAGCTTCTGTAGTTTCAGCAGCAGGTGCAGCGTCAGTTTTAGCTGTTTTCTTTGCACCACCGGTACTACGGCTTCTTCTTGTTTTCTTAGCTGGTTCAGCAGCTTTCTCAACACCTTTACCGTAGATCTCGTTGAAGTCAACCAACTCGATCATTGCTTTTTCACCATTATCACCAGGACGAATACCCAGCTTAATGATTCTTGTGTATCCACCTGGCCTTGCAGCTACTTTAGGGCCTACTACAGAGAACAATTCTTTCACTGCAGTATTATCCTGCAAGTGACTGAACACGATCCTGCTGTTGTGCATGATCTGCTCTTTGCTTTCATTCTTCTTTGTTTTAGTGATCAGTGGTTCGATGTACACTCTCAAAGCTTTTGCTTTAGCAAGAGTGGTAACGATACGCTTGTGTGTGATCAACGCTGTAGCTAAGTTAGCCAGCAACGCTTCCCTGTGTGCTTTCTTACGACCCAGGTTTTTGATTTTGTCTCCGTGACGCATGACTTATTGTTTTAAACTCTATACCGTGTCAGGAATTATAGAGTGTGATATAAAGAGTTCCAAAGTTTACCAGTTCACTTGTTCACGAGTTGTGTACCCTAACTTGTGAACTTGCGAACTTTGGAACGTGTGAACTTAATCAAGATTATCCAATCCTAACTTATGCAGATCCATTCCAAAGCTCAAACCTCTTTCGTTCAATACCTGGTCGATCTCAGCCAAAGACTTCTGACCGAAGTTTCTGAACTTCATCAGGTCTTCCTGCTCATACTGTACCAGTTCACTCAGAGAGTTGATCTTAGCAGCCTTCAAGCAGTTGAAGGCACGTACTGAAAGATCAAGATCTTCCAATGGAGTCTTCAATACTTTTCTCAGTTGCAACACTTGCTCATCTACCACATCTTCTTTCTTATCTTCTTTGTTGTCGAAAGTGATGTTCTCGTCGGTGATGATCATCAAATGCTGGATCAAAATTCTTGAAGCTTGCTTAACTGCTTCTTCAGGATGGATGGTACCATCTGTAGCAACATCTAAGATCAGCTTCTCATAGTCGGTTCTTTGCTCCACACGATAGTTCTCGATAGAGTAACGAACATTCTTGATCGGAGTATGGATAGAATCGATAGCGATCCATCCGAATGCAGCATCTTTCTGTTTGTTCTCTTCAGCCGGAACGTAACCACGACCTTTAGCGATCGTAAGTTCAATATCCAGCTTAGAAGTAACATCCATTGTGCAGATCAGAAGTTCAGGGTTCATCACCTGGAAGCTTTGGCTTAATTCACCAATCATACCTGCTGTGAATTCAGTTCTGCCTTTTATAGATAAGTTGATACGCTCTGTAGGAACATCATGATCAACATTCTTCTTGAAACGAACTTGTTTCAGGTTAAGAATGATCTCAGTAACGTCTTCAGTAATGCCTTTGATAGTAGCAAACTCGTGGTCTACGCCTTCGATCTTGATACCAACAATTGCAAAACCTTCTAACGAGCTCAATAATACTCTGCGAAGTGCGTTTCCGATTGTTAAACCATAACCTGGCTCTAACGGACGGAATTCGAATTGACCTTCAAAATCGTTTGCTTTCTGAAGAACGATCTTGTCAGGCTTCTGGAAGTTTAAAATTGCCATTTATACTTCGGTTTTTTGTTTTATTAGTTAGCCAGCTTCAGAATTTTGTTGAGCGTCTCTTGCGTCGCACTCTTCAACTTTCAGAACTGACATGAGCAAGTGAGGCTGTGAACAAGTGATCGTCTATTGACCACTCACCATTCACTATTCACCTTACTTAGAATACAATTCCACAATCAGTTGTTCCTTGATATTTTCAGGAACGTTTTCTCTCTCAGGGAAAGTGATGAATGTACCTTTCTTCTCAGTTTCGTTGAAATCAACCCAACCAAATTTTGGATTTTTTCCACGGATCTGGCTTGTAACCGCTGTGTTGTCATTGCTCTTAGGTTTAAGTGCGATGATGTCACCTGGCTTACAAGTGTAAGAAGGGATATTCAATACTTCTCCGTTAACAGTAATGTGTTTGTGAGAAACAAGCTGGCGTGCTGCAGGACGTGAAGGAGCGATTCCCATACGGAAAACAGTGTTATCCAGTCTTGCTTCTAACAGCTTGATCAGGTTTTCACCGGTAACGCCTTTCATTCTTGCAGCCTCTTCGAATGTGTTACGGAATTGACGCTCTAAAACACCGTAAGTGTATTTAGCTTTTTGCTTTTCTCTTAACTGAAGTGCATACTCTCCTAGTGTCTTACGCTTCTTTGAAGCACCATGCTGACCTGGAGGATTGCTGTTCTTAGTAAGATACTTTCCATTGCCTAAGATAGGCTCACCGAAAATGCGGGAAATTTTGGTCTTTGGACCTGTGTAACGTGCCATAATTGTTTTTCATTTCGATTTTTTTTGTATCGGTACTTCCATCGGTAAAAAATCGTAAAAAATTAATGGAGTACCCTGTTGTAAAATGAAATACCAAATATTTAAATCACAAATTCCAGGTTCCGCTTCCCCATTGGGATTTGGAATTTTCTGATTTGGAATTTGTACTTCTTAAACTCTTCTCTTCTTTGGAGGACGGCAACCATTGTGTGGCAATGGTGTAATATCCTTGATCATTGTAACCTCGATGCCGTTCTGTGCCAATCCACGGATCGCACTTTCACGACCAGCACCTGGTCCTTTTACATAAACATCAACTCTTTTCACACCGGCTTCAACTGCAACTCTTGCACAGTCTGCAGCTGCCATCTGAGCAGCATATGGAGTGTTTTTCTTAGAGCCTTTGAAACCCATTTTACCAGCTGAAGACCAGCTGATCACCTGACCTTGTTTGTTGGTCAAGCTGATGATAACGTTGTTGAAAGTAGCGTTGATATGAGCATCGCCATATGCGTCTACTTTTACAATTCTTTTCTTCGCAGCGGCTTTTGCGCTGTTCTGAGCTTTTTGTGGTTTTGCCATTGTTCTTTTTTGAGGTAATCTTCTGAAATATGCCCCTACTTCGATCAGCTAAGCTGCACGAGATCTGGTGGCTTTATAAAAAACCAAAAGCTCAAAGCGTTTAGCAATGAGCTTAAGGCTATTATTACTTCTTCGCTGCCTTTTTCTTACCGGCAACCGTTTTACGCTTACCTTTTCTTGTACGGCTGTTGGTTCTTGTTCTTTGTCCACGTACAGGAAGACCTTTACGATGACGAAGACCACGGTAACAAGCGATATCAAGCAAACGCTTGATGTTCATCTGTGTTTCAGAACGTAAAGCACCTTCAACTTTAAATTCGTTGGTGATGGTGTTACGAATAGAAGCCAACTCCTCATCATTCCACTCATGTACTTTCTTGTCTAAAGAAATTCCACCTTTTTCAAGGATATACTGAGCAGTAGCACGACCAATACCATAAATATAGGTAAGACCGATTTCGCCTCTTTTATTTTTTGGTAAGTCTATACCGGCAATACGAGCCATAATTTATATACTGTTTACTTATTGAATGTTTAATTATCCTTGTCTTTGTTTAAAACGAGGATTCTTTTTGTTGATCACATACAGCTTACCTTTTCTGCGAACAATTTTGCAGTCGGCGCTACGCTTTTTTACAGATGCTCTAACTTTCATTTCCTTTAGACTTTAGTGCTTAGTACTCAGTACTAAGATTTGGTTTCAAACTATTTGTCTAAGTACTTAGTACTTGGTACTTGTACTACTTATACCTGAAGATTATTCTTCCCCTTGTTAAATCATACGGACTCATCTCCACTCCTACTTTATCACCCGGAAGAATTCTGATGTAGTGCATCCTCATTTTTCCGGAGATGGTTGCCAGTATCTCATGCCCATTTTCTAACTTCACCCTGAACATAGCATTACTTAATGCTTCGATAATAACTCCATCCTGTTTGATCAGCGGTTGTTTCGACATATGATTTTTCGGGGCTGCAAAGATATTGAGTTGCAACCGAAATACGAAAAATCAGTTTGAAAATCTTGAGGATTTTGTGTAAAACTTAATATTTCTCTTACAGAACAGCTCCTTCTGACATTCCGATTATCAAACTACAATTCAATGAGAGACGGAAATCATCATTAGAAAGGTAGTTAATAATCAATTATTTACCTCCAGCAGCACTGTCTTTCCCTCCAGTTTGGGCCGGAGCATTTTGTTCTGCAGGTTGAACTGGCTGAACGGTAGGTTTTGAGTTAAGAGGAGCACCTACAGCGATGTCGCACCTGTGTCCTGGTTGTCCGTGAGGTGGATTCATTCCTGCAGGAGTAGCTGGTGTTGATGGCGTAACCGTCGTTTTTACTGCACCAGGCTGTTGTACAGCAGTACTTTGAGCAGGTGAATTTAATGGAGCCCCTACAGCAATATCACATCTATGACCTGGCTGACCGTGAGGAGGGTTCATTCCTTTTGCCGTTGCAGTTGTTGCAGGCTGTGTTACGGTTGTAATGGTTGCCGGAGCCGGATTGGTCGAAACAGGTGTTACCGCAGTGCTTATCTGGGAAGGCATGTTCAGATTCAATCCTTTTGTAGTATCTATTGTTTGAGCAGAAGCTGCATCAGGAGCTTTTGCCGAGGTTGGCAGATAGCCACTTTCATCACTCTTGCATGCTGTAAACGCCAATGCTATTGCCAGTACCGGGAGTATGCCTTGTTTCATAAAGACAAATAAAATCAATAATCCTGAGCATTCATCTTAAAAAAAGCAATTAGAGAAGAACATTAACAAGCACCATTCATTATATCATTGTATTGAACAGTTCCTGTAGTTCTACATCAGTTTTGATGATCACTTCCCTAGCTTTGGAACCCTGGTTCGGACCAACAACTCCGGCTGCTTCAAGCTGATCCATTAGACGGCCAGCCCTGTTGTATCCAAGTTTCATCCTACGTTGAATGAGAGAAGTACTACCCATCTGACTGCTTACAATTAGTCTTGCAGCATCTTCGAACAATGGATCTTTATCGTTCAGATCAAAATCTCTTCCTTCCATTTCTTTCTCATCCACATATTCAGGCAACAGGAAGGCACTGGGATAACCACGCTGATCACCAATAAAATGACAAACATTCTCCACCTCAGGGGTATCTACAAAAGCACACTGCAAACGAACGATCTCACCGTTATAGCTGATGAGCATGTCTCCTTTACCTATCAACTGTTCTGCACCTCCTGCATCAAGAATAGTACGGCTATCGATCTTAGACGATACTTTAAATGCGATACGAGCCGGGAAGTTTGCTTTGATGGTACCTGTGATGATATTTACAGACGGGCGTTGTGTTGCAATGATCAGGTGAATACCCACAGCTCTGGCCAACTGAGCCAGTCGTGCAATGGGTAACTCTACTTCTTTGCCTGCTGTCATAATAAGATCTGCAAACTCATCTACCACCAATACAATGAATGGAAGGTACTGATGCCCTTTTTCAGGATTGAGTTTTCTTGCAGTGAACTTCTCGTTGTATTCTTTGATATTACGACAATGGGCTTCTTTCAACAGATCGTAACGGTTATCCATCTCAATACACAATGCATTCAATGTATTGATCACTTTCTTCGTATCAGTGATAATGGATTCTTCTTCACCCGGCAACTTCGCTAAGAAATGTTTTTCTATTACGCGGTAAAGACTCAGTTCCACTTTCTTCGGATCGACCAATACAAATTTTAATTGAGAAGGGTGCTTCTTATATAATAAGGATACAAGTAAAGCATTTACCCCAACCGATTTACCCTGGCCTGTTGCACCAGCCATCAATAAGTGCGGCATACTGGCAAGGTCAACAATGAAGTTCTCATTATCGATCTTCTTACCTATCGCTATCGGAAGTGAGTAGTTATTGTTCTGGAATTTTTCTGAAGCGAGTAGCGTTTTCATGCTCACCACAGTCTTCTTCACATTCGGCACTTCAATACCAATGGTTCCTTTTCCAGGTATTGGTGCGATGATACGAATACCCAATGCAGCAAGACTCAATGCAATATCATCTTCCAGATTTTTGATACGACTGATACGAACACCAGGAGCCGGAACGATCTCATACAAAGTAACCGTAGGACCCACCGTTGCAGCAATACGCTGGATAGTGATATCGTAATTTTTTAATGTAGCAATGATCTGGTTCTTGTGTGTTTCGAGTTCTTCGGGATTGTGAACGATCTTTTCGCTGCCGTGCTGTTCTAACAGATCTAATGAAGGATACTTATAATCACGCAGATCAAGTATCGGATCGTATTTAGAAACCGGTTGTGCTTTTACCGGGATTTCTTCTTCCGGCACTTCCTCTTCTTCAATCGCTTCATTGATCTCTAACTCTAATCCTTCTGCTTTTTCAACAGGCAAACGCTGAACGATTGGCTTCACCTCAACGGGTAATTCAACAACAGGCGTTACAGTTTGTTCGATCTCGGGTTCAGGTTCTTCCTGCATTCTCGGATCGATCAATTCTTCCTCTTCTTCTTCTTCAGCCTGTAGTTCCTTTTCCTGCAGATCAAACTCGGTTAGTGCATTGGCTACAGCTTCTTCCTGCGGCATCATTACAAACACACCGTTACCTTTCAACTTATTGCTACTAGTAGGTTCTTCTTCAGGAGAAAGTGTCCCGTCAGCATACAGATCATTTATTGATCTGCCGGAAGTATTTGGTAGTTCTTCTTCAATCTCCTCTTCATCTACTTCAGTCAACACCAACTCCTCTCCTGTTTCAGGATTTATGTTTAATTCATCTAAAGCAATATCCTCCTGCTTTGGCTTCTGTGGTTTAGGTTTAGGTTCTGGCCATTTAAATGTTGGATTGAACCTCCAGATCACATAACTAAATCCTGCTACCAACAACACTGCACCCGTTCCCACTTTACCGATCCATTTGTTGAACCACTCACACATCAACTCTCCTACAGCTCCGCCAAACGAGAATGCAGTGTCGGGAGCGATGTAAGCCAAAGTCATACTTAAGACCACCAATCCTACAACAACATACCTGGCATTGCGCAGCAAGTTGAACACCCTCTTTTCGAAAAGCAGGTTTACACCTAAAACAAAAAAGAAAGTGCAGAGCATGTACGAGGCCAATCCAAATCCTTTGTATAAAAAAAGATGCGCTGTATAAGCACCCAAAACTCCCAGCAGGTTACTTACTCTAACATCATCGATGGCAAATATCTTAATACCGAACTGGTGTACTTTATCCTGGTCTTCCTGCCAGGTAAATAAATAAGATGTGAAGGCCACAAAAAGAAATATGCAGAATAGCAAGCTCACAGCACCCAGAATCTTCCAGGTACGTTCATCTTTCACCACTTCCTCAACCGTTACTTCTACCGGTTTTTCTTCAACCAGTTTTTCGGGATCGGGAGGTGCAGGCGTTTTCTTTTTCAGTCGGTTGGCCATAATGCAATTCGATGGGTCAAAATTATCCTAAACCTAAAGCAGATAAGCGTTTCAGCTACAGATGTGGATTACTAATGAACAAGTAAGGCTATGCGTGTTTGAGAGTGGATAACTATTCGAAGAATATTCTCACTGTTTGATAGAACCATTTGTTTTGCAGTGCAGCGTTCTGTTGTTTTTCTGAGAACCCCTGTAAACCAAAGAGTCCGGCCATTTTTCCACCGCTCATGGCAATCTCTAAATATCCGGCAGAGTTGAACCATGCCAATAATTCTCCCTCATTTACGGATGAATAATTTTCACTAAGTGTTTCAATCACTTCCCTGGTGAAAACAATTTTAAAGTTCCTGCCCCTGCGTTGTTCTTCGAATTCTTCTTTGGTAATGTTCACTACTACGTTCTCGAAATTATCGATGAAGATGATCTGTCCTTCGATCCAGTCACCTCCTATTGTTGAACGCAGCGGATATTTCTCTACGAGGTTGGTTACAGGATCGCCTTGCAGTGTATTTGATCTGCCGGAGAAAATATTGCCAAAAGTATCGGCTACAACTTTAGTAAAGTCAAGCAATCCTTTTGAACTTGTATTGATGGGAAGAGCGATCAGTTCTTTCGGACGTGTACCGGTGATCATGGTGAGTACACCATTATTTGGACAGGCAATGAACTGGTTATTGTGTTTTGCCAATAACATTTCTCTGGGTTCTCCTTCAAACAGGTTAATGATCACTAAATGAAATGTGTTGGCAGGAAAATGTTTGAAAGCATTCGTGCAGATGTAAGCTGCATGCAAATAATTATACGGCGATAAGTAATGAGAGATATCAACCGTATTGCAGGATGGATCTGCCTGTACAAATTGCCCCTTGATGGCACCAACAAGGTAATCCTGCTGGCCAATATCGGTGGTGAGGGTTAGTACAGGCATGAAGTGTAGCGGTTATTTTACCAGTTTACCGTCTTTATAAAAAAACTTACGAACCAATTTATCTGCAAGGGAAGGAAAGAAGCGGTTCATGAATACAGCTCTTTTGCCGGTAAATGTAAGTACCAATGTTCGCTTTCTTTTCTCAATGGCGTGGAGAATATGTTGGGCACATTCTTCGGCACTCATCATGCTGCCTTCATCCATTGGTGTTTCGCCCTGTGGTTTTGCATCTTTGTTGAGTGCTGCATTACGGATATTAGAAGTAGTAAAACCAGGGCATACCCACATTACATTGGCGCCACTCTCTAATAATTCAGTTCGTAATACTTCGAGAAAACTGTTGACCGCAGCTTTAGAAGCAGAGTAACCACTTCGGCCGGGCAAGCCCCTGAAACCTGCAACAGAAGAAACGCCTACGATCGTTCCTTTGGATCTCAATATTTCGGGTAATACAAATTTTGAGCAGTACACGGTTCCCCAGAAGTTGATGTCCATCACACGTTTGATGGTTTCAAGATCTGTGTCTGCCACCTCAGCTCTCATAGATATACCTGCATTGTTGATGAGCACATCAATTTTTCCAAATTGTTTTACTACCTCATCTATAAATTTTTTGCAATCTGCTTCTTTACTCACATCTGCTGCATAAATAAACAGATCATCATTCGGATGAAAAGCTTTGAGCTGATATAGTTTATCGTAATTTCTTCCGCAGGTTGCCACTTTTGCTCCATTGCTTAAGAGCAGCTGTACCAATGCTTTTCCTATTCCATCCGATCCACCTGTGACCACTGCAACCTTATCTTTGAAATACATAAGTGTATGTTAATGCAACAAAAATAAAGCTGTGGTTTTGTTTTTGGGGATGAAGTGAATAAGTGATGTGAATATTTTTTTGAGGAAAGTTTTGGTGCGATACTGTTTCCCCTTATTTTTGCACTCCCAATTACAAAAACGGTATCGCACTGTTGAAGTAAAAAGGATGATTCCGTAGCTCAGTTGGTAGAGCAATACACTTTTAATGTATGGGCCCTGGGTTCGAGTCCCAGCGGGATCACGAATTAAGTTTCACTACACTTCAGAAAGCCTTGAGATCAATGAATTTCAAGGCTTTTTTGTTTCTACACTTTCGGTAAACACCGCTTTCCATTGCATTTTGGTTCACCAGTTTTTCACCAAACGAAATCAACTTTTCACCAAAATCAGAAGTAATGAAAGCATCATTGAATTTTCTTCCAAAGCCAGAGAAAAAGAGCAGTAAATCCGGTAGAATCCCACTCTATGCACGCGTTTGTCTTAACGGCAAAAAATGCGAGCGTCGTCTAAACATAGAAGTGACGGAGACCGAGTTATTGAAATGGAATCCTATCTCCATGCGGTTTAGCGACAGATCCTTTTATGGTAATACAGTCATTTCCGTAATCGACGTCAGATTCGGACAGTTTCTTGGTTCATATTGTCTCAATTTACACGAGCACACACCCGAATCGATAATGAACTTCATTATTGGTGAAGTAAAAGAAAAACCTGTTCTCGCACTTTCATATAGCGAAGGCTATTATCAAGACACAGTTTCGAACAACGGTAACCTGGCTGAAGGAACTAAGAAAATATACAAGAAAGCAATAAATCACTTTCGGAACTTTCTGAAGTATTCCAATAATGAAAATCTGACAATATCAAGTCTTTCCAATTCTATTGCACTACAATTCAAGGATTATTTACTGAAAGAAGTTGAACTCAGCTTAAGTCCTAAAAAAGTAAAAATTGCAATGACTGAGCCATCTGCTGCAGTTATTGTAAAGAAGTTCAGGACAATTTTTGATCGTGCGATACTGGAAGGAAAACTGGAAAAAAATCCTTTTAAAATTGTGAAACTCAAACACCGGTCAGCAAGACGAGGAAGGCTGTCAATAAACGAGGTGAAAAAATTGGCAGAGTTGGATTTGACCAATTTTGAAGCGCAGAAAGTGTATAGAGACATTTTTCTATTTTCAGTATTTACAGGTCTGGCTTACCAGGACGCTATGTATCTTAAAAAAACTGAACTCCAATATTTGCCCTCTGGCGAAATCAAATTAAAAACTGATCGTACCAAAACTGGTGTGCAAACAGAGTTATTCCTCACAAAACAAGCTGCTGAAATTACTGACCGATACAGTAATCAATTAGAACAAAATATTAGAGGTAATATTCTACCCTATCGTTCCAATAAGGAGGTCAATCTGCAACTAAAGTATCTGGCAGATTTAGCCAATATTCCAATGAAGCTAAGCCACCACATTGCCCGTCATACATACAGACAATTATTGGCAGAAGCAGAAATTGAGGATATGGCAGTCATCAAGAAAATGATGGGTCAGATTAGGAGCTATGATATAGATGACATTTACTATCTTGTTACAGACAATAAATTACTGGCAGCAAAGGAGAAATTCCAGATTTATTTAAACCGTTTCCTATGAGTTCTCGTGAAATCACAACCTTTATCGAGAATAGCAACCAACTTGCTAGGCAGGTCCTAGAGGCATTGCATACAAAAGCTGAAGCCTGGGCTACAGTTTTTTATTCGATAGATAACGTGACTCTTCGAGAAACCGCGAGAAAGAACGAGACATTGCCTGAATTTGTGCATTATCTAACGAAAGTGTATCAAAACACGGTATTCTATTGGAATAATGACCTAGAAGAAGAATATAGGCTGTTAGACATATCGTCTAATTCGCTAAGGTGGTATACTGACATTGCAGCCATTCTGAAAGTTTTACCCCCAATTGTTTCTGAAGGGAAATTCCTAATTGAAACCGCATCTGCCCTGCAATACATAAGGTTCTATTTGGATCAAAAAATATGGGATACGCTGTTAAAGGAGTTTGGATATAGTGGAAAGATATTCAGGCGAGAAACTAATCTATCTGAAGTAGCGTTGCATAAATATCTTCTCCGTTCACATTCGAGAAAGACGCCTCCACGTTCTGCCTTTGACTTACAATTGGAACAACTATTTGCTAAGATAGAAACAGTAGACATACCCTTTCTGAAGGATAAAACTGAAATGAAAAAAGCAGCAGGCGGAAATGTGGAGCGTATGTTTATTGGAGAGGTCTTCAACAATTGCATAATAGCGAATCCAACATTTCCAGACTCCGAAACCAGGTTAATGGAAAGGTGTCGGTCTTTCTTTGACCTTGGTAAACTGGTAATGAAAGATGAAGATTTAGTGGACGAGAATACATTTTTAACCTTTAATGGAAAATATTCCAAATAAGATGGGTCCTATGACGACTATAAAGCCAAACGGATGTATACCATTCTCGTGAAATAGCGTCGACTATCCTATTACGTTGCATTTTGGTTCACCAACTCCATAGAGTAATTCACACATTTGTTCCATTAAAACTCATTTTTATGGAACAAAACGAACATCTCCAGAAGATCCTTGATGAAATTCAAGAACTCAAAACAGCATTACAACAACCGGCACGCCCACGTATTTCGGATGACTGGGTGTCCAGAGACGATGCTAAGGAATTTTTCAAGTACGGTGAAACCCAAATCACACAGCTGGAAAAAAACCCTTTAATAATAACTGCAAAAGTTGGCAAACGGATATTCATCAGTAAAAAATCTATCGTCAATCTAATCGAATCAAAAGTTGTTAAACGCTAACTATGTACTCCTATACTAATAATAGAAAATGCCTTCACTGTGCTACCCCTATAGCTGACCAGGCGCATGCATCCAGGAAATTTTGCCACCGAGAAAAGTTAGATGACGGAACGATAAAGTGTTGTAAAGATGACTTTCACTCGGCTAAGAATAAGGATACAGAGGACAGGCTCAGATCTCTAGCCTTGTTCCACAAAAAGATGCATCAACGAATAGAAGCTCTAGTGAAAGCAAATGGTTATACAGTAGAGCATGAACAGATAAACAGGTACCGTATCAACTTGTTCAGACCAGTTCAGTTCGAATTTATAGATGGAATGTATAAAGGGTGGTTTCTGGAATATATGATAGAACGAACTGGTGAGAAAAAATATAAAATCTCTAAACATGGATTACTATTTTGATAACGCAGGAATAATTGAAAACTTACCAGCCCAACCAATAAACAAAGCTTACAAAAATGGTATGTACATAGCCATAGCTATTGCTGTTGTTTTAGGAGGTACATGCATATGGTTGTCGTTGGAAAGGACCAGAGCGACAAAACCTAGCCAGGGTGACACTGAGAAAGGTGGAGGAACTTCATCATGAACGTTTTCTGAACCTTGATAACGTCTTGCTGGAAACTGCTGAATATCGATGTGCAAGCGATCGCATTGCGAAGTGGATTTTGTCTACTACGGCATATCTAGTGTATCGGAGGACTCCCCTCCTGAACCCGTCTTTGTAGGCATTGATATACAAGCATTTTAAAAAAGCTGTGTTTGCAAACTCACTTCAGACTCACCGTTTATCAAAGCTCGAGTGAATGTTAGTGAAGTCTACATCCTTAATTTACTACGATCGGCGCGGTCCCAGACTAACGCAAAAGAGAACATAATGATTAATTTAACACAGGTGGAAATGTTCGTCTCGCGTTTACTTTATTAAAGCTCCTGAAATCGGTGAACGTCTGTCCTGAACTTATTTAATTTTCTTCTTGCGGAAATAAACATTACCAATGTGCTAATTTGAATAGTAGGTAAGATCATACAGAATAATACAACATTGATAGTCTTATAAGTAGTACCAAACAGTGCAGCAAGCCATAAAAGAAATTGCACACAGTGGTCAAATATTTGTTCCATAGCTGGCAATTTGCAAGGTCTAATTCAATATCCTTTGTTGCTTGTTGATCATATCCCTTGCTGCCAAAGCATTCGGCAAACAATAACCCGGATCCTGCAGCGGTGAGTTCTCGCCTGTTAATATTTTCATTCGTTTTTCCCCTATCTCCTCTATCATTTTCAACCTTCTTTCATAATTAGTCTCCGGAGTTCTCATCTTTACGAGTACTACAATGAATTCTATACAAAACATTATAACGGTAAATGCCAGGTACGCAAAGAACATGATCCATTCTGAGGTTACCAATTGAAATAAGGCAGCTATTCTTACTATCAAACCATCTTTATATTCAGCTTTTGCCTTTTTTCTTTCAGCTTCTACCACAATTGCTTTTTGCTTCAGCAGGTTCTCATATTCACTATAGGCAGCCGAAAAGCCTTGCTTTCTTTCCTGGGCAAGTTCCAGCTTTTTCATAGCGATCTTACCAAGCCCTTTTCTACCGCTTCCTTTACCATCCATTTCATCTGTAGCTTTTTTCTCCGCCTCGTTAAACTCCTCTTTAGTCTTATTTAAATCCTTTTGCTTTAGATCTAATTGGTATTGGTTTGACACTTCAGAATCCTTTTCCTTTGCCTTTTTGTCTGCGAATGCATTCCTATTCTTCCCAATTTGCTGATCGATATCGGTTTTAAATACCACCTCATCCATTGCCAATGCCCCAAGGAAAGCAACTGCAATACCCATGGTAATACGTAGTCTTGTCATTGCTGATCCTGTAGCACTCATTAGTATCACACGTTCAACTAAGTAGATGAATACACCACAAAATATACTCACTATTATGGCCTGTGCAAAAGAAGCATTCAGCACTTGTCTTGATAATAGATATCCGTTAATGATCCACATTAATACCGGTAGCATTAAAGTGGTTGCCATTAATGCCACCTTCTGCCTGCTTTTAGGAGTGTCTTCCTTCAACATAGCATGATCATCCCCTGTTAAAAAGCAATATATCTTCAGCATAAAAAAATATTTTATCAGTTAAACAATTTGGTACTGCAGGCTAATATTTTTTCCTGGTTGTATCGTTCCAGTCCTTGTAAAAAGCCAAGCCTGTAGTTATTGATCACTGGAGCTATCATTCCTTCATCCTCTACGGACAAAACCTTCTGCAGGTCCAGCTCATGAACCAGGTTCTCGACCTCAGTTATCTTTGCATGAATGCCTTCTTCCAATCTTTCCGAAACTCCTCTTGTATTGATAAGATGGAACTTTAGCTCATTCACACAAGAACGCTTTTCGTCGATCATCTTATCGAGCACTATCCTAAAATCTGTGCTAAGCTTACGAAGTTTAGCATTCAAAACTTCTGCATTGGGATACGTATACCCATCATTGAAACCGAGTATCTCATAATTCCTGTTCAGGAAATCAGTCAGTAATGTACCTGCGATTGCTTGATCTTCTGCAACTGGAGCCTGCTCTTCAACAAATAATTGCCTATTTACACTATCAGACACTACATCTGCATTGTTACTAATGGCTTTCTCTGACTTACGGAACATATTGAATAATTTCATACAGAAACTTTTAATGTTTAAAAACTGGTATGGTGTAATGTTGATGCCCGGTTTTATGGCATTTATCGCAAAGTGTCACCAAGTATTTATTGCTGTAGTGCCATGGTTCTCTTTTTAACCCGGTTGCCGGGTTGATATGATATTGCCTGTGATGCACCTGTAAACCGGTTTTACTGCCACAGTTACGGCATCTTTGCTGGTCCCTTCTCAGTATCTCTTCTCTTTTCGCTTTCCATGGAGCCATTTGGAGCAAACTGTCATAACTATAATTGTCTGTCATAGTTTAAAGGTTGTATTAAAAGATGCAATCTATTTGCAGGTCAACCACTGAAGAAAACTAAGTTTATCATGATTTCTTTCAACGATGTAAAGATGAGAGGTAGGTATGCAACCTATTTGCATTCAAGATGGCAGAAAAAAACTATCTCAAACTTGTTGAATTAAAAATGCAGTGAAGAACAAGACCTTGGTATGAGTTATTGTTCTTTCGAAGCTTCTTTTTTTAGGATAGCTATTGCTTTCTTTAGATGACTGTTTTCTAATGCACAGTCGTGATGGTCCCAGCAACTAAATTTCGAAAGTTTTTTAATATAGTTTAGTGCTTGCACCAGGGCCTTTTCCTCCCAGCCAAAAGTTATGATCATTCCAGTATTTGAGCTAATACCCTTCTGCTTTAAAAAAGCATTTTGATGACTTTCAGCAAAGCTATCCGTAAAGATTCGCTCATTTCCCAGAGGATCTTGGATGCAAATGATAACATGAAAGAACAAGTTCTTATGTACTGGCTCTTCGAACTTTGACAGTTTCCATCCCTTATAGATTATTTGTACAGATTGAAACTTCCTGTCGTAAAGTTGATAATCAAAAATTTCGTAGGTATTTCGATAACTTGTAGTGTGATAATTTCCAGTGTAGGCTTTTCTAAGAAAGTATTTAGTACGACGAGTGACAACGGGTTCTTCGACAGCCGTAAGCTGCAAAGATCTACTAATTTCAAACCATTGATCAGATGAATATGGCACCCTCAATTCTTATCAAAGTATGAGTATATTAGGCCAAAATCAATACTATTTATATAGTTTCCTAAATGTCCTGAGTCTGAGGTCAGCCAACATTTCGCATCCTGAATCACAAGTTTTTTATGATAAATTGGGTTACTAATCGTCAGGTGCAATGAGTTGCCAGTATATATCCACTTATCATATTCAATAGTGATTTCATTTTGCAATAAATCAAAATCAGATTTACTTGCAATATATATTTCTCGCACATTCTCTAGATATTTATCAAAGTCATGCCAGCGTCTCTGAGCATCAGTAGACAAACATTCGCCAGGCAAAGCAACCCTGCGCACCTTCGCTATAGGTTCAACTAACGTGAGTTTATACGCAGAAAAATTAAAGACTAACTCTCGGTCAAAAGAGGAATAAAAAACTAGACCATTCTTTTGCTTTTCTTGTTTATCTAAAAAATCTTTTAAGTTCATGTGCTTTTTTAAATATGGTAGGCCTTCCATGTCCACTCTCTCTTCTGCTGATTGTAGCTTCTAATTGCATTAATCTTAACCTTAATCCCGTCATTCAATTTATGCTTGCCAATTAATGCCGGAGGTATAAATACATCTTCAACAAAACCAAAAGCTTTACCCGAAGGAACTTTTATATTCCCTTCTATCACTTTCATGTATTTATCTTTCATTGCCTGCACCTCAGTCAGTTCTGCTGTGATCAACCGATAAGCACCTTCATTATTCCCGCTCTCAAAACGAACTTTCATTGTATCGCCCACTTCCAGTTTATCAACGAAGCGTTCATATTTAAAGAAACCAAACCTGGAATCAGATGCAATAAAATTGGCAATTTTTTTATCAGTATTAACGAATTCAATAAGGACAGCCTCTTCCGGTATATCACTGTATAGTAATTTTTCTGCCTCTGGTGCTTTGTCCTTATAAAACTTTTGGTTGGACTGTTTCTTTAAAGCATTTATATATGCAGGTTGAGCCATCCAGGTTTGTACTAAAGATGGTATTGGCCATCCCTGGGCTGTTCTTGCTGTGGTTAATAATTCAATCTCTGTTCTTGCCTCATCCCACCTTTGCTTTTCAATTAACCATGCAGCAAGCTTCTGACGTATATTGATCAGGAAGTCATCTGTTGTTCTGCAAAGCAAAGCCCGACATAAGCAAGCAATTCGTTTATGTTCGTCGTGAGGAAACGCTTCACTCAATACATCCCACACCCAAAAATCATTACGCTTTCTTTTAGCAAAGGGAAGAATAGCTGAAAGTGCATTCTCATTGCTACCCAACGCCAGTAATAATTTGGCTTTATAATAAGAAGGGTATTGAAGGTCTGGATGTACTTCTAATAAATTTTCCAATACAAGTAGAAAAGCATTCACTTTATCCTTATCAAAGATCTTTTCACCGGTAGGGAGAATTTTTGGCAACAAATGCTTAGCATAGGCAATATATACCTGTTCAGCAAAGGACATATATTCCTTTCCATTCGGAAGTCTTTCTTTGGCAAAGTCATCTTCTGTTATATGATCTAGGCCCCACCAATCAATAACAGGTATATACATGTCGGAAAGCTTAAAGATCTTATGCAACGCCTTGCCTAAAAAGCTATATGCTTCTGAAGGTTTTGTGAAACTGAACGAATTCACCAGCCTGAAAAGCTCAAGTGGCTTCGCCCTGTCCAAATGTTCATCTTTACTGAGAGCAAAGATCACTTTACCAATTTGCCAGGCAAGATTATCAAACAACATCTTTTCATCCGGGGGCAATTGTAATGATGCTATTTCCCTAAGCCTGGTTATAAAATTATCATAATGAATAGCATCAGCATTTTGTTTTACATAATCATATAATACCCAGCTAATATTTCTCTTAGTCCAAATATTATTTGGATCTGCATCCAGCTCTGCCTTCGCCATTGCATAAGCCTCATCAGTGTTCCCGGCACGTCTTAGATCCTTTATCTCATTAGCAGGCATGATCATTCGTTTAGTTTAATCAGGAAGTCCTTAAGGTGAAGCAGTAAAGCAATATTGTTTGTTTGGCTTTGAACTGGCAGAACACGGCCGAAAAATCCCTTTCCATCATACTCAAAATCTATAACTGTTTTATCACTTGCTTTAGAGAATAGGTACCGTTCTCTGTGTGGGTAGTGTTCTACTTTATCGATCGAAATTCCAGCTTCAATCATCAACCCTTGTAAACTATCAAACAATGTTCTTGTAAATGGCAACCTTTCTTCTACTTCCGCATCAAATTCTATAGCCTGTTGCACCGGCTTCTCTGTATTACGTTTCACAATAACCTTAGGCAGTTTTGAGAGCATAATCTCCAGTTCCTTTGCCAGAGCATCATTACTACCCTTAACCGGTTGTATCATATACCTGCCGTTAAACTGGAGATTACCATTGATCCAGGTTTTTAGAACGGCTTTCTTTTCTTCTCGCAAAAAGTGATACCATATCTCATAGTTTCTTTTCTCCCATCCAATTACATTGATGTGCTGCTTTGCAACGGCATGACGAACGTTAATAAAGTGATCCTGGATTTGGATAGGCTGCTCTGACAGCTGCAAATTCTCCATTGCTTCACTCAACATATTATCTAATACAACCTCTTCAGATATCGGATCTACCCCTTCCAATTGATGTAACGATTGCGAGACTTCGGGATCAATAAAACGCATCTTACTGAAAGACGTAAAATGCGGTGGATTGATAGCATATAACTTTTTTGAAGCCCTTGTGACTGCAGTGTAAGCCCAACGATAAAATCTATCATTTGTCTTTCCTGCCGTAGCCTGCTCATCAGTTAAATAATTAAAATTCTCCCGGTTATCATGATCCCACACAGTGAACACCGTGTCCCATTCCCCACCCTGTGCTTTATGGCAGGTTACAGCATAACCATATTTGATCATTAAACAATTAAAGTATTCATCATCTATAATAGTTTCCTTGAATTCATCGGTTCCTTTTTTAAGACGAGGATGACGTTGTAAAAAATCAACGTATAACGCCTGCATTTCTTCCGGCTTCAAATAATTGTCACCATACAGGAAATTTTCTATGATCTTTCCATCAACTACTTTATGTTCCCCTCCAGCAGAGGGGAATACTAGATCAATAGTTCTCCATGTAAGCGTTACAGGTTGCTGCCCCTTTAAATAAATGGTTCTTAATTCGTTGTTAGGCGAAACTTCATTTACAACTGCAAACTCGCCATTGTAAATTCCTTTCCTATAGTTATTACCTCCCATAATAACTATGTCACCTTTCTGTACCGGTAGATTTCTTGTTCCATACTTCCTTTTCCGTATATCCTGGTTCAGGTCAAGACAGGTCTTGTTTTTATATGCGACAATGATCTTGCTTCCATCGATACTATCGTATTGGTTAAGAAATGTTGAATGAGTTGGATTGAAAATATCAACATCATTTTGCCGAAGGTCAAAATCATTGAAATAACCGGAGGACATAGATCTCCTGATCTTCATGGCAGCCTTAGCTATGCCACTTGCAGATCCATAGCGGTACACTTCTTTCATTTCTGTTTCTTCTACTGAGACCCCAAACCTTGAGTGCAAATAATTCTTATCGAAAGCTTTTGAACTACTGTCATTCACTGGAGGTAACTGGCAGGGGTCACCAACAAAGATGATCTTTGTGGCGGCACCAGGATGTTGCACCCTGCTGAACTCAATTAGGTCAGACAATAAACATCCTGTGCCAAACTGGAAGAACTCTCCCTTACTTTCCATATCGGATATCATAGACGATTCATCCACAATGAATATCCTGTGTGCAACTTCTGAATTATTCCTGAGCTTATAATAATAGCGAAATGAATCTCCATTTTCTAATTCAACCAGTTCATCAAAACTGTATATTGATTTATGAATAGTGAAAGCATCCTTGCCGGTCCGCTCCCGCAACACTTTGGCAGCTCTTCCTGTTGGAGCCATTAAAACATACTCAGTCTTTATTGAAGTAAGATATTCTAGAAAGCCCCTTAGAATTGTTGTTTTACCGCTTCCGGCGTATCCTTTGAGAAGAAAAATTTGTGAGTCATTATCCAAAAAGTTGTCCAAAGCTGTCAAAGCACCCTTCTGATCAGCAGTCAACTTTAACTCATTAAAATGTTCAAAAATTGCCATTTGAATTATTTATAATCCTTCACTTTTCATTTTCTCCTTTAAGGCTTCCAATCCAGGATTCGCTTTGCCTATAGTTACCGTTTGGTCAACAATCTTTTTTCCCGCAAACAAGTTGGATACCACTGCTTTTTTTAACTGTTCAAGGTTTGTATAAACGGAAGAGTAATCAGCTTTTCTTTTTTTTAGAATATAGCTACCTTTATTATAGAGGTCTTTTTCCTGACCCGACAATGTTTTTATATTAATTGAAGCAGATACAAAACCAGCCTTCTCAAAAGAAACCAAACACTTATCCTCGTTACTGTTAGTAAAGCTATTTCTATGACTTAACTCATTTCTAAAATCATTCAAAAACCAAAGCATATCCACAGTTGTCGTTTTAATATCCAGATCCCTTTTTAATGAATTGAGTTTATAAGTGTACCCAATATGATGTATTAAAGTAGGCTTAGTTCTGGGATTATAACTAGCACAGTTTTGCTGCACATACTGATCAACTTTATGTACCATCCCATCGCTGACTTTGTTCAAATAATAATTGATCATTTCTTCGGCCTGCAAATGAGCATATCTACAAAATTCACCAAAGTCTATCTTATGATTGGGCGTGCCTTTTTGATGTCTTATCATTTCTAAACAATCTCTAAATAATTGCTCTCTGGATGGCTCCTCAAATGCGGAATAATCTATTAGTTTAGAGATATCGATTGCTAAATAATCATGAATAGCATTTATTTTCCGTTCAACCAAAGAAGCCTCAGTAGCTGAGGATAGTTGGTCATTACAGAGCTGAAAAAGCTTATCCTTAAACCATTTACTTTCAGGTTGACTTGCAACTTCTTCAATTAAGTTTAATAGCTTTAATAAGTGTTCTTTTTTATAGCTCATTTCACAGGGTTATAATATTGCATGGCTTTTACTAAACCTTTATTTCCAAAGACATCAATAACCTCATTTAAATAGTTGGATCTATCCACCGAATCAACCACCTTTCCCGTAAGATACGTATATCTCTTTTTAAGTTCTAAATATTGCCTACTGTTTCCCTTTACCATCTTCAAATAATCTAGCTTCCCTTGTATCACGTTAGCCATATCAGGCTTACCCTTTTTTATATGCCCTTTATCAGATACATACTGTTGAAGAAAAAAAGAATATGCCCTGTCGTAACCATACCTTTCCCAGTAATACAACCACATCCGTAGCTGTTTAATATAACGCTTGCGCACATTTGCTGTAGCATTCACCACTAGGCCAGTCACTTCTTTTCTGTAGCCCTCTTTCTGTAGTCGTGTTTTGCTTTCTTTAATATGAAACCCTTGTTCTTTTATTACCCTGTGTAACTCCAAAAGAAATTCGCTTCCGGGCTGGTAAACATTATGCATGGAGCTAAACGTAATGTCGTCAGCGTAACGACTGTACTTTAAGCCAAACCTTTTAGCAACACCAGTCAATATGAAGTCTAATCGCTGGCAAACGATGTTGGTGATAATAGGTGAAGTTGGCGCTCCCTGTGGTAGCACGTTTCGTTTCACCTTCACCCAGTCATTATGCTCATTTAATCTTTCAACTTCGATCTCAGTGCAACACAACGCTGCTATAATGTTAGCCAAACTTAAACGTGAAGAAAACAAGCGCCTTAGCTTAACAACATTGTCTGCGGAAAAAATGTATTTACGAGCGTCCTCAAAAACGATCTCGTTAGCTTTCTTTCTGAATTCCTGCTGCTGTTTCAACCACTGCAGTAAATGGGGTCGGTCGCTGTCATTTGATACAGGCTTTTCAAGGTGGCTCGTTATCCTGTTATAATAAGTTTTGTAATGGCCCTGTTTATCAACTATGAGAGATAAAACGTTATTACTGATCTTATAATAAATTACTTCATTGAATTCCGTTACGAACTGCCTAACACCTGTTTCAAGCGTAGGGTCTTTTTGTTGAGTTGCTGAGTCGCCATTGCTCAAATTGAATGGCTTTAATTGAAGACACTTCCATACTCTGGCCTGGTCAATTGAACCAAAAAAGTCTTTGAGATCAATATTATAAACATATTTATTCCCTTCGTGTAGCCTTGCGTTATCAACGATTGATTTCCCTGGTACAAAACCCATTACAGCTTCTTGAGGTTCATAAACACATTGTAACACAAGTGCAAGGGCTTTTTGCAATAGCTTGAGACCTTTCACAGGACTGGATATGAGCCTTTTGTCACCTGATTTCTTTCTTATAAAAAATTCTTCATAACGTACAAAAATCCTTCGATTGCCATATACAAAGCGAGAATCTGGTTTGCGTATAAGGGTCATATTTTCTACTGAAAGTGAGTCAGCAGAAGTACTTTCTTGGTTAACCTTATTTTGAAAGTGTGCGGGGTTGCTATACCAGGTAAGCTGCTTTAATTCAAATGGAACAGCTTTTTCCCCATAGATAATTTTTTTAGCTTCATTCATAACAACCAATAAGTCTTCCCTTGTCTCCATTCTACTGAAGGCTTCTCTGAAAAGTTCGATATGTTCCTGTTGAAGCAGCATAATTTAATAAGTTCTGAAGCCCGCTTTTTATTCTTTGTATATGAATCCCGTATAATAAAAAATAAAATCTAAAGAAGGGGTTGAAGAAGAATATATATCTACTCCATAAGAAGGGGTTTAGGATGAGTTGTCCGTAGAAAGCTTCACAGCAGTGCCACAGACAGATTACAACCGAAACCTTCATCCCATCGTTAGATGGAACACCAACCGCTCTGAAACTTCTAAGAAGTTCCCAGTTGGCACAAATCAATAATGTAAGCGAGCTTCAAAGAACTTTACAAAAATCAGATGTTTTAATGCAACCTATTTGCACCTACCCCACCTCCACCACATTCCCATTGATCTCATCAATAATCCTCACAATCGTTCCGGCTGTTTCCATATCAAATACTCCAGCCAATCCCTGGTCATTAATATCAGTGAACGGCTTACTGAACAGCATCTTTTTATCTATTGTGCCATTTACGGTGAGATAATCTATAATGGTGTTGATGAAGTGTAGTTGCGTAGCGTTCAATCTTTCAGTTTGTAGAAATGCAGCAAATGCAGCTTTGGCTGCATTCACTTCTAAGCCTAAAATTGAACGGACAAACTTGGCTAATGGCTGCCGACCGATCACATTATCAAATGCCTCTTGGGTAATAGAGGTATCAATAGAAAATAGGAGTTTCTCAAGTTCAGTTAGTTCTTCTTTTGTGATCGGCTGATTATTGCAAATTCTGTGGATGGTGATGTGGTTCCTGTTTTCTCTAATGAATTTTTCTACTCTTCTTTTATAACTACCGAGTTCCTGATAAGTTGCAATCATCTCTTGTACCTGGATTTCACCTATCTCATCTTCGAAGTTTGTATATAGGTTTTTTCTTCTGCTGGGATCTATGTATTGTACCAGATCACGCAAATCCAATCTTGTAGTATTAAGCCCGGCAATGTCAGCTTGCTGCCAGAATTCATCTTCTAAAACATACTTTATCAGGTTTTCCTTAGCCTTTACTGCAGGAATACCCATTTTTTTCAGCAGCCCTCTTACAGTATCCTGCACCTGCATTCTATATAACTGCTCTCTTGGCATCTGCTCAAGTTTTGCAATCATGCAATTCAGCATCATCAAATCAAACCTTCTTGCAGACTCATTTGAATCTTCATCTAAATATAGCGGAGCCAGATGCTGATCGATTTCTATTACTTCTAGTTGCGAAAGTGCATTCCATTGTTGTAAGTCCTTGTACTTATCCACACATTGTAACTTCATTCGAACTCTGAAATCATCAGCTGAAAACCCAGCCACTATACTGTGCAATTCATGAATTAACTGGTGCTGCAATTCCTTATTTTCTTCTGAAGGGCTTTGCTGCAACAGGAAAGCAAGATTCAATTTTACCTTAAATATCTGTTCACTTAAAGTACCTCTTAAACCAGGTTCAGTTTCTTTTATATCACTCTTAAAAAATTCAATATTGCCACATATGTCAAACAGGTAAAAGAACTCTTTGTCCAATCCGGGACCAAAAAGATCCTTCCGCAGCCTTGTACCTCTACCAATCATCTGCCACCACTTGGCTTTTGATCTGACTGGTTTGAAAACAACGAGGTTCAGTATTTCGGGAATATCGATACCCGTATCCAGCATATCTACAGAAACAGCAATTTGGAACTCAGTTTTTTCAGGATCAGAAAACTCATAAATCATTGATTGAGCATCATAAGAGTAGTTGTCAATCACCTTCAGCATCTTACCTGCATACTTTGGGAATAGTTTGTCGAAGCACTTCTCGATGAAGACAGCATGCTCGTGGTTCTTCGCAAAAATGATTGTCTTACCCAATTTATCTCCACCTTCAATCCGAAGTGCTTTCTGCATTAACAGCTCCAATACCTTGTTCACAGTATCTTCATTAAATAACCAGGTATTGATTGCAGTGCTTGATACTTCATCAGGTACTGCTCCAAAGTTTTCAAGGAATTCCTTTTCGTACTCTTCTTTTTCCTGTTCAGAAAGATCGTCGTATCGGATGCCTTCTCTTGGAAACTTCATTGGTACAGGAATAGCCTTCGGAGGTCTTAAATACTGATCATTCACAGCCTTATCCAACTCATATGCGTAAGTTGGATTATGCATCTCACGACCAAAAAGCTCATAAGTGTCTTTATGTGTCTCAGCTTTAGGGGTTGCTGTTAAACCAATGAATAATGCATCAAAATATTGGAACAGTGCCTTGTATTTCTGGTATATACTCCTGTGTGCCTCATCAATGATCACCAGGTCAAAATGCCCAATACCAAAGTAGCGTCTTCCCTCTACTTTGGTATTATCGATCCGGTTCATCATTGTAGGGTAGGTGCTGAAGATGATCCGGCTTGATGTATCTGCGTCTTCGTTCGTCAAATCAATTGAAGTAAGGTTTGGCAGATAAGTATTAAATGCATTTTTTGCTTGCGTCACAAGTGCATTTCGATCAGCTAAAAATAAAATTCGCTTTGCCCAGTTACAACTGGTGAGCAGGTCAACTATTGCAGCTGCGGTTCTTGTTTTTCCGCTACCTGTAGCCATGACTAATAAAGCACCTCTTCTTCCTGCTTCTATATCTTCTGCTACTCTTTTGATCGCTTCAGCCTGGTAATATCTGTCAGCTATGTCGGTGTTAATTGGATGACTGCTTAACGACTTTCGTAAAGTTCTCCGGTTAATTAGCAGTTCTAACTCTTCTTTTGAATAGAATCCTTCTACCTGCCTGTATGGATAAAAAGTATCATCCCATATTTGTGTTTCATATCCATTGGTGAAGAAGATAATCGGACGCTGACCAAACATTTTCTCCAGGCAATCGGCATATACCTCAGCCTGCCTTTTTCCTTTGTAGGCATCCACCAGGGTTTTCTTGGCTTCAACAACTGCCAAAGGCTTTCCATTATCTCCCCAAAGCACATAATCTGCATAGCGACTACTGTCAGGATCACTTATATGCTGAAGTTCAAATTCAATTACATTAGGTTGAGTAAGATCCCAGCCAGCTTCTTTCAGCATAGCATCTATGTATATTCTCCTTGTTTCTGCTTCGGTTAAGCTGGATGGAGGCTGCTGGACTTCGAGGTTCTGAAGATTGGCTTCTTTAATCTCTTTGTAAAGCTTAGAATGTGTTTCTTCCAAATGAACAGATGGCTCTGAAGCCAGGCTGTAATTAACAAGTCCCTCAAAAATTTCAGGTCTGGTTTGTTTCTGAAATTTCATTGCCACTATTCTCTCAGTAGGAATAACGGCTTCGTTGAAAGTATGAACCGGAGTTTGGGCTTTGCTGTATAACCTGACCACCCATAATGCAAAATCATGCAGTATTTTGACTACTGATAATGCCTCTCTTTCGCTAATGTTCTTCGTAGTGTGAACGGCAACATTTCCAATCTTTCTTAGCAGGTTCACCTGCCGAAACAGCGTAAAGGGAAGCAGCTTTTGAAAACTTGGTTCATGTAATAAGGAATTCAGCGTAGTATCTACAGGTTTCTCCAGGTCAGAATCGTTCTCATACAACCATTTTACAAATTGCTCCAGGCTTCTTCTGCAATGAATGGCACAAGACACAGGATCGCTGTACACATACTGCTCTGCCCGATAAGCAGTATCGTACATCTCGTTGAATTCTTGTTGTAAAAATGAGAAGTTGCTATTCATTAAATGGCGGGCATTTCTTATTGGTTAGGGTACGTTCCCATGACTAATATAAGAAACTTACTGCTTATAGAAGTTATCCGAAGTGTCTTCTTTATCCCTGATTTTCTTACTGTAAGCAGTCCTGGCGATACTCTCATTGAGAAACATGCTTTTCATCGAGTCTGCATTCTTCTCAAATCTTAAAACATTGGTGATAGAAAGGGATAACGCAATCTTCTCTACGTCGTGGTCCGTGCCAATATAGGTAAATGTCCACCGATTAGCTTTCAGCTTCTCTACCAGGTTCTTTACCGCTAAACCAGTGAACTCTACTGAAGCATTCTCTTCACCATCCGTAAGAATGGTAACGAGTACATTATAATCTGCCTCTCCATCCAGTTCTGCTGAAAGCCTGCCCAGGCTCGTGCCCATAGCATCAAACAAAGGAGTGCTGGCATCCGGCTTATAAGTATCAGCAGTCAGGGCATTTAGTGAACTGACAGGCTGCCTCCATAAATGAGTTTTCCTGCTCAGACCATTAAAGCTAATCAGTGAAATGAAATGTTGTTGTTCGGGAAATTGTTGTTCTACGCCTTTGATGGTTTGAACGATCTCGTTGAAGCCTTGTATGGTAGCGGGCTTAATGCTCTCCATTGAACCGCTTTCATCTAAAATGATAAGATTATGTACCTGGTGTTTGTTGCTCATGTTATAATGTTTAATGAGCAACAAACTTATTTCCGTAAAGTGCAGCCTATTTGCACACTAACTTACGAGTTCTCCTTTGAAGGCTTTTTGCAGAAGAGACTGAAACAACTGTTCACTCGCTTGATTTTCACGCCGCATGATTTCCTTTTGAGCTAGAAGATTTTGAGCGATGCAGCCGAATTTATTTTGTAATTCAAATGGAGGAAGAGGTGTTTGAAGCTTTTTTAGCTCAAAAATTTTCAACTCGGAAAAAGTGGTTCCAGATGCAATTTTAGAATAGTCTAAATAAAAGATTTGTTTCAGCAATATTTTTAGGAAAGTGCTATTGATCTTTGTTTTATTAACCTTTATCCATAAGACTCGACCATCTTTGAAATAAAAAGGAGTAGTATCTGATACCTCATAAATTCTTCCATCAGGACAAATTGAAGGGAGTAGCAAGTCTCCAATTTGAGGAACTCCAGTCTCTTTTTTTAAGCTTTCATAATGTTCTTTTGTTATAAATAATGTTGGGGTGATATTCTCACCTAAACCTAATACTCCAATTTCTGTACCTCGATAAAATGGAATTCCCGTTTCAACTAATTCTTCTACAAATACTCTTCTGCTCGATCCTACATCACAAATGGTTTCAAGTTTAACCTTGGTCCATCTTTTTTCATTCTTCACTGGATCACCAAACATCTGGTAAAAGATGCTTTGCAGCAATTCATCATACTTGGTAAGTAGCTGTTGATCTTTTTGACGAAGCTCATCTGCTTTGTCGAGAATAGCAGCTATTTTTTGTTGTATCGAAAAAGCAGGAAGTGGTACAATCAATTTCTTTAATGCATCTGAGGAGACGTGAGGAATTGTCGCACCTGTTCTTTGAGACTTAATAAACTCAAATTGATAGTCGAGATAACGCTTGACAAATCTGGTTTCAATTTTCTCTTCTTTGAATGAAAGTCTTGCTAAAGTGCTACCAATAACTCCCGCAAATCCGCATCCAACTTTTCCGGCATTTGCACCATCCCACACAATCACTATATCTTTCTCATGAACATGAGTTCCTGTTTCTTTTGTATACTTCGTTGTGTAATGACCATTCAGATCCTCTATTTGCAAATAGCGAAATGCAGAAACATCATCAGTTTCAACATGCTTTTTACCCTTTGTGATTGTAACTAATTCTCCTAAAGCAATTTTTTGCCAATCTTTCATTTTAAATAGTTAGACATTAATCAATTCTTACATCACAATAAATTTCCCAACCAAACTTCTGCTTCAATCTCTGCGCAAGCATCTCATATCCAGCGTTGCGTATTTCATAAGATTGGCTTCCGCTAACTTTTTCTAATGCTATGCTTACCTGATTATCATGAACGAAGATCACATATCCCTTACCAGAATTTCCTTGTATACTACTGAAGAACTTGTAAAGTTTTTTACGCATGTCCAAATACATAATAGTTGAACCAATACTGCAAGCATCATTCAGATCCCCGTTTAATGCAATCTTACCTTCTTCCTTAGCTTTATTATAAATTGCTGAAGCAACTTGATGCACCTCTTGAGAAATATCATGCAAGGCTCTATCGAATTCTTCAAGGGTCGGAATTGTCATTACTTTAATTTTTGAGTAATCCTTCTAATTCAGTTAGTGCAGAAATTCTTTCCTTATCCAATTCTTTTATCTGCGAAATAATTACCTCAGGTTTATCATACTTCTTTTCTTCGTATACCACTTCTTTATATCGATTTATGCTTAGATCATAGCCATTACTTCTTATCTCATCAACTGGCACAAAGAAACTCTGTTCTGTTCTGGTTCGATTTGCTTCTGCTGAAAGCTTTTTATATCTACCTATAATATCCTTTATGTCTGCGAAATCTTCCGGAAATTTCATTGTTTCGTTTGGTCCGGTTTTCACCAGTTCGGTACGTTTATCATCCAGACTTAATCCATCAGCTTTCATATCATAAAACCAAACCTTGTCTGTGCCACCAGTAGTTGTTTTGGTGAAGATGAGAATACCGGTACTTACACCAGCATAAGGCTTAAACACACCGCTTGGCATTGAGATCACTGCTTCCAGTTTATGTTTATCAATAATCTCCTGCCTTATCTGCTTATGTGCTTTGCTGCTGCCAAACAACACACCGTCCGGTATGATCACTGCAGCCCTTCCGCCTTTTTTCAACCCTCTCAGAATTAAAGCAAGGAATAACAGTTCAGTTTTCTTGCTCGATACAGTTTTCAAAATTGAAGCATCAACGGCATCATTGTCCAGGCTACCGGTAAATGGAGGATTGGCAAGAATAAGTGTTGCCTGCTCTGTAAATGAGCTATTAGCTTCACTCAAGGCATCTACATCTTTTAACTGAGGATTTTCAATACCATGAAGGATCATGTTCATCGCACCAATGCGAATCATAGTGGGGTCGAACTCCATACCCATAAACATTTCGGAAGAGAAATAGTTATTGAACTCTTCTTTCATGAATGCCTGCTTATGATTTTCTCTCAGGTATTCTGCTGCGGTAACCAGAAAACCTGAGCTTCCAGCAGAGGGGTCACAGATCACATCATCCGGTGTTGGTTGCATCAATTCCACCATCATCTTGATGATATGACGAGGAGTACGGAATTGTCCATTTTGTCCGGCAGTAGCGATCTTGCTTAACAGGTACTCATATACATCACCCTTGGTGTCTCTATCCTTCATATCAATGTTGCTGATCATGTCAACAACATTGCTTAATAACCTTGGTGTAGGTATCATGAACACAGCACCTTTCATGAATTTGCCAAATGCACTGTCTTTGCTGCCATAGTTCTTCATGAAATCGAATACACCTTCATCTTTCGTGAACATACGGTGCATGCTCTCAGGATCGAGATCTTTAAAGGTGCTCCAGCGTAATTGCTTTTGTTCTTCAGTATAAATAGGCTTTGCAATAGCTTCACCTAATAAAGTAGCTTGCTTCTCTTTCAGAATTTGTAACTCATCCAGCCGTTTAATGAACAACAGGTAAGTGATCTGTTCAATAACAGCTAGCGGGTTTGAAATACCACCAGTCCAGAAGGCGTTCCAAATTTTGTCTATATCAGAGCGGAGATCGGGAGTTAGCATGGGTTAGTTTAATAGTTTTTTTGCCCAAATAAAAATTTCGAACAGCCCAAAGGTGAGACTTACAATCGAATTACTTGTCGGATAATCTTCAATTTGTTCAGCCTGCTCTGGTGTATGGCTTCCAAAGCTACTTGCTGTACTCAGAATATTAAAAATTGAACCAGAAATCTGCGGAGGCACAACCCCTAATCCTTTTAAATAATTAGTAATATCTGAGGCTCTTGAGGATCGATTGCGAATTATTCCAGATTGTTGATTTAGGTGATGATGATAAATAATATCCATGGTGTGCTCTACTATACGTCGAAGTCTAGTAAGGTTATCGATTCTGTCAGCAATCTTTTCAGACTTAAAGGCATTTTTATACAGCAGCTGGGATAATACTTCTAAATCAGCATCATCAAAATAGCTATCAGCGAAATCAAATGGCTCTGGGAAGTCTTGTCTGAGTTTGGCTGCATCTGTGTCGTTATACGTTTGCCAAATGAATTCAATGAGGTCATCTTCTTGTCCTTTTTCGTAAATAGGACACTCCAGTACTTCGTTATATTGAAGTTTTATTTCGGCAAAACCCGTATTTACACAATATGGAATTACTCTGTCTTGGGCTTTTGCAATTCGATCAATTTGCTTAAATATTTTGTGCAAATTTGCTTCCGATTCAGTTCCCTGGGTTTGTCCCTCATGCAAATAAGCTCTGGCATCAAGCACCACAAATTTGTGCTTTCTTGGATTCGCTTCCAGTGCTTCGAGCAAATTATCTACATTATTAGTGATTTCGACAAGAATCCTTTTCTGCTGCGCTTTCAATTTAAAGCTTTCGCTATAAGGAACATTATCTTCATACATAAGAACATTGATCGGTTTCATTACTTGAGATTTAAGTGTAAATAAATTTTGAATTTCACTTTGAACTCACTGAACTGAACTTCTTCTTCCGGTGCTATATAAAATTCACCTTTATGGTTTTCTATAATTCGTTTAATGTGATAGCCGCCAAAGCCAGAACCATTATCTCGGTTATTGGTCAACCCCTTTGTTTCAAAAATCTTTTTATTGAATCCCTTTGAAAATGGTTCACCGTTGTTCATTACAATGATTTCGGCAAAACTCCTCTGAACATCTTTGTTTAATTCTATTCTAATTAAATTCTCATCCTTCTTAGTTCTTTTAAAAAATCCATATTTGAGAGCATTATCAATTAAATGCTTGAATAAAACTTTCAATTGGTATTCGTCCCCTGATACAACATATTCTTTCCCTGTAACTTCAAGAAGGCAGTTGGCATTAGCATACAACGGGAATATCTTAGTCTCAAGAAAATGTTTAATTTCTACACCCTGGAGTTTGATAGCACCTTTCCCGATATTAAGGGTTTCTTCTGCTTTAGTTAGGGTTTCTTGTGCATCTTCAACTGAAGCTTTAATCCGGTTTATGATATTGATGACCTTTGTAGCTTCCAAATCTTTGTCATTCTGCCCCGGCAGCGGTTCTATAGCATAATCTTGCAGAGAGATAGTATCATTTTCATTTTGTTTTTGTAATAAATAATCTAGCAAAATTGAAATATCGATACCAATTGAGGATACAGGCTGCTTCACCTCATGTTTAATTCTCGATATCAGGTTGTACAGTTCATCGTCTTTGCTTTTTGCTTCAGCTTTTTCAATTATAGTGGCTTTTCTGGAATAGTAAGTGGCGACATACCTTTGCTGATCTACATAGGTCAGTATCTTGATTTTAGTCTCTAATAAATCTTTCAAATTGAAGCTTGGAATAGTATTATACCTTCTAATAACATCAATTTGTTGTTGAACATACTCGCTTTGAAGCTGAGAAATCAAATATTCAGCAGAGATAACATTTGATTTCGGTCGTAAAACGACAATATTTGAGCTTGGTATTGCTGTATATTTCTCATCAAAGAGAGTAGGCTTAAGTTTTGCACCAACTTTTGCAATCAAAACACATCCTGATTCAACTCTTCTAACTGAGGGGTTCACGAGCTCGATATCTGATATGTAGCTCTTAATGTTTGACTTTGCTATAGTTTCTAAGCCTTCTCTATCTGATAGATCTCCAACTTGGATGTAAGGAATACCTTCGACGCTATTAAGATTGTCAGAGGGTATATATGCTCCAATAAAGTATTCCTCTATCAGATTTTTTAGTTTAGTAAATCCTGCTCCTTCCAAATCCTGTAATAGATAACGCTTGACGGAAAAGTCATACCTGTTTTTCTCAAATTCCTCTTTCCGCACCCAACGTGCCTTATCTTTTTTGGAAACCTCACTATGGAAAGCACTTGCAATATCACCTACTTCATTTTGTAAGTCGCCTACAGCAACATCAGACGCATCATAAATGTAAATCCCAGTACTCTTACTTGTTTTACTCTTGTCCAAAAGAACGACTACTGCATTAGCTGACGTAAAAGGCTTGAATGAATTCTTAGGCAGTAGGATAAGCCCATGTAAAATATCGTCTTCGATCAAACGCTTTCTTAAAGCAACTGCAGGTTTATTACTGTTGAATAGAAAAGATTCCGGCAGAATTAGTACTGCTTTTCCTTTGTGGTCTAAATGAAATAATGCAAGTTGTATAACATTAGAGCTGCTATCCGTAGTGGGTTCAAATTGCCATTCAGTATGATGATCATAGAAGTTATATTTCCCTCCAAATGGTGGATTAGAAATGAAAAGATCTGCATTTATCTTTCTCTTCCACCCAAGAAACGCATCACATTTTTCATACTGAAAGTTCTGCAATCCCGAATTATATAAATTCAAGGAGCCGGAAACAATTGAACTATGAACTAAATCTCCAGCTACCACTTCTTGGATATCCTCCCTATGCTTTTGTACGAGTTCGAATAAAGTGCTTGCTCTTCCAGCAAATGGATCAAATACCGTTGAATTTGGCGGTAGCTGGTATAAAGACGCCATAAGAGTTGATAAAATCGTTGGAGTTGATAATTCTCCTCCTTTGAAATTATTTCTCCAATTAAAAAAGTTAACCGTATCATTAAAGAATGAGCTAAACTCCTCTCGAGAAGGTTTTGGCAGCTCGATAAACCGGTAGCTTGCAATTAATCTTAAAATCTGTTCAGTTTCGAACTCGGATAAAATCGACGATACCAAATGAACTGTATCATCAAAAAGGTTGAGCAGTTTTGGATCTCTATTCTCGACTGTTCTAAACAAAGAGATGATAAACCCTTTCGGTGAATAGATATCGTTAGGAGATATCGGAGTGTCATGACCTTGATGATAGATTAATGTCATGAATGATGCTACATGATCGTTAATAATAATCGCATCGGCCGGAAGGTTTTTTCGCAGGATATCCGTTAATCTCAACATGAAGTCACGGTAAGGCTTAAGACTAATATCATGAAGAGAGACACCCTGTTGGGTTAATCGAAATAAATCAGCGTGTTTAGCTACTCTGGCAGAAACTTGGTTAGCTCCAACTTCACTACTATCACCCTTTAAGTATAATCTTCTTGAATTAATTGTATTTGCGATTTCCGACGGTTTCAAAGGACGTCGAGCTTCTCGTAATACGACTTCTATTGCTTCGTGTAATGTCATGCTTGTTCCAGAGTTTCTTCTATTGGCGGTTCTATTATTAAATCATCATTCAGTATCGCTTCACTAATCAATTGCTCAGGAAGTTCCTTTTTGGAGTTAATCTTTAAGGCGTTCATTCTAGCAGCCTGGCTGATTAAGTTCCCTTTACCTGAGGTTAGCTGCTTTCTTGCATCCTCCCAGCAGTCACTCGCTTTCCCTAACTGAGTGCCTACTTTTTCAAAAGTTTCTACAAAGCCAACTAACTTATCATACAATTTTCCAGCTTTCTCCGATATTTCCTGTGCATTCTTATCCACTGCATCCTTCTGCCACATGTCTTTTACCAACTTCAGCGTTGCGATCAAATTAGCAGGACTTATTAGCAGTATGCCTCTTTTATATGCGTATTGCCACAACTCCGGATCGCCATGCATAGCTGCAATGTAGGCAGGCTCAACAGGCACGAACATGATGATAAAGTCCAATGCCTGAGCGATATCAGCGTAGTTCTTGTAGCTAAGCCCGTCAATATGGCTGCGAATAGAGGCTATCAGCTGAGCTAGACACGCCTTTTGTTCATCTTCCGTTACGGCACTGCACATGTTATAATAATGTGTAAGTGATACCTTAGAATCGATAATGATCTTTCGATCGTCTGGATATTTAACCACCACATCAGGTCTGATAAGTTTACCATCATTATTCCGGGCACTATGTTGCGTGAAATATTGGAGATCTTTCTGAAGACCCGAATTTTCAAGTATGGCTTCCAGTATTGATTCTCCCCAATCTCCTTGTTGCTTAACCTGCAGCCTTAAGGTTTCGGTAAGTTTATTTGCTTGTTCAGAGAGTGTTTGATTCAATGATGTCATCTGCTTCACCTGTTCCTTCAGCGAAACTCTTTCTTCGCTTTCATGCTTCTGCTTTGTTTCGATGTCTTCTTTAAACCTTTTAATCTCCTTCTCCAAAGGCTCTAATATTCCTTTCAGGTTCTTTTCCTGTGTCTCAGAAAAAGTTTTCGTTTTATCATCCAAAATTTGCTGTGCCAGCACCTTGAAGCTGTCTTCGAACTTCTTGCCGAGGTTGTCGATCTCTGTTTTTTGAGTTTCTAGTTTTTCCTGCCTGAACTCAGCTTCTGCTTTTAAATTGACAATAATTTCTCTTGCTTCACTTAATTGTCTACGTAACTGATCACTTTCAGTGTTGACTGTGCTCAATGCAGTTTTCGTATCTGATAATAACAAATCTAAATTCTCTATTTGAGTGGCTTTAGCCGTTACGCTATTAGTTGCTTCCTTTAGTCTTTCATTCATTTCATTTAAGGCGACTGTCATTTCTTGCTTTTCTCCTTTCAACAGATTCGCATGATTTTCAGCGACAGCCAATGCTGACGATTTTGCCTGCAGTTGTTGTTTCACTTGATCTAACTCCGTAATAGAGACACTGTTTTTTTCAAATATGAGTTTACGAATTATCCAGGCAATTGACGCACCCACGAAGGCAAAGACGAGATATAAGATAACTTCTGTCATAGCAAATTAATTTTTACTGGTCAAAGATGAAATTCTCTTGTGCAATCTATTTGCACCCTAAATGAAAAGTTGGTATACATCAGTAGAGTTCCTTTTTATTCTCTTAACGATAAATCCACCTGGTTCCGAGATTTGTTCTTCCAGATTGAAAAGGGTGCAGGCTTTATCCAGAGCCTCAAACACAAGCGTAAAGACATGCCCAGGTTCAACAGATTTCCAAAAGGGATATTCTGGAATATTATATGCCAGTAACAGCTTTTTCTGTTCTCCGTCCTGCTGAACCAGGTATGTGCTTTTCCAAATTCTTATCAAAGTATCAGTCAAACAGTACAATGAATGATTGTTGCTCGTTCCTGATCAGAAAGAAGCTCAACCTTAAAGTTAATATCAGGCTTAAAGACGGTTTTCAGAACGTTTGTGCTCATATATGCAATTAAGGTCCAAATGTCATTACATTGTGTGCAAGGTATTTGCACGCTAATGATACATGTCTGCTCCGTGTTTGAAAATCTTCTTCAACTCGTCTCTTAAACTTTGGGGTTGCAATACTTCAAGATCATTACCATAACTCAGAAGTGTAGATCTTAATTCATAATTCTCAACGACGTTTAATGTAAACAATTCGCTTCCGTCTTCAAGTGTTTGTTCATGTTTCTGCGAGGTATGAATAGGTTTAGTGCGAATGTAGGGGCAAAGAGAACCTTTCACTTTTATGATAATATGCTGCACTTCAGCATTGATTGGTAACGAAACTCCAATCATACTGTTGAAGTATGTGTCAGGATCAAACAAATCATTCTCCTGAAAATCATTCTTTGCGGTTTTTATAGATTTTATACGGTCTAATGCTAGATTGCAGAGTGTATTAAAGCCGCCGTTTCTACCAATAAGGAACCACCTATTTCTGTATTCTTTTAAAAGATATGGGTGTATCACTTGAATGTAAGGTTCTTTTCCAAACGGCTGATAGGTCACATTAAGGGCTATTTTCTGTTTTACCGCAACTAGAAGATCATGCAGGTACTCTAGCCCAGTGATTTGGGTGTGTTTTTCAAACTGAACTACAGACTTTGGTTCCGCTTCTTTTTTGCCAATTGTATTCTCAAGTTTAGTAACTACTTCTACCAGCTCGCTGGCGATAGAGATTCCGCCTATTTGCTTAATTACGTCGACTGCATCTTTTAATAAGATGATCTCTTCATCATTAAGGGGTAAGTTCTTGATAGAATAATTGGCATCTTCATAGAAGTAATAAACCTCTCTGCCGATAGTTTCCTTTCCTACAGGTGCTTGCTTTTCGTTTATTAAATGGTCTAAGGCATACTGTAATGTTCTCTTGCTAATGCCTTCTTCCAGACGATCTCTTAATTTCTCGTTGACAGTCTCTAGCAGATTGTCAACAGTCCATTTCTTTCCTTTTTGACGAAAACACTCATCAATTATTTCAATACGTTTATAGAAGTCTTTAACCTTTGGCATAATCTATTATTACTTCACTCGGCACATTCAGTTGCTGCTTCACTTTTTTCAGCGGCTCCCTGAAACATTGTTCAAGTTTTATCATATTCATTATTAAAAAATCTGCCATACTTTCCCATTCTTGTTTTTCGAAGATGCTTACTCCTTCTTTATAATAGGCTACTCTACACATTTTTCGATTATCAAGTCTTTCCCACGAAAGCTCATCTCCGAACGCAGCAGTAATTTCATCTTTAAACCTGATGAGTTCATCAAATACTTGCTTATTTTCAACAGTTTCAGCTTTACCAATAGTTAGCTCCACCGAAACATACGATCTTGTTACTACAAACGCGTAAGATAAGCCGGCTATTCCTGTACCCCCTGCACTTAACCAATGATCCTTAGTGGGGTTGGTATTCTGAAATATCGGAGACCTTCCTTTTATCTTAGGCAACAACATATTCCAAAAGGCTAATCTTATGTGATGCCTTTCTTTTAGCTCCTCCTGTGTATGAAAATCTTCCTGTGCCTTATCTGCCATACTTATCACATAATCTTCAGCATCTTTAGTTGGTATAATTTGTTCTATTGTCAAAAAAACTTGATCATTTAACGCGTAAGGCGTAGCCTTAAAACATTGCACTCTCAATTTATAATTCAGAAGCCATAGAACCGTAGATGTTACTTCTTTTCTAAAGCTTCCAGCAACAAGCATTATTCTTTGTGATTGCCTGCTGTTTAAACTCAACTCATCATACTCCGTATTACTAAAGAATTCGGAAAGCCTAGTCCTAGCTTCGTCACCGGTTCCTTTCCTATCAAGATATTCTTGATAAATATTACGTATTTGTTCCTTTGTTAATGTTGAGCAATACGATGCGTACTTCAATGCCTGCCATGTTACATCTCTTCCTGTATCGTCAAGTTTGTTTTCAATTACCACGATATTTCCTTTCTTATCCAATGCAAGCAGGTCAAGTCTTTCATTCGTATCATTAAAACCACTGAACTCCTTTTGAATGATCAGCAGTTCTTCACCCAAAGCCTCAGGATGCCCCGCCAGCCACTCTTGTAAATGCCCTCTTTCTCTAAAACCTAATTCAGAAAAAGTGACTGCCTTAATGTTCTCAATGGCATTGGTTTGTTTGTTGATTAGGTACATGATTTAATTTAGTTCTGGTCAGTGAGATTATCATTTTTATAAAAGATGACATCAAGATCAATTCTGCACATGTCCATCTTAATGCTTATACAATGAGCAAGAAGTTGCAGTTCTTTTGAACGTTCTGGCGTAAGGCTGATGATACTGAAATGATCTACATGTTTTTTATCATGATTAAGTTCAAATTTGTTACAATAAAATTTGATCGCTGCCACAGCATAACTGTCAAGAGGAATTTCCAGCCGTTGCATATAGCTCTTTGTATTGAAATCGTTAACCCGCAAACCGTAAGTCTCACAAAAACGGTTATTATATACGCATGAACGAATGAAGAGGTTAATGCACTTTCTGGCAGTTCCCCAAGTTACATAATGACCGTTTAATTCGTCATGCTCATCAAACCCGGGCAGCCATGCCATAACTGAAGTAAAACGGTCGAGATAATGTTGATAGCTGGCATCACAGGTGGTTAAAGCTGAAAAGAACTTATCAAAATCAAATTCATACTTAATGCAATCTCTTATAACATCTATGATACCCCTGCCCTGGTTTCTTACAGCAGAAGAGCCAACTGAAGTATTTGCAAGGAAGTTTAGGAGTTCTTTTGGGGTCATAGGGTACACTTCGTTTGAGTAAGTGGAAGATACCACGTTTATAAATTATTTCAAAGAATAATAGCCCCACGTTTCAATAGATGGGTCGCCTTATCATCTATTACGTCATTACTTTTTTGAATGTTCGTTTATTTCACGTAACAACTTGGTCATTTCAGGGTCTCTAAACCTATTCACCTTCTCTGCCAGCTGCTTTATATATTCTGCTGTATGATTGGCTACAAACCAGGCCAGCCGGTCAGGGCCAATTTTGCCATCAAATGGGCTGCTGAAAACAAAATTGCCATATTCTATCACCTTCCAGTCTCCGGTACCTGTTTCGTCATTTCTTAAGAGTGATAATAACACTGAATATTTACTGTTAGATAACATTGTGGAGACCTTCGTCAAATCGAATAAATTCCCATTACACCATAAACCGATCCGGTTACCATACATCCAGATACAAAGTGAATCCTTACCAAATTCAGTAAGATACCATTGGTAATCCCAGTTATTCCAGGAAGTGAAAGACCATCCCTCTTTTAAATCTTTTGTATTGAAGTACTGTGTTATCTCAGCTTTTCCCTTCCGGTACAAAAAATTCTTAAGCTCAATACGGGCGTCTGCTAAATCTAAAAAGGCATTCCACTTATCATAAGTATCAAACAGACTTATGGATCTGTTTAGTAATTCTTCATGCATGGTATGTTATTTATTGTTTCCAGTATTCTATATATTGATTTAAGAATTGTAACATTCTTGTATTGTTAGCATTGATCTTAGTGCAAGCTTCTTCCAACCACTCCACCACTTCTTTCCTGTAATTCCAAATCATCGGTTCAATTGTCACCCTGTCAGGCAAATTGTTTCGCCAACGTTTTGGTTTAAGCAAAGAATCGGGAGCAGGAGTTTTCCAATCGTCCGGGGCCAGGTATATGATTTTATTGGAGGGATTTTTATAAGCATCTTCACCCTCTATATTATATACTTGCTGGTACCAATACCTGTATAATTGATTCGGCTGATCTATGGCTCCATTTGATTTATTTTCTATTATGATCACCGTCGGCGGAGATTGCCGCCGGATCAAAATATCAATTCTACCTGTCTCCGCCGTCACTATCCAGTTATCGGTTACGGAACTGCCTATCTTCAGTCGGTGTAAAAAAAGGTCTAAAAACAATCTTTTCTGCCCGTGCCTTCCAAAAGGATCTAAAAGATCTGATATCAGGTAACTATGCAAAACCTCCGATACACCCAACATTTTAAAAATATTCAGCCCGATGGAATGGTCCTGAGAAAGTTGCTCATAATTCCGTGATTGTGTAATAAATTCAGAGAATAGCGTTTGCAGTACTTCAGTATCATCGCCAATTTTGTTTTGAGCATATGCTAATAAAACCTGGCTAAGTCCATTGATGTAACGATTAACGCCATCAGCATGGCTATCAGCATACGCTTCGAAAATATTAGTAGTCATAAGACCTCTCGTTCCATTTTACTTTTATTATCCAGCAATTCATAATTAAGTGTATAACTGCATCACCTTCTTTGCCTGTGCAGCTATTTTTTTTCTTAACGATAAAGGCTGTAGCACATTTACTTCAGGGCCGTACTTCATGAGTTCCATGATCAGGTCGTGAGTAATGACCATTTCCAGTTTTACTACAATGCCCTCCTTTTCGTGGAATATTGCCTTGGAATGATGCAAGGGAAAACTCCTGATATAATTAGCCTGCTCATCAGAGAAAGCCAACCTGATCTTTTGGGGTTTACCATCTCCTTGTATAATACCAAATGAGTGTTTGAAAAGATTTTTTACGTCATAGTCATACTGATCACGGTAAGCTGTTTTACTGATATCAATATCCCTGATGCGGTCAAGACCAAAGGTTTTTAGCTTTCCGTCATGCGTGTCAACCGCCAATAGGTACCATCTTCCTAATGATTCTTTTAATGCCAGTGGATGTACTTTTCGTTCAGTTATCGTATCATCATAATACTTGATGTGGGTGAAACTGGTAATGCGTTTATTCTGAATGGCAAATAACAACCCATGAAAATGCTGTAAGCCATCAGGCTTTCTTTCTTCTAACATTACAGCATCTGAATAATTCTGTGATGATTTGAGGATGTGAACCAATTCCCAGGCATCCAGTAAACGCTGAGAAATTTGCCGGTTTTCCGGTTTGCTGGCTAAGACATAGCATCTGTCACCTTTTTGTTCATTCAGAATTTCTACCTGGAAACTTTCGTAAATATCTTTTATATCACGCTGCAATGTTCGTCGTGACCATGTGAAAGGCTGATCAATCAAGTCAAACTCCTTTTCCAAATATCGGTATAACTGTTCGAATGTTGCAGGACCCCTTTCAAGCCTTTTTAAAATGAGGGAGTATCGGGTGAAATAAGTTTGCTTTGGCATTGGCTTAAAGTTACGGACTTTAGAAAATGCTACATTCTGGCTAATTAGCCCAGTTTAAAAATCCCATCGGAATTCTCTCTTTTTAAACTCAAAACTGCTCTGTTTTAAGTGATAGATTTCAGCTAATGCCATAGGTTTAGTTACTTCTTGGTGGTTTCCGTTTAGTTTTTGCATCAGCAGTTTCGCTTTTTCAATTTCAAGTTCCTGGAAATCGTACATAGCCAGCAATCTTCCTTTACGCAGCAAAGCTTTGTCGATGTTAGAAATACTAGTATTGAAAGTAGCTATGACCTGTATTCCTAACCCTTCACTGAGTAACCCATCTGTGATGTTAAGAAGAATGGAGATGCTGGAGTTAGCTGCAGTTTCCCGAGATACTAACAGATCTTCTGCATCTTCAATGATAAATATAGCATTTCTATGGTCTATCAATAATTGAATTAGTCCCGGTGAATCGAGACTTCCGGCAAGTTTAGGTGAGAGAAATATTACTTCCTTATTGATTAGTGAAATGAGATATCTAATATAAGTTGATTTGCCTGTACCTGGTTTGCCATGAAGCAGTATCAGACCACCCTTGTCCCGACTGCGAAGTTTTTTGAGCAAACTTTTATGAATTAGCTGTAGGTCTTCGTTGTAATGGGTTTTAATATTAAGTCTTGGCTTTTTCAACCTGATCTTTGACAACCCTAAACCGTTGAATTTATTTACAACAAGGTAAATACAAGGCACCTGCTTTTCTTTGATTGAATACGTTGCAAAAAAGTCAAGGATTTTTTCTGCTTCGCAAAGAGATTGCGGGTTGTAACATATTTCAACCGTACTATCTTCTGCACCAACGGTAATCCCATTCTTCATGATAAAGTAGATTATTTCATTGCAGATGTATTTATCATGACTTCGGAAAAGCTGTTTACCATGTTGCATTTTGATGTCAGCCTTGTAATGGACTTGAAATTGTTGAATTGCTTTCCCCAGATCCACATCTTCCATTCTTTTGATATTCGCTATTTGACTATGGTAGTGAAAATGAAGCTGTGGACCTTGTATGTATGATATACAAGATGTCTCAAACAGACCATAATCGAAATGTTTCGGAAATGCGTTGCTATTAGTTTCTCCATTCATTGTTATCAATTTTCAATGAAAGTAGCAGGCGACCACGCCAAAGTGTGTCGCTGAGAAAATTATTTCGGTAACACATGCGCACACACAGCTATTTTGGCTGGATATCATTCACGGTTTCGCTTGTGCAAAAATGCACTTGCACGATTAAAAAACTTTCCTACATTAGCTTTGCGATCGCTAATTGCCATTCTGGTGAGTAATCGAGTGAGTCAAAATTCAGGGGCTATTTTGGGTACTGAATTTCAAATAATTAGGAGGTCAGGTTCAGGAGCCTTTCTCTATATGTAGTCGTTTGATCTTTTGCATACTTTTCGTAGACCTTACAAAGTTTTTGCTTGAATATATGCACAATAGGAAATGACCGTCATGCGAGTTCCTAAATCAGAAGAGCAGCTTAGGAAAACAAATTACCTAAAACCTATTTCCCTTCTGCATAATTATGCAGATCACACCTTTTGCATAGTTATGGTGAAGTGTTTCGTGGAAAGATGTGTTATCCCAAGAATTTGCGTGAAATCACGATATTCCATTGTGTTACGCCACCTGTTTTTGCATATTTTTCGTAGCGCTGACAAAATTTTTGCACGGTATAAACTCTCACTAAAACTCCTTCACTCCTATTTCACCAAAAATTTGCTGGCGATGATTTTTGCTGATTAGCAAAATTTTGCAGGTGAGGTCAGAGTCCACACGAGATGTCGTGAACTCTTCCGTTTTAAATCGGACTTAACAGCTATTTGCAGGTATTCGTACACTCTATAAGACACACATGTTTTTAGCAGCTTGATCCTTATTGTTTGACGCCTATCAATATCATCGTTGTAACAGGATATGGCAATTCTTCAAGAATTCCATCTTTATATTCCCAAAGCTGGACCTTACCTTTCAAGCGTTCATTAACAATCCAATCATTTGTATAGGCTTTACTTTCCGCATGGATCTTAAAACCTCTTATTTCAAGCTGCTGCTGCCATTCTTCAAAATTCCAGAAACAAAAAGTTTCATGCATTTCGCTTTCCCAATTATCGGTATAATCTTTACGGCTCATGAACTCAGCAGCATCTTGTAACGACAGTTCAATGAACTCTCTTCTTTGTACATTGTGTACTCGATACTGCAGTTTGTATCCTTCTGTTTTGCGGAAATCGTTAGCAAACCAAAAAAACCTGCTCCTCGTAGAAAGAGAATGAAGATGTAAAGCCAAATCATGTTTGTTTGAAAACGAGTGAAGCGTTAGATCTTCTTTTCCATCTGTATTGTTGAGCCACATCAACACCTTTCTTTCTTTGTCGGGAGGACCTACCACATCCCGGTTTATCCAAACCCCGCCGGGTATCAATTCTTGAAAGCGGTTACCTATAAACTTTTGAAGATCGGCAATGCTTCCGTAAGAAGCTATCTCGTGTGTAAGAGAAGAAGTGTGAATGGTATTCATTGTACCTTTCTCAAACACGAGCCCGGTCACTGCATTACGCTGGGAGAAGAATACAAATGGATTACTGAATTCGCCATTGAGTTTTCGCTGCTGACAGATATCGTACAGGTGGCGGCTGACTTCAATACCGTACAAATCAGACTCACGAAAACGTTCATCACTGCTAGCCAATCTTATCCAGGAACCTACAGCACAACCAATGTCTCCTACCCTGCCGGGTTGTACATATGTTGCAGTATCACTGTACTTCATCTCCGCTATCTCATCCATTTGACGAACGTAAACGTTGTAATCCCTGGTAGTGGTGAGATCACCATCACTACCGATCATATGATCTTTGAAGAGTAGCTGTACTTTACTTCCCAAGTTGTACTTCTTCCAAACTTTAAATGACGCCGGGTGCATTTTCTGTCGCAGCCAAGGATCTGTTCTCCACTGTTCTGTCTTAGCGATGTACTCGACAATATCCCATGGCATTTCTGCTCGATATGTCCACAATTCCATATTATCCAACTCTGCCGGCAAAATGCTAAATCCTTCTGCCTCGTACATTTTCATGACTGACGTTGAACAAACAACCAATGTGTTTTGACAATTAAGGTCTAATTGAAATTCGCTATCGTGTCTGATTTTTTTGATTGTATAGCTTGCAAATCTATCGAGTGAGCCGACATCATCGATCCCATAAATAAATACAGGTACATCCAGTGCATTTCCAAAGGCCTCAATACTAATAGCTCTTAAATAGAAAGGCAACGGATTTCTTCTTGTATTAGAATGATTAGAAGAGGTGACAGCAAACACAACTGCTTCTATTGGCTCATTAATCTTTAATGAATTGCCATGCACATCAGTTAGCTCTCCTGGAACGTTATCAATAATCGATTGAAGGTAGTCGTATTGAAATTGGGTAAGAAGTTGATGTCTTCCCGGAATCAGTAGATACATTGTCTTCGTTGAAACGGTAAATATACAAACCGTTATTTTGCAATATGGCACATAAACAAGACATCAAATTAGCGACAGATGCAATAGTCTTTGGGTATGAAAAAAACGAGGGTGTTAGCGTTCTCTTGATCCGCCGGAAATATGAGCCTTTTATGAATCAATGGGCCATACCCGGGGGTTTTATTAAAGCTGAAGAATCATTAGAAGAAGCCGTAATGCGTGAGTTGGAAGAAGAAACAGGGATCAAGGTGAATTACCTGGAACAATTGTACACCTTTGGTGATCCAAAAAGGGATCCCAGACAACGGGTGATATCTGTTGCTTATTTTGCCTTAGTTAAGAGCAGTATGTTCCAGGAAATAAAAGCCAGCACGGATGCCGAGGAAGCAGCCTGGTTTAACATACATGCCTTACCAAAACTTGCTTTCGATCATAAGCAGATCATACAATCTGCAATTGAACGCATTCGATCTAAAATGCGTTACCAACCGATAGGTTTCGAACTACTCGATAAAAAGTTCCCTTTTGCGGACCTTGAAAAGTTATATATGTCTGTATTAGACAGGGAGATAGATCGCAGGAACTTCGCTAAGAAGTTTCTCGCACTAGGCATACTGGACGAAACTGAAGAATTTGCCAAACCAGAAGGAAAAGGCAGGCCCAGCCGTATGTATCAATTCAATAAGAAACGCTATCAGCAATTGATTAAAGATGGGATGAACTTCGAGGTGTAACCTAATTTTGCGTATTTTTTACGCAAAATTTGGAAATATGAAGTTACTAATCCTATATTTGCGTATTAATTACGCAAAATGAATGCAACAGCAGTTATAGTAGCCCGGTTCCAAACGCCTTATTTGCATAAAGGTCATGAGATGCTGATCAATGAGATCAAAGCTAAGCATCACAAAATTGTAATAGTGCTGGGCATTAGTCCGTTGAAAGGAAGCAAGCGAAACCCCTTCGATTTCTACACACGGGAAAAAATGCTCAAGCTTTGGGATAATGAGCTGACCATACTTCCACTGAGTGACCACCCATCGGATATAACCTGGAGCCATAATCTTGACTACCTACTCCACTCCACTTTTCCAAAAGAACAATTTGTACTCTATGGTGGCAGACAGAGTTTTATCGATTACTACCACGGCAGGCTAATAACTAAAGAGTTTTCGGAAATGGGGCAGCATTCTGCCTCTGATATAAGAGATCAACAGGCGGATAAAGTGCTTTCATCTGTTGACTTCAGGTTGGGCATCAACTATGCATTTCACAATACTTACACAAAGGTTTATCCCACAGTGGATGTAGCGTTGTTTCGTAGTGAAAGAACGGAATTACTCTTGGGTAGAAAACCCAATACAGATGAATGGAGACTTCCTGGTGGCTTTGTGGATGCAACTGATGAAAGTTATGAGCATGCGGCTCAACGTGAATTGATGGAAGAATGCGGCTCATTAGAAACAAGTAACATGCAGTACATCGGATCAGCAAAAATTGACGACTGGAGATATCGGCACGAGGATGATAAAATATTGACCACACTGTTTGCAACAGACCTTATGTACGGCAATGCCTCTCCTGCTGACGACCTGGAACAAGTACAGTGGTTCAAAGTACAAAACCTTGAACAGATGATAAAAGAAGAAAAGATAGTGAAAGAACATCATTTCTTGATACGGCTACTCTTGTCCAATGCATTATCTAATTACCAAACAATCACAAAAAATTAAGTAGATGAAAACACAACATAACATCATCTTGCTTGCAGATGCATACAAATATTCTCACCACAAACTATACTATCCCGGCACCACTAAAGTGTATTCATACCTTGAAAGCAGGGGCGGTCAATTTGATTCTACGGTTTTCTTTGGTCTACAGTATTTTCTAAAGCAATACCTAGAAGGACAAGTGATCACTCAAGCAAAAATTGAGGAAGCTGAATCAGTTATGGAGCAGGTGTTTGGCAGAAAAGATGTTTTTGACAGATCAAAGTTTGAGTACATATTAAATAAACACAATGGATACCTACCTGTAAAAATCAAAGCTGTGAGCGAAGGATCGATCATACCAGTAAATAATGTACTGATGACCATCGAGAACACTGATCCTGAATGTTTCTGGCTAACTAACTTCTTAGAAACTTTACTAATGCAAGTGTGGTATCCATCAACTGCAGCAACGCTTAGTCATGAGATCCGGAAGATTGTGGAATACTATTTTAAAGAGACTGCTTCAGAAAGGTCGGAGAATTCCATTGACTTTGTGCTTAACGATTTCGGGTTTCGTGGCGTTAGTTCCGTAGAAAGTGCAGGTCTGGGAGGTGCAGCACATTTGCTGAATTTTAGTGGCAGTGATAATATCGCAGGTTCTATACTTGCAAAAAGCTATTATAAAGCTAAAAAGATACATGGACTCTCAGTTCCAGCCACAGAACACTCTATCTGTACAATGTTAGGAGAAAAAGGAGAGCTTGAAATTTTTAAGCATGTATTGAAGACTTTTCCAACAGGTATCGTAGCCTGCGTGTCTGACTCTTATAATATATTTAAGGCATGCAGTGAGTACTGGGGAGAAGATCTGAAAGACCTCGTTTTGTCAAGAGAAGGAACATTGGTGATACGTCCTGACAGTGGCGATCCCGTGTTTACTTTACTGAAAGTATTCGATATACTTTTTAGCAAATTTGGCTATTCAATCAATGAAAAGGGATACAAAGTGCTACCGACTCAAGTAAGAGTGTTGCAAGGTGACGGCATTAATATCGACAGTATTCGAATGATTTACGCCGTGCTAAAAGTAAATGGTATCAGCGCGGAGAATCTGTTACTTGGCATGGGTGGAGCATTGTTACAAAAAGTTGACAGAGACACTCAAAAATTTGCCTTTAAATGCTCTTATGCAGAGTTAGGTGACACAAAAGTAAATGTACAAAAGCACCCGATAGAATTGGACAAACATGGAACACTCATACAGTCATTTAAAAGATCGAAAGCAGGAAGGCTGAAATTGGTGAAGGCAAATGATGGTTACAAAACCATTGCAGAAAATATGATGCTCGAATTCCAGGATCAATTAGAAACAGTATTCATTGATGGTGAGTTGATCAAACAATTTCACTTCGAGGATGTAAAAAATAACATTGTCTCAGCTGCACACCAAGAAAAAGAATTGGAAACGCAGATGGTAGCATGAATTAAATATGAAAACGATCAACACAGTAAGGTATAGTGATTATAAATCAAGTGCCTAGAGAAGGGCAACACATCCTGGCAAAACGACAAAATGACGAACTTATAGAATACCAAGCGTATTGCCACTCCATAGCGAATATGCAGTTGCAGATCAAGGCCTCGGCGGTGACGAACAATTGGGGAAGGACACGTAACGGTACAAGATAAATTCGAAAGACAATAAGCAAAGGCAAGAAATGAATTCTCCAGATGTTCACTGAAATTACTGTTAAGTAATAAGTGATTTGCTGCGAAGACCAAAGAGTATAGGTCAGAGTCCACAACGGACCACTCTCCTATTGATTTCTCGTGAAATCACGAGATTTTGTACAGCCATAATTACGAGAATTCGTGAGTCATTCGTGAGTTTCCACGAGAGCTTATAGATAATCTTGTGATTAGTAGAGTAATCATGTGCTAGGTTCGAATCCGGGTGGTACCAGAAGTTCAGCGGGGAACAAACACCAAAATAAAGAGAACTACCAAAAATGGTTTCAGTGAGAAGAGAGTAAAAATTTTTAAAATGCATTTCACGATTCGTAAGCGAATTGAGTGTTGTCAAAAACCTCATGCACAATTAAATAACTCTAAAACCAGATATACGATAGACTCAGCTCTAAATTGGGGAAAGTTAGTAACGACCAATCATTTCTCCTGTCATAAGACTATTAAAATTCTTGAACTGTTCAATTAACAGGGTCGGTGTAATTGAGATGATTCCTTCATTTTTCAGAAAGAAATAATTGATCATAAAAATCACATTATCGATCGTTAACGGAAAAAAAGGTTCGTTATTTAGAAGCAAATTGATAATAGTTCGTCTATCTAATTTGAATATTTCTTTCTGTAAAGTTTCATCAATTTGCATCAATAATTGTGAACTAACATTTATGTCAGTTAATCTAATCCTGAGCTTGGTTCTAATCATTGCACTTAGATTTTCATTCTTATAATGCAAATAACTTAACCTTTCAAAAAGCTGAATCATGCTCCAATCGTGCGTTTCCAAAGCAGCCAAAACACCATTAAATGTCCTCGAGAGTTCGTCGTACTCATCCCAATCATTTTTGCATTTGTATCTTAAGTCATGCTCCACTTCATGCCATCCCTCGGAAAAAACAGTTCTCAATTGAAGCTCAAAAGTCGAGTCGACTCTGTTATCCGCTATTACCTCTTTGAATTCTGGGATAAAGATGTCTGGGATTTTAAAAACGATATTAACTCTAGTGGGTTTAAACTCTGTCGTGTTATTTTCATCTATGGTTTCCTCTACGAATTGATCCTTAAACAAGGTCTTAAAATAGTAAGTGAGCAATTCCAGATCATCAACGAAATATAAGTTGATTCGAATTCCTATGATGTCGCGCAATAATTTAACTCCTTTGCTATACTTTGGACTTCCATCCTCCATCTTAGCATTTAGCTTCTTATTAAGTGAATCAGAAGCTTTGCAACGACTGAAAATCCTGTAAAAAATTCCTGCTTTTACGATTTCTTGTTCCAACGTGGCTGTGACTTGCCTTGAAACTCGCTCCAAATCACGTTGTTTATATGTCATTTCTGCCTAGGATTGATTTGATCTTTGCGATTTTATTAATATCAAAATTCACGTGAATACCTCGTACTCTTATGAGATCCTTTTCTTCTAAAGCCTTTAATGACTTAAAAACTGCTTTTCTTTCGGTTTTGTCAAAGTAGGATTGAAGCTGTACTATATGATGCCCCTTTTTGTAGGAAATATCAAATAGTTTGGACAAGACCTGCTTTTCGAATTTACTTAACGTATCCTGATTACTTAGTTCATAGGAGCGGTCACCATCCGCCAACACAGAACATGAAACTTCTTTACAATTAATGGTTGCAATTTCGCTAGTATCATCAAGAAAAGGATTGTCAACTACCGTGCATCGATCGAAGATGCACTCAACAAAACTTACACCTTGAAGCGATGCGATGGTGAATTGGCACCCTCGGAAATAGCAATTAACAAAAACTGATGAAATGATCGGCTTATCGGAGAAGTGAATGTTGAAAAAAGTGAAATCGTAAATAGATATCTCTGAATGTTCTCTGACTACCGCTTCTCTTAGATAAATGTCAAATGAGAATACAGACACAGAAGAAAACCTGTCAACAGAGTCCTGGATCTTTTCCCAAATTTTCAATTTGTTGCCTGGGCTTTGTACTCTGTAAGCCGTCACGGCAGTTTCAATCATATAGGGAGAAAACGTTTGTCTCACCGTCTCAGGTGTGCTTTCTATAAGCAACTCTCCGACAAAAGTACCTAGAACAAAATCATTGATAAACCCTACTTGATTTTGGTCGCGACCTTTTCGATCTAATAATGCGTGATTTGATAAAGTGTCCAGAAGGTTTTTTACCGATGGCTTGTCAGATCCATAAAGATTTCTGGTCTCCTCAATAAGGCTCTTATTTTCATCATATATAATCTCTTTCAAGAATTCCTTTTCTTCTGAGACGATATCAAATTCCACGAAAGAGCGTGCTACATTCCTAAAAACCTGGAGCTGATGTTCAACCCTCATTGGTAAATTCTGCCGTTCCTGTTCTCGTTCTAACATTTTCCTGAAATATTGTTGCACCAATATTTCGGGACTATCTAGCAAATAGGAAAAGTTTTCAAATTCCACATTTTTCAAAAAAGTTAATATAACAGGGTTGGCAACATAGCGAATAGGAACATTTCTGGATTTTACAAGTTCGAATTTTTCTTGTCCAAGCCAATCTTTGATTCTCGGCTCCTTTAATGCAATTCGTGTTAGCATAAAACTCCCACTCCACTTGTTAATCCAAGTATCAAACTCAGGTCCAGTAAAAATTGCGGTTTTTCTAGTTGTAAGTATGACTTTGCATTTATGGTGGAGAAGATTTCCAATTGTATCCAGCATTGACTCTACTTCTTCAAAGCTGTCGGAAACAACTGTTGACTCAATAGTCGATTTATCCAGCAATTCGTCAAAGCCGTCCACAATCACTGGTATCCTACCATTTTTAATTTCCTTCACTACCAATTCAGAATTAAGTGAAGAAAACTCTGTGTCAATTTCGTCAAGAAGAATGTACCGAAATATCTTAGCTCTTCGATTTCTCGACAATTCTGTAAAAATCGGGATCTGATTATTTGATTCTGTAGCCAAGCAATTCAATACCTCATATGCAGTACAAGTTTTACCATACCCAGCCGCAGCTTCAATGATGATTAACTCGGCATTATCGCTTTTTAATTTATACAGTAAAAGCTCAAAAAGCTTCTGAGAAGAATTGACTTCATTATAAATATCAAACGGAGCTTCAACATATTCGTACCTGTTTCCAAGCAACGCCATTGTTTGTTTTGAAGTGAATTCATTATATTTTCTCTTGAGTCTCTGAATGGAAGAGTCAAAACCGAAAAAGCTCTTAAACAATTCAAGTTCTGCGTCGTCGTTTGACGAAATTGATTTTTGGTTTACGGCATAACCTATTTCCGCATACTGCTTTTTTAGACTCTCAACTGCTATAATGGATTCCGAATTTTCTGAAAACAGAATTATATCAACACCAAAATATCTGCTACGTCTATAGGCAAATACTGCCAGATTCTCATCGAATCTATCGACGTCAAATCCATATGAAGTATAAAGTTTCTGAAGTTGATCCTTGTCAATCATTAGTTGTCGGGGTTTAAGATTATTTCAGTCTTTGGCAACTCAAAAGGACTCACTACAAAATAGTCACTTATTTGTTTTAAAAAAAGTTTCTGATTTAGTTGTTGCTAAACAGCCTAGGATTGTGAGCAGATTGAGGATATCTCCTTTATCCCATGAACAAAATATTAGTCGACGAATTATTAACCCTGTAGACATTTTCAACTGGCAAATAATCGCCGGCAGTGCCATAAATTTGGGGTTGCCAACCGGCTCGCAGTTTCTATCGGGGTACACGACAAGAGCAGGCTAATCAGAATCTCTCCTGCCGATTTTCACTTGCAACGGGGGATTTTCGCAAATGCATTCACCATATCTCGTGAGTAATTCGTGAGTCGTCACAAGACTATACGCCTAATCTTGTGATTAGAAGTGATATTATGTGATAGGTTCGATTCTGGTGCAGTCCGCAAAACAGCTTGCCGGCATTTTATACTAATGATCGACACGGAATAAATGACTCATTTACTACTCAAGCAACACTTTTGAGAATTGCGAGTCTAACATCGGTTTCATCATACTCAATCCATTGAACTGCTTTGTGTATTATCGTTAAACAGTTGAATTATCAGGTTAGATTCTGGAGACTTCTACACACAGCGTATTCGGAGTTGGATTTGAGTCGTTTTATCTCGTTTTCTATTTGCTTCAATTGCCGTTTGCATTCGGCGATTGCTTCAACTGCGTCCTGGCGGGTTGCTTCTTCAAGCATCGCAGTTAGTTGACTTTCCATATTTTCCAGGTGTTGCAAACATTCAGCGTACATACTATGGGATAAATAAGTGTTCACAGATATAAGACAAGCATAGTATCAAGGATATAAACACCAGTGAGCTGGTAAAAAGACGGTAAACCTTAGATCTTCCAAGTATTGCCTCCTGCGTGATGAACAGGTTGTATATCGCAAAGAAAATGACTTTCATAAGGACAATAGTTAGTGGGAAATCTGGAGAAAATAATAAAACCTGCTGAGCCGGACAAGTATCACCACCAGCAGGATAAGTATCGCTGCCCACCAAACAAGATTGTTGCGAAAAAGGAAGATAAATTTCATGCTGCAAATAAGGAAAGGAAATAGAACAGGATGTTATCTCAACATTACCTTAATATTAATAATCGTACTATTGAAGTTACCATTGGTCTACAACGATCTTCTCAACTGTATTTGCGCAAAAAATTCCTGGACCATTTTGTTCAAAAGAAAAAGCGAGCTTTTTGGTGCCCGCTTTTATCTAATTGGTTTCTCATTGTCATCAGCTGAGTATAATTTCTTCACTATACCGGACTCCAAACCTGTCTGTTGCCACTACCATAATCTTTTTCGCTTCGGCTGATGGCTTTGCAAAGAACATATGATCCGAAAGCGTTGGCTCTACAAATTTGTGTTTTTTAGGAAGCTTCGGTCCTTCATATAATTCAACTGCCCATGGATCTGGTGCTACCCGCTGTTCCATTTCCCCCTTTGCCACACCATCTTCGAACCATTCAACTTTCCACCTGATATCCCAATTCCACACGTTTGCTGATATCTCATCAGGTGCAGATCTCAATCTTCCTTTCTCATATAATCGCAACTGGTGCTCACGCGGTTTGCCTGTACTCTTATAATACCATTTGATGTCGCTTCCTGTTACTTCATACACTCCATAACCGGAAGGTGTACCATCACCACATATCGGACCTGTCCACCAGGCACCACATACAGTACCATGATTGTGTTCCATCATGTTTCCTTCTTCCCAGCTTTCATTAAAGTGCGTATGCCCTGACATGAAGTGAACTTTGTATGGCTTTAGTATATCGTACAAACGTTTACGATTGGTAACAGTTCCACCCATCTCTTCTTCTTTTTTATTGCGCCTTGCCGCACCGGTATTGGTGGGAATATGTAAACTCACCACAACGGTACTGCCCGGTGCTACATTAGCAAGGTCTTTCTTAAGCCAATGCAATTGTGCTTCACTCACATGGCCGATGTATTTCTTCGCAGTACCCACAAAAAATACATCATCAAGAACGATATAATGGATGGCTCCACGATTGAATGAGTAATAAGTTGGGCCAAACTCTTGCTTAAATGTTTTGTCAGAACCATCATCACCCAATGCATCAATATCCATATCATGGTTACCAATAACATTCAAGAAAGGAATACCTGTTGCACCAACGGCTTCACGATAATCCTGGAAAAGTTCGAACTTATCCCACACAAGATCACCACAGCCAATACCATGGAAAAGCGTACCTGCAGGATATGTTTTTGTCAGTGCTACAAGATCCGGAACTGATTCCCGTTTTAACTGCTCACAATCTTCTTTAGAGATCATTTGAGTATCAGCCCAAACAACAAAGCAGTGATTCGTATCATCGCCATCAATTGGCTCCAATGCAAAATCAAAATTGTTTGTATTACCCTGCAGGGGATGATAAAATTGAGCGATGCCATTGTGCTCTGGTATTTTATAACCACGAGGCAACGTTATATAAACAAATTCTGCATCATCATGGGGTTGCAACTCGTAACGGCCACTATTATCTGTTAATACGATATTGTGTCCATCGGTTACAGCAACACGTGCAATGCCTTTACCATTAGTATGCACTTTACCAGTAATACCAGAAGAATCCTTAGGTGTTTTAGTTAAAGTTGAAACAGCAGGCACTGCAACCAATGCACCGGCAAACGTAAAATTTCTCAAAAAACTTCTTCTTTCCATTGCTATTGTTCTTATGATGATAATGAACGTCGATTTAATTCTGCCACCAGGCTTTTATATTGATATTGTCTCCTCCCATATCTGTAACTGCTTTCTGGTAATTAGAAGGATTATATACTCTTTGTGATACAGGATAAATAAGACGGGAAGGCATCACCTTATTATTGAGCATACCATCTGCAACAGGCAGCACAGGCATTTTTGTTCTGCGATATTCAAACCATTGCTGAAAATCGACGAAGAATAATGCATAATACTTCTGTAACATGATCCGGTCAAGCGTTCCATTAAAAGCAGCATCTGCATCAGTAAAATAATTCGCAGGTATTACAGCACCCCATTGCTCGATCGCTGCTTTTGTACCTCGTTCATAAGTGGCTTTTGCAGAATCGAGCCTATTGGCTTTTAAATACACTTCAGCCTTAATGAACTCAACTTCTGCGTATGGAAGAATCGGTATCGCCATTGGAGCTGATATGAGTGCCTGCACAAGATTGGAAGGGATGTATTGAAACTGGTTTTCACTACCAGTATATCCATTAGGAATACCCATGTAACCAATATTGGTTGAACCTGTGCTGTTCTTTGCCTGTGAAGCAAATTTTGCACGACGTGGATCATTCATTGCATTGAGGCTGTCAAAGAAAAACTTTCCTGCCGCTCTGCCTGTTGTGAAATCCTGAGGACGACCCCATGGAGAAATAAGTGGCGTAATACCTGTTAACTTAAGAATTGCCGACTGATCGTTTGCAGTGAATACAGGATATTGTGTTGGATTACCGATCATCGCATTAAGCTTTGTCCAACTATCAAAATCTGATTTATTAGACACACGAAGCAATAATCGCATGAGCAATGAATTGGTAAATCTTTTCCAGTTGGAAACATTATTACCGTACAGTACATCAGTACCGTATACCATTGCTTTAGATGTGTTATACAGTTTGTTGGCAGAATCAAGATCAGAGATGATCTTAGTATACACTTCTTTTTGTGTATTATACTTTGGTTGAAGCACTCCTTCGTCGGCTCTTACAGCTTCTTCCATCGGGATGTTACCAAAGCAATCTGTAAGATTAGAATATACCCATGCTTCCAAAGTCATTGCAATGGCTTTGTAATTCGCATCCTTTGCACTATCAGCAGCGATCCTGATCTCTTTAATATTATTCAACCACCTGTAATAAGTGCTCCAGATGCTGCTACCTGTATTTTCAGTGATCTCGTAACGATGAATGCCACCGGTAGGACTTGGAAAGTTAAGTGCTACCTGCATCAGATCGAAAGTGATATCATCACACTTCTGCATGTTGAAACTTGCCAACTCGTAGATAGCAGGATTTAATAATGTTCCGGGGCTGATGGTTGATATCCTGTTGGGATCGGTGTTGATCTCTTCGAAACCTTTTTCACAGGAAGTAGCGATACCAAGGATGGCAAAAAATATAAATAGGATGTTTATTTTTTTCATGATCGTTTGGTTAGAATTTTAATGTAAGGTTGGCTCCCATTGTTCTGGTAGAAGGCATTTGTCCCATCTCCACTCCGGGCATTATGGTTGTACCATTTAATGCAGCCGTTTCGGGATCGAACATTGGGAAGCTGGTGATCATTAAGAGGTCTCTTCCGTAAAGAGCGAGACTTGCACCTTTGAAGAAACGACCCAGGTATTTTTTAGAAAGTGAATATTCAATGCGAACTTCTCTGAGTTTTAAGAAAGATGCGTCGAAAGAATTTGCTTCAACATTTGCCCTGCGATAATAGTCAGCATAATAAACGGAAGGAAGCACTTTAACTGTGTTAGGCTGGTATTTACCAGAAGCATCTCTTACAACACCATCTCCAATGATGTAACCTTCTTCTCTTCCCCTGAGTGTATGTTCCAGTTTACCCTGCTCAGTCATTTTATGGTGTGTTTGAGAATAGATAATGCCACCATACTGCCCATCTACAAGGAAGCTGAATCTGAAATTCTTAAAACTGAACTCGTTTTGAACACCACCTTTCCATGCCGGATAAGCACTGCCTATGTATTGCACATCAACCGGTCTTTCTGGTAAACCCTGTGCATTATAAATGATCTTACCTTCTTCATTACGCAGGAAACCAAAACCATAAATATCGCCTGAAGTTCCACCTACACGGGTTTGTTGTGTTGCATTACCCCCGATATTGATGATGAGAAAATCGCTTTCGATCTCCTGTGGAAGTGATATCACTCTATTATTGTTCTTAGACCAGGTGATGGTTGTTTGCCAATCGAAATATTTTCTATCAATGTTCTTTGTACTAAGCACTACTTCAACCCCGGTGTTTCTTACTTTACCACCATTGATCACTTTTCTTGAATAACCGGTTGAGGGATCAACAGGCACATCCAATATCTGGTTAACCGTGGTGTTGCGATAATACGTGAGGTCTAGTTTGATCCTGCTTTTCAGTAATCGCAAATCAATTCCGGTTTCGAAGCTGGTTTGTTTCTCAGGTAAAAGATGATCGTTGAATAAAATGGTTGGTGCTGTTGCAGATCCGGCAAACTCACTTTGCTCGTAATATTTTCTTGTCATGTAAGGAGACTTGGCATCAAAGCCTGCCTGTGCAACAGATGCTCTCAACTTAAGATATGATATCTGTGAAGGGAATTGAAACACTTCGCTCAATATTGTACTGGCGTTTACTGATGGATAAAAGAGTGAATTACTCGTCATTGGCAACGTACTCCACCAATCGTTTCTGCAAGTGAAGTCTATAAAATATTTGTCCTGGTAGCTGAATGCTGCCAAACCATACAAACTGTTCACTTTACGATTGGCATCTTTTACCATCAATGTAGGATTCGCCAAACCATTGGTTAGCTTATATACATCCGGCACTACAAGACCATCGATATAAGCATTCATGGCCTGGTAATTTGAAGCCATTGCATTTCCTCCTGCAGAAAGTCTTACATCTAATTTCTTTGCGATCTTTTCTTTATATGAAACCAATATATCAATGTTTGTTTCCAGCGATGAGATACTTTGCTGCTTATAATATCCATTTAAGAAATTAGCAGTGTTGAAAGGACGACGCATTTCCCTGTTTTCATCATTAAGATTCATCCCGGCTCTTACCATTGCATCGAGTTTCTTTGTAAACTCATAGTTGAAAGCAACGGTACCTATCACGTTGTTGCTGTTCATAGAGTTCGTCATTTCGTAAGCAATAAGAAATGGATTATCGATGAAACTGCTGAAAGGATGTATCTGTGTACGTTTGTATTGATCTCTTTTCCAGATAGGACGATACCACTGCAGATCTACATTGGGATTCTGGAAGATCATAAAATAAGCGATCGATTGGTTGTTGTATCCTGTAGCTGGCAGGTTATCACTTTTCTTATTCGTATACGACACCTTAGCCGTCATCCTGAGACGGTCTGATATTTTCTGGTTCAGAGCAGTTTGTAAAGTGATTCTTTCATAACCAGTGTTCGGCATGATCCACTCATTTTTTGTATGAGTGATAGAGCCTCTTACAGAACTTTTATCATTACCACCTTCCAACGAGATGTTATTTGTAATAGTATAACCGGTTCTCCAGAATGATTTGATATTGTCTTTATAAGGTCTCCATAGGGTACGATCATTTCCTCTCCCTTCGTTTGCAGGATCGTATTGATAATACATTTGATTATTGAACTTTGGTCCGAATGCACTACTCGTACCACTTGTACTTGCACCATCTGCAGTAGCGCCATAAGAATAATATGGCTGGCCTGCACTGTTCAAAGCTGTACCAGTTCCCTGGCCATATTCATATTGATATGCCGGCCACTTCAATACAGTATTGATACTGATATTTGAATTGATGGTTATACCAATGCCTTTGTCTTTCCTGCTTCCTGATTTAGTAGTGATGAGGATCGCTCCACCACCTGCACGGCTTCCATATAAAGCAGTTGCACCAGGACCTTTTAGAATGGTGATCGATTCTATATCATCAGGATTAATATCCTGCAATCCGTTACCAAAATCTACGGGGACATCATTTCCACTACCTGCACCATAAGCATTATTAACGCCAGAAGAAGTTCCACCACTTTGTATAGGCACTCCATCAACAACGATCAAAGCCTGGTTGCTTTCTGCATTTAAAGAACCATCACCACGTAAAGAAATACGTGTTGAATTCACAGGACCAGAACCTGGAGAAATCAGTTGCAATCCGGCTACCTTTCCTGATAAAGCTGATGACCAGTTGTTGCTTCTTGCATTGTTAATATCCTGACTGCTCAATTGTTGTGCAGCATATCCCAATGCCTTTTGATCTCTCTTAATACCAAGTGCAGTAACTACTACTTCATTTAACTTATTACCGCCTTCAATCAGTGTTACAGTAATTATTGAATCGATCTTGCCTGCTACCAGCTTTGTGAGCAATAACGGCTCATAGTTGATATGATTAAAGCTGAGGCTATAATTTTTTCCATGAACAAGATCTTTAAATGCGAACTCACCTTTACTATTTGTTACTGTTACACTACCATTTCTTCCTTCGATGAGTGCATTCACTGTTACTCCTGGAACAGGAACACCAGCATCACTTCGAACAAGACCTGAGATGCTTGCAGTTGAAGTTTGTGCAGTACTGATCTGCAGCGATAAACACAAGATGATGATCAGCCATAGGAATATCCTATGGAGCTTTAGCATATTTTCCATAATAATGAATTGCGTTGTCGGGTAAGATTACTGCAGCAGGCAACAGAATGTATTGTTAGCGTTAGCCTGGCTGAGACGATGCAAAACTGCTTTGCGTATGTGAAGAAATCGTTAGGAGCAGATTACCGAATCGTTAAACAAAAGTTATGGGCACAGATAGTGAGATGAGTGTTTAATTGGTGTTGAGTGTTTGTTCACTGCTACGTTGCTGTTCAAGAAAATTATATATCTCCAGTTGAGAGCGGATCTTCTTTTTAGTTGAAGATGTAACGTAACGATTTTTCAATGCATGATCAAGCACTCTTGCTTTTACGTTATCAGATAGCTGAATCTTTAAGAACTGAACGAGTTCTTTGCGTATATTTTTGTCTTTAACCGGAGCCGTTACTTCGATTCGATGATCGATATTTCGCACCATCCAATCAGCAGATGAAATAAATATTTTCTGCTTCCCACCATGTTGGAATAAAAGTATTCTTGAATGTTCCAGGTATTCGTCAACAATACTGATCGCTTGAATATCTCCCTTGATCTTTTTTGCATCCGATACAGAACAGAAGATACTCCTGATAATCAACTGAACTTTTACTCCTGCTGCTGCAGCCTCGTATAGTTTTGCAATTAACTGTTCATCGCTAAGGGAATTGAGCTTTAAGATAATGGAAGCTGGTTTACCAGCTTTGGCATGTCTGATCTCTTTATGTATCAACATTTCCATTTCCTTCCGCATCTTCACAGGAGAAAGTATCAGTGTTCTGCATGATCTTAAGACAGCTTCATTGTCCTTAGGGTTTTCAAAATAGCGGAATATTCTTGCAATGTCTGTCATTATTCCTCTATCAGAAGTGAGCAGGCAATGATCGCTGTACACTTTGGCAGTAGATTCATTAAGATTACCGGTGCTTACAAATCCGTATTGAATGATCTTTTTACCAACACGTTTTCGAATGGCACAGATCTTCGCATGCACTTTCAGATGCGGCATCCCAACAAAAACTTTCACACCTTCTTCTTCCAGCTTCTCTTTCCACTCGAGATTGGCCTCTTCATCAAACCTTGCCCGCAATTCCAGCATCACTTCTACATGTTTACCATTTCTTGCAGCATTGATCAATGCATTGATCACTTTCGAATTACCTGCAAGTCGATAAGCAGTGATCCTGATCGACACTACATCAGCATCAATGGCAGCTTCACGTAACAGGTCGGTTACTGCATCAAATGAGTGATATGGAAAATGTAGCATTACATCCTGTTGCAATATCACATCTGTTACACGAAGTGAATGTTGTAAGGCAGGATGTATTAGCGAAGCTTTGCGTAAAGTTTGCCTTGGAAATACATCAGGAAAATCCATAAAATTCCTGAAGTTGTGAATGCGGCCACCCGGAATGATATTGTCTTTTTTCGAGAGATTAAGTTTATGAATGAGGTATTCCAACAGCCCTGCATCCATTTCTTTATCGTACACAAAACGTACAGCTTTCCCTTTCCTGCGACCCTTTAATCCTTTTTCGATCTTCTGTATAAAAGATGTTGCGATATCATTATCGATATCTATCTCTGCATCTTTTGTAACCTTAAACACATGGGCTTTGTATGTATCATAACCAAAGTAAGAAAAGATGTAAGGAAGATTGAACCGGATGATATCTTCCAGCAGTATAATATTGTGTTCATTACCTGAAGAAGGCAATTCAACAAACCTTCCGATATAACTTCCGGGCACTTCGATGAGTGAATATTTTTGTTCGTACGTCGAATCTTTCTTTTGTAAAACCACACCCAGGTAAATGCTTTTATCTCTCAGGTAAGGGAGCGAAGGGAGTGTTTCGATCATCAGCGGAATGATATTGGAACGAACATTCTCTTCGAAAAAACGTTTTACAAACTCCTGTTGCTGGTTATTGAGTTGTGTTTCGTTGAGCAAGAATATCTTTTGCTGCTTAAGTTCGATTAAAATGTTTTCCCAGATACGGGTAAACTCATTCTGCTGTTGCAGTACAATAAACTGGATCTGGTCTATTATTGATTGCGGATCTGACTCTAAATGAAAATTTGTTTTCTTACCCGATACTTCGATCATACGACGAAGGGCTGCCACCCTTACACGAAAAAATTCATCGAGGTTATTTGAGAAAATTCCGAGGAAACGCAATCGTTGTTTAAGCGGAACGGAAGGATCATTTGCTTCCTGTAACACTCGTGCATTAAAGGCAAGCCAGCTGATATCACGGGGTATGAAATGCTTTTTCACCGTTTAAAAGTAAGTTTGAGTTATGCTTTCCAATGTTAAGTTTTCTTAATCCTGCAGAAACGCTCTCCACCAATGACCGGAATTCTTGATCGTTCTTAGTTGCGTTTTAAAATCAACATGTACCAATCCAAACCTTGCTGAATAGCCGAGGTTCCATTCGAAATTATCGGTGAGTGTCCATGCGAAATATCCTTTCAGATTCACGCCTTCTTTCTTTGCTTTTTGCATTGCACGTAAATGTGTTTGAAAATAAGCAATGCGTTTATCGTCTTTCACTACTCCATTTTCTAATTTGTCTTTAAACGATGCTCCATTCTCGGTAATGATGATCTCTTTTACACCTCCGTACATCCAGAATTTTTTGATGATTCGATAAAAACTTTCTGAATTGATCTCCCAACCTAGATCTGTATGTGGTGCTCCTTTCGTTTTAGCATTTACCTGCGAAGCGTTGATCACAGGCATCAATGCATTATATTTTATTGTTACAGGGAAGTAGTTCTGTAAACCTATAAAATCAAATTTGAAATACATTTTCTCAGTATAGCGCCAGGCATGTGTATATTTTTCTAGTTTTTGAATAAAAGGAAATTGATCATCCCTGGGATATCCCAATCCTAATACAGGCTCTATGAACAAACGATTCATCAAAATATCTAATCTGCCCGCTGCTTTTATATCTTCTTCCCGTTGAGTATTTGGAATGACCTCGGAACAGGAAAATGTAGTTCCGATATAAGCGTTCGGCACCAACTCACGAACGATCCTTCCACCTTCTGCCTGTGCAAGAGCAGCATTATGAATCGCAGGAAAAAAATTAAATAAACCTCTTTTACCTGGTGCATGTTGAGCCATCATATATCCAAGTGCAGTAAAGCTGAGCGGTTCATTTAAGATAATCCAGTTCTTGACTTTATCACCAAAGTTTTCAGCACAAACTTTAACGTAACGGGCAAACCATTTTTGAAACAGTGTACTTGTCCAACCACCTTCTTTTTCCAACACATTTGGCAAATCCCAATGATATATCGTAACGAAGGGTGTAATCTCAAGTTTCAGGCATTCATCTATCACTTTATGATAAAAGGCTATCGCCTGCTTGTTGGTTTTACCAGTTCCATCCGGAAGTATTCTTGCCCATGACAAAGAAAAACGAAAGCTGTTAAATCCGAGTGCTTTAACAAGCAATAGATCGTCTTTATAGCGGTGATAAAAATCTGCTGCGACAAACGGTGTATGTGATCCTCTGATCTTCCCTTGTCTTCTTGCAAAGGCATCCCAGATGCTCATACTTTTCCCATCTTCCAGAAAACCACCTTCGTTTTGTGCAGCAGCGATGGCAACTCCCCAGTGGAAGTTGTTACCGAAATTTTTTCGATGTACAGGAGTAAACGACAAGTCAGGCAGAATATCCGGTTAGAGGAAATGAAATATCTGACGGTGTAAGAAGCTTATCAAAATTAAAATCGCTTTTGTTGGATTTGTGAGAAAAAGCCTTGTTGATCACCAGTTCTAATATATCTAAAGTAGACTTTGATAAAGTGAGTTGTTTAGGAGCGATGCCATTGATCCACATCTTAACCTGGAAAGAGAAAAGCTCACTAATCTTTTCGATTATGGTAACGTTGAATTGCTCTAATGCAGCGGCATTGCAAAGCTGTTCATATTGACCTAAGATAGGAAGGCAAAGTAATTTCTTTCCAAGAAAGAGTGCTTCTGCGGGTGTTTCGAAGCCAGCACCTGTGATCACTCCGGCTGAAGATATCATACTAATATTGAATGATTGATTATTTACGGGCATCAATAACACATTGCCCATTCGGCGAGGCTGCTTTTCTTTCTTACTAAACACATGAAACTGTACATCTCTCACCTTCAGCAATTGATCAACCACGACCTCATCGCTATAATGAGAGAGATAAACCGTTACATGACCTTTATCTACAGGCGTTGCGTTAAGAATAGTTGATTTAATAATGGGTGAGTAAATGTCTTTATCGTAACAACTAAAATGCAAACCGATGTTGTGTTCAGCAGCAGCGTAATATTTAAGCAGGAACTCACCTGCAAGATCTTTTTTTAAAGGGCGTGGTGTATTTGCTGAGGCAAAACTTGCCTGGTGACCAAAATGAACGAAAGGAATTTTTTTTAGTTTGCAAGCCATGGCAGTGATACTTTCAAAATCATTCACCACGATATCATATTTCTCTACCGGAAGCTGATTCGCTTCTTTAAATATTCGCAAGGGTGAGAATTCTTTTGCCATCCTCAGGTAATTAAGTCCACCACGATTACCGTAGAATAAGCTCAAACCTTTACTTCGATATTTTATCGGCAGGTCGAACTCCAGCGTACTATTGCTTCCACTGAGAAATACATCAACCTCTCCGTATTGTTGCATAAAAGGAAGTAGTTCTATCGCTCTTGCAATATGTCCATTTCCTGTGGCCTGTACTGAGTAAAGGATCTTCATTTGTTTAGGTTTTGAATAAAGGGAGCAAATGCAGCCGGATTGTTTAATGAAAGCGTATTGATATACATGTCGATATCGTTCTTTACCACTTCAAGCTGGGGTAATTTCTTATCAAATTTTTGATTGTTATTTTTGAATGATTCTTCGTTGTAATGGTAAATTTTCCACTCATCGTGATGATATTCCAGTGATGTAAGGTTCTCGACCCAGTCACCACTGTTGAGGTAGGTTACTTTACCCTCTTTGGTTTCTATTTCACGTATCTGTGGTTGATGAATGTGTCCACATATCACATAATCATATTTCTTTTCAATTGCCAGTTCTGCAGCAGTCTGTTCAAAATTGTCGATCCAGGCAACGGCTTCTTTTACAGCAGATTTTACTTTCTTGCTCAGGCTCATCTTGTCCTTACCAAAAAGTCTAAGCCACCAGTTGATGAAACGATTGAGTAGAATGAGCAAGTCGTATCCATGACCACCAAGCTTTGCCATGATCTTAGCTGAACCTTTAGTGGTAGCATCGAAAACATCACCATGAAATATCCACGTCATCTTGCCATTGATCTCCATAACCACTTTATCAGTAAGTTGAAAATTACCGAGCTGTATATCGCTATATCTACGCAGCATTTCATCATGATTGCCGGTAATATAGATCACTCTTGTTCCCTGGCCGGCAAGAGAAATGATCTCTTTGATCACCTGCATGTGAGATGCGGGAAAGTATCGTTTGCTAAATTGCCAGCCATCGATTATGTCGCCATTAAGAATAAGTATCTGGGGAGAGATGCTTTTAAGATAATTGATGATCTCTTTTGCATGGCATCCATAAGTGCCGAGATGAAGATCACTCACCACTACCACTTCAACTGAACGTCTTTCCATCAGGAAGGTTTTTCAAATCTCCCATCCACTTATGAACAGACCGTTAGCGAAACATTATGCTAGTATGATGATAATGTGATGGAATTGTTACGCAACAGATTAGACTATTGCTATTGTGTATCTTTACAATTATGAAAAAGAGAATTGCAGCCTCGCTTTTTTCAGCTTTCGTGCCGATGATGTTCCTTGCAATTGAACTAAAAAACTGGGTGCTTCATGATATAGATATCGATGAACTACAAGAATCAGCTATCATCTGTCTGTCAATTGCAGTTGGTCTTGGACTGGCTGTTTACTTTTTTGCTCCACAGAAATATGTTGAAATGCTCTTCAGGAAAAAAAGAGACTGATCTATGCAGCTAACTCTGGTATGTGTTCGGTTACAGGACTAAACAAATACCAGCAAAGCCCAAGTATCAGTGATGAAAGATTAGTAAACGCTTTTGAGCTTAAGTCTTCATACGTTTTATTATTTTCTGCCTGCATTCCACATTTGGCTATTGGATCGTTCACTGATTTCTTATATACTACCAGTTCATTATCGGAATCGTGGCGATAAGCAATATGGTATTTTTTTCCCTGAAGATCCAATGTATAAATGTTATTGTGAAAGTTATCGGTGCTGAGCTTACCTATCTCTACACCATACTCGTTTGTGAAAACGGTTTTACTTTTCAGAATTCCTGCATGTTGTTGAATGAAAAACATCCGTTTACTATCATTTGTATTTATCCGGGCAGTATGCTGCTGTGCGTTGTATTTTACTGTGACCCTAACCTGATCTCCATCGGTTAACTGATATTCTTCAAGGTCGGATATATTGGTAGGCACTGTTTCCCATCTCATAAAAAATGATTTCGAAGTATCAAATTAAACAGTCTTATCGGCTGTTGCAAGTAAAGTCAACTACAGGTAACAATTTCTTAATATTGAGTTGACCGGCTCTGCATAAATCGATGGTTCTGCACGGCTTTTCCACACAATAATTACTTAAGAATTTGATAATGAGCTTCATTTTACAAGCTTCGAAAACAATAGTAGTATAGAGGAAAATTTAGTTGTATGCTCCAGCATCCTTTTGCTATCGAGTTTCATTACAATGAAGAAACCAACACTTATCTGGCAGGTACATCAACGAAATACCAGGCTGTGATCACCACTTTATCTAAAAGCTTTCAACTGTTTAAAGTATCAGGAATCAGAAAGATCACGTGCAATGGCATAACAGAGATAGAAGCCTGCTATCATCTTACGCCTCATCCGATATCAGAAGAGAAAAATGATTCATGGAAAGATGCTTTAACACGTAGCTCAGATTCATTTCTACAAGCTATCGGTAAAGCAATTGAAAAGCACTTATATACTTCAAAGGAGATTGCTCCTTACCTTAACTAAATAAGCCTTTCTGAGAACAGAAAGGCTTTTGAGCTTCATGAGAAATTGCTTGCTTGCTAATGACAGAGCAAAGATGTGTTTGATCTATGAACATAATGTAAAGCCATTGCTAACGGAAGATTAATTCTGCTTGCAACTGATGATCGTCAACTCTTTCCTGAATTATATCTAATAGCTTAATGTTCTAAAACAATTACCATGTTAACTTATGTTGTGATCATCTTGTTTGTAGTGATCGTTTTGTGTTTTGTTATCATCCAAAATCGAAAAGACAGAAAAGCATTTGAATCGCAACAAAACCAGGACTACAAAAAAAAGAAAGACGAAGAAGGTGATATTCCAGTGGATATAGAAAGAAAGGACAATTTTTAATAAAAAGGCTGAAGAATCGGGTATATCCATCCAAAGTATGTGTTATCACAGGCTACTTGCAAAATCAGAATCCAGCAGACCTCCCTCCCGTCGGATCAATGATTATTATTATTCTACTCTCGTACTAACACGTTCGCATATCCTATATTCAGGAATTTTCGTGAGCAATTCGTGAGTCCTAAGGAAGGCTCTTCCGTAATTAGGTCATTAATAAGCCGTCATGTGAAAGGTTCGATTCCGGAGACCTCTAAGATTTTACGAAAAAGTTGGAACCGCATATAGGATACTTCTACTGATTTGCATATCAACAGCAAAGATGCAAAGGAAACAATTCTAATTAAATCATCAGCTTTATGCTCTATAATTGGCTTTAAATTATCTACATGTTCGCTAATTGTGAAAGTTTGTTATTAAACCTGCAAAAAAGATTTATTGTTAGCACCCAAACTGAAAGAGACAAGCCCCTGCGTTGTATGCAAGGGCTTGTTATAATAATAAAAAATGTTCTTTAATCGAGACCTATTTACCTCTTACGTCGATTGTCGCTAATAAGAAAATTGGTACAGCTAATAAGACTAGGAAAAACAAAACATTGAGGAATGATATTGCTTGGTCTCTTTGCTCATATTTTTCAATTATTCTTTTAGCTCTTTCTTTAGTAAAGTACATGAAGACAAGTCCCACTAACACGAGGCTGGGTATGTACAAATACAATTTATTATAAAAAGAAGAATCACTAAATCGTGGAAATGAGTCGATCACATTTAAATAAACCAAAATTGCTCCGACTCCCATGAGATGCAGACCTATCAATACAGTGGTAAAAAGAGTTGCAGTAAACACCGAGTCTTTACCTCCTAGAGCATTTAATGTTCGATAGATAATATAAAACGACAGATTGTACATATTCTTAAGCAATTTAATCAAATAAATTTTCAGTAATACTTTTTCCTGTGATTCCCTGGGTTATCATATCTGCTGCAAACCAAGTCAAACCTCCAATCCAGCCAACAGGTCCAAAAGTCATAACTACACCTATTACCACATCGGCTGTATGATGATTTTTCCATCCATCTTTTGATGTTACGCCGTCGTATACTGAAGCTATTATACCAATCGTACCTATAACTTTTCCAGCCCTAGTCAAATTTTTTCCGTTTGCATATTTGGCAACAGCATTTTTAGAATTCTTTAAAACTTGGTATCCTTCTTCCGGCAGTGCGTCAACATACCTTATGGTTTCCCCTAGCTTATTAGTTTTCCAAATTGGCACCCATTTTCCGGCATTCGGGCCCTTAGAAGGTTTATATTCAAAACGGTGTCTATTAAAAATTAATTTCTCGTAAATGGTATGTGCGGCTCCACCATAGCTACTTATGTTGCTAGCAGAAGTCCAATCGGCTTGAACTGGTTTTGCTTTTGGAGACTTGGCAGAACTAACTTCTACATCGTCAAGCATCGGCACAACCTCTCGAATAGACCCATCCTTTTCTGAGTCGATAGCTAGCACTAGGTCCACTTCCGCCAGGTTCATCATAATATCTGTCGTCAGGATTCCCGATCACAGTTCTTGAAATAGACCCTCCTACAGATAGCGACCAGCCCAAGCCAACCCAACTTGCAATATCTCTAACTTTAATTCCGCTAGCATTATACCTAAGGTTGATAGGTACACTTACAGCCTTTGAATTAACATTGTAAATCGGAACCTCCACGTTTGGTACTCCCGAGTAATCAACTGAACTAAACTTTGATACATCCGCTATAGATCCAGCGTTTGGAACAGGAGGTATAATTTGCTTAAACCTGTTGTCATAATCAATCTGTGAAAATGATAATGCGTAGACACAAGAAAAAAGAATCAAAAAAAAGATCTGTTTCATATTATCCAATAAAGAGTTGATTATTTACTGAAATCGTAACCTAACCTAAATATGATAGGCTGTGATCGTGGTATATTATTTCTCGACAAAAAGTTCCAGAGTAATTGAACTCTACTCGCTTTCCTCTTTCCTAAAGGAATCTTTCTTGTAATTCCGATTAGACCACTCCTTTGCCACGCATTGACATCTTTAAGAACAGAAATACTCGAAAAGCGATTATGAAAATCTTGCTCGTATCCGCCGGAAATCCAAAAGTTACCTTTCAACTTCAAATCCAGGTAACTTCTAAGACCTATTCCTTCACTTGTGATTTGGAAATCTTTCAGTCCCTGTCCTAATCCTAATTTGTATGCCGTGCCTACCCCGATGACACTCTTATCATTAAGTTTGTAACCAAGACTTACGGCCACGTCACTCGTAGTTGGCATCCACGAACTACTCCTTTGACTTTGAATGTTAAAGCCATATTCAAGTCTTCCAAAAAACGATTTCACTCTTTGTGAATTCGGTTTAAAGTCCATCTTGTCAAGATCATCAGATCTAACGCTACTTAGCAATTCTTTAGACTTACTCAGTTCTTGCTGAATAGGAAATACTTGTTGAAATAATGTAGCCGGGGTTATATTACTATTCATACCCCTCTGACCAAGGGAACTCGCTATTGCACTTTGAGTTTGTAGATTGGAAATAGATTCAGCTGATCCGTAATTTTCTGGAAGGTTGAAAATTCGTGCAAGTTGACTATTCCTTTTTAGAAACTGCTGAAATGCAGTATTCTCGCGTAAGGCGGATAAAACCTTTTGCTCAGCCACTTTCGAATCACTAAGTATTCTCTTGTATTCATTTAATTGTGCTTGCTGATAATAGAGGCACTTATTAATATTTCTCAACTTGGTTGCAAGTCCGAGCCGTTCAAGTTGGATCTTTAATTCTTGTTTCCTTCGCTCAAATAATGATGTACACTCTTTAGCTAGACTTATATTTTTGTTAAGAACTTGAAGAGCTATTCCGGAGCTTTTTAAATCTGCCTTTAACGCACCACTCAATTCAGAGCCTTCAAGAAAATTCATCGCAGTCCTAAGTGTATCTAGTAATGGGATGTATTCTTCGACTTTTGGAAAGTTTGAACTATCCTTATACTGCTTTTGAGTACTACTGTAGAATTCTTCTAAACTATTTAGATAAGTTTCTGCAAATGCAGTATCTTTTTTCTTTATTATGCGATATAGCTTTAGTTCTTCTCTACGAAGTTTAGCTATAAGCTTATTCTGCTTCTTAGTTATGCTCTTTTGAAGAGATGTTGACCTTGAATTTATACATAAGAGAAACTTTTTTGTTTCTCTATCAGTAGGCACGTTTTGCGAACTAGCTGCAAATGTGCAGAAAAGGATTGCCAAGCCAACTAAGTAGCGCATTGGGGGTAGTTCTGTTATTAAAGCGACAAATGTATAATTAGGAAATCGGTACTTATATTAACTTAACGTTACCAAATTGTATTCATCATACGTCTCAGCATATTTGAAAGCTGATTCATGAACTTACGGTCACTAAACATTAATTAAAAAATTTAGTGCCTTAAAGCTGATTCTAATTCATTATTCTCTTCTAAATCTGTTTCCCAATGTTCAGAGACGTGACTAATGACTAATGTGAAGGATTGTAAGATATTCGCATAGACAACTTAGGGACAGAAGCTCCAGCTTAATTGCGTTATTTGCAAATAATATATGACCAATTTCTAAAATTAAGAGATTATCAACCCAGTCAATTATTTGAACCCCATACTCGAACCCAAGTAAGTAGTTTTATCATTTCCAATCAACCCAGCTACGCCTGAAATAATACTCACACCTAACTCATTGCAGTTCGCTGCTCCATGTTAAGCTAATAAACGCACAGCGTTTCCGGCATAATCTATGTCTCACTCATGCAAATTCGACCTAAGCATGGTTAATTCAAAATATGTTGTTTGGAATATTGGAATTAAAAACACATTCTTAATTTGTTTACTTTTGACTCAGAAGGAATTCGAAATTTTCCGTGAGTTCTTTCGTGAGTTGAATTTTTGATGTGTGATAAATCATTGGAATGCAACCAGTTTACAACAAAAGGTTCATTCCCTTAGTCTCTCCTACCTTACAACTCATTTTTTTGACTTTATATAGGCTCGGTGCTCTTCAAATTCATTTGCTAGGTATCCCTTAATATGTTCTTTGGAGTACAAAATTTTCGATCCATCTTTTTTCTTCAGATAACCTAGCTTTTTATCTGTTCGATCTTGTTGCTGAAGCCTCGCCGATATGTCGAAAAATCTTTTCACATCTTCAATCGTGAAGTAGTCGGTGTCACCTTCGGCTAACAAGTCCAATTTCATCTCAGCGTTTTGTTTCAATAGGTCAATCATTAGTAATCTTATATTGGTTATCTCACCTGTTAAGTGTTCAATTTGCTCGGCCAACAAAGCGATTGAATAGTTGGATTGGAGAGGAATACTTGGATTGTATTTCGGCGCAGGAGCAGTTGGCACCTGACGCTGCTTGGAATAGCGGAGTCCCATAGCCAAAAGTTTGGTGCTTTCAGTTAACGCAAAAAACTCATATTTTCGTATTGAATCAAAGTGATTCGAAACGCGGACGTTTCACCAAAAGGGCGAGAGAGGAAATCAAGATTGTAAAGCACATTGATTATCACTGTGTTTTCTGAATAAAAATGAATCTTATTTAATCCCAGCGGGATCACAAAAAGCCTCGAAGATTTCTCTTCGAGGCTTTTTTTAGCAACTTATTTAGTTTATAAAAAAGATAAAAGGTTCGCTCCTGCTTTCGCCATTACCCGTTGTTTGAATATAAGGCTGTTGATTAGCATTAAGTGTTTGAATAGTCCAGATAAATTTTCTTGCCGTGGTATCTGTAGCAAAAGGTAACTGAGATCGCCAAATGTACTGTGTTTGTCCACGAAGCAATTGATCAAGTACCGGTTGGTTTCCACGCAATGCCTGAAGTGGCTGCTGAAAAGGCAATATCTGAAATACCTGCAAACGATAATATGGCTGTACCTGTGCCTGAGGAATTAGTGGAGTCCATCTGAATATGATCGCTGTTTCAGCAGCTTTTGCATTTAAACTATCATTATTTACAGGCATGATCAAATAAGGTAATTGCGAAGCTGTAAGGTTGAACGTTCTCAAAAGAACCGGCGTCAAGGGCATAAAGGTTCCCGGCTCCACGAGTTGTACACTTAATTGATATGTTCCTGCAGGTAATTGCCCTGTTTTGATCAGAGAATTTTGATAGCTCCCGGCAAAGGTCATTACATCCAGTGGGACCACGTCTTTTGCATAGAATATTCGTGTGCCTGCTGCAAGTGTGTACACCTGTGACCTTGCGAGATCTTTTGTGGCTACTATTTCTCCATCCAATGTTTTCATCTCAGTTTTGATGATCACTTGTTGGGGACCAACTGCTCCCGATTTATCTGCTATATATATAATAGTACTGTTGTTCGCTGACCATTCACTAAGTGTTGCGGAAGGCTGACTAACCGTTAACGAAGTGGTGATCTGTGCATTTATCCGGCCAATGACTAATAACATCACTGTTAGAATAATAGTTCTTTTCATTTTTCAAAATTTGTATAGTAATCCTGTACGATAATTAGATTCAAGATAATTGGCTCCGAGTAATGGAGTACCCAGTTCATCTCCGTATTTAAAGTAGTTCGTGCTAAGAAAAATGTTCCAAAGCAATTTTTTTGTGAGACGATAATCTGCATTAAAAGAAGCAACGAAATTCTTATTAGCAGAATAACTGTTTAATTTTCCTATTGTGTATTGAAGCTGAGCCCTGATGTCGGCCCGCTTCTTTAATACAGGAGCTGTAAGACCTGAACTAAGTGTGAACAGTGAAGTTTTAACCGCAGGTAATTTGTCGTTGAAGTATAAAACACTGAAATCTGGTGAAATAGTACTGTTAAAATAAGTAGGTACATAACTCAACAATAGTGTATGCGTATTGTTTGATGTTGTTATACCTGTAATAACATCACGTTCATTATACTTACTGAAATTCCAACTGAAGTTGAGCATGTTCATACGTTTTGAATTTTTCCAGTTGTAACCCGAACTTACCGAAAGATCGTTACTTACGTTCTTCAACCCATATGGGTTTGTTCCACTTGCAGCAGTGAAGCCAAAATTGTTATAAGAAATATTGGTATTGAACTTTTCAGAAAATTGTATGAACCAGTTAAGATTGCCGATAAACTGCTTAGTAGTTAAAGATGTATTACTGATATTATTTACACGTTGTCCAATGCTGGCAACAATATTCATTTTGTTTTTCCAGGTATTAATGCGAGTACTGATGGTATTGTCCCATCTGTCTGGCTGCAGGTACGGATAACCCATTGTTTGAAAACCTGCACCTATATATTTTGTAACATAAGCTATATCAAAGTTCTTTGACTTCCTTCCCAGAGAAGCGTTACCTGCCCAGTCTTTTCCTGTGGATGTTCTGCCTGTAAGAAATGGTTTGAATGAATTGTTGAATCCCGGAGATAAAGGCTGATAAAGATCTCTTGTAAAATAAGCATGTGCTGCTTCTGTTTTAACGTACCAACCTTTGTTCATATACACATCTGCCACAATACTTGCAGTAACACCTTCCTGGGGCATAACGAATAAAGGCGGCGAAGTAACAGAGGATACTTTATCTTTTGCTTTGGAGAAATTGAGGGAAAAATTATACTTATTCTCTTTTTCATTTCCGATAGAAAACATCACATGATTTCGTTTGTAAGCACCTGTAACTCCAGGTAATGGTGTTGCTGCATAATTAATTCCTTGCTGTGATGTGCCTGTAAAGAATTTAAATCGCCATGTTTTAGGCCGGAGATCGAATCCTGCACCAAAGATGCCGACGTCTCCTGTAGAAAGATCAGAGTATTTTAGATACTGCGTTCCTAACTGTAGTTCAGCCCACTTATATTTTGGATTTAAACCAAAATTGTTCGCTGGATTTGTAAAGAATTGACCAACCGATTGATTTTTCAATCCTGCATACGGACCTGCAATGCTGTTAGCCATTGCAGCAAAATTGAAATTAATGGGCATGCTGAATTTTCCTGCCTGCAAGGTTGGGGTAAATATGAAACGTAATTGATTCCATGGCTTTCGTGAACTATATACATTACTGCCAGGAGGTTGAAGATGCAAGCCATAACCTTCATATGTAAATCCCATGGTTCCCGTAAGCTTTACTGGCAGCTTTTTCTTCGGTGCATCCTGTGCACGAACACATGTACATGCAATAAACATTAAAACAGGAAAAAGGGTACGGAGCAGTTTCATGGTCATATCTTAAAATATTACCCGGGCTTCATTGCTGAAGTTGGATTGTTTTCCGGATGAGTCAATAAGTCTTACACTGTAATTCGTCTCAGTTTTGTTATCAATGTTTTTATCAGTGAATATTTTTCCTTTAGTTATATCAAGTGTTTGAATAAGTCTCCATTCACCATTACCTATGCTTCTATATATTTCTGCGTTCACTTTTTTACCTTCCAGCGCTGGATCTGTCTTAATCTGAAGCAATACGGTTCTTTCATCTTTATTATATTCAACTGAAACTATTGCTGATGGCAACCTGGTGTTTGAGAGTGTTTTTAGGATTATTGTATTAGACAACTTGGAGGTGAGTCCGCCCTGATCAGTTGCGACCATTGCATACTCATAGGTTTCTCCGGGTGTGATCTTACTATCCACGAAGAATGTGACGGTAGTATCTGAATTAGAAAATATCGAATCAAATAAAAGTTTGCCTTTGACCCGGCGAAGCAAAATATTACGGGCTACATCTTCACTTTCAGAATTTACGAATTGAAATTGTACAGATGAGTCTGTGATAGTATAGTCTGTGATCAACGGACTCACAGGAGGAATGGTGTCCCTTCTCGCCAGTTGAATGATCCTGGATGGTTGTGATTGATTAAAATGCGTATCGAAAGCGATCAGTTTATAGTAAATGTTTCTGGTGAGCGATTTCAATGTTGTTGAATCAGACAGTACGAATGTTGTTGCCCCAAGGCTGTCTTTATATGTTTCTTCAACAACTGAAAACTCATGTTCGGCAGCGTTGGCTTTTAATAACTGGTAGCCCATAAAATCCTTTTCTGTATTGGGCTGTACTTTAATGATAACTTTCCCCAAAGAGTCGATCACTGCACTTGAGATCACCGGAACTGCAGGGGGTGTAGAATCGATCAAGGTTACATAAGCAGGAAATGATCGTCCGATATTGCCTGCACTGTCTATGGCATCCACAACGTAGAAGTTGGTTCCATCGGTGGTGAAAGTTTCATCAACAAAGGTTGTTGCAGTTACCGGTAGTAATGTTTGAGTGATGGCTTTATATCCTCCTTTTTCGTCGTTACTCCTGCTCACAATAAAACCTTTTATATCGTTATCGCTGTTAGAGAGTATCTCCCATGTTAACTGTACTTTCTTTGGAGCAATATGTTCAGCCGATCTTAGAAAGGGAGCAGTTGGTGGTGTTTTGTCTTTAGGAATAGCAGTAAACTCACTCAACACCATCTCATCTGCAAAAGGAGTTATAACAGTTACCCTGTAGTGATACTTTTTGTAATTAATCAATCCTGAATCGTTGAAGCCAAAATCCATTGGGCCTTCGTAACCTTCCGGCTTGATCCTTACTGAAGGAGCATCTGTGATTTTCATGTATGTGCTTCCATCACCAGAGCGAAAAACATTATAAGCAAAATATTCATTTGATTTAGGGAAAGTAAAATTGATCATTCTGTCTCCTTCGTTCAACACAATTGCCCGATCATTTCTCAAATAAGTGTCTTTGAAATCGGCGCACAGTATTTCGACATACGTCCAGTTTGCTCTGCCCTGGTCATTGAGCCTGATCCTATATACATACATGTTTCCCTTTATCACATCTTTATCTGAAACACGTAAACCAGAGCCTTCGGCAGCAAGCTTGCTTCTGCTTGTAGCAAGCATTACAAAAGAAAAATTATTCTCTGCCTTATCGCTGCTTTCTTTCAACGATTGCAGATCATTTTCCATAACATTAGATGAGGTGGTTACTGCATTTGGATTTGTAAAACCCATTGCAAATGCTGCAAGTTGTAATTGGGTGGTGTCAGATTGATCTATACTTTCAAAAGCTGACTGCCATTTATCATCAGTCCAGGGTTTAAATGGTGATCCTTTTAGCTGTTGGAAACTTAACTGGCTCAGGAGTTTGCCTTTAACCTTTATCGCTTTTTCAACAATGTAGCCGACCTTGTTTCCCCGGTTAAATAAAGATGCAGTTGCAGGATAATAACGAAGATCAATATGATCTGCATAGCTTCTTGCAACTAATGCCACCTCCGGCCGTTCTGTTTGTTGGGCCATGACACTAATAGAAAGGACCAGCAGGTTGATTACAAAAATTATTATCAAAAGACTTCTACGCATGGCATTCATTTTAAATTACTTTTTTACACCAGTAGGAACCGTATTTGTTCCACTAACAACATTGTTCACCGGATCACTATTCGTTTTAAACCACAAATGCGCTGTTTGTATAATGTTGATATTTGTTCCTTTCTTTTTAACCTGCACCCAGTTGCCATTTATTTTCTCTTCAAGTTTCCCTGTGATCTGAAAGTGATAACTGGTATTTGCTTTTAATGGCGTAACCTGGGGACCCGTTTTTGTAAGCACGAATTTCTTAGCACCGATAGGATCTACCCCACCAGCTGAAATAGTAACAACATTAGCTGGCGTTGACGAATTGTTGCTTACGGATGTATTACTCATGCTGCTAACTTTAGCTGAAGCTGTGAGACTTTTTGCTTTTGTAGTTACAGACCCACTGCCTCCGGTAGAATCTTGTTTTAATGTAGCGGTATAGGTGGCCCGGAAAGTACGTGTCTTGATCTCGCCAGATGATTGTTGTTCGTCCACATCAAACGATTCGTTAAAAGGATAATTTAAGACAACAGCAAAAGTGGGAATACGGGAAACATTGTTTGTGCCTGGCGTAACAATGTTTTTTATAAGTGTATAGTTAAGAGAGTCAACCGCATTTTGCTGCTCATATACTGTTATCGAGGGATCTGGAGAAAGCTCTGTGCCGACACACTGGTTTCCCATTACAAACGATTTATGAAAACCAGTTTTCACTATATCCAGAATTTCTATATCGCCATTTACTTCTCCCTCTAAATATGTGGGCTTAGGAAATTCTGCAGTCGCATATACCGAACCCTTAGCACTTGCAAGTGTGCCACTGATACTTTGTCCCAGAAGTTTACCAGTATAACTAAGACTCGCTCCTGCATATACGGCAATACTCATCTTGGCTCGCCATCCATCTCCAAAGCCCTGGCAGTTCGCATATTGTAATAATGATGCATCGATCTCTCCTCCTGCTGTGATAAGATAGCTTACATCCGCCTTATTATTTTTATTAACATTCCAAACGTTATAGCTATCACTCTTTTTCTGACTGATTCCTAAACCAAAAGCAAATCCTTTTGCAGACTGGTATTTATTATCTCCCGTCGCAGTCTCGTTGAATGTAGGCAGACTATAACCGATCCCGGCAAAGCCGTCACGGGTTTGCTTCATAAAACCTTTTGGAATATCATTGCCCAGATCGTTACCGAACATTAGATAAGACTGAACAAGCAGATTATCGATCTTAACCGTCATTGGTGTATCAGGAGTTCCGCTTTTGAAATACCATTTGTTCTGCTTACTGTTTACATACAACCGTGTAGAAATAGCTGTTGGTGTAGTAATAGGATCCGCGTTGATATTTAACAGTGAGTTCATGCTGAATATCTTGTTTGGAAAATCGTACTGAACATAGATCGCTCCGTTTGCAAAGGCTTTATTCTCCTGCCCTATTTTAGCACCGCAATTAAAAAGACCATCGAACTGTATAAAGTTCATTCCACCATTCATGTTGAATTCTGCACCAAGTGCAACACTTCCATTGAATGTTTCCTCTTTAGGTGTGGTGGCTATGATAGCTTTTACTTTGAAACCCATCTTAACAGATTCATCAGGTGTAAATACAGCACCGGCAAATGTACTGGCGGCTGCAGTGGTTGGATTAAATGTGGCAGGCGGTGTCATTTTCATCCGGCTATAGACACCTGCCCCAAAACCACGAAATGCTACTCCTGTCATGAATACAATACCAGGTGGTGGTATGTTTGCCTGAGCTTCGACCATCCAGTATTTAAATCCGTTACCGCTATTATTAGGAATGTATTTAGTGTTACCAAAGATGGCCCCTGCCTGAATAGCAAGATCTATCGTCGTGAACTTTGCCTGTATCTCACCTTTGAATCCATTACCGTATTTAATATCCTTTTTATAAAAGTCAACCTTGCCTTTGATCTTAACTGCAGCAGTAGTAACATCGATACTAATGCTCTTTACCTGTACACCCAGGTACTTCGGCTTAAGCTGTGTAAGAAAGCCATAATCTTCTTTAACTGCATTCATAGCTGCCCCTGGATTCATTGGATCGAGATTCGAAGGTGTTTGAAGTTGAGCAGTTAACACATTCATATTGGCTATACTGCTTGTGTTGGGACCAGATGGTGGCGTATATTGAGAAGATTCTATCGCTCCCACCAATGCAATTTTAGTATCACCACTAATGTTCACGTTTGAATTTTCGCTACCAATATTGATCTTGGCTGCTACATCAATCCCTCCTTTAAACAGGTATTGCTTTTCGGTGCCTGCACTTATCGGCTCTATTTTAGGATCAACACTGGTAATTGTAAACGCAAAACCACAAAGCTTTTTTTGCGGACTGGCAAAAGACCAGTTGCCAACATTCAATGCAAAACTGTCAACCTTCGATTTTCTGTAATACATTCCAAGATGTTCGAACTTGCAAGAGAGGTCGAGGTCAAGTGGTAAATTTCCCGGATCGATGATCTTTCCGGTAGGATAATATACTTTCCCATTCAGATCAAAATTGAAAATGACTGTTCGCTGGCTATCAACTTTAGACAGTGAAAGGCTTAGACTGGAAGTTTGATTGATCTGCAGTTTACCATCACCAAGAAACTTAGATGTGATGTCATTCCCCGGTTTCAATGTAAATACCAGGCTGGATGATTGTTGCAGGTAATTATTATTTACCGCTGGAATGAGTAACGCACTATATTTAATAGCATCATTCACACTGGCTGAAGAACTGAGTGGTAATGTGATCGAACCGGCTATCTTGCCTTGAGTTAATACACTATTGGCAAGGTTTACACTAACTGTATCGATACTGGCTCCAAGATTTCCAACATTGGCTTTAGGAAAACTCACAATATCGTTTGCAAAGATCTTCCCTGAAACACCGTATTCATCGATGATCAGGTTTTCAGCTTCAACTTCTATGTCTTTCGAAGTATCAGCATAACTTCTTAACTGGTCTGGCAATGTTAGTTTAAAAGTCTTGACGTAAAAACCAGAGAAGAAGCTGTTGGTATTGCCAGCATAATTTGCGGGAAATACCATCCCGATAGGATTTGAAGTGTATGAATGATCGTAAGCAATGATACCCGATTTAACACCCAGCCCATTTGAATTTGGTATGATGCAATCCGGCAAAGTTCCCTGGAGTACAAAGTCGTTCCATTTTGATATCTGTGCCTGGAAATTGATCTTTACATTGCTGGTATTTTTGTTTGCCGGAATCAGCCATTCTCTTGGCAGATCGGCACTGATATCAAAGTTGAATTTCCAGTAATCATTGTTATTGGCACTGAATACAATTCCATTTCCTGTGTGCCCGGGTTCTTCTTTATGGAAAGTAAGTTTCAAATTTTCGGTTCCACTATTACTATACGAAACAACCAGGGTTTCCAATAACTTGATAGAACCAACAATCCCCTTCAGTCCTGTGCTTTTAAATTTAATACCCGAACCTTGTAGTGCAATTGCGTTCGTTCCAAACAATGGGCTGGTGCTCTTGAACATCTTATTAGTATTCAAAGAAGCAATCACTTCGAACTCTGCATAATCAGGCCGAAATATCATTTCGGTGAAGCCGATAGAAGTTGCGGTATCGCCATCTTTAAAATAACCTACAGGCATATCGATCGGCACAGCTGTAAGTAAGCCATCTACTTCATCTGCCGCTGCAATCAAAGGCTTAGTGGTAGTGTTTGATTTTACCCAATGGGCAACATCTTTTATTTTATCTATTGTCCATCCTCCTACAACATTTACATTGGTAGCATTAATTAGAAACTGTGTGGGATATACAAGATTGGGATCTGAGTTGGTATAAACTGCTCCGGCACATAATTTATTCTGTGCATTCACCACTATCTTCTTAAACTTAACGTTGAAAATGCCCAGCCATTTTACACGAACAATACCTGTTCCTGTTAGTGAATCATTTGTTACTGCAGGTACCGCATTCAGTTTCATTACGAAATCGTCGGAAAGCAATATCTCATCACCAATAGCCCAGGCTTTAGATATCGCATTACATGGAGCAATTGGTGGTGTATTATTTTTTTCTGTTCCAAAAACAGTGAAATTGCTTTTTCCATTATTGGCACCAAAGAATTTTCCACCTGAACCCATTGCCTGCACCTGCCAAACAAAATCACACGACGATGGTAACAAACAAGAAGCATCCATTAAATTGATCACGTGTGTTTGTGTTGCTCCTACAACATCTTTTGTAACTACAGGTTGATTAAGATTCATGGCCTGGGTTGGCGTTTGATTACTGTTTATTTTCCAAACCCTTAACCGGTATGTAACAACTTCTGAGGGATTGGGCATTACAGATGTCCATTTAAATAACACTGGTTGGGTTGCCATCGATGTATTAAATATCGAGGCATCAGTAGGTAAGATATTCTGAGGTGCTGTGTACACCTGTTCAGCAGACGCAATGGTGAAGCTCTTACATTTCTCGGCACTCAACGGAATAGAACCTTGTGGATTAAAGAACTGAACACATAATTCGTAATCACCGGGAATGAGTGTACAATCCTCTCCTAATAACGAAACAGCGTTATTTCCGCTCCAGACCTTTGTGGCTGTGGTAAAACTGGCACCAGGTGCAGTGGATGCTGTATAGATACCGCATACCTTACTGCCAGCCTTTTTGATGGTTACAAGTATTTTACTTGTTTCAGCAGTTTCAAGAACTCTTCCATTAACCATTTTTGCGTTGGCTGTTATGGTTAACATAGATGTTCCGCTTTTCCAGTTCAGTGTTTTTGGATCAGGATTCGAAGGCAAGCTGATGGTAATACCCGTTACAGGATAGTTTTGTGCTTTTGCGCAAACGCAAATGATTATCAAAAGAAGGGAGCAGGCTTTTTTCATTGGGCGGAAATGTTTAACAACGTAACAACGACTAAAGTAAACAAGACATAAAGCCACTACAACCGGGCATGTGTAATTGGCAGTGGCGGTTGTGTGAACTAAGCGATAGAATGAGTGAATGGTGAACTCCTGTCAATAAAACTTCGTAGAACCATTCACTCACCAATTTTCATCACTCACACATCCAGACAGATTACTTGCTCAAATAATTAAGCGGGACATCAACATTAAGTATCTTTCCTATGGTATGAAAATGATAAAGGCTTTATTAGTAGATGACGAGAGCAATAACCTGGAAAGTCTCTCTTTTTTATTAGAGAACGATTGTGATAACATACAGGTTTGCGCTAAAGCCAGGAATGCCATAGAAGCAAGAGATTGGCTCAAAACCAATACGCCTGATGTGATCTTTCTCGATATTGAAATGCCGGGAGAGAACGGATTTGAATTACTCGGCAGTCTTTCGCAAAAACACTTCAAAGTAATATTTGTAACGGCCTATAATCAGTATGCCATACAAGCAATTAAAGCAAATGCACTGGATTATCTTCTAAAACCCGTTAAGATCGAAGAGTTACAGCTTGTAGTAGAAAAGCTTAAGTCTTCGTTTGACAACAACGATACATCAAAAGATCAGAATCAGGAATTATTGCAGGCATTACTACAAACAGTTCATCTAAAAGGCTTGCCAAAGAAAATAGCTTTACCCCAATTAGGTGGTATCATCTTTATTGAAGTAGACGATATCGTTTCGCTGCAGGCAGACAGTAATTATACAATCATTCATTTGAGTAATATGCAAAAAATGGTGATCAGCAAAACCCTGAAAGACTTTGAAGATTTACTAGACACTTCTTTATTTGCACGAATACACAAATCGTACATCGTTAATCTACGATACATAAAGGAATATTCAAGCACAGATGGAGGTATCGTTAAAATGACTGACGGCAACCAATGGAGTATTAGTCGCCGACAACTTGATAGTTTTCTGGAAAAGATGAAATCCTCCAGCCTCATGTTTGGTAAATAGTGGATAGTTTACGTAACTTATACATCTAAACCAGCTAATTGAAAGCCTTCTGCACATGCATTTCGCTTATACTTCTTCTGCAAACTACCTTAGCACAGGAGTACACTGCTTTTACGGTTAACGATGGTTTGCCCAGCAATCATGTGTATCAATGTATTGAAGATGATCATGGTTTTTTATGGATCGCCACAGATGCAGGTATTGCAAGATTCGACGGCAGGTATTTCCAGGTGTTTACTACAGAACATGGCTTACCCGATAATGAAGTATTACAAATCGCCAAGGAAAATGATGGAACAATATGGATCAACTGCTTTAAACAGGGTCCTGCATATTTTGACGAGGTGAGAAATCGATTTATCAGTTCAAAGGAAGACAGCACACTAAAAATGTTTGGAACAACCGGTATGATTCTTTTTGCTCTACCAAATGGTGGTGTAAGGTACCAGAATGAAAACGGATCAACAATATTTATCAATAAAAAAGTATCAGAGAGACATGATTACGATCGACGTAACCAGATCTATATCAGTACAACCAAAACTGGTTCCGTCCTCTGGTGGAGAAGCCTTAACAAACGTAGTTATATAGGTGAAACATTGGATGGAGAAAACATAGACAGTGTAGAAACCAACAGGCATCATGTGGGTTATTATTTTCTTCTCTTTGACAACAATCGCTTTTTTGTTTATAAAAAAAATGATAATTATTTATTAATCTATTCCGGCTTTAAAACCGATCCGTTACGATTTAAAACAGATACCATAAAAACCCTTGAACCTTTTTTTCACCTCTCGTTTACAAGATCAAAATTTTACGTGATTACTAATTCCGGTAAAGTTTATGTGTACGAAAAATCGAACGGAAAGCTTGATAATATCTACAGTGGTGCCTATTTACCCAATGGATATTATAACGATAGTAAAGAGAACACCTGGATCAGTACAATTGATAAAGGACTTTTGGTATATCGCAAAAAGCAGATGGCTTCTATTGAAATGCCTGCTGGGTTCAGCAGAACGAATTTTATAAGCCTTGCTACGAAAGGATCAAGTTTATTGGCAGGTAATTATTATGGTGAGGTAATAGAGATAACAAAAAGAAAAATTATTAAACACGAGGTGATAAAAAAAACACCTTCACGTCAGCGAAAGATCATCATAGCTGCCAACCAGGTTTACACAATCTCGGAAGATGGTATTTTCCTTAATTATAAAAGGGCAGTTGCATATCCGGCTGGTAAAACGGGGCTATTGTATAACGACTCCATTCTAATAGTTGGTAGCAGTGGTGGAATAGTAATTATAAATACACGAACAAACAAAACCATAAATAGTTTTCGATATAAGAGAGTTACCGCTTTAACGAAGACTGAAGACGGGCTTATTTATATGGGTTCTACCGATGGCTTGCATACTTACAATTATAACAATAATAAATTCACTTCTCTTGCATCATTAAACCCCTTATTAGCGAACAGGATCGCAGCACTTTGTATTACTCCTGATGGTATTGTTTGGGCAGCCACTTCAGGAAACGGAGTAGTTGCTATAAAAAATGGAATGGTACTATCCGCTATAGATAATACACAAGGTATCATTAGCAAAGCCTGCCGTACAATAAGCTCCGGAAAACCTGGAGAGGTATGGTTAGGAACCGCACAAGGACTAAGCATCATTACTTATAAGCTGGACAATAACACGATCGGTTATTCCATTCAAAACCTATCAATAAATGATGGTTTAAAGAGCAATGAAATCAACGACCTGTTGTACGTGAACGATACAATGTATGTGGCTACCGGGAGTGGACTATCAGTTATACCTCCACATTTTGATTTGCCTAAGTTTAATATCCCTGTTAAGTTAGTACGTATCAGTATCAATCAACGAGATACAATGATCACCACACATTATCATCTTACACATGAACAACAGGATATCGCCATGCAATTTGCAGCAATAGAATTAAATGGACACTTTAGAAACCTTCAATATTCTATTGATGAATCCAAAGGCTGGATAGACCTTCCAGGCAGAACACTCACTTTGCAACTCAACAGCGGACTTCATAAAATTCGTGTGAGAGCCGTAGATGTAAATGGCAACTCAGGTAACGATATACTATTTGTTGAATTTAAGATCGATACGCCTTTCTGGAAAACATTTTGGTTCTGGCTGATTGTTATCGGCATTATACAATTATTAATCATTTATATCATAACCCGCCGTATAAGAAAAAGAAAAGAAGCAAAGATTGTAAAAGAAATGGCTGTTCTGCAAACCGCTTCATTGGAACAACAGGCCTTCACTTCTTTGATGAATCCTCATTTTATGTTCAATGCCCTAAATAGCATTCAACATTATATAAACGTCCAGGATCGTTACAAGGCAAATCATTATTTAAGTGATTTCGCTTCACTGATAAGGAAAAACTTTGAGGCTGCACATCAATCATTTATTCCGCTTGACCAGGAAATAGAAAATATCAAAATATACCTTCGACTGGAACAAATGCGATTCACAGATAAGTTCAGCTACTCAATTAACATTGCTGATAATCTTGACGTAGAGGGATGGATGATACCAACCATGATTATTCAACCTTTACTCGAAAATGCAGTGCTGCATGGTATAATGCCTTCTCATACAACCGGTGAGATCGAAATTGTTATGAAAGAAGAAAATAATCATCTGCATATCTCGATCAAGGATAACGGAATCGGAATTGATAACAGCAGGTCAATGAAACGGAATACAGGTCGAAGAAGTCGGGGCATGGAACTGATTAGCAAACGAATAAAAGCCTTAAGTCACTTTTCTTCCGATACTATATCGCTGTACATGGAACCAGCTTCCGATTCTGTTTCAAATCCTGGAAACATTACAAGAATTATTTTACCATCTGCTTTATATGATGCATGGTTAAAGGCACAAAAGAAGAGTGGATACAGTAATACGCAATAAATGAACAAGCTACCTCAGTATGTACTTATTCAAAAATACCTGCATTAAATAAACGGCTTACCAGTGTCCATGCCAGCCATATTCCACCGATCATGATCAGCAATAAAATGATGATGATTGGTATGATCAATTTCCAGGCACTGCCACGGTGACGTCCTTCTACAAAATGTTCCTGCATCAGTCGCAGGTTGCGACTGTTTGATTTGAAAGCAAAGTCGAATATATCGCCGATAAAAGGAATAGAACCGATGATCGTATCGATAAGTACATTCAATACCATTCTTGCCATCACATAGCTGCTGGCGCCATTCTTTGCCATCACGGCAATAAGATAACATGACACAGCAAAGCCGGACACATCACCAAAGCCAGGTATTAAGCCCAATATGCCATCCAGTCCAAAACGCAAATTAGTACCTGGAATAACAAACTGTTTGTCCATCAACCTGGTGAGTTGCGCCACACGCTGCATCGATGCATTTTGCTTTATTGCTTTATCCATGCAGGTGTTAAATGCAAAAGCACTGCCGTTTTTAACATGAACCAGGTATGAAGCAAATAGGAAGCTCATCAGGAGGTGTTATGAAGGTGGCTGCTATGATACTGGTCGCCAAATTAATTGGTGCAATGCTTCAGATGTAATAAATAAACGATCTTAGTGTAAAGGGATCGTTTGTATTAAACACTAAACTAAAAATATTGCACCATGCCTTATAAAATTGCAGTTATCGTAGGAAGCTTACGCAAAGCATCGCTCAACCTGAAAATGGCAAAGGCACTTAGCAAAATGGCAGCAGATTCGCTCCAATTACAAATCATCGATATCGGATCACTGCCTTTGTACAACGAAGACCTCGATGTAAATCCTCCTGCACAATGGCAAACATTTCGCCAGCAGGTAAGCGAATGCCAGGGATTACTATTTATAACGCCGGAATACAATCGTTCTGTACCAGGCGTTCTTAAAAATGCGATCGATGTAGGTTCTCGTCCGTATGGAAAAAGTGTATGGGATAATAAACCTGGTGCGATAATCAGTGTATCTCCCGGCAATATGGGTGGCTTTGGCGCAAATCATCACTTGCGACAATCGCTTGTATTTCTGAATGTGCCTACCCTGCAACAACCAGAAGCGTATATTGGTGGAGCAGCAAAGTTGTTTGATGAAGAAGGCAACATAACAAATGACTCAACAGCAAGTTTCCTCCATAAATTCATTGAAGCTTATACTTCCTGGGTTGCTAAACATGTTAAAGCATAAACCTTCATGATCTAAAAAATAAAAACCTCGAAGGTTGACTTCGAGGTTTTTTATATCCTGCTATTTCTTAAGCCATACTTCGCCTGATACCCAATTCCAGTCCTCGTAATTCTGCAAGGCCACGCAATCTTCCAATGGCAGAATAGCCTGGATTGGTTTTCTTTTTAAGGTCATCCAGCATCTTGTGTCCATGATCCGGCCTGAATGGCATACGCAGATCTTTTCTTCCTGCAGCAGCTCTTTTTTGTTGCTCTTTCACTAAAGCCTTCATTACAGCATACATATCTACATCTCCATCTAAATGATCTGCTTCATGGAAATTACCATCAGCATCTCTTCTTGTACTACGCAGGTGAATAAAATGAATGCGATCGCCAAGTCTTTCAATCATTCCCGGAAGATCATTATCTGCTCTTACACCAAACGAACCGGTACAATATGTTAATCCATTATTTCTGCTTGGAACAACGTTATATATCTCAACAATATCCTGTTCCGTGCTCACCACTCTCGGTAAACCCAGTATAGGATATGGCGGATCATCAGGATGGATACACATCAACACACCAGCTTCTTCTGCTGCCGGAATTACCTGTTGCAGAAAATAGAAAAGATGCTCTTTCAACTTCGTTGCATCAATACCATTATACGTTTCCAACACTTTTAAAAACTGCTCGATTGTATATCCTTCTTCAGAACCTGGTAATCCTGCAATAATATTCTTTACCAGCAAAGCTTTGTTCGCATCACTCAGTTCCTCATAATATTGCTTTGCTTTTTTCTTCTGATCTTCATTATAACTTTCTTCTGCTCCGGGTCTTTTTAATAAATACAATTCGAACGCAGCAAATGCGGCAGCTTCAAAACGCAACGCTGTTGATCCGTCGGGCATCGGGTAATCAAGATCTGTTCTTGTCCAATCCAGCACCGGCATAAAATTGTAACAAACAATATCAATACCGCATGCACCAAGATTCTTGAGGGACTGCTTGTAATTATCAATGTACTGAAGGTAATTCCCCGTTTGTTTCTTAATGTCTTCATGCACTGGTACACTTTCTACCACTGACCATACCAAACCTGCTGCTTCTACTTCAGACTTTCGTTTTAATATCTCTTCTGTGGTCCACACTTCACCATTGGGTATATGATGCAATGCCGTAACCACTCCTGTTGCACCAGCCTGCTTTACGTCGGCCAGAGATACAGGATCATTTGGGCCATACCATCTCCATGTTTGTTCAAGATTCATTAAAATATTTTTTGGTTTTTCTACATTTGTTTTTCATGTCGTCTTCGTTGTGTCACTCACTTCAACGTTCGGTAAAAATGGGGACTTTTTTCGCTACTAATTCTTAACTAACCATTATTTACCATTTACCAGCTCGAAAGAACTGTGGAGTTTAATATTGTCTGATGCAGTACCGATCATCAACTGGAACTTTCCTGGTTCTGTTACCCATTGCAACTCCTTATTATAAAATGAAAGTTTCTCTTTGGCAATAACAAACCTGATCTCTTTGGTTTCACCCGGTACCAGTTGAACTTTCGCAAAATCTTTGAGCTCCTTCACAGGACGAACAATAGATGCCACTTCATCTCTCAGGTATAATTGAGCTACTTCTTCCCCGGTATATATACCTGTATTGCTTAGTTTGAAAGTAACGATGATCGAATCATTGTTTGTAATCGATGTTTTACTCAGCTTCAGATCGCTGTATTCGAAAGTTGTATAGCTAAGTCCATAACCAAATGCATATCGTGGTGTATTTTCTTCATCAATGTAAACCGACAAATATTGTTTACTTTTTTGAGTGTTATATGGTCTGCCGGTTATGGTGTGATTGTAATACAGCGGTATCTGTCCAACAGATCTCGGGAATGTTGCGGGTAATTTTGCTGATGGATTGTAATTACCAAACAATACATCGCAGATCGAATTACCTGCTTCGCTGCCAAGCCACCATGTGTATAGAATTGCGTGGGCTTTATCCGCAATATTATTAAAGACTAATGGACGGCCAGCCATGATCACAACAATGATAGGCTTACCGGTTTGCTGTAATGCAGTAAAGAGTTTTTCCTGGTCTCCCGGCAAACGTAGATCGGCACGTGATTTTGATTCTCCGCTCATGTCCCAGGTTTCACCAACAGCCAGAATGATAACATCTGCTTTAGTGGCTACTGCAACTGCTTCATTTATTTCTTCACCCGTACTGTGTTGTACTGTTCCACCTTTTGCATATAAGAGTTTATCACTACTCATCCTTGATGCCAATCCTTCATACAAGCTAATGAAAGTTGTACTGTCAGTATTAACCGTCCAGCTGCCAGCCATGTCTCTTTTTGCTTTGGCAGCTGGCCCGATGATAGCGATCGTTTTATCAGAGGGTGCTAATGGAAGTAGTTGATCATTATTCTTCAATAGCACGATTGATTTCCTGGCAACATCTCGTGCAATTTGCCTGTGCTGCGGATCGCTTGTTATTGTTTTCTCACGAGCTTCATCCGAAAAACGGAAAGGATCATCAAACAAACCCAGTTCGAATTTTTTATAGAGTATTCTTTTCACGGCATCATCAACCAGTGCGATGTTGATCTTCTTTTCTTTTACCAACTGAACCAGTTTACGGCGATAGATCCTTCCTTCCATATCCATATCGCTGCCGGCCGTTAGTGCTTTAATGGCAGCATCTGCAGAATCACTTGCATATCCCCATTTCAACATTTCGCCAACACTGTTCCAATCACTCACTACAAAACCTTTGAAATTCCATTTACGTTTGAGTATCGTACGTTGCAGGTAATCGTTACCTGTAGCCGGAATGCCATTAAGTGTATTAAAAGAGTTCATGAATGTTCCAACTCCTGCATCGGCTGCTGCTTTGAACGGAGGCAGGTATGTTTGCCACAGTTCAACATCACTCATATCTACAGCATTGTAATCTCTTCCGGCGATCGCTGCACCGTAAGCAGCGAAATGTTTTGCACAAGCCATTATACTTAATGTATCTCCAAGATGTTCTCCCTGGAATCCTTTTACTCTTGCGATCGCTATTAAACTGCCGAGATAAGGATCTTCACCAGCACCTTCCATTATTCTACCCCATCTTGGATCTCGTGCAATATCTACCATTGGAGCAAACGTCCAGTGAATACCGTTAGCGGCAGCTTCGGCTGCTGCGACCTGTGCCGATCTTTTAATGGCATCCATATCCCATGATGCTGCTTCGGCTAAAGGGATGGGGAAGATCGTTTCATAACCATGGATCACATCCAGGCCGAATAACAGAGGGATCTTTAAACGAGTTTGCATTGCCAGTTCCTGTACTTCCCTGGTACTCCTGGCACCTTTCACGTTTAGCATGCTACCTACCCAGCCATTTTTTATCTCGGTTTGAAGGTTGGTTTTTTCAGTGCTTTGCGGACCTGTAAATATTCTTCCGGTGTATTGATTTAACTGCCCGATCTTTTCTTCCAATGTCATTTGTTTTAGCAGTGCATTCACCTTTTTTTCGATCACCGGATCTTGTGCATGAAGTGAGGTGAAAGAGATCACTGTTAATACAAGCAGTAAAAGTTTATACCTTCTCATTAATTTGAACTGTTTAGAATAATCAAAAAAAGTTTGTGTGCTATATGTTGAATAAGGATTTAAAAGTACAAGTGTGCGACGCAACAAATGATGATGAAAGTTATGAAGCCGGAATCAAAAAATTATTTCCTCATCAATGTGAACTGCAGTTGTTTTATTGCAATAGCATAACGCTTTCCCAACTCCCTGGCAGATGCGGTATTAAAATGGATCTGATCTGCATTTGCTGTTAATCCTTCTGCACTAACGGTTGCTGCGTTGGTAATATACTGAGGTATCTGGTTTAAAACGGGGTTGATCCTTGGGCTTTTTACAAAATAACCGATCTCGCCGGCTACGAATGGAATATCCGGAGTATTGAATTCGCTTCTAAAACGTGCAACCAATGTTTTGATCTTTTCCATGTAATAATCTACACCCTGTGGTGTATTGTCACTTTCGCCCTGGTGCCATAAAATTCCTTTTAATACACCTTGCTGCATTGCGATCTTTGTACGACGAACTGCATCATCGTAAGGATGACCTGTTAGATAAGCTGAATCGGGTTCCCAAACTTTGATGCTGGAACCGCCCCATGCACAAGGAACTAAGCCGATCCTTATCTTCGGATTTGAACCCAGCATTTCTGTAGCGAAAGAAATAGCCGGACCTACTCCTGCAACTGGTTTATCAAAATGAACAGGATCTGTAGCAGGAACCCAGTTATTGTTTTTATCGAGCATGAGCACTTGTGGATGTACGATCTTGCTGATAGAATCGATATCACCACGACCTGCCATGTTAGATTGACCAGCGAGTAAATAAATATGAAAGCTTGTGTCTACCTGTGCAATACTGCAAAATGAAAGTAACAGGAAGATATTGAAGCAAATGATTCTTTTCATAGCATTATTTCTTTTCCCAATTGTCTGTTCTGAATGGTGTGGCTGGCAGATCTTCTTTATTGTACAAGTTACATCCGGCAGGATTGTTTGACCATGCATACCTTACAGCAAGAGGATCAATAATTGAATCGCTCCATACGATCACTTTATCTCCTTCGATTTTAGCGTTGGCCCATACAAATTTTTTATCTGACCCGGCAATTGAGAATTGTTTTAATTCTCCATTTTTCGAAATTAATCCACTACCAATATTCGTAAAAGAAAGGATGATCTTATTACCATTTACCTGCATTGACTCGTACACAGGGCCACTATACACCACAGACTTTTCATGATAGGCGATCTTTTCAGCTGCAAGTGCAAGTCTTCTGCCTACTTCTTTTTTATTAAGCGGATGAACATCGTTGGCTTCTCCGATGTCGATAGCAACAGCCAGAGCTGTGTTAGAAATAGTTTGAGAAACTTTTAGTTGCGATTCTCTTATCCATGCCCAGCCACCATCTGATGGACGATCCTCAATGGCCATATAGTTTGCCAGTTGAACGATGAGGAAAGGAAGTCCTCCTTGTTGCCACCTGTTTCTCCAGTCACTGATCATAGCAGGAAGCAATTTTGCATATTCGATGGCTCTTCCTGAGTTTGATTCTCCCTGGTACCATGCAAATCCTTTGATAGTATACGGAATTAATGGAGCGATCATTGCGTTAAATAATGTAGCTGGCTGATAATACATTCTGGTAAATGTATTAACCGGTAAAGCAGCTAAAGAAACACCAATTTGATATTGCCACTCACCTTCGAGTGCGACTTCTCCATCGGCTGTGATCAAACGATATCGCTTGTCTTTGATGAAGCCACCGTTTGCATCTGTATCAACGATACGGATGACAATTACATTCGTTCCTTCTTTCAACAACGATGCAGGAACAGTATATCTCCTGGGAACATATCGATTAGGACAACTTCCTACTTTAATACCATTTACATAAGTGGTATCACTATCATCCAACATTCCTAACTCAAGAATTGCATCCTGTTTAATCTGATCTTTACTAAGTACGATCTCTTTTCTTATCCATACTGCACCATCCACATCTGCAGCACCTTGCGATTCCCAAAAGCCGGGCACATTCATTTTATGCCACGCAGTAACATCCGTTTTAGGATCAGCCCAGAAACTTCCATTTGACTGAAATCCTTTGTCATTATCTCTCACTTTTTTATACCATGCATCCTGCACTGCTTTATCAGCCTTTAATGTTGTGTTGTAATTGGCTGTGTCTTTAAAGTAGTTGTATTTATCTATGTAATGCGGAAACTCCTTTAACCCTTCAACGCTTGTCCATGCTTCTGCAGGTGTGCCACCCCAGCTGGTGTGAATAACACCCATCGGTATCTTATATTTCTGATACAAGTCTTTCACCATATAATATGCCACAGCACTGAATTTGCCGATGTTGGCTTCGTTTGCTGCCTTCCATTTACCTGAACAGTTTTCTTTGGTTGAGAATGAGAACTGCTGGTCAACATGAAACTCACGGATATTACTATTGTTACTGTTTTTAAAATCTTCAGGATACTTATTCACCAACCTGCCCATTGTGAATTCCATATTGCTTTGTCCTGAACATAACCAAACATCACCTGCCAAAATCTCTTTAAGTTCTATCGAGTTATTTGAAGTAGAGATAGACATTGTATATGGACCACCGGCTTTTACAGGATCAAGTACAACCATCCATTTTTTATCGTCTGCCGGAGTTACTGTATATTTTTTTTTATTGAACCGAACTGTTACTTCTTCTCCATTTAAACTCCAGCCCCAGATATTTATGGGTTGATCCCGCTGCAAAATCATGCTATCACTTACCAATGCAGGCAATTTCAATTGTGCATTTGCAGCATTGATCAATACCATGCAAACACAAAATATTAAGATCTTTTTCATATAAATTATCTTATCATGATTTTGTTACTGATCTTATCATCACCAATAACAAAATTCACTACATACATTCCTGCTGAGATAGCAGCAGGCAAGAGAATTTCAATATTGTTTTTACCAATATTCATTTTTTGATCCTGCTGAACAATGATCCTGCCTTGAATATCAGTAACAGTTATAAAGCTATTTGCAGCAGCAGGGACCTTTGCTTCCAGAATAATCGAATTAGAATTTGCCTGGAACAATTTAACTGATGAAAATCCTTTCCTATTTACAAGAACGACGTCGGATATTGTTTTGCCGCCATCAATCTTGTGGGTAATGATACGATAGTAATTCGTTTTACTATTATGATCCCGATCAACCCATGAATAATTCCTGTCATTATTATTTGGTTGCGAAGAGATGGTTTGGAATGTAACCCCATCGTAAGACCATTGAAGTTCATAGCGGGCAATATCATTTTCATCAGTTACTGACCAGTTAAGTTTTATGCCTGATGCTGATGTAGTTGCAAACAACCTAATCTCATTTAATGGGAGAACAATATTTACGGTGGTGCCTGGAGTGAAGGTCACTCCACGAAACATTGAGTTGGTATCTGCAACTGTCAAAATCTCGGGCTTGTGTGTAGTAATGCTTAGCGAAGAACCAGCTGCATTACCATCTTGCAGTTTAAACAACATTGATGGAGCGAAATTCGTTTGATTACCCCAGGTAACTGCATATAGCTCAACAGAACCGTTAACAGCTCTTCCGGTAATACTTTTCAATCCATGAATAATGGCAGTATCGGTAGCAGTAATGCTTCCTTTTGCTGTCCATGATCCGTTCACCAGTACATATTTTCTTAATGCTGCATTTTGTGGTGTTGCTACCAGACCATCATCTGCCATGTACATGAGATCCGCAGTTCCATCTCCATTAATATCAAATAAAACAGACTGGTTATTACCTGCAGCATTGGCTAAAGAAGCAGTAGCATTTACACTACTGGTTGTTTGTGGAAGATTATTGAAATTATAAAGTTTACCATCTCCAATGAAACAGTAAAGTTTATTATTGAACACACCTAAGCTCCTGCTTGCTCCAGGATTTGCTGCAACCTGTGTAGTAGTTGTTGTAAGACCCAAACTCGTTAACCTTATACCTGTAGCATTCCCTGCAACCCAGAAATTATTCCCTTCTGCGATGGCACATCGTGGTTGTCCTAAAGCAGATTCAACTGTAGTTGAACTATTGATATTACCATTAGCATCTATCCTGGCAATAACTCTATTCACACTTCCTGTTGAAAAAGCTCCCACAGATTGATCATAACCAAATAATGTCAGATATTGTCCATTTGCAGATAAAGCAGGTATACCCTCTGGTGCATAAGCCAATGGACTACCTGTTTTTGGCAAACCTGTAATTCTGAAATTTGTACCGTTAGTTACAGTTGGTAATGCAAGACTTTTAACAGGTGAAGCTGAAGGTATTGTTTCAAACTCATCAATAAAAACCGGGACAGTACTACTTGATAAAGCCTTTGTTGCATCACCGGTACTATATCGATATACAACAAGATTTCCGGGAATAAAAGGGGTTGTTAATGATGATGGGGTTGTCGATACCAAATAAGTTAAGCCTGACCAATTATCTGTTCTAAATGAATTAACAGGCAAGTCTTCATTGCTGTATAGATTAGCGGTTATCGGATTATCAGCCCATGCATATCTTACAGCAACCGGTTTCATAGTTTCTGGACTACTTACCTCAACCACATTACCCACAAGTGTTGCTGTTGCGTTTACAAATCGTCTGTCTGCACCTGCGATAGTAAAACCTTTTAATGCTCCTCCTTGAATAGTTAGTCCTGTACCAATATCCTTGAATGATATTGATATCTTATTTCCATTAATCGCAGCAGCGTTAAAAGAAGGACTCTTGTAAATCACTGTAGTTTCGCCGTAAATAATGTTTTGTGCTGCAAGGGAAAGTCTCTCTCCTACTGCTTTCTTGTTTAATGGATGAGTGATCGTATCAGTATTGGTATCATGTATTACTGCCATTGCTGTTTTTGGAAGATACAAAGCCATGCTCTGTGCTTCTCTGCATTCGGCAACATTACTCTGTTGTGGCTCGGGTTTAATTGCGAGATAATTTGCGAGTTGTACAAATAGAAAAGGAATATCACCCTGGTTAAACTTGCTTCTCCAATCGTTGATAAGAGCAGGAAAGAGTTGACGATATTCATAAGCCTTTAATCTGTTACTCTCACCTTGATACCACAAAATTCCTTTGAGTGGTTGTTTTAAAAAAGGATATACCATTGCTTTATACAACACCATTGGATCCCATTCCGGATTAGTTGTATTGTGTGCCTGCGAAAAATAGTAAGGAAAATTGCTAAGTCCATCTGGACTCATCCATGCCTGTGCAGGAGTGCCTTCATAAGAGCTATTGATCAATCCTACTGGAATATTGTACCGAGCATATATATCTCTGGCGAAAAAATATCCCACAGCCGTAAAATTTAAAACCGTTGTGGGGTTCGCTGATTGCCATCCGTTCACTGATGAAACATCTTCCTGCAAAGTTGTGCTGTAAGTGCGTGATACTTTAAAATGCCGGATATTAGAATTGGTTGAAGTTGCGATTTCATTTGCATATAATGAGGCTGAAGTACTTATTACATGAGCCATGTTCGATTGTCCTGAACAGAAGTATACATCGCCAATCAATATATCGGTTAAGGTGATGGTATTAACTCCGGCAATGATCATAGTATACGGACCACCGGAAGGCATCGCAGGAATACTCACCTCCCACTTACCATTTGCGTTTGCAGATGTATTGTATGTATTACCGTTAAAACTCAACGTAACAGATTCTCCGGCTGATGCCCAACCCCAAACAGGTATTGGAACGTTCCTCTGCAACACTACACCATTACTGATCAATCGAGGAAGAGTGATATTAGACGTTGCATCATAAGCACCAAAAAATATCAGTGAAAGAATCAGTGAAATATATCTGGCGGACTTCATCTTAATAAATTTTAAAATATTTTTCTTACCTGTAAACCGTTTAAAATAGGTTTTCCTTTAATTGGATCGAATTGAATGGTGATACCTTCTCCATCTTTCACATAAACGATCACCTTTGTGCTGTAAGCCGTTTCTGTTTCCAGGTAATTATCATTTCCAATATTTTCTATTACTTTCTTTTTGTTGATGATCACATTAAACTGTCTTGGCTCAGGTATTTCCGGTTGAACGAACTTTCCGTTATCCAGGTTATAAATATTTGCATCTCTTATTGCACATGATAGTAGTTCGGCGAAGTGCAGTGTTATCTCATAACTTCCATCAGGTACATCCAGTTTAAATTCTTTGATGTCTACTCTCTGCGTCTCATATACAGGGTCAAGATCTGTTTGTAAAATATTTTTATCAGATCCATAAGGTTGACGACGACTATCTTTCATGGTATATAGTTCACCACCTATATAACCCCAACTTCCTTTTTCGTATGCTTTCTCCGGCAACCAAACCTGTTGCATATTTTCATCGGTCACATAACGTTTATCGCCCAGGCTAATGTTGATCTCCTTAAAAGAAAGAATACTGTCTTTCAGATCAAATGGCTGAAGTAAAAAATTTACTTCGGTTTCATCTTTAGATATTTTGCCATTGGCTTCGATAATTGCTTCAATCAAATTATGACCATCAACAAAAGGAACTTTGAACTCAGCTATTCCATCAGTAACATGTTGTTCATCCAATGGTTTTCCATTAATAACCAGACTTACTTTGGATTGATTAGTGAAAACCTGTACAGTTTGTGTACACACTCTTGCGCCTTTTGTATTTTCTATTCCGCTACGCAGACGCCAGTTAGCAGAACCAATTTTTACAAAAGGATCTTTCAACAGTTGTGACTGATAGAAATAATAAACATCTTTTGGCTTTCGATCTATTGTAAGTAATCCTTTATTATTAATGTGTGGCATGCTCTCTGCTCTTACTTCAGCGTTAAAGTCAGCAAGATTCCACAGCGCAGCACCACTGATAAAAGGCCTTGCTTGTATCGCTTTTACATATTCTTTATGAAAGAAAGTTTCATACTCGAGTGTTTTATCGAAACGTTCAGGTAAAAAGCCACGAACCCTTGGATCACCATCAGCACCATATTCAGAAACGATCACTGGTTTAGTTGGATGCAATGATCTGTGTCGATCCATGTTAGCAGCAAACTGTTTGATATCCGGACTATACCAACCAGAATATTGATTCCATCCAATCACTTGTGGAATGGCTGCCAAACCTGTTCGGGAATACAAATTAATATCACCGTGAAAAGATGACATAGTATATCGTGTTGCATCTTCAGCAATTGTGATGCTGTCTAATGAACGAGCCAGCTTTACAACATTCTTTAAATAGATTTCCTGCCTGGGTTTATCATCATTATATCGCATCCTGAGCAATATCTCATTCATATATGCCCATAAAATGATCGATGGATGATTGAAATGCTGTCTGATCATTTCTACCTGCATATTGAGGCAATTTTGTGTGAAAGCGTCTGTCTCAGTTATGGCATTCACAATAGGTGTTTCAATGGCAGCCAATAGTCCAAGCCTATCGCATGCTTCCAATACCGCAGGATCCTGGGGATAATGTGCAATACGAATAAAATTTGCACCCATCTCTTTCAGCAGCTTAATATCTTTAATATGTAATGCATCTGAAAGAGCGTTACCAATATTGGGATTATCCTGGTGACGACTAGCTCCCCATAACTTATATGATTTACCATTAAGATAAAAGCCTTTATCAGCTGTAAAGCTGAACCATCTAAAACCAATGGGGTGCACCACTTCATCTAAGACTTCATTAGTACCAGCATCTTTTATAACTGAACTTAGTTTATATAGATATGGATCTTCTGGTGACCACAAATGAGGGTTGCGTATCGGCTTTAACTCAATTGCAAAATCAGTATTGTTGTTTTCAATTACTTCTATCGGATCGGATGATTGTTGTATGATCTTTCCCGATGCATCTGAAAGTGTATTGGCTACGATGAGCTTTCTCTTGTATAATGTATTATTAGAAACAGCTCCTTTTATCCTGATGTTCGCAGATGCTGCTGAAACGGATGGTGTGGTGATAAATATTCCGTTGGAGGCATAGTTGTCTGCATTAAAATGAATTGGATTGATAGCTTCTATAAAAACATCCCGATAAATGCCACCATAAAAAGTAAAGTCTGCAGAGAGTGGAGGAATATTTTCGTTATGACTATTATTCACCTTGATCAAAACCTGGAAAGCAGTAAGTGTATCAGCGAAAGAGATATAAGAATTGATCTTGCAATTGAATGCACTGTAGCCTCCTATATGTTCCGCAACCTGTTTACCATTAATATAAACAGTAGCCACCTGTGATGCACCTTCAAAGTGCAGGTATACATCTTTATCTTTCCAGGAAGCAGGAACAAATATCTTTTTTGAATACCACGCATTACCTCTGTAATATCCCGGATCATCATCATTAACATCGATGGTGTTGTAAGTATGAGGCAAAGAAATCTTTTGCCAGATACTATGATTTTCCGGAGGGTTATCGCCTTTGTAGAAATGCCAATTGCTATTGATCGTTGCCTTCAGACGATGCTGGGCTGAAACCTGTTGAACAAACAAGAGCGAAAATATGCATACAAAAAAAGCTATAGCCAAACTGTACATTCTTATACGCCACATAGCAGATAGATTAAACATCGAGGAAAATTTTTTTAGACCTTGAACTCTGGCATTCATTCTAGTTCTAATCTTTGGGTTTTTTGGTATTCCTGGCGTTATAGGCACGTTTCAGTCCATACCCAATCCCGGCAGCAACCACAAGAGAAATTCCTCCATCAATAGGAGCTGCAGTGTCTTCTGCATCCTCCTCGAAAGTAGGTTGAGCCATTACTATATATGGAGTAAATAAGATCATGATGATGACAAACGTCTGCAACAAATTCTTTTTGATCACTGGTTTCAAGACTTTCATAAAATCACAATTTTTTGGGTTTTCCTATTTAGGGTTGACACTACAGTAACATAATAAATGCCCTTACTCAGTTTATCAAGATCTACATCAATCGTATTCTTCAACAATCTTCCGGCATCGATCGATCTCACCAACACCCCGGAAGCAGTTGTTATAAGGACATGTATGTCTTCCTGCAGTGGATTGGTAAAAGATATTTTGCATGTTTGCGTCGCCGGATTTGGAAAAACTTTGAAATCAAAAGCAACAGGCTGTATTGGGGAATACTGAATAACTCTTCGAAATACCAGTTGAAATCTTTGATTACCCATTGAGCCCGAATCACTGGAAACTGAGAAAGTATAAGTTGCTCCCTTATCAAGTGTTTTTTCCGTATTCAGGAAATTATCTCTCAAAATCACAACAGTCTCAGGGTCAAACATGAAATCTTTTACTTCAATTGAGTATACTGCTGTCAACGTTGTAGTAAAACCAAGTGAGATAATAGCCTCCTTATTCAAGTATGCCTGTCTTCTGTCAATAGCTAACTTTATACTGTCTTCTGACAATGAGTAAAAATTCAGGTTACTGTTATCTAGCTTTCTTGCATCCTTGCTGTCGAAAATCCCTTTTGCAGTAGAATCATTCATAAGGATCAAAATCCGATCTTCAAAGTCTCCATTCCTGCTAACCTGCAACTGAAGTGTATTATTACCATATGCAGAAGTTGATGCGCCACGTAAACTATATGAAGCATTTGTTGATGCAACTGCTTTATGCGATTCTCTAAATGTAGCTGTAGAAGAAGCCGCAACGTCTATAAAGAATGAACTATATGTCGGAATGTATCTATATGTTTCACCAGCATTCGTCATGTCACCTGTTATATACTGGCCTTTCCCGTTCACACCACCTGATGGAACCCATATATAAAAATTATTTCCTGCAATTGCATTCTCATTGCTATTAGAAGTTCTGAACTGGTAAATGTCTAAGGGAGCACAATAAGGATTAGCGATCAGGTTATAGCCTGAATTAGCTGACTTTATCAAGTTCACAGGCACATCGTTGCCATCATTGATCTTTCCACTTAACGAAATCGTTGTTGCATTCGGAGCAGGTGGAGAAGAACCTAAAATACCAGTCTGTCCCTTAGGACCACGAACCAAAACTCTGATACCTTGTCCCTGATCCCAGCTGTTTTTTGTGTTACCAAGACCAGCTGCAGCATTAACTCCATCATTTCTTGTAAACGCAATCCATCCTGCACTTGTATTACTATTGCCTGATATCGGATCATACCAGAATGCCGAAGCTGCATTTGATCCTGTTGAAGTAAATCCTGTTCCAGCTATATTGCCACCATCAGTTCCTGTTATATCTATATCATCTGTAAGTTCACTAAGATTGATAGAATGATTAAACGGATGTCCGAAGAAGCGATAAGCCCTGGTTCCTCCCGGAATGTACTGCTCAATAATAAATTTGCTTCCTGAAACACTTTGATCTACAGCCCCTGAGTTCACATAAACCCGTGCAGTATTAGTAGCTGAAGTAGATTTCAAAGTGACGGTGTTCGCATTTAGTTTTAGCGTACCGGTTTGGATGGTTAATCTTGAAGCAGCGTTGACAGATAAAGCTGAAGCAAGAGAAATATCACCCGTGGCTGTCTTATCGATAATGATATTTGTATTGTTTGAAAAACCAATAGTGCTAATCGTTTTACCAGTATTGTTACCTGTGAAAGTTATGACACCACTGTTGGATACTGAGGTAGCTGTACTGCCAAAAACGCCGGCAGTATGGTTTAAACTTCCATCAACGTTTAAATATCCTTTTGCTGTTGATGTAACACCATTAGCATCGGAAACATAGAATTCTCCACCATTAATTAACACATCACCATTAACATTACAGGTTTGGTTCGCAGTAGCACCACCAGACGGTGCTTTTATCACTCCTAACTTTCCACCGGTTACATTAAGATTTCCTGTAACAGTTAATGTTCTGGATGTGGCAGCACCTCCCAAATATATTGTAGCTGTTCCCGTAGACTGAATAGTAAGATCACCATTGACAGTTGTGGTATTTGAGATGGTATTAATAAACGTGTTGGACGAACTTTGCCCTGCACAATTCCAAATAACGTTACCGCATGATGTAGGTAGGACAGGAATATTAGCCACGTTGGTTATTCCTGTCACATTAATGGTTGAACCTGCGCTATAAGTAGTGTTCGTATTTGGAATTGAACCTCCATTAACATCATGCTTATAAGTTCCGCCACTACTTACTACTAAAGATGCTGCAGTAAAGCCAATGTTATTGGTGCTCTTGTTTACTAAACTACCATTAATGGTTAATGTTGTAGATTGAGCAGTTCCACAGCTGCCATCTGATGTTGTGCCTCCCAGATTAAGTGTAGCACCACCGTCGATAGTTAAAGTTTTTCCCGAAGCAATGGTAGTATTCTTTAATCTTACGATCGTTCCTGTTCCAGTTATTGTTATATCCCCATTGAAATTTCCAAAAGTGTTAGAACAGTGATAGAAACTTGCAGACCAACCTTTCACATACAACGTACCGTTTACTGTCCATTGTGCACCGGGTGCTGGCTGTGAAAAAGTTGAATTACTTACTGGTGTTGTAATAGTAGCATCGGTGTCAAAACTTAAATTATAATATGTTCTACCGCCGTATACAGGACTTGGCTTAACAGATGTAGAAGCTCTGTAAATAATAGTTGATCCTGTATTAATATTCATCCCTGATAAAATGTTTCCAGGGCTAGCTGCGGTGTAAATCACAAGGGTACCATTCAACTCAATCTTATTAGTGGTACTGAATGTGCCGATCGTTGTTGATTGACACACTACAGTAACTCCAACGGGAATAGTTGAAACTGTACTATTATTCCAAATATGTGCTGCTTGAATAGTGATGATATTTCCATTAACAAGAGATGCACTGTTAGGAGCAACAACAGCTACAGACCAAGTTGTTGTTGCTGAACTATACACTTCCCAGTTTGTAGACGATGTAAGAGATACCGAACCTATACTTCGGTAATCTCCGTTTTGCTGAGCACTTACTCCCAACATTGAAAGTATAGTCATTAAGAGCAGCAATATTCTTTTCATTGCGTTATTGTTTAATGATTTTTATTGTCTGCTGATTTTCTGCAGTTTGAACTCTCAGTAAATAAGTTCCTTTAGATACCACCGGAACCTTAATTTGAATAGCATTCACACCTTGATTAATCAAATAATCAACGTTTGTGATTGTGCTACCATTGATGCTGTTACATAACACAGATATCTTCTGCTGTTTATTACTTCTAACCTGTAGATGAATCACATCACTGAAGGGACTTGATGCTGTGACCGCAAACAATTCTGACATATTGCGCAGCATCCTGATAACTGGAGAATAAATAAAAACACCCGAAGCATCAAAAGATCTGAGCCTGTAGTACACAGTAGCTTCAGCAACATTATAATCACGATATTGGTACTCGCCTTGCCCGGTAGCATTAATGAAAGCAACCTGGATAAAGTTGATTCCATCAACAGACCGTTCTACTCTAAAACCCAAAAGATCATTTTCGGCAGCTTTCCATTGCAGGGAGATATAATTTCCTTTATCAACTCCCGTAAAGCTTATGAACGTTAAGGGTAAAACAGATGATGAACCAAATCGAAATGTTCTGCCGGGTTCAGGCAAAAAAGCATTTCTCGAATTGAATTGTGGTCCATTCAAAGGATAATCGCCATTCTTGAAATAATAATTATTCGAAGTAGAAAGCGATGTGTTCCATGCAACAGTTGAACCTTTAGCAACGTTTATACTCTCAAAAGCATTGACCCCTTTGATTCCAACTGCAGCTGTTACTGCTGTAGATGTGTTGGCACTTGATATCCAGTTACCATAGATAAATTCAATTGAGTTATCGCTTTCATACAATTTTACCTGGAACTCGATATTGCTATATTGAACCGGTGCAAGTTTATCAGAAAGATTTTTAAACTGGATGGTACATATTCTTGATCCTGGATTTCCTGAAGTATACACACGGTATTCGGGAATACTAGATCCTGCAGTAAGATCATGATTATAGGGATAGATCAGGTCAATATCAGAAGCAGTTATAACACTTCCGGTATTACCATTGTAAGCAGGATAAAAAACAGATGTTGAAGAAGGTGCACTTGCTCCAAGTTTGATATACCCATTTGTATTCAAAACAAATTGAGAGTAAGCCGTGCCGTTGAAAATAAAATCGAAACCTATGTTTTGAACAGCAGAGTTATCATTATCGAAGCTCATTGCATTACCTGAGAAATTTGTTGTAATGGCATTACCATTGCTTCCCAGGTCTGAAAAGGTTCCTAAAAAACTCTGTGCTGTTGTTGCTGCAGCTGCATTCCATTGATGTAGCATTCCATCTTTAAATCCCTGGTAAGAAGATTTTTTTTGATAGGTGTTACTGAAGGGTAATGGGAAGTCAGGACGACTATATGTTGGCGGTATCCATGAATCAGCATCCGTTACATTCCATGTTGTAATGCCATAGAACTGATCTGCACTGATCTGTTTACCAACTCTTCCGAAATATTTGAACTTCCCAAATTGCTGGCTTGCAACTGTAGCATTGAAAGTGAGGCTTTGATTATTCTCTGGATTAACAGCCACATCCAACTCAGAGATATGAACTTTTAAACCAGTGGCAAGCATCGAATCAATCGCTTTACCAATGTTGCTATTGTTAATGTTCTTATTAACATGCATCTGCAATCCTGTTCCATGTATTGGAACGCCTGCTAACTTCAGATTGGTTAACAGCGTTTGAATTCCATACAACTTTGCATAGTTGTTTGCGCTGCTTTCATGGTTGAAGTCATTGTAAAATAAAAGCGCTGCGGTATCTGCTTCATGTGCATATTGGAAAGCTCTTGCAATATAGTTTGGTCCAAGGTGTTGCAACCAGATGGAATTACGCAACGTTCCGTTGTCTATCACAGCTTCATTCACAACATCCCAGGATTTTACTTTACCCTTGAAATGTGTTACTACGGTTTGAATATGCGTTTTCATGATGTTCTCCCATGCAGCAGAATCACCAACGAAATTTGTAACCCAAGCCGGAACATTATTATGCCATATCAAAGTATGTCCATGTACTCTTTTATTGTTCTGCTGTGCGAAAGAAACAATGGAGTCTGCATCAGTCCAATACCATGTGTTCTCTCCAGGATGTATCACACCAAACTTCATGGCAGTTTCGGGTGTAAGACTGCTAAATTCTTTTTTAACAAGATTCCTGTACTGGCTGTTATTCTTTAGTAATTGAGCACTAATCGCAGCACCAAATGGATAAGGAGAAAATCCTTTTAACGTTGTATCAACTACCTGGGCATTCACAATCATCGTTACCGACAGGATAAGTTGGAGCAAAAGCATCCTTATTAAACAGCGTGAACTGTTTGAATCATCTTTCATACAGCGATATGATTTTTATTTTTTTCTCTGGTCGAAGAACTCGATCAGGGAATAAACATTTTCATTTATTTCCTTCATTTTTTTGAGAAGCGGATCATAGACTTCGTATAAGGTATTCACAATGCCTTTGTTTGCATCTGTATTGGAAGGGTCTACATTTTTATTCTCCGGATCATTATCCTGGTATTTAAACCAATGAAAGCCTACACAATTTCCAGACTCCAATAAAGCCAGTGAAAAATTCTGATAGAACAATCCCCTATCATTCTGCGTATGTACCAGCCAGCCGGCACCAGAATAGTTTGTCATTTTAGAATCTTCTCCTTTTACATACCACTCGGTAACAATAAAAGGTTTGCCGCTCCATCTTTCCCAATTAGCCATATCCTTTGCAACAGGTGTCCAAACACGGTAATAATTGATCGCAATTACATCTACATATTTACCAATTGCTCTGAATACAGGCTCTACCTGCAATTCATACGAGTGCAACCTGCTGCCTAGATACAGATGACTGGGATCGTATTTTTTTATTGCTTTTGAAACAACAGAGAAATATTTTTCAGCCATCACACCTAAGAACTCGTTTCGCAAAGAATCATTTATTGCAGATGATGCAATACCTTTTGAGCTTAGCCATTGAGAAGCATATATTTTTCCGGGATCAGTTGAATCTTTCTTTGCCAGGTATCTGTCTAATGATAATCTTTCAAATGGAAGTTCGTTATCAGAAAAATATCCAAACAAGTTTTTATCATCTTTATTTACCGCCAGTTGTTTGGCATATTCATCACAAAAAGCTTCAAATTGAGGATCGAAAACAAAGATGGTTCTATCAGGATATCCAATATGACCCGATTCCTGGTATGTACCACCACGCTTTTTTCCATAATCACTCATAAAGTTTTTAATGATGGTGTAAGTAAGTGGCTTTTTATCCTGGTAAGCAGATTTTTTGAAAAGCTCATTATTACTCCATGCTCCTAATGCATTGAATTTATTTTTCACTAAGAGATCATGAGTTTCATCAGCCCACCTGCTGTTATCACCATATTTTTCCTGTAAGGCCGCTTTCTCTCTTTCAGAAGCAGCTGGAGAAACAGCCACTAATCCCACATTGACAAAAGCATTTCCTTCAGGATCCAGCAACCACCACCTGTCATTCACTTTCTTTGTAGTGAAGAAGCCTGTGCCCTCTGCTAACTTTTTATCTTTTCGTCCACCATACTTATCTGTTTTTACTTTAGATGATTTAAAACCATCCAATGTTTGGAAAGATCGTGTAGGATACGTTTTCCAGGGACCGTATGTTTTCTCTTTGCTGTTAACAACACTTGCTTCCACTTTAAAAGAATACTCATTTTGCTGAGCCAGCGAAGCATAGCTAAGCATAAGAGCAAAACATATCGATATACAGTAATTAATTTTCATTAACGAACGATTATTGTTTGTTGCAATTGCTGAATACTTCCTTTTACCACTAGCTGATACACTCCTTCAGATAAGTCTGAAATGAAAACAGAAACAGTGGTTGTTCCTGATATATTTCCGATATTTTTTGAATACACCAACTGGCCAGCATTATTAAGAATGATCACAGCATAATTATCACTGGCAATATTCTTTAATTGCAGATTTATGTTATTTCCATGTACAGGATTAGGTGCTACTGATAGCATGCATTTCGGCTTCAAAGTATTATTCACACTAACCACAGCACTATATTTTACCTGTCCTGATCTGTCAACAGATTTGATTCGGTAAAGATTTTCACCATTGAATGGATTATTGTCAATTGCTGAATATGTTGCAGAAGTTGAATTACCCTTTGAAAGAACGGATTCTATTGCCACGAATGAAGTACCATCAATTGATCTTTCGATCACATACTTTTCAACTCCTGTTTCATTCTGTACTTCCCATGAAATATTGATCTTTCCGTTAACAGCAACTGCACTAATTGAAGTTATTGTTACCGGTAATGTAGTACCAATACCACCGACTGCGAATGCAGAAAAGTTATCAAATGTGTTTGTAGCAGTATTTGCAGTATTATCTCCTGTACCGGTAAAGCTTTGCCATTGATTGGTATATGTTCCTAACCCAATGTTATTATTTAAAGCAGCGAATGCTGAGCCCTCTAAAGATGCAGGCCAATTTACTGTTATAGTAGCGTTATCAGTATTTGAAGATGATCTGTTAATAAGCCAAACTGCATCTACGCTTGTTTGCTTTTGAGTAGCTGTTACAGCAGTTCCGTTTGGAACTGCATTAGTAGTTAATCCTTCAAACACGCCTACCAGATAATCAGAACTACTGAGCGGATTAATAATAACCGGAAGATAATTATTGAGCGTTCCAACTGGAAAAGTTGTAGCACTAATTATACTACTCATCTTTACTTTACCTGTATTCGCCCCGCTTGTAAGTGTTGCAATATAACCTGATGCATTTGCACCTGTAATAGCACTTAATTCCAGAACTGTATTCGCTGGTACGGCAAGTTTTCCTGTTACAAAGTTTAACGTTGCAGAAGATGGAAGTGTTATGTTCGAAGTAAGTGTAATCATTCCGGCAGCAGTTTTATCTATGTTAATAGTTGTTGCTCCTGCTATGCCTGTGGTCATGATTGTTTTATCTGTGTTATTTGAGATAAACGAAATATTACCTGTGCCTGCAAGTGTTGTAGCTCCGGTTCCAAATGTTCCTGCTGTATGATTGAGGTTTCCGCCAATAGATAAAAATCCTTTACCTGTATAACCGGTAGCACCTACTGAAGCATCAGCAACATAAAATTCACCAGCAGAAACAATCACATCCCCGTTTACAATAAAATTTTGATTAGCCGTCGCAGCACTTGATGTAGGTTTGATCACACCTAACTTTCCTCCACTCACTATCACATTACCGTTAACTGTGAGTGTTCTACCTGTGCCGGCTCCACCAAGATAAATAGATGCTGTACCTGTTGATTGTACAGTGAGATTACCATTAATGGTAGTAGCATTGGTTATTGTATTTACAAAAGTGTTCGATCCTGTTTGCCCTGGGCAATTCCATACTACATTGGCACACGTTGCTGGCAATACAGGAATATTAGAAACATTCGTAAGCCCGGTAACCAGAATTGTAGAGCCAGCATTATAAGTTGTAGATGAATTGGGAATGCTTCCACCATTTGCATCATGTTGCAAAGTGCCATTAATGACAAGCGATGAACTGGTTGCAAATGCAATTGGCTTGATGCTTTTATTAAGCAGCGTACCGTTAATGGTAAGTGCAAATCCTTGAGCAATGCCTAAAGAATCACCTGCATTAATTGTAAGTGATTTTCCTGCTGCAATTGTAGTAGTTCTTAATCTTAGATAACTGGAAGAACCTGTTAATACAACGTCTCCGTTAATATTTACAGCTGTAGTATTTCCAGAGGTATAAAAATCTGTTTTCCATGAATCGATAGTGAAGGTTCCGTTGATCGTTAAAGGAGATGTAAAACCAGGACCAGCAAATGAAGGTTGTGTAACGGTTGTTCCATCGGTATCGAAAATAAGATTGTTATAGGTTCTTCCGCCAAGTGCTGCAGTAGGTACCGTGTAGCTGCCTGATGCCCTATAAATCACTGTAGAATTAGCTCCCAATCCAGTGGTTGTACTTACACCTGTAAAAACAGTACTTGGCGTTGTGTTGGACCCTGTAGCAGGGCCTGTAGCGTGTATGTAAGTACCATTAATAGTTAAGGTATTTGGCGTAAATGTTCCGGCAGTTCCTTTAAAAATAAATGTAACCCCTTCAGGAATTGTAGCAGCAGCTGTATTATTCCATGTATTACCCGATAAGACAGTGATCGTATTTCCGGGAACCAATGTTGCTGAATTGGGAGCTGTAGTTGCTGCGATCCAGCTTGTACCATCGTAAGTTTGCCAGTTGGTAGCACTTGTTAGTGCTACGTTTCCTGCACTTTGGTAATCACCGGCAATTTGAGACTGACCTGTTACTGCAATAAAGAGCAGTATGATTAATAGAATTTTCTTCATAGCAAGCGTTTTTAGTTGGAGCAGCTATATGTTTGGTTTTCGTAATCAGTTTATTTCAATGGCGTGAATCGATAGGTATGTCCTTCTCCTGGCAATGCATCATTCCGGTTGCCAAAATTTGGACCCTTCACACTGTAGTTACCATTCAGGAACTGGTAAGGCTTTGTAGGCTGCCCCATGGTTTCATCCCATTTAATTGCAGAACCTTTTGCAACATTTATTGAACTCTCAATATCATTCCCCTTTATACCTACAGCAGCAACAGTAAGTACTGGTGCATTACCAGAAGCTTCCCATTCGCCATAAACAAATTCTATCACGTTACTTGTTTCGTATAATTTTATTTGAAAAGAAACAGATGAGTATTGAGCAGTATTGATGTTGTCTTTTAAATTTTTGAATTGTATCGTACACACTTTTGACCCTGCAGAACCGGTTGTGATAACTTTGTACTCTGTACCTTCCTGGGCAACCATGTTTCGGTTAAAAGCATAAAGCAGATTACTGTCTTTTGCAGTGATTGTAGAATTTCCCCCACCCATACCTGTGCTGTAATAAATGTTCTTAGCCGATGGTGCTACAGACCCAAGTTTGATAAACCCGTTTGTATTCAAAACAAAAGTGTTGAATGTTTGCCCGTTAAACCTGAAATCAAATCCAATGTTCTGTACCGCAGAATTATCATTATCTGCTTCCATTGGATTGCCGGAATAATTGGTAGTGATGAGGGTAGCTTTTTTTCCTACATCTTTATAAGAACCCGAGATGCTTTCAACATTTTTAGCGTCATAATTCCATTGGGCAGATGCCGAAATAGATGCTGCAATTGCAACTATTGTTAGAAGTCTTTTTATCATTTGATATCTTTTAAAAATTTATTTAATGTTCAATAAATCAATAACCAGGATTCTGAGGTAACAGTGCTGATCCTGCAGTATTGATCTCGTTCAATGGTATTGGGAACAACAAGTGATGTGCATCGATCTGAACGACCGGAGAAGTTGCATTCAACTTGATGTTATATTTAGTGAAATGATTATTCATTACAGCTATCGCTCTACCTGTTCTAATAAGGTCAAACCAGCGATGTCCCTCCATATTCAATTCAAGTCTACGTTCCCTTTCTATTGCAAGACGCAAAGATGATTGGTCTAATGAAGCAGCCGATAAAGCAGTTAGGCCGGCTCTTGTACGAACTCTGTTCAGGTATGTTACTGCCGTAGAAACGTTAGAAGAACTTTGTTCGTTCAGTGCTTCTGCATACATCAACAACACATCTGCATACCTAAGTACGATCCAGTCATTATCTGCATCCTGATCCGCAGCAGGCACATCTGCATATTTTTTAGTTCCGTAGGTGGTACCACTTGTAGTATAAGAAGCTGCAGTTCTCTTATCATTAGCACCATTTGCCAGTAGTGTATCTACAAGATCTTTTCGCAATGTATTATAGAGATATCCGGTTCCTACTCCACCTGCATTTGATGTACTGTATGCAAAATAATTTGTGAACGGACTTCCGGTACTTGGCGAGTTACCTTTAGTATAACGTACCGCAAATACGATCTCAGCATTCATTTCATTAGTGGTAAGAAATATGTCACTGTAGTTAGGCAGCAACGAATGTACAGTACCATCGTAGCTCGTGATAAAGTCATTCAACTTGGTAGCAGCATCACTATACTTGTTTTGTGTTAGATATACTTTAGCCAGCAATCCTTTCACTGCAGTCTTGGTAACTCTGCCAAGATCGTTGTTTGATGTATATTTTGCAGGCAGATTCGCATCAGCTTCAGCTTCGGTGAGATCCTTTTCGATCTGAGCATAAATATCAGCCGCAGGTTTTCTACCATACTGATAAGCATCTGCCACTGTTTCAATTTCTGTTGTAACCAAAGGCACATCACCCCAGATCCTTACAAGATTGAAATAACTTAAGGCACGAATAAACTTTACTTCAGATTGCCAACGGCTTTTTACACCTGCACTCATTTGAACTTTATCAATTCGCCCCAACACTACATTGCAACGTGCAATGGAACGATACATGGTTGTCCATGAAGATTGTAATACAGGGTTCGAAGGTGTGAAAGTGAAATATTCAAACTCTCCTATCCCTGTTCCTTCTACTACCGCCATGCTATTATCAGAGGTAACTTCAGCGTAAGGGAAAATGCCCCTGCTACCACTGGCTTTACCATACATGTCTTGCAAAGAAGCATATGCAGCAGTAACTGCGGTTGCCATGCTTGCAGAATCTTTATAATACTCACTTGTGATGATACGAGTAGGATCACTAAGATTAATGAAATCTTTTTTGCATGATGAGATCGTCATCATCGCTACAATCCCAACTGTTATAGATGTATATTTTAAAATTGTCGTTTTCATTTTTTGCAGCTTTAGTTGCTTAGAAAGAAATGTTGGTTCCGAAAGTAATGGTACGGTTCAATGGATATGAACCCTGGTCAACACCATATGTTGGATTTACTGAGTTACCATATAGGTTTGCTTCAGGATTGTATCCAAAATATTTCTGGAATGTGTACAGATTCTGTCCCATCACATACAAACTTGCAGATTGTATCTTCAACTTTTTGATAAAGCTTGAAGGAAGGTTATACCTGATCTGTACAGTTTTAATTCGCAGATAAGAAGCATCAAACAATTCATAAGAAGAGAATGATGTTAGAGACGAAGGTGCATTCACTACTACTCTTGGCGTCCATCCATCACCAGGTTCTGCTTCAGATTTCCAACGGTTCAATACCTGGTCTCTTGCATTTACTTTCCCATAAAAATTATATACATACCTGTCTACACCATTAATGATCTTTCCACCAAAAATGCCTTGCAGAGAAATACTTAAAGACCATTTTTTATAGGTAAAGCTGTTCTGCATTCCGTAAGAAAACTTAGGATAAGGATTACCAAGTAATTGAATATCGTTTGCATCAATCACTCCGTCAGGTTTACCACTCGGACCACTCACATCTTCGAATTTAAGATCTCCAGGTTTAGAACCACCGGCAGACCATACTGCACTACTTGATACATCAGCAGCATTCATGTATATACCAATTTGTTTGTAACCGAAGAAGCTACCCATTGGTAATCCTGGTATAACTCTGATAGCAGATGTATATCCAAATACAGGATCAAAAAGTATCTGGTCTGATGCACTTGCCAGTTCAATTACTTTATTCCTAGCCCAGAAAATATTTGCATTGGTAGTCCATCTGAAATCTTTCTTAATGATGTTGGTTGTTTGTACCTGGATATCGACACCATCGTTTCTCACTTCACCAACGTTATTCAGAACTCTGGTAGCAAATCCAATTACTGCCGGAACATTCCTGTTCAATAAAAGATTTGTTGTTGTTCTGCGATAAGCTTCAACAGTGAAGTATAAACGGTTTCTGAGAAATCCGAGTTCAAGTGCAAGGTCAACCTGCTTGTTTGTTTCCCAGGTAAGGTTTTTTATTGATACCGAGTTAGGAGCAAAACCATAATTACGAATACCCCCATTGGCTCCGAAAATATAATTCGCCGGCTGCTCATAACTCTGCCAATTATAATCGCCTATGTTGTTGTTTCCTGTAACACCATAACTTGCTCTCAGCTTTAACTCGCTAACAGTCCCTGCATAACGCTTCATAAATTTCTCATCTATCACTCTCCATGCGGCAGAAACAGAAGGGAACGTTGCATACCTGTTATCAGAACCAAACCTTGAAGAACCATCAGTTCTTAAAGCTGCAGATAGAATATATCTAGACTTGTAATTGTAATTTACACGACCGAAAATTGACACTAGTGCATTAGATGAATAACTCGCTGTTCCAAACATGGTACCAGCTGCAGTAACAAATTCCAACGCACCGCTGGTATATGAAGATGCTTGTCCACTTACCGTTCCACCTTCTGTAACATTTTTCTGTGCTCCATATCCGGCGAGAAAATCGAAGTTGTGACCACCTTTCAATTTTTTAGCATAAGTCAACGTGTTTTCCCAAACCCAGTTGTATGTATTGCTGTTTTGTTGCTGAGCATTGATACCTGAAAGACTAGGAGAACTCAGGTTTGCATTAGGTGCACTTCCATTAGCAAGTGTTGGTGGTATATAGTAATTACGACGATTGAATATCGCTTCGGCACCAAACGAAGTTTTAAAGTTTAAATTCTTGATGATCTCGTATTCCATAAATGATATCATCAATCCTTTAAACGAACTTGCCTTATCCTTATAAAGATCGAGTGTTGCGATCGGGCTATATAAACCTCCGATTGCAATTGCATTACCATAGCTATTGATGAGTTGACCATAATCACCATTCGCTGTACGTGTTGGAATAACCGGAGGTAACAATAAAGCATCAGTTACAACGGCACCAAGGTTTGCCTGGCCACCGTTGGTAATTGTTGAGCTATTAAAACTTCCCTGTACAGGTTTAGTTTGAGTTGTAGTAAAATTTGGTGCGAATGTGATGCCCAGTTTTAATTTCTTTGAAAGCTTCGCATCAAACGTTGCTCTTAATAAAGCTCTGTCGAACGAGGTTCCTTTTATAACACCAACTTGTTTAAAGTAACTTCCCGTAATATAAAATCTGGCAGCTTCAGATCCACCAGACGCAGATATCTGGTAATTATCTTGTGAACCATTTTGAAAAATCTCATCCTGCCAATCAGTATTTGGCATTAATGAAGGATCTCCTCCCAAAGCTGCAGGGAAGGTTTGTCCTGCATTGGCATACGCCTCTTTACTAAAAGCGAGGTACTGGTCTTTATCTAAAAGTTTGACTCTTCTTGAAACTGAAGAAACACCATGATAAACATTTGCAGCAAACCTGGTTCGGCCTGTTGCTCCTCTTTTTGTAGTAACTAAGATGATCCCATTACCCCCACGGCTTCCGTAGATCGCTGCCGCAGCAGCATCTTTTAAAACCTGGATAGATTGAATATCGGCAGAATTGATATTATAAAAATTGTCGGAGTTATTGAGCGGATAACCATCTACCACGAATAATGGATTGTTGCCAGCACCGATCGATCCCAATCCACGAATACGGATGTAAGGATTTTGACCAGGCTCACCACTTGGTGTTGCGATATTGGCACCTGAAACAAGTCCGATCATCGCTTCTGCAGGAGAAGCAACAGGCAAATCCTCTACTTGTCTTCCAGAAACAGTAACGACTGAGTTGGCAACAAGTTTCCTGGTAGTACTGCCATAAGCAATCACCACAACATCGTCAAGCGATGAAGTTCTTGAATTAAGGGTCACATTAACAGCTGATCCGGGCTTACCGGTAAACTTCATCTCAACTGTATCGTGGTTAACATACGTAAATACCATTGTGAAGCCGACATTACTACGGATCTTGATAACAAAAGAACCGTCCAATTTGGTTTGTACTGAATTTTGAATTCCTTTTTCGGTGACGGTGACACCTTCCAGCGGAGCTTTCTTTTCATCTACCACTGTTCCTTTTACCTCAATCGGGGTTTGTGCGGTAACTAACGTGGAGACGGTAATACAAAAAACTAGCAGTAACAAATACAGCGGGCAAGCTTTTCCTTTCATAAAGCAATCAATTTAGAGAGAGGCAAAAAATAGCCGGTGCAAATTCAGTAACTAATGATCAATAATCTTATGACCACAGGGGGAATTTCATAAAAGAATGGAGGGGATTTTATAAATCAACTGAAAACCATAACAATATGAATAGACGAAAGCAATAACTCATGCTCATTCAAAAAAAATAATGGATATTGAATTGAATTTTGGAGAACCATGATTTGAGCAGTTATATAATATATATATGTATAGCCTGACCTAAATCATGATTAACCAAGTACATCAACATCACTTATAAGGCTATCTTTAACCTGATATTTGCCACATTTGAAAGGTCTGCCTAACATGAGCCTGCGACATATTATTCAATCTATTTTCACAGGATTTCTCTTATTGATCCTTTCAGTTCATGCACAGTCTCAAAACCTGAGCTTTAGACAACTAACTGTTGAGGATGGCTTGTCTCAAAATGCGGTAATGGCAATTGCCCAGGATAAAAAAGGATTTATCTGGATAGGTACCCGCTACGGACTTAACCGTTATGATGGCATAGGGTTCAAGACCTATAAATACAGTTCAGCCAATAAATACAGTTTATCCGATAACCTCATCAATGCTCTTTTGGTAGATGAAGAAGGAACACTTTGGGTAGGAACATCGAATGGATTAAATAAATATGATCCTGTAAAAGATAATTTTGAACGCATTTTTAACGACCCAAAAGATCAGCATTCTTTAAACAACAGCTCCATCAACTGCTTATACCAGGATATTCAAAAACGAATATGGGTTGGTACAAAAAGCGGCTTAAACCTGCTGACGCACAAAAAGAATAATCGTTTCCAGTCGATGTTTGGCAAAACAAATCAAACTATCGGCAATTATATCCGAACGGTTTTTCAAAGCAGCGATGGCATGTTGTGGGTAGGAACATCAACCGGTCTTATTAAGATCAATAACCAGGGAAGCAATTATGAGATAACGACCTTCCTGCATAACAATGCTGATGCTGCAAGTATTAGCGCCGATTATATAACATCGATCATTGAAGACAAACAAAAGAATTTGTGGGTAGGCACACTTAGAGATGGATTAAACTTATACAACAAAAACACTAAAGGCTTCAGCCATTTTCTACAGAGTACAAGTAAAGCATCTTCGCTTGTAAACAATAGCATCAGAAAGCTATTTCTCGATAATACCGGCAAACTGCTTATCGGAACGCAGGATGGATTAATGGTATTCGATCCTGTAACAAAACAAAGCAATACTTACCAGCATGATCCTGAAATAAAGACCAGTCTAAGCAACAACTCTGTACACAGTATTTACCAGGATGCCAATGGTACGATATGGATAGGCACTTATCATGGTGGATTGAATGTTTCTTATGCTCAGAATACTGCATTTCACATCTATCAAAACACAAGAAGTTCCAATAGCTTAAGCAATAATGTAATAAGTTCGATCATCGCAGACAATGCAGATAATTTGTGGATCGGAACAGAAGGTGGAGGTCTAAACCGATATAACAGGAGTACTAAAAGTTTTTCCTGCTATAAGAATATTCCCAACGACAGTTCGAGCATTAGTTCTAACCTGGTTAAAGTTGTTTATAAAGACAAAAGCAACAATATATGGGTTGGTGTTTCGTATGGAGGTGGATTGAACCTGTTGGAACGAAACACTAACAAGTTCAAACGCATTACTGTTGAAAAAAGCAGTAAAGAAACGGTGAGTTTTGATGAAGTTGTTGCGTTACTTGAAGATCATAAAGGGAATTTTTGGGTGGGTTCTCAAAGTGGATTAACGATCCTGAGAAAACGAAATGGACAGTTTGATAACAGAACCTCTCTTACACCTATTGAACAGCAACTTCACAATAAAAATATTCACGTTCTTTTCGAAGATTCGAAACAAAATCTATGGATAGGAACATCCTCTGGCTTACATCTGTTAAAGAACAATAGCACTTCTGTAATTACTTTTCTGCAAAATGAAAATGCGAATAATCTTCAATCAGATTACATTAACTGTATAACAGAAGATAGCAAACATCGTATATGGATCGGCACCTACTATGGTGGATTTAGTTTGTTCAATGAAAAATCACAAACGTTTACAAGCTATACTGATAAAAATGGGCTTCGTAATAATAATGTTCTTGGGATACTTGAAGATGCCAATGATAATCTATGGTTGAGTACAGATAATGGCTTAAGCAAATTTGATATCCAGGAAAAAACATTTAAAAATTATACTACGAGTGACGGATTGAGTGCAAATAAATTCAACAACAATTCTTTTTACAAGAACTCGAATGGTGAGATGTTTTTTGGTGGCAATAATGGATTTATCTCTTTTACTCCCACTGATCTCCAGACCAATAACTCTAAGGCAGCCATTGTTTTTACCGGGCTAAAACTTTTTAATAAGGTCGTATCAATTGACGGAGAAGAAAATATCCTGCCGAAGGATATTAATTTTTTAGATGAAATTGAGTTTAGTCATAATCAAAACACATTTACGATTGAATTTGCATTGCTCAATTATATAAAACCGGAAAAGAATATTTACGCTTACCGGTTGAAAGGTTTTGAAAATGACTGGAGCTACACCAGCAATGCATTCGCAACCTATAATAATTTACCGCCAGGCAATTATACGTTCGAGGTTAAAGCTGCAAATAACGATGGACTATGCATTGATAATCCAAGTACGCTGAAGATGAGTGTTTTGCCGCCGATCTGGAAAACTTGGTGGGCATATTGTATTTATATGATCACTCTCATTGCCATTACATTTTTATTTATGCGATTCTTCTGGATGAGAGAACTATATAAACGTGAACATGAACTGCAGCAATTCAAATTAAACTTCTTCACCAATATTTCGCATGAGATAAAAACGCATCTGACGCTTATATCAGGCCCGGTAGAGAAATTATTGAATAGCTCAGTTAACAACCTCGAAAAAAAGCAACTTGAGCATGTAAGAAGTAATGCTGACAAGTTGCTGAACCTGGTTAAGGAACTAATGGATTTTCGTAAAGCAGAAACAAACAATCTGCCGCTGCATGTAACTAAAAATAATATCGTTCGATTTGTTGAAGAGATATATTCATCTTTCCAGGAAACTGCTGATGCCAGAAATATTCATCTAACCTTCAGCCACTCGGAAAGCAATATTGAATTGTATTTTGATAAACGCCAGATGGAGAAAGTTGTTTTCAACCTGCTTACAAACGCATTTAAATTCACTCCGGATGATGGCAATATTGCTGTTGAGATAATAGAAGCAAGAGCAGATGTGCAGATCAGGATTGCCGATGATGGAAAAGGTATCGCCCCTGAAAATTTAAAACGATTGTTTGCCAACTTTTTCCAGGTGAATGATGATACACGACATAACACCGGATATGGTATTGGTTTAGCATTATCTAAAAGTATAGTTGAATTACACAAAGGAAATATTACTGTCACGAGCGAACTTGCCAATGATTCATCCGCAGGACACACCATATTTACAGTAACATTATTAAAAGGCAATCAGCATTTTTCGGAGAAAGAGCTTATTCCTTCTAGTCACCAAACCTCATCATTTATAGAGCATATTTCTTTGCTTACGCCTTCTGAAGATCAGCAAGAGATCAACAATAAAAAACCAACGATCTTATTGATTGAGGACAATGATGAACTACGTTTGTTTATAAATGAATCTTTAAACAATGAGTACAATATTATCGAAAGCAACAACGGCATGTCTGGTGCTGAATCTGCATTTGAAAATATACCTGATCTGATCATCAGCGATGTTATGATGCCTGAAATGGATGGTTTAACCCTGGCAAAAACTCTGAGATCAGATGAACGGACTTCTCATATTCCTGTTATTCTCCTCACTGCAAGAGCATCTACCGACAACCAGGTAGATGGTCTTGAAACTGGTGTTGATGCCTATATAACCAAGCCGTTCAGCATGCGTGTTCTTGAGCTTCAGGTTCGTAATCTTATCGCTTCAAGATTGATGATGCGGCAAAAGTTCAGCAAGCAGATTTTTCTCGAGCCCACTAAAACTGTTATCAATACAATTGATGAAGATTTTTTAAATAAAGTAATTGCGATCATTGAAGAACATATTGAAGATCCCCAATTCGGTGTAGCGATGCTTGCATCTAAAGTTGCAATGAGCCAGCCAATTCTTTATAAAAAACTGAAAGCAGTTACAGATATGTCTGTCAATGATCTTATTAAGTCCATACGTTTAAAACGTGCTGCTCAATTACTTGGTCAAAAACAAATGACCGTTTACCAGGTAGCTTATGCTGTAGGTTATATCGACAGGAAATATTTCAGCCAGGAATTTAAAAAGCAATTTGGAAAAACACCAACCGAATACGCTAATCTCTCTGAACAAAGCTTATAATTTTTTCACTGCAGTTCTGGTGATACTAGTTATACTTCTTTACATTTTCAACTTATAACAAATGTTCAGTATTCACTTTTGGCCATTTATCAATCTATAAGTATGTTGTAAAAACAAGCAAAGGCTTCCGGACATCAAAAAATAGGTGTGCAGTTATTGAGAGAGCTGAAGTATTGCATTATAGGCAAGAAGTGTTTGCCCAGATAAAATATGATATAAGTTTACCACTCTTGTACAATTTATAAAAAGAGGCTGCACCTTCTTAAGATGCAGCCTCTTCTCCAGCTTTACTTTTTGATTATGGCAATCTATACCACTTGCTTACACCATCACTTACTATATTGGTGAAATTACTTGCAATGTTTACTCCCGGACTATTCATTGATATCATGTTGAAATTAACTGCACTATAAGTACTGCCAGGTGAAATAACATTAATGACAGGATTGGATGTAACAAAAGCAGAGGCTGCAATCGTCAAAATGGTGCCTGCTGTATAACTTGACGCTGATGGTATAGTCACATTTACTGTTGAACCTGCACCTGCAGACCCGCCAAAACTAAAGATGATCGTTCTTATCGAAAGATCTGATATGATAATATTGGTAGTACCTCCTACCGTTGCATTGGTATGAGAAAGTCCTCCACCTCCACCAGCAGCACCCGTTGCTCCTGTTGGGCCAGTAGCTCCAGCGGGACCTGTTGCACCAGTGGCTCCATTCGCTCCAGCAGCTCCGGTTGCTCCTGTTGGACCCTGAGCACCTGTTGCTCCTGTCGGACCTTGAGCACCTGTTGATCCTGTCGGACCTTGAGCACCTGTTGATCCTGTCGGACCTTGAGCACCTGTTGCACCAGTGGGACCTGTTGCACCAGTGGCTCCATTGGCTCCCACAGCACCGGTTGCTCCTGTTGGACCCTGAGAACCTGTTGCACCAGTGGGACCTGTTGCACCATTTGCTCCAGCAGCTCCGGTTGATCCTGTCGGACCTTGAGCACCCGTTGCTCCTGTCGGACCTTGAGCACCTGTTGCTCC
>JANINS010000004.1:75120-80062 GCA_024508725.1 Chitinophagaceae bacterium | reverse complement strand
ACCTTGAGCACCTGTTGCTCCAGCAGCTCCGGTTGATCCTGTCGGACCTTGAGCACCTGTTGCTCCGGTTGATCCTGTTGAACCTTGAGCACCTGTTGCTCCATTGGCTCCGGTTGCTCCTGTTGGACCCTGAGCACCTGTTGCTCCAGTAGCTCCAGCGGGACCTGTTGCACCAGTGGCTCCATTGGCTCCAGCAGCTCCGGTTGATCCTGTCGGACCTTGAGCACCTGTTGCTCCTGTAACTCCAGCGGGACCTGTTGCACCAGTGGCTCCGACAGCTCCAGTTGCTCCTGTTGGACCTTGAACACCTGTTGCTCCTGTAGCTCCGGCTGTGCCATTACAAACATAAGTAGTGGCAGATGTTATCACCTCACCTGCATCTAGTATTGAGTTATTGTTGGCATCTAATCCTATCTCAATCTTTATTCCCCCGGCAGGGCAATTTGCTATAGTTGCAGCAGTTACTTTAATAAGAGAATTATATCCGTTTGATCCGGTTGCACCAAGAAATTGCCAGTTTAGTGTCGCGGAAGTTCCTTTATTAAAATAGAAACCCTCGGTTCCATCTGTTTGATAAACTAAAAGTCCCTTTGAAGGAGATGCAATAGCATTCCGCTGTACTTCCGTCATACGAGGAATCAGCATACCTCGGTTTGTACTTTTCACATCAAGCTGGGCACTGTTATCTGGTAAAGAACCGTCGCTGTTTACCGCTACATTCTGGGAAAAGCCAGAAGCGAAAGATAATAGTAATATCGCCAGCAACAGTTGCCTGAGAGCGATTGATTTTGTTTTTAGCATTCTATGGAGGATTGATGTTATTAGTCTTTAATGAATTGTATGGTTTTATCGATACCCGGTAATCGTATAAAATAAATTCCCTGTGGCAGATAGGATACATTACAACTGATGTCGTTTAATCCTTTCTGTATAGGATATGTATTTCTAATTACCGAAACACCATTCGCATTCATAATAGTCAGGTCTGTATTACCTGTTACATTGCTTAATATTCTTACGTTCACAGAACCTTTTGCCGGATTAGGAAAAACGGTGATCAGCTCATTCTTTATTACGCCTCTTTGTATCACTATTATCTGAGAATAATTGAACTTCCCGTTCTTATCTATCATCTTTAAACGATAATAAACAGGTGCACCGAATTCGAATGGATCAGAATAACTATAGTTGTTTGTGATCGAAGAATTACCAGATGCAGCGATCGATGTTATTTTTATAAAGCTGCTGCCATTTAAAGATCTTTCTAATTCAAATCTATCAGAATTGATCTGTTGAGTTGTAGACCATTGTAATAAAGTATTGACTCCCGATAATTGTCCGGTAAAACTTAATAACTGTACAGGTAAAGGATTGGAAACAGAACTGGCCAATGTCATTCTACCAAAAGAGTTAATACCTGCTTTAGTTACAAAATTTGCAACACCATCATGAATATCTGCTCCCAACAGTAACCATGTAGCTCCACTATTATAAGAAACCCACTGCTTTAATTCGGACTCATTTATTCCGGCAAGCTCATTATCCAGGTAAAAGAACTTTACTGTAGCATTTAAGTTGGTGTTATTCGAAGGAATTATTTCGAATGAACGATTGATACTGTAACCACTCGAATTTATTTGTTGCTGATGGCCCCTACGTATAATAGTCGTACCCAAATTAGCTGCACTTGTTAGTTCAATACCTATGTTTCCCGGATTAACTGCTGTAGGGGCATTTAGGTTTACAGACCTGACCAGATATCCGGTTGATGATGACTTAATGTAAGCAGCGGGATTTTCACCCAAAACATTTCCTGTGCTTCCCAGATCGATATCGAATCCATTAAGATCAAGTACACCTAAATTCAACTCAAGGGCATTGCTTATTACCAGATTTCTTGCAAGAGATAAATTTCCTGCTGGTTTATTCAGTTTTAAATTATAGAACCCAAGTATTGAAGAACCGGAAAGTGTTGGATTTGTTGAAGAACCTGTCACACTAACAGTGCCTGTACCAGCAACGAAAGTTCCGTCATTTTGCAGGCTGCCATTGTTAATTACTATATTACCAGAGCCATTAATAATAAGACTTCCTCCAGGTGAGATAATAATACCTTGACCTTTTATCTGTAAGCATAATGCAGATAGCACAAATCCCGCAGCAGTTAGGAAGAGTTTCTTCATGATCATCTCTGGTTCGCTATCAAATATATGGTTTTCAATACAAAAGACATCCCGGTATATTTAATTTATACAATTGAACTACCGAGAATATCTCATTTGTAATCTCTATGGTTCAGATTTGCGGCATTGGAATTATTATAGTTTTTCCTATCGAATCAATTGAACCCAACCAGTAAGCGGTTTCATGCCTGGGATATTGGTTTTTACCACATAATAATATGTTCCCACTGCTGCAGCTCTTCCATTAATAGTTCCATCCCATGGCTTATTCACAGATGTTTTAAATACACTGGCTCCTCTTCTATCAAAAACTTCAACAACAGCACCCGGATAACTTGAAAGATCTGCTACCTGCCAGGTATCATTGATTCCATCGCCATTGGGAGAAAATGCAGAGATCGCAATAAATGGCGTTACATTCACTTTAACCATTCCTGTAGTGCTACAACCACCTTCATTCTTTACAACAACGGAATAAGCTATATTGGTGAAAGGTTTACACACCGGATTAGATATCTTATCACTGTTAAGATAACTTGCCGGAGACCATTGATAAGTAAAGCTGGAACCTCCGGAAACATTCACGTGCAAATTCATTTGACCGTTTTGAAGAACGGTAAAGTCAGGCTGAGGAATAATCACAGGAATTGGGAATACTTTTATTGTCAGTGGTTGGGAGATGGTTGTTATTGTTGAAACACAAACAGCATTACTAGTCAACTCACATGTTAAAATGTCTCCGTTTGCTAATGAATTGTTTGTATAAACACTGTTATTTGTTCCAACATTAACTCCGTTTAACTTCCATTGATAGGTTGGTGATGTTCCGCCATTCGAAGGAGTAGCTGTAAATGTTACACTTGTTCCAGCACAAATTGACGTTGCACTTGCAGCAATTACCACAGTTGGCGTTACCTGTGGTGTGACAGTAATCGTTACACTGTTCGATGTTGCTGTACTTGTTGAAGTACAAACTGCATTGCTTGTTATTTCACAAGTAATGATATCACCATTTGCTAATGAAGTGTTTGTATAAACACTGTTATTTGTCCCAACATTAACTCCATTCAACTTCCATTGATAGGTTGGTGATGTTCCGCCGTTCGTAGGAGTAGCTGTAAATGTTATACTTGTTCCTGCACAAATTGATGTAGCACTTGCAGCAATAGATATAGATGGTGTCACCTGTGCTGTGACATTAATTGTTACACTATTCGATATTGCTGTACTGGTTGAAGTACAGTTTGCATTACTTGTTAGCTCACATGTGACGATATCTCCGTTTACTAATGAATTGTTTGTATAAACACTGTTATTTGTTCCAACATTAACTCCATTCAACTTCCATTGATAGGTTGGTGATGTTCCGCCGTTGGTTGATGTAGCTGTAAATGTTACTCCTGTTCCAGCACAGATCGATGTTGCACTTGCAGCAATTACCACCGTTGGAGTTACCTGTGGTGTGACAGTAATCGTTACACTGTTCGATGTTGCTGTACTTGTTGAAGTACAAACTGCATTGCTTGTTATTTCACAAGTAATGATATCACCATTTGCTAATGAAGTGTTTGTATAACTGCTGTTATTTGTCCCAACATTAGCCCCATTCAACTTCCATTGATAAGTTGGTGATGTTCCGCCATTCGAAGGAGTAGCTGTAAATGTTACACTTGTTCCAGCACAAATTGACGTTGCACTTGCAGCAATTACCACAGTTGGCGTTACCTGTGGTGTGACAGTAATCGTTACACTGTTCGATGTTGCTGTACTTGTTGAAGTACAAACTGCATTGCTTGTTATTTCACAAGTAATGATATCACCATTTGCTAATGAAGTGTTTGTATAAACACTGTTATTTGTCCCAACATTAACTCCATTCAACTTCCATTGATAGGTTGGTGATGTTCCGCCGTTCGTAGGAGTAGCTGTAAATGTTATACTTGTTCCTGCACAAATTGATGTAGCACTTGCAGCAATAGATATAGATGGTGTCACCTGTGCTGTGACATTAATTGTTACACTATTCGATATTGCTGTACTGGTTGAAGTACAGTTTGCATTACTTGTTAGCTCACATGTGACGATATCTCCGTTTACTAATGAATTGTTTGTATAAACACTGTTATTTGTTCCAACATTAACTCCATTCAACTTCCATTGATAGGTTGGTGATGTTCCGCCGTTGGTTGATGTAGCTGTAAATGTTACTCCTGTTCCAGCACAGATCGATGTTGCACTTGCAGCAATTACCACCGTTGGAGTTACCTGTGGTGTGACAGTAATCGTTACACTGTTCGATGTTGCTGTACTTGTTGAAGTACAAACTGCATTGCTTGTTATTTCACAAGTAATGATATCACCATTTGCTAATGAAGTGTTTGTATAACTGCTGTTATTTGTCCCAACATTAGCCCCATTCAACTTCCATTGATAAGTTGGTGATGTTCCGCCATTCGAAGGAGTAGCTGTAAATGTTACACTTGTTCCAGCACAAATTGACGTTGCACTTGCAGCAATTACCACAGTTGGCGTTACCTGTGGTGTGACAGTAATCGTTACACTGTTCGATGTTGCTGTACTTGTTGAAGTACAAACTGCATTGCTTGTTATTTCACAAGTAATGATATCACCATTTGCTAATGAAGTGTTTGTATAACTGCTGTTATTTGTCCCAACATTAGCCCCATTCAACTTCCATTGATAAGTTGGTGATGTTCCGCCATTCGAAGGAGTAGCTGTAAATGTTACACTTGTTCCAG
>JANINS010000004.1:0-75020 GCA_024508725.1 Chitinophagaceae bacterium | reverse complement strand
TTGTATAAACACTGTTATTTGTCCCAACATTAACTCCATTCAACTTCCATTGATAAGTTGGTGTTGTTCCTCCATTTGTAGGAGTAGCTGTAAATGTTACACCCGAACCGGCACAGATTGATGTAGCACTTGCAGCAATTACCACAGATGGTGTCACCTGTGCTGTGACATTCAGCATAGCCGAGTTACTAATTATTTGAGGTCCACATGAACCATTTATCAGCACTCTGTATCTCATTCCCGATAAAGATGACAAAACGTTTGATAGCTGAAGACTTGTAGTCGTTTCACCAGGCATGTTGCTCCAAGCAATTCCATTAACACTTGATTGCCATTGATAAGTTAATCCTGCACCAACAGCAGCAATCGTAAATAATGCGTTGTTCGATTCACACACTGAAACATTCTGTGGTTGATTTGTAATTGAGGACGCAGAACTTACTGTAAGAATAGCCGCAGCACTGGTAACAGACGGTGCACAACTACCATTTATCACTACACGATATTGATTATTGTTTTGTGTAATTGTTGTAACACCGGTACTATAACTTGAAGATGTAGCTGTTGTAATATTCGACCAGCTGCTTCCTCCATTTATGCTCACCTGCCATTGATACGTAATACCCGTTCCTGATGCAGAAACAGAGAATACACCTGCAGATCCGGTACATACCGAAACATTGCCAGGCTGTGTATTGATGACTGGAGAAGTATTTACAGTTAATGTGGCTGCATTACTGAATACCGGTGTACAACCACCGCTTATGATCTTTGCACGAAACCGTAGTCCATTCATCACAGAAGTAACAGAAGCGATAGTATATGTTGTATTGATTTCTCCGGAAATATCAGTCCAGCTAACTCCGTCAGGACTGCTTTGCCACTGATACAATACATTGCTAACAGAGGAAGCAACAGAAAAGCTTGTACTAAGTCCTGCACAAATCACCCGGTTCACAGGATGAGATGTTACTGCGGTTTGAGCATTTACTGACAAGATCACCTCATTTGATACACTTGAGCAAGTACCTGTAACTATTACCCGGTATTTATATCCATTGTAACCAACGACTGCATTTGTAATAGTTAGCGTAGCAGAAGCGGCACCACTATAAGGTGCTACATTGCTGATATTATTCCAGCTAGTACCTCCATTCGTGCTAAGCTGCCACTGATATGACAGTCCGGCACCTGTTGCAATAACATTGAAAGATGCATTTGCACCAACACATACATTAATATCTACCGGTTGTTGTGTTATCGGCGGAGCATTCACTAATGTTATCGTTGCAATACCACCCGTGAATCCTGATGTTCGGGAACACCCTGTACCATTAGCGGTAACTGAAACCAATGAATAATTTGTTGTAGTTGAAGGATCACTGAACACAGCAAATGCAACACCACTACTCACATTGTTTTGCGTTCTATCTGCCACACCATCATTATACACTACAGTAAACGGACCCGTACCTGCAGATGCCGTAAAAGTTAACATACCATTGCCACCATTACAAATTGCATTACCCGATAAAGTTCCTTGTGGTAAAGGATTAACTGGAGCTAATATGTTTTGAGTGCTTACACATCCGTTTGCGGATGTAGCTGTTACGGTATATGTTGTTGCTGTAGTTAAAGGATAAGCCTTTACTCTTGAGCCCGAGGTTGTATTAAGATTTGACGCCGGTGACCATGTATAAGAAATTGGATCCTGTGCTCCTGTTATCGTAATAAGATAATCCTCTGTTTCACCTGCAGCAATGGTACCACAAGCTCCTACACCTGCAGGATCATCATTAAATGCACAACGAACACGCATCCTGGTAACGCCATTCACTGCTGTAACCGGTATAGTTACATTCGCAGTATATGAAGCCGGATTTGTTGCAAGGTAGTTATGCAATACGATCTCCGAAGATTCGAAAACACCATTCTGGTTCATATCTATCCAAACTGCAACACCTTCTCTATCGCCGGAAGTTGTTACCGACAAAGGCACCGTTGTTCCTGCAACAATAACAGGATTTGTAGCTGATATCAGAACATAGCCATCACATGCAGAATTTCTATTGATACCCGAGAATGTTACATTGTTGATATAATCACTGCCACAATTACTACTAACGTTGCAATAATTGCTTACGTTATTTAATCGTGCCGATACATTAAGGATGGCACTATCACCACTACAGATCGCAGCAGGTGTAACGGTAAGACTGTTAATAGTTGGAACAGGCAATGCTGCAATGGTTACCGATCCTGAAGATGTACAACCTCCCTGGTTAACACTTACATTATATGTTCCACTGTTATTAACCATGATCGATTGGGTAGTGGGTGTTCCGGATACAGACCATGAATAGATCTTGCCTGCAGGTTTTGCAGTCAACGTTACTGATCCGGTAACCGGACAAACTGAAGTAGCAGAAGCAGTTATTGAAGGCACTTCATACACGGTATAAGTAATGATATTGGTAGTATAACTCAGGTTGCTGTTTGTACAGGTAACTACACATCTAAAACCGTAAGTAGCAGGTCCGGCTAAACTTCCTGAAACATAAGTACTGGCATTTGCATTACTGATGTTAGCATATGCAGCACCATTTTTTGACATCTGCCATTGATAGATAAATCCGCTTACACCTGCAGGAATATTATTCAGTGTAAGATTTGCACCTGCAGCACCAGGCAAACAAATAGCAATGTTATTATTAGCTGTAATGTTGATTGTTGATGGAGGTGTTCCGGAACATGCCACAGGCGCTAACACAGTTAATGCATAATCTTCTGTTTCGCCATATGAGAGTTGAGCACAAGGATCTCCACTTCCACCCCACCAATAATCACCTCTTACTCTCATGCGATGCGTACCTGGCTTCGCATTAACCGGAATAGTGAAAGTAGCTTGTACGGCAGCGGTAGAACTGGCATAAACGCTGCTCATTGCTTCTGAAGATTCAAAAATTCCATCATCATCAAAATCAACCCACATAGTAAATTCATAGCCACCTACTGATGCACTAAAATTCATCGTAACCTGCTTACCGGCATATTGCGAAGCAATTTTGCTGGCACTATAATTCGCATACGAACTGGCAGTACATGTTGTTGCATTTGTGAAGTTGGTTACACCTCCTGTTGTTGAAACATTACTTACATAACCATAGGTTGCGTTACAGGCATAAACTGAAGCCGGAGGAGTGCAATAACATGAAGTAATGGCAGCCATACTCACCAATAATGAACTTGAATTAGAGACTGCATTACTGTTAGCACACTTTATAACACATCTGTAATAGGTAGCAGTAGTTTGATTGGTCACATAGATAAAACTATTAGCGCCCGAAATATCTGAGAAGTTTGTTCCATTAGCAGATTGTTGCCATTGATAGGTAATGCCGCTTTGATTGATCTGGTTTATGGATAAAGTAAAATCTATTCCCTGGCAAATCGAAGTAGACGAACTTACCGTGGTACCTGCTACCGGCACTCCATTACATGCCGTTACTGCCTGAACTATTATTGCATAATCTTCCGTTTCACTATCTCCAATTGCTGCACAAGGATCATTTGGTACAGGAGCACTGCCTCCCCAATAATTAGAAGCTCCACGTATTCTCATTCTATGAGTACCTAGCGGTGCAGACAATGGAACAATAAAAGACTCTGTCACTGTAGTTATAGTAACATCACTGTTAGCAGAATGGATCACTTTTTCGCTTGCATCAAAAATTCCATCATCATTAAAGTCAACCCAAGCACCATAACTCATTCCACGTGTAGAAACAAGTCTCAGCGATACCGAAGATCCTCTTACCTGTGTTACTATTTTCGATGCACTATAATTCGTATAAGGCCCACAGGTTGTTCCTGTATTAACAAAGTTTGAAACGCCACCTAATGAACTTACTCCGGAAATATAATAACTGGCACAGCTAGATACTGGTGTACAATAGCAGTTGGTAGCAGCAGCCATTGTTATATTCAATGGAGTTGAGTAAGCCGTAAGACCTGAATTACTGCACGTAACTGCACATCGGTAATAAGTTGCAATTGTTTGAGAAAGTGTAATCGTTTTGCCGGTAGCTCCATTAATATTGTAGTAAGTAACTCCTCCATTAATAGAATACTGCCACTGATAAGTAATACCTGCAGTCGTAATATTATTAGACATGCTTAAAGTAAAACTTGTATTGGCACATATCGGGTTTGTTCCGTTTGAAATGGTGTTGCCTGGTACCGGAGTACCTGAACATGCCGGCACAGTCAATACCGTTATTCCATAATCTTCTGTTTCACCATATGAGAAAGTGTTGCAGGGATCGTACGGAATGTTTGGACCGAAAGAAGTAGGATTGCTATTTGCATCATAAGTTGCTACATACGATGTTCCCCTAACTCTTAGCCGGTGTGTTCCTAAAGTAGCAGTTGTCGGAACAAAAAATGATATTGAACTAGTGGCTGTAGTACCCATCATTTCACCATATGAAAACTCAGCATCATCATTCCAGTCTACCCAAACGGTATAACCTAAAGAACCTGATTTTGTAGTGCCTGAACTAAAGTTTATGTTCACAGCAACTCCACGGTACTGGCTTACAATTCGTGTAGCACTATAATTAGTATAAGAACTGGTGGCACATGTGCTATTATTTGTGAAGTTTGCAACACCACCGGTTGTAGCTACTCCTGTTATCCATATCATACAATTGGTGCCATAATTCTGGCCAGGTGTACAATAACAGTTAGCAAGAGAATTCATTGTAACATTCAACGCTGAGCTATTTGCAGATAATCCACTCACAGTACAGGTTACAACGCAACGATAGTAAGTAGCTGTTGTTTGAGAAGTAGTGTACACCTTATCAGTTGCCCCTGGAATATTTGTATAAGTAGTACCATTGGTTGAAGATTGCCACTGGTATGTCCATCCTGTAATGTTCGGATTATTTTGCAACGATAATGTAAATGTTTTGCCACTGCATACCGGGTTTGTAGCTCCTGAAATAATGGTATTGCCTGGTGCAGGTGTGCCTGAACAGTTAGGATAAGCTACAACCGTAAAGCTATAATCTTCCGTTTCGCCCATGCTCAACTGTGAACATCCATCATAGAGATTAGACGCATTATAATTTTCTGCACGAACTCTCATTCTATGAGTACCTGCTGGTGCATCAACGGGCACCTGGAAAGAGTTTACATTTCCATGGTATGAATTGCTGACAACTAATTCACTGGCTGAAAAAACACCGTCGTCATCAAAATCTATCCAGGCATTGAAACGAAGACTGTAATTAGTACTTGGTTCAAGAAAAGTAAGGTTAGCATAACTTCCTCTGTATTGAGAGGCTGTTCTTGTAGCACTATAATCGGTGTAGCTCGTAGCACTGCAGGCAGACGTGTTAGTGAAATTAGTAAGTCCGCCAGTTACCGCTACGCTACTGATATAATAGGTGTTATTATAGCAGGCATTTGAAGATACAGGCGGAATACAATAACAATTTTTAGATGGACTTTGTATTACCTGTAATGGAGTGGTGTTAACTGAAATATTACTGTTTACACAGGTAACAACACAGCGATAATAAGTGCTTTGCAGTTGATATAAACGCATGGTGTCTGCCGTTGCACCATCAATGTTTTTATAAGTAACGCCGTCTACAGATGATTGCCATTGATAGGTAACACCTCTTTCTGCAACCACATTCTGCACTCTCAAAGTGAAAAATGTTTCAGCACAGATCGGGTTAGCACCATTCATCAAAGTGTTTCCTGGGGTAGGTGTACTGTTACAATCAGGAGCTGTGAGCACTGTTATTGTATAATCTTCAGTTTCGCCATAACGGGTTTGTGTACAACCTCCCGCTATCGGATCAATATCACATCTTAATCTTAGCCTGTAATTTCCTGCAATAACGTTTTCAGGCACTTTGAAACTACCTGATATTGCAGAAGAAATATTCATCACACGTTCAAAATCAGAAAACTCTCCGTCTTTATTCCAATCAACCCATGCTGCTGCCCGATAATTATTGTTGTTATTATAGCTGAGTGTGAATTGCAGCGTTACATATCTTCCCTGGTATTGTGACGTTGATATAGTGGATGCATAATCTGCAAAGCTTTTTATATTACAACTGCTGTTGTTATTGAAATTTGTGACACCCCCAAAAGATGTTACATTGGTTATTGCCATAGTACATGAAGACACAGCAGGTGGCGGAATACAGAAGCAGTTTGCCGCCGCATTCATTGTTACATGCAATGGTGTAGAATAAGAGATGCTGTTACCATTGGTACAAGTAACCTTACATCTGTAATAATTGGCTGAGTTTTGTGAAGTGCTAAATGTAGTATCGGTTGCACCGAAAATATCGTTGAAGCTAACTCCATCAGCAGATTGTTGCCATTGATAAACTAATCCATTTACTAAAGACTGACCTTCAGTAGATAAAGTAAAGAATACACCTGGGCAAACCGGGTTAGCATTGTTGGATAATGTTTTTCCCGGTGATGGAACTCCTGTACATATATTGGCAGGAAGATCTATTACATCGATGAAATAATCTTCAGTTTCTCCGTATTGCAACTTGTTACATGCATCTCCCGGTACACCAACATTATTATGTTCTCCTCTGATCCTCAGGCGATGGCTACCTAGTGGTGCATCAAAAGGCACCACGAAACTTATCGGAACATTAGCAAGATCATTACTATTATTAGAAGCAGTGGCTACTAACTCAGTATTGCTAAAAGACCCATCATTATTCCAGTCAACCCAAACCCTGTATCTGAATGCAGCAACTGCTGAAGAAACGTTCAGCGTAACAGTACTCTTGCGATACTGTGATACTAATTCTGTATTCTCTGTGTAAGAGTTTGCACTACAAGTGCTGTTTTTATTAAAGTCGGATAGATTATTGATTGCTGTAACATTGGAGATGTAACCATCAGCACAGCTAAATACAGATGGTTGTGGAATGCAATAACAATTCGAATTTGTAGATCTTGTTACAATAACCGGCGTGGAACTCGCTGTTTGATTGCTTCCTGTACAAGTGATGTAGCAACGATAATAAGCCACGTTATTAATGCTATTGATATTAAGCGTGTGCATTGCTCCGTTAGCCTTAAAAATATTGGTATAGTTAACTCCATCTGTAGAAACCTGCCACTGGTATGTTAAACCAGCTCCGGTCGTTGTATTTTGAAGTCGTAATGTGAAATCTGTATTAATGCAAGCTGTGTAATTTGGTTGTGAACCTGCCAAACCGGTTATATAAGTATAACCTGGATCCGGAATACCTGAACAGTTGGCATTATTAAGAACAGTGATAGCATAGTCTTCTGTTTCACCTACATATAAAACATCACAAGTATTATTTGGAATTCCCTGGTCAGCTCTTATTCTCATTCTATGCGTACCTGCATTTGCATTTCCGGGCACTGTAAAACTTCCGGAGATAGTATATGCACCTAAGTTGTTTGGGATACTGATAACACGTTCACCGGCTGAGAATATTCCATCATCATTCCAATCTACCCATACAGCATAGGAAAGATAAGTTACTGCTGAAGTGAATGTTAACGTAACAACTTCACTCCTGTTTTGGCTAACGATCTTTGATGCAGAAAAATCAGTATAAGATGTACTTCCGCATGCAGAAGTATTATTGAAATTCAACACACCACCGGTTGATGTTACATTCTGAATAAACCCACCCGTACAAACCTGTGTACTGGTAACGGGCACGCAATAACATGAAGTCAATGTTGACATGGTAACATTTACTGAAGCAGCGTTGGTGGATGTTCCGCTATTGGTACAGGTTACAACACATCTATAATAATTGCTGGTGGATTGTGTTGTAGTATATGTTGCAGATGTTGCTCCTGGTATTGATACAAATGAAATATTATTAGCCGATACCTGCCACTGGTAAGTAATTCCTGATGTGAAAAAGCTGTTCTGCAGAGATAATGTGAAGGCTGTAGTTGGACATACAGCATTACCTGAACTTAAGGTATTACCCGGTGCAGGAGCTCCATTGCAGGCAACAGGTGTTAAAACAAGCAGATCATAATCTTCTGTCTCACTACCTGAAGAAGATATGCATGGATCATTTGTTGTAGTTACATTGTTACTAAATCCACGAATTCTCATTCGATGTGTTCCTGCAACCGCATTCTGTGGGACAGTAAATGATGCAGTAGCACCACCATTCCCGATCATCAGTTCAGTTGCATCGAATACACCATTATCATTCCAGTCAACCCAAACAGAATATAAATAGAGATAATCAGAGGTAAAATTTAAAGTAATATTCTGACCTGCATATTGCGATACAGTAACACCACTGTAATAAATATAATCTGTAGGTGATGCGGCACTACTGTTATCAATATTGGCTATACCGCCAAATGTTTTTACACTGGAGATATATCCTGACGTCGGACTTGAACCTGCAGCAGGAATACAATAACAAACGCCTGCTGCTTTCATCCCTATTTGAAGTGGATTAGAAGCTGCATTTAACCCTGTATTGCCACAAGTAACAATACATTTGTAATACGTTGCTGAAGTTTGACTCGTTACCAGGACACTGTCTGTTGCCTGGTTTATATTGGTATACGTTACTCCATTATTACTCGACTGCCATTGAAACGTAAAACCTGTAACACCCGGAGGAATGTTTTGCAGCGATAATCTAAAATTCTCCGCTGCACAAACAACTGAAGATGCATCAACTAAAGTATTTCCCGGTGTTGGTGTTCCGCTACATGGTGGTGGAGGAATGACTACAGTAAGAGAATAATCCTCTGTCTCTCCATACTGCAATCTTGCACAGGCATCGGTCAGACCGCTGTTAAGGTCACCTTTCACCCTCATTCGATATGTACCTGCAGCAATGTTTGAAGGAATTATAAATGTAGCTGGTGATGTAGACACATCTGTAAGCATTCGTTCTGAAACATCAAAAACACCGTTCGAATTAAAATCCACCCATACAGAATACACAAAGTTGCTCGAACCAAATTGGGTAAACGAAAGGCTTATCGGCATACCAGGATATTGCGAACATGCTGTTGCCGAAAAGTCGCTATAAAATGATGTTGATCCAGCAGAACTATGACTAAAATTCGTAGCCCCTCCGGTTGTACTTACATTACTGATATAATAAGTAGAATTGGTTTGTATTGAAGCAAGTGGAACACAATAGCAATTACCAATTGCATTCATCGTAACCTGTAATGGAGTTGTATAAGCAGTCGAAGCCGACGATATACAGGTAACAAGGCAACGATAATATGTTGATACTACCTGGGTAGTGGTATAGGTTTTATTGTTGGCTCCTGTAATATCTGTATAGTTGATACCATCTGTTGATGATTGCCACTGGTAACGCAAACCCGACAAACTGTATTCGGCAGTTAGTGTAAAAGGAACTTGTAGACATGCTGCTGCAGTAACACCGGAAAAATTTGTTGCAGCAGATGATAATGATCCGTTACACGTGAATAATCCTGTTACTTCCAAAGAGTAATCTTCTGTTTCCCCATTACCATAGTTCGAACAGGCATCAATATTGGCTGATGAACTTGGATATGACCGAACTCTCAAACGATATGTACCTGCCAAAGCAGTATCCGGGATAACAAATGAAGCGGAGAGGTTGGTATTGTTTCCTGTATTATTAATAAAACTGATGATCCGCTCTGTGTTCTCAAAAATGCCATTACGATTCCAGTCGATCCAGGCGTTATAGGTATTTGTGTATGGGCCACTTAATGTTACTGATAATGACAACTGTTGTCCCGCCAAACCTGAAGCTGACAAACCTGTATAATCAGCAAACCCTCCTGTTGAATAGTTACTACTCTTATTAAAGTTTGTATTGCCGCCAGATGTGATAACCCTGGAGATATAGTAATTTGATGTAACTGATCCGGCAGGAACACAATAGCAATCGTTTAATACCGTCATCGAAACAACTGTGGCTGCAGAATATTGTGGTACTCCGCTATTGCAGCTTATGCCACAACGATAGTATCTTTTTTCAGACTGGATAGTGGTATATGATCTGCTGGTAGCTCCATTAATATTATTGTAGGTAATACCATCAGTAGATGATTGCCACTGATAGCTAAGATTGAGTAAAGATTCTACTGCAACAGATACAGTAAACGAAGTAGTAGGACATACCTCTGCCAAAGTACTGGTAGCTGCACCAACTACAAAGCCATTCGAACATGGCTGAGCAGCCAAAATATTGAGGGTATAATCTTCTGTTTCGCCACCTGCAGGACTATAATATGTATAGTAATTACAAGGATCGTTATAAGAATAAGAATCATCTGCTTTCACTCTTATCCTGTAAGTACCTACTGCAAGGTTAGCTGGTATTACAAATGTACCGTTATGCGTTAATGCATCGGCTGATGTAAAAAACACACGCTCATTGCCATCAAAATATCCATTCTTGTTATAATCAACCCATACTATAAAACGCATCTGCGGATAATTGGTAGATAGTGACAAACTCACTTCACCACCTTGTACCTGGCTGGCTATTTTAGAAGTATAGTTACCATAACCATTTTGTGTTTCGCATGTAGTAGCATTATTAATGTTTTGTGTACCACCAGAGATCACTACACGACTGATGTATCGGTTATACGCACAGTTGTTTGCAACCGGTGTACAATAGTTAACCGGGGTTACACATTGAGAAGAAGGTTTCATGGTAACCAAAACAGGTGTAGAAGTATTGGATAATCCTGAACTGAGACATGTTACTTTGCAACGATAGTACCTCGTCGTGTTCTGGCTATAATTTACAGTGGCGGCACCCGTGCTGAAAAGAGTATAAGTTATATTATCAGTTGATGTTTGCCATTCATAGCTAAGATTTCTTTCAACAGTTGGAACACTTAATGAAAGACTTACAGCATTACAAGTTGATGATTGATCTGCAACGGTGTTACCAACATTGGGAATACCGGAGCAATCTGCAGGTGGTGTAAATATGTACTCGGTTGTACCTGTTGGAAAAGATGAACCAGTATGCAAGGTAGAAGAGCTTGCAGTGTTCGATAAAGAATTAACTGCCAGGTAATCGTTCGAGCTGATTCCGATAAATGCAGAACCACCTATGCCTGCTTCATAAATGAACCTGATCCTGGAAGTAGTTTCTTCAATTATACAATAGAACTGTACGTTAACTGCTGCCGTATTATTGTATGCAGTCCATCGTATCACCAATTGCCTGTTAGGCGTTGCACCTGAAACCTCATATTGAACACCAGTTCCGTTTGATTGCGAATTTGTGATAAGATCATCCCAGAAAGGTGCAATTGTATTAAAACCGATACCTCCATTGTTTGGTAAGGATGAAACAGGATTAGTACCAAAACCTATTAGTCCGTTTGAGTTAACAGAAAACTGCTTCTGTATCCCATTTCCAAAATAAAACTCAAATGGTAGCGCAGTTACTATGGAAGAGCCATCATCAACACCGGGATTGATCAAGACCTTGGGCTGCGACATAGTTGGAACAACACCTGTTGATGCAGAAAAAGTATAGTTTCGCACCTGTGCATCTACACATAAGGTTATGAGTATGGCAATAAAAACCATATACAGCCTGGATGGCTTTGCAAGTAGTAGCATTCTGAGTAGTGATTATATCCGGAAAAGCAGTAAAAATAGCCGCTAGAGACTACGCTTCCATACCTTAGAATAGGTATTCTGAATATTTGAATTAAGGAAAAAATCCAGATGTATATTGTTCTGGAAACATACCTGATACAAATGAGACTCAAATAGCATAAACTAGTTCAGGAGAAAATAATATCCTTCACAGGGTTGTGCAATGCATCAGAAACTCCTTCACCGGTATATGATATGATAAATGCCATCATGATTATCATATCGCAAAGAAAAATATATAAATCAAAAACCTACCGGGCATTTCATTTTCTGCAACGAACTGTTTCGGATATTTAAAGCGCTTTTATATGACAGTGTTAATTCAAAACCGCCCCTGGCCTGTGAGGCTACTTTCAGTTTTGAAAAATTGGCATCGTAAGAAAGCCCTACTCCTATCTTATTATAATCTAATCGTACCACAGGTATTACTGCATCATTCCAACGGATCAATGCTCCGCCGGTTAATGCAACACCATTCGTTTCTCCATCACTCCATAATTCATTTTTGTACAGCATCCCTCCCTGGCCTTGAGAATAACGGCCCTGTTTAAAATAATCGATATACATTATAAAGTTCTCTGACTCACTGATGGGAAGTGCAAAACCTCCGTTTACGATCCATTTTTGATTGAGTACGATCTCATCTTTTTGATAAAACGCCACTTTGGGTTTGGTAAAATGGAACAAGGCTCCACCAAGGTAATACTTGATACCTTCGCCTGTCTCACTCGAAAAAGATAAACCAACGGCAGCATCAATATAATTCAAATGGGTTCTGGTAAATACCTGGCTGGTAGTATTTGGAGTGTACACTCCATTCTGGAATTCATCATCGAATCGTAATTGTGAAGGATCAAATCTTTGTTGAACGATGCCTCCCATAAATGCAAGCGTTAAATAAGAATCCCTTTCACCTCCAAGGCTTTTATGAAAGGCCAGCATCGGGAGTATTTGTATTTTACCAAATTTTGAATCACCAGACTTATCACGTGTAAACTGGATACCGGCAGAGAAAAAATCATTGGAAGTTTCAGAAATACCTGTCTTCATTTCAACACTCAATGCCTGTGATGTATATGGAACAGTAACACTACCCCATTGACTACGAAAAGCACTGGCAGCACGAAAATCTCCCGTATATATACCTGCCAATGCCGGGTTACGAAGCAGTGGAAGTTCATGAAACTGGCTGAAATTAAGATCCTGAGCTGCAGCAGAGACACCACATACAAGAAAAAATATTAATAATCGTACACGCATAATCAAGTCTTTATCGGAGTAATGTAACATTGCCTTTCAAAAACAAAATGCCGCCGGTATCGCACATCACTTCTACTGTATAAACAAATACATCAGGGTTTGAAAGTTTACCATTAACCCGTCCATCCCAGCCATAGCTGGCATCATTTGTAGGGAAATTATCACGTTCAAATATTAACTCACCCCAGCGATTGAAAATGCGGAAATGCTTAACCATCATTGGACCGGCTGATCGTACACGGAAGATCGAGTTCGTTCCACCATTCGGTACAAATGCATTGGGTATATACACTACCGATTCTTCGCAAAGTGCAGTAATGTGTATATCATCTTCACCAATACATCCATTGTTGTTTTTTACGGTGAGTTTGTACGTGATACTCGACAAAACAGTAGCCGTGGGTGATGGACAGCTAGTGCAACTCAGGTTTTGGGTAGGAGTCCATGCATATTGACTGATCGGGCCATTGGTAATAGTTGGATTTAATACATGCTTTGATGGAGGTAACAACTGAAGATCGGGTCCTAGATCAACTACCGGATTTGGGTGTACCACAACATCTATTGAGTCGGCTTGTGAAACACAACCATTGGCTCTTGCCACTACTTTGTATCGGCCTGTTCTGTTCACGTCTGCATTTATGATCTGCGGATTCTGTAATGAACTGGTGTAACCATTTGGTCCTGTCCATTCATACGTTACATTTGGTGTCAACGAAACTGCACCCAAACGTAGTGTTCCTCCTTCACAGATTGGAGAATTACTTGTAGTTGTTGGCGTAGCCGGAACATCGGGATTAACAAGGTTGAATGGTCCTGCTACGTTATTAGATGGACAGCCATTTAAAATAACCCTGATATCTCTATAAATACCACCTACCAGGTTGTTCACAATAATGTTTCCGGCAGCATTTGTATTGATGGTTGAATTAACCAAAACATTATTCACCACATAATACAGCTCGTATGTTGTATTGGCAAACAATCCGCTGATGGTCATTACACCATTATTAGAATTACACGTGGTTGGTGCCACTGCACTCACCGCTATTTGCGGTATCGGTTTTATCTTAACTTCTATAGGCAGTTTTACACTTTCGCAAGCAGGAGTAGTGGGACTCACCTGCGAAACATAGTAAATAAAGCTACCTACTACAGCCGTAGATGGAACAGGTGCTGCAGTACTCGTTTGACCGGTTGGTGTGTACCATAATAATGTATTAGGGGGAGATGCAGTTGCTGTGAGTGCTGAAGGCACATCGTTGTGGCAATATTCTACCAACGGTTGAGCTACAGGTGGTGGTGTAACTGGATATACTGTAATTGTGTATGTACCACCAGGTCCAGGGCATGATGGAGTTCCCGGGGTAGTTACAGTGGTTACAAAAGAAACTGCAATGGGTGATGTAGTGCTGTTGGTAAATGTATATGATGGGATTTGTGTTGTGCCATTTGCGGTTGCAGGAGTAGCTAAAATACCTGCAGGGAAAGTTGTGTTCCATTGGATCACTGCTCCTGGTGTGGCAGAACTGATGGTTACCGGTTGTGTTGCACTGCTTGAACATGATGTTTGGTCTGCTATTGAGAACGAGATGGCTGGTGTTGGATTAACAGTAACGATCACTGTAAAATCGTTACCCGGACAATTCGTTGCAGAAGGTGTAACAGTATAAGTTGCGGTTTGAGGATTGGTAGTGTTGTTTATTAAACTACCCGAAATACTGCTTCCGCTTCCTGAAACTCCTGTGATGCCACCTGTTGTAACAGGTGCGGACCAGGTGTATGTTGTTCCGGTTGGGATGAGATTTCCATTACCATTTGCAGGCGTTAAAGTAAACGTTTGACCGCTGCAGATGGTTGTCGTCATCGTTTGTACAACAGGCCGTGGCTTTACATCAATTGTTCCTGTTGCATTTACCACACCGCAACCACCTGTTAATGGAATAGAATAGTTGAACGTACCTGCTACTGTAGGTGTACCGGTAATAGTAATGGTATTATTATTCCATGAAGCTGTAACACCTGCCGGTAATCCTGTTGGTGCTCCAATACCTGTAGCCAGGGTGGTAGTGAATGTGATGGGATTTATGGCACTGTTGATACACAACGATGGTGTTGCCGATGATGATGTTACTGTATTGATGAGCACTGTTATTGTTCCGGTAGCATTGAAAGTGCCACAACCTCCTGTTAATGGAATAGAGTAATTGAATGTACCTGCAACAGAAGGTGTACCGCTGATGGTGATGGTGTTGTTATTGAACGTAGCTGTAACACCTGTTGGCAATCCTGTTGGTGTTCCAATACCAGTTGATCCTGTAGTAGCAATGGTGATAGGTGTTAATGCCGAGTTGATACATAGTGTTGGATCAGCTGAAGGTGCTGCTACTGTATTGGCTGCAGTTACTTCGATGGTTCCTGTAGCATTCACAATACCACATCCTCCTGTTAATGGAATAGAATAGCTAAATGTTCCGGAAGTAGTAGCTGTTCCACTGATGGTGATGAGATTATTGCTCCAGGTTGCAGTAAGTCCGGCAGGTAAATTTGTTGCTGCACCAATTCCTGTTGCACCTGTTGTGGCAATAGTGATCACAGGTGAAAGTGCAGTGTTTATGCAAATAGTACGAGGCGTTGTAACTGCTGCAGTGTTATTAGCTGTTACGGTAATGGTTCCGGTTGCATTGATATTACCACATCCTCCTGTTAATGGTATGGAATAATTAAACGTTCCTGACACGGTAGGTGAACCGCTAATGGTGATCTGGTTATTCGTCCAGGTTGCATTTAATCCTGCAGGAAGATTGATAGGCGTTCCTATACCAGTTGCACCTGTAGTAGTAAAAGTAATGTCGGGCGACAATGTTGTATTGATACAGAGTGTAGGAGTTTGTGATGGAGCAGAAGCTGTATTATCAGGGATAACCGTGATCGTTCCTGAAGCAGCTACGGTTCCACATCCACCTGTAAGTGGTATGGAATAATTAAATGTTCCTGCGACAGAAGGAGCACCACTGATCGTGATCGTATTGTTATTCCATGTTGCCGTTACACCTGCTGGCAATCCGGTTACTGTGCCAATACCTGTGGCGCCGGTTGTTGTAAGTGAGATGGCAGGTAATGAAGTATTGATACATATGGATTGAGAAGCAGGACTTGTAACTGTGTTGCTTGCAATAACTGTGATCGTTCCTGTGGCATTAATGTTACCGCATCCTCCTGTTAACGGAATAGAATAGTTGAATATGCCTGTAGCTGTTGGTGTACCGCTGATGACAAGTGAATTGTTATTCCATGATGCTGTGAGGCCAGCTGGTAATCCGGTTGGTGATCCAATACCTGAAGCACCGGTTGTTGTTATGGTGATATCAGGCAACATTGTCTCGTTCACACAAACAGATCTTGGAGCCGGACTCGTTGCTGTATTTACTAATACACTGATAGAGCCTGTGGCAATGATAGCAGCGCATCCTCCTGTTAATGGAATAGAATAATTGAATACGCCTGCAACAGATGGTGTTCCACTTATGGTGATGGTATTATTATTCCAGCTTGCATTTACACCTGCAGGCAATCCTGTTACCGCACCAATTCCTGTAGCTCCTGTTGTTGCAATAGTGATTGGCGTTAATGGAGAATTGATGCATAATGTTGGGTTATCAGAAGGGCTTCCTGCTGTATTAGCCGGTGTTACAGTTATGGTTCCGATGGCACTAACTGTACCACAGCCTCCTGATAATGGAATCGTATAATTGAAAGTACCTGCAACAGTTGGTGTACCGCTGATGGTAATAATATTGTTATTCCAGGTTGCTGTTATTCCTGCAGGCAATCCGTTTGCTACACCTATACCAGTGGCACCGGTTGTTGCAATTGTAATGGGTGATACAGCAGTATTGATACACAATGTTGGATTAGCTGATGGAGATGCTGCAGTATTGGTTGCAACCACAGTAACAGATCCTGTTGCATTCACTGTTCCGCATCCACCGGTGAGTGGAATCGTATAATTGAAAGTTCCTGTTGCTGTAGGTGTGCCGCTAACAGTAATCGTATTATTATTCCAGGTGGCAGTTAACCCTGCAGGCAATCCTGTTACTGTTCCTATACCTGTAGCTCCATTGGTAGTAAATGTAATATCCGGCGACAAAGCAGTGTTCACACAAATGGCAGGAGATGCAGATGCAGCGGAAACAGTATTTGTTTGTACAATGATCGTTCCTGTAGCTGTTACATTGCCGCATCCACCTGTTAGTGGAATAGAATAATTAAATGTTCCTGCAACAGATGGTGTGCCGCTGATAGTGATGGTGTTACTGTTCCAGTTGGCCGTTACACCAGTGGGTAATCCTGTTGCAGTTCCAATACCTGATGCTCCTGTAGTAACAATAGTTATCGGCGTTAAAGCAGTATTGATACATAATGTTGGATTATCTGAAGGTGCTGCAGCCGTATTTAATGAAGTAACTGTTATTGTTCCGGTGGCATCCACATTACCACATCCTCCAGTTAATGGAATTGTATAGTTGAATGTTCCTGCAACAGTTGGTGTACCACTGATGGTGATGGTGTTGTTATTCCATGTGGCGTTCACTCCTGTTGGTAACCCTGTTGTTGTCCCAATTCCTGTTGCACCTGTTGTTGTAATGGATACCGGTGTTAAGCCTGTATTGATACATAACGTTCTTGCAGGAGCTATTGAAGCTGTATTGCTGGCAACAACTGTGACGGTGCCGGTAGCATTCACCACACCACATCCACCTGTAAGTGGAATGCTGTAATTGAAAGTTCCTGTTGCCGTAGGTGTTCCGGTTACAGTGATGATATTATTATTCCATGAAGCAGTTAATCCGGCAGGCAAACCTGTTGCAGCACCAATTCCTGTTGCACCTGTTGTAGTGAAACTAATATCCGGCGACAAAGCCGTATTGATACAAATAGATGGCGTGGCAGATGCAGTGGTAACTGTATTGATAGATACTGTGATGGTTCCTGTAGCTGAAATGTTACCACATCCTCCTGTTAAAGGAATAGCATAATTGAATGTTCCTGCAGCAGATGGCGTACCATTAATAGTGATAGTATTATTATTCCATGAAGCTGTTACACCTGCAGGTAATCCTGTTGCAGAACCAATTCCTGTAGCTCCTGTTGTACCAATAGTAATGGGTGTTAAAGTCGAGTTGATACATAGCGTTGGATTAGCAGAAGGTGGTGCAGCAGTGTTTGTTGCATTAACAGTGATCGTGCCGTTGGCGGTAACATTACCACATCCTCCCGTTAATGGTATAGAATAATTGAACGTTCCTGTAGCTGTTGGTGTTCCGCCTATGGTAATAACATTATTATTCCAGCTAGCTGTGATACCAGCAGGAAGATTGGTTGGTGTTCCAATACCTGTTGCACCTCCTGTTGCAATTGTTATAACCGGAGAGAGTACAACATTTACACAGGTTATCCTATTAGCCGGAGATGCAGCTGTATTACTTGCAATAACGGTGATTGTTCCGGTAGCATTTACAGTACCGCATCCTCCTGTGAGTGGAATAGTATAATTGAAAGTACCTGCTGTAGTTGGAGTGCCACTAATGGTAATGTTATTACTGATCCACGTTGCTGTTAATCCTGCCGGAAGATTGTTGGCAGTACCAATTCCTGTTGCACCAGTTGTAGTAAAGGTAATGGGAGCAGGCAAAGATGTATTGATACAAACAGATGGATTAGACGAAGCACCAGTAACTGTATTCGACAGTACTGTTATCGTACCACTTGCAGAAACATTACCACATCCTCCTGTTAACGGAATCGAATAATTGAATGTTCCTGCAACAGTTGGCGTGCCGCTTATCGTAATAACATTGTTATTCCAGTTGGCTGTTACGCCTGCAGGCAATCCCGTTGCAGCACCAATTCCTGTAGCTCCTGTAGTTGCTATGGTAACAGGCGTGATCGCTGCACTGATACATACCGATGGATCTGCAGAAGGTGGTGCAGCAGTATTCACAGCGTTAACATTTATCGTTCCACTTGCAGAAACATTACCACATCCTCCTGTTAACGGAATAGAATAATTGAACACACCGGTAGCTGTTGGAGTACCACTTATCGTAATCACATTGTTATTCCAGTTGGTTGTTACACCTGCAGGCAATCCGGTTGCAGCACCAATTCCTGTGGCTCCTCCGGTGTTGATTGTAATGTTAGGTGATAATGCAGCATTCACACATGCAATTTTAGCAGGTGGTGAAGAAGCTGTATTTCCTGCAACCACTGTGATCGTTCCCGTTGCATTAATGTTTCCACAACCTCCTGTTAGCTGAATAGAATAATTGAATGTTCCTGTTACAGATGGTGTACCACTAATGGTGATCACATTACTATTCCAGTTGGCTGTTACACCTGCAGGCAATCCATTTACTGTACCAATACCTGTAGCTCCTGTTGTATTGATCGTAATGTTAGGTGAGATCGCAGTATTTACACAAAGAGAAGGATTTGAGGATGGCGCTGCAGCAGTATTGGTTGCATTAACCGTAATTGTTCCGCTGGCATTTATATTACCACAACCTCCTGTTAAGGGAATTGAATAAGTAAATGTTCCTGCAACAGAAGGCGTTCCACTGATGGTGATAGTATTATTATTCCATGTTGCTGTAACACCTGTTGGCAATCCTGTAACTGCACCAATACCTGTAGCTCCTGTTGTAGCGATAGTGATCGATGGAGATAATGACTGACCTACACAAACCGTTGGATTAGCAGAAGGAGCTGCAGCAGTATTTAACGGATTCACTGTTACTACAAGGGAACTTCGGTTGCTTTCACAATTAGGAGTTGTGTTTGCGATCTGCGAAACATAATACGTTGTAGTACCTGCTGTTGTGGTACTAGGAATAGGTGCTGTTGAAGAACCCGTTCCTCCGTTTGCAACGGTGTACCACGATAATGTATGTCCCGCCAACGTTGTTGCAGTTAGTGCACTGGCTGTTTGATTGATGCAAAGTGTAACAGGTGATGTAGTTGGATTAGCAGGAATAGGATGTACAAACACTTTAAAATCTCCATTCACAGAACATCCGTTATTGCTTGCAGTTACTGCGAAAGTAACAGTACCCACTCCGGTTGTCGATTTGATAAGTGTTGTTCCTGGAATGGTGGCTCCCGAAGTTGTTGAGGTAACACCAGTAACACTTCCTGCCGGAGATATTGAGGTTGTCCATGTGTATGCAGTATTCGTCATGTTTGACGTGAGTGCAAAAGGCTGGCTTTGTACACCTGAGCAAATTCTCTGTTCAATATCTGTATTGGTGATCTTTGGTCTTTCTCTAAGATCAATGGTGTAAGTCGCATTGCCATTACCACAACCACCATTCACCGTAACTTTTATCGAATAAGTACGGAACGTTTTAAGCTGGATCTTTGGAAACTGCGAAGAAGCGTTTGTACCTCCGGCAAAATCCCAGTCAGCATTGGGTGTAGATGATCCATTCACCTCCCACGTAAAAGAAGATGGAGCGAAACTTCCGGTGCTGTAGTTGGGTTTAATTGAGTTAAGATTGAAGTCGAATACTGTATCAGCAGGACTGAACTTACAAATAGGATTGGAGACTGATGGAATAGTTACTGTTGGAGCTCCATTTACATTGAGTGTTTTTAGTAGCGTGAACGTGCCACAACTATTCGTGATACTTTGTGTAATAGAATAAGTGCCAGGTGTATTGAAAGTTAGCTGAGGACTTGAACTCGAACTATTGGTTCCACCGATATAAGTAAATCCCGAATTCGGGCTTATCGTCCATGAATAGGTTGGATTTTGACATGGAATACCTACCAGGTTAGATTCATTATTCAACGTAACAGACTCACCATTGCAAATGGTACTAACCTCAACTCCGGATTTTAGTATTTTAAATCCTGGAGTAGGTGTAGGTGCAACGCCTACTGTTTTTTCTTCAATACTAACGGTAGGACATCCATCGATGTTATTTACTTCAAGTCGTAAAATCCAACAACCTGCTACATTTACCTGGTTTGCTGGTATTGTTAGGTTTAACTTTCCTACACCACTTGCAACAATGGTGAAGTCTGTTTCTCCAGGTTTTTTCACCTTCCAAATAGTAAACATTTCATTGTCACATGTAGTTCCAGTTCCATATTGTCCAGGTATTGATGTGTTCGTTGCTGTGAGTGGTGTGTTAATGCATATGTTTGACTGTACTGTGAAATCAGCATCAGGCGGTTTACCTGCATTCGCCCATTTGGTTGTACCATTCCCATTTTCTACAAAAGTTTGGCAGTTATTCTGAATACCCTTGTTGAATAACCTTATATCGATTTTATAAAACCTACCATTATTCCCATTCTGCGTTGCGAAAGTGCTTACGCAAGTTGGACTATTGTAAACATGTTTTAAAAGAGAATCCAGTAATTGAGCATGTGTATACGTTCTAACCGGAGTGCCATCTCCAAAATTTATTGTATAAGTTGAAAGCGGATAATTGTATTTGATATTAAGAGTGTCGATAGTAAATCTTACAGTATCATTTGCACAAACAGTTTCGTTACTCGAATTTCCCAGGTTAGTGTTACCTGTATTATGCTGAAACACGAAACTCTTTATCGATGATTGAGTGTTCTTTTTTCTTTCCACTTCTATCGTATAATACCCTGTAGGCTTCCCAGCAGGGAATGTAAAAGATCCAGCATTGATTGTCGGGTTAATCAAAGTAGTGCTGGCAGAAGAGAAAATATCAACTATTGTAACAGTATAGGTTTCAGAAGCATCAAAATCTGATATTGAGAATCCACGGTTTGTAGTTACTACTCCTGTTGAGATATTCAGCCACCCAAGATATGGAGGGTTTTGCGTAGCTGCAATACAGTTTGTTTGTGGTGCAAATTGAGGGGTTATCGCAGGTGTAATCAAAGCTGGACTCGGTGCCGCCCCAATCGAAAATGAATTTGAAACAACGGAAGTAACTCCTGCTGTTGATGCCCTTACTCTTAATTTGTATAATGCTCCTGTTGATGTTCCTGCTGGAATTATTCCATTGATCAGCGGAGTAAAAAATTCATTGACGGTAGCAAGGACTGTAGGACTGCCAAAGTTTCCAGTTGCATCGGACAGTTCGAGTGTAAATGCATTATTCAGGTCAAAAACTCCTGTAGGATTGATGTGAATAGAGATCGATCCTCCGGGATAATAAGTAGCAGTATTATTAAACCGGACTATATTAATAACCGGTGCACTTAAGGCCAACTTAAAAACAAAAAAACAACAAGCCAGCAACAGAAATTTGATTCTCACTCTATGGGGTTTAATTATTAAAACGCATTTGTCAGGCTGCATCTAACATTCATTTGCATCGCACAAATACGTGGGCTTTGGTTTCGCCGGAGAATTGGATTATCTACAACCTATACGGTGTAATAAAAAGGCATGCTGATCCGGTGCACTTAATCATCAATGTTGCATGCTCTACCTGCATATTACTTTATACAGGAGAAAGCCAGGGCTTTAGAAAACTAATCTAAGTCCATTTCCCGAACATTCAAAATATTGAACGTCCCATCCCGGGAAAATACAAAAAAGCAGTTACTCCTTTCGAATAACTGCTTCTAAGATAAAGTATGAAACTCCGGTTAACTGAATAGCTGAGCAACTAGCTTCATAGAATATAGTTTTGCTTCAGTATCATATACATGTGTGCTAAACATGATCTCGTTCACACCTGTTGATGCAACAAATTGTGTTAACTGATCTTTGACCTTATTGCTATCGCCAATAAATGAATAATGCATCATCTGTTGCACACCTGCTTTTTCTCTTTCTGTCCAGATTCTATCCATTGAGTCAACCGGTGGTGGCAAAGGTCGTCTGTCATTACGAAACAAACCCAAAGCCAATTGGTGAAATGAAGTGGCAAGATATTCTGCCTGCTGTGTTGTATCTGCAATAATTACATTCACACATACCATAAGATAAGGCTGTTGTAAATATGCAGATGGCTTAAAATGCGTTCGATATACTTCTATAGCCTGCATCAATTGTGTAGGTGCAAAATGTGCCGCAAAAGCAAAAGGCAAGCCTAACATTCCGGCAAGCTGTGCACTGTAAGTGCTGGAACCTAATAACCACACGGGTACATTCGTATCCTGCCCAGGCACTGCCCTGATCTTTGCTTCAGCATCACGTGGACCTAAGTAATTGATGAGTTCAACCACATCATTGGGAAACTCATCTACATCTGCTTTTAAATTTCTTCGCAAAGCCCATGAAGTAAGTGGATCTGTACCTGGTGCCCGGCCCAGTCCAAGATCAATTCTACCAGGATACAATGAAGCCAGTGTCCCAAACTGTTCGGCAATAATCAATGGGGCATGATTGGGTAACATCACACCACCAGAGCCTACTCTTATGGTTGATGTTCCCTCTGCAATATAACCGATCAATACAGCCGTAGCAGAAGATGCTACACTTTCCATATTGTGATGCTCTGCAAACCAGTAACGTTTATATCCAAGTTGCTCTGCCAGTTGTGCATATTGCAGGCTCCTTTTAAATGCATCGCCGGCTGAAGAATCACCTTCGATGATTGTTGCGAGATCGAGTATGGAGAAAGAGATATTCTTTAAATCGTTCATTTTTATCGTTCCCTTTTAAGGAAATCCGGCATCAAAATAAAAGCAATACAGGTGAACGTGTAGAGAAAAACTCAGCTATGGCTAATAATCATTCATAAAAACAATATACTTATAACCATATCCATTGAAGCAATAAGCTGGTTAGTGATAAATTAATAAGATTTAGACTTAAGTTGTACGATGTATAAAGAAGCAGGTAAAAGCCCTTCCTGGTTCTGACCTTCCCATTCACCATCAGGTTTTTCCTTTAACCGGCCATTCAGTTTTTTTCCTTTTAATCCAATCACATAGTTCTTTCCACTAACCCATGGATTTTGAATAGCTGCACCAGATGCTGTGCAGTTCCATATCACCTGTGTTACACCACTCCAACCATGACCTGTACCCCAGTTACCTCTATCCTGAACATTGATCTCACCATCAGTAACAATATTATCATACAAAGTACCTACAGCCCAGCGATGGTGTGGACCAATATCAGCCTTTGCATTTTCTGACCTGCAATTGTAGAACACGTTCGGTCCACACACTCTTGCACCGGTAACATAATCATGACGCCCTTCCGAAGCAAAGCAGTTCATCACTAAATTTTGTTGACCATCATTGTTGAAAGAATATCTTCTTCCGCCGGTGATCTGCGATTTTGGTTCAAGATAATAGCAACTATCAACAGTTATGTTCTTGGCTTGACCTCCAAGGTTCACACATGAATAACCAAAATGTACAGCCGTTACATTTTTCACCCAACCATTTTCAATTCGGTTAAACATGATCGCATTCCAGCCATGATCTTCATCCGTATCAAATGCATATTCAGACCTGCACATCAAATGTTCTACTCCTACTTCACCTATTCTTCCATCGAATGTGTACTTAAATATTTCGCCGCCTCCATATTGTTCTTCTAAAGGCATTACCACAGGATTATCGATATAAATCCTGTTGCCCTCAATTTTGGTGATCACTCTTTCAAACGTAAGATTGTATTCTTCGGGTTGCCATTGTTTTGTACCCGTATCACGAACTGCGATCTGGTCCATCCTCAGATCTTCGATCCATTTTTTTGTTCCAGGTCTAAATAAGATTATGCGATCATTTACTTTAAACCCTTTTGACGAACTCACGTTGAACGATTTCGCACCAACCGGAACATATTTATCCGTTATCTTAAGCCTGCTTTGTTTTACTTCTTTTATACTACCAGATCCTGCAACCTGGATCAGGTTTCGTTGTCCTTTACCAGTAGCGATCAATACCGTTTCATTTCCCTCACCTCGTAAAACAATTCCACTTGTATTGAGCTTTATCGTGCCGGGAATTTTATAGATCCCTTTTTTCAGTAAGATCATTCCCCTGAATCCATTTTTATTTAATGGCATCGCAGCTACTTCGTCTATCGCAGACTGAATGATAGACTGGCTGTTTGTATCAGATGCAGTAATGGTTTTAACAACAGGTATGTTTGGAATATCTCGTTTGCCATGATAATAGCCAACCAGGGAAAAATCAGGTATGATGTTTCCTTTTTCATCGGGAACATAACTGAGCTTACCATTTTTATTTAGTTGAACAAACTTTGAACTCCATTGTGCAGAAACAATTGTGCAGAAGATGAATGTTATAAAAAGAAAGCAGGTTTGTTTCACTTAATTTTTTTTAAATGCACGACTTCGATTTATTACAACTAATATTATTGTGTGAGCAAAGTATTACATGGCATCGTCTGTTGCTACGCTCAGTTCGTGGTTCCGTTTTCATGGCAGCAAGATCATACTCCGGTGTATGCATTAAATCCGCCATCAACATTTACTACGATTCCTGTTACAAATCGTGAACTTTCACTGCACAGCCATAGCAATGTTCCTTTAAGATCATCAGGATCACCAAACCTGCCCAATGGTGTATGCGTTATGATCGATTGACCACGTTCGGTTAATTGTCCTTCTGCGGTGGTTAATAAAGTCCGGTTCTGTTCTGTAAGGAAAAAACCCGGGGCAATCGCATTGACACGAATACCGGCTTTGGCAAAATGAACTGCCATCCATTGTGTGAAATTAGAGATCGCTGCCTTTGCACCACTATAAGCCGGGATTTTTGTAAGCGGTGTTCCGGCACTGGTAGATGATATATTAATGATGCTGCAACCTTTTTTACCGATCATATCTTTTGCAAATACCTGTGTTGGTAAAAAGGTTCCCTGGAAATTAAGATCGAACACATACTTCACTCCTGCAGGATCGAGATCAAAAAAAGTTCTTACATCAGCATTCTCAACATCTTCCTCAAAGAAAAAATTCTTCGAAGTTGTACCATCCGGATGATTTCCTCCGGCACCATTGACCAGGATATCAACCGATCCTAGTTCTCGTTTGATCACTTCATGAGCAGTACGCAAACTTTGAATATCCAACACATCTGCAGCAACACCCAAGGCTGTTCCACCTTCTTTTGTGATCTCTTTTGCTACAGCATCGGCTTTCGCTTTGTTTCTTCCGATGATCGCAACTTTTGCATGCTGCTGAATCATTGCAGCAGCCAAAGCTTTTCCCAACACACCACTTCCACCGGTAATAACTACAACCTTATCTTTAAACTCAGACATATTTATTTCATTGTTTTGCTTCTTAACAGTGCTTCGAGATAGTAATAATCTGCATAACTAATTGGAACATCTATCTCTGAATTTGCAGGCTTGTGCCCAGTACTGTGCAGCAAAATAAAGCCTTTATTTTCTCCTAACGGAGATCTATAATTATTAGTAAGATTTGAAAGAATTTTATCTGCAACGGCTTTGTACTTTTTATTAGGCTTACCATATGTACTTAGTTCGTACAAAGCACTTGCAGTGATGGATGCAGCAGATACATCTCTCGGCTGAGTCTGCAGATCAGGAGCATTGTAATCCCAATAAGGGATCAGATCGGCAGGAAGATTTGGTTGTGACAAAATATATTCTGCAATTCTTTCAGCCTGGTGAAGAAAAGCTGTGTCTTTTGTTTCACGGTAGCACATGGTAAATCCGTATAAACCCCAGGCTTGTCCTCTTGCCCATGCAGATTCATGTGCATATCCCTGGTGTGTATGTTTTGCTACCACATTGCCCGTTGTTGTATCGTAATCCAATACATGATAAGAACTGTTGTCTGGACGGAAATGATTTTTCATTGTGGTTTTCGCATGAGACACCGCTATTTTATAAAATGAACTATCACCCGTGAATCTTGTAGCAGCAAATAATAATTCAAGGTTCATCATGTTATCGATGATCACGGGATACTTCCATTCTTTTCTGCCGTCCCACGATTTGATCAAACCAACTTTCGGATTGAATCTTTTACTTAACGTTCTTGCAGATTCAACAATAACATCTTTATACTTCTGATCATTCGTAAGTCTGTATGCATTCCCAAAACTGCAGTATATCTTGAAGCCCATATCGTGAGTTCCTGCATTGGTCTTTTCCCTTTCTATCAAAGCTGTGTATTGTTCCGCTTCTTTTTTCCATTGCTGATCTTGTGTGTATTCGTATAAAAACCACAATACACCGGGGAAGAATCCACTTGTCCAATCTCTTGAACTTACCAGTTTCAATTTTCCATTCTCCAATGTTCGTGGTGATACCTGGTCCTGCTTTTCTTTTGCTGATGGGATCTGCTGCAGCATGAGCCTTGTTTGCACCTCGGCATCTTTGATCACCTTCTTCACCTTAGTCTTTTGTGCGAATGAGTATGTTACACTTAAGAGTAAAAAACAAACAATTGATAAACGCTTCATTGATATCATTTAAATTTTATAACCATATTAAAGGATTTCGAACCGGAAGATTTCTGAGCACCTCATCAACCTGTGGATCATGATCCAGTTTCTTCCATGTTTCAATCCAGTTTTTATTTTTATATGCTACACCTCCGAATAATAAGAAAGGCTGAGCAACAGGCCAATCTTTCCAATACATTACGTCTGGCTTGAGTGTCCATATTTTTTTGTCTGCAATATATGGGTAGAGATATTCTATTCCTTTTTTAATTGATTGTCCTTTGGAAGTTGAATAGCTCCAAAGATCATCTTCTGGTGTAGATAATAACTGGCAAATGGTTGCCATTGCATCAAGGTTAAAAATGGAATAACCATAAGGTTTGGTTCTTTGCAATTCTTTTGGAAAAGAACCATTATCTGCCATCTGGTTTGGAAGCAACACTTCTTTATAACGCTGCCGGCAGAAGTTCATCACTTGTTTATTACCTGTAAATTTGGCGAAAGCTGCAACCTGCATCACCCAACAAGTGCCGTGATTGTTTAATGCATTCATTTCATCGTTTCCGTACTTATGATTTGTTAGCCATGAGATGTATTGCTCAAACCATTTCCGGATATCTGCAAGTTCTGCATCTGTCACAGCTCCTGAATTTTCTAAATACAACAACCCCTGGACAACTTCAATCAATTGTATTGTATCGATGATGCCAATTCCTCTGCCAGTAAATCTTCCTTTGATGGCCTGTGCATACAATAAATGTGGATTCATCATAGTTGATGAATCAATAAACCATGCATAGCAATGTTTCAATGCATGTTCGACATATTTTTTATCGCCGGTTATACGATAGGCAGAAACCAATGCACCCACAATTCTGCTGAATCGGATCATTGCCTGCCTGTGTGCAATAAAATTATCAGGATTGGTTAATCCATCTTTTTGAATATACGGACTGTCGGCATTAACAGGATTTGGCCACCAGTAATCACCTTCACTAAAAAAATCATGCTTACCGCCAGCACTTCTTGTTGAATAGGATGCTGTGACAGTAACAGGCTCCTGGGTCATCGCCCAAGCAGATTGCTTTAACACCGTTTTTTTGAGGGTATTGATAATATCATCAATAGAAGTTTTCTCTGACTTCAATTTAGAAGCAGAAGAACATGCAGATAAGCTAATGCACAAAATGATCAATATCTTTTTAGCTGTGCTCATTCAATATTCAAAAAAGCTGTAGGTATATTATCGATACTGGCACTCATTACTGTAACGCCTTTATTTTTCCTGATGCTGATCATTGCTCTTCCATTATACAATTGCACCAGTCTTGATGCAGTAGATGTTCCCAGGTTATCGATTAAAGTTCCATCACCCGTTATACCAAATCGCACCCAGTTATTTGCATCGAGACATTGAATCCCTTTACTATCGAATAATTTCACTTCAACAGTTACAACATCATTCTCCTCTTTAATTTTTGATAATATCATTTTGTGAGGCTTCTCCCAGGCCTGTGATTCATAGCTGAATTGCAAAGAATCTTTTACAATAGTTGATCCTTTCTTCGCTACAACATGAATATTGTAATTGCCTTTGTACATTGGCAGTTCCCATCTTAATCCTGCGGCAGGAAAATCCTGGCTGTTTCTTTTCTTTGATCCAAGACTTTTACCGTTAACAAACAACTCTGCTTCGTCGCAATTAGAATATACTTTAATCATTTTTGTTTCACCTTCGGTTCCCCATCGAACTGGCATGTTCTGTCCAAAGATGTGTACCATTGGTTTTGTTGACCAGTATGACTGGAGGACATAGTAAGCATCTTTCTTAGTAAAATCTCTTTCCAATACTCCTTTTTGATTTACATAAGGGACCGGATTTTCGGGACGTATCGGTGTAGAAAAATCTTTGAATATCCATTGAGCCGATCCTGTTAACCATGGCATTGTTTCCTGTTCTTTCAGATGCCAGTCGAATAGATTGCAGATATAACTTTCACTCCAGTCTCCATCTTTGGAAATTCTTGCAGCACCTCCATAAAAAGTTGCATCACCGGAACGTTCATCTGCTGAAGTTGATCTCTTCACTTTTAGCAATGCGTTATCCGGATTTTCAGAATACCGATGTGCATGACTATCGCCTCCCCACTCTGCATGCAGAAAATGATCAACTCTTAAAAATTCTCGCTGCGATATTTCTTTATAATCTGTGTAAACACCACGATACCATCCAGCCCATATTGATGGAGAATATACATCAACGATGTCTTTACAAAAATCACATCTGCGAATTGCTGTTTTCCTGTTACTATCAAGCTGGTGAGCTAAAGTGTTCAGCTCCGTCATAAAAGACCGGATCGCCAATGTATCGAAGCTGGTAAAATCACCTGGCCAGTCGTTTTCATTACCCAAACCCCAGATGATTACTGATGGGTGATTGTAATGTTGTTCGATCATGTTCACCAGCATCTGCTTTGCCTGTTGCCTGTATTTTTCACCACCCAATCCACCTCTGCACCAGGGAATTTCTTCCCACACAAGAATGCCAAGACTATCACAAAGATCAAGTGCAAGTCTTGAGTTTTGAAAATGACCGAGGCGAATAAAATTTAAGCCCATTTCTTTCATCAAACGAAACTCATTTCTCACCATTTCATCTGTTAGTGCAGCAGCAACTCCGGCATGATCTTCATGACGCTGTGTCCCCTTCAATAAAAGTCTTTCGCCATTCAGAAGAAAAGGACCTTGCTTAATAAATTCAAAATGGCGTACACCAAACTTTTGCACTGCTGTATAAGCGTCAGCGCTTTTCGATGAGATTGAAAGCGAATACAAATAAGGAGTAGCCGGTGACCAAAGTTTTGGTGAACTGATCTTTAACTCAGCCACTGTAGATTGCTCATTCAAAGAAGTCAATTTCTTTTCCTGCTCCAGCAGAATTTTTCCATTGGGATCTGTAAGCTTTATGATCACTGTTTCACCAGTTTGATGAGATGGATTATACCATCTGAATTTTATATTGACCTTTGCTTCTTTTCCTTTTGCATCAACTTGTGGAGTGATGAATATTTTCTCTATTGAGAGTTTTGGAACATACACAAGATTCACATGACGATAGATGCCGCCATATAAATTGAAATCAGACAGATCGGATGGAATCATTTCCAGATCTCTGCTATTATCTGTTCTAATGGAAACAGGTATTTTACCACCGAATTGTTTTAGAAATGCATCAGACCTTTTGAACGAATCTATCGCATTGGTAATATCTACTGTCCATTCATCATAGCCGCCAATATGCTCAGCAACTTTGGTGGTGTATATATAAACTTCAGATTTTTGTCCTGCACCTTCAAAGTGAAGCAAAGTTCTTCCGCCCTCGTAAGGATTGCTCACCTGCAATTGAGTTCGATACCACGATGGCCCCTGGTAATAAGGCACATCAGGATCTACAGCATCTGTTGCATTCACACAATGAGGCAATTCTACTTTTGTCCAAACCGGAACGCTTTCAGGACTTCCTTTTGCTACAGGACGAACGGCTTCCCAAACTCCACCAAGATCTTGTTTAACAAACTCCCAATTGGCACTTAACCTCGTAGTTTGTTGTGCGTATAAGTTTAATGAAGCGAAAAGAGTAACTAGAACAACTATGTATTTATTAATCCGGATCAAATTATTGTAATCTTTTTACTTGTAATGCATTCAATACAGGCTCACCTTCCACAGCTTCAAAATCTATGGTGATGCCTTCTTCATTTTCTACTTTGATAACTGCTTTTTTTATTACAGGAGTAACAACTCCGTATTCTTCTGCAATATTAAAATTCCGAAGTAAAGGCTTTCCGTTGATAACGACATTAAATATCCTTTTCAACTTCTTTTCTGTTCTGCCAGTATCGGTGAGATTATAAGGCGGAACTGAAATCTTACCACCACCGGTAAGCTCAGCAAAATGCAGATTGAGTTCATATTCACCTGAAGGAACATCGAGCTTGTATTGCTTTATACCGCTTTGTTGTGTTTGATAAATGGGATCGTTGGATGTACCGATTATGTTTTTATCAGTTCCGTAAGGTAGTCGGTTGTTGTTTTTTATTTTAAATGCAACGCCACCAACGTAACCCCACTCTCCTTTTTCATATGCCTTGTCTGGCTGCCACCAATTTCCATCTTCATCTATATAATATCTTGATGTACCAAGTACCACATTCATTTGTTTGAAAGGAACTTCACTGCTCTTGAGACATTGTGGCAACAAATGAGTAGACATTTGCTTTGTATCCTGATAATGGTATTCACTACCTATGCCTGTTACTTTGATACTGTTGGAACCCTCTTTAAAAGGCAATTTCCATTCTGCAATACCGTTGATCACTTTTGACTGCTGTTGTGCTGTTCCATTCAGATATAAAGTGAGCGAATCTAAATTGCTTGCCACTTCAAGCACCTGGTAGCAAACAGATGATACACTGTCGGCAGTACCAAACACTTTTGAAGCTCCAAGTATTTTGATATAAGGTTTTTTAGACAACATTGCCTGGTAATAGAAATAAGGATCTTTGGGAGTACGATCAAACTCCAACAAGCCTTTATTATTCATGTGCGGCATTGTTTCGGTTCTTGTTTCGGATCCAAAATCTGCGAGATTCCAAACGATGGCTGCTGATACATATGGACGTTTCAACATCTCAGTTAAATAGAATTGATGAAACTTTGTTGTATACTCAACACTCTTATCAAATCGTATAGGCTTAGTACTCCTGATACGTGGATCTGCATCAGCCCCATACTCTGTTACAAGAAATGGTATAGATGGATATGACTTATGAAAATCATCGAGAAAATTAGGGAACTCATCCATGCTTCCTCCATACCATCCTGAATATAAATTCCATCCGATAAGCATTGGTATCTGAAGCAATCCTGCTGTTTTATATTGTTCAAGATTACCATGATTCGCCATCATAGTATAGCGGTGTGGGTCTTCTACTCTTGTGATGTTCTCAAGCCTTTGAGCAAGCTGACGGATATTGGAGTAATAAGCTTGTTTCTTTTCTTTGTCACCGTTATGATGTGGTTTTAATAATACCTCGTTCATGTAACACCAGATGATCACACTTGGATGATTGTAATTCTGGTGAATCATTTCGAGTTGCATCTGTTCGCAATTGCGATAAAAACTATCTGATTCAGTGATCTCATTTACCACTGGTATCTCAACAGAAGCCAGCAAACCGATGCTATCGCATGCTTCCATTACAGAAGGATCCTGCGGATAATGTGCAACTCTTAAAAAGTTTGCACCCATTGATTTCAGTAACTGAACATCTTTAATCGCAAGTTCATCAGGAACGGCATTACCAAGATTCTTATAATCCTGGTGTCTACTGGCTCCGATCAGTTTATATGGTTTGCCATTTAGAAAGAACCCATTACCTGCATCGAAACTGAACCATCTGAACCCAACCTGGTTAGATATCTCGTCAAGCACCACACCGGAAGAGGAAATAATTTTCGTTATTAATTTATATAGGTATGGATTTTCCGGTGACCAAAGTTTGGGAAGTTTTACTTCTGATAATTTTTGATGTATAGTTTTTATCTCTCCAGGCTTAAGCGAAATTTTCGTTTTACTTTCAGATATCTTTTTTCCTGAAGCATCAAAAAGATCATTTAGAATATTTAGCGATACTGCTTTTTCAGAAGTATTTGAGATGATGCTTTTAGATTGTACCTGTGCAGATCGATCTGATACAACAGGAGTAGTAATGTAAACCCCTTTACTTCCATTGTCTCCGGCAAAGTGGATTTTGCTTGTTGTGATCAAACAAACATCCCTGTAAATACCACCGTAAAAGGTAAAGTCGGCAGTAAGCGGAGCGATCGCTGGATTAAAACTGTTATCAACTTTTACCAGTATTTCATTTTGCTCACCAAACTTTAGCAGTTTTTCAATTTGTACGCTGAATCCGGTATAACCACCAATGTGTTTAACCGCTTTTTTTCCGTTTACGAATACTTCTGCTTCCTGGTTAGCTCCTTCAAAAAATAAAGACACAGCTTTATCTTTTAATTGCTTACTAATATTGATGTTTTTTTTATACCAACCGATACCTCTGTAATAATCAGGAACATCATCCATCGCATCAGTTGTATTCCAGGTATGCGGCAAACTAATTTTCTCCCATTGGGATGTTGCAGATGTATCACCTTTAATAAAATACCAGTTATCATTGATCTTCGACGTTACCCGAGATTGCGAGAAAGCATCAAAACAACAGGCAAAAAATAAACAAGCTATAAGAAATGATTGTTTCACTAATTAATTTTTATTCTTCAACCTCTACTTTATCACCACAGTGCTTATTGAATGAGGCAAGCTCACTACATCAGTTGCATTTCCACTGATCCATAATTTATATGGAAGTTTTTTATCTGAATTATTCAACACGATAACAACAAGACCTCCGTCGGGGTTTTTAAAAGCAGTTGTTTGCAACTGTGCCCTGTTAGAAGAAACGCTGATACGTTTCGCATTTCGCTGAATGAATCTGGAGAAATGACCGATATAGTAATATGCATTTGTATAGATGAGTTTTCCGTTCTGCACATCAGCATGGATTGGTGCAAAACAAAAATTGCCAACATGGTTAGGTCCACCATGTTCATCTAACAAAATATTCCAATCCGTCCATGCTACTGTTCCATTATTAAAATCATTCACCATGGAATAAGCATACTTTTCACCCAAGGCCCAATTGTTTACGCTATCGATATGAAACTTCTCCTTGCATCCTTCGGTGAAGATTAAATTTTTGCCAGGGAAAGCCTGTGAAGTGAGTTTTAAGTTCTCGAATTGCATGGGCCCACCAGTCCATGTTTCATACCAATGAAAACCGATGCCCCAAACGTATTTTGCAGCACCAGGATCATTCAGAATAACACTTGCTCTCTGATACATCAGATCCCTATTGTGATCCCATGCAATTAATTTTTTATCAGATAACTTGTTCTTATACAACGTTGGTCCGAGATAGTTCTTTATAAAATCTCTCTCCTCTTCTGCAGTGAATATGCAGGATTCCCAACGTTGCTTTGCCATTGGCTCATTTTGAACGGTAAGACCCCAAACAGGAATCTTTTGTGCCTCATACGCTTTGATGAACTTCACATAATAGTTTGCCCAGCTTTGTGCAAACTCTTTTTTTAGTTTGCCTCCCTGCAACATGTTATTATTGTCTTTCATCCAAGCCGGAGGACTCCATGGGCTTACATACAACAGCATTCTATTTTTTGTAGCTGCCAGTGCTTTTTTTATCAATGGGATTTTGAATTGCAGATCATGCGTTATATCGAATGACCGAAGCGAAGTATCATTATCGGTAACATACGTATAACTACTGCTGGAGAAATCACAACTATTGATGTTGGTTCTTGCAATGGTATAACCAATACCATCAACGGGATCATAATAGGCTTTCAACAATTCATTTTGTCGCTCATCCAGGAGTTTGGCAAATGTTTCTGCAGCAGCATCTGTGATAGCCCCACCAATACCAATAAAGGTTTGATAAGTAACGGATGGATCAACGAAGATCGTAGGCTGTGTTTCTAACGGTTGTTTGAACTCTCTTAATTGAAATGTATCAGATTTAAAGAACCTAAAATCAGAGTCTTTTGCTGTTGTATAAACGGCGATCGTTTTGTTTTTGATCTGTGCAGACAAGTTACTGGAACTCAGTGCAAATGATACAGTAAAAATTATTATAAAAAGGTTTTTCACAGGAATCATATCTTCTAATTTATATTCATCGCTATTGTTCTATTTCATGATGATTTCAGTGGCTCATCATATTGAGATATCTGGCTCAATCTAACGTTTATTCCTAATTAAAAACATGATAAAAATGCCGCACTGCACGATAACAGTACGGCTTGTTTGATTGCTTGCTATTTAATTTCTACGGGTCTTGTATATGCTGTTGAAAAAGTATCAACCCTGTATCTGTCTGCAACATTTTCCATAAGTTGAATTTCCATTTTGCGAGTGCCTGCAACAGAACTGTTTAGCAACTTTACATATATCGTATCAGTTGTACGGATCGCTTTAGGGAAAGTGAAACTGAACTTACCGTCTACCGGCTGCAAGGTGTTTCCATTTTTATCTACGATATTAAAATCCTGTCCGATCACAGCAGGATTCGCAATCCCTGTTGTAGATACTTTATAATAAGCTACCGCATCGTAGTCTCTTGTATATGCAGAATAAAACTGCACTGCGAATTTTTGTATAGGAGCTGTTCGCTGAACGCTAACTCCGGTATTTGTATTTGGCAGATAGGCTACATAATAATGATGAGCATACTCTTCCAGGCCTTCTTTGTTATAAGCTCTTTTCTCACATGCTGCTAAAAATGTAACAGCACCTAGAATTATTATTATTGCTTGTATGTATTTCAATGTTTTCATCTGTAGAGTTTGAGATTACCAATTTGGATTCTGAGTTACGTTACCTCCGCTCAATGCAATTTCATTTAATGGCACAGGATATAAATAATCCCTGTTTGCCTGGAACTTACGAGTGATTGCTGGTTCAGCTATAAGAATACTATTAGCGTTCAGATTAAGTGTGTTTGGATTTGTTCCTGGCCAATCTGCCGCCACAAATTTTGCTCCCAGCAATTCCTTTGGCAACACTGTCTCAGCAGTTTTCCACCTGATCAGATCATCGTATCTAAATCCTTCAAGAGCAAGCTCTACCGTTCTTTCTCTTCGTATCTCTTCACGCATACTCAGGTTATTCGTTGTAACAAAAGCATTGGTGAGTTTAACAGCCATGCCAGCTCTTGTTCTGAGTGCATTTATGGTAAGGTTAAGATCAGCATCAGAAATAGTTCCGTTGAGTTCATATTTCGCTTCAGCATAAGTGAGCAACACTTCTGCATAACGAATCAAAATCCTGTCTGTTGTAGCAGCGCCATTCAATGTCCAATCATCAAGACTAAATCCTTTTTTAGTAGCATAACCTGATCTTGCACCAAGTGAAGTAGTAGGTACCCATGGACCTTTGTAAGCAGATTCATTTGCCTGGAAAACACTTGCTGTTAAACGAGGATCTCTATTCTGGAAAATAGTATTATAGCTTGTTTCTGAACCTTCGGCTACAAATAGAGGAGAAGGCGTTGACACCGGAGTATTGTCGGTATTGAAAGCTGGCAAACCATCAGTATATAAATACTGCCTGATGAGATTTCTTGTGATGGCAATCCTTCCATTCTCCAGGTCACGTGAATTGTTATGACCCAAAAGCAGGTTCGCACTGCTAACGCCATATATCTTAACAAAGATCGCTTCGGTATTTGACGGACCTTCAGCAACACGAGTGAACAGGTTTTGATAATTGCTGTACAAAGCATGTCCTTGTGACATTACATTCATAGCTGCATCGATAGCAAGTTGCAAATGTTGCTGCCAACCAGCTTCATTACGAAATTTTTGGCGTGTGCCTTCGTATAAAGCAGCTCTGGCTTTTAAAGCCCATGCAGCACTTTTGGTTACTCTTCCCCATTGCGTTGCTGGTAAAGCAGCACGTGTTGGTAGCCATGTTGCAGCGAAATCAAGATCATCATAGATCGCTTTCATCACATCTGCTCTTGGCGTACGAGGCATGAAAAGTTCGGGAGAGCCAATGTCGAGTGTTTTTAAAACGAGTGGAACATCTCCATATTTCTGCACCAATTGCAAATACGAATAAGCTCTGAAAAATCTTGCTTCACCGAAATACCTGTTTTTAATGGCATCAGTAACCTGAGCTTTCACACCTTTTTCAAGTATGTTGTTAGAAGTAAAAATTTCGTTATACCGATTATTCCAATCGCCACTTGTATTTGGAATAACCCAGGTTCCATTGCTGATGGTATTAGCTCCACCTTGTGCAACGTTGTCATCTCCCCTGTTATCAATCCAGTTTCCAGGTAGTTGCTGGTACATTCTGTTGGCAGCATTGATCAGGTCACTTTCTGTGTTCCAGTAATCAGCATCGCTGAACTGTGTTTCAGGAAACCTGTCGAGCCCTTTTTTACAACCGGCAGACAATAGTCCTCCGATCAAAACAATATATAATAAATATCTTTTTTTCATGATTGTAGATTAGAGGATTAGAAATTCAGATTGAATCCAAAAGAAACTGTACGATAAAATGGATATGCTGTTGCACTAACATTGTTTCCTACTTCAGGATCAAATACACTCAACACTTTTGTAGTCTCCCACAAGTCTTGTCCTGATGCATACACCTGAATTCCTTTGATGTATCTTTTATTCTTCAACGGAACTGTATACGACAACTGAATGTTCTTTAACCTCAGGTAATTTCCATTCTGTACCCATTTATCAGATGGTCTGAAATTGTGAGCACTTGTTTGGTACATTCTTGGAAAAAATGCATTTGGGTTGTTAGGTGTCCAATGATCCATGTGAATTGTCCATGGCATGTCTGCCGTTCCTAACATTGGAGACAAAGTCTCTTCGCTGATGAGGAACTTTCTTTGTAATGCTCCTTGGAAGAAAGCAGAAAAATCAAATCCTTTCCAATTAAATCCTAATTCGAATCCATAATTGTAACGGGCATTTGTTGTACCGAGGTAAACGAGATCACCTGGATTTTCCGGAGTACCACCACCGGCTGATATCTTTCCATCACCGTCAAGATCTACATACTTCACATCACCAGGACCTAGATTGGTAAAATATGGAGTGTTGTTATTCTTGTAATCATTCACTTCAGCAGTTGTTTGGAAATAACCATTGGTTTGATAACCCCAAACGCTGTTGAGTGGATATCCTTCCAGCAAACTCACTACACCACCGCTTCCGATAGAATTTTTACCATCGTACTTCACTACTTTATTCTGATTATCGGAAATGTTCACACTTACATGATAACTGAACTGGCTTCCGATCTTGTCTTTCCATTTAACCTCGATCTCAGAACCCCAACTCTTTAATTCACCAACATTATAAGATGGAGTATTTACTCCTATAATGTTAGGCAAATTCAATTCAGCCAACATGTTCTTATTTCTTTTTACATAATAGTCGGCTGAGATGGTGAGCCTGTTCTTTAATAATCCCACATCGATTCCAATGTTGGATTGCTGTACCGTTTCCCAGGTAACTTCAGGTGAAGCCAACCTGTTTTGATAGATATACTGCGTTCTTGTATCATTAAAAACAAGGTTATTGGTTGTTGTTAATCCGCTGGTAAGAAGTGGAATGTATGGATACAAACCAAGAGGAGAACCATTACCCAATTGACCCCACGAAGCTCTTAATTTGAGGTTGCTTAAGTACCAGAGATTTTGTTTGATAAATCCTTCCTCACTCAATCTCCATGCTGCAGAAAATGAAGGGAAAAGTTGCCAGCGATTATCCGGTGCAAGTCTTGAGCTACCATCGTAACGATAAGAAGCTTCGAGCAAATATTTACCTGCGAAGTTGTAATTCAATCTTCCGAAGGCAGAAGCAAGAGCCCATGTTTCGATATTATCAGTACTGGTTTTTGTAAGTGGATCACCATAGTTGAGACTGAAGAAATCGTTTGTGATCATACTTTTTGCAGATGCTGTTGCTTCTGCTTTACGATATTCTTCATAAGACGCACCCTGCATGATCGTGAACTCGTGACGTTTCACCTTAAAGTTGTAAGTAGCATAACCCTGCAGATTATTCTGATATGCTTTATTCTTTTGAAGCGTATAAGAATTTGGTGTGTTGATACTGAACCTTACCGTATTTACAGTTCGTCCATACCAGTAAAGGGTCCTGGACTTATTTTCCATGTTGTAATAGTTCTGGTTTCTCCAGCCAATTACATCGAAGGTTAATCCTTTAACGATATTCTTGATCTGCATGTTAAGCCTGCCGGTAAATGTTTCGTAAGCACGTCTTTCTAAACCAGCATTCTTTTCAATATCAATTGCATTGATCTGCAGATCTCCATTGTACATCTGTCCTGTAATATCTTCCGGAGGAGTATACAAGCTTTGACGTGTACGGCTACGGTATAACCTGTTAATGATCTGCTCTGTACCAAATGAATTCTCATTCACTGTTGAATTGATATAACCGGTAGTGAATTTTAGTGTAACGTATTTGCTAACATCAGCATTCACATTCAGTTTTATGTTACTGCGGTTATTATCATCCGGACCGTAACGCAATACACCATCACGCTTGAAATATGCTATTGAAAGAAGGTAGTTTAATTTTTGTTCTCCTCCACTAACAGAGATAGAATGGTTTTGCTGGTAATTGATCCTGTCCATTCCTTCCTTCACCCAATTATTATTACCGAAATATTCCCATCTGTCCTGTGTTGGATTTGGGCGATAATCGAAATTGGGATTCATTAACCATTCAATTTGTTCTCTATTGAACTCAGGAGCACCGGTTGCATTTAAACGAGACTCATCGATCAAAGCCTGTTCATCCCATGAATCAAGTCGTTGTGGTTGTCTTGCAGTAATGTTGATGCCGTAATTACTGCTTAACGTAACTCTTGTTTTACCGGGAGCACCTTGTTTCGTAGTTACAAGTATTACACCTGCTGCAGCTCTTGCACCGTAGATTGCAGAGGCAGAAGCATCTTTTAGAACAGAAATTGATTCGATATCACTTGGGTCAAGAAGGTTAAGATCCTGTTCAATACCATCTACCAATACCAATGCATTTGCAGTATTGGCTGAAGTAAATCCCCTGATCCTGATTCCATATCCTTCACCACCTGGTTTTCCGCTACCTCTTACTACAGTTAATCCTGGCATTACTCCTTGTAGCGCTGCTGTTGTATTAACCACCGGCCTGTTGGCAAGATCTTTACCCGATACCTGAGTAACAGCACCACTAAGGTTCACTTTTTTTTGGGTACCATATCCAACAACGACAACATTTTCGAGAGAATTTGGATTGTCTTGTAAAACAATATTGAGTTGATCTCTTCCATCCACTACTTCTTCTTTTACCAGCATCCCAGTGTAGGTAAACACGAGTACAGAGCCAACAGGTACTGTGATGGAAAAGTGACCTTTATTATTTGTAGAAACCCCGTTTGAAGTTCCTTTTACAACGATGCTAACTCCTTCCAGTGGAACGCCTTTCGAGTCTGTTACATTGCCTTCCACTTTTTTAGAGGTCTGGGCAAACAGGACTGTTCCGGAACACAACAGCATCATCAATAAAAGGGTGCTTATGCTGCTGATAAGAGCAGGCAATTTGCTTTTGCGTGTAGTTTTATTCATATAGCGATTCTTTGTCGGTGAGAGATGAGGAGCAAGAAAACAATGGATGTTTCCTTTGCTGGATTTGATCATGAATGTCTTCGAAGGACAAACTGGCAGAATGGTCTCTGCTCTTGGGCAATGCAAGTTGTATCATATAGCAAGGCGTTTTGGTACTTCAAAGTTGACATCAAAGTACCGTTGCCTGAAAAAACAGGATACGCCAAAACCACTACAGGAATGATTATATTTTTTGAAAATCAATAACTTATATTACATCCATGCTACTCAAAGAAGAATTTTGAATGGGAAAAGATGATTTGCAATTGAAAGCAGTGTTTAAAACCTGATGTAAGTGAATTATCAATGAGTAGGATAAGTTGTCAGGTTTGATCTGTAGTAGTGATCTTAAGGAGATGATCATAGAGGTTGGCTTCATCGTTGGTTAAACCCAGTTTTTTTCTCAACCGGTAACGGCTTGTTTCAACTCCTCTAACAGAAATGTTCATTAGTTGGGCGATCTCTTTGGTGGTTAGGCTGAGTCGCAAATAGGCAGCGAGTTTAAGTTCGCTGGTGGTTAGATCGGGGCAATGTTCTTTTAATTTTTTGAGGTAATCAGTATGAACATTGTCAAAATGCTTTGAAAATTGTTCCCATTGCTGAGAATCATCCAGTTCACCATCGATCTTTTTTATGATCTTTTGCACTTCTTTCGACCCATTTGCTGCAGTCTCTTTGTAATGGATCAGGTCTTCTTTTATTTTACTAAGAATCTCCACCTTATGCACAAGATTCATTGCTGATGTAGCCAGTTCGGTATTCTTATGGTTAACTTCAGCCTGTAGTTTTTCACTTTGAAGCCGGGCAATTCGTTTTTCATTATCGCTGATCTCAAGCTGGTATTCCATCTCGAGCCTTTTCTGCTCCTCGGCATACTTCTTCTTTTGCTCTTCCAGTTTTCTTTGTTGTTGACGAACGTACCGGATCTTTTGCCTTTTGTATATATAATATAACAGGTATGCAATAGCTGATGTATATATTACATAAGCCCACCATGTTCTATACCACGGAGCTAATATGGAGAAAGAAAAACTTGCAACCGAAGATTCATTGCTGATGTTGTTCCTGCATTTTACATTAAATATGTAACGGCCAGGTGGAATATTGGTATAATCCTTTTCAGTTCTTGTTGACCATTCTGACCAGTTTTTATCAAACCCTTCGAGATAAAAACTATATTGAAGTGTATGTTCCTGTCCATACAATACAGCACTGGCTTCAAACCTTAATGAATTGTATGAATATTTTATCGATGGAGAAGAAGGCTTATTGTAACCTCCATAAAAAAGAATGTTGTTATCTGAAATTGATCTTACATTTCTGATCAGAACATTCAGGTGATACTTATTTCTTTTATACGCTGCATAATTCAGATGAAAGAAACCTTTTTCTGCAGTGATGAGTATATTGCTGCTATCGATAATATTTATATTCTCAAATCCATCTGCCTGGACCCTGTTATTTAATTCCGGAATAAATACGATCTCATTGGGAGCAGTTTTATCCAGCACACCCACTCGTTTATTCATAATGATCCAGGTATTACCGTATTGATCTTCTTTAAAATAATCAACGGTATTCTTACCAAACAGTTTTTGATATGTTTCGGAAACAACGAAATCGTTCAGTTTATCATCGTACTCAAAGATGCCTTTATCTGTTGTAAGGATCATTTTATCATGAACCTTGAATATTTTATTATGATTATCTGAAAGAATATGATTCTTGTCTTTGAATAATACAACCTGTGGAAGGTTCTGCTTATTAAAACTTACAATGTAAAGCCCTTTAAATGGATGAGCGATCCATATCAGCCCATTGTGTTGAACAACAAACCTGGCAGATTCAAAATGAGCATGTACACGTGGATTTACAAAACTTCCATTCTTATAATTATAGATATTGATACCGTTATAAGTACCGGCAATGATCGTTTCTGCAGGTTCAACGTTTTGCAAAGGTTGAAAATCCCAAAAACCTGTTTTAGTATCGATTGGAATGGCACGATCCTGCTCAATAATATAAGCTCCACTATTATGCCCCATTAATAACTTACCATTTACGACAGAGAAATTCCAAACCTGCCCTTTGCTTTGCATCACTGGTTGAAAGTTTCCTCGCTGGTAGCTGAGATCTTTTAACGGATCTAACGAAACCCGGTACGCACCTGAAGCCAAACCCAGGTACAATTGATTGTTATAAATCACCGAGGCATATCCTGCATTTCTATCCTGCAGTTCAGGGTAAATATTTTTGATGGCGTTATTATAAAGCACCAGGTCTATTCCATTGTTTAAACCCAGCCACAGGTTTTTATCCTTATCTAGAAACAGACTGAGTACATTATTATTTTGTACTCCTTCTTTCTTTGATATTTGCTGAACAAATTCTCCTTTTTTATTGATGATGATACAACCACCCAGAACAGTCATTAATGCAATACGATCATCAGATATTAAAGTAGCACCATAAATATTCTGCATTCTTGCTAACTCTATATCAGGAGTAGTAAATGGCTTTAACTGGTCATTAGAAAGTATATACAATCCGTTTACAAGAGAAGGAAACAAAACACTGTCTTTACCTATAGATACCGCTGATTTAAAATTGATACCCACCGGAAGATCATTCTTATCAATAATTACATTCCATCGCTGTTTGGTATACCTTATCAGGCCTTTATTGTATTCAAATGCAAAAAGATCAGATGCAGTAGATGCCATAAAATTCCAATGGATACCATCATGCACAACGATCTTCTTATGATCGTATTCAAAAACTTTTCTATAAGCCCGGAAAAAAATGCGGTTCTGAAAGATGCAGATATTCCATACATCGGTGAAGTCTTTCCCTTTTTCATCGATCAATGGCATCAAAGAAGTATAGGTAAGCTCACCATTGGCTGTTGGAGAAAAATATCCAAACTCGGACTGGCCTCCTACATAAATTCTTCCATCAGTATCAACGGCAACAGATCGTACAATTGTTTTATTAGGAAGTGCATATTTACGCCAGAAAGTACCATCAAAAGTTAGAAGTCCCTGGTTGTTGGCGAAATACATTATCCCCGACTGATCTTGTGCGATGCTCCAGTTTTGTGTTCCTGCATTATATACCTCTTTACTATAGTTGATAATAGTAGGAATGCCAATTGTGTTCTGCGAAAGTGCAGAAGTAAAAACAAGTAGCAGGCTACAGATCAGTAAATATAATCTTCCAGGGAGTTGCCAACGCTTCACCTGCTAAATGTAAAAAGATTTACGATGTAGTGAAAACTGAATGGGAAGATCAACTACATGATCCCAAACTTCAACACTGTTTTGGCTTCATAAACATCTCCCGGAAATAAAATATTGAAAGGGAATGTCGACTGATTCGGAGAATCAGGAAAGACCTGCGTTTCTAATGCAATTGCAGCATTTTTTTGAAATCCCTTGCTTATCATTTCAGTGCTATCCCAGTTATTGGCTGTGTAAACCTGTAATCCTGGTTGATTCGAAAATATTTCCATCATTCTACCAGATCCGGGATGATAAAGAACACCTGATTTCAACATTGCTGAAGAGATTTTTTCACTCACGCAAAAGTTTACATCATAACCTTTTCCTTTCGTAGCATGTTGAATCTTTGAACCCAGGTCTTTTAAAAGTCTAAAATCAAAAGCTGTATTTGCTACATCAGCCAATGCACCGGTAGGAATAAGTTCTTCATCTGTCAGCGTATATTGACTGGCGTTTACCTGCAGAAGATGTGTATATATAGTTGATTCAGCGAAACCGCTAAGATTGAAAAAACAATGATTCGCAAGATTAACGATCGTTGGTTTATCGGAAACAGCTTTATACGTGATATGCAAAGAACCATTTTCCACCGAATACACTGCAGTTGTTGTTAACTTACCGGGATATCCTTCTTCTCCATCATAACTTGCATAAGACAATTCAACTGATGCACCGGATGACGTAGATTCTAATTTTTCTAACTTCCATATCCGTTTATGAAAACCTTTTGGCCCACCATGTAAGTGATGATTGCCATCATTAAGAGTCAATTGATGCTCTTTACCATCCATGTAAAACTTACCGTATTTAATACGGTTGGCATATCTTCCAACAATGCAACCTACATAATAATCATTATTAAGATAGTTCTGCGGTTTTTCAAATCCGGCGATAACATTTTGTTTTTGCCCATGTTTATCTGAAACGTATATCTTCATCACAGAACATCCCACATTCGTGATCTCAACGTCGATGATATTATCTGATAGCGATATCTTCCAAATGTCTTGTTCCTCCATCACACCGCAATGCTCTTGCTGTACTGATCCGTATATTTCTGAAGGAATACTTTTCCCGATCATAGGTTATTGTTTAAAGCAGATACGATACCCAGTTCGAGACCTCTTAATTCTGCCAAGCCTCTTAGCCTACCGATTACAGAATACCCTGGGTATGTGGTTTTTGAAAGATCATCAAGCATCTGGTGACCGTGATCAGGCCTCATAGGTATTGAAATATTTCTTCTTTGTTGCAGCAATACGATCTCTTTAACAATAGAAGGCATATCTGCATCGCCAGCTAAATGATCAGCTTCATAGAAATTATCTTCTGCATCACGTTTGGTGTTTCGCAGATGCAAAAAGTGTATTCTATCGCCGAATTTCTTTAGCATCTTTACAAGATCATTATCAGCTCTTGCACCAAAAGAACCTGTGCAAAAGCAAAGGCCATTAGCAGGAGAATTCACTGAACCAAAAACCTCATCTATGTCTTTTTCAGTACTTACAATTCTTGGCAAACCTAATATTGGGTAAGGAGGATCGTCAGGATGAATAGCCATCACTACACCCACTTCTTCAGCTACGGGAACAACATCTTTCAGAAAATCGAAGAGATGTTCTTTTAGTTTTGCTGCATCAATTTCCTCATAAGTTTTTAATGCAGAAAGTATCTGCTCTTCAGTAAACCGTTCTTCACTACCTGGTAAACCTAGCAATGCGTTTCGATAAAGTGTTTCTTTTTCTTTACCTGACATTCGTTGAAAACGAATTTCAGCTTTGCGTATCTGCTCTTCACTATAATCTTTTTCTGCACCAGGGCGTTTTAATAAGAAAAGATCGAATGCAATAAACGCTGCTTTCTCAAAGTAAAGTGCCTTACTTCTATCAGGCATTTCATAGTTCACATCTGTTCGCATCCAATCGAGAATGGGCATGAAATTGTAGGTGATCACCTTCAAGCCACAAGCCGCTACATTTCTTATACTTTGTTTATAGTTATCGATGTGTTGTATATAATTACCTGATCGCTTTTTGATGTCTTCACTCACCGGTAGGCTTTCGATCACTGTCCAGCTCATACCAGTAGCTTCGATCATTGCTTTCCTTGCCTGAATTTCTTCGATGGTCCAGACTTCACCCACAGGAATATGATGCAAAGCTGTAACGACACCTTCACATCCGGCCTGACGAATATGCCATAGATCAACCGGGTCATTAGGTCCAAACCAACGCATTGTCTGATGCATCATCATGCTGTATTCTGATTTATTTTCCTACCGTAAGTTTTATACTCTGCGTTTTATCAGATGATGTGCCTACCATGATTGTAAAATCTCCAGGCTCTACAATCCATTTCATATTTGCATCATAAAAAGATAAGAGTTCAGGGTTGATGGAAAAACTAACGGTTTGCGATTGTCCCGGCTCAAGCCAGATCTTTTGAAATCCTTTTAATTCTTTTACAGGTCTTGGAACAGAGGAGTAATCATCTCGTATATACATTTGTACCACTTCTCCACCTTTACGGTTACCCGTATTTTTTACATCTACACTTACTGTAACAGTACCATTCGTTTTCATTGATGCTGCAGATAAACGAAGATTACTATAGCTGAATGTAGTATAACTAAGTCCATGACCAAAAGCAAATAATGGCGATACTTCGAAACCAACATTGTATCCACGACGAGCAGAGGGTTTATAGTTATAATAAGCTGGAATATGCCCTGCAGTTCGTGGGAAGGTGATAGGCAATTTTCCAGAAGGATTTACCTCACCAAACAATGCATCCACTATTGCATAACCACCTTCCTGACCCAGGTACCAACATTGCATTACAGCAGGAACAGAGTTAACAAGATCATTGATACTAAGTGGAGGTCCGCTGTTGATAAAAGCACAAGTTGGTTTACCTGTTGCTGTGATGGCTTTGATCAACTCCTGCTGTCCATTTAATAATTCTAAAGTAGGAAGATCACCAAGATGTTCAGGACCCCAACCTTCCCTGCTGGTACTTTCACTTCCACCAATAAAAAGAACTACAACATCTGCCTGGCTGGCAACAGCTACTGCTTCAGCAATTTTTTTATCATTAGCTGAACGATCTGCAAGCTTAATCGTATCAGCAAACCAATTGTTCTTATCTGTGATCGTTACACCTTCGGCATATAAGATTTCAATGTCATTTCCATATTTTTCACGGAGGGCAGCTAAAGGAGAAACACATATTCTTGGTTTGCTGGAATATCCTCCCAGTAAACATTTATCCGCATTTGGACCAATGAAAGCGATCTTTTTTACTTTAGATCGATCCAGCGGTAAAAAGTTGTTATCATTCTTTAATAATACCATTCCTTCTGTTGCAGCTTTATAAGCAACTGCTCTTTTTTCTTTGCTGCCAACAATATCTTCAGCTTTATTGTCATCTACATAAGGATCATCAAATAATCCCAGCCTGAACTTTGTTATGAGTATTCGCATTACTCGTTCATCAAGTTCCTGGAACGATATTTTTTTATCGGCCACCAGTTGTTTCAGATTTTTAAAACCATCAGGATCGGGTGTTTCCAGATCTATTCCAGCTTTAAAGGCAAGCAAACCTGCCTCATCATAACTCGGTGTAACCTTATGAAGTGTGCTTACATCACGAACAGCAAAATAATCTGACACAACCAATCCTTTAAACTTCCATTCTTTCCTGAGTATATTAGTAAGAAGATACTTATTGATATGAGCTGGTAATCCCCACAGTTCATTGTATGTTGCCATCACACTCATTGCATTGGCCTGTTGAATCGCTGCTTTGAATGGCTGAAAAAAAACTTCTCTTGCAGTTCGTTCATCAATATTGCTTGGTGAAACATTCAAGCCACCTTCGCTCTGACCGTGAATACCAAAATGTTTTAACGTGGTAGCTACATTGTATTTTCCAAGATATGGCGTATTGGATCCCTGGTAAGCTTTGATCTGTGCAACTGCCAAACGTGATATCAAATAAGGATCTTCACCAAGTGTTTCTTCTGTTCTTCCCCAACGAGGATCTCTTGTCACATCTACAACAGGGGCTAATACATGTTGTCCTCCTCTTGCTCTTACTTCCTGAGCAACATTGGAGAAAATATCTGTCATAAGATTTTCATTCCATGTACTTGCTAAAGCAATAGGTATGGGAAAATTAGTTGCATCCTGTGTTTGCTGACCGTGAAGACTTTCTTCATGCACCATAACAGGAATTCCTAATCTTGTTTTATTGATAAAGAATCGCTGTATGGAATTGTATAACTGTGCAGCTTGTTTTGGATGATAACCATAACTGTTTGGACCAGCATTCTCATTCAATCTTGCCAATTCTCCTAAACCATTTTTAATTGCTTTCTCTGCTTTTGCTGAATCAAACTGGCCATTGGCATCTAGTATTGTTGACTTCTGGATCCAGAGGCATTGTAACTGCATCACCTTTTCATCAAGATTCATTCTTGGAAGCAGGTCTTTTGCACGTTGCTCAGGAGATAGTGACTTGTTCTTATAAGGCAATTGCTGAGCGAAAACCTGTACGGAGGCAATTGTAACCAATAAACAAAATCCTTTAATGACCATTCTCTTCAACATATAAAGCTTCTTCTTTTAATTGAAATGTTGATTCACTTTTAGATGCAGGCGTTTTCTTTTTCCAAAGACTATCCATTTGCTCCAATGTTTTTCCTTTTGTCTCCGGAACCATCTTCCACATGAATAATGCAGAAAGTAATCCCATCACTCCATAAATCCAATATGCAAATCCGTGATTGAATTGTTGTGTGAGCCAAACGTTATCATTCATCATTGGGAATGTTAATGAAACGATCCAGTTAGCGATCCACTGAGCAGCCACAGCAATGGATAATGCACCCCGAATACTGTTAGGAAATATCTCGGCTAATAATACCCAACAAACCGGACCCCAGCTCAATGCAAATGCGGCAGTGTAGATGAGCATGAACACGAGTGCAGTCATACCAACAGCTTTCGTGTAAAAGCAAAAACCAAGTGCCAGCATGCTCACTGCCATTCCGATCGAACCAATGATCATCAAAGGTTTTCTGCCAAACTTATCTACTGTTAAAATAGCAACTACTGTAAATACGAGATTTACTCCACCAACAACAATGGTCTGCAATAGAGATGCATCTGTTGATGCACCCATATCACGAAAAATGTTTCCGGCATAATATAATACTACATTGATACCAACAAATTGCTGGAATACCGATAGCATGATTCCAATAAAGATCACCATGAAACCATAACTTAACCATGGTGCATTTACTTCGTGTAATGTTCCTTTTATCTCGGCAAGTACTTTTGGAGCAGCCTCTGTACCTGCAATTTTGTTCAACACCTTTAAAGCTTTCTCATCTTTTCCTTTCATGGCGAGATAACGAGGCGTTTCAGGCACGAAGAATAGTAATACGAGAAAGACGATAGCAGGGATAGCTCCTGAGAAGAACATCCATCGCCAGCCTTCTGTTACCAACCATTCTTCATTTCCCTGTTTTGCGATGAAATAGTTAACAAAATAGATGACCAACATTCCAAAAATGATGGCAAACTGGTTGAACGAAACAAGTTTACCTCTTGCGTTTGCAGGAGCAATTTCGGCAATGTACATTGGAGACAACATAGAAGCGATACCAACACCGATACCTCCAATAATTCTATACACAACAAATGAGTACACATCGAGTGTACCGAATACATTAAAAGCTTCCGGCTTCCATGCACCGACCGCTGATATCAGAAATGCGAGTGCGGCAATGATCAATCCATTCTTACGTCCGATCGCTTTTGAAATAAAACCAGCTAAAGCTCCACCAATTACACAACCGATCAATGCTGATGCAATTACAAATCCCTTGATCGCATCTGCTGTACTTTGAAGCTCTATAGTATCAGTTGGAATGGGTTTTCCCAGAAAAGAAACAGACCATACTGCCAAGCAAGCCATCACTAGTAAACTGATCACTCCACCTTTTTTAGCACCGAGTAGTTTCATGATCTGTCCACATACAACAATAAACACAATTGCCAGTACAGCAACCATCAGTATTTTATATTGGCTGATGAGTGGTACCGCATCACTTTCATAATTTGCCGGAACCAGGATCTTAGCAATGTAAAATTCTACCAGTGATTTTTCTGCTCCATTTACCACTGCAGTATCATATCCAAACAGTAATCCACCAAGAGTTGCAACAAGGGTAAGCATCGTAATATAAAACGGATTACTCTTGTTGTAACTTCCTGCTGCAGCATTTTTACCTGAGGTATCGATGAAAGCCATAGCTGATCTTTTTAGGATTAAATGTATTTAGATAAGATGAGTTCGAAATATTCCTGTTTACCACTGATGATCTTCGGTTCACCATTCGCAACAGCATATTCTCTCAGGTCTTCGAGACTGAGTTTGCCTTCTTCAAAAGCTTTACCATTGCTATTGTCGAAAGATGCATAACGATCTGATCTTAATTTTTTATAATCTGATTTTTCTAAAATCTCATTTGCTGCGAGTAAAGCTCTTGCAAAAGCATCCATTCCACCGATGTGTGCATAGAACAGGTCTTCCGGATCGGTTGAGTTACGACGGATCTTTGCATCGAAGTTGATACCGCCTCCACCAAATCCACCAGCTTCGAGGATCACCAACATTGCTTCTGTTAACTCCAAAACGTTATTTGGGAATTGATCTGTATCCCATCCGTTCTGATAATCTCCCCTGTTGGCATCGATGCTACCCAGTAAACCAGCATCGGCTGCCACCTGAAGCTCATGTTGGAATGTATGACCGGCTAATGTTGCATGATTCACTTCAATATTTAATTTAAAATCATTCAACAGATCGTATTGCCGTAAGAAACCAATTACTGTTTCAGAATCATAATCGTATTGATGTTTGCTTGGCTCACAAGGTTTAGGCTCGATAAAAAATGTTCCTTTGAACCCATTTGCTCTTGCATAATCTTTTGCAGTATGAAGAAATCTTGCAAAATGTTCTTTCTCCCGTTTCATATTGGTGTTGAGCAAGGTCATATAACCTTCTCTTCCACCCCAGAACACATAATTCTCTCCACCCAAAGCGATGGTTGCATCCAATGCAGCTTTTACCTGGGCACCAGCATGTGCCAGCACATGAAAATCAGGATTGGTGGCTGCACCATTCATATATCTTTTGTTTGAAAAAAGATTAGCTGTTCCCCAAAGAAGCTTTACTCCTGATTCTTCCTGTTTTTGTTTGAGATATGCAGTGATGTGATTTAATCTTCTTTCGTTTTCAGCAACATCATTGGTGTATTCTACTGCGTCAACATCATGAAAACAATAATAAGGCAAGCCGAGTTTAGTGATGAACTCGAACGCAGCATCAGCTTTTGCATAAGCTTTTTCTACAGGATCTGAAACATCATCCCATGGAAAAATATGTGTTGGTTCACCAAACGGATCAGCACCACTTCCTGTAAACGAATGCCAGTATGCACAGGCAAAACGAAGATGCTCTTTCATTGTCTTTCCAGCCACCAGTTTGTTTTCATCATACCATCTAAACGCTAAAGGATTGTCAGTATCTCTCCCTTCAAATTTGATCTTCCCAATTCCTTTGTACACCTCGGTTCTTTTTGATGTTGCTATCATCGTTCTTAATTTATAAAGTGATTAATTGCTTGTTTAATTGTTGTAAGAGTAGCTGTTTCCATTCCTGGTAAAGGTCATTGTAAACCGCAGCTTGGGTTACTTCTATTCTTTTGATTGGTTGCAAACCGTTGAAAGCATCGCCCTGGCTAAAGAGTTTTACTCCGATGCCTGCACCCAATGCAGCACCACAGCTCCCATCATTGTTATATAGCTCTACGGGTATGCCGGTAGTATTTACAAATGTTGTGGCAAACACATCGCTTAAAAACATGTTTGCATTTCCTGCTCTTATCACTGATGGCTGCATGCCATTCTGTTGCATGATATCAAGCCCATAGCGAAAAGCAAATGCCACACCTTCGAGTCCTGCTCTGTAAAAATGAGCTATTGTATGTTTATTAAAATCTATTCCATTGAAGCTTGCACCTGGCTGTTTATTGTTTAGCATTCGTTCAGCCCCGTTACCAAAAGGTAATAATGATAAGCCCTCACTGCCTATCGGGATCTCACTGATCTGTTCGTTCAGTTGATCATAGGAGATATTGCTTTGAGATAAAGAACGTATCCAGCTACTTGTTATTCCTGCTCCGTTGATGCAGAGCAATACACCGATCCTTGTTTGAACTTTTGTATGATTTACATGAGCAAAGCTGTTGATGCGTGACTCAAGATCGTATGTAAGTTCATCTGCCACACCGTAGATCACACCTGATGTTCCTGCATTTGCAGCAACTTCTCCGGGATTTAAAACGTTTAACGAAAGTGCATTATTGGGCTGGTCACCAGCTTTATATGTTACAGGAATGCCTGGGGTAAGGTCAAGAGCCGATGCAACATCTGTTGTAACATGACCATGATCTGCAAATACATCTTTTATATCCGGAAAGAAAGAATAATCAAATCCAAAATATTCTATCAAAGATTGCGAAAGATGATTCTCTTTGAAATTCCAGAAGATACCTTCAGATAAAGAAGAGATGCTGGTAGTGATCTCACCTGTTAACTTCATGGCGAGAAAATCTCCAGGCAACATCAGTTTATAAATTCGCTGATAGATCTGTGGTTCATTTTCTTTAACCCATGCCAATTTAGCTGCTGTAAAATTTCCCGGTGAATTAAGTAAAGTTGTTAAACATTCTCTTTCTCCTATCTTTTCAAAAGCGGCATTACCATAATCTACTGCCCTGCTATCACACCATATAATGCTATTGCGTAAAACATTCTGATCCTTATCAACCAATACCAATCCATGCATCTGGTACGCAATGCCAATTGCCGTAATATCTTTTGAATGATATTTTCCTGATCTATGAAGTTTTTGAATGGCATGTTTTGTAAAATCCCACCACTGATCGGGTGACTGTTCTGCCCAACCGGATCTTGGTGAAATGATCGCTGCTTCCGTTTCAGGATAGGAAGCAGAAGCAATACAGTTTCTTGTTTGAGGGTCTACTACTGAAACCTTCACCGACGATGTTCCTAAATCAATTCCAAGTAACATATCCTTTCTTTTTTAAAAGGTGCAGGAAGGATGACGAAACATCCTTCCTTTACCTAATGTGATCGCTTGCATATGAGAAAAAATGTTTTCTAATCAGCTCTTATTAATAACCAGGATTCTGATACGCTTTCTTTTCGTCTGCCGTCATTTCCATACCATCAATTTGTGATTGAGGTATCGGTCTCAGGTAATGCTTCTGCTCTATCGTACGGGTAAATGTTTGTGGTGTATGATCTCCATAATTGCTTCCTGATATCTGGTAGCTACCAGCCAGATCATTCCATTTTTGTGTACGAACAAGATCGAACCAACGAAGACCTTCTCCAAAATATTCACGGGAACGTTCCATCAGAATATAATTGATATCGATCGTTACAGGAGTTGCTGTAGTTAATGCAGCACTATTATCAGCAACAAAAACCTGGTTGTCTTTATTAGAGAAACTCCATTTACCGGCTCTTGCACGAATAACGTTTATCAGTTCACGAGCTGATTTGCCTGCTTTAGGAGTAGCGCCTTTCACCGCTGCTTCTGCTGCGATAAAATAAAGTTCGGAGAATTTAGCAATCTTAAACGGGCGTGTACTTGGTGTATTTGGTTCTCCCAAGCCTGTACCATTATCAGTACGGTACACACCCATTTTCCAAAGATTAGGGAACATTACTCTACTGATGCCACTTGGTGCAACAACGAAATCAGCACGTCCAGGTAATACACCTGCACCTACATTATTAGAAGTTTTTCCGGGGAAACTTGCACCGGAAGGATAAGATATACCTACAGCCTGAGCATCATATTCAAGGAAAGTTAATACAGGTTGACCAGGTGTGATTGGCAAATCATTAGCGTTATACAAAGTTGCATTCGTTGTTCCTCCTTTAGGCCAGTTACCTCTGAACACTGTTGCGAATGTTCCATCGTAACGTGAGTCTAGCGTTTTGTCAGCGAAAGTGTTTAGGAAAACTCCAATTGGTGGTGCCATACGAGTATAAGGTCTACCAAGGTTCTGGGCAGCTTCTCTTTGTACAGAACTTACGCCTGTACCTGTTCCATTAGAGTTTGGTGCACTTCTGATCACTGTATAGTTCCAGGTTACCATCCATGCTGCAGTGTTTCTGCCATTTCCTGTTTCACTTTCAAAACCAGTTAAAGGTGAACCGTTATAGAAAGCACTTTCCTGTGTATGATCTGCATACAGCAACATTTCCTTATTGCGGTCGTTACCTCCTTTATGCAAATCATAGAATGTATTCTCTAATCCAAAAGGCCCTGGATTTTCAATTCCGTCAGTAGCAATGTCATAAGCTTTCTGGAAATACCATGCTGCATCATGTCCGTCAGGATCTGTTCTTGGTGCCGCAGGATATGTTGGAATGTTGTTTGGATTCTGTAACCACCATGCATAAGTTAAATAAGCTTTTGCCAGGTATAGTCTCGCTACAGTTTTGGTTGCAGCTCCTGTTACTCTTGGTGTGGCAGGCAAATCATTTACTGCTTGTACCAAGTCTGGGAAGATAGCTTTTGTATAAACTTCGGGAACCGTATTTCGTACTGATTTTCTTGAAGGTGATGTATTGAACTTAAGATTACCTGCACCCAGATCAAGCGGAACGCCACCAAATGTTTGTACCAAAAGGAAATAATCGAAAGCACGGAAGAATCTTGCTTCTGCAATAAGTGAAGCGGGAATTGTACCAACAGCTGCAGCGTTTTCGATAACGCCATTTGCAGTATTGATATTTGAAAAACATACTCCCCAGATCACATCAGATCGGCTACTGGCCGGTGTTACATTTCCAACACCTGTAAAGTCCATGTCTTTAAAATTCGCATCGGCACTTTGTGCATATGTATACTCATCAGTACCGGTCTCTAAAGTGTTATAGTAATATGGCTGACCATAGATAGAACGCAGGTGACCATACATCGATGTTATACCACCTTGTACACCTTTTTCTGTTTTAAAGAAATCAGGAGTATAAATACTGCGAGGTTCTTCTTCAAGGATTTTTTTACATCCCGGGATAAAGAGTACAAGCAATACCGATACGATAACAGCTTTTATATTTAAATGTTTCATATATAGTATTTTTTAAAAAGTCAAATTAACACCTAGTATATAGCTACGTGTTGATGGAGTATTGAAGCCAACAGTCAACACACGTCTTGGAATAACAAAACCCGTTGAAGCCACATTCTCATTTCCGAAAGAGTTGGTTTCTGGATCGAGCCCTGATTCTTTATGGAAAGGAGAAAACAGTACAAATGGGTTTTGAGCAGTGAAGTATAATCTCAGCTTAACATCTGAGTTTTTAATTACGCTTTTGCTGAAATTATAACCAAGTGTTATCGTACGTACTTTCAGGAAAGAAGCGTCGAAATAACTTAGTGTAGAAGCATACTTTGGATTGTCGTTACTGATCGGACCGGCTGGATTCGGATATTTTGCATCCGGATTGGTAGGTGTCCAGTAATCAACATCAATATTGTTTCTACGTCCGGTAAGCAGATTCAGATATCCATTTGATCCATGAATGGTACTTACAAGTATACCACCATGTCTGTACAAACCAACGATACCAAGATCAAATCCTTTGTAAGCGACACGTGTATTGAATCCACCTTGCCACTCAGGATCTACATCAATGATCTGCCTGTCATCCGGACCAATTGCTCTTAAAGGAACGCCACTTGCATTATATCCACCGGTGTATAATACTCTTATCATTCCAACTTTTCCACCCGGCTCCAATACATTCATATAAGCACTGGAACTATCTTTTGATGTATTCCATAATCCAACTTTCTGATAGTCGTAAATAGCATTGATGTTATGACCTACAAAGAACCAGTTGGCTTCATCTCTTGTTTGACCAGAAGCAAGTGAAACCAGTTTATTGCGATTAGTGTAAAAATTCACACCAACATCCCATGTCCATCCATTTTTGTTATTGATGATGGTTCCATTTAAACTGATCTCTACTCCTTTATTCTGAGTAGTACCAATGTTAGCAGTTGTTCCTGTTACACCTGAAGTTGGAGGAAGATTGAGGTTGAAAAGAATGTCTTCTGTTTTTGTTACATAATATTCAATTGTACCAGATAAACGATTCTTTAAAAGAGAGAAATCAAGACCGAAGTTCATTGTCTTAGAGAACTCCCATCCCAGGTTTTCATTAGGCAATTGCGATACATAGTAACCTGTACCATATCCTGTAGCACCAAAATTATATGGCCTTGTACTCAGTAAACCTAACGTTGCATAAGGTGCGATGGCCTGGTTAGACGTTTGACCATAGCCAACACGAAGTTTGAGGCTATTGATCGTTTTTATACTACGCATGAATGATTCATTCGCAATATTCCAACCCACAGAAACTGCCGGATAGGTATGCCATTTATGACCTTTTGCCAATCTTGAAGAAGCATCAGAACGAACAGTAGCAGAGATCATGTACTTGTTATCGTATGAATACATTACACGACCCATAGCCGATACAAGTCCCCATTGAATGTAATCCTGGTTAGCCGGATCGATAGTGATCTGACCTGCTGCCTGTCCAAGATTATAGAACTGAAATGCATCAGCAGGAATATCCTGAGCCGACATGTTAGACCTGTTGTATTTGCGTTGTTCTGCAGAAAATAATGCCACTGCATTTACCGCATGCTTACCTGCAAAAGTGTGATCATAAGTAAGAAGGTTTTCAACTGTCCAATGGTAAGTGCTTCTGTTATCAACTGAAGCAGAAGAAAGTGTTGAAGGATTGGTGCTTCCTACACCTTGTCCTGTATATGCACCGGTATTACTTTGTAAATAATCCAGTCCAAGATTGATCCTATATTTTAAACCATCAAGAAACGGAGCTTTTACTTCACCATAAACAACATTATAAGAAGCGAAGCCACGTGTTTCATTGAGCCACTGATTATTATTTGTAAGTCCTTTTACAACATCTTTTGTGAATACATATTGATCATCTGCCGCCATACGAATGATCCTCTTAGTTGTACCATCTGCATTATATGGAGATGAGATTGGAGACATGCTAAGCACATTATAAAGACCTACCTGGTTTCCGTCGGATTGATTGAAGTTGTTATAAGTAGTAAATCCTACTTTGAAAAGCTTGCCAACCTGCTGATCGAGTGATCCTCTTAAAGAATAACGCTTATACTGTTGTGTAGGTATAACTCCTTTGTTCAGATAATATCCTAGACCAAAATTATAATTACCTGTTTCTGTACCACCATTAAGGCTGATGTTCTGATCTGTTACTGCACCATTCTGGTAAAACAGATCCTGCCAATCGGTGTTGATATCATTTGCCTCATCCTGGCCATTCGTATATTGTCCTCTTGCTGCACGAAGTGCTACGAACTGAGGACCATTCATCATTGGATACTTTGCAAAAACAGTTTGAATACCCTGGTAAGCACTATAGGTAATTCTTGGCTTACGGTTTCTACCACCTTTCTCAGTGGTGATAAGGATCACACCGTTTGCTCCACGAGATCCATATATCGCTGTGGCCGATGCATCTTTCAGTATCTCTACACTTTTTACATCATCCGGATTGATATCGCTGATTGATCCCATGAAAGGAATTCCATCCAATACAATTAGAGGATCGTTTTCTGCACTCAACGATCTTGTTCCTCTAACCCGAATTTGCATAGCAGCCCCGGGACGAGTTGAGGTTTGAGTCATTTCGACACCAGCGATCCTTCCCTGCAAAGCCTGGGAAATGTTGGGTGAAGGCACTTCCCTGATCGCAGTTCCACTAATAGATACAACCGATCCGGTAACAGCTTCTTTGCGCTGGTTACCATATCCAATTACAATAACGCCTTCAAGATCTTTGTTGCCAGATGTAAGTGACACATTCACTGTTTCACTTACATTCACTTCTTTAGAAATAAAAGAAGCATGCGTGATCACCAATACACCATTCGATGGTGCGTTTAGTTTAAAAGAACCGGTTTCATCTGTTGCAGTTCCGGTGGTTGTTCCTTTGACCATTACAGAAGCACCTAATACAGGTTTTCCATTCTCGTCTGTAATTTTTCCATGTACAGCAACGGAAGATTGACCAAAGGCAAGATTTACGCTTAAAACCAGCAGGATTGCCATCATTAAACCAGGCAAATGTTTTAAGCCGGCTAACGGTTTGAGAAATTTTTGTGTAGTCATGATTTTCATATAAAGGAGAGTTATGGAGAATTAATTTTTCAGTTGGCAAGCAGGCAATGCTAGCTGCTGTTGCAGTATTTTTTTCTTGATTTATCCCAGGCGAGGTAAAGTGGAATAGAAATGATATCGATTACATTATATAAGCACAGTAAGCACTGTTGCATTAACAAGCTGGCTTGTGCAGAGCTGCTAAACCAGCCTTTCATAAATGCTGAAATCCTTTGTGGATATGCATTTGCTGACATAAGCAATCGTTTGTTTTGGTTAACTGATCAGGATCAGTTTTTCAATTTGGCAGGTCTAATATAGAAACATTTTTTAAAAATGTAACCGATTACATAAATTTTTTAAAAAAATTCCTACTTTAGAGGTATCCTATCAGGTATAATATTATGTAAGCGATTGTATGCAGAAGGAAAAGGACATAACTATATATGATATTGCCGAGAAGTTGAACATCTCAATTGCTACCGTAAGCCGTGCACTGAAAGATGACCCCGTTGTAAGCAAGAAAACAAAGAAAAAGATCTTTGATATGGCTGAAGAACTGGGTTACCGATCCAATCATTTTGCCCGGAATCTGAGAATACAACAAACGAATACTATTGGAGTGCTGGTGCATGAATTGAATAGTAACTTCATCACTTCGGTATTGGCAGGAATTGAAAAAGTTACTACAGAAGCGGGTTACGATATCATTATTGCTCACTCAAATGAAAGCTCTTTAAAAGAAGCTGCCAATGCCAAAAATCTTTTTCATAAAAGAGTGGATGGATTGATCGCTTCTTTATCGTTCGACACATCTAACCTGGAACATTTCAAAGCATTCTTCGATAAGAATATCCCTGTAATCTTTTTCGACCGTGTAGAACAGGATAGTGAATCAACCGTTGTAGTGATCGATAATGCAAAAGCTGGTTACCAGGCAACACAGCACCTGATCGAACAAGGATGCACCCGAATTGCTCACGTAACATCAAGTCTTAAAAGAAATGTGTATTCGCAACGTTTTAAGGGTTACAAAGACGCATTATACGATCACAACATTCCATTCGACGAATCGCTTTTAATTATTAACGATCTGAGTGAAGAGGCAGGAATTGAAGCAGCACGACAGATCCTGAAAATGAAACGACTTCCAGATGGTGTTTTTATCACTAATGATTTCGTTGCAGCGGTTTGCATGAGAACGTTGAAAGAACATGAAGTGAACATTCCTGAAGATATTGCTATAGTAGGATTTAATAACGATGCCATTGGTAAATTGATCGAACCTGCATTAACAACGATTGATTACCCAGGTCAGGATATGGGTGAAATAGTTGCAACCAACCTTATCAATCACCTGAAAGGTGTCAGCAATCTCAGGCAAACCAATACCATCATTGTCAGATCGGATCTGATTGTGAGAAAATCTTCCGTAAGGAAGTAACATAATAACGACGCTGCTTTATGAAGAAACTATTGCTCTTAGCAGTTTGCTGCATCGCCATATCTTATTGTTATGCTGAAGATGGTTATCGTCTATGGCTCAGGTACGATAAAATTAGTAATGCTACAATTCGGCAACATTACTTTCAACGATTAGGAAGTATCCATCTTCCCGGAAATTCTGCAACCATCACATTAGTAAAAAAAGAACTCACTACTGCACTATCAGGTTTGTTAGCCAACAATATTCAATTTAACCAACAAGGGAACTTCATCGTCGGAACGCCATCTCACATTCCTGAAATAAAAAGATATATCAACAATGAAAATTTGCTGGCTCTTGGATCAGAAGGTTACATGATCCTGGCAAAAAAAATGAATGGTAATCCCCATATAATTATTACCGCAAACACCGATGTTGCATTACTGTATGGGGTATTCAACTTGATCAGGCTAGTACAAACCAACCAGTCAATCGATCAGCTCTCCATTACGTCAATACCAAAATACAAGAACAGGATATTGAACCACTGGGATAATATCAATCGTTCTGTAGAAAGGGGCTATGCAGGAATTTCTATTTGGGATTGGCATAAACTTCCTGATTATATTGATCAACGTTATATCGATTATGCAAGAGCAAATGCATCGATAGGTATTAACGGAACTGTTTTAACGAACGTTAATGCCAATGCACAATTCCTCACACCTGTTTATCTTAAAAAAACTGCTGCACTTGCTGATGTGTTTCGACCATATGGTATCAAGGTTTATCTCACTGCAAGATTTAGTGCTCCGATAGAAATTGGTGGTTTAAAAACTGCCGATCCGCTTGATGCAGATGTACAACAATGGTGGAAGAATAAAGCAAAAGAAATCTATCAATATATACCTGACTTTGGTGGCTTCCTCGTTAAAGCAAATTCTGAAGGACAACCTGGCCCGCAAAACTATGGCAGAACACATGCTGATGGTGCAAACATGCTTGCAGATGCATTAGCACCTTTCAACGGCCTCGTAATGTGGAGAGCTTTTGTATATGATGTTAGAGTACAGAAAGCAAATGAGAATTTTGATTCATCGTCAACGGTAGATCATAATGCAGGAGATATTGCTTCTAATGATCGTTTCAAGCAAGCCTACAGCGAATTCAAACCACTTGATGGAAAATTTAGAAACAATGTGATACTCCAGGTAAAAAATGGTCCGATCGATTTTCAGCCAAGAGAACCATTCTCCCCTCTTTTCGGTGCAATGAAAGCAACACCGTTGATGATGGAGTTCCAGGTTACACAAGAATACCTGGGTCAGGCAACACATCTTGTTTTTCTTCCAACACTTTATAAAGAGATCTTAGATGCTGACACATATTCCAACGGAAAAGGTTCGTTCGTGAAAGAACAGCTTAATGGAATTGCAGGTGTGGCCAATATTGGAAACGATCGTAACTGGACAGGTCATCCATTTCATCAATCAAATTGGTATGGCTTCGGAAGACTGGCCTGGGATCCTGATCTATCATCAAATACAATAGCAGCAGAATGGATAGCGCAAACATTTTCGAATGAAGCTCCATTCATATCTACCGTTACACAAATGATGCTTTCCTCAAGAGAAACATTAGTTAATTACATGACGCCTTTAGGATTGCATCACATTATGGGCAATGGTCATCATTATGGCCCCGCACCGTGGAGTAATAATGCTCCAAGAGCAGACTGGAATCCTGTTTACTATCACAAAGCCGACAAGTATGGAATCGGCTTTAATCGTACTACTTCCGGAACCAATGCATTAAATCAATATGCAGCACAGGTTCGTCAACAATGGGAAGACAGTAATAGTTGTAGTGATGAATACATCCTCTGGTTTCATCACATCAGTTGGAATCATAAGATGAGATCAGGTAAAACATTATGGGAGGAATTGTGTTACCGGTATAATCTCGGTGTGGATTCGGTAAAAGCCATGCAACAACAGTGGAATAGTGTAAAGAAGTTGGTGGATGAAGAAAGATCCAACCAGGTAACGATGTTGTTGAACATCCAGTTGAAAGAAGCAAAATGGTGGAGAGATGCCTGCCTTTCTTATTTCAGTTCGATTGCACAATTGCCGATACCACCAAAATACGAACAGCCGGAATACAGTTTAGAATATTACAAGAGCCTTCAATTTCCGTTTGCACCAGGTATTGGAGGTCATAACTAATACAATCAACCATGAGAACAGCAATCGTTACAGGGGGAGGATCAGGAATAGGATTAGCCATAGCTGAAAAGTTTGTGCTGTCTGGCATCAGGACAGTGATCATTGGAAGAGATGAACAAAAATTGAGTGCAGCGAAAGAACTACTTGGAGATATGTGTATCACTATAGTAGCTGATCTTAATGACCTAAACAAATTACCCGAAGTTGTAACGAATATCACCAATACAATCGGCAACATTGACATACTGGTGAACAATGCAGGTATCAATATGAAAAAAGAATTTACCGAAGTAACAGACGAAGATTTTCAAAAGATCATCCTCACTAATGTAACAGCGGTATTTGCACTTTCAAGAGAAGTGGTAAAACATATGCTGCAAAACAATATCAAAGGCAGTATCATCAATATCAGCTCTATGGCTTCGCAATATGGTATTCCAAAAGTGATCGCATATACTGCATCTAAATCTGCGATCGAAGGAATGACAAGAGCTATGGCTACAGAATTATCTCCAAAAGGGATCAGGGTTAATTGTATCGCACCCGGATTTATTGCCACAGCAATGAGTGCAAAAGCATTGAACAACGATCCTGAACGTAAAGCAAAAGCATTGGGAAGAACACCAATGGGATATCTGGGTGAACCTGCTGATATTGGAGAAGCAGCACTTTTTCTTGCAGGAGAAGGAGCAAAATATATTACAGGAACAGTACTACCTGTTGATGGCGGTAATTCAATCGGGTTTTAGCCTTTGGTAGCCGGCTAAAAATCTCTGTTGAACATCGTTGCGTCGCACTCTTGTACTGATACAACAATAGCAACAAGAAAAACTAACTACATGTTCAGACTGTTTGCCATGATTCTCTGCATTATATTAGTTGGAGATCTACGAACTCAATCTATTGTCGCAGACAAACCTGCTAAAGGATTTTATCCATTAATACAGAAAAATATTGTAACACCTATCTATGTAGACAGCACTGAAACAGCTCTAATCTTAAAATCAGCTGAGCTGCTTCAATCAGATATCGCATTGGTAACCGGAATAAAGCCACCCATCATTCATTCAATTGATAAAAATTATCAGCAATTGATTTGCATCGGTACAGCAAGATCTCAACTCATCAACAAACTCGTCCAGCAAAAAAAGATATCGCTGAAACAGATAGAAAATAAGTGGGAAGCATTTACGATAAAAAACATCAGCAAGCCATTCAGTAACGCAAATAATATACTTATCATAACAGGAAGCGATCGTAGAGGTGTGGCATATGGCATTTTTGAATTCTCTAAACAACTAGGTGTGTCTCCATGGTATTGGTGGGCTGATGTTCCTGCAAAGAAAAAGAACAGCATTTATGTGCCGCTTAGTTTGCAAATCACAGATTATCCCAAAGTAAAATATCGTGGCATCTTCATTAACGATGAAGCTCCTGCACTCAGCAACTGGAGCAGGGAAAAATTCGGTGGCTTCAATCATCGCTTCTATGAAAAAGTTTTCGAGTTGATGCTACGTTTAAAAGCCAATTATATCTGGCCTGCCATGTGGGGAAATGCATTTTATGATGATGATTCATTGAACATCAGGAAAGCTGATGAATATGGAATTGTAATAGGCACCTCTCACCATGAACCATTAATGAGAGCACATGACGAATGGAGACGTTATGGCAAAGGGAAATGGAATTATGATAGCAATGAAGTTGTTTTAAAGAAATTCTGGAAAAAAGGATTGCAACGATCAACGAACGAAAAGATCATCACCATTGGAATGAGAGGTGATGGTGATGAACCAATGACAAGAGAAACAGCAACGGCTTTATTAGAACGAATCGTAAAAGATCAGCGAAATATTATCGAAGATGTAACCGGCAAGCCGGCATCAGAAAGTCCGCAATTATGGGCTTTGTATAAAGAAGTACAGGATTACTATGACAAAGGCATGCGTGTTCCAGATGATGTAACATTATTGTTATGTGACGACAACTGGGGAAACATCAGGAAACTTCCAAAGCTGAATGAGGCTTCACGTAAAGGTGGCTATGGTATTTATTATCATTTCGATTATGTGGGTGGTCCAAGGAATTACAAATGGATCAACACTAATAATATATCACGTGTTTGGGAGCAAATGCACCTGGCCTGGGAGTACAATGCAAGACAAATATGGATCGTGAATGTTGGAGATATTAAGCCAATGGAATTTCCTATCTCATTCTTTTTAGATTATGCCTGGAATCCGAAAGCCTGGAACGAAACAAATCTCTTGCAGTATTATACCAAATGGGCAACAGAGCAATTCGGAGTAGCCCATTCCAAAGAGATTGGCAAGATCATTCAAAAATATTCGCAATACAATGCACGAAGAAAACCTGAATTGCTGAATGCTGATACTTATAATGTTTGGTTAGAGTGGCCCTACATTATAAAAGACTGGACCAGCTTAGTCGAAAATTGTAAAAACATTCGTTCTACTTTATCAACTAACGATCTTGATGCCTTCTACCAATTAGTAGAACATCCTGTTGAAGCTTCCGCTAACCTTAACGAGATGTATTACAACATTGCCCGGAACAAATGGTATGCAGAGAAAAAATATCTTAAAGCAAATGAATACGCTGCGAAGGCAAAAGAGACTTTTATCAAAGATTCATTGATCACCACCAGGTATCATCAGTTAAATAACAATAAGTGGAACCACATGATGAGCCAGACACATATTGGTTACACTTACTGGCAGCAACCTCCATTCAACAGAATGCCACAGGTTAAATATGTATCAGAAGATTCTGCCAGTGATGATCCGATGATGGATTCTACAGTGATAACTTATTCTGACATGATTCCTTCTAATGCCAAGGGAAATGTTTTCTACCAGTTCGACGGTTATGTTTCCATTGAAGCTGAACATTACACGAGAAAGATCAATGCATCTAATATCAAATGGGGCATCATTCCTGAAATCGGAAGAACTGGTTCAGGTATCACCACCTTTCCTGTTAATGCTACTTCTGCATTGTCAAAAACAAGTCCTCATCTCGAATATGATTTTTATTGTGGCGATACAGGAAAAGTGAATCTGCAGCTTTACTTCTCTCCTACTTTAAATTTTCATAATAACACCGGGCTTCAATTTGCTGTGTCGATCGACGATCAAAAACCGGAAGTAATCTCATTAAACAAAGACGACACCAATACAAGAACCTGGGAGAAATGGGTAGCAGATAATATCATTATCAAAACATCTGCACAGCATATCAAATCACCAGGCAAACACACGATCAAATATTGGATGATCAGTCCTGCTGTTGTATTACAAAAAATAGTGCTGGAGTTTCACCCTACACCATACATGTATCTCGGTCCTCATGAAACATTACGCAAATGAAAACAAAGAATATATTCTTACTGTCTCTTTTAATTTCTCTGAGTGCATACGCTTCTGCTCAAATACGTTTACCAAGGCTGGTAAGAGATAGTATGGTATTACAAAGAGAAACACCGATAAAAATTTGGGGCTGGTCATCACCTAAAGAAAAGATCACCATAAGTTTCAATCATCAGAAAGTAAAAACAACTGCTGATTTAAATGGCAAATGGAGCACTACAATTCCTTCTATGAAAGCTGGTGGTCCTTACAGTATGATCATCGATGGGAAAAATCATATTGAACTGAAAGACGTTTTGATCGGTGATGTGTGGTTCTGTTCCGGACAATCTAACATGGTACACCAGATGTCGCTCCATAAAGAAAGATATGCAGCTGAAATTGCATCAGCCAATTACCCGCAAATAAGACAATTCTGGATACCAACACTCACGAATCTTGTAGCACCACAAGACGATCTTCCAACAGGATATTGGAGATCAGCTACTGCACAGCATATATCTCAGTTTTCTGCAGTTGCATACTTCTTTGCTAAAAACATCTATGATAAATACAAAGTTCCCATCGGATTGATCAATGCAAGTGTAGGAGGAACACCAATAGAATCATGGACAAGTGAAGAAGGTCTACATGATTTCAATTTAATATCATTGATCCAAAGAAACAAAGACACGGCTTATGTAAATGATCTGAACAGGAGATCAGCCTTTCTTAATCTAAGAAAAAAACTTCCACTAAATAAAGGTTTAACAGAAACAATAAAATGGTTTGACGAATCTTATACCGCTGCAGATTGGAAGAACATCAATTTACCTGGCTATTGGGAAGACCAGGGTTTAAAAGATCTCGATGGCATTGTCTGGTATCGAAAAGAGATTAATCTTCCATCTGCTTTCACTAAAAAAAATACAACACTTGCATTAGGCAGGATTGTAGATGCAGATAATGTGTATATCAATGGTAAACCCATAGGCAACACTACTTACCAGTATCCGCAACGGCGATATAATATTCCTGCAGGGTTATTAAAAGAAGGAAAAAATCTGATCACGGTAATGGTAACGAATTATTCAGGCAAAGGAGGATTTGTTACTGACAAACCGTATTACATTACCAATGGCCCAGATACGATCGATCTGAAAGGAACATGGAACTACAAAATAGGCTCAGTATTTATTCCTGAAAGAAACTATGAAGGTATTTCATTGATACATCAGCCAACGGCATTGTACAATGCAATGGTTGCACCAATAAAAAAATATTCTGTAAAGGGATTTCTCTGGTACCAGGGAGAATCCAATGCAGGTAAAAATCCACAACAATACCAGCAGCTTCTTCCGGCATTGATCAACGACTGGCGAAAACAATTCGATCAGCCTGATGCTCCATTCATCTATGCACAATTACCCAACTTCATGGATGTTCAGTTCAAACCATCACAAAGTGATTGGGCAACGATCAGGGAAGCCCAACGGAAAACATTATCAATACCAAACACGGCAATGGCCGTTACGATTGAATTGGGTGAATGGAATGATATTCATCCCGATAATAAAAAAGATGTGGGAGAACGAATGGCTTTAGCTGCACGGAAGCTTAGCTACGGAGAAAAAGATCTTATCGCTTCAGGTCCTTTATATGATACAGCTATTGCAGAAGGAAATAAGATCATCATTCATTTTAAAGAAACAGGAAGTGGTATCAATACAAAAGCTGGGGAATCACCTGGTGAATTTGCAATAGCAGGTTTTGACAAACGCTTTGTTTGGGCAAATACTAAACTTGAAGGAAACAAAGTGATCGTATGGAATGAGGCGGTGCCTCATCCAAAATTTGTGAGATATGCATGGGCCGATAATCCAGCCAATGCAAACCTGTATAACAAGGAAGGTTTACCAGCATCACCGTTTGAAGCAGAAGTAAGTAACACTGTATCGAGTGAAAATCCGTGGAATGGAAAGAAAGCAGCGATCGTGTTAACTTACGATGATGCCTTGGATAATCATCTTTCGAAAGCGATACCTGCACTTGATTCATTTAATTTCAAAGGAACATTTTACATCTGTAACGACAGAAATCAGCAAAGCACACAATTACAAGGATGGAGAAGAGCTGCATTTAATGGTCATGAGTTAGGAAATCATACAGTGTTTCATCCTTGTAATGGCGGCAAAGGAAGAGAATGGGTGCAACCCGAAAATGATCTGCGGAATTATTCATTGAAACGCATCTGGGCAGAAGCAAGAACCATGAACACTTTTCTTCAATCGCTTGACGGAAAAACAAACCGGACTTTTGCTTTTCCTTGTGCTGATGCATCGATTGGTGATACACTTTACATCAATCAAATAAAGAAAGATTTTATTGCAGCGAGATCAGTTCGTTCAGAGATGTTATCGTTGAAGGATGTTCAGCTGTATGATCTTCCTGCCTACATGATCAACAACGAAACCGGTGATCAGCTCATCGTATTGGTAAAAAAAGCAATCGCAGAAAAGAAACTACTCATCTTTCTTTTTCATGGTGTGGGTGGAGATCATTCATTGAATGTTTCATCTGCTGCTCACACCGAGTTACTTCAATTTCTAAAAGATCATGAATCAGATATCTGGATCGCACCATTGGTAGAAGCCGCAACATTTATCAGGGAAAATCAGAACAAATGAAAAAATCAGTTATAGTAATCTTTACTCTTCTGTTGCTTGGCAAAACATTGTCGGCACAAACAAACTATCAAAATCCAATTCTTGCAGGCTTTTATCCTGACCCAAGTATATGCAGGGTCGGCAATGATTATTACATCGTCACTTCATCATTTGCATACTTTCCCGGATTACCGATCTTTCACAGTACTGATCTACTGAACTGGAAACAGATCGGGCATGCATTGAACAGAAATGAGCAACTTGACCTTTCTAATACAGGAGTTTCGAGAGGATTGTTTGCTCCAACGATTCGTTATCATGATGGCACTTTTTATATTATCTGCACATTAATAGACAAGGGCGGCAACTTTATCATCACAGCAAAAGATCCCAAAGGTCCCTGGAGTAACCCAACCTGGTTACCCGAAGTAGATGGCATTGATCCTTCCCTGTTTTTTGAAGGAGGCAAAACATACATTACTTACAACAGTATTCCACCAAACAATAAACCATTGTATGATGGTCATAGAACGATCAGGCAGGTTGAATTTGATCGTGCAAAGATGAAAGTGGTAAGTGAAAACACGATTCTCGTAAACGGAGGAGTTGATATTGCAAAGAAGCCTGTTTGGATTGAAGCACCTCATATCTACAAAAAAGACGATTGGTACTATCTTCTTTGTGCTGAAGGAGGTACTGCTTATAATCATTCTGAAGTTGTATTCAGAAGTAAGAATGTGAATGGTCCATTTATCCCGTTTGACAAAAATCCAATTCTAACACAGCGACATCTAAGTGTTGACAGGAAATATCCGGTTACTACTGCAGGTCATGCAGATCTTGTAGAAACACCTGAAGGTAAATGGTATGCAGTTTTTCTTGCTTGTCGGCCTTATGATACTTTTTATTACAACATCGGCAGAGAAACATTTCTAACACCGGTTGAGTGGAATAATGAATGGCCTATTATAAATCCAGCTTTTGAGGAAATTCAATACCTGTATCCTGTTCCTATATCTACCACAAACAAAGTGGAAAATAATTTCAGCGGCAACTTTTATTGGAGAGATGAGTTTGATAAGAATAAATTAAATGATCGATATGTATTCCTAAGAAATCCGGAAGCGGATCTGTTCTCTTTCGAAAAGAAAAAGCTTTCACTTCCATTAAAGCAAACAACAGTTGCAGAGAAAAAGAATCCGGCTTTTATAGGTTTTCGTCAATCGCATCATGAATGTTATGCCGCTTCAAGAATACATTTTAAAGCCGCTAGTGAAAATGAGAAAGCAGGGATGATCATATTCCAGAATGAGCATCATTATTATTTTATGGCTATATCAAAAAAAGATGACCAGCCAGTAATTGAATTATACCAGTCGGGTGCAAACAATGATCCTGACACATTGTTGGCTTCTTTACCTGTTACTTATAAGGATGCAATTGATCTTAAGATAGTGGCATCAGATAAAGGATATTCATTTTATTATGCAACTACAAAAGATAACTGGCAGCTTTTACAATTGAACGTAGATAGAAAATTTTTGAGTACACAGAAAGCAGGTGGTTTTGTTGGAAGCATGTTTGGCTTATATGCAACATCAAACAGAATGAATACAACTAATAAAATGTTGATCGATTGGTTTGAATACAAAGGCAACGATGCAGTGTTTAACAGATAATGATGCCTTTTGCAATGCTGTACAAGACTCACGCTAAAGACGTGATAAATGCGACGCATCGGAGTTGAAAATTGAACCTCAGCTGACCAACAAATTAATACCATGTCAAAAAAAATAATTTTTAGCTGTTGCTTTCTCATCTCATCTGTATGTAAAGCACAATTAGATACTAGCAGCAAACTTCCATTCAATGATTATACTTTGTCTTTCGAGCAGAGAGTGGATGATCTCGTAAGAAGGCTAACATTAGAAGAGAAAGTAGCACAAATGCTCAACTCTGCTCCTGCCATTCCCAGACTCGGTATTCCAGGATATGATTGGTGGAATGAAGTGTTGCATGGTGTTGCAAGAACTCCATTCAGAACAACCGTATATCCACAGGCTATTGCAATGGCTGCAACTTGGGATACCAACTCACTTTACAAAATGGCCGATCAAAGTGCATTGGAAGGCAGAGCCATACACAACAAAGCGATACAACTTGGCAGAACAAGAGAAAGATACCTTGGATTAACCTACTGGACTCCCAACATCAATATATTCAGAGATCCTCGCTGGGGACGTGGACAGGAAACCTATGGTGAAGATCCCTTTCTTACTGCTATGTTAGCAAGAGCTTTTGTAAGAGGATTGCAGGGAGAAGACAGCAAATACCTTAAAGCTGCGGCATGTGCTAAACATTATGCTGTACACAGTGGTCCTGAACCTTTGCGACATGTGTTTGATGCAGACGTTACTAATGCTGATCTATGGAATACTTACCTGCCAGCTTTCAAAGAACTAGTGGTGAATGCAAATGTTGCAGGTGTGATGTGTGCCTATAATGCTTTTAGAAAACAACCGTGTTGTGGCAGTGATATTCTCATGACGGATATACTTCGTAAGCAATGGAACTTTACCGGTTATGTAACTTCTGATTGCTGGGCCATTGATGATTTTTTCAAGAATCATAAAACTCATCCTGATGCTGCACATGCTTCTGCAGATGCCGTTTGGCATGGAACAGATATCGACTGTGGTACGGATGCATATAAGTCATTAGTAGAAGCAGTAAAAAAAGGATTGATAACAGAAGAGCAGATCAATATCTCTGTAAAAAGACTGTTCCTGATACGTTTCAGGCTGGGCATGTTCGATCCACCTGCTTTGGTAAAATATGCACAAACATCTGCAAACGTTTTAGAAAGTGCTGCCCATAAAGATCATTCATTAAAAATGGCATTGCAATCGATCGTGTTGTTAAAAAATGAAAACAAAGTATTGCCATTAAGCAAAAAATTAAAACGCATAGCTGTGATCGGTCCAAATGCTGATAATCGCATCAGTGTATTGGGCAATTACAATGGTATTCCGTCAGAGATCATAACTGTATTGGAAGGGATTAAAAGAAAACTTGGTAGCAAAACAGAAGTTATCTATCACCAGGCCATCAACTTCACCAATGATACACTGCTTGCTTATGCAAATACTTATGATCAATGTTCTATAGAAAATAAAAAAGGATTCAAAGCTGAATATTTTGCTGACACGTCTTTAAAAGGAACTTCTTTTACAAGAATGGAAGACCAACCTGATCATTTGTGGCAGGAAGGTGAACAGGTGATAAATAATATCAAAGCGAACTTTTTTTCAGCGAGATATAGTACTCACTTTACTGCGAACAGAAATGGTTACATCACTTTCGAAGTGGAAGCAGACGATGGTTATCGATTTTTTATCAATGGAAAAGAAGTGATCAATGCATGGCTCAGAAACAGATGGGGAGCCAGAACATACAAACTGCAGACAACAAAAGATTCTGTTTATGATCTTGTATTAGAATACTGGCAGGGTGAAGGAAAAGGCAATGTTCGTTTACGTACAGGAACATACCAGCAAACAGATTATACTGCTTTACTAAAAAGTATTAAAGATGTTGATGCCATTATTTATGTTGGCGGCATCTCACCACAGTTGGAAGGTGAAGAAATGAAAGTAGATTATCCCGGATTTAATGGTGGCGACAGAACCAGTATTCTACTGCCATCTATTCAAACATCATTGATGAAACAGCTTAAAGCAACAGGCAAACCCGTTGTATTCGTTATGATGACAGGCAGTGCCATTGCCATTCCGTGGGAGAATGAGCACATACCTGCGATCGTTAATGCATGGTATGGTGGACAATCTGCAGGTACAGCGATAGCAGATGTATTGTTTGGAGATTATAATCCGGCTGGCAGATTACCTGTTACATTCTACAAAAGCGACACTGACCTACCAGGCTTCAACGATTATTCTATGAAAAACAGAACGTATCGTTACTTCAAAGGAGAAGCCTTGTATCCTTTTGGTTTTGGTTTGAGCTATACAAGTTTTAAATATGATGAATTGAAACTTCCTGCATCGGTTGTACAACGATCCTCCATTCCTGTTACTGTGAATGTAACTAATACAGGAGATCGGGATGGAGAAGAAGTGGTGCAATTATATATCAGTTGGAAAGATCAACAAATAGAAGTGCCTGAGAGATCATTAAAAGGATTTCAGAGAATATTTCTAAGAAAAGGTGAATCTAAAACCGTTCAATTCATACTCAGGCCAGAGCAGTTATCAATTGCTACGGAACAACTGCAGGAATATTATCCAAAAGGCAAATTACTGATCAGTGTAGGTGGAGGACAACCAAATGTCAAGCTCAAGACAAGTAGTAATACTGTGCAGCAAGAGATGATCATACAATAATTAGAACCATTTCATTTCTTAAAATCAATAAATATTTTATTGAGTAATACCAAACACTTTAAGTAAACACATGAAATACAAAATCGTTACACGATCCAGAGTTGGTCTTCCGGTGCTTATACTGGGAATCGGTTGTTTTATTGGATCTTCCTGCAGTAATACAAGGCAGCAATCCAGTGACACTAATACTTCAGTGAAAGGATTAAAATATTATTACCGGGATTATTTTACAATGGGTGTTGCAGTATCACCATGGGCTTTAAAAACAGATGAAGCAGGTTTGATCGTGGATCAGTTCAATGGCCTCACTCCTGAGAATGCTATGAAAATGGGTCCTATCCATCCAATGGAAAATCAATATTACTGGAAAGATGCTGATTCTATTATTGCATTTGCCAAAAGACATAACATGAAAGTAAGAGGTCATGCTTTGGTATGGCATCAACAAACCCCCGATTGGTTATTTAAAGATGCGGAAGGTAAGCAGGTGAGTAAAGAAGTTTTACTGCAAAGAATAAAAGATCATATTACCACCGTTGTCCAACGGTATAAAGGATCAATATATGCATGGGATGTAGTGAATGAAGCCATTTCTGATGATCCTAAAGAGGTATATCGCCAGTCGAAATTCTACCAGATCTGCGGTGATGAATTTATTACCAAAGCATTTGAATGGGCACATGCAGCAGATCCTGATGCAGTTTTATTTTACAATGATTACAATGAAATAAATCCTGTGAAGAGAGCGAAGATCATTGCTATGATAAAGCAACTTCAATCAGCAGGCGTTCCCATTCATGCCGTGGGCTTACAGGCACATTGGGCTATTAATGAACCTACAGAAGCACAGCTTGATCAAACATTTAAAGATTTTATAGAACTGAAGCTACCGTTGCAGATCACTGAGCTGGATATTTCTGTATATTCTAAAGAACATAATGCAAGAGATAAAAAAGTTCCGGCAGATGCAGACACTGCTTACACCACGGAAAAAGAAGATTTGCAAACCAAACAATATGGAATGTGTTTTAAATTATTCAGAAAATACAAAGATCATTTAACAGGTGTAACATTTTGGAACATATCAGACAGGCATAGTTGGCTGGATGATTTCCCGGTAAGAAACAGGAAAGATCATCCACTACTATTTAACAGAAATCTCAGACCAAAAAAACCTTACACTGCAGTAATCGATTTCTGATAATTGTGTTCTAACTACTATTATCACCCACTATATCAAAACAAAAGAGCTGCCTTTCGGCAGCTCTTTAATATTTAGCTATAACAGTTGCAATTACCTTGCTACAACAACTCTCAGTGTTTTCACACCGCTTTCGCTAAGTACTCTTACATGGTACACTCCTGCAGCATGTTTGGTAACATCTATCGTTACATTCTCTGATTGATTCATTACTGTAACACTTTGATTTGCTACAAGCTTACCGTAATTATCTACTACCTGTACTTCTACTTTGCCTTTACTGTAGTTCTGTAGTAACAGGGCAAACACTCCGGTTGTAGGATTAGGGTACACTTTGATCTCACTGGCATAAACTTGTGGTGTAACTTCTGTTGGAGCTCCACCTCTTGCATATACAGGAGCTGTACACACTGCAACCTCACACTTGCCAAGTCTGTCAGTAGCATGACCTGAAGGCCCGATGTGTGCCGGAACTGCATTCACACTGATCTCAAGTGTATTGCTGTTACCTGGATTTCCAGGAGGCACATGACATACATATACCTTCTTACCATCCCATGTTCCGGTTTTAGCATTCAATACTCTTATGTCTGTTACACAGATTGAGATAGTGCAGCTTGTTGTACAACCGTATTTATTGGTGATAAACACAGTGAAAGTGTACAATCCTGCTGTTGTTGGTGCAAACAGTGGTGATTGTACTGTTGTACTGCTAAGTGTTCCATTACCACTCCATGAGAATGTATAAGGAGCTCCGCTTGCAGGCACATCCAGTTTAAGTGTTGTGCTTTGTGCTCCATAACCTAAGTACAGGCTGTTAACATTACCACCGGTGTAAGTATTATCAGTTGGTACTGATGTGATCTTACATGTAGGTATCTCTCCTACTACATTTACAGTTGCCTGGCACGTGCTGATATTTCCACTTACATCTTTCACAGTAAGTATTACTGTATTTACTCCAATGTTACTGCAGTTGAATGATGATTTACTTACAGTAAGCGTTAGCGGACTACAATTATCAGAGCTACCGCCATCTACCATTTGTGGTGTAATAGATGCTGATCCATTTACAAGTGTAATAGTCACTGGCTTGCAAACTGCTACAGGTTTAGTGATATCCTGTACAGTAATCGTCTGCACGCACTCACTGTAGTTACCCGTTACATCAGTTGCTCTCCAGGTTCTTGTAATGGTATAATTGTAATGTGCAGGGCTGTTAACATTAGCATTCTGTGTGCTTGTTTGTGTTTCAGTAATAGCTACCGGTCCACAATTATCAGTTGCTGTTGCTTTACCTGTAACTGAACTTGTGTTATTGTCCTGGCAATTCACTGTTACACTTGCAGGGCAGGTGATCACAGGTTTGGTTACATCCTGTACAGTGATC